>NZ_JCAPDN010000001.1:0-1768326 GCF_059735605.1 Alcaligenes sp. LTN-3 | reverse complement strand
CTCGAGGAAAAGAAATCAACCGAGATTCCGGAAGTAGTGGCGAGCGAAACCGGACCAGCCTGGATGTTTTAGCGTAGTGAATAGTCGAATGGAATGGAAAGTCCAGCCGTAGCAGGTGATAGCCCTGTAGGCGAAATTCAGTACGTGGAACTAAGCATCGAACAAGTAGGGCGGGACACGTGAAATCCTGTCTGAATATGGGGGGACCATCCTCCAAGGCTAAATACTCGTGATCGACCGATAGTGAACCAGTACCGTGAGGGAAAGGCGAAAAGAACCCCGGAAGGGGAGTGAAATAGATCCTGAAATCGTATGCATACAAACAGTAGGAGCACCCTCGTGGTGTGACTGCGTACCTTTTGTATAATGGGTCAGCGACTTACATTCAGTGGCAAGCTTAACCGAATAGGGGAGGCGTAGCGAAAGCGAGTCCGAATAGGGCGATTCAGTCGCTGGGTGTAGACCCGAAACCAGGCGATCTATCCATGGCCAGGTTGAAGGCACGGTAACACGTGCTGGAGGACCGAACCCACTAATGTTGAAAAATTAGGGGATGAGCTGTGGATCGGAGTGAAAGGCTAAACAAGCCTGGAGATAGCTGGTTCTCTCCGAAAACTATTTAGGTAGTGCCTCGTATATTACTGCCGGGGGTAGAGCACTGTTATGGCTAGGGGGTCACAGCGACTTACCAAACCATGGCAAACTCCGAATACCGGCAAGTACAGTACGGGAGACAGAGCACCGGGTGCTAACGTCCGGACTCAAGAGGGAAACAACCCAGACCGCCAGCTAAGGTCCCTAACTATGGCTAAGTGGGAAACGAAGTGGGAAGGCATAGACAGTCAGGAGGTTGGCTTAGAAGCAGCCATCCTTTAAAGAAAGCGTAATAGCTCACTGATCGAGTCGTCCTGCGCGGAAGATGTAACGGGGCTAAGCCATAGACCGAAGCTGCGGATGTGTACTTTTAGTACACATGGTAGGAGAGCGTTCCGTAAGCCTGTGAAGGTGTTCCGTGAGGAATGCTGGAGGTATCGGAAGTGAGAATGCTGACATGAGTAGCGATAAAGGGGGTGAAAAGCCCCCTCGCCGTAAGTCCAAGGTTTCCTGCGCAACGTTCATCGGCGCAGGGTGAGTCGGCCCCTAAGGCGAGGCAGAGATGCGTAGCTGATGGGAAGCGGGTTAATATTCCCGCACCGTCGTAGAGTGCGATGGGGGGACGGATTGCAGAATGTTATCGGGGTGTTGGATGTCCCCGTTGGCGCATCATAGAAGGCACTTAGGCAAATCCGGGTGCGTAATTCAAGGGTGTGACTGAATAGAGCTTCGGCTCTAAACTAACTGGAAGCAGTTCCAAGAAAAGCCTCTAAGCTTCAGCTCTACGAGACCGTACCGCAAACCGACACAGGTGGACGGGATGAATATTCCAAGGCGCTTGAGAGAACTCAGGAGAAGGAACTCGGCAAATTAATACCGTAACTTCGGGAGAAGGTATGCCTCATTAGTGTGATGTGCCTGCGCACAAAGCATGAAGAGGCCGCAGTGAATCGGTGGCTGCGACTGTTTACTAAAAACACAGCACTCTGCAAACACGAAAGTGGACGTATAGGGTGTGACGCCTGCCCGGTGCCGGAAGGTTAAGTGATGGGGTGCAAGCTCTTGATCGAAGCCCCGGTAAACGGCGGCCGTAACTATAACGGTCCTAAGGTAGCGAAATTCCTTGTCGGGTAAGTTCCGACCTGCACGAATGGCGTAACGATGGCCACACTGTCTCCTCCTGAGACTCAGCGAAGTTGACATGGTTGTGATGATGCAATCTCCCCGCGGCTAGACGGAAAGACCCCATGAACCTTTACTGTAGCTTTGCATTGGATTGTGAACCGGCCTGTGTAGGATAGGTGGGAGACGTTGAAGCGTGGTCGCCAGATCGCGTGGAGTCATCCTTGAAATACCACCCTGGTCTGTTTGCGGTTCTAACCTAGGTCCCTTATCGGGATCGGGGACCGTGCATGGTGGGCAGTTTGACTGGGGCGGTCTCCTCCTAAAGTGTAACGGAGGAGTTCGAAGGTACGCTAGAGACGGTCGGAAATCGTCTTGATAGTGCAATGGCATAAGCGTGCTTGACTGTGAGACTGACAAGTCGAACAGGTACGAAAGTAGGACATAGTGATCCGGTGGTTCTGTATGGAAGGGCCATCGCTCAACGGATAAAAGGTACTCTGGGGATAACAGGCTGATACCGCCCAAGAGTTCATATCGACGGCGGTGTTTGGCACCTCGATGTCGGCTCATCTCATCCTGGGGCTGTAGCCGGTCCCAAGGGTATGGCTGTTCGCCATTTAAAGAGGTACGTGAGCTGGGTTTAAAACGTCGTGAGACAGTTTGGTCCCTATCTGCCGTGGGCGTTGGATATTTGACGGAGCCTGCTCCTAGTACGAGAGGACCGGAGTGGACGTACCACTGGTGTATCGGTTGTCATGCCAATGGCATTGCCGAGTAGCTACGTACGGAAGAGATAACCGCTGAAGGCATCTAAGCGGGAAACTCGTCTGAAGATTAGATATCCCGGAGGCTTGACCTCCCTGTAGGGTCGTCCGAGACCAGGACGTTGATAGGCTGGGTGTGGAAGTGCAGTAATGCATGTAGCTAACCAGTACTAATTGCCCGTGTGGCTTGATCCTATAACCCTTGAGGTTGTAGTGAGTTAAGTTGTTGACCACAGAACGTAATATTGAAGTGCAGCGCAACCCGCGCTCGACACCTTCGTAACCGCTGCTAGCTGATCCGTACTGATCGCTAGCAGTGTGCTTCTTCCAATTGGCTGGGACGTCCCTGTAGAGACGGCCTGGCAACCAGTTACGCTTGACGACCATAGCAAGGTGGTCCCACACCTTCCCATCCCGAACAGGATTGTGAAACGCCTTTGCGCCGATGATAGTGGACGGACGTCTGTGAAAGTAGGTCATCGTCAAGCTCTTATTGCTCAAAACCCCCGCAAGTATCCCTTGCGGGGGTTTTGTTTTTTATGCGCGCCACGCGTACACACGGCTGCCCAGCTGTGTTCTGGTGGCATAAGGACCGGATCCCTGCGATCATCTCGTTCGGACGTCCCTTCCTTCCTCCTGGCCCGTTCTGGGCACCTTGTCTCCCTTCTTCTTCTTCTTCTTCTTCTTCTGTACGGCTTACTCGTGTCTGCTTCGGCTTGCCCCTCGGGTAGCTCCCCCGCGTAGCATCCGGTGCTGCTAATACAGGTCGGAGCCTTCAGCCTCACCTTCCTTCCTTCTTCTGTACGGCTGTTGTCCGCCCCTTCTTCTCGGCTTGCCTCGGGTAGTTACGTGGATTGGCATCCAGTGAGCCAAGAAAGCCTTTGGTTTGATCGAGCTGATGGCCTATCGGCTGGGGGGACGCTGGATCTTCCCCATTCTTCTTCTACAACACCTCTCCATCCCACCCGTAAAAGCTTATTCCGGGCGCTTCTTAACTTACCTTCCTTCCTCTGTTCGCTTACCCGTTGTCGCTTCTATCGTCATGGTGCTTGCCTAACTCTGGCTGCGTGGGGTGTTTGTTGTTGATAGCTCTGCACACCTGCATCACCATCAGCCCGTTTTGGTTACCGATTCCCCTTCTTTCTATTCGGCTGCTGCCTACCGTGTCTATTGAGTATGTGGGGTGTGTACTTCTTCGGGATATAGGATTTATCTTCAGGCCGCTAATTCTTCTATTCATATGGTGGTAGCTCTGCCACTGTCATACGGTTAATGCCCAAAGTATGGGTAAAATGGTTCGGTATCGTTATTGTTAATGCTTGTTTCAGGAGAACCGAATGAATCAGCCCATTAGCCCCGAGCTTGAACCAGGCTTGTCGCTGCGCAAGATCACGCACATCTGCTATGGCTTGTTTTCTTTGGCTATGATCAGTGCAGGTATCTTCGGTGCTGCGGCTGTGGCAGCCGTGATCCTGGCCTACGTCAAACGCGGTGATGCGTCGGGCACCATTTATGCCAGTCACCTGGACTGGGTTATCAAGACTTTCTGGTGGGGTCTGTTGTGGGTGGTGCTGAGCGCTTTGCTAACGACCATCTTCATTGGTTGGGTAACCGCGCTGGTGGCCTTGGTTTGGATCGTTCATCGCTTGATCAAAGGCTGGTTGGCTTTGGCTGGTGGTCAGGCGCTGGGCCACGATTACTAGGCCGATCCAGTATCAGAAGAGTTCTGGGCCAGACCAGAAAGAAGTATTTTAAAAGGTGCTCTGATGAGCACCTTTTTTTATGTGATCTCGTTTTGCTCCATTCTGGGTACGATTAGTCTTGGGCCTTTTGCTTGCGGGGCTCTTTGCTTATGCGTGTTGACTCAGCCTCATCGTGACGGTTGGCAGCTTCTCTTCTCTGCGCCCTATGTCAGGGGGGCAAAAAAATACAAGACGTTTTGCCCTGGTTTCAGGAGCTTAGGCCACTGCAAGCCAGGATGCTTGCTGCTTGAATGCTTGTACTGAAGGATGCCTGGTTTTATGTTGGGTGTTTTCCTGCATGGCAGGGTTTCTCTTCACCTCTAAAAACCCCAAAGGGCAAGCCTCAGGGCGCCAGCAAGTGAACCTGCTCGATATGCATATGGTGCATGCATTCACGCAGCAGTAGCAGGTATATACCCAGGTTTTGATTGTTGACTAGCTGATGGATATTTTCCAAAGAGCTAGCGTTGATCATTTTCAGACTGACGGCCCCTTGGCTGGCGGCGGCATAAAGGGTGAACAGATCGTCGATCATGTCCCGGTTGATGATGTGCTGTTCATTGCCTTGAGCTGTATGGAGCCAAGCATGTAGTTCTTCTGCATATTCAGCCGTGGCAAATACCGTGAACTGGCGTAGATCCAGACTGGCCGGCATGATGGCGTCTTCGACGACTTCAATGGCATGCTCCAACTGCGCCTGGCGTGAGCTTGAGTCTGAAAAACAATTGGCCAACAGCTGGACTGCGCTAAGTTCCGGGAAGTGCTCCGTATGTACAGGGGCGCCTTGATGAGCCAAGCTGATTTCGGCATGGTCTGCGCTGAAGTCCAGAACGGCCACTTGTGCTTGGGGATGAGCGGCTTGCAGGTTTTGTAGTAATACGGAAGTACTGATCGGAGAAGGTCGCTTGAAGCTATCTGACATAACTATCCTTAAGGTATTTCAATCCGCTTGTTCTTGCTCTCCTGCTTGCTTGAATAAGGCCAAAGCAAGATGCCGTTGTGTGTCATGGTCTACGATGGGGGCCGGGTAGTCTTTCCCTGACCTGAATTCGATAGGGAGCTGCTTGGCCTGCCAAGGCGCGTGAATAGCTTGTTTGTCCAGCGACGCCAGTTCGGGCACATATCGACGTATGAACTGTCCGTCTGGATCAAATTTACGCGATTGGGTTATGGGGTTGAAGATGCGAAAGTAAGGCTGCGCATCGCATCCGGTGGAAGCGGCCCATTGCCAGCCCCCCACGTTAGAAGCCATATCGTAATCAAGCAGCTTCTGGGCAAAATATTGCTCCCCCCATCGCCAGTCTATCAGCAAGTCTTTTACCAGAAAGGACGCACTTATCATGCGCAGCCGGTTGTGCATATAGCCTGACTGGTTCAATTGACGCATGGCGGCATCAACAATTGGATAGCCGGTCTGGCCGTCTTTCCAGGCCTGAAACCAGTCTTCGCGATTAGGGAAAGGCAGGTCCTTGTAGGCCGGCTTGAAGCTCTCTGTCGCCGTTTCTGGGTGATGCCATAGGAACTGCTGGTAGAACTCTCGCCAGATCAGTTCGCTCAGCCAGGTGGCCGCGCCATTGGAGTCGCTGGGCCAAGCCAGAGATACGGCTTGGCGTATGGATAGTGTTCCAAAGCGCAGATGGGGGGCTAAATAGGACACGCCTCGTTTGGCTGGAAAGTCCCGGCGTTCATGATAGGCATGGATTCTGGGCTCAAATTGTTCCAGCAATGTCTGGGCGCCTTGCCAACCGGCGGGACTGAGCAGTTTCGCGCGAGATTTTTCCTGAAAGCCTAATTCTTCCAAGTCAGGTAGGGCTTGCTCTGGCAGGGCGGCCCATTCTCCTTGCGAGCAGTCATAGGCTTGTGCATCCTCCGATTGAATACGCGCCAGCCAGTTCCGCTTGTAAGGTGTAAAAACCGTATACGGTTGTCTTTGCTGTGTCAGGATTTCATCTCGCGCAAAGATGACCTGGTCCTTGAATAGCTTTAGTTCCATGCCTTGGCCAGACAGGGTATGACTGACAGTCTGATCTCGTGCCATGGCCGCAGGTTCGTAGTCTTCATTGGCATAGACCGCCTTCGCATTCAGGCGGTTTGCCAATTCGGGAATTTTCTGTACTGGGTCACCGTGAGCCGTGATCAGTTCACTGCCATATTGGCGCAGTTGCTCCTGCACCTGCAGCAGACTGTCATGTATAAAAGCCAGCCGTACATCGTCGGCAGGCAAGGAGTCCAGGATTGTGCTGTCAAAGATAAACACACAGGCCACAGGCAAACCGCTTTTCAGGGCGTGGTGCAAGGCCGCGTGGTCGTGCAGGCGAAGATCGCGGCGCAACCAGCATAGAACACGTGGGGTTTGATCGGGAGCAGTAGAGATTGACATCGATATGAAGATGCGAAGGCTTGATGATGACACATGAAAAAGGGCCGCAGCTGAAAGCTCAGCGACGCGGCCCGATACTGCCAAAGGTGCCTGAGCACCCCGCGCTTATTTCAGGTGAGCGCTGACCAGTTTGGTCAGTTCAAACATGGAGACCTGATCCTTGCCGAACAAGGGGCGTAGTTTGGCGTCAGCATTGATGTTGCGACGGTTCTTGGGATCCTGAAGATCGTGTTTCTTGATGTATTCCCAGATTTTCTTCGTAACTTCAGTGCGCGGTAGCGCGCCAGAGCCAATCACCGCAGCCAGTGTTGGGCTAGGAGTGAGTGGTTTCATGAAGGCTGCATTGGGTTTGCGGGTAGCAGGTTTTTTTTCAGTGCTGGCCATGAACGGAACTCCTGAGAAACGAGTTGAAGGGGCGGGTTATGCGCTAGGGCACGACTTGTCTGTCAGCATACCGTGATACTCCTTATACGTCCAAGCCCTTTGTGAGTAGGAGCTTTGCCGGTCTGTAAGCAGATTTTCCAGTGTTTACAGGCTGCTGCAACGCAGTATTGATTCGGGCTCGGGACTTCTGTGCCGACATGCGCAGCGCAGGCAGCTGTAGCATAATGATGGATTCGGCCTGCTGACAGGCAATTGTGGCACCTGTTGCTTTATTGACGGTTCAAAGCACGGAGCCTTTGTTTGATATTGAGTAAAGATATGAGCCCTACTGTGGATACCCTGGTCATTCGTCGTCCTGATGATTGGCATTTGCACCTGCGCGACGGTGCTGTGTTGGAGTCGGTCTTGGGCCATACTGCGGCACAATTTGATCGGGCTATCGTCATGCCCAATCTGACCCCGCCCGTTACGGCAACCGCACAGGCTCTGGCCTACCGCGAGCGCATTCTGAGCGCATTGGCCAAAACCGAGTACGTCGGTAAGTTTGAGCCTTTGATGACTTTGTACTTGACGGACAATACTCAGCCTGAGGAAATCGTTCGCGCCAAGGAAAGTGGGGTTGTACATGGCGTCAAGCTCTATCCTGCCGGAGCCACCACCAACTCTGACGCCGGTGTGACGGATTTGCTAAAGAACTGTTCCCGGGTGCTGGCGCAGATGCAGGAATCGGGCATGCCTTTGCTGATGCACGGCGAGGTTACGGACCCCAGCATCGACTTGTTTGACCGCGAAGCGGTATTCATCGAGCGTGTGATGATTCCCATGCGCAAGGCTTTCCCTGAGCTGAAAGTGGTGTTTGAACACTTGACCACGGCAGAGGGTGCCGCCTACGTGAGCCAGGCCGAGGGCCCGGTTGCCGCGACGATCACGGCGCATCACCTGCTCTATAACCGTAATGCCCTGTTCCAGGGGGGCTTGCAGCCACACTGGTACTGTTTGCCAGTCTTAAAGCGCGAGAAGCATCGCCAGGCTCTGGTAGACGCCGCAACCAGTGACAGTAACCGTTTTTTCCTGGGTACAGACAGCGCACCCCACTCGCGTAGCCGCAAAGAACAAAGCTGTGGCTGTGCGGGCTGTTACACCGCGCTGCATGCTATGGAGCTGTACGCGTCGGCTTTTGACAAGGCCGGTCGTTTGGATCGCCTAGAGGCCTTTGCCAGCTTGAATGGCCCCGCTTTTTACGGCTTGCCCGTCAATGAAGGAACAATGACGCTGCAACGCCGTCAATTCACGATTCCCGAGTCTGTGGAGATGGCCGGTGAGCCATTGATTCCTCTCGCTGCCGGTCAGGCTCTGGACTGGAGTGTGGTGAGCTAGGGAAAAAAGAGGCGGCTCGGTTCCTGCGTCTTTAATGACGCTTAGCCGGGCGGCTCTTAATATCTGATCTCACTGCGAAATACGTCCGTGGAAACTGTTTTTCTTGATGTGGCGTGGTCTGCCTTGGCCGCACGCATGGCCGCGACCGCTTTGGTCGTGATCTTGGTTTCGTGGTCTGTGGGCGCATTTGGCCCCTTGATCGGTGGTGCCTTGGCGGGCTTGCCCATGGTGCTGGGCCCCGGCTTTTATTTTTTGTCCCAACAGTTTCCCGCCGATTATGTGCAGCAGGCGGCAACCTATGCCGTGTATTCGCTGAGTGCGACGCAACTGTTTTTGCTGCTCATCATTCTTTGCGCTCCCAACTTGTCGCCTTGGCGCACCTTGCTGTGTGCGGTCGCAGCTTGGGCAGTGGCTGCCTTGCTTTTGTCCTTCATGCCCGTGCAGCCTGTGCTGGGGCTAGCCTTGTTTATTGCCGTCACTGCGTTCAGCTTGCGCGCGTCGCTCCGTTTGGCCGGCATGAAAGGGACCAGCAAAGCGAAGGCGGGCTGGGGCTTGCTGATATTCAGAGGAGCCTTGGCCGGACTTCTGGTCGCTATCGTGACCACCAGCAGTTCTTTGTTAGGGCCGAGCTTGTCGGGACTGATTATGGCTTTCCCCATTGGCTATACCGTGGTGGCTGTGACCATTCACCAAACCCTGGGTGCTGCCAGCTTGGTAGCGACCTTGCGTTCGGCTTTGTGGGGGACGGGGAGTCTGGCAGGGTTTTGCACTACGCTGGCCTTAGTCTTCACGTATATGCACTGGCTGCCGGCCTTGCTGTTGGCCGCCGCCGTATCGATTGCGATTACCTTGCTATTGGTGTTTCGGCCCTGGTCCCGCCGGGGCTAAATGCTTATTCTGCCTCGAACAGGTCCTGACCCTGTGTATTGCGTGGGGGCGTGAGCCCCAGGTGGCGCCAGGTGTTCAGGGTGGCAATACGGCCCCTGGGAGTGCGTTGTAAAAAACCATGCTGGATCAGATAGGGCTCGATCACGTCCTCGATTGTGTCGCGCTCTTCACCGATGGCAGCGGCCAGACTGTCTACTCCTACTGGACCACCGTCGAATTTATGGATGATGGCTTCCAACAACTTTCTATCCATTAAATCCAGACCTTGTGGGTCCACTTCCAGCATGGAAAGAGCGGCTTGGGCGCATTCGGTATGGATGATGCCGCCGGTTTTGACTTCGGCGTAGTCGCGCACCCGGCGCAAAAGCCGGTTGGCAATACGCGGTGTGCCACGTGAGCGGCGGGCAATTTCGTAGGTGCCCTCGTCTGTTGTGCTGACATTAAGCAGGCCGGCACTACGTGCCACAATGTGCGTTAAGTCTTTGACGTCATAGAACTCCAGGCGGGACACAATGCCAAAACGGTCGCGCAAGGGGTTGGTCAGCATGCCTGCTCGGGTTGTCGCGCCGACCAGGGTAAAGGGCTGCAAATCCAATTTGACGCTGCGGGCGGCCGGGCCTTCACCAATCAAAATATCAATCTGGAAGTCTTCCAGGGCCGGGTACAGAATTTCTTCGACAACGGGGGAGAGACGGTGGATTTCGTCAATAAACAGGACGTCGTTGGGTTCCAGATTCGTCAGCAGAGCGGCCAGATCACCGGGGCGCTCCAGCACGGGGCCGGAGGTTTGACGTAGATTCACGCCCATTTCATGGGCAATGATGTGAGCCAGAGTGGTTTTACCCAGACCGGGCGGGCCAAACAGCAAAACGTGGTCCAAGGCCTCCTGACGTTGTCGAGCAGCAGCGATGAAAATTTCTAGCTGTTCACGCGCACGAGCTTGCCCGACATAGTCCTCCAGCATCTTGGGCCGTAAGGCGCGCTCGATGGACTCTTCGTTGGGCGACAAGGGTTTGGGCGTAATGATGCGCTGTTCAGAAGGCAGGCTGGAGAGCGAATCGGAGTGTATGGCCATGATGACTACGCTGATTGAATATACAGTATGGTACACCAAGCGCTAGCCGCCTGAGTACTGAGGCTCGTGGCAGCGTGCACAGAGTGCTTATGCAAATCGTCGCTCTGCTACAGGGAGGATCGTTTTGTGCCGACGGGTCTAGGCTGCTTCGCTTGGCATCCCGCATAATGTGGGTTGGAATTTTCAAACGAGATTTTAGCCATGTCCCTGGAATTACCTGATTTTGCTGATGTTGTGGCTGCCGCAGAACGCTTGGCGCCCGTGGCACACCGCACCCCGGTCCTGACTTCCACTACATTGAACGAGCGCCTGAATGGCGAAGTCTACTTCAAATGCGAGAACTTTCAGCGTATTGGTGCTTTCAAGTTCCGAGGTGGTTTCAATGCACTGGCGCGTTTGACGGATGAACAGAAAAAAACCGGTGTCGTGGCATTTTCTTCGGGTAACCATGCTCAGGCCGTGGCCTTATCAGCCAAGCTCTTGGGTATACCGGCCACCATCATCATGAATTCGGATGCGCCGGTTCTTAAGCTTGCTGCGACGCGCGGTTACGGGGCCAAAGTGATTGAGTACGATCGCCTGACCCAAGACCGTGCCCAGATTGCCCAGGACTTGGTGGAGCGCGAGGGACTGACTTTGATCCCGCCTTTTGCGCATCCTGATGTGATTTCTGGGCAAGGCACAGCGGCATTGGAACTGTTCCAGGAAGTGCCCGATTTGCAGCAATTTTATGTTCCCTTAGGTGGGGGCGGTTTGCTGTCGGGCTGCTTGCTGGCCGCCAAGGCCATGGCACCGGCTTGTGAAGTTTTTGGGGTAGAGCCACAGGCGGGCGATGATGCGCAGCAGTCTTTGCGTAGTGGGACGATCGTCAAGATTGCACCGCCTGCATCGATTGCTGATGGGGCGCTGACCCAAGCGCTGGCCCCCATGACGTTCGAGCTGATTCGCAGCATGGTGACGGATATTTTGACGGTGCCGGATACCGAGCTGGTTCAGGCCATGCGTTTCTTTGCAGAGCGCATGAAGATGGTGGTGGAGCCTACAGGGTGTCTGGGTGCCGCAGCGGCAATGCGTCAGGGGGATTTGCAAGGCCGTAAGGTTGGTGTGCTGATCAGTGGTGGTAATGTGGATGTCTCCGCCTTGGGTCGGCTGCTGGCTTGATGAGGTCAGTGATTTGCATACGTAAGCATTTATCTTGCCGATGGTTCAGAAAGCGGATCAAACTGGAGTTGCAAACGAGCAAACCGCAGTAAGCCAATAGGGCAATTAGCCAGTACATCATCGCATCAATAAGAGTCACGGCGGATACGCTGCCACATGGATAGATATTAAAAACCGGGCCGTTCAGATGAACGGCCCGGTTTCTTATTCATGGCAGTTTTTTGTCACGCGCGTGACAGCGACTTCAAGGCCTGCTTGATCCCTTCCGACACATCAATATCATCAGGTAGTGCTTTGACAGCAATACTGGCTTCCTTGTTGGAGTAGCCCAATGCCTCCAAGGCGTGCAGCACATCATCACGGCTATTGGGAACGGCGCTGACGGCGCCACCGCCACCCAGGTCTGCACCCAGCTTGCCACGCAGTTCCAGCAAAAGACGCTCGGCTGTTTTCTTGCCTATGCCTGGAATCTTCACCAGACGGGAAGTCTCCTGGCGGGTAATAGCATCGGCCAGTTCTTCAGCATTCATGCCTGAAAGCAAGGACAGGGCTGTGCGGGCACCAATACCGGTGACTTTGATCAGTGCCTTGAAGGTGCTGCGCTCGTTCAGGCTGGAAAAGCCAAACAGCACGTGAGCATCTTCACGAATGGCCAGATGGGTGAACAGATTGACCTGCGCCCCCAGCTCCGGCATTTGGTAGAGCGTACTCATGGGTACATCGATTTCATAACCGACCCCCCCTACATCCACGCAGATGGTAGGCGGTTGTTTTTCGATCAAGGTACCCCGGATGCGACCTATCATGATGTTCCTTCTGGATAGTTAACCCAAGATCCGGCCAGCGCGAATGCGACGGCGCGGCCCGCTTGTGAGAGCTCCGCTTTTTTGCAGACCACCCACCACACTGCTGTGATGGGCATGGCTGATGGCGCAGGCCAGGGCATCGGCCGAGTCCGGCGCAGGCAGGCCGTTCAACTGCAAGAGCCGTTGGACCATCAGTTGGATTTGTTCTTTGGCAGCGTGGCCGCTGCCGGTGACGGTTTTCTTGATCTGCAAAGCCGTGTATTCATGGACATCCAGCCCACCTACCGCCAGTGCACACAAGGCGGCGCCCCGTGCTTGCCCCAGCAAAAGGGTAGAGGCAGGGTTGCTGTTTACAAAGACTTTTTCAATGGCAGAGGTATCGGGCTTGCTTTGCTCAATCACTTCCGTGATGTGAGTCAAAATCAGCTTGAGCCGCTCTGCCAGAGGCAGATCGGGCGGGACCACGATGGTCCCGCTGGCCACATAGCGCAAGCTGGGCCCCTGGGCGTCGATCACTCCGAAACCAGTGCGACGCAAGCCAGGGTCTATGCCCAGGATTCGCATATTAGTGACGGAAGTGGCGTGTGCCGGTCAAGACCATGGCAATACCACGCTCGTTCGCGGCGGCAATAACTTCGTCGTCACGCACGCTGCCGCCGGGCTGAATCACGCAGGTGGCGCCAGCTTCGGCAACCACATCCAGACCATCGCGGAAGGGGAAGAACGCGTCGGACGCGACAGCCGAACCCTGCAGGGTCAAGCCCGCGTTTTCAGCCTTGATGGAGGCGATGCGGGCAGAGTCCACACGGCTCATCTGGCCTGCGCCTACGCCTAGCGTCATGCCTTGACCGCAGAACACAATAGCGTTGGATTTCACGTACTTGGCCACGTTCCAGGCAAACAGCATGTCTTGCATTTGCTGGGTGGTAGGCTGGACTTGCGTCACGACCTTGAAGCCTTCGGTGTTGTCGCGGAACGTATCGGGCGTTTGCACCAACCAGCCGCCACCCACACGTTTGACGTCAAAAGCGTTGTGAGCCTGACCGGGCTGAATGCTCAGTACGCGCACGTTCTTTTTCGCGGCAAACACGTCCAGTGCACCTTGAGTGTAGGAAGGTGCCAGCAGGACTTCCACAAACTGGCTGCTGATCGCTTGGGCCGCCGCTTCGTCCACCTCGCGGTTAAAGGCAATAATGCCGCCAAAGGCCGAGGTTGGGTCTGTTTGGAAGGCTTTGCGGTAGGATTCTTCGGCGGTTTCGCCCAAGGCTACACCACACGGGTTAGCGTGCTTGACGATGACGCAGGCGCCCGCATCAAAGCTGCGTACACATTCCCAAGCGGCATCGGCGTCAGCAATATTGTTGTAGGACAGTTCCTTGCCCTGCAATTGCTTGTAGCGACCCAGCAGACCTTCACCAATGGTGCCGTCTGTGTAGAAAGCAGCGCTTTGGTGCGGGTTCTCGCCGTAGCGCAGCGTCTGTTCCTGTTTGAGCTGAATAGTCAGCACATTGGGCCAGGTGTTCAATTCGGGGGCGCTGTCCTGGGCAGGCTCGGCTTGAGCCAGGCTGCTCAGGTAAGCGGCAATGGCACCGTCGTAAGCGGCGGTATGGGCGTAGACCTTGGCAGCCAGTTCCAAACGCAGGCCGTAAGAAGGGTGACCAGCAGGGCCGTCCATATCAGCCAGTACGCGTTCGTAATCGACAGGGTCAATGACGACACAGGCGCCGCCTTCAGGCGTACCGTGGTTTTTGGCAGCAGCGCGCAACATGGCGGGGCCGCCAATATCAATGTTCTCTACCGCATCGGCAAAGGTGCAACCCGGCTTGGCAATGGTTTCACGGAATGGGTAGAGGTTGACGACCAGCAGATCGATACGGTCAATGCCGTGCTCTTCCAATGTCTTCAGGTGTTCGGCGCTGTCGCGACGGGCCAGCAGGCCACCGTGAATTTTGGGATGCAGTGTTTTGACACGGCCATCCAGAATTTCTGGCGAACCGGTGTGCTGGGCCACTTCGGTAACGGTCAGGCCGGCCTGGGCCAGCAGCTTGGCCGTGCCGCCAGTGGAGAGAAGCCGCACTCCGCGCTGGGCGAGTGCTTGGGCAAATTCGACAATACCGGTTTTGTCGGAGACAGAGAGAAGAGCTGTCTGGATTTTCATGGAAGGTGAGACGTGAGAGTTAGGAATCAGGGTTGCAGATTGTGGGCGCTGAGTTTTTTGCGCAAGGTACTGCGCGTGATACCCAGCATTTCTGCGGCCTTGGATTGGTTGCCCGCGGATTTCTCCAGGGCAACTTGCAGGACAGGCCGTTCCACGCAGGAGATGACCATCGACAACAGATCGCGTGGCTCGGATTCGCCCAGATCGGCGAAGTAGCGTTCGAGGCGTTCACGTACGGACTGTTCTAGTGGGTTGGTCGTTGACATTTTTTTCTGAAGGTATACGAAGTACTTAAATACAAAAGAGCCACACAGCTGTCTTTTATTGCAGGTAGGGCTGGTCCAGGTCGCATTCTTGAAACCAGTGAGTAATGGCTTCTAATTGATCTGCACAGTTTTCGATACGATTAATCTGATCCAGCCAGTGTCGGGAGTCCGGCATATCCGACAGATACCAGCCTATATGCTTGCGGGCAGTACGTACTCCAGTGTGCTGCCCGTAGAAAACGTAGTGGTCTTGCAGGTGTTCGATCATGCAATCGCGCAGCTCGCCAAAGGTGGGGGCTGCACGATGTTCGCCATGTTCGAGGTAATGCAGGATTTCCCTGAAGATCCAGGGCCGCCCTTGCGCGGCTCGACCAATCATGACGGCATCCGCTCCGGTGTACTCTAGTACGAATTTTGCCTTTTCGGGACTATCGATATCCCCATTGGCGATGACCGGAATAGAGAGGCTGTTCTTGACTTCGCGTATGGTGTCGTATTCGGCGTGGCCCTGGTAGAAGTCGCAGCGTGTGCGACCATGCAGGGTCAACGCGGCGATGCCGATATCTTCGGCCAAGCGGGCAATACGAACAGCATTGCGCGATTGCGCATCCCAGCCAGTGCGGGTCTTGAGTGTAACCGGAACCTGGTAGGGAGTACATGCCTTGACAACGTGTTCAAGGATTTCAATGATGCGTGGCTCGTCACGTAACAGGGCAGAACCCGAGGCGACGTTACAGACTTTTTTGGCCGGGCATCCCATATTGATATCAATGATACGAGCGCCTTTGCTGATGTTGAATACGGCGGCTTCGGCCATCATTTCAGGGTCGGAGCCGGCAATCTGTACAGCGATCGGGTCAGCCTCTCCTTCGTGATTGAGGCGTCGTGCTGTTTTCACGCTATCCCACAAGCGCTTGTTGCTGGCGGCCATTTCCGAGACGGCATAACCGGCGCCCAGTGTCTTGCACAGACGACGATAAGGTCTGTCTGTGACTCCCGCCATGGGGGCAATGAAAATAGGGTTGGGAAGGGTCCAGGGGCCGATACGCATGGGGAAGATTTTAACCCTGCGACACGGCTTCGTGGGCAAGGACTTACAAGAAGAAAAGGACAGGCCCCGTATTAGGGCCCCTGTTGCTGGTGGGCCTAGGCGCGCATCCCTTGCAGCAGTTGTCGGGCAAAGGGCTGACGAGCGAAAGGCAGGGTGTCCATCGCCAACAGTCCTAGACCACAAGCGTGCTGGATCAAGGGGTTTTTGGTGGCAAACAGACGTGGCAAAGTGTCGGTGATGGCAGCAGTTAACCAGCGATCCGGACGACGCAGACGGGCATAGCGTGCCAAAAAGGGATCGGGGTTCTGGCTGCAATCGGCTTGCCAGGCGGCCAGACACTGTGACAATTGTGCGACATCGCGCAGGCCCAGGTTCAGACCCTGACCGGCAACCGGGTGCAAGGTCTGGGCGGCATTGCCTACAGCCAGCAGGCGCTCGGACAAGCGGCTGGGGCCAGCATGGAAGGCGAGCGGAAAGATGTGGCGCTTGGAGACCAGCTCCAGATGCCCCAGGCGCTCCCCAAAGGCCTGCAGCATGGCGGTCTGAAACGCGTCGACAGGCAGTTCGGCCAAGGATTGGCTGCGCTCCGGGCTATTGCACCAGACGATCGCGTATAGGTCCGGAGCGTCAGGGTGGGGCAGGGCTGCAAAGGGGCCATGTTCGGTAAAGCGCTCGTATGCCCAGCCGGTTTGAGGCTGGCTGGCGCGTACTGTCGTCAACAGGGCGTGTTGGCCGTAATCGCGTCGTACGCCGCTGGGACGGACGCCGTCACACTGCACGGCAATCAAGGCCGTGGCCTGACCGGCATCGTGGTCGACCAGAATTTGTTTGGGGGCGGAATGGGTACGGGCTTGCTGGGCAGGCAGCAGGGTGACGCCGCTGTCGCGCAACCGGGCATGCAAGGCCCAGAGCAAATCATCGTAATGCACCACCGCGCCCAGATCGGGGACGCCCAGTTCATCGGCCTGAATCAGGCAACGGCCCAGACGCCCCTTTTGGGATACATGCACGGTGCGCATCAGGGCGGCGCGCTCGGGCCAGGCTTTGAGCTGATTCAGAATCAAGCGACGGCTGCCGTGATTCAGGGCCAGGGTGCGCGGATCGCCTTGAGCATGTTCGGTGCTGGCCAGATTGAAGTTTTTCCCCAGGACGGCGATGCGTGACGGGCTTGGGTGCTGGGCAGCCAGCATTAGCGCCAAAGATGCGCCTACGGGACCGGCGCCACAAATGGCGATGTCGTAGTCGGTGGCATTCATGGGGGACCTCATGACGGCAAGGAAGTAATTCAGGTATTGTACGGGAAGGTGGCTGTCAAATTGGCGTTAAGCAATTGACAGCTGTGCTCAATGGCTGGCAGCACGAGCCCGGATTGGATGCCTTGCATGTCTCAGCAGACTTTGTCATTTGTACAGACCAAACCTTTTCGCCATAAAGTCACCGCCGCGTGGCTGTCTCTTTTATTAGGCGTGGTGGGCGCACAGCACCGTTATTTGGGCCGGCGTTTTTGGTATGTCCCGTTGGCGTTTACCAGTTTGGCCGTTCTGGGAACGCTGGTGTTTGAGCAGGGGCTGGATTCGCTATTTCCCAATTTGTTGATCTTGCCAGTCAGTGCCGGGATTATCGAGGCCGTCATTCTGGCTCTGCGTAGCCCCGAAAAATTTGACGCGCTCTACAACCGGCAAAGCGATCAACATAACCAGCATGGCTGGCCCAGTGTCCTGACGGCGGTGGTGGCTGCAGTTGCCTTTGCCAATATCAGCCTGTTCTGGCTGGTGCACATCATCATGGCCTTTTATCGCTATATGGGCTGGCTGGATTTGTCTGTGTATTAAACACATCAAGTGCCTTGTAAAGTAAAGGTTTTTCTAGGGGGCTGCCTTGTGGAAGGGGGCTGCGCACGTTACACTACGGGTTCTTTAGTTTTATAGGAGCTGTGTGGTGAATCCCGACCCCGGCGACAGTGCTAGTCGATCTATGTTCGACCTATCTATGTCCAGGCGCGTTCAGGCCCGCTGATTCCTTCACAGCTTGCCGCGTCCTGGAAATTTCAGGGCGTGGTATCTCAGGCAGTTGTTCTTGCTGCCTTAACTTCCCCGCCATTTCATTCTCTGAAAGCCTTGCGCTTTCTGAATCCTGATGTGTTGCAACGTTAATGTGCAATAGGGGGAATGTATGCGTATTTTTGATCTCTTTTTGCGCCGTGCCGGCATCCAGGCCTCTGCCCTGCGTGCCCGTGCCCCTTTGTCCGTCTCCCGTTTGACGGTTGTCTGCCCTCGTGGCGATCTGGCCCAGATCCGGCGTCGTATTTACTCGGACCTGAACACGGCGGGTATCCGCGTGGCCAATGTGCAGGTGGACCATTCCGATACGCACGATACCGCGTGCGTGACCTTGACCTGCCCGCCTGAACTGCGAGCAGAGCTGATGCAGCGTGCCCGGTTGATTCGGGATTATCCCGGTGTGTTGAATGTGAAGTGGGCAGGCCGGGAGCGTATTGCTATAAACTAAACCGCAACTGGATTTGCGGATGGCGCTGCTATGTCCTTGCTCGACTGGCTGACACCTTGGGAGTTTTCTCCTGTTCTGCTTTTGACCTTCTTGCTGGTCATCACTTTGTACGTCCGGGGGCGGCAAGTACACCGCCCCAATCTTTTGCGCCAGTCCTTTTTCTGGATTGGCCTGATTCTCCTCTACCTTTCTTTGCACACGCGCCTGGACTATTACGCCGAGCGCATGTTCTTCATTCATCGGGCCCAGCATCTGATCTTGCATCATCTGGGGCCCTTGTTTCTGATGGGTGCCTATCCTGGTCAAACCTTGCGCGCTGGCTTGCCTTCAAGCTGGCGACGGGCTCTGGCGCACTGGTTGCGTCGACCCAGTGGCCGGCGTGTCCAGGCTGTCCTGACCAACCCGATACTGGTCGCTTTCCTGTTTGTTTTCCTGGTCCTGATCTGGATGCTGCCTACGGTGCAGTTCTATTCCATGCTGGACTGGCGTTTGTACCGTTTGATGAACTGGTCTGTGGTGATCAGCGGGATCATGTATTGGAACCTGATCCTGGATCGCCGGCCTTCGCCACCGGCCCGGCTGTCGGTGGGTGGGCGTATACTTTCGCCGGTTATTACGATGGTGCCGCAAATGATTGTGGGTGCCATCATCACCTTTACCGAATACGATCTCTATCCAATTTTTGATTTATGTGGTCGTGCCATTGCGGGCATGGATGCTCTGGATGATCAGGTCATGGGAGGCCTGATCATGTGGGTGCTGGCCGGTCTGGTAGAAGTGTTTGGCCTTTTGTATGCCTTGGGCACCTTGATGCGCCTGTCAGCGCGTCACCGTTTGCCAGAATCTCGCAGGCAGACAAACGCTATGATGGTCAGGGCCAATTGATTTTGTCGGGAGTATCCATGCAGTTTAAACCCGCCCGTTCCGCGCTTTCTCTATGTCTGGCACTGTCGCTGACGTTCAGTTCAGTGATACCTGCACAGGCGCAGCCTGTGGGCATTCCTTCAATGGGAGCCGCTTCGGGTGCCGAGCTGTCTCCGGCTTTGGAGCGGACTTTGGGCAATGCCATTATGGAGCAGGGCAGGCGCTCGCCCGAATATGTGTCGGACCCGGATATCAATCAGTATCTGACGGATATGGGCCGCAGGCTGGCTCAGTATGGCCCGGCCATGGCGCAGCCTGTGACGGTGTTTGTCCTGCGCGATAGCAGTATCAATGCCTTCGCCTTGCCCGGTGGCTATATTGGTATTCATAGCGGTCTGTTTACGGCTTCACAGTCTGAGTCCGAGCTGGCCTCGGTGCTGGCTCACGAAATTGCCCACGTGGCGCAACGTCACGTGGCTCGCGGTATTACGCAAAGTGCCCAAAGCAATCACTTGTTGATTGCTGCTCTGGCCGGTGCCTTGCTGGGTGCCTTGGCGGGCAGCGGTGATCTGGCGATGGGGGCGGCCGCCTTCGGACAAGCGGCAGCCGTGGATCGTCAGTTGGGATTTTCACGGCAGGCTGAGCAAGAGGCTGACCGGGTTGGTTTCGAGATGTTGCTCAAGGCCGGTTACGAACCCCAAGGCATGGTGCAGATGTTTCAGCGTCTGGCGGCGGCTTCGCGCCTGAATGAACGTGCGACAGCCAATGAGTACGCCAGCACTCACCCCATGTCTCAGCAGCGTGAATCGGACATCAGTAACCGGGTGCGCGGTTTGCCGGCCAGCAGTTATCAGGACACTCCTTCGTTTTGGTATATCCGTGCGAAGTTGATGGTGATGCAGGCCGGGGGCGGGCAGTCCTTGCGCGTTCTGGAGCAGGCTCTGCAAAGCACGAACCAGTCACAAAGTGATCTGGAGCGCTCTGCGGCGCAGTATGGTCTGGCTTATATTGCGCAAGGCCGTCAGGATTATGAGCAGGCTCGTGTGCATTTGACTGAAGCTCGGGGGCAGGGGCAGTTCCAGGCTCCTGAACTGGATACCTTGGGGATCCGCATTGCGATTGCCGATCGTGATGTGCAAGGGGCTTTGAATTTAGCTAAACAAGCCTGGCAGCGGTGGCCCAAGAGCCAAGGGGTGGCTCTGGCTTATGTGCAGGTCTTGCAGCAATTGGGACAGAATGATCAGGCGCAGGCTTTCTTGACGGATCGCATCAAACAATGGCCTGATGAACCGCAATTGCATCAGTTGCTGGCCAAAACCTATGACCGTTTGGGCGATGGGGTTAAGGCTCGTCGGGCCATGGCTCAATATTATGAATTGGTCGGGGCATTGCCTACCGCGGTGGAGCAACTACAGCAGGCGCGTAATCTGACCCAGGATTTCTATCAGCAATCTGAGCTGGATACGCAGATTCGCCAATTGCGCGAGCGTGTTGAAAGTGAGCGTGTCTTGCTGGAGCGTTTCCGCTCCTGATGAGCCCGCAGGCCCGCTTTAAGCCGTTTTAGCTATTGGTTTCAAAAAAGCGGGCCAGTCTTGCGGGTAACCATCCCATATTGCCGGGAATACTACCTGTAATGAACCCGACGTGCCCACCTTCGGCTGGCTGGTGCAGCAAAATAGAATCCGAGCAGTCCTGAATTGTTGGCAAACTGGTGTGCGGCACGAAAGGATCGTTGCGGGCATTCAAAACCAACGTGGGGATTTTGATATTGCGTAGCAAAGGTTTGCTGGACGCGCGCGTCCAGTAGTCCAGCGCATGGCTGAAACCGTGCATGGGCGCAGTGTAAATATCGTCGAAGTCGCGTATGGTGCGGGCCTGGTTTAGGCGGGCAGTATCGACCATTCCTGGAAAGCGATGGGCTTTGTCCTGCAACTTGCGGCGCATGCTTTTCAAAAAGTAGGGCGAGTAGAACCAGCGACCCATTCGGGATTCGGACAGGTAGCGGCCACAAGCGACCAGATCCAGTGGCACCGAAATGGAGGCACATGCCTGCAGCCAGGAGACCTCATCACCCGCTTCACCCAAGTACTTGAGCACGGCATTGCCGCCCAGCGAGGTGCCGGCCGCATGCCAGCGCACATTGGGCAGATGGCCACGAACGGTATTTAAGATAAAGCTGATTTCTTCCGAGTCGCCCGAGTAATAGGCGCGTGCCATACGATTTGGAAAGCCTGAGCAACCCCGGAAATGGGCGACAACTACAATCCAGCCGCGTGCGCGAAAGTACTGCGCAATGGCCTGGATGTAATGGCTGCGGCTGCTGCCTTCCAGGCCGTGAAACAGGATCAGAGCATGGGTGTCAGTGGTGCTGGGCAGGCTGTCCCAATCCTGGGGCTGCATCCAGCGGCGGGCAGCGGTACGGGATAGATGGGCGTCGGGCTGGGCGGTGGCGCCGTTGGCCAGCTTGTCTGCAAACAGGCCCGGCCCGGTCCAGTCCAGATCCAGAAAATCGCCATCGGGCGTATCAAGTCTTTGGCGGACAAAGGCAATATGGTGATGGCGGGCAAAAAATGCCCCGTGAATCGTTTGAAGGTGTCCGCCAGGCAGCCAGGCGGGCAGAGGGCAGGCGCTGGAATCCAGACGAGCAGTCACTTCGGCATGACGCCAAGGGTGCGCGTCTGCTCCGGGCACAGGGCCCGGCGCTATCGCATTGCCAGAGGGGGGAGCAGTGGGATCCAACGAAGCCAGCTTCAAAAATTAATGACCGTGAACCTTCTCGCCTTCTTTCAGGCGGTAGCGGGCACCACAGTAAGGACAAGCGGCTTCGCCAGTTTTGCTGATATCGATGAATACGCGAGGGTGCATATTCCATAGCGTGCTGCCAGGACGAGGGCAGTGTACGGGCAGATCGTCGGCTCCGACCATGATCAGTTCGTGATCTGCTTTTTTAGGTTCGATAGCGGCGCTCATAAGGTTCCTGATAACAATGAGAGGGTAACAATACCGTACACGTAACGGCGATGCTGAGCGTTACGTGCGTAGACTAGCGATTGTAGCAAGACCCGGCCTGTTTTTTCTTGACCATATTAATAGAGTAAGATGTTCGGGGCCGTCTTTTGCTTCTAGAATAAGAAAAATCACAAGTAAAGCTGCCTCCACAGATTACCGCTTGCGGGCAGCACATCTCAGGAGACGGCGTGTCAGCCTTCACAAGATTATCGGCCTTGTTGCCTAGCGCACAGGACCGTGTGCATATGCGCGCCGGTTTTATCGACTTTATTCCCGCTTTGATAGCCACTGTGGTCTGGGGTTTTGTGACGGGTGTGGCGATGGTCAAGTCTGGTCTGAGTGGCTTGGAAGCCACCTTGATGACCTTGTTTGTGTATGCAGGATCGGCCCAACTGACAGCCTTGCCGCTGATCGAATCTCACGCCCCCTTGTGGCTGATTTTCACCGCCGGTTTTATCGTCAATATCCGTTTCATTATTTTTGGAGCGGCCTTGCAGCCTTTTTTCCGCCATTTGAGTTGGAAAAAGCGTCTGGGCCTGGGTTACATCACCAGTGACATGGTGTTTGTTCTGTTTATGTCCAAGTATGGTGACTCCAAAGAGCGCGGCTCGCGCGAGCATCTTTGGTATTACCTGGGTATCATCCTGCCCGGTTGGCTGAGCTGGCAGATTGCTTCCTTGTCGGGCATTGTGCTCAGTGCGTATGTACCGCCTTCCTGGTCGCTGGAGTTTGCGGCCATTCTGGCTTTGCTGGCACTGTTGATTCCCCTGGTCAATAACCGTGCGATGTGGGCCTGTCTGATTACGGCCAGTGTGATTGCGTGGGTTGGACAGGCGCTTCCCCTGCGTTTGGGGCTGGTGGCAGCCGTGCTTGGCGGAGTGTTGGCTGGCGTGGCGGCAGAACAACTGCAACGGCATAGGGATGCACGGTGATGAGCGATTGGCAGTATGATTGGTACGTTTTGGGTGCAATTGCCCTGTTGGTGTTGTGCAGCTTGCTCACCCGTTCAGGCTATTTCATGTTTGGTGATTTGCTGCCCCTGACCGAACGTATGCGGCGCGCCTTGCGCTTTGCTCCGGTGGCTGCTCTGGCAGCAATCATTATCCCGGAACTTTTGCCTTGGGCTTACGGCGACACCCCTCGACTGGATATTAAAGCCTTGGCCAGCCTAGTGGCTGTGCTGGTGTTTATTCGTACCCGTAACGCTGTATGGGTAATCGTGGCCGGGATGGTGTCGTTCTGGCTGATACGTGCCGTGATGCCCTGAAATCCTGACGCGAGTACTTAATGCCTGTGGCCGCTGTTGATGCTGGCAGGCATCAGTTAAAATAGGATTGTTACAAATGCTTGCCACTGATGGCAAGCCGACTTTTTGCGTACATGACAGATAAAACTCCTTCGACTCCCAATGACCTTACGTTTGCTGATTTCGGTCTGCACCCTGGAATATTAAATGCCGTCACCGAGGCGGGCTATTCCAAGCCTACGCCTATTCAGGCCGAGGCCATTCCTGTGGTGCTGGCTGGCCGTGATGTTATGGGGGCCGCCCAGACGGGGACAGGTAAGACGGCAGCCTTTTCTTTGCCTATCCTGAATCGTCTGATGGCACACGCCACGACCAGCGCTTCTCCCGCTCGTCACCCGGTGCGGGCGTTAGTGCTGACGCCAACACGCGAGTTGGCCGACCAGGTGGCTGAGAGCATTGCGCTCTATAGCAAATCGGTCCCGCTGCGCTCGACGGTGGTATTTGGTGGCGTGGATATCGGACCACAAAAAGAAGCCCTGCGACGCGGCGTGGAGATTGTCATCGCGACCCCGGGCCGTCTGCTCGATCATATTGATCAGCGCACCATCAATTTAAGCCAGGTCAGCATGCTGGTGCTGGACGAAGCAGACCGCATGCTGGACATGGGCTTTTTGCCCGATCTGGACCGTATTGTTTCCATGCTGCCGAAAAGCCGTCAGGGCTTGTTGTTCTCGGCGACGTTCAGCAAGGAAATTCGTAAGCTGGCCCGTAACTTCCTGAATGATCCGGTCGAGATTGAAGTGGCCGCCCGCAACGCGACCGCCTCGAATGTGACCCAGGTGGTATACCCCATGTCAGCAGACGAGAAGCGTCGTGCCGTGGCGCATCTGATCAAGACCAAGAAGTTGACGCAAACCATCGTTTTTTCCAATACCAAGATTGGTGCTGGTCAACTGGCACGCTATCTGGAACGTGAAGGCATCAAGGCGGAATCCATTCATGGCAACAAAAGCCAGCTGGAACGCATGAAAGTGCTGGACGCCTTCAAGAGCGGCACCGTGGATGTATTGGTGGCAACCGACGTGGCCGCTCGTGGTCTGGATGTGGCCGGGATGCCTTGTGTGATCAATGTGGACCTGCCGTATAACGCCGAGGACTACGTCCATCGTATTGGTCGTACCGGGCGTGCTGGTGCCTCGGGGGAGGCGATTGCCTTGATGGCCCCCGATGAAGAGCATCTGTTGCAGGACATTGAAAAATTGATTGGCACCGTTGTGCCACGTCTGAAGCTGGATCTGCCGTCAACGGCTTCGTCGCCCCGTTCCGGCCCCAAGCGCCATGAGCGTCGTTCGTATCAGTCAAACACGCCACCGGTGGATGATTTTTTCTTAAAGCCTTACGAGCCATCGACCGCTGCGGCGCCTAAGCCAGCGGTAACGTCTTCTTCCAACACAACGCGCAAGCGTTCGGTGGGTGTCCTTTTAGGCGGCGGCCGCTACTAAGGCGCGCAAATCTCCAGGCCCGGTATTAAGCACCGGACTGCGTTCTGAGATGCTGTGCACCAGACGTGTCAGATGTTCGATATGAGGCAGCATGGGACCGTAAAAAACGGTCCCATTTTCGTTTTGGATCAGCAAGGTGGGGAAGTCTTCGATATCTTCCTCGCCCAGCAGTTCAGGCTGCTCTTCAATATCAATCCAGATCAGGCAGGCTTGGGGAAATTGTGTGGCTAAAGCCTCAAAAGCGGGCTGATATTGCTGACAGGTTTTGCACCATTGGGCACAGAAACAGGCAATCAGCAAAGCGTTGGGCGTAGCTTGCAAATGGGCAGCCAGAGCGGGCAGATCGTGTTGGGCGTTGAACAAGGCCATAATTTCATACAGACAAAAAGAAGCGACTGTGTCTATGATACTCGGGTAATCGATTTTGCTTCGCAGGAGCTGTATGTCCCTTTTTTCATCTGCCCCATCTCGATCGGGCCCGGCTGGTGGATGGGCCAGTATTTCAACCGCCTTCAAGCGTTCATTGGTGTCGCAATTTCAGCCACGCATGCTGGTGGCTTTGGTCATGCCTTTTCTGATCATGTTTGTGGGCCTGATTCTGTTGAGTTGGCTGCTTTGGACGCCTCTGCAGAACTGGTTGCTGGAGGTGTTGGGCGGCTGGAATACCTTTGAGTCTGTGGATCAATGGCTGGTGGGCCTGGGCCTGTTCTCGCTGAAAGTGTATTTGGCCCCCTTGCTGGCCTTGGGCATTTTATTGCCGCTGGCAGGGGTGCTGGGCCTGATTATTGCAGCCGTTCTGGTCATGCCTTTGGTTTTGGGGCACTTGCAGCAGAAGGACTATCCCGATGTGATCAAGCAAGGTCATAATGCGACGGCTTATAGCGTCTGGAATGCTGTTTGGGTGGGCACCTTGTTTTTGGTGGGCTGGCTAGTCACCTTGCCCTTATGGATTTTTCCTCCTTTTGCGCTGATTCTTCCCGTGCTGTGGTGGGTCTTTGCCCTGACGCGCATGTTACGGGTGGACTCCTTGGTAGAGCATGCCAATGTGCCAGAGCGTAAATATTTGTGGTCCCGTCTGAATAGTCAGTACTGGCTGATCGGCCTGGTATTTGCCTTGTTGAATCTGATTCCGCCCGCTTGGCTGGTCTTGCCCGTGTTCTCGGCCCTGGTATTTGCTCATTTCTCTTTGGAAAACCTTCGTCGCCTGCGTCAGCAAGAGGCAGCTGCGGCTTCTACTTCACTCATAGACCATGACAACTAAGGATCAAGCCATTATTCGTTTGATTATCATTGGCGACGAAATCCTGTCGGGACGTCGTTACGATAAACATTTTTTAAAATTGATTGAGTTGCTGGGGGCCAGGGGGTTGCAGTTGGGAGGCGCGCAGATCATCCCTGATGATCTGGATACGATTGCCGCTACGTTGGAGCGCAGTTTTGCGACACCGGATATTGTGTTTTGCTGTGGCGGCATTGGCGCGACACCGGATGACCAAACCCGTCAGGCGACGGCCAAAGCCTTGGGTGTAGACCTGACGCTGCACCCCGAGGCAGCGGCCTTGATTACCGAGCGTTGCGCTGAAAACGAACGTAATGGCGTGGGTAGTGCTGATATGTCCTTGCCCGAGAACCAGCAGCGCTTGCAGATGGGCATGTTCCCCGAGGGGGCAGAAATTGTGCCCAATACATACAACAAAATCCCCGGTTTTTTCATTCACAACCATACCTTTATGCCGGGCTTTCCCGTGATGGCCTGGCCCATGATGGAGTGGACGCTGGATACTCGCTATCGACAATTGCATCATCAGGCTCATCGGGTAGAGCATTCTTTCCTGGCCTTTAATTTGCCTGAGTCACGCATTACACCGGCGATGGAACATGTAGAGCTGACTTGGCCTGGGGTAAAAGCATTTAGTTTGCCTAGTGTGGAGGGGACAGATGGGCGGCCTCATATTGATCTGGGCGTAAAAGGCGACCCGGAACCGGCAGCAGAAGCGTTGGACTATTTGCGCAAACAGGTGCTGGATTTGGGGGGAAGCTTGAGCCCTGCGCTAAAATAGCGCTTGCCAAGCGCGCGGCCATTTCATATTATGGAATTTGTTGCGTTGCATCATAATTCTCCTAATAATGACAACAAATTCCTTTACGCCTTCTAACGCATCGCCAAGCAATGGTGGGCAGATGTCGATCCAGGTGCTGGAACGCGCCATGATCCTATTGGACGAACTGGCCAAGCAATCCGAGCCAGTGGCATTGAAGAACCTGGCGGCGGCAACTGGCCTGCACACGTCTACGACTCACCGCATCCTGAATGATTTGGTGGTGGGACGGTACGTTGAGCGTGTGGATAGTGGTTTGTATCGCCTGGGCATGCGTTTGCTGGAGTTGGGCTCCTTGGTGAAAGGCCGCCTCAATGTCCGTGCGGCTTCCTTAGCTCCCATGCGCGAGTTGCACAAGTACACCGGACAAACGGTCAATCTGTCCCTGCAGCAGGGCGATGAAATTGTCTATGTAGAACGTTCCTGGAGTGAGAGCTCCGGCATGCAGGTGGTGCGGGCCATTGGTGGCCATGCGCCTTTGCATTTGACCTCTACCGGCAAGCTGTTTTTGGCCTCCTGGGAGCCGCGTCAGGTTCGGGCTTACGTCATGCGGACCGGTCTGGCTGGTGCGACCCGCAACAGCATCACTCAATTGGAGTTGCTGGAACGTGAGTTGGCGCAAGTTCGCCGCTTGGGTTATGCCCGCGATAACGAGGAGCTAGAAATGGGCGTGCGCTGTATTGCGGCGGGTGTGTACGATGATACCGGCAAGCTTTTGGCGGGCTTGTCTCTGTCTGCGCCTGCTGAGCGTTTGCACGACGACTGGATTCCTGTTCTTTTGAGCACGGCCGCCAGGATCTCTGAAACGCTGGGGTACGACAAACAGCGCTAGGTCTTTGTTTTATCGCTGTTTTTAAGTCATTTATGACAAATAAATGACGGTTTTGTTGCAGCGCAACAAATTTCGTTGACTTTGGTTTGGATAGCGCTTAAAGTTGAATTGTTGCGGTGCAACATAGAAGGTTTGCCTTGCGTAGTTGCGAGTGGGCTGGGCCTTCTACAGACCCTTGTCTAGTAACACTGACATTAATTTCACGTTGGCTTGACCCAGGCCACGTATCTCCAAGGAAAACATCATGAGTGCTATTCCACAAAACGTACTGGAATCCCAACAAGCTACTTTGAACAACCTGTTCGCTGCCCAAGGTCAATTGCTGCAAGGCTTTGAAAAGCTGGTTGGTCTGAACCTGAATCTGCTGCGCAGTTCGCTGGAACAAGCGGCTGGCCAATCCCAGCAAGTCATCAATGCCAAAGACGTGCAAGACGTTGTGGCCCTGTCGCAAAACGTGGCCAAGCCTAATGCTGCTCAGGCTCTGGAATACGGCAAAAGCGTGTACGACATTTTCTCCGACCTGCAACTGAATCTGTCGCGTATCGCTGAGGCTCAACTGGCTCAAGGTCAACAGCACGCTGCTGACGCGATTGACCAACTGGCCAAAAATGCCCCTACCGGCACCGAAAGCGCTGTTGCTTTGTTGAAGTCCTCCTTCGCCACGGCTTCCAATGCTGCTGAGACCGTTGTTAAGGCGGCTCGCCAAGCTGCTGATGCTGCTGAAAGCAACATCCAGGCTGCTACCAACGCCAGCTTGAAAGCGGCTGCTCAAGTGACTGAAGCCAGCAACAAAACGGTTGAAGCGGCTGCCGCTGCTGCAACTGCTGCTACCAGCAAGAAGTAAATCGTTGCTTGCCTGATTTGATCAGGTGTTAAAGGAAAAGCCAGCTCGATGAGCTGGCTTTTTTGCTTCGTGCAGTGCAAGTTGCCAATTTGTTTCTGGATACGGTTGCCCGCATCAAGCGGGCAATAGGCGTTTTACAGAGCGCGAATGCACTCGGAAATCAGTGCGGGGCCTTTGTAAATCAAGCCGGTATATAGCTGCACCGCCTGGGCACCTGCCTGGATTTTTTCCTGAGCCTGACGGCCGGATTCAATACCGCCCACACCAATAATCGGGAAGTCCGGTCCCAATTGCTCGCGCAGACGACGAATGACGTTCAAGGACAGCTCGTGCACCGGTGGGCCGGACAAACCGCCTTGCTCTTGACCATGCTGCAAACCTTGAACGGCCTCACGTGACAAGGTGGTGTTGGTGGCAATAATGCCGTCCAGTCCTTGCGAGGGAACGGTGTCAGCGATGGCATCAATTTGCGATTGATCCAGATCGGGTGCGATTTTCACTACGATAGGCACGTAGCGTTGGTGTTCTTCTGCTAATTCGGTACGCAGCGTCTGCAAGGAGCCCAGCAGGCGAGCCAGCTCGTCTTGAGCTTGCAGTGCACGTAGGTTTTGCGTATTAGGCGAAGAGATATTCACAGTGACGTAATCGGCGTGAGGGTAGACCGCACGCAGGCAGGTCAGATAGTCCTGATCGGCCTGCTCAATAGGCGTGCTCGCGTTCTTGCCAATGTTCAGACCCAGAATGCCACCTTGTGAACGAAACTGGCTTTTACGCACATTCTCGATAAAGGTGTCCAGGCCGTCGTTGTTAAAGCCAAAGCGGTTGATCAGGCTATTGGCTTCAGGCAGACGGAACAGGCGAGGTTTGGGATTGCCGGGCTGTGCTTTCGGAGTAACGGTGCCGACTTCAACAAAACCAAAGCCCAGTGCGCCCAAGGCATCGATATGTGCGCCATTCTTATCCAGACCAGCGGCCAGCCCTACGGGATTGCGTAGCTTCATGCCCATCAGTTCCAGAGGCTTGCTGGGCAGGCTTTTGAGCAAGCTGCCCAAAATAGGGGTTTGGTGGGCGCAATGCAGGGATTTCAGAGTCAGTTCGTGGGCGTGTTCAGCATCCAGACTGAACAGCACCCGGCGAGCCAAGGGATAAAGGCTGAATAGGGCAGACATGGGGATCGATAAAAGAGGACGTTAAGCCAGCCATTCCCAACGACCTTTTATCAGGAGCTGGTAGGGGCGAAAGCGGGTTTTGTAGGTCATTTTACGGCTTTCTTCGATCCAATAGCCTAAATAGAGCCAGGGCAGGGATTGTTGACGGCAATAATCCAGTTGCCAGAGTACGGCGTAGGTGCCCAGACTGCCGGTGTCGTCAGGGTCAAAAAAGGTATAGACAGCGGAGAGCCCGTCTTGCAGCACATCAATGACCGCCACGATTTTCAAGGTGCCGTCGGGCTCGCGAAACTCCAGCAGGCGTGAGGTGACATGGCTGGCCAGCAGAAACTGGGCGTACTGGGACTGGTCGTCTTCGTCCATGCCGGCACCGGGATGGCGGCTGGCCTGGTAGCGGCGATACAGCTCGTAGTGCTCGGCGTTCCAGTGCAGGGGCAGATCTTGCACGATCAGATGGCCATGACGTTTTTTGGCACGGCGCTGGGCACGGTCAGGCTGAAAGTGCAGAGTGTCGCAACGCAAGGGCTGGCAAGCGCGGCATTGGTCGCAATAGGGACGATAGGTAAAGGTACCGCTGCGTCGGAAGCCTTGTTGGACTAGCTTGGAGTAAACCGCGTCGTTAATCAGGTGCGCAGGAGCGGCAACCAGAGAGCGTGCCTGTTGTTCTGGCAGGTAGCTGCAACGGTAGCTGGCCGTGGAATAGAATTGCAGCGTTTGGGGACTGGTGGGTGCTTTGGGATAATTCATGCGACTCTGCCAAGCGTGATAGAGCCATTATGGGATGCTCGCGCCAGCCTAGCAAGTTGGGGGCTGGCCTAGTTGCAAAGCCCCGTGTGGCCAAACCGGGCTGGGCTGGTTCATGGCCCAGGCCAGGGCATCCATGAAATCCGCTCGGGGAATGGGGCTGGCGCCCAGACTGGCCAGATGCGATGTCTCTTGCTGGCAGTCTATATACGGTATCCCGGCAAATTTCAGAAAATCCACCAGATGGGCCAGGGCTATTTTGCTGGCATCGGTTTGTAAGGCAAACATGGATTCGCCAAAAAAGAAGCGGCCTAGATTCACGCCATACAAACCACCGACCAGCTTGTTATCCATCCAGGTTTCTATGCTGTGGGCGTAGCCGCTGTGATGCAAGTCGGTATAGACCTGCTGAATATCCGGGCTGATCCAGGTACCGGTGGCGCTGCGTTGCGCGGCGCATTGGCCGATGACTTGCTCGAAAGCCAGATCGCAGGTGACACGAAGGCGGGCCTCGTTCTGATCTTGCTGGCGTGCAATCTGGCGCAGCTTCTTGCCCAAGGAGCGGGAAATCTTGAATTTGTCCACTTCAAGCACCATGCGCGGATCAGGCGACCACCACAGTACCGGGTCGCCAGGGCTGTACCAGGGAAACATGCCCTGACTGTAGGCTTCTAGCAGACGTGGAACACTTAAATCCAGACCGGCAGCCACCAGCCCTTCCGGGCTGGCGTGCTCAGGGCTGGGCAGGGCCTGATCGGGAGTGACCCAGACAAGCGACATGATCAGTCGTGGTCGCGGGGGGCGATATCAAATTCGTGAATCTGGAAGCGACCAGCCTTGTGATCCTCCACGTAGCGCTCCAAGGTGGCGCTGACCGTGCGGAACGCCAGATTGTCCCAAGGAATGTCGTCCAGGTGGAAGAAACGGGCTTCCAGAGATTCTGGGCCGGGGTCCAATACGTCGCTGGTGACTTTGGCCAAGTAGTAAATATGCACTTGTTCTGCGTAGGGCACGCTGATGACGGTAAAGAGCGGCCCGGGTTCGACTTGGGCACCGGCTTCCTCACCCATTTCACGCAAGGCGCCTTGCCCCAGGGTCTCACCCAGTTCCATAAAACCGGCGGGCAAGGTCCAGGTGTTGTAGCGTGGTTCGATGGCACGACGGCACAACAAGATCTGATCGTCTTTCCAGGCAGGCACAATCCCGACCACATTACGGGGATTCTGGTAATGCACCGCGCCGCAGTTTTGGCAGACATCACGCATGCGGTTATCGTCCGGGGGCACCAGTCGTGTCAGTTTGCTGCCGCATTGACTGCAGAAGTTTTGCGTGCGTGGAGCAGGGAAGTAAAAAGAGGCGGGTGGCTGGGTCATGCAGATTCTGTGATGGCGGTTCAAATAGGATCGGGCTCAGGCAAAACAATATACGCCAATTCGTCGGCGGGCGACACGCAGGATGACCAGACTGTCAGGGAACAGCGCCTGGGGTAGGCGGGTAAAGACCAGCCCTCGCTGTAATGAGGGTGTTCCAGATCCAGGCTGTCCAGGCCGTGCTGCTCTGTCCGCAATTGTTCCAGCAGCGCCGGAATATCGCGACTGGCCAATAAGGCCGGGCCGGTAGGGGTACGCAAATACAGCCGACCTTCAGCGCTGACGAACCACGCCTGGACGGCTTTTACGAGGCGTCCGGTGTGGTCTTGCAAATGCGCCAGATCTTCGGCCAGGGACACAATGAGAGGAGCGGCGTCCAGGCGAACATAGACACGCTGGGGGCCATTTTGGATAAACCAACGGCCTTGTTCATCCGTCTGATAATTGCGATTGAAAAATGCCAGCAATCCTGGGTGAGAAATGCGTTCACCCACGTGCTCGGGATGCTGGTTGGCATCGCCAGCCGGATGATGACGCCAATGGCCTGACTGATCCAAAGAAAGATATCCGCTGACAGCGGGTACATTGGGCCATTTTTTCATGGCTTCAATAACAGCAGCATCCATAAACCTCAGCCTTGCGGGGACGAAAACAAAGGGTGGCAACCGTATCGGTGCCACCCTTGATCATGTTGGGTCGACCACAAGGTTGACCTTTGGGCAGACGATCTTGCGCTTTAAACCATATAACTGCGCTGCATGGTTCCGGGAACGGTGTGCGAAAGAGGTTTTTCAATTTTGATTTCCCCTTTGCTATCGCTTTGCATGGCCCGGGATAACAAATTAGACAAGCGTTCACGCACGTCTTGGGGCACATGGCTAAACACACCCGAGAGCCACTCGATGTAATAGGGCAGCAAGTGCTCGCTTAACTCTTTGCCAGCTTCGGTCAGTTTAACAGTGAGTACACGGCGATCCGAGGCATTGTTTTGTCGCACCAGCAATTGCTGCTGCTCCAGCCCGTCTAGCAGGCCGGTAATGGTCGCGCGGGTGACACCGGCTTGTTCAGCCAGCAAGGCGGGACTTAAGCCGGAAGGTTGGCGGCTCAGCAAAAAAAGCAGAACCAGACGGCCTTCGGATAGGCCAAATTCGTTCAAGACGGTGCTGGAGGCGCGATTAATACTGGACGCCAGCGATAGAACGCGTAAACACAGTTCGATATCCTCGGTTTTAGGGTGAGCCTGGCGCTGGGATTCGCTCAGGATAGTTTGATATTTCAGATCGAGTAATTTCATAGTGCTGTGCCGTTGAGTAGTGCGCGGCAAAGAGCAGTAGTTATTTAGAAAGAATCACAAAGCCCAATAAAACCGAGCTTGCTTTCTTTTATTACTGAGCCGCTGCTTTTAAAGTGGAAATTTATCTTATTTTTTAATTCCATTTTCATTGATTTAAACACCTTTTATTGATCAGGAATTTTCATTTAGTAAAATAGTGCTGGTTTTTTTCAGTATTGTCAGTAGTGAGTTTATTGAATGGTCTCACTGTTTGTGTATACTCTTTTGCCTTCTTTTTTTCTCACATAACAAGGTTCTGGGACTCTCAATACCGGCATCTTGGTGATGATTGTTGATCTTGTGTTGTGAGTCTTATAGCGCAACAGCATCAAAATGATGCAAGCACGCAACGTTCGTGTTCAAAACGCCAGATCTTTGCTATGGGCAGGATGAGTGAGCTATATCAGAGGTAGACCGTCAAATTAAGTCGGTTCTCAAGCGCCAAGCAGAAAAACCAGGCGCAGCAACTCAAGAAAAACCGCAAAACGACGTGCAGGCGCGCGCTCGGCGTTTACAATGCTCACAGCGCTTCCCAAGCTCGACGATGCCTTCAAAAAAGGCGGTTGGATCATTCACCCCGCTTGGCGGATAGCAATACAGGCCCGTTTTTTACGGGCCTTTGCTTTCCGCAATTGGATACAAGCATTATCCAAAGCTTATTAGTGGTATTTGCCAGCATGTCCCCGAGCCCCTGCCCAGTTCGCAAGAAATGGCAGGGCTTTGTTCCGTTTGTACTCCGGGATTGAGTATGAGGCGTATCAGAAAAGTCTTGCTATCGTTATTAAGGAAACGAAGGAATTATGAGTCAGTTCCGTATCGAACATGATTTGCTGGGAGACCGCCAAGTCCCCGATGAAGTCTATTATGGTGTTCATACCTTGCGTGCCAAGGAGAATTTCCACATTACCGGTACGCCTATTTCAACTTACCCGGAACTGATTAATGCTCTGGCACTGGTCAAGCAGGCTGCTGCTCAGGCCAATTTCAAACTGGGTTTGTTGGAGCAGGACAAGCATGACGCCATTGTGGCTGCATGCCAGGCCGTACAGACAGGCAAGTGTCATGAGCATTTTGTGGTAGACATGATTCAGGGCGGCGCAGGTACCTCGACCAATATGAATGCCAACGAGGTTATTTGTAACCTGGCTTTGGAGCATATGGGGCACAAGCGTGGCGAGTACCAATATCTTCATCCCAATGAAGATGTGAACATGGCCCAAAGCACCAACGACGTCTATCCAACGGCTTTGCACCTGGCGGCCTACCGTTCGCTGGATCCGCTGTTTGCGGCTATGGAACGTTTGCGTGATGCCTTTTTGAAAAAGTCCGAGGAATTCTCCTCGTACATGAAGATTGGCCGCACGCAGTTGCAAGATGCTGTGCCCATGACCCTGGGTCAGGAGTTCAACGCATTTGCCACCATGATTAACGAAGACATCGTGCGCCTGAAAGAATCGCGCAAACTGATGTGTGATGTGAATCTGGGTGGTACGGCAATTGGTACTGGTATTACCGCACACCCTGAATACGCCGAGCTGGCTGTAGCGGCTTTGTCCGATCTGTCCGGTGTTCAGCTGCGCGTGTCTGCCGACCTGATCGAAGCAACTCAGGATTGTGGTGGTTTCTTGCATCTGTCGGGCGTGTTGAAGCGGGCTGCCGTCAAGTTGTCCAAGCTGTCCAACGACTTGCGTTTGCTCTCTAGCGGTCCTCGTGCTGGTATGGGTGAAATTTGTCTGCCTGCTGTGCAAGCGGGTTCGTCCATCATGCCCGGTAAGGTCAACCCTGTGATCCCTGAAGTGGTCAACCAGGTCGCCTTTGAAGTGATTGGTGCCGACTTGACCGTGACCATGGCTGCTGAAGCCGGTCAATTGCAGCTGAACGCGTTTGAGCCTGTGATTATTCACTCCCTGCTGCGCAGCATGAGTTTGTTGAGCAATGCTTGCGACACGTTGACTCAGTTCTGCGTGGTGGGTATCACTGCCAACCGTGAATGCCTGGAAAGCAATATCGAACGTTCTATTTCCCTGGTGACTGCCTTGAACCCGTTTATCGGTTACAAAGCCGCTACCTCGGTTGCCGCCGAAGCCTTCCAGACAGGTACTAATATTCGTGATGTGGTTCTCAAGCGTGGCCTGATGGATGCCGAGACCCTCAATGAAGTGTTGTGTGCCGAATCGCTGATCCAACCTCGTGATCTGCGCGCTGCTGACCCAGCCTGAACCAATCTGAGCCAGGCATGATTTGGCCAACTTTGGCCAACGCCGGTAACAGTTTGGGAAGCCTCCAAGTTGGAGGCTTTTTTCTGCCCGCTCATTTCGCACAAGAAGGATACTGTGACCTTGTCTACATGCAGGAGCAGCAGGGGAATATGGAGTCGGTTTATTGGGCGGTTGCCTTTGGCGCCATTGTGGCCGGTTTTGTGCAGGGCCTGTCAGGTTTTGCCTTTGGTATGGTGGCCATGTCCTGCTGGGCCTGGTTTCTGGAGCCCCAACTGGCGGCGGTGCTGGCAGTGTGTGGTGCCTGGACGGGGCAGATGATTGCCGCCTTTACCCGGCGGCGCACGTCGTACTGGCAGATTCTCTTGCCTTTCTTATTCGGTGGGCTGCTTGGCGTGCCGTTGGGAACGTATCTGCTGCCTTTTCTGGATGCAGCGCTGTTCAAGGCGTTTCTGGGTACCTTGATGGTGATCTGGTGCCCCGTCATGCTGATGTCTAGCCGTCTCTGGGCCATGTGCGGGTGTGCAGTCGCTTGGCCAATGCTTTGGCGGGTTTGATTGGTGGTGTGATGGGCGGTCTGGGTGGGATGACCGGGGTGATTCCTACTTTATGGACCACCATGACGGGCCTGCCTAAAGACAAGCAGCGTGCCGTTATTCAAAACTTCAATCTGGCTACCTTGTCTGTGACCTTGCTGGCGTATATCGCCTCCGGTTCTATTGTCTCGTCCATGCTGCCCGCGATCGGGTTGGTCATGCTGGCGGTGCTGATTCCCGTATTGGCGGGCGCACGTCTGTATGTGGGGATCAGTCAAAGCACTTTTCGCGCCATTGTGTTGAGTCTACTGACTTTGTCCGGGGTAGCGATGTTGCTGTCATCTGTCCCTGTGCTGCTGGCGCGCTAAGGCAGGTGGTTTAGACTTCTAGGGTAATGCTCTATATCGAAAAGGGGCTTGCTCCCCGCATAATAAGTGTCGGCGATGGGAGCGCATTTCGGGTTCCCGCCCACTGGAGCAGAGCCTGTGAGAGTTCTGGGGTTTCAATTGTTGTTTGGTGATCACTTGGCACGCAGTGTGCGCGGGATATCCTGCGCCCCTCCTAGCCAGGCTTAAGTCAACGTTTCAAGGCGTTTTTACGCCCTCCTTGATTACCTGATTACAGTTGGAGTCTGCTATGACTGACTTGTTTGAAAATCCAATGGGCCTGATGGGCTTTGAGTTCATCGAATTTGCCGCTCCCCAGCCTGGTGTGATGGAACCTGTGTTTGCGATGATGGGTTTCACCAAAGTGGCGGTACACCGTTCCAAGAAAGTGTCCTTGTACCGTCAGGGCGAGATCAACCTGATCCTGAACGAAGAACCCAAGAGCCACGCTGCTTACTTTGCTGCCGAGCACGGTCCTTCGGCCTGCGGCATGGCGTTCCGGGTGCGTGATGCGCAAAAAGCCTATGAGCGTGCACTGGAACTGGGCGCCCAGCCTGTTGATATTCCTACCGGGCCGATGGAGCTGCGCTTGCCTGCGATCAAAGGGATTGGTGGCGCGCCTCTGTACCTGATCGACCGTTTTGGCGAAGGTAACTCTATTTACGATATCGACTTCGTCTACCTGGAAGGCGTGGACCGCCACCCTGTGGGTGCGGGCCTGAAAGAGATCGATCACCTGACCCATAACGTGTACCGCGGCCGCATGGCCTACTGGGCTCAGTTTTATGAGCACCTGTTCAACTTCCGTGAGATTCGCTACTTCGACATCAAGGGTGAATACACTGGCTTGACCTCCAAGGCCATGACGGCCCCCGACGGTAAAATCCGTATTCCTCTCAATGAGGAGTCCGCCAAGGGTTCGGGCCAGATCGAAGAATTCCTGATGCAGTTCAATGGTGAAGGCATCCAGCACGTAGCATTCCTGACCGATGATCTGATTGCCACCTGGGACAAACTCAAGGACATGGGCATGCGTTTTATGACGGCGCCGCCACAAACCTATTATGAAATGCTGGAAGGTCGCTTGCCTGAGCACGGAGAACCCACTGCAGAACTGCAAAACCGTGGCATTTTGCTCGATGGCACATCAGAAGGTGGTCACCGTCGTCTCTTGCTGCAGATTTTCTCTGAAACGCTGATGGGGCCTGTGTTCTTTGAGTTCATTCAGCGCAAGGGCGATGATGGCTTTGGTGAAGGTAACTTCAAGGCCTTGTTCGAGTCCATTGAGCGCGACCAGTTGCGCCGAGGTGTCTTGCAGGCTGACTAAAAAGGTGTTGTGTCAGTTCTCAAGGTACTGATGCAGATCTGTCCCCACTGTTTGGCGATGGCAAACAGTGGGGTTTTTTATTGGAGCTCAGCTTTATAGTCAGTCCGGCTGGTCTCGCGGAGGCTGCAGGATTCTGAATAGCTCCAGCATCAGATCTGACTGGGTAATCATGCCCACCAGTTCTTTGTGTTCATTGACCACCGGCATGTGACGATGGCGGCCCTGGCTGAACAAGGGAATCAGCTCGGCCACAGACCAGTTTGCATTGGCGGTGACGGCAGGCGAGGTCATGACTTCGGCCACCGTGGGAGCCGATTGCTGGCGGGGGCTTAAAAAGCGCTTGAGTCGCTGGCGCAGATTATCAGGTTGATCCAGTCCGGCGCGCTGCAAGAAGTCCGACAAGGCCAAAATACCAATCACATGTTTGTCTTGATCCAGCACTGGCAGGGCCTTGATCTTGCGCTCGCGCATCATGTCCCAGGCTTGTTGCAAGGGCGTGCTGACCTGGCAGGACAGGGGGGCATCATTCATCAAGGTCGCGCAGCGTCGTGTGCCCAGATTGCGTCGGAAGGCCGACTGGTGAACGTAGCTGACCAATTTTTCCAGATCGTCCTGGCTGATGTTCAGCGTCTGGTTGTAGTGGCTTAGTGCAGCATCGTAATCCTGGTCCGTAAAGCGTGACAGTGTGCTTGTCGCACGAGTGGTGGGCTTAGGGACGGGGGGATAGGTAACCCCGGTCAGGCGGTTGTACAGCATGCCCAGGCAAATCAGCACGCAAGAGTCAAACAGGACCGGAAACAGCGCAAAGTCGTAATTGTGAATCCCGTTCAGGGCGGGGAAAACCGCCATTGCCACGCTAGGCGGGTGCACACAGCGCAGCGCCAGCATGATGGGCATGGCCACACACACGGCCATGGTAATGGCGGCAATTGGGTGAGGTAGCAAAATGGCGCAACTAATCCCTGTCAAAGCACCGACCAGATTGCCCAGCAACACATTCCAGGGCTGGGCCAACGGGCTGGTTGGCACTAGAAAAATCAGCAAGGCACTGGCCGCCAGGGAGGCTACCAGCCAGTGGTGCGTGTCGGCAAAATCCGACAGGTACAGGCTCAGAGAGGAAACAATCAGTACGCTAAGCGTGGCGCCTAGCGTGGCACGCAGCATTTCAGGGCGTGCAATGGCCAGCGACTTGGGGCGCAGGCTGTCAAACCAGTGACGAAATAAAGCAGACATACCCACCAGGGGGAAGAAGAAAGACAGCTTTAAATCATACTGCTAACTCTTCACTTCAGGGCTGAGCCCCTTGCTGAATACCGGCAATGACGGCGGGGCCCTTACGCTCGGTGGCGATTTGTTGGGGCACGGCATCGACCGTAATCACAATATGCTCGCGCTGCAGCGAATCCAGCAGCACGCCTGGTGCCAGCTCCTGACCAGGGCGGTAGGCGCGCACCGCCTGTTGATTAATGCTAAGTAAGGCGGCCCCACCCTGACCACTCACAATCATGCCGTGCAAACGCAGCTCGGGCATGGCGGTGCTGCCTCCAAACCACTGCGCAATTTGTTGCGTGCTGATCTGTTCGCGGTGGTCCTGCTCCAGCACAGGCGCAATCGTTCCTTCCGAGGGTAGGAATAGATGGATCAGCAGGTTGATCAAGGCCAGAGCAATACCGGCCTGACACAAACGCAGCCAAAGATGTGACGGAAATATGGCGGAAATAATACCCATTTAGACTGCATCGAATAGTGCATTGGCAGACAGCCCGTATGGCTGTCTTAAGGGCTCTTAGTGTGCGTGTGCTGCATGAAGCCCGTATGACAAGAGCTTGGGTTTTTTTGGGTGGCTTATTTCCTTCATGTCTCGATCTACTTTATCTCGCAGTCCGGCGCGTCGTTTGGCCGGATCGGTTCAGTCCCGCGCTCAACAAGGTTTTTCTCTGATTGAGGTCATGGTGGTGGTGGTCATCATGGGCATTATGGCGGCCTTGGTTGTCCCCAGCCTGATGGACCGGCCCGATCAGGCACGTGCCGTCGCGGCCCGTCAGGATATTGCCGCGCTGACACAGGCCTTGAAGCTGTATCGCCTGGATAACGGCCGTTACCCCAGTACGGCTCAAGGTTTGGCGGCGCTGCACCAGCGCCCCGCTCAGCCTCCCGAGCCACGCAACTGGCGCCCTTATATGGACCGTCTGCCTAACGACCCTTGGGGCAATCCGTACCAGTATCTGCAACCCGGCGTGCATGGCGAGATCGATGTGTTCTCGCTGGGGGCGGATGGTCAGGCTGGCGGGGCGGGTAGTGATGCCGATATCGGCAATTGGGACTGATGTGGCACAGCGGGGCTTTTCCTTGATCGAGACCCTGGTGGTCTTGTTGATCGTGGGTATTGTCAGCAGCGCAGGTTTAAGCGTGCTGGTACTGGACCGGGATCAGGGGATACAGCGGGAAGCCCGTCAACTGGCCCTGCGTCTGGCGCAGTTGCAAAGCTATGTGCGCGAAAGTGGCCGCAGCGTCGCCTGGAATGCGGATCAGCAGGGCTATCGTTTCAGCCTGATTCCGGACGCTACCGATGGCTCCAGCCCCACTGTGGGCTGGCTGCGCGATCAGGCTCGTTTTGCCCAATTGTTTCCCCAGCGATCCTGGACGCTGGAATCAGTGCGTGTGCGCCTGGAGCCAGCCGGGCCCTGGGTTTTTGTGAATGAATGGTTGTCCGCGCCGCGTCTGCTGGAGCTGGATGATGGCCACGAGGTACTGCATCTTCGCAGCGACCCGACAGGCCGTTTTGATGTGCAGTCATGACAGAGCGTGGCATGAGTTTGATTGAGGTGTTGATTGCGCTGGCCATCGTATCGGTGGCCCTGACCGCCGGATTGCGTGCGCTGGGCCTGAGTGCTTCTGGCAGCCAGGCCATGCATGAGCGCAGCCTGGCTCTGCTGGCCGTTGACGGTGTGGTGGCCGAGATGCGTCTGCGCCGCCTGTTTCCCGATCCGGGTGAAACCGTGGTGCCTTGCCGCCAAGGTTCCTTGAATTTGCAGTGCAAGCAGACCGTGCAAGCCACGGCCAATCGCTTCTTTCGTCAGGTAACGGTGCAGGCTGCCTTGCCCCAAGGCCCCGTGCTGGCCGAGCTGCACGCGACCTTGGCGTCCTTGCCATGACAGATACTGGCCAGGAAGGCTTTACTTTGGTGGAAATGCTGGTGGCCTTGACCATCATGGCCTTGATTAGCCTGATGTCCTGGCGAGGCCTGGATGCGGTCTTGCATGCGGATGAGCAACTTGGTCAGCAGGCACGTCAGACCCAGGCCTTGTTCAATGTCTTGGCTCAAATGGGACGGGATCTGGAGCTGCATCTGCCCCCCGTGCCAGGCCCCGTGGACCCGACCGGGGCGATGGCAGTACTGCCCGCCAGTATTCGCTGGCAAGCCCAGGGTGAAGGCCCGGCCATCCTGATGATTGAACGTCGTAGCGATGCTGGCGCGGGAACCCAGCAGATTCAATGGCGTTTGCAGCAGGGTGTGTTGCAGCGGGCCATTGCCCAGGCAGGAACGGTGTATCCCTTGCCCGAGTTGGGGCCTTTGCAAGCTGTGCTGGAGCAGGTCACTGCCTGGAATTTGCGTATCTGGATTCCGGCACGTGGCTGGCAAAGCTGGCCGTGGCCCGAGCAGGCTGGAGCAGCGGCGACTGGCATAGAGCTGACCGTGCAATTGGAAGGGCAGGAGCATCCATACCGCAAAGTGGTGATGCTGCTATGAAACGGGTATCCCAACAAGGCATGGCGGTGATCAATGCGCTGGTGGTCGTGATGGCAGTGTCTATTGCCACTATGGGCATTGTGCAGCGTCAAAGTGCACTGGCAACGCAACTGGCCAGCGAGCGTGACTACATGCAGGCCAACTGGCTGCTGCGCGGTGCGCTGGATTGGGCCGTGCTGGTCTTGCGTTTGGACTCGCAGCGTTCGGCTGTGACGCATAAAGGCGGCCTGTGGGCCCAGGCTTTGAGTGAGTTGAAGATAGAGACTCCTGACAAGACCCGTGCGGCTTACTTCTCTGGCTATATCCAGGACGAGCAGGGCAAATTCAATCTGGCTTTATTGCTAAGCGATGGCCGGATTCAGGCCCGCTACGTGCAGGCATTGGAGCAGTTGTTGGGCAGTGTGCAGCAGGAACCCTCGTTGGCTTTGGAGTTGGCCCAGCGGCTGCAACGGGCTCAGGCCGGACAAGCGCCCTGGCCCTCCCATTTGCAGGACTTTTTCCCCAATGCGGTGCAACAGGCCAAGCAACTGGAGCCTTATCTCAGCTACCTGCCGCAAGCCAAATCCTTGAATGTGAATACTGCCAGTGCCCAGGTGCTGGCTGCGGTGCAGCCTTCCGTCAGTCTGGTTGAGTGGCGTGGCCTGTTGGCGCAGCGCGACCGGGGCCAGTGGTTCCGGGATCAGGCCGATGTTCAAGCCCGCTTGCAACGTCAGGAGGCGTTGGAGGGGCAAACGCTGACCGTGCGCAGTGAGTGGTTTTTATTAAGTGGTCAGTTACGACTTGACCATAGCCGGGTAGCGACCCAGGCCCTGATTAACAGGGCTGCGGACCGCAGCCGGATTGTCTGGATTCGTTGAAGTGATGAGCAAAGTGCTGCGTATTTATTTGGACTCCCCACCTAGGCTGGATCAGCCGGTGGACTTTGTGCTGCGCGACAAGCGTGCCAAGGTATTGCGCCGTGGCCGGGCAGCGATTCAGGAGTTCAAAGCCCTGGCCCGATCGTTGGAGCTGGTTTTACCGGCCGGGATGGCAACGGTGACTGAGGCGCGTATTCCTTCAGTCAGTGCGTCGCGGCGGCAGGCCGTGGCCTGCAGTGCGGTCGAGCCTTTGTGTTTGAGCCCTATTGAACAGGTGTGGGTGGCCTGCTCGGCACCGGGGCCTGCCGGTATGAGTCAATTAGTCTGGACGGAGCGCCAGCCCTTGCTGGCCTTGGGAGAGCAAGCGCGCCAGGCCGGAGTCCCTCTCAGTGGAGTCTATGCCTGGTCCGAGGGGCATGAGCAAGACAGGCAGGGCCAAGGTCAAATGCTGACAGTACCCGCTTGCTCCTTGTTGATGCCGGAGATGGCCGCCAGTGGCGGCGGGAACAGCGTGCTGCGCCAAAGTCTGTGGTGGACTCTGGCCGCGGTATTGAGCTGGACCTTGGTCTTGCAGCAGCAGGCGCAGTCCTTGCGCTCCCAGATGAAACAGGTACAGACCCAGATGGAGCAGGCTGTTCGACAAGCCTTGCCGCATTTGCCTGTCATTGTTGCGCCCTTGACGCAGGCCAGACAGCATCGTGACGGCTTGCTGGCCGATAAAAGTCCGGCCTCGGCGCCTTTTGATCGGTTGTTGATGGCCAGTGCCGTGCAATGGCCTGCCTTGCAAGGACAGGTGCGCGCATTGAATTTCAAGGACCAACAGTTGCTTTTGACACTGGCCAGCGATTTGCCTGCACCACCTTTGCCTGCTGAATCGGAGCTGGAGTGGAAACAGGGCGAGTCGGCCCGTCAGTGGGAGATCGGTTTGAACAAAGCAGCGCAAGCGTCCAGCCAGCAAGGGGGGCAGCAATGAGCAAATTTGCTGCCTTTCAGCCTGTACTGCTGACCGTCCATAACAAGCTTGCCATTGCCCGACAGTACTGGCGAGCCTTGAGCCGTCGGGATCAGTTGGCCTTGTCGGTATTGGGGGCTGTGCTGCTTGTGATGCTTCTGTGGTTGTTGCTGTTACGTCCCGCTGTTCGTGATCTGGCCTTGGCAAAACAAGAGCTGCCGCGCCTGCAGTATGAGATGGCGCAACTGCAAACCGTGTTGTCGCAAATTCAGGTCCTGGATAAAGAGCTGGTCGCGCCGGTTGACGCGCAAGGACAAGACAAAGCCTTGCAGCGCAGCTTGCAGACTTTGGGCACCCAATGTCAGACAGAGGTGTCGCCGGCCGAGCAGCGTGTTCTGGTCTGCCAGGCCGTGGCCGCTCCTGCCTTGATGGATTGGTTGATGCACGCCCCTCGTGTGCTGGGCTTTGCCGTGCAAGAAGTCAGCCTGAGTCGCTCGGTGGTAGATAGCCGCGAACGTGCAGGTTTGTTGGATGGCCGCATTGTGTTGGGTGCAGGAGAGCCTGCATGAAAAAACTGACCAAAATCATGGCCTGGACCTTGTTGGCGGTGTGTCTGCTGCTGGCCGCCGTGCCCTTTTTGCCTGCCCGCATGATGTTGATCTGGCAGCCGGAGCAATTGCCGCTACGACTGGAAACGGCTCACGGCAATCTGGCTTCCGGGCAAGGTCTGCTGGTGGTGGGGTCGGGTTTGTTGGCTCGCACTGTTCCCGGCCCTGTCAGTTGGCGTTGGCGTTTGACGCCCTGGCCGCAAATGGAAGTAAGCCATGCGTGGCTGGACCAGCCTGTGCGCTTGCAAGCCAGCCTGCAAGGCTGGCGCATTTCTGGCCAAAGCCTAACGGTTCCCGCTGCGCTTTTAGGGCGTTTGCATCCCTTGTTGCAGACCGTACAACCGCAAGGGCAGTTGCAGTTGCGCTGGCCCAGTCAGGCGCTGGCCGCTGAAAGTGGACCTTTGCTGGAGCTGGATTGGCGCAATGCGCGCTCGGCTTTGGCGGCCCAAGCCGAGCTGGGTGATTACCAATTGGCTGTCAGCCGCAAGGGCCAGGGTGTGCAGCTAAGCCTGCGAACCCTGGCGGGGGATCTGACTTTGGCAGGTCAGGGTCAGTGGGGGGCGGCAGGCGGGCTGTTTGAAGGACGTGCCCAAGCCAAGCAGGCCGACGATCAACGATTCAAAGAGTTACTAGAGGCCTTGGGGCCTCAGCGTCAGGGTGTGACCCAATGGCGAATAGCCACAACGATTAGCAAGCAGGAATAACCATATTTTGACTATGAGTACCTTGACCAAACGACTTCCTGGGCTGCGCCCTCGCTTCTTTTTAAGTCTGGGGGCCGCCGTCCTATTAAGCGCCTGTGCCAGCACAGGTCAGAAACCTGAGCCTGGCCCGGATCCTTCTTCGTTTTTTGCTTCGGTAGGCAAGACGCCTGTACGCAGTACCCAGGCTGATCCGCGCTTTACCAATGACAATACGCCTTCTGCTGCCGTGACGCGTCGGGTTCCGCAGCGAGTCGGGGGCCGGGCCGCTCCGATCGACCTGCCCGACCCGGCCGAGTTTCCGCAAGGCAACGACATTACCTTGAATTTTGTAGATGCTGAGCTGGACGGGGTGGTGGCCGCCTTGGCGCGCTTTACCGGCCAGAACTTTATTGTGGACCCGCGTGTAAAAGGGCAACTGACCTTGGTGTCCGAGGTGCCGGTCGACGCCCGCACTGCCTACGAGATGTTGCTGTCAGCCTTGCGGATGCAAGGGTTTGCTGTATTGCGCAATGGCAAGGTCAGCCGAGTAGTGCCCGAAACCGAGGCGCGTCAACAGGGCGGTGCCGTGCGTGCCGCAGGTGCCGGGGCCAGCGGCAGTGGCGAGCTGGAAACCCGTGTGTTCACCTTGCGTTATGAAAATGCCACGGCCCTGGTTCCCGTGTTGCGGCCCATGATTTCGCCCAACAATCCTATCAATGCTTACCCCTCCAATAACACCCTGGTTGTGACTGACTATGGTGATAATCTGGATCGCATTGCCCAGGTGATCGCCGGGATAGATACCCCTGCCGGTTTGAATACGGACATCATCCCGATTGATTACGGGGTGGCGCTGGATGTGGCGGCCTTGGCATCCCAAATGCTGGATACTCCGGGAAATGATGTGGCGCAACGCATCACGGTGGTGGCCGATCCGCGCAGCAATTCCGTGTTGGTGCGGGCAGGCAGTCCGGCACGGCTGGATTTGGCGCGGGATTTGATACGCCGTATCGACAGCCCGGAAAGCAATAAGGGCAATTTGCATGTGGTCTATTTGCGTAATGCCCAGGCCGTACAGTTGGCTGAAGTGTTGCGGGCTGCTTTGACCGGGCAGTCCGGCTCAGGTAATACGGCAACGGGTGGACAGCAACAGAGCAATAGTCTGGCTCCTGCTGGCAATGCCTCCAGCACCACGGGCGCGGCCAAGGCAATGGAAACGTCGGCAACAGCAGGTCAGTCCCAAGGCGAGATGGGCTTGAGTGCCGCTAATAATGCCAGTGGCACCGTGGCCTTTAGCGCTGGTGGGGCGACTGTTCAAGCCGACCCGTCTACCAATACCTTGATTATCTCGGCCCCCGATCCGGTCTACCGCAGCTTGCGTGAAGTGATCGACCAACTGGATCAACGTCGCGCTCAGGTGCTGGTCGAAAGCCTGATCGTGGAGGTGAATGCAGAAAATGCGGCCGAGTTCGGCATTCAGTGGATGACGGGCGGCGGCAATATTTCGGACGGCGGCTCGGGCTTTGTGGGCGGTGCCAATCTGGGCGGCAGCGGTATCACCAAGGCTGGGGCAACGACGCTTGATTCCTTGGCGGCTGGTTTGAGCCTGGGTGTGGTGAAAGGCACAGTGAACGTGCTGGGTCAGCAGATTGTCAATCTAGGTGTACTGGCGCGAGCGCTGGAGCGCCAGGGGGGCACCAATATTCTGTCTACTCCTAACCTGATGACGCTGGACAATGAAGAAGCCAGCATCATGGTGGGCCGTACCGTTCCCTTTGTGACGGGCCAATACACCACCACGGGCGACGGGGCCAGCAATCCGTTCCAGACGATTCAGCGTGAAGACGTGGGGCTGACCTTGAAAGTGCGCCCGCAGATCTCGGAAGGGGGCACCGTCAAGATGGCGCTCTATCAGGAAGTCAGCAGTATCGATACAGCCATGTCGGTATCGGCCAACTCGCCCGTCACACGCAAACGTGCGCTGAGCACGAATGTGCTGGTGGATGATGGCCAGATCATTGTGCTGGGTGGCTTGCTGGAAGACTCGATTGAGGACGGTACACAATCGGTGCCTTTGCTGGGAGATATTCCGCTGGTAGGCAGCCTTTTCAAGTACGAGAAACGCAAGCGTACAAAAACCAATTTGATGGTGTTCTTGCGTCCGCATATCGTGCGTAACGCGCAGGACAGCCAGAGTCTGTCTTTGGACCGCTACAACTATATGCGTGCCGTGCAGACTGGACTGCCGGATCGTTCCACCTGGTTTCACCCTGATGCGGGACACATGGTCTTGCCACAGGCCGCCGGTTCATCCGCTGCGGTAGACCTGCGAGAGACGCTATGACCCGCCTGCCTTACTCCTGGGCACGTCAGCACCGCGCGGTGCTGACGCAGCAGCAAGGTGTGGGCACGTTGGTGATTAGCGAGCGCACACCGGATTGGGCCTTGGTGGAGTTGCGGCGACGCTATCCCGAGCTGGACGAGCGGCAAATCCCAGATGCCGAACTGGATACCTTGATTGATGCCAGTTATGCACAGGGCGACGATGCTGCCAGCGTGGTGGATGCCGCTGCCAACGAGGTGGACCTGGATCGACTGATGCAGGAATTGCCCGCTGTCACCGACTTGCTGGAAAATCAGGACGATGCGCCGGTCATTCGCATGATTAATGCCTTGTTTACCCAGGCTGTGCGGGATGGCGCCAGTGATATTCACCTGGAGCCGTATGAAACCCACTCGGTCGTGCGCTATCGAGTGGATGGCCGTTTGCGCGATATCGTCAGCCCGCGCCGGGCCTTGCACGGAGCCTTGGTGTCCCGTATCAAGATCATGGCCAGCCTGGATATTGCCGAAAAGCGGCTCCCACAAGATGGCCGTATTGCCTTGAAAGTAGGAGGCAGGGCGCTGGACCTGCGTGTCTCGATTCTGCCTACCGGACATGGCGAACGCGCCGTGATGCGCCTGCTGGACAAGTCAGCCGGACAGCTGGAGCTAGAGCGTCTGGGCATGGCCCCGGATATTTTGGCTCAGCTCGATGAGCTGATTCATCAACCACACGGCATTGTGCTGGTCACCGGGCCTACCGGCAGCGGTAAGACCACGACTTTGTATGCCGCTTTGGGGCGCATTGATACGGCACGCAGCAATGTGCTGACCGTCGAAGATCCGATTGAGTATGACTTGCCTGGCGTCGGCCAGACGCAGGTCAACCCTCGTATTGAATTGAGTTTCGCGCGCGCCTTGCGCGCCATATTGCGACAAGACCCGGACATCATCATGATCGGAGAAATCCGGGATCTGGAAACCGCGCAGATTGCGGTGCAGGCTTCCCTGACTGGCCACTTGGTGCTGGCTACCTTGCACACCAATGATGCGGTGTCTGCGGCCACTCGCTTGGTGGATATGGGGGTGGAGCCTTTTTTGCTGGCCTCTACCTTGCGGGGTGTGCTGGCCCAGCGATTGATACGCAAACTGTGCCGACATTGCCGTCAACCTGCCGAGCAGGGGCAATACCGGGCTAGCCCTGAAGGTTGCCAACAGTGTGCCCATACGGGCTATCAGGGGCGTACTGGGATTCATGAGCTGTATCGCATCGATGAACGTGCCCAGCACTTGTTAAATGACGCCGGAGCCGAACCCGCCTTGCGTCAGGCCGCGCGTGAATCGGGCATGCGAAGCTTGCGTGAAGATGCTCAGCGGTGGGTGGAGCAGGGCGTCAGTACGCCTGAAGAAGTATTGCGCGTCACGCGCGAGTTATAGGCGGGCAGGACAGTATGGGGACCTATCACTATGAGGCCGTGGATCAGGCCGGTCGCAGCGAACGGGGGGTGCTGGAGGCCGAGAGCGAGCGTCTGGCGCGCCAGCAATTGCTGTCCCGAGGTCTGCTGACCGTTTCCCTGAAAGCGGGGCGCAGTCGTGCTGTGGCTCGTGCCCGCAGTGCGGGTTTGCGCCGCACCGAGCTATCCTGGCTGACTCGTCAGTTGGCCAGTCTGGTAGCGGCGGGCTTGTCGTTGGAGGCCAGCCTGGGAGTGGTGATTGAGCAGGCGACGCGTCGGCCTTTGGTGCAACTGCTGGCAGCCTTGCGTGCTGATATCCGAGCAGGACAAAGCCTGAGCGATGCCCTGGCCAATCACCCTCGTGACTTTCCTGAAATTTACCGAGCATTGGTGCGGGCAGGTGAGCAGTCCGGTGAACTGGAACAAGTGTTGGATCGTCTGGCCAGCTTTATCGAAGACAGCGGAGCCTTGCGCGGCAAGGTGCTGACAGCCTTTATTTATCCCGCCATCGTCAGCCTGATTTCTGTGGCGATGGTGGTGTTTTTGCTGAGCTATGTCGTCCCCCAGGTGGTGGGCGCATTTACCCAAGCCAAACAGCAATTGCCCATGCTCACGCGCGTGATGATCGGCGCCAGCGATCTGTTACGCGACTGGGGTGTGGTGCTGTTTGTGGTGTTACTACTGCTGGCTGTGCTGGCCGCTTTCCTGTTGCGACAACCGGCCTTGAAGCTGGCCTTTCATCGACGGCTGTTAAGCGTGCCCGTTCTGGGGGGCTATTTGCTGGGTGTGGATACTGCTCGTTTTGCCGCCACGCTGGCGATTCTGGCTGGTAGCAATGTGGCTTTGCTGACCGCTCTGGAAGCGGCAGGACGTACGGTCTCGAATCTGGCCTTGCGCGATGCGGTGAATCAGGCCGCTATTCATGTGCGCGAGGGTCTGCCTTTGGCGACTGCCTTGCAACGCAGTGCCTTGTTCCCGCCATTATTGGTACAACTGATTGCCAGCGGTGAAAAAACTGGCGAACTGGCCCCTATGCTCGATCGTGCGGCCACGACCTTGTCGACTGAACTGGAGCGCAAGGCCCTGACCATGACCGCCTTGCTGGAACCCTTGATGATTTTGCTGATGGGGGGCTTGGTCTTGCTGATTGTGCTGGCCGTGATGCTGCCTATTATCGAGATGAATCAGCTGGTGCAGTAAGCAGGTGTTCAATGGGAGTTGAACCAGGGTTTGATGCTTAGCTTGCCCCTTTAGTTCGGGTCACCTTGAACAAGGTACCCGAACTAGGGAAACAATTGACAAGCTTTTGTACAGATTTTCCCGAGACAGGCTCGTATCACGTGCCAACGGCCTTGTACCTCTGGCTTTAGCGATATTTCCTCCGGCCGCAGCCATTACAGCGGTCTCCCCCCTCTCTGACGGCAATGTGCAGATAGATGGCAAGATCTGCTGCCGTCATTCAGGGGGAGTTGGCAGTTTTCGCCCCAACTCATCATCAAGATGTCGTCCCGCAGGACGTAATACATGCGCCACTTGGTCGCCATGTTGATGTACATCTGAGCCCTATGCGCAAGGCTACGATTTGTAGGGACTCTTTGCCTGCAGCAGTAGGCATTGCTAGTGCTGGATGCCCACTGTCATGGAGCATTCTAGGAAAGACAAGCCGTTCCTGACCCGGTTAGTAGGGCATTTTTATTCTCTCTGGGGTGTAGGCTACAGATAAAAAAAACCCCGATGCCAAGTACTGGCAGCGGGGTAAAAAGTGTGCGTGGTGCGCACGCACACATAGTCAGACAATAGAACGTTGGATTCAGAGTATTTAAGTCTTACAGGTAGGCGGGGATCCCCAGGGCTGGGTCGCTGACGCCATGTGCGCCAAACTCCACTCGACCTGCGAAGCGACGGTAGTAGCTTGGGTCGTTGCTGCTGCGGACCACGAAGTCGTACCAGTGGCCGCTGGACTTCAGGGCCCAGGACTGTTTGGACTGCTGGCCTGGTTCAACCGTCACTTCCCAAGGGCCGTCTTCGCGGTAGGCCATGGACTGGATGGTGAAGGTGCAGGCAGACTGGCCGCCGTTCATCATTTCCAGATAGACATCGCCTTTGGTGACTTCGTAGCAGACGCGAATTTCGGGGCGAGCGGCCTCGGACTGGCTCAGTACGCTGACATCGCCACGGAAGTGACGGTGAAAGCCGTTCGGGCCCAGTACCCACAGGTCGTAGTGACCCAGGTTATCGGCCTGAACGTCCCAGACATCGTCCAGCATCTGGTCGGGTTCGACCATGTAGCGGCGGGGAATGCGGTCCAGATTCAGCTTATCGTAGACATGGAAAACAGCAGCGGCTTTGCCTGTGTTGGAGAACAGCAGCTGTACGCCTTTTTCGCTATCGCAGCGGGCGCTGACGTGCAGTTCATAGGGCAGGGCACGCGACGGGCGCACACCGGTTTGCTGCACAGGAATGCGCTGATTGTCCAGGGGCTGAGGCACCTGAGCCAGGCGTTCCTGGGCACGGCGGATGGCATCGGCCTCGTCACGGCTACGACGTCCGTTCAAGGTGGGCAGAGGTTCGTCGTTCGGGCTGGCGAAGTTAAAGGCACTGGTCAAGTCACCACATACTGCACGGCGATAGGGGCTGATATTGGGCTCCATCACGCCAAAGCGCTCTTCCATGAAGCGGATCACGGAGGTGTGGTCAAAGACTTGCGAATTCACCCAGCCACCACGGCTCCACGGAGAGATCACGTACATTGGAACGCGTACCCCGGGGCCAAATACCTTGCCGTCACGTGGAGGTTGACCCATCAAGCCTTTGGGGCTGGGGTAGTTGTAGTATTCAAAAGCAATCTGCTCATCGGTCAGGGTGGTTTTGCCCATAGGCTTGCCCGTGTCCGGATCAATGGATGGTGCCGAAGGGGACGGTACGTGGTCAAAAAAACCGTCGTTTTCATCGAAGTTGACCAGCAGAACGGTCTTGCTCCAGACCTCGGGGTTCGATGTCAGTGCATCGAGCAGTTCCTGCGTGTACCAAGCACCTTGCACCGGGCTGGATGGGCCAGGGTGTTCGGAGTAGGCGGCCGGTGCCACGACCCAGGAAATCTGGGGCAAATTCCCTTCTTCGACATCCTTGCGCAGTTGGCCGAAGAAACCACCGTCGGGCATCGTGTTGGCCACGCCCTTGTACAGGGGATTACCAATGTCATCCGACGGCTCGTAAGGGGCATTGTTTGGCTTGCCCGATTGTTCGTTGGCACGACGATATTGTTTGAAGCCTGCCAGCGAGTTGTCAGTAAAGTTGTCAGGCAGGTTTTGGTAGACCTTCCAACTGATACCGGCTTCTTCCAGACGCTCGGGATAAGTCTTCCACTCGTAGCCCAACGCCGAGGAACCCAGGCTGTCCCAGGCGTTGTTGACGGTACATTCACCCGTCCCGGTTGGGCCGTTAGTTCCCGTCCACATAAACATGCGGTTGGAGTTTGTACCGGTGTGCATGGAGCAGTGGTAGGCATCGCACAGGGTAAAGGCGTTGGCCATGGCGAACTGGAACGGCACCTCGGCTTCGCGGTAGTAGCCCATGGAGTGGGGGCGCTTGTACTTGGGCCAGAAAGCCATGCGGCCATGGTCCCAGGCTTGCTGCCCATCGACCCAGGCGTGGGGGGTGCCGTTGACCCGCTGAGCATTACCCTTGGTGCTGTCCAAGTGGTAGGGCATGATGGTTTCGGTGGAGCTCAGGTTTTGCTGCCAGACATTGCGGCCATTCGGGAGCGGGATGGTGAAGCGGTCCCCGAAACCACGTACGCCTTTCATCGTGCCAAAGTAGTTGTCGAATGAGCGGTTCTCTTGCATCAGGACGACGATGTGTTCCACATCCTTGATGGTGCCCGTCTTGTTGTTGGCCGGAATGGCCAGCGCCTTGCGGATGCTGGGAGGGAAAGCGGCCAAGGAACCGGCAGCCAGGCTGGCACCGGTCATATTGCGTAGGAAATTGCGGCGTGAAGTCATTGTACTTAATCTCTTAGTCAATCAAGGGGCGCATTTCAGTTGCGGCGCGGGTTCGGGCGTGGGTTTGCCAGGCTCGGTGGGCTCTTCAGGCGAGCCTGTGTTACCCGAGCTATCGGTGTCGCTGCCACCACCGCAGGCAGCCAGCAGGCCGCAGAACATCAACAAGACGGATGCGCGTTTTAGGCGCTCAAAGGTGAGTGAAGCGTTCTTGGAAGTCATAAATAGTCCTTGCTTGGCGATCAGGGTTGGAGGCTGGACAGAGGCTGGCGGGATTCGTAAATGCTGGTCAGTTCGTCCGTGCTAAGGGCGCGGTCCCACATGGCCAGTTCGCCAAAGTCCATATTGATGTCGCTGCGTCCCCAGCGTTTGTAGTACTGGCCGGTAACGTCTTCGTTCAAGCCCAGTTCGCCCGTGCCGGTGCCCCCCAGGGCTTGCAAAGTGCGGGCTTCCAGAGCCACCGAGCCAAACTGCGCGCCTTTTTTGGGGTCAAACACGTGGCCCAGCATCTTGCCTTGGGCCTTGTCGATGACGACGGCTACATAGGCCCATTCGTCGGGGGTGATGTTGTAGCCCTGGCTCTCGTTGCGGCCGCCGCCGTAGCCCGTGTTAAAGCGGATGTCGCAGCCGTTGGCGTTAAATAGGCCCAATGCAAAACCGGGGTTGTTGCCCGAGTCATAGTTCTTGTTGGCCATGATGGAGGCGCCATAGCCGTGGCAGTTGTTGGCAGTGCGCAGCCAAAAGCCAATCGTCATTTGCTGCACGCTGCTCAGAGTGAACAGATTGCGGCTCATGGACAGGCGGTAACCACGGTTGCCGTTGCCATCGACATTGCTGCCCATGATGCGCAGCCCACCCTTGGGTGTGCTGGGGTCCAGGAAGTCAGCGGCAATCAACTGGCCGGCCGGCACGGCAGGGGTCGAGGTTTGCAGCGTGCTGCCACCTTTGGCGTCGGTAAAGGGCTGGCTATTGAAGGTGTAATAGCTGAGCAGGCCGTTTTTCAGGGTGTCAGCCAGCTTGGGTGGGGGCTGGTAGCCTACATCGGCTTTCAGGGTCGAGGCCGCCTTGCCCACCTGGACCGAGTAATACAGGGAGTAGGTTTGCGCGGTATCGGAGGCAGGCAGTGGATCGGAGTACTGAGTAGTACCGGCAGGCAAGGTAGCGATCAGTTTGCCATCGCGCATGACCTGGATTTCTTGCGAGGCTTCGCCTTGCAGCACCCAGTTCAGGTCCACCATGTTCTTGTCGGCCGGTTTGCTGAAAACCAGATTGTGTACGCGGGTGTCGGCTTGCAGGGGCGAGCCACGGAAGCGGTATTGTTCGTTTTGCAGACCCAGGTGGGACAGGACGGTGGGCGCGATGTCAATGACGGCGGCCAGGGTGTTCATGTCCGTGCTGCTGGAGACTTGGCTGTCGATGGCAGGCAAGGAGGCCAGGGTTTTATTGGTAGCAATAAAGCTGGTCTTGTTGCGGTTAAATTGCGAGCCGGTGGTGCCGCCAAATTCGTCCAGGCCGTAGCTGGTGGTCAGGATGACCAGCCAGTCTTCCGACGCATCGGCCTGTGTGCGTTTGTCGATCAGGGCGAACAGCTTGTCCAGCGCAGCCAGGGAGTCGTTGACGGCCTGTTGGTAAGCCGGGCTACCCAGGCCTGCCTGATTGGCCGCACGGGCGGGGGCCTGGATTTGAGCCAGGATCAGAGATTTGCCTTCTTGCAGGTATTTCTGGGTTTGCTCGCTGACACAGCTATCAGAGTCGGTGCAGTTGGCCGCTTCGATGATGCGGCCTTCTTGCAGATCCTGACTCCACAGTGTGCGGTAGTCGCCGGTACTCAAGGCCAGGGCGGCCTGGGTTGGTTTGGAGGTCTGGGCGACCAAGGTGGGGCTATTGAGTTTGGTGTCTTCTTGGCCGACACCGCGCAGGCCGTGCTCGTCTGCCCAGACGCCGGTAATCAGGGAGGCCCAGCCAGGCAGTGGCAGGGTGCGTTGTTCGCTGGCAGTGCCCGCGTAGCCACCGGTTTGTGCGGGGGCAATGGTCAGGTTTTTCAGGGCAGGGTGCTGGCCTGCTTGACGGGCTTGCAGCAGGGCTTCGTAGCTTAAGCCGTCGATAGTGACGATCAGGGCTTTTTTGCCGCCCAGCGCCTGGGGTTTGTCGCCGGGCTCTACGGTAGGGGTTTCGGGATTGGTGCCAGGGTTAGCTGGGCCATCATTACCACCGGAGCCGCTGCCGCAGGCGGTCAGCAGCAGCGCCAGGGACAGAGAGAGTCCGGCTTGTTGCAGGCGCTGCACGGTGGGGGATTTCTGGGGACGGGAGGTGAAGGTCATACAGCCACTCAAGGAGAGAAGGTGGAAAGAGAGGCCGGACTGTGCATGAGGGTGGGCTGCCCAGTCGGCATCGGATCAGGACTGCGGGCAGTGTAGGAAGGGCGTGTGACTGCCCTGTGAACGGATCAGAAAATCCGCCGATGATTGGATTGTGTTTTATGTGAAGGGTGGGGCGGGGAGGGGAGCAGCGGGGATCAAAGCCTGGCTGGCTGCGGCTTGGCAGGCATATGACGGTGTAATGGATGGTTTGTTACGGTGGGGCAGTTTGGCGGGGCTGTAAGTGATTTTTATCTTTTAAGTAGCAAATTTAAGGTGGGTGATGGGTTTGAGTTGTAGTTTTTATCACTCTTCGTAGGTCGCCACTCGGGGCCTCGGAGCAGGGGGCGGAGGCGGACAACTTGCCGACGCGGCGGAGAGTGTCGGAAATTTTGTGTTCGGGCCTATGATTGTCTTGAAGGAGACAAGCGATGACACAAGAGCATAAGAAGGCACCCAGAGGTATGGTCTGAGTCAGGGATCGCTCGGGGTTTGGCGCGGCGCTGGCTGGCGTCACTCTCGGGGAGTTTGTTGTTGCTTTGTGCTAGTCCGCGACGATAGGGCGTGTTCCGGCTTGCGTCGGGAATGTCAGCATGGTGGGTTCTGCCAGTCCTGTCAGTGCTCGGATGACTTGTCGCGCTTGCTCCATGGGGGCGCTGCTGATGAAGGCGCTGTTGCCTGCTTGAGCCTGTGTGTTCAGGCAGTTAGCTTGTTCCAGGCGGCGGTGGACTTGAGCGGCGACCGCGAAGGAGGGTTCCAGGATATGGAAGCGCGAGCCACTGATGGCTTCGATGGTGGGGCGCAGGAAGGGGTAGTGGGTACAACCCAGCACGAGTGTGTCGGCCTGGCTTTGCAGGGCAGGGGCCAGGCGGGCGCGCAGCTCTGCTTCGATTTCCGGGCCGCTTAACTGCAGGGCTTCGACGCGGTCGGCCAGGCCGGGGCAGGGGATACGGATGACTTCCACGTCGCTGGCGTAGCGTTCGATCAGGCTTTGCAGGCCGCCGCTGTCCAAGGTGCGACTGGTGGCCATCAGGGCGATGCTACGGTTGCGACTCAGGGCAGCAGCGGGTTTGATAGCGGGTTCGATGGCGATGATGGGGATGCTTAGCGTGTCGCGCAAGGCCTGGGCTGCCACCAGGGTGGCGGTGTTGCAGGCGATGACCAGTGCTTTGCAGCCTTGGTCGACCAGCAACTGTGTCATGCACAGGGTGCGCTCAATGATCCATTCCGGGGAACGGTCGCCGTACGGGGCGCATTGTGAGTCGGCCAGATACAGCAGGTTTTCGTTTGGCAAGGACTGGCGCAGGGCGCGCCAGATGGACAGACCGCCCACACCCGAGTCAAACAGGCCGATGGGAGCCTGAGCAAAGGTAGGTGTTGTGGGAGAACTCATGGCGCTGAATATTTCTTGTGGAGCAAAGCTCGTATTATGGCGCGTTTGTGGATCTTGGAGCCGGTTACAGGGGCTGCTTGGGTAGAAAGTTAAGGTTTCCAGTTGCAACGAGTGGAGCTGATTTGGGGCGGCCCAAGATAGGCCGCCCTTTGGGAGGCTTAAGCCAGTTGCTTCAGGACGCCACCGACGGCATCGAATAATGAATCAAGCTGGGCGTGTGTGGTGGTGAAGGCGGGGCCAAATTGCAGGGTGTCGCCACCAAAGCGTACGTAAAAGCCTTGTTTCCACAGCTGTAGGCCGGCTTCAAAGGGACGGATGGTGGGGTCACCGTTACGCGGGGCCAGTTGGATGGCACCTGCCAAGCCACAGTTGCGGATGTCGATCACATTCGGGCTATTGCGTAACTGGTGCAGGGCCTGCTCAAAATGCGGGGCCAGTTCGGCAGAACGTTGCAGCAGGTTGTCCTGTTCCAGCAACTCCAGGGCAGCCAGTCCGGCGGCGCAGGCGACAGGGTGGGCGGAGTAGGTGTGGCCGTGGCTGAACTCCACGGTGTGCAGTGGCAGGTCCTGGCCCATGAAGGTTTGGTAGATCTCTTTGCTGGCAATGACCGCGCCCATGGGAATGGCACCGTTGGTCAGTTGCTTGGCCATGGTCATGATGTCGGGGGTGACGCCAAAGTAATCGGCTCCGGTGTAGGTGCCCAGGCGGCCCAGTCCAGTGATGACTTCATCAAAGACCAGCAGGATGTTGTGCTGATCGCAAATCTGGCGCAGGCGTTGCAGATAGCCGGTAGGGGGCACCAGTACGCCTGCCGAGCCCGAGACGGGTTCGACAAAAACGGCGGCAATGGTGCTGGCGTCGTGCAGTTCGATCAGCTTCAGTAGTTCGTCGGCCAGGGTAAGGCCCCCTGTTTCGGGTTGGCCGCGTGTGAAGGCGCAATCGGCTTGCAGCACGTGGGGCAGGTGGTCGGCATCCATCAACTGACCGAACATTTTGCGGTTGCCGCCGATACCGCCCAGGCTGGTACCGGCCACATTCACGCCGTGGTAGCCACGAGCGCGGCCAATCAGACGGGTTTTTGTTGCCTGGCCTTTGATGCGCCAGTAGGCTCGTACCATCTTTACGACGGTGTCGGTGCATTCAGAACCGGAGTTGGTGAAGAAAACATGATCCAGACCGTCGGGGGTGCGCTGGGTTAGTTTGTCGGCCAGTTGAAACGCGGTGGGATGTCCAAACTGAAAGGCGGGAGAATAGTCCAGTTGTCCGAGTTGGCGATGCACGGCGGCCTGGATTTCATGACGGGCGTGTCCAGCCCCGCAAGTCCAAAGCCCGGACAGGCCGTCAAAAATCTGGCGACCCTCCTGGTCATACAGCCAGTTGCCTTCGGCTTTGACGACCAGACGCGGGTCCTGCTGGAATTGTCGGTTCGCGGTAAAGGGCATCCAGTGGGACTGGAGATTGAGTTCACTGGCAATCTGCTGTGGCGCGAAGTAGGGTGAGTTCATGTTTGTCTCCTCAAGGCGGTGAATACCCCCAGTGTAGAGAGCTAAGTTGTTGAGTAAAATACGTTTTTATTTAACTTCACTTATTGTTTTACTTACCTATATGCAGCTCAAAGGACTGTTGCAGGTTTCCGATTTTGATTTGCGTCTGCTGCGTGTGTTCAGAACGGTGGCGCAAGTGGGCAGCTTTTCGGCCGCAGAAGGTGTGCTGGGGATTACGCGTTCGGCCATCAGCCTGCATATGAGCGATTTGGAAAAGCGCCTGGGCGGAATCCGCTTGTGCCAGCGCGGTAGGGCCGGTTTTGCTTTGACGGAGGAAGGGCGGCAAGTATTGCGGGCCAGTGAAACCTTGATGGCTGCGGTGGAGAATTTTCGCAGTGAAGTGAACCAGCTGCATTCCAGCTTGCGGGGAGATTTGAATATAGGCTTGATGAATAGCTTGATCTCGCAGCCTCATATGCATATCACCTCCGCCTTGCGTGCCTTGCGGCAAAACAGCGAGGCGGTGCGTGTGCATATCAGCATGAGCACACCAGGTGAAATTGAGCGCGGTTTATTGGATGGCCGTTTGCATATGGGTGTGCTGCCCGAAATTAATGCCTTGAGTGGGCTGGAGTATCGCACGCTCTATGCCGAGCCTTATTTTTTGTACTGCTCCTGGGAGCATCCTTTGTTTGCAGCGGTACAAAAAGGGGCAGTGTCTCAGGAAGTCTTGCGCCAGGCTGCGGCTATTACGCCCGCTTATCGCATGAGCCCAGAGGCGATTGGACAGCATCAGGATTTGAATTGTGTCGCTACCGCCAGTGATCGGGAAGGAACCGCTTTTTTGATTTTGACGGGAGAGTACATCGGTTTCCTGCCTGAGCACGTGGCGGCTCGTTGGGTAGAGAAGGGCCAGATGATTGCGGTGGACCCGCAGCAGCGTCAGTTTACGATTCCCTTGTCCTTGGCCATGCGCAAGGACAGACGTGCCCATGCGATTGTGGATTATTTTCTGGGCTTGCTCGATAGCGCGGTTCAACACTGACATGACCAGCACAGGCTGGACTTTGCTCATGGCGTTGAACCAGTGTGCTTAGACCGGCTCGGCACGGTGCCACAGCAAGGTGCCCACGCCCAGCTTGCCTGCCACCATCACGGGCTCACGGGTACTCAGTTCCAGTGCGTCTTGTGTAAAGCGTGCCTCGCGTAGCTGGGGAACTCCTATCCAGTCGGGGTACAGAGACATATCAACAAAGTGAGTGACGCATTGGCTAGCCTCATCGACTTCAAACGTACCTGCATAGGCCAGGTACGTATCCAGTAGCGATTGACAGTGGTCTTGGGCCGTTCGGCTGCTGCTGCCCAGTTGTGTCCCCATATGGCCTGTTTCTGTGTAAATCAGTTGACCAATAGGGTTGGGCCCCAGCCCCGGATAGCGGGGCGAGCCATCTGCTGGAACAAACTCAAAGGACTGCAATTGCCAGACACCGATCAGCTTGTTACGTAAGGTGTGGGCCATCAAAAACTCCTGAACAGACAGTGTGCTTGCGTGTGTAACTGCGCGATCATGCTGTCTTTTCTTTTGTCATTCAATAAGCTGCCAATTTTTATTTTCTATCGTCAGGAGCTACGTGCCTTTACTTTTTAAGTGGCAATGGTCGGCATAAGTTACCCAGAATCTCCAAGGCCTGATCACTGTGTTCTGTCCAGGGGTGGCCAAAGTTAAGACGCAGGCAATGGCTGTAATTCTGGGTGGTTGAAAAGATGGAACCCGGCGCCAGACTGATGCCCTGGGACAGGGCCTGACGATGTAATTCCAGGGTCTGCACGCTTTGTTCCAGTTCTACCCACAGGAAGTAGCCGCCTTCGGGGCGGGTGGCCCGCGTGCCTGCGGGGAAGTAGCGTCCCAAGGCTTTGGAGAACTGCGCATACTGGTTTTTTAACTGGGTACGCAAACGGCGCAGATGCTGGTCGTACGCGCCTTTTTCCAGATAGCTGGCCAAGGCTAGTTGCGTGGGCACGGGGGAGGTCAGGGTGGTGGTCAGCTTGGCTTGGGCGACTTCGCGTATATAGCGTCCCGGGACGGCCCAGCCGATGCGGTAACCGGGTGCCAGGGTTTTGGAAAAAGAGGAGCAGTGCATCACCAGACCTTGACGGTCGAAGGCTTTGGCGGGACGAGGGCGTTCCGTGTCGAAGTACAACTCGCCATAGACATCGTCCTCGATCAAGGGGATTTCATAGCGGGCCAGCAGCTCGACCAGTTGGGCTTTTTTAGTGTCGGGCATCAGGCTGCCCAGCGGATTCTGAAAGTTTGTCATCAGCCAGCAGGCTTTGGGGGCGTGTTGCTTGATGGCGTGCTCCAGCGCTTCCAGATCAATGCCTTCACGCGGGTGGGTGGGCACTTCTAGGGCCTGGAGCTTCATGCGTTCCAGCGATTGCAGGGCGGCATAAAAGGTGGGTGACTCCACCAGCACAATGTCACCCGGTTGAGTCACTGCAGCCAGACAGAGGTTCAGTGCTTCCAGAGCCCCGTTGGTAATCACAATATCGTTGGCATTGATGGCCATGCCTTGAGCCAGGTAACGCAAGGCAATCTGGCGGCGCAAGGGAGCGTGGCCCTGGGTCAGGTCATCCACGCTGGCCCAAGGGTCTTGCTGTTTCAGACTGGCGGACAAGAAGCGCCCAAGCCGTTCCAGAGGAAAGAGCAGGGGGCTGGGAAATGCGGATCCAAAGGGGGCTACGGAGCGCTCGGAGCTGGATTGCAAGATCGCCATGATCAGGTCGCTATTGTTGACGCTGGTCGCTTGCAGAGGGGGTTGGGAGGCTGTATCTGCCTCCAGCGTATGAGGAGCCAGACTGGCGCACACGTAATAGCCTGAACGCGGTCGCGCCTTGATTAAGCCTTGTGCTTCCAGTCGGTAATAGGCCTGGAAAATCGTCGAGGCACTGATCTTGTGCTTATCCATCAATTGACGCACAGAGGGCATGCGCTCGCCTGCCGCTACGGTGCCGTCAAGAATGGCCTGGGCCAGTTCCTTGGCCAGCGTCTCGTACAGTTTCATGCTGCTCTGTGCTCCATCTGATACGGTAATTTTAATAAATGCGGTTTTTTTATTATCTGATGGGTATGCCGGTAAATACAAGCAAGTCGCGGTTTACACGGCTTTCAAGCCAACTGATAGGGTTTTTTAAGCATTAACTGATTCTTGGAATGCACTGTACCGACGGGTAGCCTTGCCGGGTGTTTTCGTCCGTGCCCGTGTGGGCGGCGGGCCTATCTACTCAGAGGAATACCATGAACCCGACGGCGCTTTTGCTTGCCGCATTCATCCTGTCGATTGCCGGGCTTTTTGCCTTTATCTGGTCCTTGCGCAAGGGCCTGTTCGATGCTGACGTCAGTGGTGCACGCACTATTTTTCACAAGGGCGAAATCGGCCAGCCCGAAGAACCCTCTGCCGGTGATGCCCAACGGCAGGCGTTGAGTCTGGCTGCTGCCGACCATCTGGCAGAAAATCATGGCCAACAAACCAGTGCCATTGAAATGGCTGCACGTGAGCAGGCTGACCGTTCCAGTTCCTTGCCTGCTTTTTTGCTGATTGTCTGTGCGGTGGTCTGGCTGGTGGTGGCTTCGTTTGCGGGGCTGATCAGCTCCTTGAAGCTGCACTGGCCCGAGTTTCTGGGGGATGTGTCCTGGTTGAGCTTTGGCCGTTTACGCACGATTCACCTGAACGGCGTGGCCTATGGTTGGGCGCCTATGGGCTTGCTGGGCCTGACCATCTGGATGCTGCCGCGCTTGTTGCAAACTCCCTTATTGGGGGGCCGTTTGGTGATGGTGGGCGGCCTGGTCTGGAACGCCGCCTTGGTGGCCGGGATGGGCGCGCTGGCCATTGGCTTGAATGCGGGCCTGGAGTGGCTGGAGATCCCTTGGCAAATTGGCGTGTTGTTTGCCTTTGGCGGCATGATGATTGGTATGCCGCTGGCCTTGATGCTCTCGCAACGCAAGGTCAAGCACTTATACGTGTCGGTTTGGTATATCGGTGCGGCGCTGTTCTGGTTCCCCATTCTGTATCTGGTGGCCAAGGTTCCTGGCGTGCACTTCGGGGTGGAGCAAGCCACCATGAACTGGTGGTTCGGGCATAACGTATTGGGCTTGTTCTACACCCCCATGTCGATTGCCGCCATTTACTATTTCCTGCCTAAAGTCATCGGGCGGCCCGTGCGCTCCTATAACTTGTCGCTGCTGGGATTCTGGACGCTGGCGTTTTTCTACGGACAGGTGGGGGCGCACCATCTGATTGGTGGTCCTATTCCTGAATGGCTGATTACCCTGTCCATCGTTCAAAGCATGATGATGGTGATTCCGGTGCTGGCCTTTTCGGCTAACCAGCACTTGACGCTGAAAGGTCATTTCAGTGCGCTGCGTCACTCGCCTGTTCTGCGTTTCATTGTCTTTGGCGCCATGATGTACACCGTCGCGTCTCTGCAAGGCTCTGCTGAAGCGCTGCGTTCGCTGAACTCCATTACTCACTTTACGCACTTTACGGTGGCACACGCTCATCTGGGTATGTACGGCTTTGTGACCATGGTGATTTTTGGTGGCGTGTACTTTGCCTTGCCACGCATTCTGAATACCGCCTGGCCTCGTCCCGCCTTGATCTCCTGGCACTTCTGGTTGGTGGTGGCTGGTTTTGCTGTCTACATGATCACGCTCAGCATTGGTGGCGTGCTGCAAGGCTTGGCCCTGCTGGATCCTGCGCGTGGCTTTATGGAATCGGTGGCGGTCACCATGCCGTGGCTGCAAGGTCGTTCCATTGGCGGCGCCATGATGACGCTGGGCCATCTGGTTTTCGCCCTGCACGTATTGCTGATGATTGTGAAGTCGGGTGCGTTTGCCTTGACCGAGTCCCGCTCGGCTGCTGTGCGCCGTACCGCTGAGCTGGAGGTTTAAGGTCATGGAAAACGAGTTGAAGTTGATTATCGGGTCCATGGTGACTTTGTCCTTGGCAACGGCGGCCATGATTGTGGTGCCCTTTTTGCAACTGAAGGACGAGCCTGCCCCGGAAGGCTTGTCACCCTATACCAGTCAGGAAATACGGGGGCGGGCGGTGTATCGGGGCAATGGCTGCATTACTTGTCACACGCAGCAGCCCAGCACCACGGGTGCGGGTGTAGCCGATGCCAGCCGTGGTTGGGGGCGCGCTTCGGTTGCGGGGGATTATCACTACGACGATCCGCCTTTGCTGGGCACCATGCGTACCGGGCCGGATTTGTTCAATATTGGCGTGCGTCAGCCTAGTCAGGATTGGCATCTGGGCCATTTGTACGATCCACGCGCATACTCGCCGGGTAGCAATATGCCTCCCTATCGTTTCTTGTTTGAAGCCAAGAGCCCAGATCAGGTGCAGCCCGATGAGCGCGTCGTGAGTCTGCCGCCGGGTGTGGCACCGGAGGGCAAGGTGGTGGTGGCCCGTCCGGAGGCCTTGGATCTGGTGGTGTATTTGCAATCGCTCAAGCATGTGTATCCGATCTTGAGTGCGGATGCAGTGGGAGGTGAGGAATGAGTCGCCCTGTGCAAAGTCGTCAAAGCGAGAATGCGGATCCTCACGAGCAATACAACCCGGTTCCGCGCGTTGTGATTCTGGTGGTTTTGGCTTTGCTGGCCTGGGCGGTGTATTACATCGTGTCAGCTCAGCCTAACAGCTCTCCCCGTCTGGGGGATCAACGACCGTTGGCTGTGTTGGCTCCCGCTCCTGCCAGTGCGTCTGCGGACGGCAAGCAGTTGTATGCCAATGCCTGTGTAGCGTGTCACCAGGCGACGGGACAAGGTTTGTCAGGGGTGTTTCCGCCTTTGGCTGACTCTGAATGGGTGAAGGGAGAACCCACGGTGCTGGCGCAATTGGTGCTGCATGGGATTACCGGGCCTATTACGGTGAAAGGTCAGGAATATCAGGGGGCGATGCCTGCGTTTGCAGAACAATTCAGTGATGCGGAGCTGGCGGCTGTGTTGAGCTTTATTCGCCATGAGTGGGGAAATGAGGTGGATGCTATCACTTCCGAGCTGGTTGCCCAGGCACGCACGGCCAGTGCTGATCGTAGTCAACCCTGGCAAGGGGAGAAGGAATTGCAGGACTGGATTGCGGTGCAGTGAGACGGCTGGGATGAGTTCTTCTGGAATTAATAATTAAAAGCACGTTTTGAAACGGTAGCCCGCCGGGAACAGGCCCCCGGCTTTTGAACCGATATCTCGCCCGACCCCAGGGTTGGAGATGTCGGTTTTTTTTGTTGGGTGTCTCGGTGTGGGGACGCCGCTTGGGGGCTGGGTCCAGGAGGGGCTTGACTACTTGCCGATGCTGCGCATCGGTGCCCTTGTCGATTCTGATATCCGGGCGCCCTGTGAACTCGCCCGGTGATTGGTCCCCCGGACCAATCACAAGCGTCGGGCTCAAGCAGCACAGGGCTTGCATCCCGGATATCAGAACCGCCTGCGGCAAGCAGTCTGAATCGCCCACCCCCCTGGCCCCGGCCCCCAAGCGGCTCAAAACGGAGAAATATAGAAAAACCGATTTGTGGCGGGAGAAAGTGCTGGTTGTATAGGAGACAGGGGGCTTTTTAGAGTTCCTTGGCTTGGCGCTTGGTGGGCTTAGGGCTTGTTGTTGGCCAAGTTGTTGAGATGGATTGAAGGGCTACTGCCATTGAGCGCAGTGAGGCCAGTTGAAATACCCAAAAGTAATCATCAATGATGATCAACGTGCTTGCCGTACTCACATGCTGATGATTGGCATCTATCTGTAGCGAGAACTCGTAAATCAGGGGTTTTTAGAGGGGCGCTTTGAGGGTTGCGCTTAAAAATAGAGATCTAGGTATTAGGATCTATCTATGAGTATTTGGATCTTGGAAGCAAACCAGCTTGAAGCGTGGAGTTGCATCACTGTGAACCACTTGGGTCCCTCTACAGGGATTGGGCGGATCAGAGTACTTGCCGCGGTCAGGAGATAGCGTAGGGGTTCAAGCATCCTGCTGTTTGAGCCGGACGCTTGTACTTGGTCCGGGGGACCAAGTACCCGGCGAGTTCAGGATGCGCCCGTAGCTATCTCCTGACAAGGGCACCGGTGCGCAGCACCGGCAAGTGCTCAGCCCAATCCCTGTAGAGGGACCCAAGTGGTGGTTTCACTGAGACCGATCTCATCATTCAAAGACTGATTTCACTCTCTATGAAACCCCACTTATAAAAAGCAGACTTACGCCGCCTTCTTCCGTAATGTCAGCCACAGACCCGCCAAGATAGCCACCAGTCCCAACCCCGCGCGAGCCGCCAAGGTATTGCCCAGAATCAGGAAATCCAATCCGGCTGTCACCACAGGAACCAGATAAAACAGGCTAGTGACATTGACCAGATTCCCGCTGCGAATCATGCGATACAGCAGCAACTGGGCCAGCACGGAAATCACCAGGCCAAGCCAAATAACAGGCCCCCAAAAGCCCAAGGTGTTCTCCCAGCGGATGTCTTGCCCCAAACCCAGAGACACCAGAATAAACAAGCCCAAAGACAAAGAGTATTGCAAAGGCATGCCCTGCAAAGCCCCCACAGGCTGGCGCTTTTGAACAATCGTCCCGACAGTAATGCTTAACAAAGCCGCAATGGCAAACACCAGACCCGTTACGGACAAACGGCTGACAATCAGGCTTTGATACACCACCAGAATCAGCCCGGTCAGCGACAGGGCTAAACCGGCTACACGGGTCAGGGAAAAACGCCGCTCGGTCAAGGCCAAGGTCAGAATCGGTTGTACACCCAGGATCGTTGCCAGCAGACCGGGCGTGATTCCCTGGGCCAGAGTTTCAAAATAGAAAAAGGAATACAGCCCGATCATCAGCAAACCGCTGATAGCCGGCAGCAGACGTTGCCCTTTGGGCGGTAGCCAGCCGCCATTGAAGTGCCCCAGCATAACCACCATAGGCAGGGCGATGGCAAAACGCAGGATCAGCATGGCCATAACCGAGCCATGGTCCAAACCGATACGAGTGAAAATACCCGCGCTGCCCCAAAGCAGCACGAACAAGGCAATAGCACCCCCTTGGGCGCGAGAAGAAGAAATCATGATCGTTCTTTATCTGTCTAAATAAATGAGACTTGTCTGCAAAGACATTCCAGGCGTATCAACCGCGCAGGAAAAGAAAAAGGGTCTTAGGAGCAGACGCTGTAGACGCGTGTGTCGACGACGACGTCGGACACGACTGCGGCTTGATTGACGACGCCTGGGGCGACGACAGTCAACAGCAAGACAGATGGGGGAGAGCCCGCCCGCAGCGACGCGGCCCGCGACAGGGGCAGAGTGCTTGGCAAAGAGGATGCGGGGCGGTTCATGAAATAAGAATCAGATCGTTAAATCGATGGAGCACTTTAGCATGAAATGTATTTGGTACGTCAATCGTCAGCCGCTAGGGTAATCGCTAGTACAGACGATCGTCCGGGCTATGTAAGAATTGCATCGATCGCGATTTCAGATCGCTGAGACATTTCCGAATAGACACGACATCCGCTGCCAATGCTGCCAGCGCCGATGCTGGGCAAAGAAGCCCGGACCGGTTCATTGTTTGAACCGGTCCGGGCTTTTTTGTTTGCCTGAAATCAATCCGACCTTGTAATTAGGTTGCGAACTATTCGGACCATGCCTGCCGGCAATACGCCATCGCGATACACGGAGCTCATGCAGCACCAGGAGTTTCTGGTGCCAGCCAGGCCGGGATCGTCACCTTGTTTTGGAGGCTTATGCCATGTTGGGTGTTGCGCTTTTCTTTATTGGGGCTGTGCTGATTGTCAATGGCGTGGGTTTGACTGGACGTATTGAAAGTCGAGATCTGGCCCCCTTTAATTTACTGGTGGGTTTGTTGGCCTTGTTCATCAATTTGCTGGGCCTGCAGCGTGGTGAGCAAATGGCGGATTATTTCGCCGCTGCCGGCGGGCTGCTGTTTGCCTTTACCTACCTGTATCTGGCCGTGGTGCAGTGGTATGGCCTGAAAGGGGCGGGCTTTGGTTGGTATTGCTTGTTTGTTGCCGTCAGTGCCTTGGCCTTTGCCGGATCTGCCAGTGATCCGCGTTTGATCGCCATGTGGCTTTTGTGGTCCAGCCTGTGGTTCCTGTTTTTTGTGGCCCTGGGGCTGGGACGGTCCTTGCGTATTTTGCCCGCGTACACCGTCCTGATCGGAGCGCTGACTTGCTGGTTGCCCGGGACCCTGATCCTGATGGATGCCTGGTAGTTTTCATAGGGGTGCAAGCGTGGTGGGGGGCCAGATTCAAGCCGTTTTTTGGAGTAACCTGATGCTCGCTTGTCGTGTTTACTGGCAGGTCCGTTGACCTGCACCCCTACCATGCTAGACAGGAGATGGACTTTGGCTCACAACGAACCCGTACGCGTCGGCGTTCTTTATTCCGCAACCGGCATGACCTCTACCATTGGTCAGTCGCAATGGCAGGGCGCCAAACTGGCGATTGAGGAAATCAACGAGGCCGGTGGCCTGCTCGGGCGCGAGCTGGTGGCAGTGTGCTACGACCCAGCGTCCAAGCCCACTTTATACGCTGAACAGGCCGAGCGGCTGATTGTGCAGGATCGCGTCAATGTGATCTTTGGTTGCTATATGTCCAGCAGCCGCAAGGCTGTGATCCCGATTGTGGAGAAGTGGAACAAGCTGCTGTTTTATCCCACTCTGTACGAAGGTTTCGAGTTCTCCGGCAATGTGATCTATACCGGCGCCGCCCCCAATCAGAACAGTGTGCAGCTAGCGCATTTCATGACCAGCAATTTCGGCGCGCGGGTCTACATGATTGGCTCGGACTACATCTACCCCTACGAGTCCAACCGCATCATGCGTGAGCTGGTCATGCAGCATCCTGATAGCCAAGTGCTAGGTGAACACTATCTGCCCCTGGATGCCAGCGAGGGCGATTACAGCCGCATCATGCAAGATATACGCCAGAAACAGCCTGACTTTATTTTCTCCACCGTGGTGGGCGATTCCACGGCCAATCTGTACCGTGCCTATGCCAATGCGGGCTTCAATCCGCAGACCATGCCTATTGCCAGTCTGACGACCTCGGAGGCCGAGATCGCCCAGATGGGGGCCGATATTGCCTGTGGGCACTTTACCGCTGCACCGTACTTCCAATCCATCGAGTCGGCCGTCAATGCGCGTTGCCTGGCCAGTTTGCGCAAGCGTTTTGGGGCCGACTGCCACCCTAATCTGTGTTGGGAAGCGGCTTATTCGCAGATGCATTTGTTCGCCAATGCGTATCGGCAATCCGCCAGCGATGCGATCGGGGATTTGCTGCCCTACTTGCTGGGCAGCGAGCTGGATGCACCTCAGGGGCGGATCAAGATCGATCCCAATAATCACCACACATGGCTTTATCCTCGGATCGGACGCATCAATGCCGACGGCGAGTTTGTGATTGTGCGCCAGGCAACGCGCCCGGTCTCACCCGACCCCTATCTGGTCACCCATTCTTTGGGCGACTGGACTGCCAAGCTGGATACTTTGGAGACATAAAGCGTGGCCAACTCCTCTTCCTACGGTGATGAGCCGGCAAACAAGCCCTTGCGAACGCGGAATCGTTTTCCGCATGCCACCTCGCCGCAGCTCAAGGAACTGCGGCAATTGACGATGGTGGTCATGCATCCGGACGATAGCGATGGCCGCTTGCTGACCCAGCAACTGCAGCGTATCGGGTGTTCGGTCCAGACCATCTGGCCGCCCACGCAAAACCTGCCTTCAGGAACGGATCTGGTATTTCTGGCCGTGCAACCGGACCTCTTGCACCTGCGCCTGGACTGGGTCTGCGAGGAAGACGCCCCTACAGTGATTGCCGTGGTTAATTATGAAAACCCCACGATAGTTTCCGCTGTGCTGGATTTGAATATTCAGGCGATCCTGCCTTCGCCCATTCGTTCTTTCGGTTTGTTGTCCACGGTGGTACTGGCGCGCAAATACCATAAGGAATTGCGCCAGCAGCGTCGCCTGATCAGCAAGTTGCAGACCAAGCTGCTGGGGCAGCGGCATGTAGCGCAGGCCAAGACGATCTTGATGCGCACCCATCAGGTGTCGGAAGATCAGGCCTACGATCTGATCCGCGAGCAGGCCATGAACAAACGCAGCACGATTGAAGATATTTCGATTGCCATTGTGAACGCCAGTGAAGTGCTGTCTTTGGGGCAGAAAGGTTCGTCCTTGCTGGGGAATTAGCACTTTTTTGGCTAGTCTGATGTGCTGTGGGTAGCGAGAGCAGGCGTAGAGATAATGAGCAATCAGGAACATGAACCAGGCAGGCCGGTGACACAGGAGCAGCGCGCCGCCTGGGCGCAGTTGAAAAAAGACCGTGATCAGTTGAGCGAGCAAGTAGAGACTCTGGAGCGTGGTCACCAGGACTTGAGTAAATTTCTGCTCAAAGCCAAGCGCAATAATGGGATTGCCTGCACCTTGGTGGTGATTTTTACCGGTGCAGGCTGGCTGCTGGATGCTTCGGTCTGGCTGCGCTGGTATGTATTGCCGATTACGCTTTTTTGCTGCGCCTTGCTGTGGTTTGGTGGGAAGCGGCTGGAGCGGCTGATGCAAAGCAAGATTGCGAATCTATCCGAGTTTCTGCAACAGGCGGACGCACAAATAGAAAAGGGGCGGCCCATCTATGAGACAGACCACCCCCAAGCCAATCAAAGCTGAAACTACTTTGTCGGGCTCGGTGCCGCTACTCCCCAACCCAAAGCCTGATACAAGGCAATCACATTCAGGTACGAGCCGGTTTCCGCCATTGCCAGCTCTTGCCGGGTCTGGTTCAGGCTGCGCTGATTTTCCAACACTTGCTGATAGGCCCCAGCGCCTATTTCATAGCGCGTCAAGGCGCGCTCATGGGCATTTTCCAGGTGTGACGCCGCCCGTGTCAGGCTAAGCAGGCTCTCTTGATGTTGAGTCAGCCTTTGCAAAGAGCCCTGAATTTCTTCCTGAGCTTGCAGCAGCACTTGTTGATAGTGCAGGCGTGATTCATCAGCCACGGCTTCCATGCCACGCAAGCGCGCTCTGGCATGACCCAAGCGCAGGGCAGGCCATTGCATGGCGGGTGAAACATCGAAGGCGCGGGCAGCATGACCCAGGTCGCTACCCCTCAGAGCAAAGAAGCCGATAAAGCCAGCCAGATCCAGACGGGGGTACAGCTCGGCGGTGGCGGCGGCCACTTCGTGCGAACTGGCCAGGATTTCCTGTCGAGCGGCACGTACGTCAGGCCGGTTGAACAGCATGGCGTTGACGTCCCCCAAAGGCAGGGAGGCGGCCAAAGGTGCCTTGGCGCTAGGCAGCGGCGTATCAATACTCTCGGCTTGTCCGCCGCTTAGCACCTGGATACGCAAACGAGCCAGCTCCAGATCGCTGCGCAGTTGAGGCACTAGGGTTTTGGCTCGTTCCAGACCCGCCTGGGCATTGTCCAGATTCTCCGGCAGTTCCCGGCCCAACGACACACCAGCCTGCACCAGCTTGATGGTTTGTTCCCAACTGCGTACATCGTCCGCTGCCAGAGCCAGTCGTCGTTGCAAACCCTGTGCTTGCACATATTGACGCGCCAGTTCAGCGGCAATGGCCTGGCGAGTCAGATCCAATTGATCTGCACTGGCCTCGCTGCGAGCCTGGGCAGAGCGGGCTAATTGTTCCAGACGACCGAACAGATCAATCTCCCACGTGGCCTGCATGCCCAGGCGCCAGTTTTCGCTAATGCCGTGGTCAATGGAACCGTCTGCTGCGGCAAACTGTGAACCGCTACGGTTGTAGCTGGCGTGGGCCGTGACGGCCGGCAGGCGGTCGTGCTGGCGCTCGTCGATCAGGGCGCGGGAGGCCCGCCAGCGGGCCTGTGCCTGGGCAATATCCAGATTGTGATCCAGGGCCTTGGCAATCAGGGCGTCCAGTTGCGGGTCTTGCAGCAAGGTCCACCAGTTTTCGCCTTGTTCGGTGGTTTGGGCGAACTGACTGTTCCAGTTGGTGTCGGCCAGGCTTGGGGCGGTGGGAATGGAGGTGTCCAGTCCCACGGCACAACCGCTCAGGATCAGGCTGGGGATCACCAGTCGCAGAGCACGCGCCACAGGCGCGAGCCTGTTTGATAATGGTGGCGTCATGATGAGTGTTCTCCAGTCGAAGGGCGCAGGGCCTGAGCCAAATCGCGCGCCCGTGGGGTGTCTGCTTGATGGGCGTGATCACGCGCCAGCAAGGTATACAAAGTCGGCAGGATAAACAGAGTGAAGACCGTGCCAATCAACATGCCCGAGACCAGCACCACACCCAGACCAAAGCGGCTGTTAGCACCCGCACCGGAGGCAAACAGAAGAGGCACCAGACCAAAGACCATGGCTCCGGTTGTCATCAGCACAGGGCGCAAACGAATGCGGGCGGCTTGCAAGATGGCTTCGGGCTTTTTCAGGCCCTCTTTGAATTGCAGTTCATTGGCAAACTCCACCATCAAGATGCCGTGCTTGCTGATAAGACCAACCAGCGTTAACAGGCCTATCTGGGTGTAGATGTTGAGCGTGCCTAATCCCAGGGCCAAAGGCAGCAGGGCACCGCATAGAGACAAGGGGACGGTGACCAAAATGATGATGGGGTCCACCAGGCTTTCGTACTGCGCGGCCAGCACCAGATAAATCACCACCAGTGCGGCCAGGAAAGCCCACACCAGAGACTGACTTTCCTGGGTAAATTGGCGCGATTCGGATTGCCAGTCATGCGTAAAGCCTGCCGGCAATTGCCGGGCGATGTCGTCCAGATAGCCCACCGCTTGTCCCAGCGTCACGCCCGGAGCGGGAATGGCTTGCAGCGTGGCCGAGTTTTGCTGGTTGAATTGGCGCAGGCTGTTCGGTTCTACTTCGCTGTGAATTTGGACCATGGTCGACAAGGGCACCAGCTCGCCATTGGCACTGCGTACAAACTGGCGTGTCAGGGCTTGAGCCGTCAGGCGCAGTTCACGCTGGCTTTGCGGAATGACGTCGTACGAGCGGCCATCCAGCGAGAAGCGGTTCAGGTAGTTCTCGCCCACCAGTACAGCCAAAGAGTCGGCAATATCACGCAGGCTGATGCCCATGCTGGCGGCTTTGCTGCGGTCAATTTCCACGCGGGAAACGGGCTTGTTGTAGTCCAGGTCGCTATCCACTACAACGAACAAGCCACTTTCACGGGCTTGCTGCTTCACCCATTCCATCGTGTCGTACACCGTGCGGTAGTCGCCGGGACTGCGCAGTACCAGTTGTACCGGCAGCCCGCCGCTGGAGCCGGGCAAGGGGGCAAGCTGGAAAGCAAAGATGCTGCTGCCGGGAATCGCGCTGACGCGTCCTTGCAGTTCGCCCTGTACGGCACTGGCATCGCGCTCGCGCTTGCTCCAGTCCTTCAGGTTGATCCCGCCAAAGCTGGCGGCTGGGCCATCGGTGCCCATAATCAGCCAGGTGCTCTCGGTTTCGGCTACGTCACGGTACGTGTCATCCAGCAGCTTGCCGTCGCGCTCGGCATAGGCCAGATTGGCGTTTTGAGGGGCTTTCACGGCTGTCAGCACGCTGGCCTGATCCTCAATGGGAGCCAGTTCACTGTGCGTCATTTGATAGAGCACGGGCAGGCTGATAAAGACCAGCAAGGCGACCGCGCCGGTAATCCAGCGATGACGCAGGGAGCGGGCCAGCAAGTGGCCATAGCGGGCCGACAGACCACCAAAGAAGCTCTCTGCCATGTGAGCCATGCGGCCTTCATCTTGCTGGGAGGGCAGCAGCAAGGAACTCATCACTGGGGACAAGGTCAAGGCTACAACCCCGGATACCAGCACGGCACCGGCCAGGGTCAGGGCAAACTCCTTGAAGAGTGCCCCAGTCAGGCCACCCATCAGACCAATCGGGGCATAAACCGCAGCCAGCGTCAGTGTCATGGCGATTACAGGACCAGCCACTTCACGCGCGCCCAGCAGGGCGGCCACCACGGGCGAACGCCCGGCGGCAATATGACGGTGTACGTTTTCAACCACCACAATCGCGTCGTCCACGACCAGACCAATAGCCAGCACCATGGCCAGCAAGGTCAGCAAGTTGATGCTGAAGCCAAAGGCCAGCATCAAGGCCGCGGCTCCCAACATGGACAAGGGAATGGTAGCCAGCGGAATCAGCACGCTGCGAAAGGAACCCAGACACAGATAAATCACCAGCACCACGATAATCATGGCTTCGGTCAGGGTCTTCAGTACTTCATCAATTGAGGCTTGAATGAAGCGGGCGGTTTCAAAAGCCAGGGCCACTTCTACGCCGGGTGGCAAGGTCGCTTCAATGGCAGGCAGACGGTCACGAATGCCTTCCACAATGCGCAAGGGATTGCCGCCGGGAGTAGGGAACAAACCCAGGTGAATCGCGGGCAGACCATCCATCAAGGCACTGGTCTCAGTGGCGGCGGCACCCAGTTCAACCTTGCCTATGTCGCGCAGTCGTACCAAAGAGGTGCCGTCTTCGCGCACGATCAGGTCCTGGAACTCGGCCACGCTGGTCAGGTCCGAGTTGAGTTGGATGTTGCTCAAGACATGCTGGCCTTTGACCATGCCGGGAGCGGCCTGATAGTTGTTGGCGCGTACAGCCTGGGCAATATCGGCAGCAGTCAGGCCATAGCCAGCCATGCGGTCCGAATCCAGCCAGAGTCGCATGGCCAGTTTTTGGCCGCCAAAGGTCTGGATCTTCGCGACGCCATCAATGGTGGAGAACATGGGTTCCACCACGCGGGACAGATAGTCGTTCAGCTCCGGGATGGAGATCGACGTCGTGGAAAAGCCCACATAGGCCACGGCGGTGGAGTCCCCGGAGGAGCGCTCCACAACCGGGTCATAAGCGCCTTCAGGCAGGCGATAGCGCACCTGGCTGACCTTGCTCATGACTTCGGTCAGTGCCTGGGTGGAGTCGCGGTTCAGCTCCATGCGCAAGGTCACGACACTGCGACTTTGCACGGAGTGGGAGGACAGATAATCCACCCCTTCCACCGAGGCCAGTGCCTGGGCGATAGGTTGGGTGACGAAGCCTTGCATCAGCTGTGCAGAGGCGCCGGGGTACTCGGTGGTAATCGTGATGGTGGAGTTCTCCAGCAGGGGATACTGCCGGATGGGCAGCTTGTCCAGAGAGAACAGACCCAACATCAGGAGCAAGGCACTGACCACCAGGGCAAGAACCGGCCGACGCACGAACAAGTCGGTAAAACCGGGACGGGAGGCGGTGTTCATACGGGCTCCTTGTCCTTGGCGGTCTGTACCGTGGAGCCGTCCTGAATCTTGATCTGACCGGCGCTGACCACCTTGTCGCCTTCTTTCAGGCCCTCAAGGATCTCGACATGCTCATCCCACTGCTCGCCAGTTTGTACGGCTACGCGTTTGACCTGCCACAGACCTTGATCCTTGGGGGAGGCCACAAACACGGTCTGGCCGTAAGCGGTGTAGGTCAGTGCGGTTTCGGGCACGGTCAGTACGGGGGCTTCGGCGGGGCGTTTCAGTTGAGCGCGGGCGTACATTCCCGCTTTGAGGCGATTACCTGGATTGGGGAGTAGGGCTTGCAGGCGCACCGTGCGCGAAGCACCGATCAAAGGATCAACAGCGCTGATTTCAGCCTGGAAGTTTTCACCCGGCCAGGCGTCAACTTGCACCAGCAAGGTCTGGCCCACGCTTAAATCAGACAGATTTTGCTCGGGCACCGTCAGGTTTACGCGCAATTGGCTGTCATCGACCAGACTGGCAATAGCTTGGCCAGGTTGCAGGTAGTGGCCCTGGTGCAGGCTGGTGATACCGATGCGGCCCGAGAAGGGAGCGGTAATCTGCTTCAAGGCCAGCTCAGCACGTTGATATTGCAGTTGAGCCTGGGCTACCGCGTGATCAGCCTGGGCCTGATCCAGTTGCTCCTGGGTTGCGGCTTGCTGTTCTTTTAACTTGCGCACCCGCGTCAGTTGAATAGCGGTCTGTTTGACTTGCGCCTGCTCGCGGCGCACGCTGGCTTGCTCCAGTTCGTCATTAAGCAAGACCAGAGGCTGGCCGGCTTTGACGTGCTGTCCGGAGGTGAAATCAATCTTGCGAATACGACCACTGGTCTCTGCGCTCAGCGACACTTGCTGCCAGGCTTCCAGTGCACCGACGGCATGTAAAAGACGAGGGGCGGTTTGGGACTTGACGCTGGCCAATTCGACAACGGCAGGGGGATAGCCGCCTGCTGCTTGAACTTCTTGTGAGGCTGGCAGCAAACGCCAGCCTATGGCCAATACGCCGGCCACAATGGGAATCATGATCCAAGTACGACGCGAACTCATGCTGCTGGACCTCCTGTTGGGCAAGAGAGCCACAGGGGCTGTCTGTTCGGAAGCGTCCAGCCGAATCGCTGATCGCTTTGTGACCAGTCTTCGGGCTTGAAATGGATGGCTGCTGCAAGCGGCTTGCGGGCTTGGGTTGCCAGGGCAGTGTTGATTGTGCTCTGGCCAAGCACGGACTGCCGAAACCATGACAGAGGTCCGGCAAACATAGTCCAAATGAGGGGAGGCATGGCAGGTTCCTGTGACAATAAAGAGGCAGCCGATATGGCTTGCCTTAATTAGGTACCTGGACTATAAAACCTCAAGTTAACTTTAGGTCAAGGGGGTGGAAATGGCGAAAACAGTGGATTTCACGCGTGCGCTGACGGTGGGAGAGGTGGCCAGGCGCAGTGGCGTGCCCGTGTCCACGGTGCATTTTTACGAGGCGAAAGGTTTGATTGCCAGTACCCGTAATAGTGGTAACCAGCGTCGCTTTGATTCGGTGGTTTTACGCTACATAGCGATCATTAAAGTGGCGCAGCGTACCGGAATTCCTTTGGAGGAAATTCACGAGGCCTTGCAGGGTTTGCCACCGGGTAGCAGACCGTCCAGCAAACAATGGCGGGCCATGTCCAGCCGCTGGCAAGACAGTTTGAATGATCGGATTGAGCAGTTGACGCGATTGCGCGATGAGCTGACCCACTGCATTGGCTGTGGGTGCTTGTCCATGAGTGAATGTCCCTTGCGTAATCCGGCCGATATCCTGGGCCAGCAAGGGCCCGGCCCCCAGATTCTGGAAAGAAAGCTGGAGGCCGGATCAGAGGTTTAGGTCGGGTCGGGCGACTGTGCGTACAGAGCGGTCGCCTCGGAGGTGACCAAGGCCTGATAGCGCTCGAAGTGGTTCAGGATATCGTTAATGACCTGGCTGGAGGACAAACCCATCAAGTCATAACCCCGACTGCCGTCCGCAAACACGGTGCGTATCTGCCATTCCTGAGGATGTGCCTGCTCGTTACGGGCGGCTGCTGCCGTAAAGCTGGCAACTCGACGGGCACGCAGTTCCACGCCATAGACGAAGTTGCGCTGGTTATCCGCCTGAATCGTCAGTTGAGCGGTATCTTGATCGCTGGTTTCCAGGCTGACATTCAGATTGCGCTTACCTAGTTCGTCGGCCACCGCCTGCAGCGCAGGGATAACGGTCGCGCCCATAAAGCGACGAGCATCCCGTCGATTGGGCGTGTGCAAGATGGTCGAGAGCCGATGACGCCAGGACACTTCCGAGCCCGGTGCTGGGCCGGACATGGGGCTTTGGCGACGCATACGTGACATATCCGCTTTCATGCCTTTGAACAGTCCCAGTATCAGCAAAAAGACGATCACAGCAAAAGGTAGGGCGCTGACCAAAGTGACAGTTTGCAGCGCGGTGAGACCACCGGCCAACAAAAGCAAGGCAGCGGCGACACCTTCCAGCGTGCACCAGTAAATCCGTTGCCATACAGGAGCGTCTTCTACGCCACCGGCTGCCAGTGTGTCGATCACCAGGGAGCCGGAGTCTGCTGATGTGATAAAGAAAATGGTAACCAGCAGTACCGCCAGAGCCGAGGTGACACCAGGCCAGGGCAGGTATTCAAAAAACTCGAACAAGGCCACAGAGGCGTTATTGGCTGCATCTTGAGCCAGTTGGCCAGCGGCAACCCCCATATCCAGGAAAATAGCTGTGTTACCAAATACGGTCATCCAGAAAAAGGTGAACACGGTTGGAACCAGCAAGACCCCCAGGACGAATTCGCGCACGGTACGACCGCGTGAGATGCGGGCGATGAACATGCCGACAAAGGGCGACCACGCAATCCACCAGGCCCAGTAAAACAGGGTCCAGGCTTTCATCCAGGTTTGCTCTCGGAATGCTTGTGTACTGAATGAGCGAGCGAAAAAGTTATCCAGATATCCGCCAATATTCTGTACAAAAGCATTCATTAAAAAGGAGGTGGGGCCGACAGTCAGCACAAACAGCATCAGACACACGGCTACCAGCAGGTTCAGCTCGGAAAGGCGCCGAATGCCCACATCCAGACCACTGATCACCGATAAGGTCGCCAAGGCGGTGACACCGATAATGAGTGTGATCTGTAACCAGGTCTCTTGAGGCCAGCCAAACAGGTATTCAAGCCCTGCGTTGATCTGTAAAACACCGAGACCCATGGAGGTGGCGATACCAAACAAGGTGCCGCAGACAGCAAAAATATCAACGCTGTCGCCAATCCAACCCTCGATGCGCTTGCCAAACAGCGGGTATAGGCCCGAGCGAATCGTCAGTGGTAGGTTGTAACGAAAACAAAAGTAAGCCAGTGATAGCCCGACCACGGCATAGACCGCCCAGGCATGCACCCCCCAGTGAAAGAAGGTGATGATCTGTGCCTGATGGGCTGACGTGGTTGTACTAGCCAGCCCTGAAGGGGGGGCCGAGAAGTGTTGCAGCGGCTCGGCCACGGCAAAAAACATCAAGCCAATACCCATGCCGGCGGCAAACAGCATGGCCATCCAGGTCAGGTAAGGGTAGTCAGGCTCAGAGTCATCGGGCCCTAATTTCAAATTGCCATAGCGGCTTAAGGCCAGATAAACCACCGCAAAGAAAAATAAGGCGACGGCAAGGATGTAGAACCAGCCGAAGCTTTTGATGACCCAGTCTTGCAACTGTTCAAAAATAAGCGCGGCGTCTTTAGGGAAAATGATCCCGATCAGCAAGAAAATCAGGACGATAAAGGTAGATCCCCAGAACACCCGTGGATGTAGCGTGCTTCTAAAAGGCAGCCCCATGTCATGCTCCGTTTGTAACTAAGAGGGCACAGCTTAACGAGAACGGCTGACAGTTGAAAGTCTTGTTAGATTAAGAAATATTTGCTCAGGCTCGGAAAGGATCTATGGGCAAAATTAATTCCTGATGTCCGGCCTGCCGTGTCAACTCCAACTGGTGCAGCACATTGGCACTGGCTGTATGAACAGCAGAATGCAGGTCTGCGCCCAATATCAGGTGAGCCAACAAGGTGGCGGCAAACAGATCGCCGGTGCCTTTGGCCGCACAGTCGACGCGTGGATGGCTAAGCAGCGTGTCGGCACGTGGTTCTTTGCGAGACATTAATAATTTGATCTGGCCATCTTGCCAGGATTCGGGGGCGGCACTGGTGGCAATGACCCATTCGGTACGGCCATTCAACAGGCCGTGAGCCGCGCTTGAGCTGGCCTGAATACTGTCACAAGACTGTTGAGACAGTAAGGACAACTCGTAGTTATTGGGTGTCAAGCCCGTAGCCAGCGGCAATAAGGTCTGGTGATAGACGGGGATCAGAGCCGGGTCTACATAGACGCCTACGTCCAGATCGCCAATGACCGGGTCCACAATGACCAGAATGTCGGGGTGCTCTTGCAGTAGTGCTTTTAACCAGCGCGCAATGATAATGGCCTGATTGGCGCTGCCCAGATAACCGATCAGCACAGCGCGCACCTTGTCCAGCGCACCGCGCAAGACCAGATCGTTCAGAAAGCCTTCTAGCCACTCATCGGGTACAGCACCGCCGTGCACCGTGGGGTATTGCGGGTTGTTACTAAGCAACACGGTGGGAACGGCGGCTACTTTAAAACCGTGTCTACGCAAAGTCGGGCCGGCAACATTGTTGCCCACCCGACCGTAGACGACTTGGGACTGAATCGAAACGACATCCACATGGTAGGGATGTCGTTCACGATCAACAAACGTTACAGCAGTGTTCATGCAGCACAATCAGCGGAACTGGTTTGTTTAAGTTGGCTGAGCCAGTCGGTCAGGACCGTAGCGGCAGCGGCGTGTAGGCGCTTTTGTACCGCCATGGCTTCCAGACGCAGCATTTGCGGGTCGATATCCGCTTGGCCCAGTTCGTTGGCATGACCAACCAGCCAGCGCTCCAGCTTGCTGGTGTCGGCTTCCAAGTGAAATTGCAGGCCCAATACCTGGGTTCCAAAGGAGAAGGCTTGGTTGGGGCCCACATCCGTGCTGGCCAGGTGAATGGCACCGTCAGGAATATCGAACTGATCCCCGTGCCAGTGCAGGACAGGAATACCGCTAACTGCGGACAGGGGCGATTCTTTGCCCGCATCAGTCAGTTTCAAGGGAGAGAAACCGATTTCTTTCACACCCAGTGGATACACATTGGCTCCCAGGGCACGCGCAATCAGTTGTGCGCCCAGACAAATGCCCAGCAAGGGTTTGCCAGCCAGCAGGAATTTGTTGATCAGCTCCAGCTCATCGGAGAGAAATGGGTAAATCTTTTCGTCGTAGGCGCCGATTGGCCCGCCCAATACAACCAGCAGGTCAGCGTCCTGTTCACCCACGTGGCGCAGTGACTCGACGGAAGGGTCAATGTATTGAACTTGGTAGCCCTGCTCGATCAGAACAGGTTCCAGTGTGCCCAAGTCCTCAAAATGGATATGACGCAGTGCGATGACTTTCTTCATAGGGGGTTCTTTTAATTCAGATGGTAAGGATGTCAGCTCGTGGTACCAATGTCTACATTCATGGCGCCCGATAGGGGGAAGGTGCAACATGCCAGAGCATGACCTTGCGCCTTGTCCTGGTCGCTGAGGCAAAAGTCCGGTTCAGAGCGGTATTCGCCCTCCGAGATCTGTACCCGACAAGCACCACAAATTCCTGAACGACACTGACTGCGGATAGGGACATCGGCCGCTTCCAGCATTTCCAGCAAACTACTGCCGGGTTCGGGTGAGAGCGTCTGCCCTGTGCTGCGTACATTGATTTGCAAGGGAGCGCTGCCTGCTTCAGGCAGGATTTCCACACCGGACTTGGCAGGCGGGGAAAAAGCTTCAATCAACATATGCGAGATGGGATGCGCTTGAATCGTGTATTCGCGCAAGGCCTGGGCAAAGCCATGACTGCCGCAAATCACAACAGCCTGCGGGTCTTTCAACTGCTCCATGTTCTCAAAGGAGGGACGTCCCACTTTGAAATGCGCGCTTTCGCGGATTTTTTCTTGCGTGACAAACACCGTCAGTGTGAACCAGCTGGTGCTCAGATCCAGCTGCAGCAGTTCGTGCAAGAAGGGGATGTCGGCAATACGAGCAATACTGAGCAGCAAATGTACTTGTGGTACTGGCAAGCCATCCTGGGCTCGCGCCGCCAACTCACGCAGCAAGGCAATGGGCAGGGTAATGCCAATGCCGCCTGCGATCATGGCGATACGCTCATAACCCACAATAGAGTCCACCGAAATATCACCCGCCACATATTGCAGGGGCACGCTCATGCCCTCACGCAAGGTGGCGTGCAAATGATCGGAGACACTATTGCGGCCCGAACCTTTTACGGCAATTTCAATCAGGTCTGGATCAGCCATACGGGTGATCGAGTACATACGCTGTTGAATGGTGCCGCCGGTATCGGGGTAGCTCAGGGCGACATGCTTGCCCGCCCGCAAGGCGCTCAGAAAATCGAAGTGTTTACTTTGAACGCGCAAGGTGAACACTTTGACGTTTCCGGCCTCGGGGCGAACGGTCTCGCAGCGCGCCTGAATCGTGGCTGTCATTGCAGCGCCTCCTGTTGCTCGGCTTGGGCTTGTGCCTGCCCCGATTTGCTGTTCAAGCCAATGCGTTCGATCAGGCTTTCAACCGAACCGGTGTACACGCCAATCTCGTTGGAGTCGCCCGTATCGTGCAGGATGTCGCGAGCATTGGGGAAGTTCACCATGGAGAACACTTTTTCCCAGGCGCCCATTTCATTGTTGGCGAACATTTCCACGGTGCGCAAAATGATGGCGCGCATGTGTTCACGCTCTTTCTGGCTCAGGCCGTGAATGATGTCCGAAGCGACAAAGCTGAACACGCTGGAGTGGCTCCATTCGTCCATGGCATGGGTGCGAGTGACTTCATGGCACACGGTCTGGATGCTCTTGTCCTCGGCCATGGTTTTCAGGTAGTCGGTAATCAGGGTCTCGGACGCGCAGGCAATGGCAAAGCGGGTCAGGCGACGTTCGGATTCGGAGCTGCACTGGCTCAGGATGTCATTGCGCCACTGCACCAGGTTGAAGTTGGTGAAGTCCAGCGGCTGCAGGCCGCGCATGGAATAAATGTAGTTGCACGCCATGATCGACATGCGGGTGTGCAGGGCCTCGTCCAACAAGGCTTGGGACATGACATCTTGCAGCAGATTGCGATTGGAGCTTGGGGGCGGCGTTTTGATGATGTCTTCGCAAGAAGGGGTAACCACGTTGCATTCAACGTAAATGGTTTTAAGGTTGTAAATACCCCAGGCATAGGACAAGCACTGCGATTTTAATTCCTCGGGGGCTTCCAACCAGGCCTGATGCTCACGGAAAGGCAAAAGGCATTCGCTGAAATCCGCCTTGCTGGGGTCGAACGCCAGATTGTTGTAGTCCGGCAGTTCCTGATTGACAGCGGCCCGGTTTTTCCAAAGTACAGACAGCTTTTGCAGCATATTACGTACGGCGTCATCAGTTTCGTAGCTTTTGATTGTCATTTCAAACTTCCTTGCTGTTGATTGCGATCTGTTCGAAATGAACAGGTCGTTTCTGTATTTCGCCTATCTCTATTTCCAAATGGAAATCCGCAGGCTTAAAAGGATTTGCCGGTCCTTATGAGCAAGGCCCAAAAAAACCCGTCATCGAGTCTCTCAAGTCTTGGGGATCAGCATGGTTGAACTGCCGTTAAAGCAATGGCGTTTCCTGTGGTTGTGGGGAACTGGGGATGTTTCTGTCGTTTGCAGATTAAAAAGAGTGATAATCTGTTTGAGCGAATAGAAGTATGGCTGTTGAGTATTCGTTGGCTGCATTCTAATGATCCTATGACAATAAATGACAGACCATTTCAAGATCATTTAACAGACCACTTAAAAGCAGAAAATAAAATCCCGTTTTAATTCTTGATAAGAATGATCGGGATTGGCTTTCTGGCTGTGTTTCAGAGGGTTTTTAATTATTTATGCTTTAAATGTTTATTTAAATAACAATAATAAAAAGTGGTCTGGTGAATAAAGTTTTATTGGACTGCTTAATAACTTGATAAACAGAATAGGATGTGTATCTTTCGCCCTTGGAGCCATCAGGCCAGGGTTGAGTTTTTCTCTCGTGCCTGAAAAGCAGCCACGGTTGTAAAAGTAGCCAATCTTTGAACAGGAACTCCCATGAAGAGTCTTGCCGGTGGCGACACCCCCCACCAGCCTCTGGTGGGTTCGCAATTTCTACAGCAAAGTGATCGCAATCTTTGGGACATCATCGAAGCCGAGCGGGGTCGGCAACAACACACCATTGAATTGATCGCTTCCGAGAACTACCTGAGCCGAGCCGTTTTGGATGTGCAAGGTTCCTTGCTGAGCAACAAGCAGGCGCAGGGCTATCCAGGACAGCGGATCTACGGCGGGTGCGAACAAGCGGATCAGACTGAAGAGCTGGCTATCGAACGGGCCAAAGCGGTCTTTGGGGCATCCTATGCCAATGTGCAGGCGCACTCAGGCAGCCAGGCCAATTTGGCGGTATACCTGGCCTTGCTCTCACCTGGGGATACTATTTTGGCGCTGGATCAAAGCGCGGGTGGCCATCTTAGCCATGGTTCGCATTTCAATGTATCGGGCCGCTGGTTTCAGACCTGTTCGTATGGAGTAGATCGTCAGACCCAGTGGGTGGATATGGATGAAGTGCGTGCCCTGGCGCACAAGGAGCGCCCAAGGCTGATAATTGCCGGGGGCTCGTCTTATGCACGAACCCCGAACTTTGCCCAATTCAGAGATATTGCTAACGAGGTCAATGCCTATCTGATGGTGGATTTGGCGCATAGTGCGGGCCTGGTCGCAGCGGGTTTGATGGACTCGCCGGTCAAACATGCACACGTCACCACTTTTTCCACTCACGGCACATTACGGGGTCCGCGTGGCGGCATTATCCTGAGCAATGAACCCAAGCTGGCCGAGCGCTTGAGCCAGGCCGTGTATCCAGGCTTGCAAGGCGGACCCTTGCTGAACATTATGGCTGCCAAGGCGGTGGCTTTGGGTGAGGCGATGAGCCCGTCCTATAAAGCCTACGCCCAGTCCGTCATCAATAACGCTCGCAGCTTGTGCCGCCGCTTGTCCGAGGGCGGGTTGACGGTGGTGTCGGGGGGAACAGACTGTCATTTTGGTGTGGTGGACCTGCGCCCCTGGGATTTGTCTGGCCCTTTGGTGGAGCGGGTGCTGGCTCAGCTAGGCATTAGTTTGAGCAAACACCGGGTGCCTTATGAGCAAGACAATGCGGCGTATTCGGGAGTGCGCGTAGGCAGTGCTGCTTGTACCACTCGTGGTTTAGGTGAGGATGATTTCAAAGAAATTGGCGACATGATTCTGGCTTTGCTGGGCGGTGTGCGTAGTGGCTCACGCAACCCACGTACCGAAAATGCCATTCTGGAAGGGGTCGCCGACCTGAATCGACGATACCCCTTGATGTACTGATACCCGGCTCCTTTAGCCTTTGCCCTGACGTAGGGCGTTGGCCAGACGCAACATGGCTGACTCGATTTCATAAGCGGTCAGAGACGCATAGCCCAGTAACCAGCCCTGTTGTTTTTCCTCACCAATGTACAGACGGCTCAAACCTGGCAGTTGAACCCCGGCACTTAAGGCGCGGCGCAAGGTGTGCTCCTCTGACCAGCCCGGCTCCAGAAAGCAGGGAATTTGCAAACCACCTTCGGGTCGGGCAGCACGAACAATGCCTTGCAAGTGCTGCTCGATGGCTTCCAGCATGATTTCCCGTCGTCCTGCGTACAACTTGCGCATGGCGCGAATATGAGAGTTGTAGTGTCCGTCTTCCATAAAGCGGGCCAGCGTCAGCTGCAGGATTTGCGGTGTGTGGCCGTCCATGATGCTGCGTGCCTGGGTAAAGGGTTTGACCAGTTCGGGCGGCAGCGCCATATAGCCCATGCGCAGGCCCGGATACAGGGTTTTGCTGAAGGTGCCTAAGTAAATCGTGCGCTGGTATTTATCCAGACCCTGCACGCATGCGGTGGGCAGCCCGTCGTAATGAAACTCGCTGTCGTAGTCGTCTTCCATAATCCAGCGGCCATTTTCTGCCGCCCAGTGGATGAGTTCCAGACGGCGTTCCAGGGACATGGTGGCCCCGGTGGGGTACTGGTGCGAGGGTGTCACATAAATACAGTTCGCGCCGCTTCGGTCCTCATTGAGCAAATCGGTGCGCAGCCCTTGTCTGTCCACGCCAATGGGCACCACACGGGCCTCGGCCGCTTCAAATGCTTTACGGGCACCGAAGTAGCCGGGGTTTTCAACCAGAATGGGCTTGCCGGCATCGACCAGTAATTGCGCGCACAGAAATAAGGCTTGGCGTGTGCTGCTCAGAATCAGAATCTGGTCGGCCGAGACTTTGGCGCCACGCTCCAGATTCAGGTAGACGGCAATCGCTTTACGCAGGGACTCGGTGCCTTGCGGGTCACCGTGCAGCAGGATGTTGGCCCGATAGTCTTTCATGGCCTGACGTTGCAGGCGCTCCCAGACATCGGTGGGGAAGTTGCGGGTTTCCGGCAAGCCGGTGGCAAAGGCTTTGATAGTTTGTTGATCAGCAATGCCGCCGCTTTCAAACACGGCGCGACCGCGACGGCTTAAACCGGTGCCCGGTTCCATCACACTGCGTTTCAGATCTTGAGCTTTGATACGACGGTAGGCGCTGCCACGCAGCTCGGTGCCTACTGATTCGGAAACATAGCTGCCCGAGCCTTCACGACGCACGATAAAGCCGTCGCGGTGTAGCTGAACATAGGCGTTTTCAACGGTATCGCGGGCCATGCTCAGGGACTTGGCCAGGGAGCGTGTAGCAGGCAGCTTGACCCCGGGGCCCAGCGCGCCATCCAGAATCAATGCCCGCAAGGCACGCTGGATGCGCTGATGGAGATCCAGGGATTGAAGTTCGTCATCGTTAAGACGCATCTTCAAGGTATCCAGTTCAAACGAACGCGTCATGCGGTCTGCTCCAGGGAATATTAATGGTCTGACTAGTCAGACCATTGTGCTCGTAGACTTGATTGTCATTGCCGAAATAGGGGGGCCTGTTTCGGCGTTCAGGTTTGTACAGGATCTCAACAAGTATGTCCCGACCCTTTAATTTCAGCGCAGGGCCCAGCGCCTTGCCGATGGATGTTCTATTGCAAGTACGAGATGAGCTGCTTGATTTTGCCGGCACAGGAGTCTCTGTGATGGAAATCAGTCATCGTTCCCAGCCTTTCATGGATTTTGCCCATCGTACTGACACCGCTGTACGTCGTGTTCTGGCTGTGCCATCGGACTATCACGTCTTGCTCCTGCAAGGGGGGTCGTATCTGCAGTTCTCTCAAATCCCGATGAACTTGTTTCATCAAAAAAAAACAGCAGACTATATACATACAGGGTTATGGTCGGAACAAGCCGCCAATGCTGCTAGGCAATATGGGGAAGTAAGAATCATAGCGAGTTCTTATGAAACTGGATTTGATCGTGTTCCGGAAATTAATGAATCTAATATTAATCTGGATGCAGCGTACTTGCATTACACAGAGAATGAAACCGCACAGGGCTTGCAATTTTCAAAACCACCCGTTTCATCTATTCCATTGGTATGCGATGCTTGCTCCAGCTTGATGTCAAAACCGCTTGACATCTCGGCTCACGATTTGATTTACGCTTCGGCCCAGAAAAATATGGGTATCGCTGGTGTGACAATGGTATTGCTCAATCCTGCTATTTTAGACAAGCCTTTAGCGAGTACGCCACAGGTGTTGGATTTTTCCATTCAGGCAAAAAAGCAATCCTTGCTCAATACCCCTTCTACATTTTCCTGGTATGTCTTGGGTTTGACTCTGGAGTGGATTGAGCGAGTAGGTGGAATAGACGTGTTGTATGAAATAAATAAGAAAAAAGCACAACATCTCTATGGCGTCATTGATAAAAGCAATGGTTTTTATACCAATGGCGTTTGGCCTGACGATCGATCCATCAATAATGTGCCATTTCATATTGCTGAAACTAATTTGGAAGATTTGTTTGTGAAAGAAGCCCAGAAAAATGGTTTTCACGGTTTGAAGGGCCATCAATCAACAGGAGGCTTGCGCGCCAGCATCTACAACGCCGTCACCTTGGACGCGGTACAGGCGCTGGGAGCGTTCATGCGTGAGTTCGAGCGCACGCACGGTTAGGGCGTGGGCCTGCTTTGCAAAGTGGCCAGGCAAGTGGCCGCAACGTGGATAGAATTTTTTTAAGGAAAAGCGATGTACGACAACACTCTCAGCCTGTCCGATTTTGACAAGGAATTGGCCCAGGCCATCCAAGGCGAAGAAAGCCGCCAGGAAGATCACGTAGAACTGATTGCTTCGGAAAACTATGCCAGTCCCCTGGTTATGCAGGTTCAGAACTCCGTGTTTACCAATAAATATGCCGAGGGCTACCCGGACAAGCGTTACTACGCCGGTTGCGAGTTTGTGGACGTGGCTGAACGTCTGGCAATCGAGCGCCTGAAAGCCGTCTTCGATTGTGACTACGCCAACGTACAGCCTCATGCCGGAGCGCAAGCCAATACCGCTGTGTTCCTGGCCTTGCTCAAACCAGGCGATACGGTCATGGGAATGAACCTGGCCCAAGGCGGGCACCTGACACACGGCAACCCGATCAATATTTCCGGCCGTCTTTACAATATTGTTCCTTACGGAGTTGATATCCAAACCGGGCTGATCGATTACGACGAAATGGAGCGCATTGCTATCGAGACCAAGCCCAAAATGCTGATTGGTGGCTTTTCCGCGTATTCGCGTGTGAAGGACTGGGCCCGCATGCGCCAGATCGCCGACAAGGTGGGTGCCTGGTTCTGGGTGGATATGGCCCACGTGGCGGGTCTGGTGGCGGCAGGTGAGTACCCCAGCCCTCTGCCATACGCGCATGTGGTGACCAGTACGACCCATAAAACCCTGCGTGGCCCACGTGGTGGTGTGATCATGGCTAAAGGGCAGAGCGAGGATTTGTACAAACGCCTGAACTCGGCTGTGTTTCCTGGCGTGCAAGGGGGTCCCTTGATGCACTTGATTGCAGCCAAAGCGGTCGCGTTCAAAGAAGCCCTGCAGCCCGAGTTCCGGACTTATCAGCAAAATGTGGTGCGTAATGCCCGCGCCATGGCAGCGGTACTGATGCAGCGCGGCCATAATATCGTGTCAGGCGGTACGGATAATCACATGATGCTGATTAACTTGTCGGCCAAACCTTACACCGGTCAAGAGGCCAGCGATGCCTTGGCAGATGCCTACATTACAGTGAACAAGAACTCGGTGCCTAATGATCCGCGTTCGCCCATGGTGACCTCAGGCATCCGGATCGGAACCCCCGCTGTGACCACGCGCGGCTTTACCGTGGCCGATTGCGAGCAGTTGGCACACTACTTGTGCGATGTGCTCGATGCCTATGAGGCAGGCACGCTGGATACGATCAAGCACGAGATCCGTGAAAAAATCGTGACCTTGTGTCGAAGCTATCCGGTGTATCAAGTGCAGACAGAACCGGCGCAGTTGTAATTCAATGAAAAAGCCCAGTCATTAGCATGACTGGGCTTATCTTTAGGCATGTTGCTTGGGACATGAAGCGGCTTTACCCACCACCTTTTATGTTGAGGCTTGAGGTATAGGTGGTAGTGGCCATTCAGTCATCCGTTTAGCTCATGAGCGCCTTGCGGTTCTGTCTTGTATCCGCCAGTCGGCATACCCTTTGGCCCGCAGTTCACAAGCCGGGCATTGCCCGCAGCCATATCCCCAGTCGTGCAGCGTTTCCCGATTGTTCTGGTAGCAGGTGTGGCTGTCTTCCCGAATCAGTTGTACCAAAGCATCCGAGCCAAGCTGGTGGGCCAATTCCCAGGTGTCGGCCTTGTCCAGCCACATCAATGGTGTTTCCACGGTCAGTGGGCGCTCGATTCCCAGGCTCAATGCCACTTGCAGCGCTTTCAATGTGTTGTCGCGGCAATCCGGGTAGCCCGAATAATCGGTTTCCGACATGCCGCCTACCAGCGTATCCAGGCCCCGGCGGTAGGCCAGGGCACCAGCCAGAGTAAAGAACAGCAGATTTCGACCGGGCACAAAGGTATTGGGCAGACCGTCTTCCTGCATGGCGATCGTCATGGATTCGGTCATGGCGCTGCCACCTATCTGAGCCAGAACATGGGCATCGAGCACATGGTCTTGCCCCAGGCGCTCTGCCCAATGCGGGAACCGTTGGCACAGTTTGTCTTTTAGTGTCTGACGGCACTGCAATTCCGCATGGTTGCGCTGGCCGTAGTCAAAGCCCACGGTTTCCACAAAGGCAAAGCGGTCCAGAGCCCAGGCCAGGCAGGTAGCCGAATCCTGTCCGCCTGAAAACAAAACCAGGGCCCGGCGGTGTGGAGTGTGCGGCTTCATGCTTTGGCCTGCGCGATGCTTAGGGCGCGGCGCTTCATGGTGCTGATCAGGGAATTGAGCAGCACGCCATACATAGGTACAAACAGCAGCAGGCTGACGCCCAGCTTGATGACGTAATCGACGATGGCAATCTCGCCCCAGTGTTCGGCCATGAAAGGATTGCTGCTATGCCAGAAGGCGATACCGAAAAAGGCCAGCGTATCCAGTGCCTGCCCGAAGACCGAAGCAGCGGCTGGAGCAAGCCACCACTGTTTGTAGTCGCGACGGATGCGGTCAAAGACCTGTACATCCAGCAATTGCCCTAAGACGTAGGCGGCAAAGCTGGCCAAGGCAATACGAAACACAAAGCTGTTGAATTCGCCCAGTGTCTGCAGGCCATTGAATTGGCCTTCATGAAAGAGCACGGAGACCACATAAGAGGCGATGAGGGCCGGAAACATGGCGCGGGTAATCACACGGCGTGCTTCGGACTTGCCCATCAAACGGACGGTCAGGTCGGTAGCCAGAAAAACAAAGGGAAAGCTGAAGGCTCCCCACGTGCTATGGAAGCCGAACAATTCAATGGGAAGTTGAACCAGATAATTGCTGGCAATCACAATAAAAATGTGAAAGGCAATGAGAAGTCGCAAGTAGAACGACAGCCGTGAAGACGGCACGGTAGGCAGAGTCATGTCTGGACCTTTTTGGTGGATGGGGTGAGGGAACCCATTGGAAATGGACTGCAACCGACAATTGTACGAGTAGTTGCGGTTCAAGGGAATAATTGGTGGCCACAAGTGTAGCGCGCAGCTCGGCTGCGCTTATACGTCAGGCTTGATGAGGCTTATGGCCTACAACATAAGAGGCCTTGCATGCCAATCAAGCCTGCTTGCCAATGCCATTGAGCTTGATTGCCTGATTTCAAGGGGGCGTGCTCAGGCAGACACGGGTTGCAGGCGCTCTATTAATAAGCGTTTGTGCAGGAGGCGGACTTCTTCAAAGGGTACAGGCGAGTGTTGCGGTCCTAAAACCAGCAAAACCATTAACCACATCAGGGAAGGGGAGGCCGCCTGGAGGTAGTCTGAGGAGCTGACATCGGGGCGGATAAGCCCTCGTTGGATACCCAACTGAAAAAAAGCCTGGTTGGCCGTGTAGTTCTGGTCCAAGAGTTGTTGGCCCCAATACTGGGCCAGATCGGGGACACGACCGCTTTCGGTCATTAACAGCCTGAACATGGCTTGCACGTCCGGATTGGACAGGCGCTCATAGAGTTGATTGAGATACTCATCCACGAGACAGGACAGGGTGGCTGCCTCGCAGGTATCGGAAAGTTCAAAGGTGTTGCCTTCGGGGGGCAGCAGCGTGCTGCGGAGCATGTCCTCGAATACGTCATCTTTGCTGTTGTAGTGCGCGTAAATGCCGGACTTGGAGATTCCAGCGCGGGCGGCAATGCGCTCGAGCGAGGTTCCCAAAAAACCCCGGTGAGAAAATTCGTCAAAAGCTGCTTTCAGGATTTCGCGTTTACGCTCGGCCGAGGGCAGGTAACGTCGCTTGTTGGTGCTTTCGTTTTTATGAAGTTTATTTTGGTGTGTGTCTGTCATGTCATCCTGTGTGGATGGGCAAGATATGGGGCCTGCAGTATATCAGGCTGTTTTTCCCAGACCGCTGGCAAGCTACGTTCCATGAGACGTGGCGTTTTGCTTGTTTTGTCACATAGTTGCAGAAATAATAGTTCTGCTCTGTGCTTGGGGGGCGCGGGTTTAACTGAAATGCAGCGTTTTGTTTTCTAAAACCTTTTTTAAAAATGTTTTATTTGTTTTTTACTGATTTTCATTTCCTTATTTCATAACAAGCACGGTATAACAACAAATAGGGCTGACGCTGGCGGTTTTTTATCTGTCATGAACTTGATCTAACGCAAAGGTTTTTTATAGCTTCTTGTTAAAGGACCTGTATGCAAAAAGTTTAGATGTAAACTGGTGTATTATTAAAAAGACTAAGCAGTCGTATCTGTTTTTTGTGTACTTTTTGCGGAGTGGCAATGGTTAGCAGGCAGTCCCATGATCAGGCTGAACAGTTAGACGCATCCGCACGAGCCGCCTGGGCTCGTATCTGGAGTTCCATCTCCCCCGAATCACAATTTCTTGCCTGGATGGACTGGATACGTCATCTGGCCCTTAGCCCCGGCAAACAAGAGCAGTTACGGCAGTTGGCCCAAAAACAGTGGGAACAGTTGTTCCGCGAATGGAGCCAAGAGCTGGCTGCATCGGCCCAACAGTCCTTGCAAACTGCTCAACCAGCCCCCACGCCAGCCTACACAGACCGCCGTTTTTCTGATCCTGCCTGGGACCGCTGGCCTTTTAATTTGCTGCGACAAACCTATCAGGCGCAACAGCAATGGTGGCAAAGCGCCACGGAAGGCGTGGCCGGTGTTGAACCCCATCATCAAAAACTAATTGCCTTTGGTGTCGAGCAATGGCTGAACATGCTCAGCCCCAGCAATTTTGCCTGGACGAACCCGCTGGTGTGGGACAAAACCCTTGCAGAGCACGGAGATAACTTTAGCCGTGGTCTGACAAACTGGCAGCAGGATATGCAAGCCCAGTTCGCCGGTGAGCCTCCTGTAGGTGCGCAAGACTTCGTGGTTGGCAAGGATGTGGCGGCCACTCCGGGCAAGGTTGTATTGCGTAATGAACTGGTTGAACTGATCCAGTACGCGCCAACGACCAAACAGGTTCATCCAGAGCCGGTTCTGATCGTGCCGGCCTGGATCATGAAGTACTACATTCTGGATCTGTCCGAGCACAACTCCCTGATCAAATATCTGGTGGATCAAGGTCATACCGTGTTTTGCTTATCCTGGAAAAACCCCGTTGCCCAAGATCATGCGTTCGGGATGGACGACTACATTCGCCTGGGCTGGAAGGCTAGCCTGGATGCGGTCAACGCCATTGTTCCCGGCCAGAAAATCCACGCGACCGGCTATTGCCTGGGCGGCACCTTGCTGGCCATTGCGGCCGCTGCCATGGCACGCGATGGTGATGACAGGCTTGCCTCCCTGACTTTTTTTGCCGCCCAAACCGACTTTTCCGAGCCTGGCGATTTGTCCCTGTTTATTGACGAGAGCCAGGTCAGCCTGCTGGAAGCCCAGATGGCTGATGAAGGGTACTTACGCGCCAATCAGATGGAAGTTGCTTTTCAAATGCTGCGTTCCGCTGATCTACTGTGGGCGCCCATGGTGAGTAAGTATTTATTGGGCGAACGTCGCCCCTTGAGTGACTTGATGGCCTGGAATGCAGATGCCACGCGTATGCCAGCCACTATGCACTCGCAGTATTTGCGCCGCATGTATTTAAATAATGATTTAAGTCAAAACCGTTATCCGGTTCAAGGCCGTATTGTTTCATTATCGCAAGTTAATTTGCCTATTTTTTGCGTCGGTACGGTTTCCGATCACGTAGCACCCTGGCGCTCTGTTTATAAACTGCATTATCTGGTCCCTTCTGAGATCACCTTTGTTTTGACCACAGGCGGGCATAACGCCGGAATTGTCAGCGAACCGGGTCATCCGCGTCGCAAATATCAGATTCATACCCGCGCAGCAGGCACCGCGCCCATTTTGGTGGACGATTGGCAGGCCCAAGCCGCCTCCCATCAGGGCTCCTGGTGGCTCGCCTGGGCTGAATGGCTGAAAACCCGTTCGGGTGCGAATGTGAAGCCACCGCAAATGGGGGCAGCTAAACAGGGTTATCCACCTGTCGGTCCGGCACCCGGTCAATACGTATTAGTGAAGTAAGCAGTCAGCTCATACACGCTCTCTTTCGAGCTGAGCTTTTCGCGCTGTTTTATGTCGGCGATGGGGACAAAACCTATCGCTGACGTGCTGTTTTGCCTGGACGGCAGTTTTCTTTTTCTCATTAGGCATGTTTTCCCATGGCCCCACAGATCTCTGATTTGAGTATCAAGTATCGAAGTGCTGCGCGTCGCCCTCATTTCGCGCTGGCTGCCTTGCTGCTGACCTTAGCGGGTTGTTCCTCGATGGCACCCGATTACCAGCAGCCCGCCGCCCCCGTTCCGCAAGCCTATTCGGACTTGTCTGCAGAGCAGGCAAATGCGGCGCGAGCGCGTGACCTGGGCTGGCGCCAATACTTTACAGATCCGATTCTGAGCAAGCTCATTGAGACGGCACTGAACCATAACCGTGATATGCGCGTGGCTGTGCTACGGGTAGATGAGGCTCGCGCCATGCTGAATTTGCAGCGCAGCGAACGCTTTCCTGAATTTACCGTGGGTGGTCAGACTGCGCGTTCGCGTGTGCCAGGCGATATGAACCCGAGCGGCCAGGCCGTGACGGGCGGCGATTACCGCGCCCAGGTCGGTTTGACCAGTTGGGAGCTGGATTTGTGGGGGCGTGTACGTAGTCTGGAAGATGCCGCCTTGCAGGGCTGGCTACCGAGGCAGGCCGACAAGCCGCGCATGTGGCTTTGGTCTCGCAAGTGGCCATTAACTATATTGTGGTGCGCGAGCTCGATGAGCGCGTGCAGATCGCTCGTAAAAGTGTAGAGACGCGTCAGGAGTCCTACCGTATTTTCTCCCGCCGCTATGAGGTAGGAGCAACGTCCAAGCTGGATGTGACTCAGGTCCAAACCTTGCTGACGCAAGCCCAGTCCATGCTGGCCCAACTGGAGCAGCAACGTGCTGTGCAATTGCATGCCTTGCAACAACTACTGGGTGCTGATCCGGGAGTGCCTCTAACGGGAACGCCTTTAAATGACACGCTCATGTTGGCCGAGCTGGCTCCCGGTTTGCCTTCTGACCTGATGATCTGGCGGCCCGACATTATTGCGGCTGAACATAAGTTGCGGGCAGCCAACGCCAATATTGGTGCAGCCCGCGCTGCTTTTTTCCCGCGCATTGCCTTGACCGGCAATTTCGGCACAGCCAGCGCTGAGTTGGATGGCTTGTTTGAATCCGGCAGCAAAGCCTGGATGTTCGCTCCCACGATTTCCCTGCCTATCTTTGATGGTGGCCGTCGCAGCGCCAATCTGGACGTCTCTTACGTGCGTCGTGATATGCGTATCGCCGAGTACGAGAAAGCGATTCAAACCGCTTTCCGTGAAGTGTCGGATGCTTTGTCGACGCGTCGTTGGTTAAGTCAGCAACTGGAAGTGCAACTGGTGGCCCGTAGCGCTCAGACCGAGCGCGCCCGTCTGGCACAGATGCGTTACGACAACGGTTCAGCCGCCTATCTGGAAGTGCTGGATGCGCAGCGCGACCTGCTGGATGTGGAGCAGCAAGTGGTGCAAACGCGCCGTGCGCTCCTGGCCAGCCAGATTGCCATGTATAGCGCCTTGGGCGGTGGGCTGGACCCTGCCGAGCCCCTGACCAACACCCATAACTCCTCTCCATCGAATCCATCCTCGAGCCAGCTATGAGCAAACCATCTTCGTTGAAAAAAAATCTTGTTCCCGTCCTAATCGTTGCCGGGGTGTTGGGCCTGGGTTGGTGGGCATGGCAGAAAATGTCCGATACGGGCCCTGGAGAAGGTTTTGTCAGTGGTAATGGCCGTATCGAAGCGACCGAGATTGATATCTCTACCAAGTTTGCCGGACGTATCCAGAGTATTGCTGCCCATGAGGGCGACTTTGTGAAGGAAGGCCAAGTGCTGGCCATCATGCAGCAAGACAGTTTGGAGGCGGCTCGTGACGAAGCGGTGGCTGGTTTGCGTCAGGCCGAAAACAATGTGGCGGCCTCTCAGGCGCAAGTTGCCTTGCGTGAAAGCGATGCCATCGCCGCCAAAGCCCTGATTGGTCAACGTGAGTCGGAGCTGGATGCGGCCCAGCGCCGTCTGGCCCGTTCCACGACCTTGGCCAAAGAAGGGGCTGCCTCCGCGCAGGAGCTGGATGATGACCGTGCGCGTGTGCGTGGTGCACAGGCGGCCGTTGTCGCCACCAAGGCCCAGGCCAATGCAGCGCAAGCCGCCATTAACGCCGCTAAAGCTCAGTTGATTGGTGCGCAGTCGGCGGTGGAAGCTGCCACTGCGGCTGTTGCCCGTATTGAAGCCGACTTGCGTGACAGCAAGCTGGTCAGCCCCCGAGATGGACGAGTGCAAATTCGCGTTGCTCAACCCGGTGAAGTATTGGGTGCCGGTGGCCGTGTGTTGAACGTGCTGGACCTGTCTGATGTGTACATGACTTTCTTCTTGCCCAGCGAAGTGGCCGGCAGGGTGGCTCTGGGTACAGAGGTCCGTCTCGTGCTCGATGCCATCCCTGATATTCCGGTTCCCGCTACCGTGTCCTTTGTGGCCAGTTCGGCCCAATTCACCCCAAAAAGTGTAGAAACAGCCTCGGAGCGTCAAAAATTGATGTTCCGCGTCAAGGCTCAGATTGCCCCCGAGTTGCTGAAAAAGCACCTGGAGCAAGTTAAAACTGGCTTGCCTGGTGTGGCCTGGGTGAAGCTGGATCCTAATGCCAACTGGCCTGAGTCGCTGACTTCTACCTTGACGGAGTAAACCATGCTCAAGCAGCAAGCGGCGACTGTTGCTCGCGTTGTTGGGCTCAGCCAGCGTTATGGTGACACGCTCGCACTGGATCGGTTAAGCCTGGATGTTCCTGCTGCTTGCATGGTCGGACTGATTGGCCCTGACGGTGTGGGCAAGTCCAGCTTGCTGTCCCTGCTGGCCGGTGCCCGCATGATTCAGGAAGGCCATATTGAGGTGCTGGGTGGCGATATGGCGGAAAAAAGTCATCGCGACCAGATTTGCCCGCGCATTGCCTACATGCCTCAAGGTCTGGGCAAGAATTTGTATCCCACTTTGTCAGTGGAAGAAAACCTGCAGTTCTTTGGCCGTTTGTTTGGGCACGATGCGGCCGAGCGGCGCCGTCGTATTGACGATTTGACGCGCAGTACCGGACTACATCCTTTTCTTACCCGGCCTGCAGGCAAGCTTTCGGGCGGTATGAAGCAAAAGCTGGGTCTGTGCTGCGCCTTGATTCACGACCCGGATTTCCTGCTGCTGGACGAGCCTACCACCGGTGTGGACCCGCTGGCCCGCAAGCAGTTCTGGGATTTGATCGAGCGTATTCGCATCGAGCGCCCCAGCATGAGCGTGATTGTGGCCACGGCCTATATGGACGAGGCCCAGCGGTTTGACTGGCTGGTCGCCATGGATGATGGCCAGATTCTGGCAACGGGTTCACCCAAAGAGTTGCTGGAACGCACGGAAAGCCAAAGCCTGGAACAGGCTTTTATCCGCCTCTTGCCCGAGGACAAGCGCCAAGGACACAAAGCAGTAGAAATCCCGCCGCTGGATGTGGACGCAGACGATATTGCCATTGAAGCCGAGGGGCTGACGATTCGGTTTGGCGACTTTACCGCCGTGGACAATGTGTCTTTTCGGATTCGACGCGGCGAGATTTTCGGTTTTCTGGGATCGAATGGTTGCGGCAAGTCCACCACCATGAAGATGCTGACCGGCTTGCTGCCCGCATCCGAAGGTCAGGCCTGGCTGTTCGGCCACGAGGTGAACCCCAAGGACATTGATACCCGTCGTCGTGTGGGTTACATGTCGCAGGCTTTCTCTCTGTACAGCGAGCTGACGGTTCGACAAAACCTGGTGCTGCACGCCCAGTTGTTCCACGTTCCCGAGGATGAGGTGGATGGCCGTGTGGCCGAAATGGTGGAGCGCTTCGAGCTGGGGCAGATTCTGGACCGCCTGCCCGATGCAATTCCTTTGGGTATGCGCCAGCGTTTGTCTTTGGCCGTGGCCATGGTGCACAAGCCGGAACTGCTGATTCTGGATGAACCGACCTCTGGGGTGGACCCGGTCGCGCGCGACAATTTCTGGCGTTTGTTGATTGAGCTGTCGCGTCGCGACAAGGTCACGATTTTTATCTCGACTCACTTCATGAACGAGGCCGAGCGGTGCGACCGCATGTCCATGATGCACGCCGGTAAGGTGCTCGATAGTGACACCCCTGCCAATCTGGTGAAAAAACGGGACGCAGCGAGTCTGGAAGAAGCGTTTATCGGCTATTTGCTGGAGGCCAGTGGACCGGAAGCTGACGTAGAGCCAGCTACCGAGCAAGTCACCGTAGCCCAGGAACATAGCGACAAGCGCGATCACTTCAGTCTGCAACGTCTGTTGAGCTATACCTGGCGTGAAGCCCTGGAACTGCGTCGTGACCCGGTGCGCGCCACCTTGGCCTTGGCCGGTTCTTTGATTTTGTTGTTTGTGATGGGTTTTGGTATTACGCTGGATGTAGAGGATTTGCGCTATGCCGTCTTGGACCGTGACCAAACCAGTATCAGCCAGAACTATGCCTTGAACCTGTCCGGTTCACGCTACTTTCTGGAACAGCCCCCGTTAACGGACTATCAGGATCTGGATGACCGCATGCGGCGTGGCAAGATTGCGCTGGCCATTGAAATCCCGCCCGGTTTTGGGCGTGATGTTTTACGTGGCAGCAAGCCTGAAATTGCCGCCTGGGTGGATGGCTCCATGCCTACCCGGGCCGAGACCATCCAGGGGTATGTGAAAGCCATGCACCAGCAATGGCTGGTGACACAAGCCAAGGAACGCCTGGGGGCAGGGGCCTTGGTGGTTCCCGCCAGTATTCAGGACCGTTATCGCTACAACCCGGACGTCAAGAGCTTGCCCGCCATGGTGCCGGCCGTGATCCCGGTGCTCTTGCTGATGTTGCCCGCCATGCTGACCGCGCTGTCTGTGGTGCGCGAAAAGGAGCTGGGTTCCATCATCAATCTGTACGTCACGCCGGTGACGCGAGTGGAGTTCTTGCTGGGCAAGCAGATTCCCTATATCGGCTTGGCGATGGTCAATTTTTTGTGCATGTGTCTGTTGGCGATCACGGTGTTCGACGTGCCTATCAAGGGCAGCTTTTTGACTTTGAGCGTGGCCACCTTGATGTTTTGCGTGATTTCAACCGGCATGGGCCTGGTTGCATCCACCGTCACCAAGAGTCAGATCGCTGCCATGTTCTTTGCCATGATCGGCACCATGCTGCCCGCCGTGCAGATATCGGGTTTACTCAATCCCGTGTCCTCCATGGAAGGGATCAGTCGCTGGGTAGGCGAAATTTACCCGGCGACACATATGTTCAACATCAGCCGTGGGGTATTTAACAAGGCCCTGACGTTCTCGGACTTGCAGGGCGCCTTGCTGGCCCTGGCGCTGGCGATTCCGGTGGTCCTGGGTGCGGCGGTCATGCTGCTGAAAAAGCAGGAGAAGTGAGATGAGAAAACTCAAGAATGTGCTGTTGCTGGGCCGCAAGGAACTATGGAGTCTGGCCCGCGACCCCATGATGCTGTTGCTCATCGTGTATGTGTTTTCGGTCTCGATTTACACCTCGGCCACGGCCCAGCCCGAAACCTTGAACAATGCGCCTATTGCGATTGTGGATCAGGACCAAAGCCCCTTATCCGCGCGTATTACGTCGGCTTTCTATCCGCCGGAATTTATTCACCCGCGCATGATCGAGTACGACGAAATGGACTCGGGCATGGATACCGGGGCCTTTACTTTTGTGCTGAATATTCCGCCGAATTTTCAGCGTGATGTGCTGGCCGGACGCAGCCCCGAGGTGCAGTTGAACATTGATGCCACCCGCATGAGTCAGGCCTTTACTGGCAATAACTACATCCAGCAGGTGGTGATGGGCGAGGTCAACGAGTTCGTGCGGCGATATCGCAGCGTTGACACCCTGCCGGTGGATCTGGCTTTGCGGGTGCGCTTTAACCCCACCTTGGAAAAAGCCTGGTTCGGCAGTATTGCCGAGGTCATCAACTCGGTCGCCATGCTGTCCATCATTCTGACTGGCGCTGCCCTGATTCGTGAGCGCGAACACGGCACCATTGAACACTTGCTGGTGATGCCCGTCACTCCGGGCGAGATCATGGCGTCCAAGGTAACGGCCATGGGGCTGGTGGTGCTGATTGCGACCGCTGCGTCCCTGAACTTCGTGGTGCGTGGCTTGCTGGGCGTACCGATTGAAGGCTCCATCCCTTTGTTCTTGTGCGGCACTGTGCTGTGCTTGTTCGCCATGACCTCCATGGGCATCTATCTGGCCACTTTGTCGCGCAGCATGCCGCAGTTTGGCTTGCTCCTGATGCTGACCTTGCTGCCTATGAACTTGCTCTCGGGCGGACGGACTCCCCGTGAAAGCATGCCTGAAATTGTTCAAAACCTGATGCAACTGGCCCCCACCACGCATTTTGTGTCTCTGGGACAAGCCATTTTGTTTCGTGGCGCCGGTCTTGAAACCGTGTGGCAACCCTTTTTAGCCCTGCTGGTGATCGGAACGGCCTTGTTTGTTCTGTCGCTGCGGCGTTTTCGTAACACCATCTCTCAGATGGCTTGATGGGCTGGGCCCCATTACGGGGCACTTTTTTCCTTTAAGGAGATTTCGATGAGCATGGAAACACTTCCCTTGGATCTGTACAAGGCCAATGTTGAGTTGCAACTGCGTATCACTCGCCTGCTGCAGGAAGGAGGACATCGCTGGCTGGAATCTGTACAGAAGAGCAATTTGCGCAGCATGGAGCAGACCACCGCTGAAATCGAGAGCTTGCTGCAAACCGGCAATTGGCAGTCCTTGGCCGCCTTGCCCGCCGACACCTTCTGGCGTTTGTTCCAGCACGGTGTCAATGACAGCCAGACCATCAATCAGCTTGCGATCGAGAACCAGACTGAATTTACGTCCGGCTTGCAGCAAGCGCTGGAAGCGTGGCAGAAGTCGGTGATGGCGATCGTCAGCGATACCAGCGCGGCGGTGCCTGTGATGGATATTTTCAAGCAGTGGGGCGCACCTTGGGCAACGGCTGCCAGCGCCTCAGACACTAAAAAGGGAGCATAAGCGGTATGTCTACGGTTAAACGCACAGCGTTGGTGACAGGAGGGATGGGTGGTCTGGGCCAAGAGATCGCCCGTGCCCTACATGATGCGGGCCACCATGTTCTGGTGACTCATTCACGTAGTGAGGCCGATGCCCAGGTCTGGTTAAAAGAGCAGGCCGATGCAGGGTATGTATTTCAGGGCTATCACGTTGACGTGGCCGATTTCGAGTCGTGCCAGCAAATGGCGCAAGCCATTGAGAAGGATGGCCTGCAGGTCGACATCCTGATCAATAACGCCGGTATTACACGCGACGGTACGTTCCGCAAGCTCAGCAAAGACAAGTGGGACGATGTGCTGCGTGTCAATCTGGACTCGGTATTTAACGTGACCAAGCCTTTTATCGACGGCATGCTGGAGCGTGCTTGGGGCCGGGTGATCAATATCTCTTCCATTAACGGTAGCAAGGGGCAGTTCGGTCAAACCAACTACTCGGCCGCCAAGGCAGGGATGCACGGTTTTACCAAAGCGCTGGCTCAGGAAGTGGCGCGTAAGGGCGTCACGGTCAATACCGTCTCTCCCGGTTATCTGGCCACAAAGATGGTCATGGCGGTGCCCGAGGAAGTGCGTAACAGCATTATCGCGGGCATCCCGGTGGGCCGTTTGGGCCAGCCCGAGGAAATAGCCGCTTTGGTGGCTTTTATTGCCAGCGAGGCAGCCGGATTTATGACAGGTAGTAATGTCGCCATGAATGGCGGCCAGCATATGTACTAAGCCCGACCCTGTTCGGCTGCAGCCTGGATGGGCCCGCTTGTCGGGCCTGCGACTTACGAAAGGAATGGATATGCACAAAGATATCGCGATTGTTGCTGCAACTCGCAGCCCCATCGGCCGCTTTCAAGGGGGGCTGTCGACGGTGCCCGCTCATGATTTAAGCGCACAACTGATTCGTGCTGTGCTCCAGAGCACAGGCGTGGCAGCCGAGCAGATTGATGAAGTCATATTGGGCCAGATTCTGACCGCCGGTGCAGGGCAGAATCCGGCCCGTCAGGCAGCGGTCAACGCCGGCCTGCCGTATGAAGTCCCTTCGATGTCTCTGAACAAGCTGTGCGGTTCAGGCTTGAAAGCGGTGAATCTGGCGGCGCAGGCCATCGCCCTGGGTGATGCGGATCTGGTGCTGGCAGGCGGCCAGGAGAGCATGAGCCTGGCCCCATTTGTCGTACACAAGGCGCGTACCGGCTTGGGTCTGGGCCATGCCATGATGGACGATACCTTGCTGCGTGATGGCCTGACCGATGCCTTCCACAATTACCACATGGGCATTACCGCAGAGAATCTGGCCGAGCGTTACGGCATCAGCCGTGAGCAGCAAGATGCGTTTGCCGTGGAATCCCAGCGTAAAGCTGTCGCCGCTATGGAGGCCGGACGCTTCAAGGACGAGATCACCCCGATCGAGGTTCCTCAGCGCAAAGGCGATCCCGTTCGTGTCGAGGCTGACGAACAACCTCGTGCACAAACCACCTTGGAGTCCTTGGCCAAGTTGCGTCCCGCCTTCAAAAAAGAGGGTACGGTGACGGCAGGCAATGCATCCACCATCAACGATGGTGCTGCCGTGCTGTTGCTGGCCAGCGCAGAAAAAGCCAAGGAATTGGGCCTGCCTGTTCTGGCCTGGATTCGTGGTTGGGCCAGCACTGGCGTGGACCCGGCCATCATGGGCATTGGTCCTGTGTCGGCCAGTCGCAAGCTCTTGAAGAAGGTGGGCTGGGAGCTGGATCAGTTGGACCTGATCGAAGCCAATGAAGCCTTTGCCGCTCAATCGCTGGCGGTGGCCAAAGACTTGCAGTGGGATATGAACAAGGTCAACGTCAATGGCGGTGCCATTGCTTTGGGTCACCCCATTGGTGCCTCCGGCGCGCGTGTGCTGGTGACACTGGTTCATGAAATGCGTCGCCGTGGTGCCCAGAAAGGTCTGGCCACCTTGTGCATTGGCGGTGGTCAAGGCGTAGCGATTGCTATTGAGGCCGCTTGAACAGATAGCTGATTGAAGGGAGAAGATGATGACAGATAAGTCTCGTGATGACAGCACGGCTTGGTCCTCCTGGATGATGAATCCCTGGAACCTGGGTCAGACCGTCTCCTCGTACTTTGTGGATGCCTGGCAGCGCACCATTCTGTATGCCGACATCGAGCGTCAGGTCGGGGATCAGTACCAGGCCCAACGCAAGCTTGACGTGCCCAATGTGTTGAACTTCCCGGCTGAACTGGTCATGTCGGGTCTGACTCTTCCCCGACCCGTTAACTATCTGATGGTGCGCATTCTGGCACCGGATGATCAGCCTACCGATCCCAGCAAACGTCCTTTCCTGGTGGTAGACCCCCGGGCCGGGCATGGACCGGGCATCGGTGGCTTTAAGTCCGACAGTGAAATCGGTGCTGCGCTGCAAGCCGGGCACCCTTGCTATTTCGTCGGTTTTTTACCTGACCCTGTTCCCGGCCAGACGGTCGAGGACGTGATGCGTGCTCATGCCGCCTTTGTCAGCAAAGCGGCTGAACTGCACCCGGAAAGTCAGGGCAAGCCGGTAGTGATCGGCAATTGTCAGGCAGGCTGGCAGGTCATGATGGCTGCTGCTGTCTGGCCGGAGCTGTTTGGCCCGCTGATTCTGGCCGGCGCGCCTCTGTCCTACTGGGCCGGTCGCAACCCCATGCGTTATGCCGGAGGCTTGCTGGGGGGGAGCTGGTTGACCGCCATGACCAGCGATCTGGGCAATGGCCGTTTTGATGGCGCGTGGCTGGTCAAGAACTTCGAGAACCTGGACCCTGCCAATACCTTGTGGACCAAGCAGTACAACGTGTACGCCAAGGCAGACACCGAGGCCGAACGCTATATCGGCTTCGAGAAGTACTGGGGCGGGTATGTATTTCTGAACGATGTGGAAATGCAGTACATCGTGGACAATCTGTTCATCGGCAACAAGCTGTCTACGGCTCAGTTACTGACTTCAGATGGCATCCGTATTGATCTGCGTAATATCCGTTCACCGATTGTGGTGTTCAGCTCCTTTGGCGATAACATCACGCCACCAGCACAGGCTCTGGGTTGGATTACCGACCTGTATCTGGACGACGATGATGTACGCAGTCACGACCAGACCATTGTATTTACGACCCATGATCGTATCGGGCATTTAGGTATTTTTGTGTCGGGCAGTGTAGGCAGCAAAGAGCACCGCAAGTTTGCCAGCACCATTGATCAAATTGATCTACTGCCTGCTGGTATTTATCGGGCCACCGTCGAGGAAACACCTGACGACGACACCTTGCTGAACGACCCGTATCTGATGTCGGTGCGTCAAAGCAATCTGGCTGAAATTGCCGAGATTGTGCAACTTGACCCTGAGTCAGACCGTCGCTTTGCTGCGGCTGCACGCTTGTCGGAAATCAATTTGGCTTTCTACAAGAGCACTTTACAGCCGTGGGTCAAAGCTTTGACTACGCCTTATACCGCTGCACTGCTGGAAACCTTGCATCCCATGCGCCTGTCCTACGAATCCTGGACCAGCACCCATCCTTGGGCCGCTACGATTCATCAATGGGCCGAGAACATTAGCCAGCAGCGTCAGACTGTCGACAAAGACAATCTGTTTCTGGAGGCGCAAGAGAATTTCTCCCAAGCCATGGAACGGGTCTTGAATAATTACCGCGACCGTCGCGACAGTATTTATCAGATCTGGTTTGACACGGTGTATGGTTCGCCTTTGCTGATGGCCTTGGCAGGGCATGCGCCGGGTGATTCTGCACCGGCACGCCCGCATCCTGGCAGCTCGCCTGAGCATCTGGCATTTGTGCGTCAGCAAATGCACAGGCTGGACGGTTTGTTGAACGAGGGCGGTTTGCTGGAAGCGGCACTGCGCGGTTTGTTCCATATTGCCAAACAGCGTCACAGCGTTGATGAGCGTTATCACCATGCCGCCATGCGCTTGCGCGAGCAGTACGATACGGGCCACGTTGATATTGAAAAAATGCGCGCAGCGATTCGCGAGCAAGCCTTGGTGCTGGCGCACCACGGTCATAAGGCCGTAGAAGCGATTCCGCATCTGTTGAGCAAACATAAGTCAGAGGAAATCCGTCTGGTAGCGTCCCTGATCAAGAAACTGATCAGCGCGATTGACGAGCAGGATGCCGCCCCCGAGGCGGTGGTCAAGGCCTCTGAAGAAGTGTTGGGCTTGTTCGAGGCAGCGGCTAAACAACAAGAGCAGGGTGGGAGGTCGAGCAGTGCGGACGACAAACCCGTTGCCGAAACGGCCAGCAAGGTCGCAACGAAAGCCGCTGCTAAAACGACGCCAGCAGTGGCCAGGAAGTCGGCTGCTCCTGCGTCCGCCAAGCCAAGGACGGCCCAGCCAGTAAGGAAAACGGCTGCGAAATCGACGGGCACATCGTCAACAGGTACGAGCGCTAAAACAGCTGCAACAGCGCCAGTGAAAGTAGCCGCCAAGCCAGCAACAAAACCGCTTGCCCAAACCACGGCAGGCATTCCGGCTCACGCGGCGGCTAAGCCCGCTGTTGACAAGCCTGTCTCTCGCTCCGTAGGGGAGACCAAGGTCGGTGCCGCTACAAAAGCAAAGAGTAATGCCGTGGCTAAACCTCAGGCCAAATCGGTAGAACCCAGCAAGGAAACGGGTAAAGCAACTAGCGCTGCCGAGACTCCAGCCGTCAAGTCAGTATCTGCCTTGCCAGCCAACAAATCCGCCGCCAAGCCTGCAACGACCTCCTTGCCAGCATCCGGGCAAGGCAAGGTGGCCACCAAGCCTGCCAGCACGGGTGCCGCATCCAGGACTCGTCAGCGCAAGTCTTGAGACTGGGTTCCAGTGAGTTTTTGAAGGAGTTGTCAGTATGAAGTACTCATTTTCCGGCCATTCTGTTCTGGTGACGGGCGCCGCTTCGGGTATCGGTGCCGCAACGGCCCGACTGCTGGCGGCCAATGGTCTGTCGGTTGTGGTGTCTGATGTACAGGCCGACGCGGTCCAGGCCGTGGTCAAGGAAATTGAGCAGGCCGGTGGCAAGGCGGTGGCGAACGTGGCCGACGTGACTCAGCCCGATCAGTTGAAAGCCGCTGTTGATGGCGCTATTGAACATTTCGGTGCTTTGCACTTTGCCGTCAATAACGCCGGTGTGGCCGGGGATTCCGGCCCGGCTGGCGAGATGGATCTGGACGGCTGGCGTCGCCTGATCGACATCAACCTGAACGGCGTGGCCTATGGTCTGCGCTATCAGATCCCCGCCATTTTGGCTGCCGGCGGGGGCGCTATCGTCAATATGTCGTCCATCATGGGGCTGGTGGCCAACCCCACTTTGCCCGGCTACAACGCCGCCAAACACGGGGTGATTGGCTTGAGCCGCTCTGCTGCGCTGGAGTATTCCTCCAAAGGTGTACGCATCAACACCATCCACCCCGGTTATGTGGATACGCCGATTCTGTCGGGTTTAGATGATGCCGCCCGTGCAGCACTCGTGGACCAACATCCGATTGGCCGTTTGGGTCATGCCGATGAAATTGCCCACGCGATTGCTTTCCTGCTCTCGGACGGGGCCAGTTTCATGACGGGGGCGTGTATGGTGGCCGATGGCGGGTATACCGCCAAGTAAGCGATCATGGTAGAAGTTCTTTTTTCGTTTGAAGGCATGAATCCGCCACCGTAGCTTGGGACTTAAACCAGTCAAGATGCCGATACTCGATTTTTATACGAGTATCGGCATTTTTCTTATTTCACACCGATGATCCTGATAGTGGTAATTGATACCGAACCGGGCGGCACTCCGGTGCCTGCATGAGCCTCGGTGATGGGGATATGGACTCTTGCAGAGCCGCCAATACCTAGCTGTTTGACGATGCTTTGAAATAAGGGGGGCAAATCTTTAGTCAGGCTGGTTTTGCTTTCTCTGGCGGCCAGTATTTCCCCTGTTCCCAGCTCTTCGTCCAGCTCAAACAAGATGTCGCTGCTGGCGGTCACCATGGGTGCTTTGCCTTTGTTCAAGATCTTGTAAACCGTGCCATCCTGCATTTTGACTGCCCCCTTTTCTGCCGCCGCTGCAGCCAGAACCGATTGGGCCTGTTTCTCGTTCTTGGACAGCATGGCCTGTTCCAATAGTTTGTCGACATTGGCCAGTTCTACGGAAATGATGCTGGAGGACAATTGCAGGCGCTGGTCTATCTTGTCGCTAAAACCTTGGGAGAAGGCTTGTAAATCTAGCTTCTTGCCGATAGAGGCCAGTTTCTGTGTCTCGTGTGGCGCACTGTCGGCATACCAGGTACCGATGGCGTAGCTAAGACGAACATCGGCTGATGCCGCATTATTTACAATCATGCGCCTGGGCACGCCAGTGGGTTCGGCCTGGTTTGAGGTCAGAGCTTGTGCGACCAGCCGGTGCTGCAAGTCTTGCTTTGCTGCTTTCAGGTCGTCAATGTCTTTCTTGAGAGAGGCTATTTCAATCGCAGCCTGCCTGCTGTCTTGTGACAGGCCATTGGGCAGGTCGTGGTCCCGGGCTTTTTGCAAGTTCTCCAGCTCTGATTCCAGGGCATGTCTCTGGTTCAGCTCTTGTTCCAGGCGCTGACTTAAATCCTTGATGCGCGCCAGGTTCTGCTCCTGATCGAGAGCAATGGGGGCCAAGATCATGGAGCCATCTGGCTCTGCGTGTAGTTGCAGTAACTGTTGTTGCAGTTGGCTGTTCAGGTTTTCGCTATCTGACAAGCGTTGTTGTAAGGCGATCAGTTGTGTGTTGGCCTGATGCAGCTCGTTTCTGAGTAAGGCATGGTGCTCGGCCTGGTTTGTGGTGTTGGGTGTGACGGGGATGGCGTTGGCTCGTGCCGAGTGCTCGTCCCCTTGCGGGCGGGCAAGGCCATCGCCAATGATGTTGTCCTGGGCCAAGCGGTCCAGAAGGCCAGTGCCAACCGAATGGGACGCCTCGTAAAACAGCAGTAAACTGCAGCAAAGTGCTGCGTTCATGTACTTTCTCATAGCTTGTTCAGGCTTTGAACGCGATCCAGCATGTTGGAGTAGACAGCGTTATTAATCCGAACACAAACCAGAGATAGCATCTTATTGACTTCGGTCAGCATGACTTCAGAGGCGTTTTCATCAATCAATGCTTCATTGGATTTGTAGACGCCAAAATTCTCGTCAATAGTTTGCATTTGCTGTCGGTATTTTTCGTAGGCAAGCGGATCCAGATCTTTTAGCGCGGCGAATTCTTGATAGCATTTATCTTCCTGGCTGGAGGCAATGGGCGCTTCAGTCGTGTGGGTAGGGGTGGTGGCTTGGCAAGCAGATAAAATAAAGGCGGCCACAATGGCCGCACCGGGAAAGGTAAATCGCATAAATTCCTCGAGATGTTCGACTATCTTTATTCCGTTTTTTGAGGGGCGAGCATTGAATTCGAGCCGTGCTGCAAACCGAGAAAATGGTGGGCCTGGCGCCTGTTTAGGCGATGGTCCGTTTGAATAGAGGTAGTTTGCATTAGCGTGTTGTGTGCATGAAATTGGAACATGCAGATTCAGCTTGCGAAGTAAGAACTATCTGATTTTCATGGCTTTCGATTATTGATGCAGGCAAAAAAATCGCCGCTTTCCATACAGGTCAGCGGCGATTTCATCGATAACGGCGAGTCTGTTGTGATCTTGGCAGACCCGGTTCTAAGGCTTGGTGTTTGTCGTTGTGGGCTGGATATAGAGTAGGGACAGCAGCAATAGCACCAGGCAGATAATGGCGGACAGAATATTGGTGCCGCCCCAGCCAGCAAAGCTGAACAGAAAGGCCGGAGCGAAGGCCCCCAGTGTGGCGCAGATGGAAACCCCCAGATCATTCACACCCTGTACTTCCAGAGAGTGCGGTTTGCCTTCCAGGGCCTGTGTCAGCAAGGCGCTGCCACCCACATAAGTAAAGTTCCAGCCTAAGCCTAGAATCAATAAGGAAAGGCTGAGCGTCGTATAGCTGTGGCCCACGATGTTGATCAGGCTGCTCAAGAGCAAAAGCAAAATACCGGTAATGGCAATGGTTTTCAAACCAAACTTTTGAATCAGAAAGCCGGTAAAGAAAGAAGGGGCGAACATGGCCAGTACATGCCATTGAATCGCGGTGCTGATATCTGAAAAATGTACATGCAGGTGGGACATGTGCATGGAGGCCTGAATCATCAGCAGGTTCATGATGCCGTAGCCAATCGCGGCGATGCAAATGGCGATGGCCAGTGTCTTGTTATGCAGTACCAGGCTTAAGGTCTGGCCACGGTTGCCTGGTTTGCGTGCAGCCTGTTGAGCAGGCTGTATGGGTTTGATGCACAGATTCAGAATGAATGAGACGACGGCCAACACGGTGAAAGCGGCATAGCAGGCGGCAAACTCGGGCCCAAAGCTGCTGGTTTTCAAACCCCGTATCAGCAAAGGGCCCGATACGGCGGCAATCACCCCTCCGGCTACGACCAAGGAAATGGCTCGCGGTTTTAACGCGGCGCTAAGCCCGTCGGTGGCGGCAAAGCGGTTGAAGTTGGCAAAGGCAATATAAATACCCAGTAGGGCATGTGAAGCCACCAGCCAGGAAAACTGCTTCATTTCAATTGCCCAGTAACCGACCACGCCAGAGGCGGCCAAGGGCAGACAGGCCAGCAGAAAGGATTTTTTTCGGCCTATGGCGGCCATCAGCTTGGACGCAGGCAGGGTAAACAGCATCACAAACAGGAACTGAAAACCGTAAGGCACGGTCGATAGCCAGGCTTCGGGCGCCAGACTGCCGCCGACCAGTGCTGCCATGGTGACGGACATGACGGCAGTAGTCAGGTTGATGGATTGGGCCAGGAAATACAGGTAGGTTCGAGATGGAAGATGAGTGGATGTCATGGTGCTGCGCGGTGATAGATAGACCTTTCAAGGGGAACGACTGTCTCGGCTCCAACGGTGGCTGAGTGCGTGAAAACGGTGGGGACCATTTTGTATGTTCACGATGCGCTTGTCTCGAACAGTGGGTGTACTATCCTGAAAACTGTTAGTTAATTTTTTCTAACAGTGTTAAGAGGCAGGCAGCATGGATTTTTATGAGCGTCTGAAGGAAGCGATTGTTCAGGGTGAATGGGCGGTGGGGCAGCCGTTGCCGTCCATCCGCAAGATGATGGCGACAGAAAACCTGAGCCATCACACCGTGGTCAGTGCCTACACCCGTCTGGTTGGCCAGGGGATGCTGGAGGCCTTGCAAGGTCGCGGTTATTTTGTGGCTCGCTGGTCTGGTTTGGGGGAGCATTTGCCTCTGTCCCCTTGTGAAGCGGCACGGGACCCTTTGCTCAAGATCTTGCAGGCCAAGCCCGAGCAGTGCAAGTTGGGTTGTGGTTGGTTGCCTGTACCGTGGAGGGATACGGATGCCTTGGCCAAGGCTATACGCAAGACAGCGCGCTCGGGGCGCAGTGGTCTGGTGGAGTATGGAGATATTCAGGGCTATCTGCCGCTGCGCAAGCAGTTGTCCATGCTGTTGCGGCAATCGACCTTGATTGAGGTGTCCCCCCAGCAAATTGTGACGACCTTAGGTGCGACACAAGCGTTGGATCTGATCGCCCGAATTGTGATTCGTCAGGGTGATTATGTTCTGGTGGATGAGCCTTGTAGCAGCAACCTGATCAAGCTGATCCGCTTGTGTGGGGGTGTGCCTGTCGGTGTGCCGCGCCTGGCCGATGGACCGGATGTGGCGGCTTTGGAGCAGATTCTGCAGGCGCACAAGGTACGGGCGTTTTTCTGCAATAGTACCTTTCATAATCCGACTGGGGCGGGCTTAAGTCCCAAGGTGGCTTTTGCCGTGGTCAAGCTGGCGGCGGAGCACGATTTCCTGATTGTCGAGGATGATGTGTATGGGGATTTCTTCCCCGGTGTGCGGCAGACTTTCGCGGGGCTGGGAGATTTGGAGCATGTGGTTTATATAGGCAGTTTTTCCAAGTCCTTGTCGGCCTCTTTGCGGATTGGCTATATCGCCTGTGGGACGTCGTTGCTCGATCCTTTGATTCGTTTGAAGTTGTTGACCAGCGTGGCTGTGCCAGGGTTTTGTGAGCGTTTCGTCAATACCATTTTGGCCGATGGCACCTATGCGAAACATACGCAGGCAATTCAGCGGCAGTTGATGACGCATCAGCACATTGCACAAAAGGCGTTGACGGAATATGGCTGGGTGTTTGAGGTTCCAGCGCAGGGCGGGATGTTTTTGTGGGTTGGGCACCCGGATATGCCGGATTTGACGGCTTATATAGAGAGGCTGGAACAGCAGGGGATCTTGCTGATGCCGGGGGCCTCGTTTGCTGTAGACAAGGATTTCAGGGACAGGATGCGCCTGAATGTGGCGCATTTGACGCAGGAGGTAATGCCTTGTTTGGGGTGGGTGTAATGCCTGCGCTGTTTGACTTCGTTTAGATTGTTTTCTTGTCTGAAGTGCCTCGGGTTGGAGCAGGGGGGGCTCGTTCTGAAAGACGCCATTCGGGTTCGCCCCAGGGCTGAGCGGCTGAGTCTTTGCCGACGCTGCGCGTCGGTCCCCTTGGCAATTGCAGGATACGGGCGCGCCCTTAACTTGCCCGGTGATGTGTCCCCCGTACATGGACGCCCCTTTTTTGCCAAGCACTCAATCCATGTTGATCAGTTGGTCGAGATTGCACCCGTACATTCGGACTTGATTGCCGCGCGAGCGGCGGTCCCTGATGGGTTCTGCTGGTTGGTGCCTCAATCGGACAAACGCACTAAACAGTGCCTGGGGGACATCGGGCTTGACCAACCACGGTCTGACCTATCTTGCCATCATGTCATGCTTGCTTTAGCAATCGGGGGAAGGGGTTAAGGGTGGTTTAGACTGGGGCCGTGTGCCTATGTGCCGTCAGCCGCATAATCACGCTGGAAGGATCGCTGGTTGGCCAGTAACGCCCAGACGATTCGGGCATTTTTGTTAGCGAGTGCCACGGCGGCGACGTTGGGGTGACATCGTTGCAAGAGTCGTTGTAGCCAGCCGGTTTGCTCGGCTGCGAGCCGAGCACGATAGATCACCGCACGCGCTCCGTGGATCAACAAGGTACGCAGATATTGGTCGCCTCGTTTGCTGATTCCCAGGAGCACTTGTTTGCCACCGCTGGAGTGTTGTTTGGGCACTAAGCCTAGCCACGCAGCCAATTGCCGGGCGTTGGTGAAGTTCTTGGCATTGCCAATCGTTGCGACCAGGGCACTGGCAGTAATGGGACCAATGCCGGCGATCTGCTCAAGTCGACAGCTTGCTTCATTGGCCTTATGCCAGGCTTTAATCTGCTGCTCCAATTCGTTGACCTGTTTATCCAGCTCTTTTAAATGCTCCAGGAGTCGCTGTATAAGCAATCGAAATGGACCTGTCAGTTGCTCGCTTTGTTGATCGAGCAACACGGGCACACGCGTGTACAGGTGAGCGATTCCCTGAGGGATGATTATCCCAAACTCAGCCAGTAACCCCCGAATCTGATTAGCCTGTGCGGTCCGTGCCCGCACGAACCTTTGTCGCGCACGGTGCAGGGCCAATACAGACTGCTGTTCGACATTTTTGATGGGCACAAATCGCATATTGGGCCGGGCCACGGCCTCGCAGATGGCTTCTGCGTCGGCGGCATCGTTCTTGTTAGTTTTAACGTAGGGCTTAACAAATTGAGGGGCAATCAACCGTACGGTGTGCCCGAACGACTCTAATTTACGGGCCCAATAATGGGCACTGCCACATGCTTCCAGGCCAATCAGGCAGGTAGGCAAGGTTGCGAAGAATGTGGCCATCTGGTCACGTTTGAGCTGTTTTCTTAAAACGGTTTTGCCCTGTTCATCGACGCCGTGCAGTTGAAATACTTGCTTTGCCAGATCGATACCTAGTGTCGTAATCTTCATGATGGACGCCTCGCTCGGTTCAAGTAGTTGGTGATACGCCCACTTTGGCACATACGATGCCGGTGCGGGTAGGGGCGTCCATCCCATTGGACACATCACAAGCGTCGGGCACGAACAGAAGGGCGCTTGCACCCCGTATCCCGCAATCGCCCGCGGCAAGAACTCTGACTCGCCGCTCAGCCCTGGGGCGAACCCGAATGGCTTATTGAAAGAAAATAGAGTCCCTCTGTGTTTACGATTTTGATGGCTTTGGCTTTGGCTTTGGCTTTGAACTGGTGGTGGATGCTTTGTCTTTGCCTGGCTTGGTCGGATGCGGGGGTATCGGGCCAGTTCGGGTGGGATTAAACGGTCTGAGTCCACTTAAGTGACTGAGCCGACAAGGAGTAGCCCGACGTGTTTGGCGTCCAGCTTGGGGTGCTGAAAGACGAAGATAGCTCAGAGTCGTATTTTTGTTGTTTTCGCTAGCTGGGTCCAAGCTGAACAGATTGCGTCTTTTAGTCGCTTTACTAAAGAAAGCCCTTGTCTGCGGTTGGCGGACAGGGGCTTGTTCCTGTGGTGCTTTGTTGAGCTTACGGTTTCAGGACGGGCTGGTGTCCTGCCAGTGGTTTCATGTTTTCCACGGCGTAGGCGACGTTCAAGATGCGGGCTTCTTCAAAGGCGGGGCCGATGATTTGCAGGCCCACGGGCATGCCCTCAGATATACCGGCGGGTACGGTGATGGCGGGTAGGCCGGTCAGGTTGCTGGGGCCGGTAAAGCGGATGCCTTCATCGATGAAGTCCAGGGTTTTGCCGTTGATATTGACGGTATCGGTGCCGATATTGGGTACTTGGCAAGGCAGGGTGGGGGCAATGATGACGTCGACGTCGTTGAAGGTGGCGGTAAATTGCTGTTTCAGCGCACGGCGTACTTGCTGGGCTTGCAGGTAGTCGATGCCGCTGAATAGTTCACCCAGTTCAAACAGGAAGCGGATATCGGCGCCAAAGTCCTCGGGGCGCTTGATCAGGTCCTGATGGTGGATGGTGGCGGCTTCGGTCAGGCTGACTGCCAGTTCGGCCCATTCGGAGTAGCGCAGGGCGGGGACGTTCAGCGGGATGACTTTGGCCCCTTGTTTTTCCAGGTCGGCCAGACGGTCGCGGATCACTTTTTCGATACCGGCGTCTACGTTCTTGAAGAAATAGTCTTCGATGATGCCGATGCGCAGTCCTTTGACATTCCCATTGAGCGCGTTCAGGTAGGAGCCGACCGGGACCTTGGCGCACGTGGGGTCGCGGCCATCAAAGCCGGCGATTACTTCCAGCATAGCGGCGGCGTCAGCGACGGTTTTGGACATGGGGCCTACGTGGTCCAGGGTCCAGGCCAGGGGGTAGACGCCGAATTTGCTGACGCGGCCATGGGTGGGTTTCAGGCCGACGATGCCGCATGCAGCCGATGGGATACGAATGGAACCGGCGGTGTCGGTGCCCAGGGTGTTGTAGGAGCTGTGGGAGGCCACGGCCGCACCCGAGCCACCGCTGGAGCCACCGGGGACGCGGTCGGCATTCCAGGGGTTATGGACGGCGCCAAAGTGCGGGTTGTTGTTGTCGATGCCCCAGGCGTATTCGTGCATGTTCAGCTTGCCGGTGAAGATCACCCCGGCATCGCGCAGCTTGGTAGCCACGGTGGCGTCGTCTTTGGAGACAAAGTCCTTGTGGATTTTGGAGGCCATGGTGGTGACCTCGTTCGCAAAGTAAATATTGTCTTTCAGGGCTAGCGGAACACCGTGGAAAACGCCTTTGTACTTTCCGGCCATGATGTCCTGTTCCGCTTGTTTGGCGCTTTTGCGGGCCTGCTCAGCGGTAACGGAAATATAGGCGTTGGTTTGCTTGTTGGATTGCTCGATGTAGGCCAGCAGGTTGTCGGTCACTTCAACGGGAGAGACGGCTTTGCTGCGCAGCTTGTCGGCCAGGTCGATAACGCTCAGTTCAAGTAGGTCTTTATTCATGGTGGTCTCCTCCGGCCAGGTGTTTGATGGCGACGTCTGCATCGTCAATGGCAATGCCTTCCAGATTGCCTTTCATGGCCTGGATCTCGCGCCATTTGACCTCCAGCTTCTCCAGATGCTGGGGGCTGGGATGTATCCCTTTTGCGGCCAAGGCGTCTTTCACACTTACCGTCATTTGTCTTCTCCTTGTGGTGGTCATAAAACAGGCATGCATCAATCGCGCACAAAAAAAGCCCCACCCCTGGTGTCAGGGAGTGAGGCTTTATTGCCTGCATGTCGCTGGCAACTTTGGCAGCGCATGCATCTGTTTTGGCAGACGAAAATGTCTGCTTATTTAATCTACAAAATATGCCTTCTGAAAAATACTAGGGTTTTCCAGTGCTGTAGGCGACGACGTGTGCCCGGTGTATGCAACAGCAGGAAGTCATTGGAGTTTATCTGTCGTGCCCTGCCAATAAGTACATGAAGGGGCACAAGAGAACTTATAAGAATAGTCTTATTTATATGCTTTCTTGTGAATGGTTAAATGATCAAGTACCGGCAATAGGTGAATAAAAATGACGAAAAAATTAAATAGAAACATGAATGAAATTATCTTCATGTGTTTTTTTGTTCTTATGTTTTTTATAAATCCCAACGTATATGCCCAGACGTCACAATGCTACAGGGCAAGCGGCGGGCATATATATAATTGGGTCACTTACCCAATCAAGGGTGAGGTCTACAATAGACAGATTCTTGCCACTGCCTCTACCACTTTTCTTTTCAGTTATCCAGCCAATCTACCTAAGGCGTACGTGGAAATGAGGGGTGGAGCGGATGCTTTATATCCGGATGAGGTTGTCCCCATGCGCGAAATGCCTGGGGTAGGTGTGCGTATACGCTGGATGGGGCATTACGCTCAGGGGAGCTACAATTTTGTTCCTAGTCATGAAGCTCCGAGTGGGACCACGGTAACTAACCCCCATGAGTTCACTTTGCTGGTTGGATCTGCACCTGCAAGTTTTGGTATTTCCTATACCTTTCAGTACGAAGTGGTGGTTATTGATGCCAAAGCATATCAGGGAGGAAAGCCGGATTTTAAACGGTCGGGAATTGGTAACGGTCGGGTATTTGGAGGTCCTCTTCAAGGAAACCGATCTTTGTGCAGAGATGGTTCCTTCGATTTACTGGGAATGTTGTCCCAGGATACGACTGTTCCTGAGTTGCCACGCCCCTCCGTACCGACTTGTGCCTCGGCCGATTTGAATGTGGTGGCCACTATGTCGCCTGTAATGGCCTCTGAGTTGGCTTCGGCAGGCAGTCAGCGGAGCCAGGGAGTTACTGGGCAATACAATTTTGATCTGATCGGCAAGCAGTGTCCAGTGGGCACGACGATCAAAGCGTTCTTTACTGACGCACGTGCACCGTCTGCTTCTAATGCTTATGTCACATCGTCACACCCGGAAGTAGGAGTGCGGCTGTATCACCGCGATAGCCAGACAGCGATTAAGCTAGGGCCTGCTCCCGTTGGTTCAACGTTGCCAGAACGTCAGGCTGTCGTTGAGGGGCCATCCGCCAGTACTACAAGTGATATGTACATGCCAATTACTGCTCAGTATGTAATGATGCCAGGTGTGACTAAAACGGCGGTGACACCCGGTAGTATGAATGCAGAGGCAGTGGTCACTTTTATGTATGACTAATGGCCCAATGGTTTGAGCCTCTTGTATCGTTTGCCGGTTCTGTATCGTTTAAAGCCCTGTTCCTTTAGTTTGGAACAGGGTTTTTTTTATTGTTGATTGACAGTTCAAAAGATCAACTGAGGCTCCGGTTTTCCTAGACTGTTTTGTAGCTGACACGTTTTTTCGGATTATTCCTAGACCCGTCAAGCCGCTGGAATCTTAAGATTTAAAGCATCGATGATGGCAACTGAACCGCAAGGCGATTTGGGATGCACATCTCTTGTTGCCGGGGCTCTTCATGTTTGCACCTTCTACGTTTCAAGTACCGTCCGGATGTCTGACTTATCGACCTGCCCGGAAGCTGGCGCGTCCTGTGCGTCCTGTCCGTTCGGATGCGGCTTTGTGGGTGCCGGAGCGTGAGGCGCTCAATCAGTCCGGTGCCGCCATTATCAGTCGCTCTGTCTTGCTTGACGCCTTGCACAAGGACCAGATTCAGGCATGGCTGCAGCCCAAGGTGGCGGTACGCTCTCAGAAGCTGGTGGCGCTGGAAGCCTTGGCCCGTTGGCGTCATCCACAGCTGGGCTTGTTGTCGCCCCATGTATTTTTACCCTGGTTCAGCGAGCACGGTCTGGACGAGGCCTTGTTGATGCATATTTTGCAAGAGGTGCTGGGTCTGCAGGCTTACTGGCGGCGCCAAGGTATGGTGATACCCGTGTCGGTAAACTTGCCTACGCATTTGCTCAATGATGCTGGTTTGCCAGATCGCTTGATGGTTTGTGTGCAAGCCAAGCAGGGTCGGGCCGAGGACATTACTTTTGAGTTGCTGGAGAACTCGGATACCAAGACGCCCTGTGCCTTGTTTATGGGGGCTTGTCGTTTGGTGGCAATGGGTTTTGGGTTGGCCCAGGATGATGCAGGCGTGCAGTACAGTTCGATGGAGCGGCTGGTTGGTGCGCCGTTTTCGGAACTGAAGCTGGATCGGCGTTTTGTGCATGGCCTGTCTGCCGATCGCCAGCAAGCCGTGCAGGTGTTGGATTGGATTGCTAGCGCCAAGGAGCGTGGTATGTGCGTGACGGCGGAAGGCGTGGAAGCTCAGGCAGATCTGGAGCTGTTGCAGCAAATGGGTTGTGATTATGCCCAAGGCTATTTATTTGCCAAGCCCGCTCCGGCCTTTGAACTGGATATGTGGATTCGGCAGCGTTGGGCCGTCTAGGTAAACAGGTTGTTTTGAGTACAGAACGCAATCAGGGCCTGGTTGTTGTTTACATTCAACTTGCGCATGGCGGATGCTTTTTGTGCGCTGATGGTTTTGATACTGCGATTTAATTGTTCTGCAATGCTGCTGATGGAGTCTCCCATGGCAAACAGGCGCAGTACTTCAAACTCACGAGGGCTCAGGGATGCCAGACGATCGGGTACCGAGCTTTCCAGCACCTCTTTGGGTGTGTCTTGTTTGAAATTGGCCGGGTAGTACTTTACGCCCTGGCGCAGCAAATGCAGGGCGACCAGGACTTCAGACAGCTCGTCTTGTTTGAGGACAACCCCTTGTACGCCAGCGTCGTACAAAGAAGAAATAATCATGGGGTTGGACACCATGGTCAGTACTATCAGCTTGACCTCAGGAAAGCGGCGTCGCAGATAAGAAATGAAGCGCATTCCATCGCCATATTGCTCATCGCCGGGCATGGAATAATCGGTAATGATGGCATCGGGTTGGCTTTTTTGCAGATGCTCGACCAGCTCTGAGGGGCTGGCCGCCACGGCATCGACACTCAGGTTGATATCGCGTCCCAGCAGCTCGCGTATACCCATCAGGATTAATGGGTGATCGTCAGCAATGATGACGCGCAGTTTTTGAATCGCGGGCATACCGGGGTTCCTTGCTTGTTTTGCTAAGCTTGTTCGATCAGGTCGCGTAGTGCATTGCACACGGCGATGGCTGTTTGAACTTGTGTGTCGGTTTGTTGAGTATTTTGCCTGAAATTCTGTTCCAGTTCTTTCACTTTGTCTGCGATTTCCTGCAAACCCATCATGACTAGCGCGCCAGCGATACGGTGCAAAATGGCTTGGCTTTGGGTCGCGTTTTTTTCTTTCAGGGCGTGTTCCAAGGCCTCCAGATCCTTGCTCATGGTGCTGCAAAAAATCTTCTTGTAACGCTGCGGTATGGGTGAGCGGATCAAGGATTCCAGCAAATTTCCCAAGGTGGCCAGATTCATGGGTTTGACCAGGCAGGCGTTCATGCCACTCTGTGTGCAACGCTGGGCTTCGTCGCGCATGGCGTTGGCGGTAATACCAACAATGGGGGCGTTCATGCCTTGAGCGCGTAAGCGTCGGGCCAGTTCGTAACCGGTCATATTAGGCATATTGACGTCAGTCAGCAGCAGATCGTGGCTATGGCCATCCCACAAGCTCAGTGCTTCTTCGCCGTCCTGGGCCAGGGTGACCTGGCAGCCCAAACGCTCCAACTGTTCACGCAAGGTGACCTGGTTGATCGGGTTGTCTTCTGCTATCAACACATGCGGACCGGGGCGGCTCGGGGGCGTGATGACCGTCTTGGTGACTACCGTTTTTTGTTCGGAGGGGACGTGTTGCTGTGTCTGCCAACGCTCCAGCGCAAGGGCAATGCTTTCCGGGTTGGTGCCGTCGGCCTCGGGCAAGGTGGCGCTGCCGTCGCGTGCAGAAACGCTGATATAAGGGCCTGGCCAGTGGGGCGCCGGATTGCTGTTGGGCATCATCACATCGAGCAAGATATCTTCGGTTTTACCGGTCAGCGGATAGCTGGGCAGCATGGCCTGGGCTTGGGCATTCCAGCGATTGAGCCAGACGCAAATTGACTCGGATAGCTCGGCATGGGGAGTGCGTATATGCAGTTTCATGCCTTGCAGATCCGGTGCAGGGTGAGTTTGATCGCCTGCGGGTGCGATATCCAGGTTCAGCATAAAAGAAAAACTGCTCCCCAGACCGGGTTCACTGGTCAGTTGAATCTGGCTGTCCATCAGTTCGATCAGACGGGCGCAGATGGACAAGCCCAGGCCCGCCCCGCGTATCGTGTGCTCGCCTGAGTGGGCCACATAAAAGGGGGTAAACAGCTTGTCCTGGCGTTCGTGCTCGATGCCCACCCCGCTGTCGGCGACTTGAAACAGTAGTTGTGCTTTGTCCTGTGTAAGCTGCTCCAGACGCAATCGAACAATAATGTGGCCCGCCTGGGTGAACTTGATGGCGTTGCTGATCAGATTGCTCAGAATCTGGCGTATATGCAGCGGGTCGCCTAATACGCTGCGTGGTACGTTCGGGTCCACGTGACAGAACAACAGCAGGTTTTTTTGCTGGGCCATAGCGGTGTAGGTGGCGGTGCAGTCTTGTACCAGGGCGATGGGATCCAGCGGCACGGACTGCACATGCGTTTGGCCTGCTTCAATTCGGCTGATATCCAGAATGTCGCTGATGATTTGCAGCAGTTGGCGCGAGGCCCCCTGTATTCGGTCCACTTGCTGATGCTGCTGGCCATCCAGCTCGGTCATGGACAGCAACTCCAAAGAGCCCAGGACTCCGTACAAAGGCGTGCGAATTTCATGGCTCATGGTGGCCAGGAACGAGGACTTGGCGGTGCTGGCTTCGTCTGCCGCAGCGCGAGCACGCTCTAGTTCCCGCTGGATTTCCTCTTGGGCCGTCAAATCCATCAGAACGCATAGCAAGACGTCTTGCTCATGGTAGCGACTGGGCGCGCAGGCCAAGTGCAGACTGCGACCATCGGGCAAGTCCACTTTGCCTTCGTTCGCATCCGGTCCTTGTTGTTGCAGTTCGTTCAAAGCCAGGGACAGGGGAGATTGCTCGGGTAAGGTGTCGCCTGCATTTAGCTCCAACCACTCCAGCGCCTGAGCATTGCCGAAAATAATCTGTCGCTTGTCCTTGCTGATCACGCACAGGGCCGCCGGTGAGGTATCAATAAGATTGCGATTAAAGTCCTGGCTTTCCAGCAAAGCGCGCTGTGCCTGACGGGCTGGCTCTACCACTTGGCGTCCATACCAGCGGGCATAGGCCAGGCCGCCCAGTAGGCTTAATAATAAGAACACCACAGTGCCCAATGGTACCCAGGTGCTGTTTAGCAGTTGTCTGGGGCTGATCAGATAGCGGCCCGTCCAGGTTCCCGAGGGATCGCTCATCTGGAAGGCCAATCCCTGCAGGCTGATGGTAAAGCCATCTTGCTCTAGGGCGGGGGAGTTGTTTTCCCCGATTAACAGGCCTTGTGCAGCATGGTGCAGCCAGAAGCGATAGCCCAGTGGGGCTTCGGATTGATTGAAGAACTCGCGCAGTCGGCCCTTGTCGAACAGACTCATTGCCTGAAACAGAGAGGGGTTCGCACCGGGCAGGGGCAGGCCAGGCAGGGAGATCGGAATGATGCCCAGCATGTGCAGAGGGTGTTCGGGTAAGGAAACCCATTTCACGGCAGATGGACTGGAGGCCAGTTCGCCGGGTGGCTGAATGTGTTGGCGTGCTTCTTTGTGCGAGGCAATGGGCAGGACCGTATCGGTGCGGGAAGACTCCAGCTCCGGAATGCTCAAACTGTCTTCCATGTCGGGATGAAACAGGAACAAGTAACCGGATGGGAAATAGGACCGGGCCCAGAAGGAGGCAAAACTATCGGCCAGATCGGCACCCAGCGTGCCGTAGTCCTGTTTGGATGCACGGCAATGCTGCTCGCAAATCATGGAAAAAGACACGCTGGCGGTGGGGCGCCAGATGCTGACGGCATGGCTGCTTTCTACGGGTGGGGGCTCGGGTTGTGGCCCGGCCTGCAACTTGGCTGCATCGGCCTTGAGCTGGGCCAAAAATCGTTCTTGCTCCTGTATGTAGGCCAAGGTCACGTTGAAGTCGGACGCCAGGCGGTGGCGTTCATTGCTGAAAAAGTGCTGACCGCCTACGACCAGCGCGCCGAGCAACATGAATGAGACAGGAATAACGCCCAGCAGCAGCCGTGTGTGTCCGCGCGAGCGTCGCGTCATACGATTAAAGGGTGAGTTGGCCATGGTTCTCCGTGGGGGCGCCGTGTGGGGCAAGTCCTGCCATATCATACCGTCCAGCGTCGTGATGGCGACGCGGGAGCCGTAGATGGTGAGGCAAACTTAGGGTGTCGGAGCTTGTAGGCTGGCGCGCAAGGCCGCCATCGGCAAAGGCTTGATCAGCAGGGCATCCATGCCTGCGGTGGACCATTCTTTGTCTTTGTCCAAAATGGCATTGGCCGTAATGCCAATAATGCGTCCCTGGTAGCCTTCTGCCCGCAGGGCGCGGGCCAGGCTGTAGCCATCCATGCCGGGCATGAACAGGTCGGTAAAGACAATATCAAAGCGGTTTTTGTCTGTCAGTACCAAGGCCGCTTCGCCACTGGCTTCCAGGTGGGTAGTGCAGCCCAATACGCTTAACTGCTCCTGAAGAATCTGCTGGTTCACCGGATTATCGTCAACAACCAGCACATGTTGTGAGCGCATGGAAGGGCCAATATCTTGCCCGGCTCGTTGAGGCGGGCAGGCCAGAGATTGAGCCAGTTGCACCGCCTGCGTGACGTGTTCCATCGCGCTTGAGGCGGTGTAGAAATGGTCTGGATTGTCTGCTTGTATAGCAGTAGTCTGAGCATGGGTTTGAACCATCACCTGGCGGCCTGTCCATTCAGGTGTGCTGGTGGCAAAAGATGGCCAACTGTGGACTAGAACGGAGCCGGGTTTGGCGGGCTGTCCGGTATAAGGCAAGGCATAGGCCCCCCAGTGGCGCAGCCATTTGCTGACATTGGAGACGATTTCAGGGATGTCCCCGGCGACATACACAGGCTGGAACGCCAGTTTGGACTTGGGTGCCGTCGGGGTTGCCGATGGGGTGGCTACCGGTAAAACCACCTCAAAGCTAATGCTGGTGCCCAGTCCGGGTTCGCTGACCACAGACAGGGAGCCACCCATCAAACTGGCCAGGCGCTGGCAAATCGGCAAACCCAGACCGGTACCCGGTTGCTGGTTGATGCCGCTTTTGTGGGCACTGAAATACGGCAAAAACAGCTTGGGCAGCATATCCGCGCTGATGCCCTGGCCCGAGTCCGTTACCTGAAAGCGCAGAGCCAGACGATTACCGGGCTGGGGTTCGGTATGCAGGCGCAGTACAACATGGCCGGAGGTGGTGAACTTGATCGCATTGCTGACCAGGTTGCTCAGAATTTGGCGGATTTTCAAGGAATCGCCAATGGTGGTGGTCAAGGCCCGTACCGGAGTCACTGAATACAGCAGCAAGCCCTTGTTTTGCGCTGTGGCCGCAAAGGCGGCAATCACGTCATCAATCTGCTCTTGTGGTGTAAATTCGCGCGGTTCAAGGGAAACGTGGCCAGCTTCAATGCGTGACAGATCCAGCGATGCGCCCACCACCCGGAACAGGGTTTCGGCCGAGCGGCGCAAGGTGTCCATGTAGGGCGAAGGGTGCTGATGTTTCTCGGAAAGCGATAGCAGTTCCAGTGTTCCCAGAATGCCGTACAGAGGCGTGCGGATTTCATGGCTCATCGTGGTCAGGAACTGGGTCTTGGCGATATTGGCATTTTCAGCCAATTGGCGGGAATGACGCAGGGCCGCCTCTTCTGCTTTCTCGGTCGTGATGTCGATGATTGAACACAATGCTGCCCGCTTGCCACGGTAGTTCAGGCTGATGGCATGCACACGCACACTACGACCATCCTTCAGGGTGATGTCGGAGCAGGCGCTTTGCTCATGCTCTCCTGGCAGCCGCGAGCGCCATTGATGGTCACCTTGCATCCAGGTTCGTGCTTGCAGGTTCTCTTGAAAGATCACCTGGCCCTGGGCATCGACCAGGGTCAGGCCGACAGGGGCCATGGCAATCAGCTTGCGATTCAAGGACACGCTATCGACCAGGCTTTGCTGTTGCTGGCGGGCAGGCAGCAGCAAACGGCGTCGGATCAGGCAAGCCCCGACCAGAACAACGGTGGTAAAGATGGTAAGGGTCAATAAGGCGGTGATCAGGGCGCCGCGACCATCGTGCAGCAATCGCTGAGTGGGCAGGGCGTAGAGCACTCGCAAACCCCCGCTGCCAATGGATTTACTCAGAATGATATGTTCTGGCCAGGCTTTGCCATCAAAGCCAAAGTAGTCTTGCTGTAGCCAGCGCAATTCAGACGGATCAGGTGGGGCGCTACTGTACAAGACGGCTTGACCGCGTATATCGAACAGGATGTGTTCGGTTCCGGGCGGGGGAGCGGATAAGGTCAGGGCTTGATCTATGTCTCGTAGTTCCAGACCCAGCCAGGCCCCCAGCCGGTTTTCTCGATCAATCGGTGTATAGGCCACCAGCCGCGAGGAGGGAGCATCATCATGATGCAGCCAGACCACGGTAACCTGACGGGCATGGGGTTCTTGATTGATCGTACTCAAGCGCGTGGCCAAGGCATCGATGTGCTGCTCCCACCTCAGATTCTGGCCATGTTGCTCCAGACGAAAATCCTGGGCAGGATTCAGCTTGATGTAACGCAGCTTGCCAGTGCGATGGATGGCGTTCCAGTGGCGGCGCGTCAGCAGCAAGGTGTAGTGATCAAGCGCGCCATTGTCTGGTGTGTCAATGGCTTGCAGATTGCCGCTATTGGCCGACAAGGTCAACGAGTCTGGGGAAACTGCGCTGGCGGCCACAGCACGCAAGAGAACCTCGCGCTGGTCAAAGAAGAGCTGAGCATGGTCTGCGGCGCTGTTGAGTTGACGGCGATACTCGGAAATCAGGTGTGTGGCAGACGAGTACAAATAGGCGCCTGTCCCTAGTGATGCGCATAGAATCAGAATCAAAGACAGGGCTGCCAACAAAACACTGGGAAAACGTGGAACCTGCATGGGGGGCAGGTTCTCACGCATAGGGCCGTGGCTTGATGGGTGGCTGGGCTTGCTCATGCTGCGCTGTCTTGGGCCTTGCCTTGCTTGGCCAGATTGCCGGGAAGGATAGGGTCAGGATCGCGGTGGACACAGTTCAGGCGGACCAGTTGATAGTTCAGTTCGTCTGTGTTCTCGGACAGCTCGTAGCGAGCGCGGCACAACTGACCGTTACGGCTAATGTCCAGGTGACCACGCATTTGCTCGGGGGACACCATGGTCAAGACTCGACCTCGTGGATCTGTCATACCCAGTTGTTCGCCGGCGGCATTGCGCACCATGGCGCCAAAGGGCAGGGCGACTCCTTGTTCGTCATGTAGTTCAAACTGCACGCGGTAACCCACCTCGGCCTTGAAAGTTGCCAGTGCAACAGCACCACGCGTCGGGACAATCTGCTGTACGGCGTTGTCGAATTCGGCGTTTTTGGGAGCGTGGCGTGTATCCAGACTGACGTGATTGCCGCGGTACGGCGTGGCATGCGGGATGATGGCGTAGCCATTTGAGCCTGTTTCGACACCGACATGGCTGGAGATTCCGACACCGGCTACGGCGGGTTCTACTTTGGCCAGCATGAAGGTCTCGCCCAGTGCCTGACCCAGGTTGACGCCGCCACCGTGCGCCACAATTGAACCGTTGGCCGAGAAGTTGCCGGAGTTGTGACGGTTGCCATAGGAGTAACCAGCATTCATACGGGCAAAAGAAGTGGTCGTGCCGACGTTGACCGATGCATTGCTTTCGCCGGCAACGGTGCGTCCGCCTGCGACAGCGTAGCTGATCTCACGGTCGGTAGGTAGCAAGCCACTGGCACCGGCTTGGACCGAGTTGCCATTATTGTCGTGATTGATGCTAGTAAAGCTTTGTGGAGCATGGGAGCCGCTGCCCAAGGGCATGCTCAGCGTCAGCATGATGGCATTGTCATGGGAGCGCGTGGGGCTAAAGGAGGAGTGCAAATTCCGGGTGCGGGTGTAGGCCAGGTTGTAGTTCACCTTGCCGATATGGTTGCTGTAGCCCACCGACAGGCTGTTGGAGGAAGTGTTCTCCCAATGTTTGTTATAGGAGGCGTTCAGGTAGAGATTGCCACCGCCTAAGGGCTGGCTGATGTTGGCATCAATACGCTGGCGAGAGTTGTGTGACCCAGACATGCGCAGGTGAGCAGGTGCTTGTGTTGCCTGCACATGATCGGACAGGGTGCGATAGCCACGGCTCAGGTCGTGACGCATGGTGACGGACACGTTCGAGCCAGTGGTTTCGAGGAATTTGTTGTAACGCAAGTTCACGCTGGTGCCCTGGGATTGCTGGCCTTGGACACGGCTGGTGGAACGGGTTGCATCCAGTGACACTGCACCTAACTGGGTATTCATGCCTACGCCCAGGGAGTAGGCGCTGAAGTTTTTGGACGCCTGTACCCCGGCGGCCAGCGTCGTATTGGCGCTGACGCCATATAGCATGGAGCCGCTAACAAAATTGGGGCGCTCTTGCATGTCTTCGTTCAGGCGTAGCTGGCCAGCCGCAATGTCATAGCTCAGGCGGCCCTCGCGCACCATCAGGGGCGGAGCGGAAAAGGCTTGGCGCAAGATGCGGCGCGAACCATCGGCTTCGATAATAGTGATTTCCAGATCACCGTTCGAGCCTGAAGGAGACAGGTCGCTGATCGCAAAAGGGCCGGGTGCCACGTTGGTGGTGTAGATCACATAGCCGTTCTGGCGCACTTCCACTGTGGCATTGCTCTCGGCCGTGCCACGGATCACGGGTGCGTAGCCTTGCTCGCTGTCGGGACGCATGGCCTCGTCCGAGTGCATTTGTACACCCATAAAGCGCACGCTGTTAAACAGTGGGGAGCGTGTATAGGTCTGCCCAGCCACCAATTGGCTTTTCAGGGCGACGATGTCGCGCTGAGCATAGGTGTTCTGACTGGTAAAGGTGCTGGAACGGTTGGTGCCCGAGCTGTAGTAGGAGTTGTTGCGTATACGCCAGGGGCCAATATTCACGCCCATGCGCAGGTCTGCGCTGAGGTCATTGGTAGCGGACATACCTTTGCTTTGATCCCGGCGCACGTTTACGCCGTAGTTCACAAAAGCAGCCGTCTGGCCCGAGTCCCACAGAGAAGGGTCGACATAACCGCGTCTGCTGGGATTCATGTAAATCTGTGGAATGTTCAGCAGCAGACGTAATTGGCTACTTTCATAGGTTGCAGTGGCTTCAGGCACGATCTCTGGCAAACGCAGGCAGCTTGCCTCGGCCGGCACAGGGGTAGGCAGTTTGCTCAGGTCAACACCGGCTTGTTCCAGCATCTCCTGGTTAAAGCAGGGTTCGTTGTCATCCGTGCGTGGGTTGCGTTTGAAGGTGATGTCGCGCCGCCCAGTGCGTTGCTGGTTGACATACAAGTCCACGCGCTGCACGCCTTCAGGGACGTTGCTGTTGGAGAGCAAGGTGCGCAGATCGGCTGTGGAGGCATTGCCTTGCAGGAAGGCCATGTTAAAGCCGATGGAGTCTGTTGTATCCAGAGCGGCAACTTGAACGGATTCTGCCTTGGTGTCTTCAGGAGCAGGAATGCGGATGGAGGAGTCTGTCTGGGCCTGGGTTGCGCAGGCCATGATGACCAGGCAGGGCAACAAAGCAAGACGCAACGTAGCCTGAGGTTGGCGGTTGACGGGGCGAATGCGATGGCAGGACAGGCGATTTTTTTTGGACATGACTCTGCACCCAAGGGGGCGTGTTGGACGATTCGAAGACGTGCAAGGGCTCCTGCTACTGGCTGGGAGCCAGTAGCCGAAAGGGTCAGACGTGAGGCGGGGGAGGCTGGGCGGTCTAGGCCGCCGTTTTATGGTGCGTCCGGATTTAAGGCGCGGCCCTGAACTTTGTTCTGCCCGTTCAGGCGAACTTCATAAGGGTCGGCACTGCCATAGTCGCTGATGGCCCGAAACCGCAAGGTGTCCTGGGCACCCGAGCGGCCCAGTGGCAAGAGACGAGTCTGGCCAGGGGCAATCATGCCGGGGTCTTCCATTTCCTGACCTTTGGCGGTGCTCAGGGTGGACATGGATACGTGGTAGGCGCTGGGGTTGTGCACCTCCAGCATGGGTTTGCCCTGACTGTTCACCACAGACCACTGCAATTGAGCGGGGGCCTGCTCTGCCGAATCGGGCAGGCCGTCAGGGCGGAAAAATAATTTGATGCGTTGGCGGATGGCAATCTGCAGTTGATTGTCGCCAGGGCCTTGCTGTGGAATTTCTTGAACGTTCAGCCACAGTACGGTTTCACGGTCGCGGGGCAGACCTTGCTCACCACCGGCGTAAAGCACACGCATCACCTGCTGTGCGTTCGGGGCAACTTTGACCAGTGCGGGTGTGATAGCAAAAGGTAGTTCCGCTTGATCGTGGTCGGTATTCGTTTCCAACCAGGACTGAATCAGTACAGGCGAATTTTCGTTGCGAACTACGATGGACGCTTCTTGTTGTTTTTCGGGCAGGATCAGGCGGGTACCACTCAAGGAGATTGATGCCTGTGCATGGCTGCTTAACAGCGCAGCGCCAAGGGTTAGACATCCAAAAGCCAGTTTCTTGAACGTTGAGATAGACATGGTTCATTCTCCTTGAGGGTGGGTGCTGGCAAGGGGAAATCCCTTTGCCAGCAGCTTAGGCAGTCTTATTCGTAAGACAGCTCGTAAGCGACGGTGGCATTGGCTTGGCCGCCAACGACATCAGCAACTTCAGTACCGGCTTTACGGGTGTAGTACGCGGTCAGAGGGATGTTGATGGAACCGTTAACGTAAGGAGCTTCCAGCGTGGCCGAGCCGCCGGTAAAGTCCAGAACGTTTTCGTTGCTAAGCAACATGATCTGCACGTTTTGTGCACCGCCAGTCACTGCAATACCCTTGCCGGAGGTAGTGGTAGGGGCCAGTTTCAGTTCAACTTTCGTACCGCTGGCACATTCAACTTGCATGTCGATGTTCTTGGCGATGGAGGTCAGGCCGCCTTCGGAGGTGGCAGGTACGGCTTCGGTACCCAGAGTCTTGGCCGAGACGGGGCCCATGTCTACCAGCATGTTGGCGCCGGAGCTGGATGCACCAGGGGTGCGCACGGTGCAGCTGTCAGCGTTGATGCTACCGATAAAGCTGATGTTGCCACGAGCACCAAGAACAGGTTCGGCTTGAGCACCGGCAGCGGCGAAAGCGGAAAGGATGGTGAGGCCTAAAAGGATCTTTTTCATGATTGATTTGACTTCCGGTTGTTGGACAAACGAAGCAACCTTGTTGTACGCCTTGGGGCGCTCGAAGGTTCCCAGGTATGTGCTTGGTTTAGAGCACAATTGAAGTTTAGGAAATCAATCGGTGAAAAGATTTAGGACTATTCTTAAAAATGAAATTAATTGATTGGCTGGGTTGGTTTTTTAATTAATCGCATGTCAAGAGGTGTTTGGGGTGACTTTGCAGTTATTGACAATTAACCCATGTAAGGTGTGATTGTATATAAGTCGTTGAAAAGTAAAACTAAGAATAGTCTGAGATAAATAAAGAATTCACACTCTTAAAATTTATTTCAAGCCGATTTGCATATAGGCCGGAATTAATTATGGATGAATAAGGAGTGTGATGTGACGAGCAGGCAAATCAAGAAACCGACTTTGCCCTTTCAACGAACCATGTGGGCTAAAGTTTGGCTCTTGCCACTTGCACAGCTTTGTTTTGGGGGGCAAGTGCAGGCGTAGCAGTCGTTCTGTTCCAACGGCAAAGTCGTGAACAATTCATACCAGACTTTTCAGAGGCTTTTGCGGTGCGGATGGTGGTGTCGTCATGATAGTGATGTATAAAAAAAGGAGCCGTTCTGGCTCCTTTTTTACTGCTTGTCCTGGCCTTGCTGCCAGCGCAAATAGGCGCTGCGAGTCTGGGCAGACACGGACTCCAACACTTTTTGATGAGTGACTTTATGGCGTGCTAGCAAGCGTGCATCGGCCACGGTTTTGGACTTGCAAAACCAGTGACAGCTATGTTGGAACAGATAAAGTTCGGCTGACAAATGATAGGCCCGGCTTTTGGAGTCCAACTGCTCGGGATTGTCGACAACATGGCGCAAACCGGCGGCATGAATCTGCAAAAGCTGGCGAAAGTCGCGCGTCATGGACGGGATGATTCGTTCTGCGTAAGGCACACAAAAAGGCAACATGCCCACACGGGTGTTTTCTGCCGGTTCTTTTTGTAGTGCATCGGCCAAGGATTGAATCTGGGTAGCCACGGCGTTTTCAGTCTGGGAAAACATGTCCAGAACCTGCTGTTGGCGCGAGAGATCCTGTTCGCCAATCGCACGGGTATAGCCTTCTGTCAGCGTTTCCATGTGGCGTTCCAACTGAAAGCTGCTCAGATGGTGGCCCAGCAAGATAATGCGCCCGCGTTGATAGCGTGCCCGCACAAAATGAAGGGCAATAGCGGCGATCAGAAGAAGTATGACTGTGTCCATCACTCGTGTTTCCGTGCTGGGCCTGGCGCCTTGTTCTTGTTTCCCCGCAGCAGGGTTAGGCCAGGCTATAGAAAAATGCTGTCAAAGTAGCAGCCGGCCATTGTATCCCGTCATTCTTTATTCTTGTTTTCATTCTTATCAGGGATGGCCGCCGATCAGTCTGCTTGGGCAAAACAGGCATGGCATTGTAAAAGATGGCTGTGCCATTTCGAGCCGCCCCCAAAGTCGAATACGGGCTTCGTCGTTGGGGGGCGGCTCATGTCTTTAGTGCCTTCGCTTGGTTGGCAGCAGCTTAGCACAAGGGCTGCTTATGGAAGGATTGCCCTGCGGACCACACAGCTTGGTGTTGGTCTGCAATCCGCTCTGCTTTTAGGCTTTCCCTGCTGCAGGCAGGGCGCAGGTGCCGGATGCCTGTGTCTGCTCCTGACTGATCTGACGTACCACCAGGAACATGCACAGTGCCGAGACAATAATGCAGGGGATGGCGGAGGTGATCACACCAGCAGCGCCATAGCCCTGGCTAAGTAACATGCCTGCAATGGTGGGGCCCAGGGTGGCGCCAATACGGCCTACTGCGGCGGCGGTGCCAACACCCGTGGCACGCACGGCAGTGGGGTAGACGATGCCGCCAAAGGCATACAAGACACCCTGGCAGCCGATCACAAAAGCACCAGTCAAGGCGGCGGCCCAATACATCTGCTCCAGCCCGGAAGCACCGTTCAAACTGAGCAAACCGGCCAGGATTCCGCCATACATCAGGGCGATGACCAAAGCCTTATGCCAGCGGTCTGTCAGATAGCCCAGCAAGACGGTGCCCACGGTTGCACTGACCATGAACCAGAATTGGGCGGTGCTGCCTTGTTTACGGCTAAAGCCCAGCTCCTGGAACAGGGAGGGCAGCCAGCTCAGCATCAGATACACCACCATCAATGTGAAGAAATAGCTGACCCACAAGAGCAGGGTACGGGCGGCAAGACCATTGCTGAACAGGTCCTGGAAGCGGCCTTGTACGATGGTTCGATTCTGGCGTGCTTGCAAAAACTCGCGTGACTCAGGCAGCAGCCACACCATCACGGGAATGACCAGCAGAGGCAGCAAGCCACCCAGGTAGAAGATGTTTTTCCAGTTCTCGCCAAAGTTGGAAGCGGCTACCAGCGACAAGATGGCTGCACCAACGGGCATGCCCGCATACATCATGCCCACGGCGCGGGCACGGTGTTCGGGTTTGACGGACTCGGCAGCCAAGGTGATCAGGTTGGGCATGGCTGCGCCCAAACCAGCACCGGCCAGAAAGCGCACCAGCAACAAGGTGGCCAGGCTGTTGACCCAAGCGGTGAACAAGGTAAACAGGGCAAAGATGGCGACCGAGGCAATCAACACGGCTTTGCGACCGTATTTATCTGCCCAGCGCCCGCCCATGAGCGAACCGGGCAGTAGCCCTAGAATGCCTGCGCTTAAAAAATAGCCTTGGTAGGTTTTATCCAGACCGAACTCTGCCGCCACGCCTTTCACGGCAATGCCAGCGGCCTGGATATCCATGCCTTCGATAACAGCGATCAGAAAGCAGATCGCCACCGTAATGACCGCGTGCTTGCGGCCGTGGGTTTGTGTCATTTCAATGTCTCCTCGGTTTACCGGGACGTTTTTTTTCTTGCTTCTGCCACCTGCCCGCCCCGAATTCAGGGTGCAGAAACCCGACTCATCGCGCGATAAAGCGGCGGTGAGCCGGGGGTAGAACTTTTTAGTTTTTTGAAATCAGGCCGTGGTGCCCTGTCGTTGCAGCAAGTCCAGAGCCACGTCCACGATCATGTCTTCCTGACCGCCCACCATGCGGCGTTTGCCCAGTTCGACCAGAATGTCCACGGTTTTCAGGCCGTATTTCTGTGCGGCCACTTCGCTGTGACGCAAGAAGCTGCTGTACACGCCTGCATAGCCCAGGGCCAGGGTTTCGCGATCGACGCGTACGGGGCGATCTTGCAAGGGGCGCACAATGTCGTCCGCTGCATCCATCAAGGTGTACAGATCCGTGCCATGGTTCCAGCCCATGCGTGCGGCGGCAGCAATAAACACTTCCAAGGGCGCATTGCCGGCTCCTGCGCCCATGCCCGCCAGACTGGCATCGATACGGTCGCAGCCTTCTTCCACGGCCACAATGCTGTTGGCCACACCCAGGGACAGGTTGTGGTGGGCGTGAATGCCGGTTTCGGTCTCGGGCTTGAGCACGTCCTTGAAGGCGCGGAAACGGTCACGCACATCATTCATGTTCAAGGCACCGCCTGAATCGACCACATAGCAGCAGGTCGCCCCGTAGCTTTCCATCAGCTTGGCTTGTTCGGCCAAGTGTTGCGGGGTCGTCATGTGGCTCATCATCAAAAAGCCCACCGTGTCCATGCCCAGATTGCGGGCATATTCGATGTACTGCTTGCTGACATCTGCCTCGGTACAGTGAGTGGCCACCCGCACGGTGCGGGCACCGGCGTCGTAGGCAGCCTTCAGATCGTGGATGGTGCCAATGCCGGGCAGCAGCAAGGTGGCAATCTTGGCGTGCGTGACAACCGAGGCGACGGCCTCAATCCATTCCAGGTCGGTGTGCGCGCCAAAACCGTAGTTAAAGCTGGAGCCGCACAAACCATCGCCGTGGGCCACTTCAATGGAATCGACCTTGGCCTGGTCCAGGGCACGGGCAATATCCATGGCGTTTTGCACGCTGTATTGATGACGCACCGCGTGGCTGCCGTCGCGCAGGGTCACATCGGAGATATAGAGCTTCTTGTTGGGATCGTGTGCCATTGTGATGTCCTTGCGTGTCATGCGGTTTGCGTCAGCAGGCGGGTTTGGGCCAGACGCTCGGCGCAGGCCAATGCCGCACTGGTCATGATGTCCAGATTGCCGGCATAGGCGGGCAGATAGTGGGCCGCGCCCTCGACTTCGATAAACACCGAGGTTTTCAGGCCGGAACGCCATCCCAGACCAGGCACATTGATGGGCTTGTCCTCGGGGATGACATCGAACTGCACTTTTTGTTTGAGGCGATAGCCCGGCACGTAGGCCTGCACCTTGTCGGCCATGCGTTGGATGGATTGTTCGATTTCCGCTTCCTTGCCCGGATCGCTCAGGGTGTAGACGGTATCGCGCATCAATAAGGGTGGTTCGGCCGGGTTGAGCACAATAATGGCTTTACCCACGGTGGCACCGCCCACGACCTGCATGGCTTTGCTGGTGGTCTCAGTAAATTCGTCAATATTGGCGCGGGTGCCCGGACCAGCCGATTTGGACGAGATCGAGGCAATGATTTCGGCATAATGCACCGGGGTCACTTGCGAGACGGCCGCAATAATGGGCACGGTGGCTTGTCCGCCACAGGTCACCATATTGATGTTGGGGGCGTCCAGATTGTCGTCCAGGTTGACCACCGGGATCGTGTATGGACCAATGGCGGCAGGTGTCAGATCAATCACCTGGATGCCGTGCTCTTGCAGGACGGCATTGTGACGGGCGTGGGCACCGGCGCTGGTCGCATCAAACACGATGCGAATGTCCTTGAAGTTGGGCAGCTTCAACAGCCCGTCCAGGCCTTCATGGGTGGTGGGCACGCCCAGGCGGGCCGCACGGGCCAGGCCATCGGAGGCCGGGTCGATACCGACCATGGCGCCCATTTTCAGGTGCTTGCTTTGGCGCATCACCTTGATCATCAGGTCGGTGCCGATATTGCCCGAGCCAATGATGGCGACGGTAATGCCGTTGGGGTTTGTCATGTGTGTTACTCCGTACAAAGAGGACTTAGCCTGCGCTGAAGGTGACGGATACCGAGCCTATGCCCTCGATCACGGCTTCAAAATGATCGCCGGGGGCAACGGGTGCCATCGGGCCCAGGGCACCGGTCAGAATCAGATCGCCGGCCCGTAGCGGTTCGCCCAGTTTGGCCATGGTGTGAGCCAGCCAGGCGGCGGCATTAAAGGGGTGGCCCAGGCATTCGGCACCACTGCCACTGGAGGCCAGTTCCCCATTGCGATGCAGGCTCATGCGGGCATTGCGCAGGTCCAGACCGTCCAGGCGGCGGGCCGGGCCGCCCAGCACGTACAGACCGCTGGAGGCGTTGTCGGCCACGGTATCCACAAAGCGGATATCCCAGTTGGCGATGCGGCTGCCGACGATTTCCAGCGAGGGCATGACCCAGCCCACAGCGGCGGCGACATCGCCAAAACTGGTGTCGGCATGGGGCAGGTCGCGCTCCAGCACCAGGGCAATTTCAGCCTCGATCTTCGGTTGCAGGACGCGCTCGACAGGAACGGTTTCGCCATCGCCATAGGCCATGTCGGCAAACAGGGCGCCAAAGTCGGGTTGCGACACGCCCAGTTGCTGCTGGACCTTGGGGTTGGTCAGGCCAATCTTGCGGCCTGTCAGGCGACGGCCCTGGGCAAGACCTCGGGCAATATTGATGCGCTGGATGGTGTAGGCTGCCTCGGCATTGTCTTCACCAATCAGGCTGCGAATCGGCTCGATGGACTGACTGCTGTTCTCGGCCTGGCGCAAACGGCTGGCCAGGGTGTCGAGCAGATCGCTGGATGTTTCGCTCATCTCAACGCTCCAGGAAATCCAGAACCAACTGGTTGAACTTCTGGGCATGCTCCCACTGCGCCCAGTGACCGCATTGGTTGTAGACGTGCAGCTCGGAATTGGGGATACCTGCCAGCAGGCGCAGGCCGGTATCGAAAGGCACAACACGATCCTGACGACCCCAGATGATCAGGGTAGGAGCGCTAATGCTGGGCAGACGCGGGCTGAAATCCGGGAACTGACGTGGGTTGGCTTCCAGCGATTTCAGGAAGTTTTCCAGGTGATCCTTGCGGCTGAGCATATTGTTCAGGCGCGCTTGCAGCAGCTCGTCGGTCAGCACACTGGCGTCGAACACGAACACATTGTTAAAGCGTTTCAGGTTTTCCAGCGTGGGTTCGCGGTACAGGCCGTTCAGCAGCTTGATACCTTCGCTGGGCATAGGAGTAAACAGGCTCATGCCACCCGTGCCGCCACCCATCAGAACCAGCTTGGCCACACGTTCAGGCCAGGTCAGGGCAAAGGCAACCGAGCTATGACCGCCCATGGAGTTACCCAGCATGTGGATTTTGTCTATGCCCAGTTGGTCAATAATGCTTTTCACCACACGGGCGTTCAGGTCCGAGCGCGAACCGCTGTTGACGATGGAATCGCTCTTGCCCCAGCCAGGGCAATCGATCAGCAAGACGCGGTAGCCAGCTTGCGTGAGCGGTTCAATATTGCGGTTGAAGTTGGCCCAGCCGGTGGCACCGGGGCCTGAGCCGTGCAACATGACGACCGTCTGTTCACCCTGGCCCAAATCGTTGTAATGGATGCGCAGTTCTTTGCCTTCCTCGACCACGGTCGCGAAACGGCTGTAATCAGATTCATTCAGACTCATGACAATCTCCTGAGGTTTTGTTGTGGTGGATTTCAGTTCTGGCGCGGATGGGCGGACAAGCCACCAAAGCCGGCAATCCACTCGGGAATTTCGCGGTAATAGCGATGCCCCGCTTCATAAGGGCCATAGGCTGACAGTCCGGCAAAAGCGGCCACCCAGGTCTTAACCTCGTGGGCACTGCGCCCGGCCAGTGCCGAGACGTCATCGTTCGCCACTTCATCGAGCTGTTGGTAGCTTTGTGTTTGAAGCAGATCCAGAAAGCCCTGGTCCCACTCGGGGTTGAGTGGGTGCAGAACAGAAGGGTCCTGAGTAAAGGCTTTGCCGGCATCAATGGTGCGTTGTGTACGGGCGGCACGCGCCTCGGGCGAGAGCGTGTAGCCTTCGCCATCGAGCGAGCGACGCACGGCATCGGGTGCCTCGGCATACACCGGCACAGGAGGTTGATGCGACAAGCCACCCGAACCGATCCACAGCACGCGCTTGCCGGTCGAGCGGGCCCATTGCCCGATGGCCTCGCCCAGCAAACGGGCACGTTTGAAGGTCGGCAAGGGGGCGGCCACCGAATTGATAAACACCGGGATGACCGGGTACTGATCCAGACTACCCACCAGATGTTCCAGCGGATAGGCGGCACCATGATCGAGCTGCATATCGTGCGAAATGGCCACATCCACGCCGCTATTGATCACATGGGTGGCGCATTGTGTCGCCAGCTCGAAGGGCACGTCCAGGCGTCCGGCCAGGCTGTCAAAATCACCAATGGCATGGGCGCCCGTGCCTATGCAAAAGCTGGGCATGACGTTGTAGAAAAAACCGTTGAAATGATCGGGAGTGAACAGCACGATCAGATCAGGTTTGAAAGCCGCGACACGTTCGCGGGCGGCTTTCTGTACCGCAAAAACTTCGTCCAGTACGGCTTGGGCCGGGTCGTGGTGACCCAGCAACGGCGTGTGTGAAAGACACTCCAGGTGTGCCTGCATGCCAGTCTCCTGACTCTGATTATGGGTGTAAGGGGGCCGCTGCTTCGACTGCCACTGCAGCTATTGCGGCTGGGCTGTTTGTTGCCTGCGCGATTTGTTTGGCCAGGTTGCGCAGGTTCTGGGCAGTGTCGTTCCATACTTCCAGCGGCAGGACAGCCCGGTGTTCGATCAGCTCTTTAAGCGGGCGCATGTCACGGCCTTGATTGACGGTGATGGCTCCACAGATGGCCCCTTCGGGGTCCAGACCAATCAGGACAAAAGGAGGCGTGTCCAGATCGCCGCGCACAATCCAGTGGGCAGCGGCCATATCCCCGGCAAACTGGATGTTCATATCGCATTGGTCTGTCCAGAACCAAGCCGGGCTGGCCTGAGCCGGCTCCTGGTTGAGCATGTGGCAGACGGCCATGCAGGCTTGATGATTGGCGTTTTCCCAGGTTTCTTGCCGTTGCCAGCGTCCATCCATACCGATTTGCACGGTAGTGTCACCCGCCGCATAAATGGCAGGCTGGGAACTGCGACCATGCTCATCAATCACGATGGCACCTTGTTCGGTGTGCAATCCGGCGCTGTCGGCCAAGCGGGTATCAATCGTCACACCGACACCGTAAATCAGCAGGTCGCCTTGCAACTGCTGGCCATTGTCCAGTGCCAGCACGACTTTCTGTTCTTGGTCGAGGTGGGCCTTGCTGACCTGTGTGCCCAGGTGAAAGCGCACGCCGCGCGCTTCATGTACGGTCTGCAGATACTGGCTGAGGACTTCCGGTGCGTTGCGCGACATGACCCGGGCGGCGGGGTCAATCAGTTCTACACTGGCACCTAAGGCGATCAGGCTGGAGGCCAGTTCCAAACCAATAACGCCCGCTCCGACCAGCAAGACATGGCTGCCAGGTTTGAGCTGGGTACGGATACGGTTGGCGTCGTCCAGCGTACGCAATACATGCGATACCGAACCCAGCGCGTCCAGCTCGGGCAGACGGCGGGCTTGTGCGCCGGTAGCCAGCAACAGGCTGTCATACTTTAGGGTTTCGCCATTGGATAGGGTGACGCAGCCTTGTTGAGCATCAATCGTATCCGCACGAACCCCCAGTTTCAGGGTGATGTTCTGCTCGGTGTAAAAGTGTTCCGGATGCACGTTGAGCTGCACATTGTCCGGGTCCAACAAGGCATCTTTGGACAAGGGCGGACGCTCATAGGGCAGGTACGGCTCCTCACCGACCAGGGTGATCTGCCCGGCAAATTCACGGCGGCGCAGTTCAGCGGCGGCCGTGGCTCCGGCTTGTCCACCCCCGATAATCACAATATGAGGTGTCTGCATCACAGCTCCAGTCCACCGGCCACATTACGTATGCCGCGTATTCCCAGGCCTGCGTCGGCATTGATCATGACGCCGGTCAGCGTTTGGTTGTTCTGGCGCGAGGCCAGCAGCACAAAGGGGCCGGTAAATTCCTCAGGCTCGGGAAAGAATTGCAGGGGCAAAATTGCTTTGATGGCGTCGGGCGAGCGCGAGTCCATGATGCGCGTATCTTGCTGGCCCAAGGCTTGTGGGCCACGCAGATCGGTTTTCATGCCGCAGGGCCCCACGCCGTTGACACGCACTTTAGGGGCCAGCTCAAACGCCAGCTCGCGAATCAGACCGACCGCTGCATGTTTGCTGGCGGTATAGAGCGGGCCGCCGCCTTCGGCGTAAAAGGCCGAATTGCTTAAGGTGAAAATCATGCTGCCGCAGGATTTAACCAGTTCAGCGGCGGCTGCCTTGGCACCGAGCAGATAGCCTTTGACGTTGATGGCAAACAGCTCGTCAAAGCCAGTATCCAATTGCTCGATGCTGGTGTTGATCAGCCGGGCACCGTGGTCCCAGACTGCGGCGTTGCCAATAAAACAGTCCAGCTTGCCAAAGCGGGCAACCGTGGCAGCCACGGCTTTCTGGTTGTCCGCCGCGCTGCACACATCGCCCTGGATAGCCAGCACTTTGCCTGCAAACTTCTGTTCCAGATCGGCACATTTTTCTGCCGAGCGTTCCAGTACCGCCACGGATGCGCCTTCCTGGAGAAAGCGCTCCACCAATGCCAGACCCAGGCCTGAGCCGCCGCCGGTGATCAAAGCGACTTCGTTTTGTAGCCAGCCGTTCATGCCTGGGCCTCCAGATCGATATAGACCATGCCTTCGCTGATGATCACCGGATAGGTACGTAGCGCCTCGGTGGCGGGTTGGCACAGGGCCGCGCCCGTTTTCAGGCAGAAACGGGCAGCGTGCAGTGGGCACTCCACCGTGCCATCGTCCTCGACATAGCCTTCGGACATGGACGCGTTGCCATGTGTGCAACGGTCGTCAGTCGCATAGAAGGTGCCATCAATATTGAACAGGGCAATCTGACGGTCGGGAGTGTCTATCTTCAGTGCCTCGCCATCGGCCAGGGCACCGGTTTCACATGCGGTAATGCGTGTCATATCAATCAACATCGGAAAGTGAGCAGGGTCAGAACAGAACGCTCAGGTTGTGGGATGTAATGACCACTTGATCCAGAACGATCTCGCGTTCATACAGCTCCCAACCAAAGCGGTTGTCTGCACGGCGTACATAGTCCAGGCGTTTGCCGGCGTACCAGGTCTCGTCCTTCTCTTTCTGGGCGCGGTACAGGATGTAGTTGCTACGAATTTCGTAACCCTGGCCGTCGGCAGTGGGGCGAATACGCAGGTTGCTGACAAAGTGGCGGGTGCGCGAAGGAGGTTCTTCGGCCCAGGCCATGCCGGTTTCCAGGCGAGCGACGCGACGTTCCAGTTGGAACTTGTTGTCGTTAAAGATCCAGGTGGTGGGTGGCTGCACGCTGCGGCGACGGTCGCGGGTTTGCGCATTGGTGGTGCTGCGCATGTGGTAGTGCACATCCTCGGACAGCAGGTCCAGCCAGTCGCGAAACTGCCAGTCGTCCAGCAACTCGGCTTCCATGTACAGGAAGTCAGCAATTTCATGATGCAGTTGCATATCGACGATGGCTGTTTGGGTCGGTTCTTCAATGACGGCGCTCATTTCACCAACTCCTCTTCGTAGACGCGGCTGCGCTCCAGGACTTCATCCCAGGTCTCGGACACCATCAGGTCGGCCCAGTACTTGTACAGGCCGCGAGCGGCGGTTTCGGAGAAGATGTAGTTGGTGACGCCTGGCACGCCGTCGCTACGCAGACCTTCGTTACCCAGGCCCATTTCCATGCACAACTGGGTGCCACGGGCGCGTTTGCCACGCAGGATTTTTTGGATCTCAGCCCAGTTCTCGGAGTCGTCCTGCTCCAGGAATCCGGCAGGACCAAAAGCGCGGGTGGCGCTGCGTTCAAAGGCCGCCTTCACATTGTCGGGAGCGGCGGCATCGGCAATACAAAATGCCCAGACTTCCACCTGGTTCGGGCCGCGTGGATGCCAGACGCGCAGCGTTGCGGTACCGTTCAGCCAGCTCAGTGTCGGGAACATATTGTTGTGGCCAGCCAGACGCAGGGCACGCACTTCGCCCAGGCGCTCGTGCGCTTCGGCATAGGTGTCGCGAAAGTACTGCGAGACCTCACCGTCTACCCACACGTTGGCATCGGGCTGTTCGGTAAAAAAGAAGCCACTGCCATGGCCGCGTTGGCCATATTGGACGGCGTCTTTGGCGGTTTCCCAGACAGGGCGGGCGGTTTGACCGGCACCTAGCGCCTTGTCTTCGTCACCCGGTTTTTGGCCCAGCACCTGCACAGCAGAAGCGTGCGAGAACAGAGCGTGGTATTGGTCGGAAGCGAATTGCTCAGCGGGGAATTTCCAGTTGCATTCGATGGTCCATTTCTGAACCCCGCCAATGATTTCAGTCCCGCCTTCGCGTCGGTCCAACACACCGTCCAGATACCAGGCGATATCGCCCATGTATTCTTCCAGATCAGGAGCGCTCGCATCCCAGTTGCCAAAGACCAGACCCTTGTATACTTTGACGCGGGTCACTTCTTGCAGACCCCACTTTTCCTTGCACAAGCCTTGCGGATAGGCGCGCGGCTCCAGCGGTACGTCCACCAGATCGCCGTTGGTGCCATAGCTCCAGCCGTGGTAGGGACAGGTAAAGGCTTTGGTATTGCCCGAGTCGGCATAGGACACGCGCATCGAGCGGTGTCGGCATTGGTTCAGGAAGGCCTTGATCGAGCCGTCTTTTTGACGGACAACGATAATCGGGTCCTCGCCCATATAGGTATTGAAGAAGTCTCCCGCTTTGGGGATCTGGCTGGTGTGACACAGGAACAGCCAGGTGCGGCCAAAGATGCGCTCCAGCTCCAGCTCATAAATATCCGGGTCGGTGTAAATGGAAGGGGTAACGCGTCCATTACGTGCATCGACCAAGGCTTCGATTTTTTCAGGGTTGATTCCCATCGCTTGCTCCTCGCTATTGCAATGCGTGCTTTTGCGAAACAGGTTTTTGTCGCCAACGGCAAAATGTAGAAGCTTGAAATGAATTCGACCAATACTTGCTTTAGATCGGGTGATCGGCAAACCCGATAAGTCGGCTTTAAGACCCTGGCATGTATAGGGTTTAAGTCTGAAGGCCAATATTGATGCGGCTTTACAGGTACTTAGGGTTTACGAGAATCCCAATTGCTGCGCTGCAGCAATGAAAATCGCAGTCGCTTGTAACGCCTTTGGAGCAGCGACAATAGTGCTTGCAAGAACGGCTTGTTCGGGAGAAATACCGCAGGCCGAGCCCTATGCTGTTCGGGTCAGAGCCGGACAGGGCGACTAATTTGACAGGAGACTAACTTGGAATTGCGACACTTGCGTTACTTCGTTGCAGTCGCGGAAGAGTTGAATTTCACCCGTGCTGCTGAGCGGCTCTATACCTCTCAACCCTCCTTGAGTGAGCAGATCCGCAATCTGGAAGAGGATATTGGTTATCCCTTGTTGAACCGTACTCGTCGCAAGGTCGAGTTGACGGAGGCCGGAGCCGTTTTCCTGGATGACGCCCGCGAGATTTTGCAAAAAGTGGAAGAGGCGGTGATACGTGCGGGCAAGGCGGCTTCGCAAGCCAGGGAAGTGCTGACGATAGGCTTTGTCCCGGCGGCAGAGGTGCGTATCTTTCCAGCGGTATTGCCCGCTTTTCGGGCGGCTTTCCCCCAGGTGGATGTGGTGCTGCGTAGCCTGACATCCAACGAGCAAGAAGGCGCCATGGCCCGAGGGGAACTGGATCTGGCTTTCATGCGTGGCCCGGTGCGAGCCACCAATGTTTGTAGCGAAGTGGTATTGGATGAGCCCTTGCGGGTCTATCTACCCAAAGGTCATCGCCTGGAAGCGTATAGCTTGATTCCTCCGGCGCGTTTGAACCGCCTGCCCATGATTGCCGTGGATCGCTCTTATGGCCGCTCCATGCACGATGTGCTGGCTCGCTATCTGGCCCATCACAAGGTGGTGCCCGAGCATACCTACAATTCGGCCAACCCCCTGATGAGCATTAATCTGGTCGCAGCTGGATTGGGCTACACCTTGTTGCCAACCTACGCGGAATACTTCATGCCCAAGAACGTGGTGTCACGACCCTTGATCGGCGGCGGCCCGCGTTGCGAGTTATTGATGGCCTACCCACGAGAGACAGGCAGCATGAGCGAAGCGGCTGCCAGCCTGATAGAGCGCATACGAGAGCTGGCACGCTGGCATGGTTCAGGACCCTCCGCGGCCAGCAGTCATTTGAAACAGGCACCCAGCAAAATAGCCTGTATGTAGGAAGAACAAGAGTTTCTTGTCTGATCCTGAAGGGCGGACGGAGAAATGACGCTTGCACCGGTTATGTTTGGGTTGGAATACGTGTGGGGTTAGGAGTTGTGAGGAGCAAGCTGTGGTTGCAGTTTGATTCCCAAGGCGTGCATGACTTTTAGAATGGTGCCAAAGCTTGGATTGCCTTCGCCTGACAGGGCTTTGTACAGGCTTTCACGTCCCAAGCCCGTTTCTTTAGCCAACTGGCTCATGCCCTTGGCGCGAGCAATATTGCCCAAGGCTTTTGCAATGAAAGCGGCATCGTTGCCAGCTTCCTCCATGCAGGCTTCTAGGTATAGCACCATGTCTTCCTCGGTTTGGAGGTGTTCGGCACTATCCCATTTGCGTAATTTGATGGTTCCCATGATGATCGCCCCTTATAGTTGCCGCGCGATTTCCAGCGCAGTTTTAATATCTTTATTCTGGGTAGATTTATTGCCACCCGCCAATAAGATCACGATCTCCAGTTCACGTTGTACAAAGTACACACGGTAGCCAGGTCCGTAGTGAATACGCATCTCGGAAACTCCTTCGCCGACCGATTCACAGTCTCCAAAGTTGCCATCTTCTGCTCGGTCAATACGAACCTGAATTCGTCTGGCGGCCTGCTTGTCGCGCAGACCGCTAAACCAGTGATCGAAGGTATCGGTGGTGTGGATAGTCTTTATGGATTGATTGTATAAAACAGGATACAGTCAGTCAATTACTACTTGGTATTCATTTGTCTTCCACAAAGCGCATACGGAAGCGGCGACCTTTGATGTTGGCGTTGGAAATACGGTCAAAGAATTGACGGGCAATTCCACGATCCAGGGCCACGTAGGAGCGGGCGTCGGTAATGGCAATCTTGCCGACCTGATCCCCTTTCAGACCGACATCACGCGTCAAGGCACCGAGCAGGTCGCCGGGGCGCAGCTTGTCTTTTTTGCCACCCTGAATTTCCAGTGTCATCATGGGTGCGCGCAAGGGTTCTTTTGATTGAGATCGCAAGGCTTTCAGATTGCCCCATTTCACTTCACGGCCCTGGAAGTCTTCAATCAGCTTGACCCAGCGCAGCTCGTTGCGCGAGACCAGATTCAAGGCCAGGCCTTTTTGATCACCACGGCCAACACGGCCAATGCGGTGGATATGCACTTCGCTGTCTTTGGTGACGTCTACGTTGATGACAGCCCCCAGATTCTGAATATCCAGACCGCGCGAGGCCACGTCGGTGGCGACCAGCACAGCGCAGCTCTGGTTGGAGAACTGCACCAGAATTTCGTCGCGATCACGCTGCTCAAGATCACCGGTCAAGGCCAGAGCCTGGATACCTTCGGATTGCAGCTCTTCGACGACTTCCTGGCAACGCATCTTGGTGTTGCAGAAAACCAGGGTCGAGCAGGGGCGGAAATGCTCCAGCAGGGTCACCACAGCAGACAAACGCTGCTCGGGGTGAACTTCGTAAAAAATCTGTTCGATCTGGCTGGCATCGTGCAGGGCTTCCACTTTGACTTCGGCGGGGTTATGCAGAAAGCGGGCGCTGAGCTTGCGAATGTTTTCCGGGTAGGTGGCCGAGAACAGCAGGGTTTGACGACGGGGCGGGCAGTGCGAGGCAATGGCCACGATGTCATCGTGAAAGCCCATGTCCACCATACGGTCGGCTTCGTCCAGTACCAGGGTTTTCAGGGCGGACAAGTCCAGGTTGCCGCGCTCTAGGTGGTCCTGGATGCGGCCCGGTGTGCCCACCACTACGTGAGCACCGTTGCGCAAGGCTTCTGTTTGCGGGCGCGAGGGAACCCCACCGCACAGCGTCAGCATACGCACGTTAGGAATCTGGCGGGCCAGACGACGCAGTTCGGTCGTGACCTGATCGGCCAGTTCGCGCGTGGGGCAGATTACCAGGGCTTGTGGCGTCAGTTTGCTGGGGTTGAGGGTTTGCAACAGACCCAGGCCAAATGCGGCGGTTTTGCCGCTGCCGGTCTTGGCTTGGGCAATCAGGTCGCGGCCTTGCAGAATCAGCGGCAGGCTCTGTTCCTGAATGGCCGTCATTTTTTCAAAACCCAGGCTATCCAGGGTTTCAAGCAAGGCGGGCAAAAGGGGAAGGGTACTGAAAGAGGTATGGGGCACGATGGGTGACATCAAAAAGAACTGCAAAATAAAGGATTTAGCGACAGTTTACCGGTATCGCTTGGTGTGCGGCATCTTAATGTTGTTGCTCGGATCACTGTGTGGCATCTGCAGCCCAGCGCAGGTGAGTCTGCCAGGAGCAGATCACGCTGCTGTGATCGACGGTCTGATTGCTTGGCTTGGCGCACAAAAAAATAAACCCCAAGTTATCGAACCTGGGGTTTATCGGCGGTCTGGGAAAGCGTGGCGAACCCGCTTGTTGTTGGCTTATTCTGGTTTGCGGACTCGTACGGCTGACACGGCAGCAATCGAGATGAGCGCGGCAACGATAATGTAGACCGCGACAGGCACCCAGGAGCCGTCGTAACGACTCATGAGCCATGTTGCGATCAGTGGTGCTGTCCCACCGGCCAAGGCGGCACCGATTTGATAACCCAGGGTAATGCCGGTATAGCGGACACGTGTGGCGAAAATCTCCGAAAACATGGTGCCCAGCACGGCGGTAATCGGTGCCCAGATCAGGCCCAGGGCAACAACCGTAGCAATCATCAGGGATGTGGTAGAACGTTGGTCAAGCAGCAGGAAGTAAGGGACGGCAAACAAGGCCATGGCTACTGCCCCAGCAATAAATACTTTGACGCGGCCGATATAGTCAGACAGCAGTCCCATCAGTGGAATGCAGAAGGTGGTGACCAGCGTGGCGACGGTCACCGCGTTAAGAACATCAAAACGTTCGTACTGCAATGTGCTGCTGGTGGCGTAGCTGACTACAAAGGTCGAGAACAAATAAAATGGCGCCGTTTCCACAATCTTGGCACCGATGGCGATCAGCACTTCACGCCAATGGTCTCGCAAGGTTTCAACCAATGGCATTTTGGCGACTTGACCCTCCTGCTTGGCTTTTTGAAAGTCCGGTGTTTCATCAATGCCATTACGTACCCATAGGCCAAGAAAAACCAGTCCGGCGCTTGCCAGGAAGGGGATGCGCCAGCCCCAGCTCATGAACTGCTCATCGGGCAGCAGGCTCATCAAGGTCATGGCCAAGGTGGCCAGCAGCATGCCAATGGTCACTCCCATCTGCGGAACGCTACCAAACAGCCCGCGTCGGTTCGGCGCCGCATACTCATAGGCCAGTAACAAGGCTCCGCCCCATTCTCCACCAATCCCCAAACCTTGAATCAGACGCAGCAGCACCAGCAAAATGGGGGCCCAGACGCCGATGGTATCGTAGCCAGGCAGCAGTCCAATCAGAACGGTAGCCCCGCCCATCATGGATAAGGTGATGACCAGGGTTTTCTTGCGTCCGATTCGGTCCCCAATATGGGCAAAGATCAAACCGCCCAAGGGACGAATGAAGAAGGTCAGGGCAAAGGAGAGGTAGGCCAGCATTAAACCGACGACAGGGTCGAAGGTAGGGAAAAACAGCTTGTTAAAAACGAGTGCGGCGGTTGTGCCGTACAGAAAATAATCAAACCATTCAATAGAACTGCCTGTCAGGCTAGCCAGAAGAACGCGCTTGGCGGAGGCACGTTGTGCGGGAGGGGTGACGTTTGCCGTCATGAGGGGTTTCCTTGTTATTGGTTCGCGTTGAGCCAATCAGCCCGGTGTAAAAGTAGAGGATTGTTCTTGCCAAAGGTCATAAGCCAGTGTCGCGGCAGCCAGGTCTTCCAAGGCTGTGCCAACGGCTTTGAACAGTGTGATTTCGTCGGCACTCTGGCGGCCAGGGTGTCGGCCCTGACACAGATCTTCCAGCGTGGCGGTAATGTCAGCCGGATCGAATTTTCCGGATTTGATGGGTTCCAGAATGTCGCCCGATTTCATCGCTGCTTCATCGGTATCAACAAAAACGGTGGCGCGTGTAAAGCAGGCATCATCGCTCTCGCGCATGGTGGGCATGAAGCTACCGATCAGATCCAGGTGAGTGCCAGCTTGCAGCCATTCGCCTTTAATCAGCGGTTCGGTGGCCAGGGTGGCGCAGGTAATGATGTCAGCTTGTCGTGCAGCGCTTTCCAGCTCACGCACATGATGAGCGTCAAAGCCATCGCGGTTTAGCCGTTCGACCAAGGCGAGAGCATTGTCGGCATTCCGATCCCAGACCAAGACCGTGCGGATGGGGCGGACGGTGCGATAGGCATCGGCCAGCAGGCTGGCAATCCGACCTGCGCCAACGACCAGCAGTGTTTGCGAGTCTGGGCGGCTGAGCCAGCGTGCAGCCAGGGCCGAGGCGGCAGCGGTACGACGGGAGGTGATGACATCGCCGTTCAAGGCCGCCAGTGGTTTGCCTGTAGTCGCATCAAACAGGGTATAGGTTGAGTGCAGGCCAGGCAGGCCCTGAGTGTTATTGTCCGGGAAAATGGACACGGTTTTCAGGCCCAGATGTTTACCGGCTTGCCAGGCGGGCATCAGCAGCAGGGTGCCGGTTGCGTGACCGGCGTTTTCAATGGCGTGGTTATGCCGTAAAGGCACGTTGCAGCCTTCAATGAACATGGATTCGATCGCATCAAAAAGACGATCGAAAGGCATGGAGTGCTCAGTTTGAGCTTGATCCAGGATTTGCATGTGATCTACCATCAACGTACAGGCGCATGCCTGTAATTTTGAGAAAAATATTTCTTATACGAAATAATATTGCCATATCGGAAAATCCTCTTTAAGGGTTTTCCATAGGTAGTGCATACAGGAAGCCTTAAAAACTGCCATGACCCCCCCTGATGATCCCGTCAATGTATTGGCCGTCAAACTGAATCAATTACGCCGTCAGGCCAAATTGACCCTGCAACAATTAAGTGAGCGATCGGGGATTTCTGCCTCGGCCTTATCCAAGATTGAAAATGGGCAGCTCTCTCCGACGTACGAAAAAATCGCTGCCCTGGCCCAAGGATTAGATGTGCATGTGGGCGAGCTGTTTGGCCACACTTCCAAACCCACGCCCCTAGGTAGACGCAGCGTGTCTCGACGGGGGGAAGGGGTGGTGCACGATACGCGTCAGTACAGTTATGAAATTTTGCATAGCGATCTTGCAGATAAGCAATTTATCCCCTTGGTAACGACGATCAAGGCGCATGACTCCAAGGCCTTTAAGACCTTGTTGCGGCATGATGGCGAGGAGTTCATCTATGTGTTGACAGGGACGGTGGTGATACACACGGATTTTTATGCGCCTCTGGAGCTGGAAAGTGGAGACTCCTGTTACTTTGACAGCGCGATGGGACATGCCTGTATTTCCGGTGGCGAGCAGGACGCCACCGTGTTGTGGGTAAGTTCACACCCCTCCTTGGGTGAGTGACTCGCTGGCCGATCAGCAGGTAACAATGGCAAGGTCGGGCCGCCTCAGCGTTGCGCTTGGCATCGCGCAGGACGGCTTGGCTCGACGGTAAGACGGGCGCAGACGGCGCCCTTAAAGAACTATCTCAGTTACCAAATCCGGCTTAAATCCAGGGCCATGGAGCTTTTGACCTCTTCCATGACGGCAAAGGTGCGGGTTTCTCGGATACCGGGTAGTTTCCACAGCACGCGACCGGCAAAGTCCCGGTACGCGCTCATATCTTCGTGGCGGGTTTTGAGCAGGTAGTCAAAGCCACCAGCCACCATATGGCACTCCATGACCTCGCGTCGATCCTGCAGCGCCAGCTTGAACTCTTCAAATACGTTGGGCGTGGTGCGGTCTAACAATACTTCAACAAACACCAACATCCCTGCCTTGAGTTTGGCCGGATTGAGCCGGGCCTCGTAGCCCAGGATATAGCCTTCTCGTGTCAGACGTTGCACCCGAGCCAGAGCTGCCGTTGGAGACAGGGCAACGGCTTCGGCCAGTTTTGTGTTGGCAATACGTCCGTCTTGCTGGAGCAAGTCCAGAATTTTCAGGTCTTGCTTGTCAAGTTGGTGCTCTTGGTCTTTCATGATTTATTTTTCACTATAGATCGGTGTGAATATAGTGAGAAATTTTACATTTATTCCTTAATAATAGCGAAAAATTTGTCATCAATCTGTCTTTCGTATTTATTGCAGGGGTAGTTCATGGTCCTACAACAAGGTGCGTGCGCGTCGCCAGTTCGTGCAGCAGTCCACTCCTTTGCCGCTTTGACGCCTTGGTTGGAGCAATCCACGTTGCGGCAAGCCATTACCCGGGCCTGGCTGCGTCCAGAAACCGAGCTTGTGCCCAGTCTGTTGGAGCAGGCTCGTTTACCGGGTGAGATGGCGACCCGGGCGCAGGCTTTGGCACTGCGGGTTGCCGGAGCGTTGCGACAGCGTAAAACCGCCACCGGCAAGTCGGGACTGGTGCAGGGCCTCTTACAGGAGTTTTCCTTGTCGTCCCAGGAAGGCATTGCTCTGATGTGTCTGGCCGAGGCCTTGCTGCGTATCCCTGATACGGCAACACGCGATGCCTTGATTCGTGACAAGATCAGTCATGGCAATTGGCGTCAACACGTCGGCAAGAAAGGCACGCCCATCTTTGTCAACGCCGCCGCGTGGGGCTTGATGGTGACGGGCAAACTGGTATCCACCTATAGCGAAACTGGAATGTCGGCCTCGCTGGGGCGCCTGATCGCCAAAGGTGGTGAACCCCTGATTCGCAAAGGGGTGGATATGGCAATGCGCATGATGGGCGAGCAGTTTGTGACGGGTGAAACCATCCAGGCAGCCTTGCAACACGCAGGCTCCTTAGAGGCCAAAGGCTTTCGTTATTCCTATGACATGCTCGGCGAGGCGGCATTGACGGCGGCCGATGCCCAACGCTATCTGCAAGATTACGAGCAGGCTATTCATGCCATTGGCAAGGCCTCTAATGGCCGTGGCGTTTATGACGGCCCAGGGATTTCCATCAAGTTATCTGCCTTGCATCCGCGTTACAGCCGTGCCCAGATTGACCGGGTGCACGAAGAGTTGTATCCCTTGGTGTTAAAGCTGGCCCGTCTGGCATGTCACTACGATATTGGTCTGAATATCGACGCGGAGGAGGCCGATCGCCTGGAGATTTCCCTGGACCTGTTGGAGCGGCTTTGTTTCGAGCCAGACTTGCGGGGCTGGAAAGGAATTGGCTTTGTGATCCAGGCCTACCAAAAGCGATGCCCGTATGTCATTGACTATGTCATTGATCTGGCCCGTCGCAGTAATCAGCGTTTGATGGTTCGTCTGGTCAAAGGTGCGTATTGGGACAGTGAAATCAAACGGGCGCAGTTAGACGGCCTGGAAGGTTATCCGGTCTATACGCGTAAGCCCTACACCGATCTGTCGTATGTCGCGTGCGCACGCAAACTGCTGGCCGCCCCAGAGCAAATCTATCCCCAGTTTGCCACTCATAATGCTCAGACACTGGCTAGCATTTATGAGTTGGCTGGGCCTGATCAGTATCATTCGGGACAGTATGAGTTCCAGTGCTTGCACGGGATGGGGGAACCCTTGTACGAGCAGGTGGTGGGCCACCCCGAGCAAGGCAAGTTGGGGCGACCTTGCCGCATTTATGCACCCGTTGGTACGCATGAGACTTTGTTGGCGTATCTGGTGCGGCGCTTACTGGAAAATGGGGCCAATACGTCGTTTGTGAATCAGGTAGCGGACGAGAGCATCGCGCTGGGCGAACTGGTGCGTGATCCTGTGTTGCAGGTCGAGCAAATGGCCGCGCAAGAGGGGCAGCTTGGCTTGCCGCATGCTGGCATTGCCTTGCCACGCGATTTGTATGGTGCATCTCGCCCCAACTCATGGGGACTGAATCTAGCCGATGAGCAACAGTTAAAGACGCTTTCGCAAACCTTGCAGCAGGAAGCGAGCACGTCTATGCAGGTGCAAGCCATGTTGGGCATGGAGACGCCGCATGATGATGTGGCCGCAGCTGTTGTGACGGCGATCGTAAATCCAGCGGATCATCGTGATCAGCTCGGTCAGGTATACAGTGCGACAGCGCAGCAGGTGGAATTGGCCTTGCAGACGGCCAGTCAGTATTTTCCTCAATGGGCTACGGTCGAGCCTGCCGAGCGTGCGGCAATGTTGCTGCGGGCTGCTGATGGCATGGAGGCGCACATGCAGCCTCTGATGGGAATACTGGTGCGCGAGGCGGGTAAAACCTATGCCAATGCGATTGCCGAGGTCCGTGAAGCGGTGGATTTTCTGCGTTATTACGCCCAGCAAGTACAGGTCCAGTTTTCCAATCACAGCCATCGACCGCTAGGGCCAATAGTGTGTATCAGCCCCTGGAACTTCCCCTTGGCGATTTTCACGGGTCAGGTGGCTGCTGCTCTGGCGGCGGGCAATACGGTGTTGGCCAAGCCGGCGGAGCAGACCTCCTTGATTGCCGCCCAAGCGGTTCGTATCTTGTGGGACGCGGGTGTGCCGCGCCAGGCTGTGCAACTGGTGATTGGCCGGGGCAGTGTGGTGGGGCCACAGCTGACTTCGGATGATCGTGTGCAAGGCGTCATGTTTACTGGCTCAACCGAAGTGGCTCGTGGTTTGCAGGCGACGGTTGCCCAACGTATCGGTCGGCATGGGGGACCGGTGCCTCTGATTGCGGAGACAGGTGGTCAAAATGCCATGATTGTCGATTCGTCTGCATTGACTGAGCAGGTTGTGCAGGATGTGATCGTATCGGCTTTCGATAGCGCCGGGCAGCGTTGTTCGGCTTTGCGGGTTTTATTTGTCCAAGAAGAAGCGGCAGATCGTTTGATCACCATGCTGCAGGGCGCGATGGCTCAATTGCGGGTAGGCAATCCTATTGAGTGGGCGAATGATATTGGTCCGGTGATTGATCAACGGGCTCAAGAGGGGATTGAGCGGCATATTGCAAAAATGCGTGCCAAGGGTCATGTCGTCCATCAGTTGAGTCTGGGCGGTGAGGCCGCCCGCACGCTGACAACGGCTAACGGCACCTTTATTGCGCCGACCTTGATTGAGCTGCCTGATCTGTCCGATTTGACGCAAGAGGTATTTGGCCCGGTACTGCACTTGCTGCGTTATCGCCGTGATCAACTGGATGCAGTGCTGGAGCAGATCCGGGCCAAGGGCTATGGTCTGACCATGGGTTTGCATACCCGTATTGATGAAACGATTGACTATGTTGTGGCGCGCAGCCATGTGGGGAATATGTATGTCAATCGCAATACGGTGGGGGCGGTCGTGGGAGTACAGCCGTTTGGTGGAGAGGGTTTGTCGGGAACAGGGCCCAAAGCAGGTGGACCTTTGTACCTGTATCGCTTATTGGCTGAGCGGCCTGAACAGGCGCTCAGTCAGCCTTTCGGCACAGACGGGGCAGGCCAGCTCTTAGGGAACCCACAGGAGTCTGCGCGACAAGCCTTGGCCAATTGGTTGGATCAGCATCCGGAACTGGCTCCAACGCGTACTCCGATGACGTTTTTCAGTAACCAACGCTTTGAGCTGCGTGGGCCAACGGGGGAGTCCAATACCTATCGCTTAGTGCCTCGTCAGGCCGTGCTGGGCGTGGCAGATAATGAGCGCGATCGTATCGCGCAATTGTGCGCCGTGTTGGCTGTTGGCAGTCAGATGGTATGGGATGCGCATGATGAGCAGGCACAGAGACTACATGCCCGTTTGCCCGCCTTGCTGCGTTCGGCCATTACGCTGTCTGATGATCTGGAGCGCTGCTACATTGATGCCATGCTGCATCACGGACAGGCCAGTTCATTGCAACGTTGGCAGCAACGGATCGCGGCCCGAGAGGGAATGATTGTCAGTATTACGGCATTAGCTCCAGGAGACCATGCGATTGCGTTGGAGCGACTGGTTCAGGAGCGAGTCTTGAGCGTTAATACGGCTGCTGCTGGAGGGAATGCAAGCCTGATGACGATGGCCTAAGCGATATGGATGTTCTGTAGGTAAACTGGAGCCTCAGTTCTTTGAGGCTCCGATTGTTTGACCTTGATGTTTTTGATCGGGTTCATCATTTTAGAAATAGGTCGACCATAATGAACACTATAGCGGCATCATTGATTCATAAACTGAACAATCCCCGCCTGGCTAACGATCAGTCCTGGACGGCTCGGGGTTGGGTCAGCGCAGCGGATGGCAATACCTTTGCCGTTCTGAACCCTGCTACGGGCCAGTGCCTGGCCAATGTCGCCAGCCTGGCTAAAGCAGAAGTTGAAATGGTCATCAGCGATGCTGAAGTGGCTCAGCGCGAATGGCAGGCACGCAGTGGGCACGAACGTGCCAAGTTGTTGCGCGCCTGGTTCGACGCCATGGTTGCCAATGCAGATGACCTGGCCACCATCATGACCCTGGAGCAGGGCAAGCCCTGGGCGGAGGCGCGCGGTGAAGTGCTGTACGCCGCCTCCTTTGTAGAGTGGTTCAGCGAAGAAGCCAAGCGCGTATACGGCGATGTGATGGGGCACCCCCAGTCGGACAAACGCATTGTGGTGGTCAAGCAGCCTGTGGGTGTGTGTGCGGCCATTACTCCCTGGAACTTCCCTGCGGCCATGATTACTCGCAAGGTAGCGCCTGCTTTGGCTGCGGGTTGCAGCATTATTGTGCGTCCCGCCAGCCTGACTCCCCTGACCGCCCTGGCCTTGGCGGCGCTGGCCGAGCAGGTGGGTATTCCTGCCGGTGTATTCCAACTGGTCACAGGCTCGTCCAGCGTGGTGGGGGCTGCGTTGACGGAAAGTCCCATTGTGCGCAAGCTATCGTTTACCGGCTCGACCGAAGTGGGTCGTTTGCTGATGGCGCAATGTGCTCCTACCATCAAACGTCTGTCGTTAGAGTTGGGTGGCAACGCGCCGTTCATCGTCTTTGATGATGCCGATCTGGATGCCGCCATTGAGGGAGCGATAGCCTCTAAATACCGCAACAGTGGTCAGACTTGTGTATGTGCTAACCGTTTTCTGGTGCAGGACGGCATTTATGATCGTTTTGCCAAAGGCTTAAGCGAACGTGTTGCCACTCTGAAAGTGGGCAACGGGATGGATGAGGGGGTAGAACAAGGCCCATTAATCGAGCAAAAAGCCGTCGATCATCTGAGTGAGCTGATTGAGGATGCCCTTGAACACGGGGCCCGTGTTCTGCTAGGCGGTAAACCCCACCCCTTAGGCGGGACCTACTTCTTGCCCACGGTCTTGGGGGAGGCGAGCTCAGCCATGCGTGTGGCCCGTGAAGAGTTATTCGGCCCAGTGGCTCCATTGTTCCGCTTTGACACTGAAGAACAGGCCATTGCCATGGCCAACGATACCGAATATGGCTTGGCCGCCTACCTGTTCACCCGGGACAACGCGCGAGTCTGGCGGATGGGTGAGGCCTTGGAGTACGGCATGGTTGGTGTAAACACCGGTCTGATCTCTAACGAAGTAGCCCCATTTGGGGGCATCAAACAATCTGGCCTGGGCCGCGAAGGTTCACGCTACGGTCTCGACGAGTACCTGGAAATCAAGTACCTGTGCCAGCAACTATAGGGAGCGATCCCTATCGCGCACAGCGCCGCAACAAGGCGCCATTATTGATGGCATTCATACCAAGGGGCCGGAGGTTGAACCGGCGCCTTTCAATGTATTGACCTTGCCCGATGGCGGCTTTGTGGGGGCGGCTCAGCGCCCTTGAGGGCAGGGCACTGATGTGGTGCTCAGTGGTGATGCTTTCGGTTCGAAGGCATCACGGTTGGGCCGCAATTCGCAGGGCGGGTTTCAAGGAGGCGGCCAGCATCTGCCCGTGGTTCAGCTCGCTGAAGTTCTCGTAGCTGACGTTCAGCCCGGCCTCTTGCAAATGCTTGGCCATATCCTGTGTGGACCATTGTGCCGCAGCATTGCTCATGGATGTACTGCGGCGCTGTCCGCCGACCATGATGGCGATCTGCTTGTCCTTGGCCCGCCTTGTATCAAAGGCCTGAGCCGTCTTGACCAGAATTCCGTCGTACCACCACAGGGAAGGATCGCCCGCCACGTACCGCTGGTACAGATCAGGGTGGGTAAACAGGGTATGCAAGGTAAACAGGCCACCATAAGAGTGGCCCCACAGCGTCTGGCGGGAGCGATCAATAGGCTCGCGCGCTTCTACTGCAGGCTTGATGTGCGTTTCTATATAGTCCAGAAAAATATCGGCGCCGCCCCCTAAACGACCCCGTACTTCCACCGGCTTGCTGACGCCGTTTTCCGTGACCGGAGGCGTGTAGTCGAAGGAGCGGGCAATCACATCGTGACGCGCTTCAGTGTCGTAGCCAATGGCGACCAGTACCGGCGCAGACAGGCTGCTGATGGCTTTCAGGTCGTCCACATCAATACTGGCCATGGCGGCATTGCCATCGACCATATAAATCACCGGATGACCGCGTGCGGGAGCGGGGCGGTTCGGGGTGCCTATCTGTATTTTGTAGTGCCGCTTGCCGTCTTCCGAGGACATGATCAGCGTCTCGAAGCGGTATAGGCTTTGTTGCTGATCCACGATGGTGGGGCCCACTGATTCGTTCCAGGGGCGGGTAGTTTGTTGGGCTTGGGCGGGCAGCGTGCAGGCCAGGCAGAGCGTGGCGGCACTGAGCAGAAAGCGGGGTAAGGAGGTTTTCATCAAGGTCAGATTGCAGAAAGCTAAACAGGAATCATTCTTGATTATAGGGCCTGTGATATCTCAGAAAACCAATACCCGGACAACAAATCGTATCTCTATGATGAGGGGCGAATGATCAATCGTTCATTGCTCATTGTGGGCGATGAAGAGTTTGCCTGTCTGTAATAGGGGGTTGTCGACTGCTTTTGATCATGCAGCGAGAAGCGCAGAGCACAGAGTGTGCCTGGTGCAGAGATTGAAGCGGGTAGTGAAACAGGTGTGAAAAAAAAGCCCGGATCCGCATGCTGCCAATCCGGGCTTTTCTTTACAGGGCTTGATCAGGCAATGCAAAGGGGTTCAGGCCGGTGCGGCCATAACCTTCTGCGCTTGCTGCATCATCCAGTACCAGCGTCGCCAAGTCATCCGCGACACTTTCTGCATTGGGTTCGCGTTCCTGTGAGATCACCTTCAGATAGCTGTGGCAGTGACCGCAGCTTTCCGCACGCACCACGGCTTCGGTGGAGTCGAAGCTCAGGTAGTCCAGATTACCCGCATCGGCGCAGTTGGTGCATTTGGCGCGAACCATATGCCATTGGCTCTCGCACAAGGAGCAGTGCAAATAGCGCAGACCTTGTCGGGTGCCCTTATAGATCAGGCTGGCGACAGGGGCACTGCCACAAACCGGGCAACTGGGGGACTCTTCACTGCTGGCCACAGGCAAAGGCACTGTCCGTGCTGCCAAAGCCACGTCCAGAGAAAAAGCCGCCCACAAAAAAGGAGCCAGGGCCTGGGATACGGAATGGAACTGGTGTTGGGCCAGGGCCAGACCTGCATCCAGACGCGCCTGGGTGCTCATGGCGCGCAGGGCATCCAGATGTGGGGTAATTGCTGGTGAAGCACCAGGGATAAGCTGGTCCAGCATGGTATCCAGATGCGTTACCCATGTACCTTGGCGAGCGATCTCTACAGGATCAACGGCCACGGCATTGGAACGGCTTTCAGGTGAAACTGTTGCCTGAGCCTGAGCCTGAGCCTGAGCCTGAGCCTGAGCCTGAGCCTGAGCCTGAGCCTGAGCGACATCGGCGGCCAAAAGCAGATAGGCCTCCAGCTCATGGCCTGCAGCCAGTTCGCGCAAACGGGCCGCGCGGGCGGTGTACAGCTCATGCAATTCAGGCCGCAGGATGGGGTCAAAGTGCCGGGTGGACTCTTCCGATGGAACGGAACGACGGACAGGAACTTCGTTCATGCCTTGCCTTCCTTCACGTCTTTCTTGGTCGCTTGCAGCTCTTCATGCCAGCGATCGTGATGATGGCGTATCCAAGCTTTGGAAACATAGCCTGTCACCATGCCGGTGATGGAGCCGCGCACCCAGATCGCCAGATAAATATGGCCCAGAATCAGCAAGATCAGCCCAATCCCAGCCACGGAGTGGATCAGGATGGCCAGACGCAGAACGGGAATGGAGAAGAACTCGGCAAAGTACGCGCGCCACATGATCAGGCCCGATACCAGCAGCGTGACGATAGACAGCATGATCAGCCAGAACAGTACTTTTTGACCGGCATTGTATTTGCCGATTTTCAATGGCTGCTTGGCGTTGTTCAGGATCACGCCTTTGACGTTACGAAACCAGATCAGATCGGTTTTGGCGGGCAGGTTGTACTTTACGAAGCGGGTGAACATATAGCCAAGGCCAACGAAAACTGCGATCCCTAAAAAGGGATGCAGAACGCGTGCCAATTGCGGGGTGCCCAGAAAGGAACTTAACCAGGAAAAAGAGGGGTAGAACCAGGATAGCCCCGAGGTGGCAGCCAGGAAAAAGCAGAGCACAACGGCCCAATGACATAGCCGCTCACGGAATGGGGTGCGCAGCACAAGATTACTTTTCTTGTTCATGATCGTCTCCTTGCGTTGCCTTGTCGTGCTCGTGTTCTTCGTCCTCGTCCACGCTGTTGGGGCCCACACCGATGAAGTGGGCTGCCATACCGGCCACCGCCACCGCACCAGCTACGGCAGCAGCAGGTTTGAGTACGTCTTTCCAGCCATCCACCACAGCGCTGATCTGCGGGTCTTTGGGCAGGCCCGCGTAGCGCTGCGGATCGTCCGCGTGTTGCAGCACGTACATGACATGGGTGCCACCAACACCTTGAGGATCGTACAGACCGGCGTTTTCATAGCCGCGCTCGTTCAAGTCCTCAATACGACTCAGGGCCAGATCCTTCATTTCCTGTTTTGAGCCAAACGCAATGGCGCCGGTCGGGCAGGTTTTGGCGCAAGCAGGGGCCTGGCCCACGGTAACGCGGTCCGAACACAGGGTGCACTTGTAGGCTTTATGGTCTTTCTTGGAAATACGGGGCACATCGAAAGGACAGCCGGCCACGCAATAACCGCAGCCCACACACAGGTCGGACTGAAAATCCACAATGCCATTGGCATATTGAACAATCGCGCCGGGAACCGGGCAGGCTTTCAGACAGCCGGGGTCTTCGCAGTGCATGCAGCCGTCCTTGCGGATCAGCCATTCCAGCTTGCCTGCTTCGTCCTCGTGCTCGGTAAAGCGCATCAAGGTCCAACTGTCGGGGCTCAGGTCGCTGGGGTTGTCGTACACGCCGACGTTTTCTTCCACCTGGCCGCGCAAATCGTTCCATTCATTGCAGGCGACCTGGCAAGCTTTGCAGCCAATGCAGATGGACACGTCAATCAGCTTGGCCACTTCCATCTGGTGATCACGCACCTGTGGGGCTGGTGTGACCGAGTTGGTGGCCGAACGGCGTACTATGTTTTGCGAATTCATGCCGTGGCTCCCTTCATTTTCTCGACATTGACCAGAAAGGCTTTGAACTCCGGTGTTTGCGTATTGGCATCGCCAACGCCGGGGGACAGCGTATTGGCCAGAAAACCCTTGCGGGTTTCACCTTCAAAGCCCCAGTGGCAGGGGATACCAATTTGCTGCACCTGCTGGCCGGCAACGGTCAGGGTGCGCATGCGTTTGGTCACCACCGCCTTGGCGGTGATGTAACCGCGCTTGGTTGTGACTTTGACGGTGTCGCCGTGGCGGATGTCTTTTTCAGCCGCCAGTTGTTCGCCAATTTCCACGAACTGTTCAGGCTGCAACATGGCATTCAGATAAGAGTGCTTGGTCCAGTGGCGGAACAATTCGGTAATGGAGTAGGTGGTGGCTACATACGGGTAATCGTGACGATTGCCCATGCGCTCGGCGTCATTGGAAAGAATCCGTGCGGTCGGGTTATGCGTTACGTTTTCGTGTAGCGGGTTTTTCGCAATGGGGCTTTCTACCGGCTCGTAGTGTTCGGGGAAGGGGCCGTCATTAATGCCTTTTTCCGAGAACAAGCGGCCCAGCCCTTCGGGCAGCATAATGAAAGGCGCTGCTGGGCTACCAGGAGGCAGGTTGGCTGGGAAGTCCGGAACATCCGCCCCGGTCCATTGCTGGCCGTCCCAATGCAAAATCTGGCGATGCTCATCCCAGGGTCTGCCCATTTCATCCATGGAGGCGCGGTTGTACAAAATGCGTCGGTTGGCAGGCCAGGCCCATGCCCAGCCAGGGGTGTTGCCCAAGCCCGTATCGGTGTTGTCCCGATTAGCCATCTGGTTGCCTTTCTCGGTCCAGGAACCGGTAAATACCCAGCAGTAGCTTTGTGTCGTGCCGTCATCGCGCAATTGCGCAAAGCTATCCAGCAACTGGCCCTTGCGTAGAATCTGCGTGCCGTTCTCGTCGAAAACATCAGCCAGTGCATAGCCATTGGCCTCTTTGGCCACTTCTTCCGGATGCGGGAAATGCGGGTCGTGATAGGTGTCGGCGTCCCAGGTCATGTTCAGGACTTGTTCGGGACAGGCACCGCCTTCTTCTTCGTACAGGCGACGCAGTTCCATCATGATGTCGCCCAGGATGTTGGGGTCATGACGGGCCAGACCGGGAGGTTGCTGGCCGGCATAGTGCCATTGCAACCAGCGGCCCGAGTTCACGATGGAACCGTCCTCTTCAGCAAAACAGTTCGACGGCAGGCGGAACACCTCTGTCATGACTTCTTCTGTCTTGATGTCGTTGAACTGACCTTCATTGCGCCAGAAGTTCGAGGTCTCGGTGACCAGTGGGTCCACAATAACCAGGAACTTCAGCTTGGACAGGGCCTTGGACGTCTTGTTCTTGTCCGGCATCGCGGCCAGCGGGTTAAAACCTTGTGCGAAGTACCCGTTGACCTTGCCTTCATACATCATGTCGAAGTAGGCCAGCATGTCGTAGCTGCGATCCCATTTGGGCAGCAGATCAAAAGCGAAATCGTTAGCGGGCGTGGCGTGCTTGCCGTACAGGTTCTTGAGCAAAGAGATGAAGAACTTGGGTGTGTTTTTCCAGTAATTCACCTGACCGGGCAATACGTCTTTGGGCGTGGTTTCTTCCAGGTACTGTGCCAGTGTCTGCTGATTGTCCGAGGGCAGGTTCATATAACCTGGCAAGCGCAAGGACAGCAGACCCAGGTCGGTATAGCCCTGGATATTGGAGTGACCGCGCAAGGCGTTCACGCCGCCCCCGGCCATGCCGATATTGCCTAGCAAGAGCTGAATCATGGCGGCGCCACGAATGATCTGTGCGCCCCCGGTATGGTGCGTCCAGCCCAGCGCATATAGCCAGGTCAGCGTTTTGTTCTTGGCCGAACAGGAGCCAATAACCTCGGCAATCTGCAGGAAGTCGGCCTGTTTGACGCCGGTAATGTTTTCCACGACTTCGGGCGTGTAGCGGTCCACGTGCGCTTTTAACAACTGCAGCACGGAGCGTGGATGCGTCATGCTGTTGTCGCGCATCACTTCGCCGTTCTCGTCTAGCGCGTAGGTCCAGGAGGACTTGTCGTAGATCTTGGTTTTCGGATCGAAGCCGGAGAACATGCCTTCGTCAAAGGCGAAGTCGTCACGCACAATCAGGCAGGCATTGGTGTAGGCGCGCACGTACTCGTGCTGAATCTTGTCGTTCTCCAGCAGCCAGCGCACCATGCCCATCAAAAAGGCGGTGTCCGAGCCGGCGCGGATGGGCGAGAAGATATCGGCAACAGCGGCTGTACGGTTAAAGCGTGGGTCCACCACAATGACCTTGGCCTTGTTCTTGATTTTGGCCTCAATCACCCATTTGAAGCCGACCGGATGGGCTTCGGCAGGGTTGCCGCCCATCACAATCACCACGTTGGCGTTCTTGATGTCCACCCAGTGGTTGGTCATGGCACCGCGCCCAAAGCTGGGGGCCAGGGCTGACACGGTCGGGGCGTGACAGAGTCGCGCCTGACAGTCGATACCCAGCATGCCTAAGGCACGGGTAAATTTGAAGTCCAGCAGGCCGGTTTCGTTGGACGCGGCCGAGGAAGCCAGAAAGCCCGAGGATAGCCAGCGGTTCACCACCTGGCCTTTTTCGTTCTTGGCAATGAAGTTGGCGTCACGGTCATCTTTGAGCAAACGGGCGATGCGCTTGGTGGCTTCGCTCCAACTGATCTTGACCCATTCTTTGGAGCCCGGGGCTCGGTATTCGGGGTGCAGCAGGCGATTCTTGGAGTGAATCATGTCCAGCAGGCCAGCGCCTTTGGGACAGAGCGAGCCACGGCTGACCGGATGGTCCGGGTCGCCTTCAATATGGAAGATGCGCGGTTTCGCGTTTTTGGAGCCATCGCCCATGGAATACATGAGGATGCCGCAGCCCACTGAACAGTATGTACAGTTGTTGCGTGTCTCTTTGGATCGAAGGAGTTTGTAGGGCCGGACGGCGGCGGGAACTTGAGCGGCGGCTGTCGAAAGTCCCATCGCGGTCGCTGACAGCGCAGCTGCCCCAGCACCAAGAATTTTGAGAAACTGACGCCGACCAAAACTTGGTACGTTGGTATTCATGAAAGGTTCTTCTTGCAGAAAATGTGTTGGCAAAAGGATCGCTAATTGCCGGGCCGGATTATAGCAGTCTGCGTATAAACTGCTTTTGCTGTGCTGATACTGTCGTTTTTAAAGCGGATAGCGTTTAAGGTTTATTCGCACAGCAGCGGCCAATGACTCGCCACAGGTAGTACACAGCGATGCCGCTAAAGATAAAGGCGGGCAAAGCCCAGACCATACCTGCGCCGATCAGGTTGTCTCCCTGCGCGTTCAGGCAACTGGAGGCAGCCGTTTCTATGCAGTCTTTATAGCGGTAGTAGCGCTCGTAAAATAGCCACCAGAAAAAACCAGCCAGACTAGAAAAAATAATCAGGCCAATCGTTGATTTAAGGCGGGGTGTCGAGCGGCAAATCATGCTTGGAAATGTGGAACCATTGGTGTGATGAAAAAAGGGCTTATGCCCCGATTGCTTTAGCTGATTGCATTTTGCTAGGTGATCAACAGCAAGAAGAATAGGTGCAGCACAGATGCAAAATTGTAGCGATTCTGTGTGTCGATTTTGATGCAAGAACAGACCCTGGCACGATGAGGTCAACATAAAACTCCGTTAATTCAAGGCATTGCCGTACTCTTTGAATTCTTTAGAGGTGCCATATAATTGAGAATGTATGTTATTCTCAGTTGCATTGTGTCGGATGTTCTGTTCCCATCGGCCCGAGTGCCTTGAGCCCGTATCCGCCAGGCTGACATCGTTTTCTTTCTCTATTCCTATGATCAGATTCACAGTATCGGACTTTGACCGACTCGGTCGTCCGACAGGCTTTCACTATTGTTTGCCTCACTATGTTGGCCCAGATCGGGAAAGGGAGCAGCTTTGCATTGCCGAGGGGCGTGTGCAGGAACACGAGGTCAGGCCGGGCATCAAGCTGGTGCTGTCAGATATCGTCACGCACCATCACTACGAATCCAGTTCCGTCAGCGCGCCGCAGTTCTCTGCCATTGTGATGCTGCAAGGCCGCGCGCAAGCCCGCCTGGCCAGTCAGAATCAACTGAGCCTGGTCGCGCAAAGTGGTGTCAGTATTGCGCATAGCGAATCGGTCGCGTTGACCGGGATACACCCGGCCGGGCAACGTTTGCGCTGTATTAACCTCTCTTTGCGTTCAGCGGAAAGCGTGGGCGACTCGCGCTTGGGCGACACCCTGTCCAAACTGATGGGCCCATCCGGACTGTGCATGCAGAAGTGGACGGTCCCGCCGCATTTGCTCAACACGCTCGAGCAGTTGATAGACAGCCCCTGGCAGGGGGCGACGTACGATTTGCTGCTGGAAGGTGTCAGCCTGCAAATGCTGGCTCATGCGCTGGACGGATTGACTCCAAAGCCTGCTAAAGAGTCGCCGGCCACTGCCCGTGACCGACAGCTACTGGAGCGTGTGCGTGAACGTTTGTACAACGCGCCGGGTGACGATCATACCTTGGCGGATCTGGCCAAGCTGGCCTGCATGAGTCCGAGCACCTTGCGGGTGAAGTTTCAGGCAACCTACCAGTGTTCTGTGTTTGGCTGGTTACGTGAGCGTCGTCTGGAGCTGGCACGTGATTATCTGGCGCAGGGCTGGAGCGTACAGCAGGCGGCTCATTTTGTGGGCTATCGCCACGCCACCAACTTTGCCACAGCCTTTCGTGAGCGCTACGGGATTGCGCCCAGCGAATTGAATTGAGGTGGCCGGGCGGCCAGCTCTGTCATTGTTCAAAGCTCTTTAGGCGTTTGCCATTCCCCACTCTGGCGAGCCTGGTCCATCCTGAAAAAGACCTCCCCTATGCGGGTTTGTTTCTTTATTTCAGACAGAGCTGTGTTGCCTTCCTCGCTTCCCCCGTATCCCTTGATGGTGTTGATTCTGGGCCTGCTGGCCTGCGTTGCACCTGCCACTATTGACGCCTATCTACCTGCTTTCAGCGCGTTGGAGCGCGAGTTTCAGGTACCCCCCGAAAGCGTGCAGCAGACCTTGGGTGTGTATATGTCTGCCTATGCAGCGATGTTGCTGCTGCATGGCACTTTGTCCGATGCCTGGGGGCGCAAACCTGTGATTGTGGCGTCCCTGGCGGTGTATATCACTGGCTCGGTGATGGCGGCCTTGGCGCCCAGCATGGATTGGCTCTTGGCTGCTCGGGTACTGCAAGGCTTGTCGGCCGGAGCGGGTTTGGTGATTGGCCAGGCCATGGTGCGTGATTGCTATCAAGGTGAACAGGCGCAACGGACTCTGTCTTATATCGTCGTGGTCTTTAATGTCTCGCCCGCGCTGGCCCCGATTGTGGGTGGTCAATTGATTGCGCTTTTGGGTTGGCGCGCTGTGTTCTGGATGCTGGCCGCCCTGGCCGCTGCGGCGTGCTACTTGTGCCTGCGTCGCTTGCCTGAAACCCTGCCCAGCAGTAAGCGTCAGCCTTTGGCCTGGCGCCAGTTGCGTAGCGATATTGGGCAATTACTGGGCGATGTGCCTTTTATGGGCATGAGTGTGGCCTTAAGTTTGCTGATTGGGGCTCAGGCCTTTCTGATCGGCGCTGCTCCGGATTTCATTTCTCATACTTTGAATTTGCCTGAAACCGCCTTTGCCGTGTTGTTTGTGCCTTTGGTGGTCGGGGCCATGTTGGGGGCTTTGGCCTCTGCCCATCTTGTGCGACATTGGGGAGACATCACGATTATTCGCTGCGCCTATGGCTTGATGCTGGCCAGTTGCCTTGTCTATACCGGGTATCTGGCCAGCGCCTGGCATCCTGCCTTGCCGTGGGCCGTGTTGCTCCCCGCCTTTTTCACCGCAGGTCTGGCTATGTTGATGCCGGTGGTGACCATGCGTATTTTGGCCCAAGTTCCCAGTCGGGCCGGGTTGGCGGCCTCCTTATTGGGCTTTTGCCAGATGAGTACGTTTTCGCTGGTCAGCGGTTGGCTGGTGCCGTGGGTCTACGGCCAGCCTCTGCGGATGTCAGCCGCCATGCTGATCTGCGTCTTGCTCAGTGCCGTTAGCTGGTTTTGGCTGCAACTGCGCGCGGATCGATGCCCCTCCTAGAAGGAAAGCGGCAGGACTGATATTTGGAATAGGGTTTTTGCGTTTAGGGATACGCTCATGCAAACTCTGTAGATGATAATTGTTCGCATCTAAAACCTGTTCTGAGATCCTTGCTCATGCCTGCTGCTTCAACCTGCTATGCCCGTTCAAGATTGCGCTTGCTTGTCCCTGTCACTCGTTCTGCCATGTTGCTGGTTGCTGCCAGCAGCCCGGCCTGGGCGCAGGATTCCGTGGCTGATACGCCTGTAGAACTGTCCACCATTACGATCAAGGGCAATCGAGACCCAGGCGTGACGGAAACCGATCCGTCCTACACCACCAAGGCCATGAGCACGGCGACGGGGCTGTCTCTTTCTATCAAGGAGACGCCGCAATCGGTCAGTGTGGTCACCCGAAAAATGATGGATGATCGCGGCATGCAGACGACGGCGGATGCCTTGCAAAGCGCGCCGGGTATATCTGTGACACGCAGCGATACCAATCGTTATTCCTTTTCTTCGCGTGGTTTTGGTATCGACAACTATCAGTTTGATGGTTTGACGCAGCCAGTTTTGTCGCCCTGGGCCTTTGGTGAAAGCAACCTGGACCTGGTCGTTTTTGATCGGGTTGAAGTGGTGCGCGGCGCGACCGGTTTGATGACGGGGGCCGGTAATCCTTCGGCAGCCGTCAATTATGTACGCAAACGTCCTTTGCGGGACTTTGCCGCATCGGGGGGGATCAGTGTCGGAAGCTGGGACTTTGCGCGTGGATACGCAGATGTGTCTACCCCGATCACGGAAGATGGGCGTATCCGTGGCCGTATTGTAGGAGCTTATGGCAAGGCCAATAGCTATACCGATTTGCAGGATACTAAAACCCGTACATTGTATGGCGTGGTCACGGCTGACTTGATGCCTGGCATGGAGTTGACGGGGGGTGTTGCCTATCAGTCCAGCTCCAATAATGGTTTTGGCAGTGGTTTTCCGCTGTTCTATAGCGATGGCTCTCGTACGGATTTCAAGCGTTCGATTTCCAACAATACAAACTGGTCACGCGTCGAGAACAATACGACAACGGGTTTTGTGGATTTGAGCCACCAGTTCAAGAATAACTTGAGCTTGCGCTTGACCTATAACCAGTCCTACACCGATGCCTTCATGAAAAACCTGTTTCGGGGTGGGTATCCGGATCGGGAAACAGGGCTGGGTACATCGAACTCGTACTCTTATTACGAAGGCGATGTACGCCGCAAGGCATTGAATGCGTCCTTGTCCGGGCCATTTACCTTGTTTGGCAAAGAGCACGAGTTTTCGGTGGGCTGGATGATGTCCCAGGATCGCGTATCTTTCCCGCAGTATCGGGCCGTACCCCCATTGGCTGCGGCGGCCAGCTTCTATCAGCCAGGCCGAGAGCCGGAGCCGAACTGGTCCAGTGAGCCATCCCAGGCTGATGATACGGATAACAAACAGTCCGGCGCCTATGCCGTTGGCCGCTTTGCCTTGAGCGATAGTTTGCGCTTGATGGTGGGGGGGCGGCTGAGCAACTGGGAAACTGATCAGACCTACTTTGGTTCCAAGCGTCAGTATCGCCATCGTAACGAGTTCATCCCCTATGCCGGCCTGATCTATGACTTTGACGATACCTATACCGCTTACGCCAGCTATACCGAGATATTCAAGCCGCAGAACGCCCGCAACGAACAGGGTGCGATTCTGGCACCGATTACCGGTAAAAGCTATGAGTTGGGCTTGAAAGCGGCATGGATGGATGGCCGGCTCAATGGTGCATTGTCCCTGTTCCAGACACGGCAGGACAATTTGGCGGAAGCCACAGGTAATAATGTGATTGGTGCACCACCTAATACACCTGCTTACCGCCCGGTGTCGGGGGCCAAAGTAGAAGGGGTGGAGCTGGAGTTGGGCGGAGAACTGATGCCTGGCTGGAATCTGGCCACGAGTTTGACGACCTTTACCGCCAAGGATGCGAAAGGCAAGCCCATCAATACCAGCAAGCCACGTACCTTGTTCAAGCTCTATACCACCTATCGCTTGTCAGGGGATTGGCAAGGGCTGACTGTGGGCGGCGGCATTGATTGGCAAAATCGCATGTATCAGAACGCCACGGCACCAGGCCGCAAAGTGGTGAATGTTGAGCAGGGCAGCTATGCCATCGTGAATCTGATGGCAAGTTATGACTTCAACAAGCGCGTCTCGGCCACCTTGAACGTGAACAACCTGTTCGACAAAAAGTACTACTCGCAGATCGGTTTTTATAACCAGGGCTGGTACGGTGCTCCGCAAAACGTGATGCTGTCCTTGCGGGCGCAGTATTAAGGGTGGAGTGAGCAGACAGGCTTGCCTGATACAAAAGCCTGCTTGGCAAGGACAAGCAGGCTTTTTTCATTGGAAGCGGAGACCTGAGCGGCGTTATCTCAGACGCAAAAATCTTGTGGTCCTGGAGCGGCAAGCGTGGCGCTGTCCGTCTGCCTTGAGGCCTGCGGGCTACAATATTCAGGATACCAAGGCCATTAAATCAGTCACCCCAATATCGACACCCGCTTGATACAACAAGGTGCTGGCCTGACCACGATGGTGAGTCTGGTGATTAAAAAAGTGCGTCACCAAAAGCGCAACATCCTTCTCCATGCTCTGGCCCGCCATATTGTTATAGCGTAGCGTTTGGCCCAGTTGCTCGGGTGTCAGTGTGGCCGCCCAAGCAATAATAATCAGATCCAGTTTGCGACGGTACGGATCCAGTTCCGCCAAGGTGTCGAATAACTGCTGATCCAGTGTACGTGGCTTGGTAAATACCTCCATTTCTTCGCGCAAGCTGAGGGCATCAGGATGCTGGGCAAAGCGGTGCAGCCAGATCGTATCCCCCACTGCAATGTGCATCATCGTCTTGAACAAGGAGCCAAAGAAGGCGCCGCACTCTTGATGCTGCTTCTCTGGGGGCAAGCGAGCGGCGGCCTGATAAAGACGGCGGTTCATTTGGCTGTTGTAGTCAGCCATGCGGATGGCAGTTTGAGGTGTCATAAAGAGCAGTATCCGGCAAGATGAGGCATCCTGATGATTTCTTTAAATAGATAGCGGTACCAAGATCAAGGGCCATCTTTGCCAGTCATGAGTTGTTCGGTTGATCCCGCGTTGACTGCTTGCCTGGCGTGCGGAAAGTTAAGTGGACCCTGGTGCTCGATAAATTGCGCTGTGAATGTTTCAGCTGAAACAGGTCTTCCAAAAAGATAGCCTTGTATTTCTGGGCATTTATTATTTTTAAGGAATACGAATTGCTCTTCCGTTTCCACGCCTTCTGCAATTACATCCAGGCCAAAGTTCTTGGCTAAGTAGATAATAGCCCTGACCAGTGCGGCATTTCCGGCATATTCGTAGACATGGTGGATGAATGACCGGTCGATTTTTAGGCGGCTGACTGGATATGTTTTTAGCAGGCTTAATGATGCGTAGCCTGTCCCGTAGTCGTCGAAGGCCAGACCAACGCCTATGTTTCGTAAACCGCGAAACAAGTTTTTGGTGACTGCTTCGTTGCGAAGCAAGGAGGTCTCCACGATTTCCAGCTCAAGAGAACTGGCAGGCAGACCTGTTTCAGCCAGTAGAGCGCTGATTGTGTAGAGCAGGCGATTGGTACGTAGCTGTGCCTCGAACAGGTTTACGCTGATACGAAAATCGGGGATGGTTGCTTGCCAGCGCACGGCCTGACGGCAGGCCGTTTGTAATATCCATTCTCCTATAGCAGGCGCAGATGGCTTTTCGTTGAGCACATCAATAAAAGAGAGCGGCGTTAACAAGCCCCTTGTGGGGTGGTTCCACCGAATCAGTGCTTCTGCTCCGGTCAACTGCCTAGTGTGTGTTGATACTTGGGGTTGGTAGAAAAGCTCAAACTCATCGTTTTCAAAGGCCAGGCGTAATTCCCGCTCGAACGATCTGCGTGCGACAGCGACCTCGCGCAAGGCCGGAGAGAACACCTCGTAGTATCCCTTACCGGATGATTTCGCTTTGTAGAGTGCCAGATCGGCTGCGCTCAGAATATCCTCGGCGCTAGTGCCGTGCGTCGGCGCGAGAACCACGCCAATGCTGATACTGGTGTCAAAAGACTGGCCAGCAAAGTTATACGGCGTTGCAAAGACGTTGATCAGTGTTTGTGCGGCTCTTCGTGCCGCCTGCACGCCGTTTCCGGGCAGCAAGGCCATAAACTCGTCGCCACCGAATCGAGCAAGCTTAATGGCGTTGGGAAATGTCGACTTTAATTGCTGGGCGATGTGTTTGAGGGCGGCATCGCCAGCCGAGTGGCCGAAGGTATCGTTGATTTCCTTGAAGTCGTCCAGCTCAATTAACAATATGGTTGCAGGGGTTTCGTTGGCAAGCGTTTGGGCAAGGCGTGCCCGCCACATTTCCCGGTTGGCAAGGTTTGTTAGTGCGTCTAGCGAGGCCAGTTGAAACAGCCTTTCTTCATGATGCCGGCGCTCAGTGATGTCTCGCACAATGGCGCCGATATGGGTGGTGTCTGCTTCAACCCAGGTCGATAATGAGAACTCTGCCGGGAACTCGGTTCCGTCCTTACGCAAAGCGGATAGTTCGATCGTGCGGTCAGCAAGTTTCATTCGCTCGCCCTGTCGCAGCCGTAAAAGCTCTTTCTCGTAAATCTTACGCCAATTGTCGGGCACAATAATCGATCCTGGCTGGTTGAGGGTCTCGTCAGCTAGATAGCCAAAGATTTTCTCTGCAGAGCGATTCCAGAACGTGATGCGGCCATGCTCGTCAGAGCAGATGATGGCATCAGGGGAGGTGGCTGCGATATTTTCAAAACGGGCTTTGCTGTCTGATTTGGTTTGTTCCAGGCGGTGCGCTTCCATTCGCGCCATTACCAGGGTTGCCAGGTCGGAAAGGTTGGCACGATCAGTTTCGGTGAAGACATGGCGCGGCTTGGTATCCATCAGGCATACCGTGCCCAATCGCTCCCCCGTCGGGGCGAGTAGTGGTTTTCCCGCATAGAAGCGAACGTGTGGCGGTTTGGTGACTAATGGGTTCGGTGCAAAGTGGGGGGCGTTCAAGGCGTCCGGGACAAGCAAAATGTCATTGGACAGGATGGTCGTCGTGCAAAACGAATCAGCGCGCCTTGTTTCGCACAGATCAATACCAACACGTGCCTTGAAAAACTGTCGGTCCTTATCGATCAGCGAAATCAGAGCGATTGGTACCTTGAATAATCTGGCTGCCAGGTTAACGAGCCGGTCAAACTCTTCTGTAGGGGGAGTATCTAGCAGTTTGTACTCCGCTAGGATGCGTAGGCGACGATTTTCTTCGACAGGTACCGGGGAGGAGAGGGATTTCATAGTTGTCCTGTGCTCCATAGATTTAACTGTAAAAATAATCAATAACTGGTGGCCGTATCGATTACGTTTATGTTTGGGAGCTGGTGCCCCTCCGGTTTGTTCTGTGTAACTGCCGTTTACTGATATTTATACCCTCAGGCGGGCGGTGTTGTCTTATCTATATGTAGGTAGTTATACGTAACGGGCAGGCGGCAGCAGGCCGTGGCTGTGACAGCAAGGGGAGGAAATGGGGGGGCAGGACGAAAAAAAGCCCAAACCGAAGTTTGGGCTTTCTGAATTTGGAGCGGGAGACGAGTCTCGAACTCGCGACCTCAACCTTGGCAAGGTTGCGCTCTACCAACTGAGCTACTCCCGCATTTTTTACTGCACTACCGACTTGTGACCAGCATTACTGGAGGCGCAAGCCGGAATCGAACCGACCTAGACGGATTTGCAATCCGCTGCATAACCACTCTGCCATTGCGCCGTGGTCGATTAAAAAGGGAAGCCTAGGCTTCCCTTAGGAATCTGGAGCGGGAGACGAGTCTCGAACTCGCGACCTCAACCTTGGCAAGGTTGCGCTCTACCAACTGAGCTACTCCCGCATTTTGCTGTGCAGATTGAATCTGTTTTCAGCGATTTACTTATTAGCTTTTGCTTATTAAGTAAAGAAAGCTAGTTTAGAGTGGCTATCTTTGTTTGTCAAGAGTTTTTGATATTTTGCTTATGCTTTTTATCGCTTACGCTTTTTATCTGTACTGCCTAACAAACTAGCCTGCCTATAAACTGCCTTTTGCTGCGAAACCAACGCTGCGCTAAGCAAGAACGTAACTATAGACCGCAGGAAATATGCTTGTCAATAGATTCTGTAAATTTTTCCGGAAAATAGGCCGTCCGAGCTATGCTTACTGCTTTCTTTGATTGTGAGACAGGGCCGTGGACAGGCAGCGTAATGTGGATTTGAGCTCTTTTAATACCTTGGGTTTGGATAGCCGCGCGCGCGACCTGGTGGTGTATGACAATGTTACCCAGCTACCTGCCTTGCAAGCGCTGGTGGAGCAGGGCGAGCGTATCTTTGTGCTGGGCGGTGGCAGCAATGTGGTGCTGGCCGAGCACGTGGATGCCCTGGTGATCAAGGTAGAAAGCAAAGGGATCCGTCTGCTGCAAGAGCGGGACGATGTCTATGTTGTGGAGGCGCAGGCGGGCGAGTGCTGGCATGATTTTGTTCAGCATTGCTTGAATCTGGGCTGGCCTGGTTTGGAGAACCTGGCGTTGATTCCTGGTACGGTGGGTGCGGCTCCGGTTCAGAACATTGGTGCTTATGGCCTGGAACTGGAGCAGCGGGTGCACAGTGTGTTGGCCTGGAGCTTTAAAGAAGGCAAAGAGGTGGAGCTGTCTGCGGCCGAATGTGGCTTTGCCTATAGAGACAGCCGCTTCAAGCATGATCCGGCTGGTAGCTGGTTGATTCTGGCCGTGCGTTTTGCCTTACCACGTCAATGGACACCGGTGCTGGAATATCCCGATCTTAATAAGCAAGCTCATTTGGCGGGCGAGCCAGACCCGCAACGCATTTTCGATGCAGTCTGCGAGATTCGCCGTCAAAAATTGCCTGATCCCCACGTCCTGGGTAATGCGGGCAGTTTCTTCAAGAATCCCGTGGTGCAGACCGAGCAGCGTGATGCCTTGAAGCAGCAATGGCCCAATCTGGTCTCTTATGACCTTGGACAAGGCCAATGCAAGTTAGCGGCAGGCTGGTTGATTGATCAGTGTGGCTGGAAAGGCAAGCGCGATGGCGCGGTGGGTGTACACGACCGTCAGGCTTTGGTGCTGGTAAATCATGGCGGCGGGACCGCGCATGATATTGAACACTTGGCCCAAGCAATTCGTGGCTCTGTTCGGGAACGCTTTGGCGTGGAGCTGGAACAAGAGCCCGTTATGGTGAATTAAGCGTCTACCGCGCCCCACCATCGCAGCGTTTGTGCCAGATGGTGGCGTACCGCTTCCATGGCCGCTTCGGGTTTGCCCGCCTGCAGCGTGTCCAGAATGTGCAAATGTTCCTTCATGGCGGGTACGATGCGCTCGGGCAAAGGCCGTCGCGAGTGCTGCAGCACATTGATGCGATCACAATTTTCTTCGTAAATCGTCATGGCCGAGCGGTTCTGCAACGCTTGTGCCAGATAGCGGTGCAAGGCCCAGTCCACTTCCATGGCCTGAATCTGCAAGGCGGTGGTGACAAGGCCGCTTTGCGCCTGCTCCAGGATGTTCTGGTGTTGTTCCCGCAAGCTCTCCAGTGCGGGCTGCGTGGCACGGCTTGCCAATATCCTGGCCCCTTCCTGATCGAAGACACAGCGCAACTGAAAACATTCCCGTAGGGCTTCCGTGGTTGCCTCCAAAACCAGAACGCCGCGCTTGGGCAAGATAGAGACCAGCCCGGCCGCCGCCGCCCGCTTGACGGCCTCGCGCACCGGAGCCAGTGGAAAGTCGCTCAGTTTCATCAGCTCCGCCATCGACACCATCTGCCCCGCGCGTACCTGCCCGGTCGCCAATAAATGACGAAATGCCTGGAAGGCTTGGGTAGCCAGCAACGTGTCAGCAGAGGAGGAGGGAATACTCATGTAGCGTCTCCGTGGGTGCGTAATGTAGCTTCATGGCTGATTTTGTAGGGGTGGCTCTGATTGTATTCGGTATTTCTTATTGCATATGTACTGATATTCAAGATGAAATCTCTGCTGCAGTCCAAACAATAAAATAAATGGTTGAAGTAGTGGGTCGCCAATAAGCGAAAAAGAAGGCCCAATGGCTTGATGTTGCGCGGCGTAAAAAAACCGGCTCGAAAGCCGGCTTTTTATCAGAGTGTCTGCAAGTCAGGAACTTACAGGCCCAGTACGTCCCGCATGGTGTACAGGCCGGTGCTTTTATCGCCCAGGAAACGGGCGGCACGCAGGCTGCCATTGGCATAACCGGCACGGCTGCTGGAGCGATGCGAAATTTCGATGCGCTCGCCTTCACCGCAGAAAAACACGGTGTGGTCGCCCACAATGTCGCCACCACGGACAACGGAAAAACCAATGCGGCCATCCTGACGCGCCCCGGTATGTCCGTGACGGGCCCAGTCGGCTACATCGTTCAGGGATTCGCCCCAGGTCTGGGCGATGACTTCACCCATGGCCAAGGCGGTGCCCGAGGGTGCATCCACCTTGTTGCGATGGTGGGCTTCAAATACCTCGGCATCGAAGCCCTGGTTCAACAAGGCAGCGGCCATTTCAATCAGTTTCAAGGTTGCATTGACGCCCACGCTCATGTTCGGGGCGAAGACAATGGCAATCTCGCGGCCAGCGGCTTGGATCTGTTGTTTCTCTGCTTCAGAAAAGCCGGTGGTGCCAATCACCAGACGGGTGCCGTGTTGGACGCAGGCATCCAGATGGGCCAGGGTGCCTTCAGGGCGGGTGAAGTCAATCAGGCAGTCGGCTTGGGCCAGGGCGTTCAGATCGTCCGTGATCTTGATTCCCGTGTCTTTACCCAGAAAAGCTCCTGCATCCTGGCCGATGGCTTTGGAGCCGCTGTGGTCCAAGGCGGCGGCCAGTGTCAGGTCGGTACTGTTCAAAACAGCTTCAATCAGCATACGGCCCATACGGCCGTCTGCGCCAGCAATGGCAATGCGCATGTATCCAGTGTCCTTAACGTAAAGCTTAAAGCGTGGGCTGGTTGCCGGTCACGCTGGGCGTGGGGGCCGTATTTTCGGCGTCAGCGGGAGGCGGCGTTTGTTTCTTGCCGGTATCGCTGCGCTCGAATGGTTGGCGATCAGGCTGTTCGTCGCCTTGCCAGCGAACCAGGGTGTCGCCTTCAAACCAGACGGTGAACGTGCGCTGCTCGATCTTGCCGTAGCCAGGTCGGTTCAGGTAAGGATAGTCCCAACGGTCGGCGTGGAAAATGTCTTGCAAGGTCGGTGAGCCCAGCAGATAACGTACCTGTTCGCGAGTCATCCCCGGTTGCAGGCGGGCCACTTGCTCGGCAGTGATCCAGTTCCCCTGCTGAATGTCTGCGCGGTATGGGAAGCCCCATTTGGAGGATCCGCAGGCGCTCAGGGCGGCGGCAGCCAAGCTGGCTGCGAGTATGGCGCGGATGACAGGAGTGAATGAATTGGCCTTCTTCTGCACGAAATGCCCCAGTAGGAATAAAATCGTTATCATATAAGGGTTTAGGAAAAAGCGCATGAATTGCGCGTTGAACCGCCTCAAGACGAGCTGGTTTTCAATCAGAACGGACTTGAGATCCATCCCCATCAAGATGCGATAATTTAGCCATGAACGATCAAAATGAACTGAAGAACATGGGGCTTAAGGCGACGTTTCCACGCCTGAAGATTCTGGATATTTTTCGCCGCTCCGATCAGGACGGCCAACGACACCTGAGCGCTGAAGACGTATACCGTTTGCTCATTGCTGAAGAAGTCGATATTGGTTTGGCCACGGTATACCGTGTGTTGACCCAGTTTGAACAAGCCGGCATTTTGGTGCGTAGCCAGTTTGACGGCGGCAAGGCCGTCTTTGAACTGAATGATGGCGATCACCACGATCACCTGATTTGCACCAATTGTGGCGTTGTCGAAGAGTTTACCGACAGCAATATCGAAGCCCGTCAGCATCAGGTCGCACAGGATCACGGTTTTGTGCTGGAGAGCCATACGATGCTGTTGTATGGTATTTGCCCCAAATGTTCGGAAGCGGGCAAGCAGGCCAAGCCCGGTTTGCGTAGTTAATTCTGTTGTAGCTGGCCCGCAGGCCCAGGATCTGACGATTGGGGGGCAGGATAGCCAGGACGGCATTCTGAAAATTCAAAGAACAGTCAGATTCAGGCCATAGGGCATCACAGCCGGACATGAAAAAACCACCAGTTGCTGCGGCGCTGGTGGTTTGGTTTGCGTTTCAAAAGCAGCTTTACTGTCGCGCCAGCATTTCCCGTGCATGTTCACGCGTGGTTTGCGTAATTTTCAGACCACCCAGCATACGGGCAATCTCATCTACCCGTTCATCTTGTGTCAAGGGGCGGATCGAGGAAAAAGTCTGGCCTTGTTCGGTCGTTTTCTCGACTTTCAGATGATGGTTCCCACAGGCAGCCACCTGGGGCAGGTGGGTCACGCACAGAACCTGATGGCGTGCGCCCAGCTCTTGCAGTAGACGTCCTACCACTTCGGCCACTGCGCCACCCACACCGGTATCGACTTCATCAAAAATCAAGGTAGGTACACGAGCCGCTTGACTGGCGATCACAGACAGCGCCAGGGAGATTCGAGCCAACTCACCTCCAGAGGCCACTTTGGCCAGTGGACGCGGTGTGACGCCTTCGTGACCTGCAACCAGGAACTCCACGTGCTCGACACCATGGACTTGAGGTTCGCAGGCGGTCAGGGCGACCTCGAAACGGCCGCCTTGCATGGCCATGGACTGCATGGCCTGGCTGACTTGTTTGCCAAGCTGCACACTGGTTTTGCGTCTTGCCGCACTAAGCTTGCCGCTAAGCTCCTGATACTGCTTCTGCGCGTGCTGGGCCTTGGCTTGCAAGGCCTCCAAATCAAAAGATTGCTGTAACTGTGCGAGCTGCTCCTGCCAGGAGTCCAGCAGACTGGGTAATTCCTCGGGCTCCACTTTCAGTTTGCGCGCGGCACTGAAAATGGCTGACACCCGCTCCTCTGCTTGAGCCAGGCGCTCGGGGTCCAGCTCCATATCGCTTAAGTAGCTGTTCAGATCCGAAGCCGCTTCGGTGACGGCAATTTGTGCCGACTCCAGCGCATCCACAATCGCTTGCAGGCCAGGGTCATGGCGCAATAGGGCACTCATTTCGTGGCTGGCCTTGCCCAGCAGTTGCTGTACCGAGGTTTCCTCGCCATCCAGAGCGGTCAGGGCCAGCGCACTGCCATCAATCAGGGCTTGAGCATGAGACAGACGGGTGTGTTCTTGTTGTAGCTGGTCCCATTCCCCAGCGCGCAGATTCAGGCTGGAGAGCTCATTGATCTGCCATTCCAGGCGCTCTTGCTCGCGCTTGCCTTGTTCCGCACTTTGGCTGGCTTGTTCGACGGCTTTGCGCGCCTGACTCAATTGCTGCCAGGATTGTGCCACTTGACGCGCCAGTGGCAAATGGCCGCCTTGGCTATCGAGCAGATCGTACTGACTTTGAGGATTCATCAGGCTTTGATGTGCGTGCTGGCCGTGAATATCCACCAGCAATTCGCCCAGCTCACGCAACTGGGTCAAGGTTGCTGCGCTGCCGTTGATGTAGCTGCGGTTGCGCCCTTGCAGGTCAATCAGACGACGCAAGATCAACTCGTCCGAAACATCGAAGTCACGCTCGCTCAGCCAGCGCTGAATGTCTTGTTCGCAATCGAAGTGTGCGCTGACTTCAGTGCGTGTGCAGCCTTCGCGTATGGCTTTGGCATCGCCGCGTGCTCCCAGAACCAGGGAGAGCGCGTCAATCAGGATGGATTTGCCAGCGCCGGTCTCCCCGGAAAAGACCGTGAAGCCGGTGTCGAAATCAATCGTGGCTTGATCCACGATGACAAAGTCTCGAACGTGCAGGGTACGGAGCATAGAGGTTTATTCGTTTTCGTCGTTAGGCAAAGGGATGTGATTCCAGCCCAGTTTTTGGCGCAGAGTGGAAAAAAAGCTGTAGCCCTTGGGATGGATAAAGCGAATGGTGTCCTGGGAGCGACGCACATCAATGCGGTCTCCCTGCTGACAGTCGGACCAGGTTTGCATGTCAAAGTGCACACTGCCACCTGATTCCACCCGGCCCAGTGCCGTAATGGTCAAGTTCAAGGTACCTGTGTCGGGTAGCACGATGGGCCGGTTAGACAGGGTTTGCGGCGCGACAGGCACCAGCAAAAAGGCTTTCAGGGACGGGTGCAGCAAGGGGCCGCTGGCGGCCAAAGCATAGGCGGTCGAGCCGGTGGGAGTGGAGATGATCAGGCCGTCCGAGCGCTGGCGATACATGAATACACCATCCAGTTCTACGCGCAGCTCGATCATGCCGCCACGGCCAGCGCGGTTGATGACCACATCGTTCAGGGCCACGCCTGAATACAGCACTTGTCCGTCGCGCACGACGCGGCCTTCCAGCATGGAGCGCTCTTCAACGTCATACTCGCCTTTGAGAACGCTCAGCAAGGCGTCGTTGGCGTCATTCAAGGGAATATCGGTAATAAAGCCCAGGCGACCATGGTTGATTCCGATCAGGGGGACTTTACTGTGGGCTAATTCGCGAGCCGCGCCTATCATGGTGCCGTCGCCGCCCATCACGATAGCCAGATCGGCGTGTTCGCCAATTTGGGCATAATCGCCGATGGGAAATTCGGTAATACCGGCATTCTGGGCGGTTGTGGCCTCAAGCAATACCGAGCAACCAGTGCTGACCAGGGTATTGGCCAGCGATCGGATGGGCGCATCCAAGCCGGAGTCCTGGTATCTGCCAACAATGGCAACCGTTTTGAAATGCATGGGGCGAAAACCTTAAGATTAATGAAATAATGGCGATCAGTGGATTATAGAGTTGCCACTCTAGGCTTGGCTGTAAGATTCTCCCCTTTATCATGCAGTGCTGGTGTTTTTAAGTGACGTACGCGACATGGATGACAGAGCAAATGCCTTGTTGAAGGTGCTGATCGAGCGTTACATCGCCGATGGTCAGCCGGTAGGGTCTCGTACCTTATCGACCGTTTTTGATTTTTCTCCGGCCACCATTCGAAATGTGATGGCCGAGTTGGAAGGCTTGGGACTGATTCACAGCCCGCACACCTCGGCGGGGCGTATTCCCACGCCCAAGGGTTACCGCTTGTTTGTGGATCGTCTATTAGCGGCAGAGCGTTTCGAGCGGCCTGATGCTCGCAACCTTAGCCAGTATCTGCCTTTTGATGAACCCAACCGGGCGGTCAGTTCCGCCGCTGCCTTGCTGTCGAATCTGTCGCAGTTTGCTGGCGTGGTGCTGGCACCGAAAAAAGCGCAGACCTTCCGGCAGATTGAGTTTATTCGCCTGTCCGACAAGCGGGTGTTGCTGATTATCGTCACACCAGATGGCGATGTGCAAAACCGTATCCTGTTTGTGCCGCGTGATTACCTGGAGCAGGAGCTGGTCGAGGCCAGCAACTTTTTCAATCAGCATTTCTCTGGCCTGTCTTTTGAGTCGGTCAAGCTGGCCTTGTCGCAGGAGCTTAGCTCTTTGCAGGCGGACATTTCGCGCCTGATGCAGCAAGCGGTGGATGTAGGCAGCCATCAGCCTGACAGTGAGGAGGCCGTGGTGATCGCTGGCGAGAGCAAGTTGTTAAATGTCTCGGAAATGGTGGCGGACATGGATCGTTTGCGCCGTCTGTTTTCCCTGTTCGAGAAAAAAACCGATCTGTTGCATCTGCTGGATGTGTCCAGCCAGGCTGAAGGGGTGCAGATTTATATCGGCGGAGACTCCCAGCTCCTGCCGCTGGATGATGTCTCTGTGATTACCGCCCCGTATGGAGTGGACGGCAAAGTCGTGGGTACGCTGGGTGTGATCGGGCCATCGCGGATGGCGTATGATCGTGTGATTCCGATCGTGGACATTACGGCTCGGCTATTGTCCAATGCCCTGAGCCATCACTCGGCCAGTTAATGGATAGATCTTCAACCTGTTGGCAGGCGGAAGGTTTGCTGGCTGTCTAAGGTATTAATCATCATGCCCAAGTTGTTTGCTTCTCCTTATTTGCCCGAAGAGCAGGACGCCGATATGTTCAATGACCAGGCTCCGGTACGCCAGGCTGGGCCGGTCGGTATCTTGCTGGTCAATCTGGGTACGCCGGATCAGCCCGATGCGGCATCCATTCGCCGTTATCTGGGCGAGTTTCTGTCTGATCCTCGGGTAATTGAAATCCCGCAGCCGGTCTGGCAGATTATTTTGCGCCTATTCATTTTGCCCCGCCGTCCCAGCAAGCTGGCGCCGCGTTACAAAGACATCTGGTTGCCGCAGGGCGCCCCCTTGCTGGTCTATAGCCAGGCCCAGGCCGATGGTTTACAAAAGTTGTTGCACTCGCAGGGCCACGATGTGAAGGTGGAACTGGGGATGCGTTATGGCAACCCGTCCATTGCCAGCGGACTGGATAAATTGAAAGCTGCAGGTTGCGAGCGGATTTTGAGTTTGCCCCTCTATCCACAATATGCAGCCAGCACGACCGCGACAGCGGTCGATTGTGTCGCGGCGCATCTGGGCAAACAGCGCAATCAGCCAGAGCTGCGTTTTCTCAAGCGCTATCACACGCACCCGGATTACATTGGTTCCTTGGCAGCGCTGATTCGTCGTTATTGGGATGAACATGGCAAGCCAGAGCGCTTGTTATTGAGTTTTCACGGTTTGCCACGCCGCTGCGTGGAACTGGGTGACCCTTATTATCGCGATTGCCGTGAAACGGCCAATGCCTTGCGTGCGGCGCTCGATGAGCCTGCTGTAGAAGTCCACATGGCTTTTCAAAGTCGCTTTGGTGCGCAGCGCTGGCTGGAGCCGTACACCGAGCCTACCTTGCGTGAGTGGGGTAAGCAGGGGGTAGGACGTGTCGATGCCGTTTGCCCCGGTTTCTTGGCAGATTGCCTGGAAACCCTGGAGGAGATTCAGGTGGAGTGTCGCGACGCCTTTTTGGAAGAGGGCGGTCGCGAGTTCCATTACATTCCTTGCCTGAATGACGACCCGCAATGGATCGAAGGTCTGGGACGGCTGGCTGTGCAGCATTTGGGAGGCTGGTTGCCCAGCCGTCTGGTGTCAGCCCAGTAGTGGCCAGGGAAGGTTTAAACGGGCCGAGCGAGCAAAATACGAAAGCAGGTCTTGAACTGGGGGCAGATGCCCCCATTTTTATGCGATCAACGAATTCTGTAGTGGAGAAAAATCGAATGGCTACACACGCCGATCCCAATAAGCCTCTGGACGGGGAAGTGACGGAAAACACGCCTGAGCAGGCGCAAACGGGCACCGTCGAGCAAGACCAGCCAGAGATTTTGGCCCAGCAGCCTGAAGAGTGTTCGGCTGATCTGGCGACCGAATTGGCCCAGGCCCAGGAGAAAGTGTCGCAGTATTACGACCAGTTGCTGCGTGCCAAAGCTGAAGTGGAAAACATCCGTCGTCGTGCGGATGATGATGTTGCTAAAGCCCGTAAGTTCGGCACCGAGTCCTTTGCCGAAAGCCTGATTCCGGTGCGTGATAGCCTGGAAGCAGCCCTGGCCCAGGGCGAGCAAAGCCCTGAAACCTGGAAAGAAGGGGTGGAGACGACCTTGCGTCAACTGAACAAGGCTTTTGAACGCAATAGCTTGAAAGAAGTGGCCCCACAAGCTGGCGACAAGTTTGATCCGCATCTGCATCAGGCTATCTCGGCCGTGCCTTCGGAGTTTGAAGAGGGCGCAGTCGCCCAACTGCTGCAAAAGGGTTACACCATTTCGGATCGCGTGTTGCGTCCCGCCTTGGTGATGGTGTCAGCTCCCAAGTAATCAGAGCTTGCCTGACTGTGCCAGCAGGCTTTCCGGGCTAAACCCACTTTCAAGCTTCTTTTCCGGGTTTCTGGCAGGCACAGTGAAAAAAATAGGGCTGTTGCTCTTGAAATGCGTACACAGTTCCCCATATGCATTTCATCAAATAATTTGCTTTCGCAATCAATCTTTTAGTCAGGTAAAAAATCATGGGCAAAATCATTGGTATTGACCTTGGAACCACCAATAGCTGTGTATCGGTGTTGGACGGCGACCAGGTTCGTATTATCGAAAATGCCGAAGGTGGTCGTACGACCCCTTCCATCGTGGCTTACATGCAGGATGGTGAAATCCTGGTTGGCGCTCCTGCCAAACGTCAGGCTGTGACCAACCCTGCCAACACCATTTTCGCGGTCAAGCGTTTGATCGGTCGTAAGTTCACTGAAAAGGCTGTTCAGACAGATATTGAACACGTGCCTTACACCATTGTTGCCGCTGATAACGGTGACGCATGGGTAGAAGCACAGGGCAAGAAGATGGCACCTCAGCAAGTGTCTGCCGACATCTTGCGCAAAATGAAGAAAACTGCCGAAGACTACCTGGGCGAAGAAGTAACCGAGGCCGTGATTACCGTGCCTGCTTACTTTAACGACAGCCAGCGTCAGGCAACCAAGGACGCAGGCCGCATTGCCGGTCTGGATGTCAAACGCATCATCAACGAGCCAACCGCAGCGGCTTTGGCTTTCGGCCTGGACAAGGCTGAAAAGGGTGATCGCAAGATTGCGGTGTATGACTTGGGTGGCGGTACGTTTGACGTGTCCATCATCGAAATCGCCGACATCGACGGTGAAAAGCAGTTTGAAGTGCTCTCCACCAACGGCGACACCTTCCTGGGTGGCGAGGACTTTGACAAGCGCATCATCGACTACATCATCGACGAGTTCAAGAAAGAAAGCGGCGTTGATCTGTCCAAAGATGTGTTGGCCTTGCAGCGTCTGAAAGAATCCGCTGAAAAAGCCAAGATCGAGTTGTCTTCTACGCAGCAGACCGAAATCAACCTGCCTTATATCACGGCAGATGCTTCCGGTCCCAAGCACTTGAACCTGAAGATCACTCGCTCCAAGCTGGAAGCGCTGGTTGAAGACCTGATCGAACGCACGATCGAGCCTTGCCGCGTTGCCATCAAGGATGCTGGCGTGAAAGTGTCGGAAATCGACGATGTGATCCTGGTCGGCGGCATGAGCCGTATGCCCAAGGTGCAAGAGCGCGTTAAAGAGTTCTTTGGCCGTGACCCACGTAAAGACATCAACCCGGATGAAGCTGTGGCCGCTGGTGCCGCGATTCAAGGTTCCGTCTTGTCGGGCGACCGTACTGACGTCTTGCTGCTGGACGTGACTCCTCTGTCCCTGGGTATTGAAACCCTGGGTGGCGTCATGACCAAGATGATCCAGAAGAACACCACGATCCCTACGCGTCATTCGCAAGTGTTCTCCACGGCTGACGACAACCAGCCTGCGGTGACCATCAAGGTGTTCCAGGGCGAGCGTGAAATTGCTGCCGGTAACAAGGCTCTGGGTGAATTCAACCTGGAGGGTATTCCACCAGCAGCACGTGGTCTGCCACAGATTGAAGTGACGTTCGACATCGACGCCAACGGTATCTTGCACGTGTCCGCCAAAGACAAGGGCACAGGCAAAGAGAACAAGATCACCATCAAGGCAAACTCCGGTTTGTCCGACGAGGAGATCGAGCGTATGGTCAAGGATGCTGAGGTCAACGCAGCTGAAGACCACCGCATCGCCGAGCTGGCTGTTGCTCGCAACCAGGCCGAGGCTTTGATTCACTCGACCCGCAAGTCCTTGACGGAATACGGCGACAAGCTGGAAGCGGCAGAGAAAGAAGCCATCGAAAAGGCAATCGCTGATCTGGAGGAAACTCTGAAAGAAGGCGATAAGGAAGCCATCGACGCCAAGGTGGAAGCACTGGGTGTGGCCTCGCAGAAACTGGGCGAGAAGATGTACGCCGACATGCAGGCTCAAGCCGCAGCACAAGAAGGTGCTGAAGGTACAGCCCAGCAGCAGCCCGCCGATGAGAACGTGGTCGACGCTGACTTTAAAGAAGTCAAACGCGATCAGTAATTGAGAGCCTGATTCAGGCTCCCTGGCCCGATCTTTGGCGGCATACGCTGGAGATCGGGCATTATTATTCAAACAGCGGCGTTTGGACGTCGTTAATCAAACATGGCAAAACGCGATTTATACGAAATTCTCGGTGTGGCCAAAAATGCGACGCAGGATGAAATCCGCAAAGCGTATCGCAAGCTGGCCATGAAGTTCCACCCTGACCGTAATCCGGATAGCAAGGACGCCGAGGAAAAGTTCAAGGAAGCCAAGGAAGCGTACGAGATCCTGTCCGACGAACAGAAACGCGAAGCCTATGACCGCTATGGTCATGCCGGAGTCGATCCCAATGCCGGCATGGGCGGTATGGGTGGCGGCATGGGCGGGGCCGGATTTGCAGACGCCTTTGGCGATATTTTTGGTGAAATATTTGGTGGTGGCGGTGGACGTCGCGGCGGTGGCCCTCAGGTTTACCGTGGCGCGGATTTGCGCTATGCGCTCGATATCAGCCTGGAGCAGGCAGCAGCCGGTTTTGATACAGAAATTCGCGTACCAAGCTGGGAAAACTGTGAAACTTGCTCGGGTTCGGGTGCCAAACCCGGTACCTCTGCACAGACTTGCCGTACCTGCCAAGGCAGTGGCGCAGTCCGCATGCAGCAGGGCATTTTCAGCATGCAGCAAACCTGCCCGACCTGTCACGGTAGTGGCAAGGAGATTCCTGATCCCTGCGTGGTGTGCCACGGCGAAGGCAAGGTTAAAAAGACCAAGACTTTGCAGGTCAAGATTCCTGCCGGTATTGATGATGGCATGCGCATTCGCTCCAGCGGCAATGGCGAGCCTGGCGTTAACGGTGGCCCTGCCGGTGACTTGTATGTGGAAATTCGCATCAAGCCGCACGGTATTTTCCAGCGTGATGGCGAGGACCTGCATTGCGAGCTGACCATCCCGTTTACCACGGCAGCCTTGGGCGGAACGGTGGAAGTGCCTACCCTGACAGGGCGTGGCGAAATCACCATTCCAGAAGGTACTCAAGTGGGCAAGACATTCCGCTTGCGCGGCAAGGGTATCAAGGGCTTGCGCTCTAGCTACCCTGGTGACTTGTACTGCCACATTCAAATCGAGACACCTGTCCGTCTGAACGAAGAGCAAAAGAAGTTGCTGCGTCAGTTTGAACAGGCCTTGAACGATGGTGGCGTCAAGCATTCGCCCAAAAGTGAGTCCTGGACGGATAAGGTGAAGGGTTTCTTCTCCTGAATCCTGCAAGGGATAGCGAAATAAAAAGCCCGGTACATGTGTACCGGGCTTTTTTATGCCTGCCTGAACAGGCCCTGGGTTTCAGCTATCAGGGCTGGGCTTCCAGTGCAGCCGGGGCATCAGTTGGAGCTGGGGCGGGTGCCGGTCCTTGCTCTGTTTCCTGGGCTTCAGGAGCGGCAGCACCTTGTTTCTGGCGTTCGTGGTCTGCGGCAATTGCCACGACCATTTCCTTGGGTTTCAGGTATTTGCGCAAAGCCGCATTGACCTGTTCGGCATTGAGTTTTTGCAGCTCCTGGTCCATTTTCTCGGACCATTCAAAGCTACGACCCAGGTCCAGGTAGTTCAACCAGGCGCTGCTGACCACGGTGTCCTGGCTGCGCGACAAGCGACGATAATTCAGCAAGGCATTCACACCTTCTTTGACCTCTTGCTCGCTAAAGCCATCTTTCAGTGTTTGAGTCAGTACTTCGTCGATGGTCTTGCCCAGTTTTTCGCTGTTACTGGGGGCGTGGATGGCATAGACCTTCCACGAGCCATTGGGCTCATAGCTGGACGCCTCCACCTGACTGCGTACGTTGTAGGACAAGCCATCTTCCACTCGCACGCGGTTCCACAGGCGCGAAGTCTCAGACAGGCCCAGCAAGTAGTTGGCCAAGTAGACAGCCGGAAAGTCAGCATCGCTGTCTTGTAACTTCAGACCCAGATCCGCTAGATAAAAGGCGTTGGCCTTGTCTGGGGTGTTGATATCGAAGACCTTGGGGGCCACGGTTTGCAGTGGGTCGTCCGGACGCTGGTAGGTCGGGGCTTTGCGCCAGCCCTTCAGACCCTCCGCCAAAGCCTTGCGAACTTCTTCCTTGTCAAAGTCGCCCACGGCGCTAAAGGCGACATCGCCCGTACCGTAGAATTTTTGATGGAAGTCCCGTACTTGCTTGATGTTTACCGCTTGGACTCGCTCTATGCCTTCCTCAAAGCTGGGCGTGTAGCGAATATCGTCTTTAGGCCAGGGGTTGGTATAGCGTTCAATGGCCTGGCTTGCCAGGGCTGCAGGCTCGGTACTGGCCGATTTCAGGTCGGTTACAACGGCTTGCTGATATTTCTTGAGCTCGTCTTCGGGGAAGTTCGCCTCGCGCAGCACATCCAGCGCCAGAGCAATGGCTTTAGGCAGGTTCTCTCGATTCGAGGATAGGCTCAGGTACAAACGGCCATTGGAGCCGCTGGTGCTGAACTGGGTTTGCATGGCGGTGAACTGGTCGGAAATCTGTTCCCGATTCAGCTTTTTGGTGCCGGTGCTCAGCAGGCTGGCCACGGCAGCGGCGGTAGCGGTCTGGTTCTTGAGTTGATCAGGTGAGCCAAACTTGAAGGACAAGCGGGCCTCCACACGTTCAGCGCGCGTTCCCTTGGGTAGTAGCGCCATTTTCACTTCGCCCAGGTCCTTGCCCAGGGACAGGGGCTGCAGATCAGTGCGGGCCATGATGTTGGCAGGGCTAGGATCAAAGGCTTCTACCGCTTTGCCACTGTCCTTGCCGGTATAGTCTTGCACCAGTTTGGCCACATCTACTGTAGTGGCTTGCGGGGCGCGCAGCGGTTTTTCTGTAGGGATGTATAAACCATTGCTGCGGTTGCTGGCTACCAACCAGGTCTCCAACGCCTTTTGAACGTTTGGCAGCTTGGCCGCTTCTACCCGGTCGCGCTGCAGAAAGAACAAACGCCAGTCCCCGCTGGCAGCCGCTTCAGACAGTGCGCTGGCCAAGCTGGAGGGATTGGCATAGGTCTGTGTCCAGCCTGTCATCCATTGGCTGCGGATGCGCTCCAGATCCGTCTCTTTCAGCGGGGACTTGGCTAAACCCTCCAGCGTGTCATTCATGACCTTCAAGGCCTTTTGCTGATCCATATCGGGTTTGAGCTCGGCGCCAAACAGGGCGTAGCCCGGATCGTGGCTTTCGGAGTCAAAGCTAAATACGCTGGTAGCCAGGTTCTGGTTGACCAGGTTCTTGTACAACTGTCCGCTGGGGGTATCGCCCAAGGCGCTGATGCCCAGGCTCAGGTCCATATATTCCGGGCTGGCGGCGCTGGGCAGGTGGTACAGCGACATGATCAGGGGGGTACCACCGTGTCGGCGCAAGGTGACTGTGCGCGTGCCGTCTTGCACCGGCTCAACCGTGTATTCGGGGCGCAGTGTACGAGTTGGCTTGGGGATGGAGCCAAAGGCCTTGGCAATGTTTTCCAGGGTTTGATCGGTGTCGAACTGCCCGGTTATAAAAAGCACGGCATTATCGGGCTGATAGTAATCGTGGTAGAACTTGCGAAGCTGTTCAATATCCACATTTTCTACGTCGGAGCGGGCGCCGATCGTGGTCTTGCCGTAGCTATGCCATTGGTAGGCGGCAGCGGTCAGTTTTTGCATCAGAACACGGAAAGGGCTGTTTTCACCGCTTTCCATTTCATTGCGTACCACGGGCATTTCCGCTTCCAGATCCTGCTTGTCGATCAAGGCGTTGACCATGACATCGGCTTGCCAGTCCAGATACCATTTCAGGGTTTCGGGATCTGCAGCGAAGCTGGCAAAGTAATTGGTACGGTCGCTGGAGGTGGTGCCGTTGGCTTCCAGACCGCGCTTGGAAAATTCGCCCAGCGCATTGCGCAAGGTGGGCGTGCCGCGAAACAGCATGTGCTCCAGCAGATGAGCCATGCCGGTTTGCCCGTAGTTCTCGTGTCGTGAGCCGACCAGATACGTCATATTGACCGTGGTCGTGGGTTTGGAGTCGTCTGGGGCCAGAACCAGGCGCAGGCCATTGTCCAGAGTGTATTGAGTGACGCCTTCGACAGAGGGACCTTGGGCCAGACCTGCGGGTAGGGCATAGGCTGCCAGCGAAGTGGACAGCAGCGCAGCCCCTGCAAGATGGCGCAGGCGCAGGGCGGCAATCAGTACAGAGAGTTTCATGAACACATCCTTACGGTTTTAGCGATGAAAAAGCCAGCCAAGCCGACCAGTGTCTTTTGTAGCATGGGGTTGTTTGGCTGGGTAGGCAGCTTGCCTTACAAATGTCCGGCGTGATCGAAAAAAAACCCATCAGGGACACTGATGGGCAAAACAGCAAGAAAACGATGCCGCGTCTAGCTGGGTTTGTGTTTTAGCCTCTCCAAAGCGTCCTTGCGTAGGTGGCCTAGGCTCTTGAAGAGAAAATCGTAAAGTGCAGCCAATTGCTTGGGGTTGTAGTGTGCCGTGGCATCCATGATGTGATGGGCAGGCAGGTTCATATCAGTAATCAGGCGCTTGCAGCGCTCTTGGTTGGGATACAGGCTGGTCATGCGCCCGTCGCGCGGGTGCGGCTTGCGCAGCAGATATCCGGCGCTTTCCAAGCGTGTAATCAAAGCCTGCGTACCACTGGGACTCAAGTCCAGTAGCTGGGCCAGCTTGCCGGGAGACAGAGGTTTGAACTCCAGTACGAACTCCAGAGCCTTGTATTCATTCAGGCTCAAGCCCGCTGCTTGTGCCAACTGGGTTTTGTTTGCCTCCAGGTAGACATCAAACTGGCGCAGCATCATGCGCACAATGTCGCTTTGCATATGCCCTGATAAAACCTCGTCCCTTGCTTCTGGCTCAGTCCAATCCGTTCTCAGGGGCTGTTTATTAGGCATATGCACACATCCTTAGCGCGGGGGAGCGCCCAGCAAACCGTCAATCAGATCGGTGATGGGGCTTAGTAGACCGACATTGGTGGCGGCGACTGTGTTGCCAGGAGGCGTTTCGGTCGTGGCCGCAGGTGGGCTAAGCAAACCATTGCCCAGCAGACCGGTGATGGGGGCCAACAAGCCTGGGTTATTGGCCATGTCGCCACCAAGACCACTCGTCACGCTGCTGACCAGGTGGGTGATAGGGGCGAGCAGGCCAGCGTTTTGTTCTGTGCCGTCCGCAAGTCCGCCAGTCAGGGAGTGGGCCAGACCAGTAATGGGGGACAGAAGCCCGTCATTGCCGACGTTCCCGCCTGCTAAGCCACCAGTTAACCCATCGACCAGATTGGTGACAGGGGCCAGTAAACCGGCGTTGTTATTGAGTGCTGTGGTTTGAGCACCGAGCAAAGGTTGTAGCTGATTGCTGCCATGCAAGAGCGCATCGCTTGTCGCGGCAAGGCTGCCCGTTAGGTTTTCCAGCGTGGAGCTAATCGGGTTGGGATTGTTGGGGTCGTTATGGAGCAGGCCTCTTGCGCTACCGACCGTATCACTGACTCCATACAACAAGTTGCCCGCCGCTTGTCCTGCGTTGAGTGGGAGATTGGCGTTTTCAATGAGCTTGCCCACAATATCGATGCCATGTTCAGTTTCGTCCAGGGTGACGTTGACGCCCTCGCTGTCGATGATGGTGCCTAGATCAATTGCTTCCATTATTCGAGCTCTCCAGGGCTCTATATCCTGGATGTCTAGTATTTGATCAGCGCTTAATCCAACACGCTGTCCGTAATTGCGCAATCCGACAGGCAGAATGTTATCTACTGCTTGACCTGTATTTGCCAAGCTCGTTTCAAGCGGGCCGGGTTGGACGACCATTGTTTCTGCTGTTCTCAGGTTTTGACTCAGGTTCAGATTTGCTGGAACAGCGAGAGGGCTGGCTCCCAGCAAATCGGCCTGGGCAGTCGTAGAGAACAGACTGGCTGTCAGGCTGAGCAAAACGATCCTGCTGGACGTAAAACGTGTCTTTATAGTCATGACTTACTCCATCTGAAGATCAGGATTGCTCAGGCGTTTCAAATCTGAATGAGTGAGCTCCTGGGGATAAGGGATGGGGCGGTTGAGCGCCCCATCCTTCCGTTTAGCGAGGGCCGCCTAGCAAGCCGCCGAGCAGGCCGGTTACCGGGGCCAGCAAGCCGCCGTTGTTGGTGGTCCCACCACCGGTATTCACGCTGCCAGAGGCACCGCCATCTACCGAAGGGGCTGCTCCGCCCAAAAGCCCGCCGGTCAAACCACCGACCAAGCCAGTTACAGGAGCCAGCAAACCGCCGTTGGCGGCGTCACCACCACCCAGTCCCCCGGTCAGGCCACCCACCAGATTTGTGACGGGAGCCAGCAAACCGCCGTTGGCAGCATCACCACCACCCAGTCCTCCGGTCAGGCCACCCACCAGATTCGTGACGGGAGCCAGCAAACCGCCGTTGGCACCTTCGCCACCACCCAGTCCCCCGGTCAGGCCACCCACCAGATTCGTGACGGGAGCCAGCAAACCGCCGTTGGCGGCGTCACCACCACCCAGTCCCCCGGTCAGGCCACCCACTAGATTCGTGACGGGAGCCAGCAAACCGCCGTTGGCACCTTCGCCACCACCCAAACCGCCGACCAAACCACCGACCAGACCCGTGACAGGAGCCAACAAGCCGCCGTTAGCGGCGTCACCACCACCCAGTCCTCCGGTCAGGCCACCGACCAGATTTGTGACGGGAGCCAGCAAACCGCCGTTGGCAGCGTCACCACCGCCCAAGCCTCCTGTCAGGCCGCCGAGCAAGCCGGTAACTGGTGAGAGCAAGCCACCTTCGCCGTTACCTGTCAGGCCACCGGTCAGGGAGGCGACGGCTTGTGTGGCGTGGTTCAAGGTATTGCCCAGCGGGTTTGTATTGCTGTCAGTTTGGTGAACCAGTCCACCGACCGAGGCAACGGCCTGGCCCAAGTGTCCAACGACACCGCCCAGACCCAGCGGGGCGGCGCCATCGATCTGAGTACCCACATTGCCCAGGGCACTACCTACGCCGCCCAATAGGGCGTTGATGGGCTGGCCAACACCTAGGCCATCGCCCACTTGTTGAGTGATATTGGTCACCGTGGCACCTACAGGAGCGACCACGGTATCCAGGGTTTCACCGACATTGCCCAGGATGGGGTTCAAGCCAACAGGCAAGATGTTGTCGACAGTCTGGCCTACGTTGGCAAGGGAAGGTTCAAGAATGGGGGCGGCATCGGTACCGTCCAGCAAACCGCCCAAACCGAGTTGGCCGGTGATGGGGTGCAACAAGCTGCCTTCGCCCAAGAGGGAGTCGGTCAGTGCCGCCACGCCACCTGTGGCGTGGCCCAGCACGGCGGTCAATGGATTAGGGTTGTTGGCGTCAGCATGCAGCAAACCGCCTGCACTGCCCACCGCGTTGCCCAATCCCGTTAAGAGACCGCCTACGCCTTGGCCTAGATTCAGGGGCAGGCCACTATTGCCCAGTTGCTCGCCCAGATTGGTCACAACACCACCTACTTGCTGTGTTAGACCATTGATGGGCTGGCCCAAGCCGGTTGCGCCGCCAATTTGTTGAGTCAGACCCGTGGCTGTGTCCACGACAGGAGCAACCACGGTGTCCAGTGTTTTGCCCAGTTTGCCACCGGTATCTTGTAGACCGACTGGCAGGACATTGTCGACGGCTTCGCCGACATTATTCAGCGTAGTTTCAAGGGGGCCTGGAGTGTGAGGGTTTCCGCCGTTATCACCACCGCCGTTGTCGCCGCCGCCGTTATCACCGCCGCCGTTATCACCGCCGCCGTTATCGCCACCGCCGTTGTCGCCACCGCCGTTATCACCGCCGCCGTTATCGCCACCGCCGTTATCGCCACCGCCGTTATCACCACCGCCGTTGTCGCCGCCGCCGTTATCACCACCGCCGTTGTCGCCACCGCCGTTATCACCGCCGCCGTTGTCGCCGCCGCCGTTATCACCGCCGTTACCTGGTCCGCCCGTGCCTGGGCCAGGGTTGGTGGGGGTTTCTCCACCGCCACCACCACTGCCGCCTCCTAATAAGCTGCCGCAGGCGGTCAAGGTCAATGTGCTGGCCATTAAGGTGGCCAGGAGTGTCAGGCGTAGGCCTGGTTTCTTGCTGTCTGTATTTTTATGCATTGCTTGCTCCAATAAATGATCGGGGTACTTGCTTGCTTCCTGATTCTTGTATAAGCAATTTGCATGCCAATTAATTTGGTTTGCGATAGGCCGCATGTGCTCTTGGTTTGGCGCAAAGTAAGCAAAAAAAAGAGGGCTATTTGTTACGGGTTTTGGGCTTTGGGCGGAACGTGTTACGTAACAAAAAAAGAACCGCTGACAAGCAGCGGTTCGGTAGAGGGAGGGCAGGGTGCTCAGGAGGTTCGTGGCACCAGGGCCTTGGCATCCAGCCAGGCTTTGGTGTTCTGCCTGAAGGTGCTCATGCTATCGACCAGAAAGTCGTACATGGCAATTAGCTGGGCCGGGTTTTGATTCGCTGCGGTGTTGATGGCCTGATTAATGGCACGCTCTTTCACAGCCAGAACCTCGCGACACTTTTCCATCACCGGGTGCAAGGCAATTACGCGCTTGTCCAGGGGGTGACGGCCCCGTGTGATGTAACCCCGATGTTCAAGGCGGTTGATCAGGGCGCTGACACCGCTGGCACTCAAGTCCATCAGGTGTGCTAACTGACCAGTGGGCAAGGCATCGAATTCCATGATGTATTCCAAGGCCTTGAAATCGTTCAGAGGCATGTTTGCCTCTTCGGCCAAGCTGGCTTTCAGAGCTTCTGCGTAGATGGTGAACTGACGACCCAGCATCTTGCCCAGATCCATCAGCATCTTTTCTGAAAGCATGCTGTGTTCATCGTTGTGCGAGGACCAGTTGGAGCGGGCCCCGGCACTTTGTGCGCCAGGGTGACGGCTCACCGGCAAACTGACCGGGTTCATGACTTTATTCATCATTGACGGCCACCTCCCAGCAGGCCACCGAGCAAGCCGGTTACGGGCGCCAGCAAGCCGCCATTGGCTTGCCCACCGCCGCTTGTGTCAGCATTTGCCTGCACGTTGACGCCGCCGGTCAATCCACCCACCAGGCCGCCGACCAAGCCGGTAACCGGTGCCAGTAAGCCGCCACCTGCCTGGCCTTCTACGGCGGCGCCACCACCAATCGAAACACTGCCTGTGATACCGCCCAGAAGGCCGGTTACAGGGGCTAGCAAGCCACCGTTGGATGCGTCACCACCAGTCAAGCCACCCGTTAAACCGCCAACCAGGTTAGTGACGGGGGCCAATAGTCCGCCGTTGGCGGCCTCACCACCGCCCAAGCCTCCGGTCAAGCCACCGACCAGGTTGGTAACCGGGGCCAGTAGCCCACCGTTCGCGCCGTCGCCGCCGCCCAAGCCGCCAGTGAGTCCACTGACCAAACCAGTAACCGGGGCCAGCAGCCCACCGTTGGCAGCATCACCGCCGCCCAAACCGCCGGTCAAACCACCGACCAGGTTAGTGACGGGTGCCAGCAAACCGCCGTTCGCTCCATCTCCGCCACCAAGGCCACCTAGCAGCCCGGTTACAGGTGCCAGCAGGCCACCCCCTTCACCGCCTGTGATGCCGCCTAAGCCACCTGTCAGGGAAGCGACGGCTTGGGTGGCGTGATTCAAGGTGTTGCCCAAGGGATTGGTGTTTGCATCTGTCGCGTGCAACAACCCGCCTGCCGAGGCGACAGCCTGTCCCAGATGTCCTACGACACCGCCCAGTCCAAGAGGCGCTGCATTGTCCAACTGGCTACCCACGTTCCCCAAGGCACTACCGACACCCCCGAGCAACGCATTGATGGGTTGGCCTACCCCTAGGCCATCACCCACTTGCTGAGTCACATTGGTGACGGTGGCAACGACCGGTGCCACCGTGTTATCCAAGGCGCCACCCACATCACCCAGAATCGGGTTCAGGCCCAGCGGCAGAATGTTGTCTACGGTTTGCCCGACATTGCCCAGTGCAGGTTGCAGGATGGGTTCGCCGCTGCCCGCCAACAAGATTCCGTCCAGGCCCAGTTGTGAGGTCAATGGGTGCAGCAGGCTGCCTTCACCCAGCAAGGAGCCGGTCAGCACTTCTACGCCTTTGGTGGCGTGGTGCAGGGTGTTGCCCAGCGGGTTGGGGTTGTTGGGATCGTTAACCAGCAAGCCGCCGACCGAACCGACGGCTTGACCCAGATGGGATAGCAGGCCGCCAGCGCCTTCACCCAGATTCAGGGGCAGGCCTGTCTGACCTAATTGCTCGCCCAGATTGGTCACAACGCCACCGACTTGATTTGTCAGACCGTTGACCGGTTGGCCCAGTCCAGTCACGCCGCCGACGGTGCGTGTGGTGTCGGTCACGATGTCGGTGACGGGTTTGAGTGCGCTATCGAGCGTTTTGCCCAGTTGATTGCCCGTTTTGCTCAGGTTCAAGGGCACTACGTTGTCCACTGCCTGGCCCAGATTGCCCAGCGCATTTTGTGTCAGGCTAGTGTCCTTGCCGCCGTTATCGCCGCCACCATTGTCCCCACCGCCGTTATCTCCACCGCCGTTATCTCCACCGCCGTTGTCTCCGCCGCCATGGTCGCCATCGCCGGGGTTGGGCAGGTTGGGATCAACAACAGGTGGGCGAACCGATACATCCAGACCATCGCGTACCCCACCGCGCGAGGAGCAACCGGCCAGAACGGCGGCGCTGATGACTAAGGTAGCGACAACGGCGCGTTGCAGCTTGCGTTGGGTCGAGGCGTTTCTTGCTGAATTCCTTGCTTTCATGTCTGACTCCGATCTGAAGTGTGAGCACGCCCTCAAGGGGCTCTTGATAGACATTAAGCAAGTATCGTGCCAGATTTTCTTGGTAATGCTTTGTTTTGATTTTGTTGTTTTTAATCAAATGGTTGGGTTGGTTTTTTGTTTTCTTTTGAAATCATGCTGCCAGGTTTCAAGGCTCATTTAAGCTTGTTGAAGGCTGTTTTTGTGGAGTGTTCCGTTCCTGTTACGTAACGTTTTTCGTAACACCTGAGCTTGAAATTCGTTGGAATGCAAAACAAAAAAGGCCATCTTGTGATGGCCTTGGGGGAACTGTGCAACAGGTGCCGTGTTTAAAACCCGTCGTAAAAGAACAGGAAGTTAGTGTTTAAACGTAGCTTGCGTTCATCGGAGTTAACCGGCAAATCTCCCAGTGGTTTGGCGACATTGATGTCAAACAAATAATGCTTGTTGTTCGATAGCCGGACCCCAATCGCAGCAGATCGCAGGTTGCGGTTGTTGTAGCTGTTGAGTCGGTCCAGGTTGTACCAGGCACGCGCCCAGTCATAGGCGATATACGGCTGAATGTTGTTGAGCCAGGTGGAAGAGTTTGTGAAGCGTCGGTTGATCTCCAGCGTAGCGCCCACGCCTTTGTCGCCCGCCAGTTCGCCTTGTGGGTAACCATAGCCATGCCGCCAGGCGCCAAAAGAAATCTGTTCGGAGTTCGGTAAGACGTTCGAGCTGTACTGGCCGCTGGCTGAAAAACTCATGCCGAACTGGCCTGGCAAAGCCAGGTTCTGTTTGAAAGAGGCTGTCCAGCGGGTGAAGTCCAAATCCAGATCCGATTCGGCATCACGCTGCAAATAGGTGTTCAGGGATTTGCGGGCGCCCATGGCATCCAGGCCTTTATATACCCCGAAATTGACCTCGCGAGATTGGCGTGGCGAGGCATCGGTATAGCGTAATTCGGCCTTCAGAGCGCGTACGTCCGTGGTGTTTTCAATCCAGACATTATCCAGCGTTTTGTGGGTGTAATCGTCCAGGGAGCGGCTGGCATAAAAGCCCGCTGTGCCTTTAAGGCTGCGCTGATTGTTCAAAATAAAGGGATAGCTGATCGCCGCCCCGATGCGTTCGTTGATGACCTTACGGTTCCAGCCTTGGCTTTCCAGCACTTCGTCGCGCGGCTCGGAGCGGTAGTGATAACCGTCAATTTCCAGGTTCAAGCCGTTGCCGGTCAGGGGAATGGTCAGGTTACCGCTGACATATTTGACGTCTTCGGAGTGGGTAGGAATGGCGGCGGTCAGTTTTAGCTCTTCGCCCAAGGGAGTCAGGCTATTGGCGCTCAGTTGTACCAGAGCCTGCTTGCTGGAGCCCATTTCCGCGACACTGGCATTGGCTCTGAAGGATTTGTGCTGGGCATTGATGAGCAGTTCAGAGGCGCCATCGGTGCGTACGGGCATGTCCAGCTTGGGATCGATTTTCAGGCCAGGGACGGTACGCAGCAGATTCATGGTGCGCTCCAGCGTGCGCTGGGTCAGCGGCTTTTCATCCACCATGGCCTGGGCAATGCGTTCGATGCGTGCCTGGCTGCGTCCTGGATCGCCCTCAATACGAACACTGCCCACATGGCCCTCCACCACCGTGACCTTGATATGTCCTTGCGAGAAGTCCTGCTGCTGCAAGATGGCAAAGGACAGCGGGTAGCCTTGTTGTTGATACAGGGCGGTGATCTTGTTCACCTCATTGATCAACTGGGCAATGCTGAGTGTTTTGCCAGCCAGGGGTTCCAAAATAGCGGTGATCTGCTCAAAAGGAATGCTGCGACTGCCGCTGACATCAAAGCTTCGCACCACCACTTGCAGTTGCAGTTGTTGTTGCAACTGACTTTGGGCTGCTGCGGGCGGGATATGTAAAGAGGGCGCGCGGGTGCTGGGTGTAGGCGCATTAATAGGCGGCAAAGAGTCAACCGGGTTCCCCCGCAAGGGGGCGTTTGCCCAGCTTTCTGAACCTGTTGTGGCCAGACCCATGCATAAACCCAAGCTGATGATGATACCGGGGTTTTTTTTTCTGGGCAGGGCCAGCGACAAGTGGTGCTTGAGATTCATGTTCATTAATGAGTATTCGCTAGAAATCGGGCGCTTTTTTCTACTGTGCCGTAGTTTATCTTCGCTGTCACTTTTTGGTGTTTGAAAGCGGGGAATTCCTTCTTGACGCTTTAAAAAGCGTTAACTATTACATTTTGAAACGTAAAAAAAATAGGCATGATTTAGCTTGTTAGCGAACAGTCCTTTATCACTGTATTCATGCTTACTTAAGGGGGTTCTGGTTTTCCCTTGTGGGTAGCGACGAATCGAAAAAAAACCGCTTTCTTTCAAGTAATTAAAGCTGTATTCCTGGTGTTCTACAACAATGGGTTTCCGTTTGTTCTGTTTCATTTTGAAATGATAAAAACGGTAACATTAACAAGATTCGACACAAAACAGGTAAGTAAAGGTTTCAAATTAGCTGTTTTTTAGCCTTTTTTCATGGGAATTTGGCTGTTGTAAATACACAATCATGCGTTTTTCGTATCTTTAGGCTAGAATTCGTTTGTGTATTTAACGGTTGTTACACGTAAACCCTAGTAAAAACATAGACATACCTGGGTTTAAGATGATTTCATCTGAAAAATACAAAAATTGATAACAGTTAGCGGTGAAAGTTGCCAAGTTTGGCAAAGTGTTGTGCCCCGAGGGGCCTCTAGCCCTCGCCATTGAGGGTGGTTTTTTCTTTTTAAATGGGGACGGTCATGAAGACTCAACTTCAGCAATTCTGGAACGATGAAGACGGTGCAACGGCTATTGAATACGGCCTGATCGCAGGGCTGATCGCTGTGGCGATTATTGCTGCTTTGACAGCACTCGGTGCCGATTTGCGTGCGATGTTTGAGAAGGTTTCCACGTCAGTTAAGGCTGGAACGGAAGGCACAACCAAATCGGGGGGGTAATCTCTAGTTTTAATTACGAGATTGTTGTTCGAGCATCAGCCAATTCAAGAATGGCTGTGCCTTTTAGCTTGAATGGCTGATGCTTATGCCCGTTTTAATTAATCTTTCTTTTATTTTTATTCTGTTTTTCTTTTCCGTTCAGATTATTTATAACGATCTGAGATTACGGAAAATTCCTAATGCCTTATTAGTTTTTTATGGTTTAGCGGTTCTGCTGCATAAGCTTGTTGTTAGCCTGTCTTATGGCCTTCCTTTTGGATGGGTGGCGGGTTGGGGGGACTCCTTGATCGGTTTTGCAGCCGCCCTGATCGTGTTTTATCCAGTCTGGTTATTACGTTTGATGGGGGCAGCCGATGTAAAGCTGATGGCGGTGCTGGGCCTGGCCTTGGGGTGGAAAGAAGCCGGCATGGTGGTGTTGTTTGGCACGGTATTGGCCGGTTTGCATGCCTTGGTACTGGTGCTGATTCCATCGTTGGAACGTAAGTACGGATTTGCTTTGCCGGGCGTCCGGGTCAAGGCACGTAGTGTGCCCTTGGGGGCCTGGTTATGCCTTGCAACAATGGGGTGGGTATGGATTCACAATCAATAAAGCCCCCACGAGAGGGCCAATTCGCAAAACGGCGTGGTGTCGATAAAAAGTACCAACAAGGAGCCTACGCGCTGGAGTTTGCATTGGTTTTTCCCCTGCTGTTTCTCTTTATGTATGGCTTGCTGACGTTCGGTTTGATCATGACCGCCCAGCAGTCTTTGAATTTTGCGGCCGAATCCGGTGCCCGTGCTGCCCTGATTGAGCCAGGTGCTGGGCCGGGCGGCCCTATGCTTAGCCCGGATCGTTTGCAGGCACGCGCGGATCGCGCCAAGGCAGTGGCTGCCGATCAGGTGCAGTGGTTAAGCAGTTGGGTGGGCAGTGAGCATGTACGCATCACCACGGATTTGCATAGTGAAGAGCTGCGTGTTGGCATTGTGTACGACTATCTTCAAGCCCCGCTGATTCCCCGTTTCGCTCCCGATACCTTGTTTGCCTTGGTGGTGCCCGAACAATTAAAGGGCAATGCGCAAATTAATTTGCTGGTCGCTGGCGAAGTGGGCGCAATGGGGGGCACGCCATGACTCGGTTAGCCCAGTCCTTGCCTGCCACGCAGCACCAGCAAGGCATTGCTGCTATCGAATTCGCCTTGATGGTGGGGGTTCTACTGCTGATCTTCAGCGGCATCATCACGTTTAGCTCTTTGTTTTTGGCCAAGCAGAAAATGAGCCATCTGGTCGGTGACCTTTCCCGGCAAGTGACGATGCACGTCAAAACCGTGGATGAAATAGCCCCCTTTTTGAATGACGTACTGGCGAAAGATTATGGCAAGGGCCAAGCCAAGAGCGATGCGTTTTTGCATTGGTTTGGCGATCTTAGTGCGGATGTTCAGTCCCAGGCCTGTACCTCGGAGTCGCAGTACGACTGCGCCCAGATTTCCCTGACGCTGGATATTGAACCCGGAATCCTTTCTCAAACCCTGGATCTGCTCAGACCTGAAGAAGATCAGGCAGATCCATTGCGCAGCTTAAGCGCCAAGACATTACTCGTACTACGGAGACCACATTAATGAGCGGCATTATGAAGGGGGCAGCAGTCCTTTTATTGCTGATCGCAGCCGTGCTGGTTGCGTTTGCCTTGTACCTGGGTATGAAGCCCAAACCCGAGGTCATCCAGCCAGTAGTTAGCACGCAAAACACAGAGCCTGCGGCCAGCTTGCAGGCGGTGGTTCTGGTCAAACGAGATGTGAAAGCCGGGGAAACCTTGCAGGCCGATGCCCTGGAGCTGGCGCAGTGGCCTGCCGCTCCCGCTCAGTCTTTCAATAACTTGGAGGCCTTGACCGGCAAAACCTTGCGTTTTGATCTGGGCCAGGGCCAGCCAGTGCTGAGCAGTTTCATTGCTAAAAGCTTGGCCACGTATCTGGAAGATGGCGAGCGGGCCGTCACCATTCCCATTGACGTGATTACCGGCGCCAGCCATAGGGTGGAGCCGGGTGATCTGGTTGATATTTTCATCACCTTCAATAGTGGTAACGAGGTCAACGACACGCAAGCCCGTTTGTTGATGCCGCGTGTGCGCGTGCTGGCCTACGGCGGTGCCTCGCTGTCCGGGCCGGATCCGGTGCAAGCCAATACCAACAATCGTGCCGAGACCCAAGCCCGCCATGCCATGTTGGCGGTCCCTGTGGAGTCGGTCAATGAGCTTTTGCTGGCCAGCCGCAGCGGCGGCCTGCAATTGGTCTTGCGTGCGCCCCAGGACGAAAACCTGCCTGATGCTTCTTTATTCCCCGAATTTGCGGGCTTGATTCCAGCGCGTGCGGGGCTGGACGCGGATCAACGCGACGCCTTGAAATTGCCGGAAAACCGTGCGATGGCCGGTTTGGGCTTGCGCGAGTTTGCCATCAGCCAGACTGAAAAAGAGCAGGTTCAGGCACGAGCCAAAGCCAATGGTGAACCGTATGCGGCGCCGCCGCGCCGCACGGAAGTCATCCGCGGGGGCCGTTTAGAGGTCATTCAGTATTAAGCAATACACATCTTGTTGTGGGGACGGGTCAGCCAAGCTGTGGGGGCTGACGGGAAGCGACGCAAGGCAGCATGGATTAAACACATGAGACAGAAAATCAAAAAAGCGGGTCTGGGTTTGGGGTGCTGGTACGCGCTCTGCTTGTTGGGTCTGGCACCGATTCCAGCCATGGCACAAACGACGCAGACCAGCGCCAGCCAGAAGGTGATTCGCCTGGTCGCTAACGATCAGGATGTTTTGCGCTTGTCGCAAGTGCCGCAGCGTGTGGCGATCAGCGATGAAAGTGTGGCGGATGTGCAGATCCTGTCTGCGTCGGCCGGACAGCGGGGCGAGGTTCTGCTGATTGGCAAGCGCGCAGGCACAGCGGATTTGCGTGTCTGGATGCCGGGTCGCACCAACCCGGATCGCTGGACTATTGAAGTGACCAGCCAGGTGCAGCAGCAACTGGCGCAATCGGGCAGCCCTCTGTCGGCACAGATCTCCAGTGCCGGGCAGCAGTCCTTGATTACGGGGAGTAGTCCGTCTTTGCTGGATCATCAAAATGCCATGGCCGCAGCACGTTCTGGCTCCGGCCCGGATGCGGATGTGCTGGACCTGTCCGAGGTCAGCACCAGTGGCATGGTGCAGGTAGAAGTCAAAGTGGTGGAGGTTTCCCGTGAAGTGATGAAGGACATCGGCCTGAGTGCCAATGCCATTGGCGGTAAACCCTGGTCGGGCGGAGTGAACTTGCTGCCTCAGGCTTTAAGCGGCGGTTTGAGTCTGGCGTATAACTCGCGCAACTTTAGTGCGGCCTTGAATCTGCTGGAGCAAAATGGCTTGGCCCGTGTGCTGGCCGAGCCGACTTTGGTCGCCATGTCCGGCCATAGCGCCAGCTTTCTGTCCGGTGGCGAAATCCCTATCCCCAGCTCGGGCGGTTTGGGAACGACCACGGTGGAATACAAGCCTTTCGGGATTGGTTTGACGGTGACGCCAACCGTGCTGTCTCCCGAACGTATTGCCTTGAAGGTTGCCCCGGAAGCCAGTGATCTGGATTACTCACGTGTGGTGGAAATGCCCGGTGGCGGCGTGATGCCTTCACTGCGCACCCGCCGTGCCGATACCACGATCGAGCTGGGTGATGGCCAGAGCTACATCATCAGTGGCCTGGTGTCGCGCCAAACCGCAGCCGCCGTCAAAAAGATCCCCTTCCTGGGTGATCTGCCGATTCTGGGCAGTTTTTTCCGCAACGTGCAGTACAGCCAGAAAGAGCTGGAACTGGTCATTGTCGTCACGCCCCGTCTGATCAAACCTATCCAGAAAGGTGCCACGATTGCCTTGCCGGGTGGTCGTCAGGAAAAGCTGGATGACGCACCCAATGCCTGGGGCTACTTCTTGCTGGGCCGTCATGGTTACGAGCAGATGCCAGGGTTTTCGCGCTAAGCGCGTGGAGTGGTGACGTGCAACGATATCGGGAATATCTCTTGTGTACAGAGCACCCCGAGCTGGCTGTGATGATCAATACGGCAGCCGCCGGCTTGCTGACGGTAAGGGCGATTGAGCCCACGACCGAGAGTTTGCGCCGGGAGTTGGCCAAGCAAGCAGAACCTTTGGTGTTTTTTGACTTTGTGCATGGACAGCATGGGGATGAAAACGGACCGGTCATGACCTTGGTGCGCAGCCTGGCCCGGCTCGATGCCAGTGTGCAGCGTGTAGCGGTGGGACGGGCCTCGGTGCCGCAGGGGCCTGTGAATGCCTTGCGTGCGGGTGCCAATGAGTTCCTGAACCTGGATACGACTGAAGACCTGCATCATCAGTTGCAGGTGCTGATAGAAAAACTGGGGCAGGCCCAGCATAGCCCTTTGCTGGACAAGCCTTTTCGCAGTGTTTTGTTGATGGGCGCGCGTATTGGCGTCGGTTGCAGCACCGCCGCCAGCAGTCTGGCCTGGCTCTTGCAGCAAGAGATGAATCGCGTGGGCAAGGAAGTTCGCGGTGTGTCTTCGGCCAAGCCTTTACCGATTGAGCTGGTGCCGCTGACCGAGCGGGTGGGTTTGCTGGATCTGGGAGCGCCTACCGGAGACTGTGCGTTGTACATGGGCTTGGGGTCGGATTTTGACTTTATTCAGGCCGCCTCGCAGCGTCATCGCATGGACGACACCATGCTGCACTCGGCGCTGGCGCAGCACAGTAGCGGTTTGAACCTACTGTCTTTGCCCGCCGATGTGAACACCTTGAATCAGATCAGTCTGGAGGATTCGCTGGGCCTGTGCAGTTATTTGCGTGAACGCATGGGCTGTCTGGTCATTGATGCCGGTGGCTTTCCTAATCCGCGTTTTCTGGTGGAACTGGAGTCGCTGGTGGACGAGGTGCTGGTGGTAACCGACCAAAGTATGGGAGCGCTGGTATCCCTGGCGGAATTCATGGCTGTGCGTGCGCAGTTCGATGCGCTGGCCAATGTGCGTCTGGTGGTCAATCAGTTTGATCCGGCTTACGGCTTTTCGGGGCAAGCCATTGCAGAGCGCTTTGGCCTGGAACTGGCAGCCGTGCTACCGGATCGGCGTCTTGGGCATATGCGCAGCGCCGGGTTGGGCAAGATTTTGGTGCAAGTGGATGAGAAGGACCCGTATACCCGTGCCTTGCAAAGTCTGGCATCGGGGCTGACGGGACGCAGGCAGGGGCTGTCACAAAACAAGGTCAGTTCGGTTTTGGGACGGTTGAAATTCAGGTTCGGGGGCTGAACAGGCCCAAGCATGGAAAAGTAAAGCATGAACAATACTTCATTGCTCGGTGGTCGTCCCGACCTGATTCAGGTTCGAGAACAGGCCCATGAACATTTGCTGGCTCGCATCGAGGAGTTGGGAGCCGAGTTTGGCCGCTGGACACGGCAGGCCATTCAGGATTTTGTGGGTATCGAATTAGCCAGCTTTGTGCGTTTGAAGCGGGTACCTGTCAACGAACAGGAAGTGCGCGAGATCGTGCAGGCGCTGACTCGTGAACTGGCGGGTTTGGGGCCTTTGGAGGATCTGCTGGAAGATCCTGGGGTCGAAGATATTCTGATCAACGGCTACGACAAGCTGTTTGTGTCGCGTGGTGGCGTTCTGGGGCGTGAGCCCAGCGGCTTTACCGACGATCAGCATGTGCTGCGCATTGTGCGTCGTATTTTGGCTCCGCTGGGACGCAGGTTGGACGAGTCGGTTCCGATGGTCGATGCCCGTTTGCCCGATGGTGGTCGCCTGAACGTGGTCATTCACCCCTTGGCGGTGGATGGCCCCATGGTCTCCATCCGCAAGTTCCGCAAGGATCCGCTCAAACCGGAAGACTTGCTGCGCCTGGGGGCCTTTGACGAACCGGTTGACCGCTTGCTGCAAGCGGCCGTGGCTTCGCGTTGCAATATTTTGATTTCTGGCGGGACCAGCTCGGGCAAGACCTCTTTGCTAAATGCGCTGGCCTTTTACATCCCCAAGACCGAGCGCGTTGTCACAGTAGAGGATACCGCCGAACTGGCCTTGAACCACCCGCATGTGGTGCGTCTGGAAGCGCGTCAGGCAGGATATGACGGCAGTGGCGAGATTTCGATTCGTGAACTGTTGCGTAACAGCTTGCGTATGCGTCCTGACCGGGTGGTGGTGGGTGAGGTGCGAGGTGCCGAAGTCATCGACATGCTGCAGGCCATGAACACCGGCCATGAAGGTTCCATGGCCACAATCCACGCCAACTCGCCGCGTGAATGTGTGTATCGAGTGGAAATGCTGGCCGGTTTTGCGGGTTTCCAGGGTAGTGAAGACAGCTTGCGCCGGCAGATTGCCAGTGCGCTGGACTTCATTATTCAGATTGGTCGCTTGCCCAACGGCAAGCGCCGGGTGCTGTCTATTACCGAAGTGACCGGCATGGGCGATGGCGTGATTGCCATGCAAGAGCTGTATCGCCACGAATCCTATGTGCTGGACGATGGCACCGAACAGGATCGTTGGGTCAGCCTGGGCATTCATCCGCATACCCGCAAGTTGCTGCAGTATCGCGACCAACTGGCTAACGAGCAAGCTCAGGCTCAGGAAAACACGCCTAAAGAAGGCGGTGGTTTTTGGGATTGGAGACGCTAAATGATGGCGTTGTATATCGCTTTGGCGGCTGTGATTTTAATGCTGGGGGCGTTGCTGCTTTGGGCCAAAGGTGCCCAGCACCAGCAGGCACAGCGTTCAGCCCACGTTCTGGAGCAGCAGTTGGCTTTGCGCCCGGCGGTACAGAGCAGCGTACGGGTACAGCCCGGCACCCAGGATGCCTGGTTGGGCGCACCGAAAGGGTGGCGTGAGTTCATGCTGCGCACCGGGATTCGGCCCTCGCAGCGTTTTTATCTGACCCTTTTGCTGTGCATCGTGGTGCCGCCTGCTGTCTTGCTGGTGCTGGTTGGCCCTGTGGCGGGGGGCGCCATGCTGCTTGCGACGGTGCTGGGAGCCTATACCTTTTTGTGGTTTCGCAGCGATAAGCGTCACCGCAAAATCGTGTCGCAAATTCCTGACTTTCTGGATCTGATGGTGCGACTGATCACCATTGGCAACAGCATGGGCGCGGCCTTTTTAAGTGCGGCTGACAACACGCCGCAACCTTTGGGCCAGGTGTTGCAGGATGCAAACTCCCTGCATCGGTCTGGTCAGGATCTGGATGTGGCCTTGCGTGCTGTGTCGCGCCAACACGGCTTACATGAGCTGTTTTTGGTGGCTGCCGTTATCAGCGTAGCGATGCGTTTTGGTGGCCGTAGTGACCAGACCATGGAACGTATGGCGGGTTTCATGCGTGACCGGGAAAATGCGCGCAGCGAGCTGGTCGCCTTGTCGGCTGAAGTACGCCTGTCCGCCTGGATTTTGGCTTTATTGCCGATCCTGATCGGGGTCTACATTCTGATTTTCAATAACGAGCTGTTCCTGACGATGTGGAATGACCCGGTGGGTTTTCGCATGCTGTTGTTCGCAGCAGTCCTGCAGTGTGTGGGTTGTTATTGGCTGTATTGGATGGCACGCAATGTCTAGGAGCAAGACATGATGGCCTTGGAAGCACAAACCGTTCTGGTCTGGGGAGCCGTGGCTTGCGCATTGGCAGGCTTGATTCTGTTTGCTTTGTGGTTTCACCACCATTGGCAGCAGCGTCAGCAAGCCACGCGTTTAAGCCAGGTCGTTGATGAACGCCTGAAAGGTGCAGCGCATACGTCGCAGGCGCCTAGCCAGTCTCGTCAAACGGTGGAACAGATCAAGATGCAGGCAGGCAGTTTGGGGGAGCGTTGGCTTAAAGGGCGCTTCGGATCCAGCCTGCTTAGTGAAGAAGATCGCGTGCTCGTCATGAATGCTGGCTTCAAGCATATTGATGTGGCGCGGCAGTATTTCGTCTTGAGTCGAGTGGGCCTGAGCATTTTCCTGATTATCTTGTTCAGCTTGCTGCCCATGACGCGCAGGCTAAATGAGTATGTGCCGTTTGTGTCCGTGTTCCTTGGCTTTGCCCTGGGCTGGATGTTACCCAAATGGTGGCTGGTACGCCGCGTCTCGCAGCGTCGTCTGCGTATCGCTGCCGAGCTGCCTTTGTTTGTGGACTTGCTGCGTTTGTTGCAAGGCGTGGGCCTGTCCATGGACCAGACCTTGCACACCATCGAGCGTGAATTTCATGACGTGATTCCCGTTATGGGTTCCGAGCTGACCATTGCGGTCGAGCAATACGCCCGTGGCCGTACTCGTGAGCAGTCTTTGGAGCGGATTGCCAGCGGCTTTACCAACGAGGACCTGGCCGTGATCTGCCGCCTGATTGTGCAGGTGGATCAGCACGGCGGTGCCATGCAAGAACCCTTGCACCGCTTCGGTGTGCGCTTGCGCGAGCAGCGTCGTCTGGAGCTGAAGGCCAAAGTGGGCAAATTGACGGTGAAGATGACGGGCGTCATGGTGCTGACTTTGCTGCCTGCCTTGTTGATTATTACTGCAGGGTCGGGTTTTCTGGCCTTGTTCCGTGGCTTGAGCCAAGTGGCCGGAGGATGATTTTAATGAAAACGTCGACATGGATTCGTCCCGTAATGCGCTGGGCTGCACTGGGTTTGGGCAGTACCTTGCTGGTGGCGTGCTCCACCACGGATTCGGCTTACGAGCTGGTGCGTCAGCAACAGGAGCAGGAAGCCTTTTTGCAGAGCAAAGAGATTGAGCACTGGGAAAAGCGCAAGCCCACCGACAAGCAGATGGCGGTACGCATGCTGCAAGAGACGCAGAAGCAGGGACGTTACTTTGCGTCCCTGGCCTATGCCGAGGCCATGGAAAAAGAATACGGCACCGATCCAGAGGTCATGGTGTTGCGGGCCGAGGCGCAGCGTCAAACCGGGCAGTTGGAACAAGCCGCGCATACGTTTAAGGCTCTGTTGAATACGCCAGTGGCCGGGAGGGCCTATCAAGGCTTGGGTTTGATCGCTGGTTCGCAAGAGCACTTTGATCAGGCCGCCCATTTTCTGAAACAGGCCGCTCAGCAAGACCCTACGAACGCGATTGTCCAAAGCGATCTGGCCTATGCCTACTTGCGTTCCGGCCGCCCCCAGGAAGCACGTCTGGCCTTGGGCAAGGCCGCAGAACTGGCCCCGGACAATCCCAAGATCTTGAGCAATATGGCCTTGTATCTGCTGGTTAGCCAGGAGACGCAACGCGCCGGTTTTGTGATGCAGCAGGCGGGTATGGACCCGGCAACCCAGCAAGCCATTGTGCAGATGGCCGAGCAAATTGGGCAGGAACTAGAGCAATTGCATGCGCGTCAGCAAATGCAGAAACAACAGGAGCGGCGCATGGCAGCGGCTGCAAAGCAAGAGCAGGCCAGAGCTCAGGCGGTGGCATTGAGCTCAGCCCCCTCGGTGGCAGTGGATCAAGTGGTCTTGAATCGATCCGTTCAGCCTCAGCGCCAGGTCGTGGCTCGTCCCGCCCCTGTTGTGGTTTCCTCCACGCAAGCGGGCTTGAACCGACCCTTGCTCGAGAGCCTGGGCCCTGTGTCCTCGTCAATGAATTGATTGCCGTTTTTTCAAGGATATCGCAATGAACCGATCCCGCATTTTGGCCTGCTGCACCTTGTTGATGGCCAGTAGTGCCTGGGCGCAGACACAAGCTCCACTGACTGGAACCATGGTTTCCGACACCCGCACGTACCCGGTCAACACCAGCCCGGCAGCAGCCAGCAATCAGGGTATGGATACACCGGTGGCTGCGGCGGCAACGCCGGCTGAACGCCAGCCTTATGAAAAGTACCGCTTGAGCGATGAGGAAGTACATCCTTGGCCTGAGGTGGAAGGCCTGCCTGTGCATGTGCAGAACGAGCGTCGCCATATCCCACCACGCATCGAGGTAGGCCCGGACACCCGCAGCCTACTTAGCATGCAGGCCGACCCGGACCGGGAAGGCAAGGTCTTGCCCGTGCACGGAGCCGCAGCCAATCTGGTGTGGGAGCGTTACTTGAACAGCTTCAAGCATCCCATTCCTGAGTACATGAAAGAACGCATCAAAACAAACAGTAGTGATTAAGCCTATAGGGCTGGAGCAGGCCAGGAGAGCGAGATGAAATGGGGAATAACTCGAACCCAAAACGAGCAGGCACACAAGCAGCAAGGTTCCATTATTGTGCCTGCGGCCGCAGCTTTGCTGGTGGGGCTGGTGCTGCTGGGGGCGGCGCACCTGGGGCATAACTTCCATGTGAAGCGGGGGCTGCAAAACGCGGCTGACCTGGCTGCCTTGGCGGGGGCGCAGGCCCTGGGTTCTGGGGATGCACTGGGCTGCCAGCAAGGTGAGAACATGGCCAGGTTCAGCCTGCGTAGCCAACCCGATTCGCCTGCGGCGGGTTTGACGGGCGATGGCGCCAAAGTCCTTTGTGGTCAATGGAACAGCAACCAAAGTGACCCGACCCAGCGCTTCGTGCCGGCCTTGCCCGCTGACTCGGTGCGCGTCCACTTGAGTTATCAACCCCCTTCCTTGTTTCCCTTTTTCACCTCCTCGGTGATCGAAGCGGTTGCCACTGCCAAGAACAGCGAGCCGGTTGCGACCTTTTCCGTGGGCAGCCGATTGCTGTCCTTAAAACGCAATGGTCTGGTCTATAACCTGCTGCGCGGCGTAGGTTTGCGTCCGGATCAATTGACGGTGCTGGACTCAGCTGGTCTGGTCAATGCCAAGATTACGCCTTCCGGTTTGTTGAAAGCCCTGGGATTGCCTGCCACTGTCATTGCCGGTGTCGGAACGCCGCAGGAGTTGGCGCAACTGGAACAACTGACCTTGGCTGATTTGCTAAGTGCCAGTCTGGATTTGCTGGATCAGCAAAAAACACTGGGTCTGGATGTTGGCGCCTTACAGGACTATATTCGCTTGCTGCTGGGTGTCGGCCCCCTGGATTTGCCGATCAAGCTGCTGGGGGATGGCGGTATCTTGGCCCTGATCAATGGTGTGGATCCTCTGTCGGCCTTGAATGTGAATCTGGATGTGCTGCAATTGGTCAACACCGGTTTGGTGGTGGCCAATGGTCAGAATCTGATCGATCTGAACCTGACGGCGCTGCCAGCCGGTTTGACCGATATGTTCAATAATGCCCTGGATTTGCGAGTACGGATCGTAGAGCCGCCTAGTATTGCCATGGGTGGGGTAGGCACTAAAGCGAATTCGGCAGGTGTACGTGTTTATCTGAATCTGGATACCTCCAAGATTCCGCTGGCAGGCCCGATTTTGAAAATCCTCGGGACGGAAGTCAGCCTGCCGGTCATCATCGAATTGTCCCAGGCCTCTGGCGAACTGGTGAATATCTGCCGCGCTCCGATTGCCGAGAATCAGGCCACCATTGCGGTCAGTTCCTCCTTGGTGAACGTGTGTCTGGGCAAATTTCCGCATTCGGATTTCTTCTCGACCAGCAACAGTTGCAAGGATGAGTCCTTTGGGGATATTCAGCGTCACCGCATCATTAACGTGCTGGGTATTTTGCCCTTGACGGCCAAAGTGACCTTACCCCTGATTGATACCAAAGATCCGGTTCACGTGACGCTGACGGCACCTCCGGGCGAGCCTTCGGAAGCGACTGTCAATGCCACTCAACTGGACCTGTCCCGTAGTGTGCGTCTGCTCTCTGATGCCGTTCTTTCCGGCATTCTTGGTGATTTGTTGAACACCCCATGGAGCGGTGCGTCCGGCAAGCGCACGATGGCAGAGAGTCTGGTGGGGGATGGATACGGACGCTCGGTGTCTGAGGTGGTCAACGAGATGAACTGGTCCAAGGAACGTATGGATCAACTGGCCCGCACCATGAGCCAGAATGGCTTGATTGGTGTGCTGGGCGGAACCCTGGGCTTTGTCGATAATTTGCTGACAACCCTGCTGGGTGCGCCCTTGAGTGATCTGGCCTGCGTGATCGGTGGTATTGGTGGTCAGCAAGCGATGCGCGAGTGCCGGACAGGTGCGGTCGAGGTATTGGTCTTTAAAGACTCCAACCTGGTCGGTGCCGTATTAAGTCTGGTCGTCGCTTTGTTGGACCCTGTGTTGCAAGGTTTGAGTGCGCTGCTGGAGGGGTTGCTAAAGCTGCTGGGCCTGAGTCTGGTCGAGGCTGATGTGAAACTTCATGATGTGCAGTGTGGTACTGCCTATCTGGTGCAATAGGGCGGGAGGCGAACACAGCAATGAGTGTCAGCTTTATGGGTAATGAACCTGTTTTATACGTCTGGGAGGGCAGCTCCGATCTGGTGACGCGCGCTGAGCGTGCCATGGAGCCCAGTTCGGTAGCGGTCATGCGCGTAGAGCCTTCCTTGGTGCTGGACGCCGAGCGTCATCCCACGCGTCATGCGGTTGCTCTGGTGTCCGTCAGTGTGATGGCCCAGGGGCGTTTTGAGCAGCACCAATGGCTGGTTGAGCATGCCATTCCGGTGATCTGGGTCGCTTCGGAGAACCGGGGCTATGACCCCCGTTTTTACCCGTCGGCGTACTCCTATACTTTGCCGCTTTCTTTCAGTCAGGCCGAGTTGCGTACCCTGGTTGCCAAGTTGGCCGGCTTGACCGCACAGGTCGAGCGTGAAGGGCAGGGTGGCCCTCAGCCATTAGTTGCCGTCTCGCCTGTGATGCGAGCCTTGATTGCTGAGGCGGATATGTACGCCGATAGCGGGGCCAGTGTGCTGATTCATGGCGAAACAGGCGTGGGTAAAGAGCGTATTGCCCAACTGTTGCACGAGCGCTCCTCACGTGCCCAAGGCCCTTTCGTTCCGGTGAACTGCGGGGCAGTGCCCGAGGGTTTGTTCGAGGCTCATTTCTTCGGCCATGCGAAAGGGGCCTTTACGGGCGCAATTGGCGCTCATAAAGGCTATTTCGAGCAGGCAGATCAAGGCACCCTGTTCCTGGACGAAATTGGGGATTTGCCCTTGCATCAACAGGTCAAACTACTGCGCGTTCTGGAGCAGCGCTGCGTGACGCGCTTGGGGTCGACGCAACAGATCCCGGTCGATTTTCGTATGGTCGCAGCCACCAATAAAAACCTCTTGGGTTTGGTGCAGCAGGGTCAGTTTCGCGCTGATCTGTATTACCGTCTGGCCGTGGTGGAACTGCTGATTCCGAATCTGGAGCAGCGCGGCTCTCAGGAAAAGATCGCTATTTTCTGCGCCTTGCTGGAACAGGCGCTGGAATGTGACGTTGAAGATATTCCGCAATGGGTGCTGGATGCCGTAGGCAACATGCGCTTTAACGGTAATGTGCGGGAACTGGCTAATCTGGTTGAACGTGTTGCTGTCATGAGTAAACAGTTCGGTGCCTGGGAGTCGGTACAACTGCGGCAAGTGCTGGAACGCTTTAACGCCCCGGTGATGGCTCCGGCCATGGCTTTGCCTGAAGGGGCGCCTATTTTGGAGCGGCCCGAGCCGGTCATCAGCCTGAGTGCGCAGGAGCAGGAGGAGCGCGCTCGCATTATCAATGTTCTGGATACGCAGAACTGGCGACGCCAGGATACGGCTGCTGTATTAGGAATTTCTCGCAAAGTCTTGTGGGAAAAGATGCGCAAATTCAACATAAAGGCACAAGATGCGACAACGCGCGTTTAGAATACGGGCTGATTCTGTGTATCAAGCTAAACACAAAAAAATGGATTATCAAGGGATGGGTATGGTGAACCTTAGTCAGAAGACGGCGGCGTTGCTGTCCTTGGGAGGACTTTTTTTATTGTCAGGGTGCAGCTCGATGTCTTTGGTGCAGGAGCCAGAGCGGCCTGTAGTGGCGCAAACTCAAGAGCAAGATGTCCAGGAAGTGGCGCCTGTCGCTTCGCCGGAAGTGGCCCCTACACCGGCACCGGCTCCGGCCTATCAGAACACCACTGTGGCCCAGTTGCAGCAGTTGATTCAGGCGCGTGCCGTCCAAGAGCTGCGTACCGCCTATAACGGTCGTTTTGGTGCCAGCTTGCTGTTCTCTGCCGAGAGCATGACGTATTACGTGGCCCTGTTTCAGCAGCGTGAATTCTGGCGTGTGTTCAAGACCACCGACGAATCCCTGGCCGAGCGTATGTACACCCAGTACCGTCAGGACACGGTAGACTATGCCGCCGCTGATCTGGAGCGCATCAAGCTGCAGGCCGAAGTGGCTGATGCTGAAAAGAAATTGAATGAAAGCGCGGACCAGTTGACTGTTTTGCAAAACGATCTGGCTTTGCAGCGTCAGCAAGAAGCTTTGGCCATCGCCCAGCGTGAAGAGTCCCGCCGCGAAGCTCAGGCTCTGGCAGAGCAGGAACGTGAAGCCCGTGAGCAGCTGCGTGAATTGCAGCGTCAGATCAATGAGTTGGAGAAGCAGCGCGCTGGGATGTTGCAGCGTCAGAAAGGGCGTTGATGGCTTGAAAAGCGTGATGAAAAACCCGCAGCAGTTTTGTGACTGTGCGGGTTTTTTTATGTCTGAAGGGAAAGCGCCCTTGGCTGGCCTTATGCCCTTGTCTTTCGCGCCTCGGGTGTTGATTTCCTGTCTGTCGTCGAACAGAAGGTGGTTGTTTAGCGTGACAAGTAACGCATCGCCTCTTCCAGCCCTGCGCTGGTAACGGGGTACATATGGTCGGACATCAGGTTCTGAATGATGGCGATGGATTGTCGATACGGCCAATAAGCCTGCGGTTCCGGGTTGAGCCAGGCGATACGTGGCCAGTGATCGTTCAGCCTTTGCAGCCAGGCTGCGCCGGTTTCCTTGTTGTAGTGCTCAACAGAACCACCTGGAGCCATGATCTCGTAAGGACTCATGGTGGCATCGCCTACGATAATGATGCGCCAGTCCTCGTTGTACTTGCGCAGCAAATCCCAGGTATCCAGCCTCTCGCTTTGACGGCGAGCATTGTTCCGCCAGACTGATTCATACACGCAGTTATGGAAGTAATACGCTTCCAGGTGCTTGAATTCAGAGCGTGCAGCCGAGAACAGGGATTCTACCTGGGCGATGTGGTCATCCATGCTGCCGCCAATATCCAGCAGCATCAGCACATTGACCCGGTTTTGTCGCTCGGCCTGCATGTGTAGATCCAGCATGCCGGCATTGCGAGCTGTCTCGCGTATGGTGCTGTCCAGATCCAGCTCGGTGGGGGCGCCCTGGCGGGCAAAGCGGCGCAGGCGTCGCAACGCCATTTTGAAGTTGCGTGTGCCCAGCTCTTGCTGGTCGTCGTAATCCACGAACTCGCGCTTTTCCCAGACCTTGATGGCGGTACGGTTTCCTGCAGAGGGGCCGCCGATACGGATCCCTTCGGGGTGATAGCCACCATGTCCAAACGGTGAGGAGCCACCCGTGCCAATCCATTTGCTGCCGCCCGCATGTCGCTCTTGCTGTTCGTTCAGACGTTCCTTGAACATCTCCAGCAGTTTTTCCAGGCCATGCTTTTCCAATGCAGCTTTCTGTTCAGGCGTCAGGTTGCGGGTCAGTGTTTTGCGCAGCCAGTCCTCGGGCAAGGTCTTGTCCTTGGCCAGCGCCTCCAACTGTGGCTGATAGAACTCACCAAAGGCCAAATCAAAGCGGTCGTAAAGGGTTTCGTCCTTGATCAGCACCAGTCTGGACAGATGGTAAAAATCGTCCAGCGTGGGGGGCATGATCCCTTTGCACAATGCGTCCAGCAGCGTCAGGTGTTCCTGAATGGAAACCGGCAGGCCGCGCTCGCGCAGGTGGTAGAAGAAATCAAGCAACATGGCCGTGCTGCCTTAGTTTGTCCAGCAAGTGGGCGCGGACATCTGGCCACTCGCCTGCCATCAGGCTGTAGAACAGGGTGTCGCGTATCGTGCCGTCGCGGCGCACAGCATGGTGGCGAACTAGTCCGTCGAAACGAGCTCCCAGGCGGGTGATGGCTTGCTGGGATTTGAAGTTCAGGTGGTCGGTACGCCAGCCTACGACGCCGGCTCCCAAGGTCTCGAAAGCATGTTGCAGCAAGAGCAGCTTGGTCGCGGTATTGACGTGGCTGCGCTGGGCGCTGCGAGCATACCAGGTGTAGCCGATTTCCAGGCGGCCCACTGGCGCAATAATGTCGTGATAACGCGTGGTGCCGACAGCTTGGTCTGTGCTCAGGTCCCATACCAGAAAGGGCAGCATATGGCCCTGTTCCAGACCGTCCAGAGCTTTGTTGACATAGTCCTGGGTCTGGCCGGGGGCGGGGACGCTGGTCACACGCACATTCCAAAGTTCGCCATCGGCCGCAGCCGCTTCCAGCAATTTCACATGCGCCAGTTGCAAAGGCTCCAGACGCACGCCCCAACCTTGCAGCGTCAAGGGAGCGATGGGTTGGGAAAAAGCGCTTGTTTGCATATCAGCTCCGGCGCTGGCTGCGTTGGCTCATGGCGGCCAGACGCTGCATCAAGGACAAGTCTTGTTCGTTTTTCAGTAAGGCACCGGCCATGGGGGGCAGGCCTTCATCCAGCTCATGCAGGGCATCGGCCGGAATGTCGTTAGCCAGTAGCAGACGCAGCCAGTCCAGAAATTCCGAGGTGGAGGGTTTTTTCTTCAGGCCAGGGACATCGCGCAGGGCAAAGAAGGTATCCAGGGCGCTGGACAGGATGTCGCTGCGCAGGTTGGGATAGTGCACGGCCACAATCTGTTCCATGGTCTCGCGCTCCGGGAAGCGGATGTAATGAAAGAAACAGCGGCGCAGGAAGGCGTCAGGCAGATCTTTTTCGTTATTGGACGTGATGATGATCAATGGGCGGTGGCGCGCCTTGACGGTCTGGCGAGTCTCATAGACATGAAACTCCATGCGGTCCAGTTCCTGCAGCAAGTCATTGGGGAACTCGATATCGGCCTTGTCGATTTCGTCGATCAGAACGACAGTAGGCTCCTCGGACTCAAAGGCTTGCCACAAGGTGCCTTGCACAATGTAGTTGCCGATATCGTGGACTTTCTCATCGCCCAATTGGGAGTCGCGCAGACGCGAGACCGCGTCATATTCATACAGACCCTGATGCGCCTTGGTGGTGGACTTGATATGCCATTGCAGCAGGGGACGTCCCAGGGCACGGGCCACTTCCAGGGCGAGCAGTGTCTTGCCGGTACCCGGCTCGCCTTTGATCAGCAAAGGACGTTGTAGCGTCAAAGCGGCGTTGACGGCCAGCTTCAAATCATCGGTGGCAACGTACTGGTCGGTGCCTTCAAAACGGGTCGTAGTAGTCATAAATCGGCTCAAACTTGTACTTAAAATGTTGATCTGTCAAGAATAGAAACTCGGGTATAAATACTAGTATCAGTCATCCTTGGCAATTATCATACAATCGTCTCAGTACTCGTCGGTCAGCATCACAGAGCCAGGTGTCGCGTTGATTCACCTTTTGCTGCAATAGACGCAGAGCCTGACCCGGACCGTTTTCAACTCCACGACAAAGCGAATAGCGATGATGAAGTTGCAAATGAAGCGGTGTGTCTCTTTCTTTCTTCTGGCCTCCAGCTCCTGTCTGCCCTGGGCAGCCCAGGCGCAGGATTCCGAGCCGATCAAGGCCAATCCCGAGGCGGCGCGCGACAAGATCTCCATGTGTATAGGCTGTCATGGCTTGCCCGGTTACAAGGCCAGCTTTCCCGAGGTCTATCACGTTCCCATGATTGCCGGGCAGGGTGCTGCGTACATAGAAGCGGCGCTCAAGGAGTATGCCAGCGGCGCTCGAACCTTCCCCACCATGCAAGCCATTGCGCTGAGCTTGTCCGAACAGGACATGGCGGACATTGCCGCGTATTACGCGGGCAACAAACCTTAAGGACGGGGAGGTACGTATGAGAAAAACAGTCTTACTGGTGGCAATGGGGCTGATGGCCGCAGGGGGCGGTCAGGCAATGGCTGCTGACGATTTGGTCAATGCAGGCGGACAAGCCTGGAAGAACCTGAATTGTGCCTCCTGTCATGGCGAGGATGCGAAAACGCCCTTGAATCCGGAGTATCCCATTCTGGCTGGCCAGCATGCGGATTATTTACGTCAGGCCTTGATGGCGTACAAGCGTGGGCAGGCCGGAGCGCCGGCAACGTCCAATATTCGCAAGAACGCGATCATGGGAGCGATGGCCAACACCATGAGCCAAGCGGATATTGACAGTATTTCCGTGTGGCTGTCGCGTCAGCCCGGCCCCTTGAGCCATAGGAAGTAAAGCTGCTTGCGGCGTCTAGTCGCGTGTGCTGTGGCGCAAGATCAATTCGATATAGCGCTCATTGTTTAGCGGTGTGCCCAGACGTTGTGCTTCCCAGATCACCTCGCCCAGTGCCTCCATGATGATGTGCGCTGCGGCATGCTGATCGTGCTTGGTCAATAAGCGCTGATATGCTGCCTTGATGCCCGGAGGCTGGTCAATCGACAGTTGCTCATTGATGGCCAGATGCATGGACAGGTGCAAGAAAGGGTTGCTGCGTCCTTGCTCCACGGAATAGTCCTGACTGACGGCATCGGCGTTACGTAAATCGTCGTGGTACTCGGGGTGCTGCTGTACCAGATCTACTGCCATGGTCTCTAGAGCGGTCAGCAGATGACCACTTTGGTGTTTGTCCCAAGCTTCAATGAAAAATTGGCGAACCTGCTCGCGAGAGGGGTTGAACATGGTGGAGTCGAGAAAAAAATGGTCAGAAAATGCGAATCTTTGGCGCGCATTTTACGGGAAACGGTGAGAATGACTGGCTGGTACAAGCCACCATCGGGGCCGTGTAAAATAGATAAGTTGTCAAGAATGCAAGCATTTTTGACAAGCTTTGAGTTTACAGGTGCCTGAATACGCGCGAATTAAGTTAAACTCTTATATAAGACTTCGGAAACGCAAAAGCGTTCCGTGTTTAGCTATCCCTAATATTGGAGCACAACTGGAGCATCCATGTCCTATCAGCATATCAAGATCCCCGCGTCGGGGCAGAAAATTACAGTTAACGCGGATTTTTCCCTGAATGTTCCCGATCAACCCATTATTCCCTACATCGAGGGTGATGGTACGGGCGTGGATATTTCGCCAGTCATGATCAAAGTGGTCGATGCTGCGGTTGCCAAAGCGTATGGCGGCAAGCGCAAGATCGAATGGATGGAAGTGTTCGCCGGTGAAAAATCCACCAAGGTGTACGGTTCCGACGTGTGGCTGCCAGAAGAAACACTGGATGCCGTTAAAGACTACGTCGTGTCCATCAAAGGTCCTCTGACCACTCCCGTTGGCGGTGGCATCCGTTCCCTGAACGTGGCCCTGCGTCAGCAACTGGACCTGTACGTCTGCCTGCGCCCAGTGCGCTACTTCAAGGGTGTTCCTTCGCCTGTGCGTGAGCCAGAAAAGACCGAAATGGTCATTTTCCGCGAGAACTCCGAAGACATTTACGCCGGTATCGAATTTGCTGCTGAGTCCGAAAGCGCCAAGAAGCTGATCGACTTCCTGCAAACCACCCTGGGCGTGAACAAGATCCGCTTCCCCAATACTTCCGGTATTGGTGTCAAGCCTGTTTCCCGCGAAGGTACCGAGCGCCTGGTGCGCAAGGCCATCCAGTACGCCATCGACAACGATCGCTCTTCCGTGACCATCGTTCACAAGGGCAACATCATGAAGTTCACCGAAGGTGGCTTCCGTGATTGGGCCTACGAACTGGCTCAAAAAGAATTCGGTGCTGAATTGATCGACGGCGGCCCATGGTGCAAATTCAAGAATCCCAAGACCGGTCGCGAGATCATCGTCAAGGATTCGATTGCTGACGCCTTCTTGCAACAGATCCTGCTGCGTCCTGCCGAGTACGACGTTATCGCCACACTGAACCTGAATGGCGACTACATCTCCGACGCTCTGGCTGCTCAAGTGGGTGGTATTGGTATCGCTCCCGGCGCCAACCTGTCCGACTCCGTGGCCATGTTCGAAGCTACCCACGGTACTGCTCCCAAGTACGCTGGCAAAGACTACGTGAACCCAGGTTCGCTGATTCTGTCCGCTGAAATGATGCTGCGTCACATGGGCTGGACCGAAGCTGCTGATCTGATCATCTCCAGCATGGAAAAATCCATCACCTCGCGTAAAGTGACTTATGACTTTGCCCGTCTGATGGAAGGCGCTACTCAAGTGTCCTGCTCCGGTTTTGGCGATGTCATGATCGAAAACATGTAATGAAAACAGGCTGTTAAAGCCAGTTTTCTACATGAAAAACCGTCGACCTTCGGGTCGGCGGTTTTTTTTCGCCTCATGCTTTGGCGGGCCGTTCCGCTCCTGTCTTTTTCTTCTATCATTACGCTCATATTATTTTTGATCGTTAGTTTTATGCAATTAAAAATAAAAAGAAGGCGTGATTTTTACTAGGTGAAAACCCGGATAAATCCAATAAAACAAGAGTTTTCGACTGTTTCCATAATTATTGATATTGCGATTAATTGACGATAGCTATAAATTTGCTACATCAAATAATTCTAAGGAGCAGTTATGACTATCACAGGAGCTACGTTGGTCGCCGAGCACGAGCGGATCACCGTTACTCAGGCCCCATCCCGTCAGGAGGCAGAGGAGATTCTGGAACGTATCCATGAGATCGGTCCGCTGTTACGTGAGCTGGCTCCACAGGCTGACCGTAATCGCGTGTTGTCGGATGAGGCGGTTCAGGCTTTGGAGTCCACCGGGGCCTGGCGCATTTCGACCTTGAAGCGCTACGGCGGGTACGAGGGTGGCGCGGACATGCTCTTGCAGTGCGCCAGCGCCGTGGGCTATTACGATCCGGCAGCCGCCTGGTGTGTGGTGATCTCGAATGGTTCGGTCATGCTGGCCAACCGTTTTAGCGATGCGATGCTCGATGAGGTGTTTGCAGATGGCCCTATCCGTGCTGCGTCCATTTTTGCTCAACCGCAAGGCACGGCAACGCCGGATGGCGATGGCTGGCGCATTACGGGCAAGTGGCCTTTTGCATCGAACAGCAACCATTCGGACTGGGCGCTGGGGATTCTGTTCATCAAGGAAAGCGAGCTGGTCGAGCCTACCGTGGGCTTTGTGTTGATGCGTCGTGATGAGTTTGACATTCAGGACACCTGGTACACCATCGGTATGCGCGGTTCTGGCTCCAACACCATGGTGGCTGAAAACCTGTGGGTGCCCAAAGAGCGCTTGATCACGTTTCAGCAATTGATGGGTGATGTGCAGGAGCAAGATCCTTCGGCCACGTTTGGCCGTCGTTTGACGCCGCACCTGACCATGTCCACCTGCATTCAAGCGCCATCTTTGGGAGCGGCTCAAGCTGCCGTGGATTTCACCAGTGGCGTCAGTGGCAAGCGTGGCATTACCTATACCCATTACAAGAAACAGTCGGACTCGGGGGCGTTTGTGCAGAACTTGGGCTCGGCCAGTATCCAGATTGATGGCGCCCGTTTATTGTTGGAACGTGCTGCGGCGCAGATTGATGCGGCTGCCTCTGGCATAGTGCCCATGCCCTTGGAACTGCGTGCGCGTCATCGCGCCGGGATCGGCCATGCCGGACACGAACTGGTGGATGCGGTGAACAATCTTTGCTGGTTGCATGGCACCGCTTCGTTTGCGGAAAACAGCCCGCTGGGCCGGATGTGGCGCGATATTAATACCGGTACTCGCCATGCCTCGATTACCGCGCCCATGGGATACGAGCTGCACGGCAACGGCATGACCGGTACGCCTTATATTTCCAACAAGCTCTAAGCCATGACGGCGACATTGCTGATCAATGCGCCCTCGCGCCGTTGTCGTGCCGATGGCGTAGAGGTGCAGGCCTGGTATGGCCTGCGTTACGCCCAAGGCACGCATCGTTTTGAAGCGGCGCAGGCGGCGGTGGGGCGGGTGGCAGCGACATCTCTGGATCAGGTGCCTTTATTTCCGCAGCGCCCCAGCCGCCTTGCTGCAGTCATGGGCGCAGGCAGTGCCAACCCCCAATCTGAAGATGCTTATTTTCTGAATGTGTGGGCGCCAGCTCAAGCGCAAGGTCTGCCTGTCGTCTTTTTTATCCACGGTGGTGCTTGGATGAGTGGCGGCGCCTCTTTGGACTGGTATGACGGCACCCGTTTGGCAGCGCAGGGCGTGGTGGTCGTTAATGTGAATTATCGTCTGGGCGCCTTGGGGCACTTGGGTGATGCACAGGCGGATGATTTGCCTTTACCGGCAGCCGATTTGTTCTTGGCGCTGCAATGGGTGAAAGATCGCATCCACGCCTTTGGTGGCGACCCGGACATGATCACCTTGATGGGGCAGTCGGCGGGTGGTTGGTATGCGCATTTGCTCAGTGTGCTGGAGTCCACGCGAGGCTGGATTGATCGCGTGGCTTTGCTTAGCATGGGGACGCGCACACCGTGGACGCCCGAGCAACAAAAAAAAACCACGGAGCGTGTGCGACAAAGCCTGGGCGATCAGTGGTTGATGGCGGACGTGGATACCTTGATGCAGCATGGCATGCTGGCCTTGGGTAAAGAGCCACCACGCTTGGCTCATGCTCCTTCGGCATTCCTGCCTGTGGCCAGTGCGGGGATGCCGCCGGATTTATTGAATCCTGACTGGGCGGCACAAACCTGCCATGCGCAGGCGGTGTATTTGCGCTGCACCGCTCAAGAGTCCTCCGTGTTCTTTTTTGACGTGCCTTTTCATCGGCAGGCGACGCAAGAGCAGGTCGATCAGGCTTTGGGTGTATGGCCTGCGGAGGATTTACCCGCCAACCTGCTGCGAAACGGCGTGTATCAGGGAGCAAGGTCGGGCTTGACACCGTATCAGCAAGTTGTGGCGGCGTCTTCCTGGTTGCAGTTTCAGCGCTTTCCTACCCAGTATGCGGCTAGCCTGAAAGCAGCGGGGCGAGCTGTGGTGTGGAGTGACTTTACAGAGCACAGCCCACTTGACGCGGTGTTCAGTGGGCATTGTTTTGATCTGCCGTTTCAGTTTGGCAACTTCCTGGCTTGGCAGGATGCCCCCATGATGCAGGGGGTAACGCAGGAGCGATTTGAGTGTGTTTCCCAGGACTTGAGGGGGGACATTGCCCGTTTTGTAGGGGCATGACTCCAGAAGCTGATCTACTCCGCGCGGTGGGCCTTCCAGTTTGGAATGGCCTGTTGCACGTGTTGCGAACTCAAGGGGCTAAGCAGGCGGTGCAGGTCACCAAATAATTTACGGGCCGTATTGCCGACCCAGTTGTCAGGCAATAGCTCGGGTGCCAGGCCGGGATCCAGAAAGGGCAGTCTGCGCCAGCGGGTCACCATGGGCATATAGAGGCGGAAGGCTTCCAGCGGGTCGCCCGTGCCCTGGCGCAAAGCGGTTTGCCAGACCTCAACCTCGTGCTGATATGAGTTTAAAAAGGACTGGTACTCGTTGGCCAATTTGTCCCAATTCCACCAGCGGGAAATTTTTTCCTGAATATCGCTCAGGCCACTGGGTTCGCAGCTGAACAACTCAATATAGGGCCAGAGCTGGTGCTCGCGTATGTACTCGACAGCCTCTGCCTGCAAGCGCGCCGGGCCTATATATAGGCCTGCATTCACTGTGCCAAAGCCCATGCGGGCCAGGCCGGTACGAATCTTGTGACGGTTCTGACGTTCGCTTTCCGGAACGGAGAAGGACACCAGTAGCCAGGGGTCCCGAATATTCATGGAGGGCGAGGAGAAAATCCGCTCGTCACCGGCTTGCATATGCGGTTCCAGCTCGGCGGCCAAGGCATAGCCTTTGCCTGAGGCGGCTTGTTGGCTGACCAGTACGCCTTTTTTCTTGAGTCGGGAAATAGCGGATCGCACACTGGATGGCTCAGCGCCCAGGTCAGCTAGCAGTTGGACCACGCTGGCCACCGGAATGATGACGCCCGTGGGACGGGCGAACAGACCGTAGAGCGTCAGAATGTAGTGGTGCGGGGCAAGTTGCTCGTGCTCGCCATGGTCTCGGCTGGCGATGAACTCATCAATCGCGACGCTTGCTTTCATTCTGTTTTCCGGTGGAGGGGCTGATCGCTACCCATTTTTGATAGTAGGTTTGTAGCGGGCCATTTTACCGTGCGTGCCCCGGCGGCGCTAGCGTGGCCGCATTCGAGGCTTGTTACGTCTTGTACGACAGGGCTGCGACATGGCCTTTCAGGGCAGGTTTTCCTCCAGCACGCTGTCCAGCACCACGATGTCCTGAATATGCGCAGCGATGGCATCGAGCATGGCCTGATGAGCGTCACTCTCCCGGTAAGCGTCCAAAGCTTCCTGCGTGCGGAATACGGACAGCAGGGCATGGCTGTAGCGCGCAGAGCTGCGCGACAAATTCGGCACCCACTCAAAGCGCTCTATGCCTGGGCACTCCTGGCGTATGCGGATAAAGGCGTGATCCAGCTTGGGGACCAGCTCCGGGCTGAGCGGGGTGTGGGGCGCCATCAAAACGATATGTAGATACATGCTGTCCTTCTTGTCAGGGATAGGCCCTGTTGCCGTAGTTCAGGGCTTTATTAATTGGTGTTTTATTGCAAATAAATAATTACATATCATTATTCGCAATAAATTACAGGCAAATTGTATAGGCCTATAGTGTTTAAAACGACGATTTTTCATAGGGTTAATACCTAAAATAAACAAAAAAAGACATTGATTGTCTATTTTGTTATTGCAAATAAATGACGATCGAAACAGAATTTAGGCCAAGCGAGCAGGCTACAGGAGCGCTCGCCTCATTTTGGGTTTTGGGTCTTTAACGCCTGAGCAGAGTCATCGTCATGAAAGAAAACATAAGTGGGTTGGGAGCCAGGGCGGTACGCGAAGCCTTTGGGCACTTTCCGTCGGGGGTTGCCGCTATTGCGGCTGTGCTCGATGGCAAGCCGCACGTCATTGTGGCGTCCAGTTTTTCCGTAGGGGTATCGCTGGATCCGCCTTTGGCCGCCTTTTTTGTACAGAAAAGTTCCTCGACCTGGGCGCTGCTGTCGAGCGCCTCGCGTCTGGGGGTGTCAATTTTGAGTGCTGAACATGCGGCTATTTGTCGCCAGTTGGCTGGGCCGGACAAGGACAGCCGTTTCAGCGATATCGAGGTCGAGCTGACCGAGGAGGGAGCCGTCCATATCCAAGGGGCATCGGTCTGGTTTGACTGCAGTGTTTTTCAAGTGCATCCAGCCGGGGACCACGATGCCGTGCAATTGCTTATCCACGATGTGCTGATCGAACGCGAAATCTCGCCACTGATCTTTCATCGTTCTCGTTTCACGCAGTTGGTGGCTTAGGCCGCCGGACCAAAAACAAACAACAAGAAGCATAACTATCACAGTGAAGGGGACATCTCTTGGACGCACCTACATCATCTTTGCGCGAGCAGCCCATGACTGCTGCGCAGCGTCGACGCGTTATTTTGGGGGTTGGGGCGGGTAACGCCCTGGAGTGGTACGACTGGACGGCGTATTCGATTTTTGCCGCCTATTTTGCCAAGCAGTTTTTTCATAGCGAGGACCCGCTGGCGGCCTTGCTGGGCACGCTGGCAGTATTTGCCGTGGGTTTTTTCATGCGCCCTTTGGGAGGCATCTTTTTTGGCTGGCTGGCCGACCGCAAGGGGCGGCGCTTCACCATGACCTTGTCCATGCTGGTGACAGCCTTGGGCAGTTTGGTGATTGGTGTTGCACCGACTTATGACATGGTGGGGCCGATTGCTGCCTTGTTCTTGTTGATGGGCCGCTTGTTGCAAGGCATTGGTCATGGTGGGGAGGTGGTGTCCTCTTTCACTTACGTCACTGAAATGGCACCTGTCCATAAACGCGGGCTGTGGTCTTCCTCCGTCTTTGTGTTTGTCACGATCGGGGTTCTGGCGGCTGTCTTGCTCAGTGCCTGCCTGACCAGCCTGCTGGGTGAAGAGGTTGTGCGGGCCTGGGCATGGCGTGTGCCCTTTGTGCTGGGTGGTGCTTTGGGGGTATATGCGCTGTATCTGCGCAGAAAACTGGACGAAACCCCCATGTTCAAAGCCCGTCAGGCTGCCCAGGCTTCGGGGAAAACGGCACGTCCTGGTGCGCGGGTGTTCTGGTCAGAGGTCTGGAAATACCGCAGCGCCTGCTTGCGCGTTTTTGCCTTGTCGGCAGGCGGCACGGTGCTGTATTACGTCTGGGCCATTATGGCACCCACCTTTGCCATTACCTCTTTGGGCATGCCTGCTGCCAAGGTGATGTGGGTAGGCGTTGGGGCCAATCTGTTCCTGATCCTGTGTTTGATTTTCTGGGGGGCATTCTCGGATCGTTTTGGTCGCAAAGTGAACTGGTACTTTTTCTCCATTGGCTCAATCGTTAGCATCATCCCGCTGACCCTGGTGCTAACGGGTGGTCAGGGCGAAATTTGGCGTCTGATGGTGTTCATGGCAGGCGGCATGCTTTTGATCTCTGCCCCCACTGCGATCATGCCCGCCTTTTTCCCCGAGCAGTTTCCGACTCGTATCCGGGCGGTCGCCATGGGTTTGCCGTATTCGGTCGCTGGTGCCCTGACGGGCGGGACCGCTCCCTATTTGCAAGCCTGGCTGCATTCCATCAATCAAAAGCAGGTGTTTGACTGGTACCTGATTGGTCTGTGCATTCTGGCCTTGTGGGCCACCATTGCCTCGCCCGAGACCAAGGGCAAGGATTTACACGACTGACCTGTACAGGCGTTGCCCGGCTGAAGGAGCCGCGCAGCGCCTTTTTTGAGTTCTCAAGGAGTAATGAAATGTTGCGTGAGCATATTGAAGGCAAGTGGATTGCTGATTTTGTAGAGGTGTTTGGTCTGTGCAAGGTGCAGCCCGGCGAGATGGCCGTTGTGCTGTCCGAGACGCAATCGCGCTCCGTGCTGGCCGAGCTGGCCGAGTTGGCCCTGACGCAAATGGGCGCACGGGTTTGCCATGTGAAACTGGTCTCGCCACGTCTGAAAAGCAATATTGCCTTGCGCTCGACTGGGACTTCTTTGGCTCTGGAAGGTATGGACCCGATTGTTCAGGCTTTGGCAGGCAGCCAGTTCATCGTGGACTGCACGGTAGAAGGGTTGCTGCATTCGCCCGAGCGTGCGGCTCTGCTGGCCAAAGGTGCCCGCATCATGATGATCAGCGACGAGCATCCCGAGATTCTGGAGCGGGTCAAACCCAGTCCTTACTTGCAAAGTAAGTGCGATATTGGCGGCAAGCTGATTACCGACGCCAGCGTTATGCACATCAGCTCCGAGGCCGGTACGGACCTGACGGTCAGCCTGGCGGGTGTGATCGGGCGCGGCAGTGCCGGGATAGCCGACAAGCCGGGCAGCTTTGGGTATTGGCCTGCCGGCTTATGTATTTGCTACCCCAGCAATGGCAGTGTGAATGGCACGCTGGTGCTCGATAGCGGGGATGTGAACCTGACCTTCAAGCGTTATCTGGAATCGGCGGTGACCCTGCGTATCGAAAACGATTATGTCGTGGCTATTGAGGGCAAGGGCGTGGATGCCGATTTGATCCGTTCCTACTACGCAAGCTGGAATGACAAGGATGCCTATGCGGTCAGCCATGTGGGCTGGGGCATGGCACCGGCAGCTCGTTGGGATTCCTTGGCCATGTACGACAAGCGCGATACCAACGGAACGGAGTTGCGTGCCTTTGCGGGTAACTTTCTCTTTTCTACTGGCGCCAATCCTGCGGCAGGTCGTTTTTCCGATTGCCACTTCGACTATCCGATGCGTAATTGCACGGTGAGCCTGGATGGCCGTGAAGTGGTCAGCAAGGGGGTGTTGCAAGGCGATCTGGCCTAAAGCGCTAGCCAAGGCGGTACCGGCAGGGGAATGGGCCTACCGAGCCTGGGCTGCTTGGTTGCTCGTTGATATTCCGTGCTACAAAACCAAGCTTAAAGATTGATGGTTATATTGTTCGATAGCCATCAAGCTGTTCAGGCTTATCGCTGTCGCTATTTTGCTTTGTGCGAAGGCAACGCGGCCAAGTCTTGCTGGGTTTTCAGAGGTACGGATTATGCGCGAAGGATTGGAGAAACTACTGGCCGCAGGCAAGGATAATGCCTTGCTGCGCTTTGGCTTGGGCAATGCGTGTATGGGCGAGGGTGATTTGGAAGCCGCTCGTGAACATTTGTCCAAAGCGGTGGAAATGAATCCGCGTTACACCGCAGCCTGGAAGCTATTGGGCCGGGTGCTGGTGAATCTGCAGCAATTCAAACAGGCCAGGGAAATTCTGGAGCAGGGTTTGGTGATTGCTCAGGAACAGGGCGATAAGCAGGCTGAGAAAGAAATGCAGGTGTTTTTGAAACGGGCCGTAAAGGCTTTGGAGCAGGCAGCCGAATAAACATTACGAATGGGCGACGGATCTTTTCTTGCGATGCGGGTATCAGTGCATTCCCTAAGTGTGACAGCGTTATAAATGGGGCACAATACGTTTCATGCAGGTGAGGAGACATAGCCCGCGAAGCTGGGCAACAAAGACCGGAATAAAACGGTCACTATTATAAAAGCAATAGGCAGTACAACATAACAACAACAAAAAAAAGGCCAGCGAAAGCTGGCCTTTTTTACGTCTGTACTCAATAAAGAAAATCAAACACCGGGTTCAGACATGGCTTGCAGCACCAGTTTGACGGCACCTTGCCCACCTTCATTGGGCGCGCATTCCATATAGGCCAGAACGCTGGGCAACTGGGTTAGCCAGCGACGCACGGCATGACGCAAAACGGGTTCGCCATTGCGTGAGCCGTAGCCCGTGCCATGGACAATTCGTACACAGCGCACACCGTGTTCCAGACAGGAACGTAGAAAGTTGTCCAGTCGCTCTCGGGCCTGCTCCAGATCGGAGCCATGCAAGTCCAGGCTGGACTCAATCGGCCAACGGTTGCGCTCCAGGTCGCGCAAGACATCGGGGCCACAGCCAGCACGCAAATGTCGTAGATCGTTGCTCTCGCCTTGCACGCTGACATATTGGTCAGAGGCCTGGGGCAGGGCAGGTGTGTTGACGGGCGCACCTACCGCGTGGCGACGACGTTGCTCCAACTGTTCCGGGCTGGCCGCAGGGCGGCTCATAAGCATGCTTTGACCGCGTTTTTTCAAGGGAGCGACGTCACGCATGGACTGGCGTAGCCAGGCCCTGTCGCTGGGGTCCAATAAAGAAATGGGGTCTTGGGCTGCTGCGGCGCTGCTGGCAGGAGCCGGCTTGGCCGGCTTGCCACCGGGATCCGGTGGACGGGGACGCTTGCGAGCTTGAGGACGAGCGGGGGCCGGGGGCGGGTTGAGATCCTGGCGGACCTGACCTTGCAACTTCTTCAGGTCTGCCAGGCTGCGGCCTACGGCTTTGGGCTTATTTGTTTTCATCCAACCAGCGCTGTGCATCCAAGGCGGCCATGCAACCGCTGGCTGCACTGGTAATGGCCTGACGATAGATATTGTCTTGCACGTCACCTGCGGCAAACACACCGGGAACGGAGGTCATGGTTGCCATGCCTTTCAGGCCGCTACGAGTGGTGATGTAGCCATCGTGCATATCCAGTTTGCCTTCGAAGATCCCGGTGTTGGGTTTATGGCCGATGGCGATAAAAGCGCCGGTCACGGCCAGATCTTCAGTGGCTTGGGTTTGCTTGTTGATAATGCGCACACCGGTCACGCCAGAAGCATCGCCCAGCACTTCTTGCAATTCGCTGTGCAGTTTCAGGCGGATATTGCCGTTCTGGACGCGATCCATCAGTTTGTCGGTGAGGATGGGCTCGGAGCGGAAAGTGTCGCGACGGTGAATCAGTGTCACGGTTTTGCAAATATTGGACAGGTACAGGGCTTCTTCTACGGCGGTATTGCCACCACCGACGACCACCACGTCTTGATTCTTGTAGAAGAAACCGTCACATGTTGCACAACCGGAGACGCCACGGCCCATGAACTCCTGTTCCGATGGCAAGCCCAGGTATTGCGCCGACGCACCTGTTGCAATAATCAGCGAATCGCAGGTGTAGACTGTGCCACTATCCCCATTCAAGGTCAGCGGGCGGGTGGACAGGTCAACCGAGGACACCATGTCAAAGATTAATTCTGTTTCGAATCGTTCCGCATGCGCCTGGAAACGTGCCATAAGATCAGGTCCCTGGACGCCTTGGGCATCGGCTGGCCAGTTATCTACATCCGTGGTGGTCATCAGTTGGCCACCTTGCTCCATGCCGGTGACCAAGACAGGGTTGAGGTTGGCGCGGGCTGCGTAGATCGCTGCGGTATAGCCGGCCGGGCCTGAGCCCAGAATGAGTACTTTTGCGTGCTTAGTAGTCGACATCACAGAAAATCCGAAAAAGACGATCTCCAATTATAATGAGTCCATGGCAAGAATACCTGCAACATCCCCTCGTTCGTCCCGGTCATCCAAAAATGTGCGTAATGGGCCTTCCGCCCTGCAACAGCGCCTGACAGGACTGCTGCGCGAAGCACGGTGGATTATCTTCGCTGCGCTGGCAGCCTGGCTCGGTCTGGTACTGGCGACCTGGGATCCGGGCGACCCTGGCTGGTCGCATTCCGTGCATTCGGGTCTGACTCAAAATGGCGGGGGCATTTTTGGTGCCCATATCGCCGATTTCCTCTTGTACCTATTTGGCCTGACAGCCTGGCTCTGGGTGGTGCTGCTGGTACAGCGCGTGGCTGTGGGCTTTTATCGTCTGACCGCTTTACTCTTGCCCGGCACCAAGAGCGAGGACGTCTTGCCGCGGGTGCATTGGGAAATTGGCATCGGCTTTTTCTTTTTGTTTCTGGGCAGTATGGGCCTGGAGTCGCTGTTCTTTAAAGATCTGGGGCAGCAATGGCAGCTTCCGGCGGGGGCTGGTGGGCAGTTAGGCCAATTGTTTTCGCAACTATTGGTAACGTCGATAGGCTTTGGCGGTGCCACTTTAGTGCTGATGGGCCTGCTCGCCGGTGGGGCCAGCTTGTTCTTCGGTTTTTCCTGGCTGACGCTGGCTGAACGACTGGGCGGATTGATCGAAGGGGCGATTCGTCGTGTGATGACCTTGTGGTCGGCCCGTCAGGATCGCCGGGTAGGCGAGGTCAAACGTGCCGAGCGTACGGAAAGCGTGGTGGCCAAGCAGGAGCAGTTGGTACACGAACAGCCTGTTCGTATCGAACCTGCTTTTGTGGCCGTGCCCAAATCCGAGCGCGTCGAGAAAGAAAAGCAGCAGACCTTGTTCAAGGTGCCTCGTCAGGCTGGCGAAGCGGGCGATTTGCCTCCGCTGTCTTTGCTGGACCCGGCTACAGACAATGTAGAGACCGTGTCGCAGGAAACGATAGAATTCACCTCGCGCCTGATTGAAAAGAAATTGTCCGACTTCGGTGTCGCGGTAACGGTGGTGGCGGCTCAGGCTGGCCCCGTGATTACCCGTTACGAGATCGAGCCTGCCACGGGTGTGAAGGGTAGCCAGATCGTGAATCTGGCTAAAGACCTGGCCCGTGCCTTGAGTCTGGTCAGCATTCGGGTGGTGGAAACCATTCCCGGCAAAAACCTGATGGGTCTGGAGCTACCCAATCCCCGCCGCCAAATGGTGCGTCTGGAGGAAATCGTCGGCTCGCAAACTTATCACAGCAGTGCTTCTTTGCTGACCATGGCTTTGGGCAAGGATATTGCTGGTAAGCCCGTGGTAGCGGATTTGGCCAAGATGCCTCACCTGCTGGTAGCCGGTACCACGGGCTCCGGTAAGTCGGTGGGTATCAACGCCATGATTCTGTCGCTGCTGTACAAGGCAGACCCGGCCGATGTGCGCCTGATCCTGATTGACCCCAAGATGCTGGAGATGAGTGTCTATGAAGGCATTCCTCATTTGCTGGCACCGGTGGTCACGGATATGCGATTGGCGTCCAACGCCTTGAACTGGTGTGTGGCGGAAATGGAAAAACGCTACCGCTTGATGAGCAAGCTGGGCGTGCGCAATCTGGCCGGTTACAACGCCAAAATACGCGAAGCGCAAAAGCGTGAAGAGCCTATCCCTAATCCTTTCTCTTTGACGCCGGATGCTCCCGAGCCGTTGTCCGTGTTGCCCATGATCGTCGTCATTATCGACGAGCTGGCTGACCTGATGATGGTGCAGGGCAAGAAGATCGAAGAGTTGATTGCTCGTTTGGCCCAGAAGGCCCGTGCCGCTGGCATCCACCTGATTCTGGCCACGCAGCGCCCGAGTGTGGATGTGATTACGGGTCTGATCAAAGCGAACATTCCTACCCGTATTGCTTTCCAGGTGTCCTCCAAGATCGACTCGCGCACCATTCTGGATCAGATGGGGGCGGAAACCTTGCTGGGCATGGGTGATATGCTCTACCTCCCCCCTGGTACAGGCTTGCCTAAACGAGTACACGGCGCATTTGTCAGCGATGAGGAAGTTCACCGTGTTGTCGAGCACTTGAAAGAACATGGCGAGCCCGATTACATCGAGGGCCTGCTGGAAGGTGCTGTCGAAGGCGAATCGGGTGAGGGAGTCAACCCGGTGACGGGTATGGCGGATGCAGAAGCCGACCCGCTGTATGACCAGGCCGTTCAAGTCATTATCAAAAATCGCCGCGCTTCGATTTCCTCGGTGCAGCGTCATTTGCGTATCGGTTATAACCGAGCCGCCCGACTGTTGGAACAAATGGAGCAGGCAGGCTTGGTGTCGGCCATGCAGCCCAACGGTAACCGCGAAATTCTGGTCCCCGCAGGAGGTGCCAAAGATGAAGATTAAGACACTGTTGGCCAGCATGCTGCTGGCCGCTACACCTGCCTTGACCATGGCCGCGTCGGCCAGCGAGCAATTGCGCTCTTTTGTGCAAGATGTGCATGCCGCAAAAGGCGAATTTTCCCAGCGCACAGTCGATAGCAATGGCCAGTCCAAAGGTGCGCCGCAGTCCGGGCAATTCGTGTTTCAGCGCCCCGGCCAGTTCAAATGGCATGTGCAACGCCCTTATGAGCAGTTGATCGTGTCTGACGGCAAGCTGCTCTATCAATACGACCCGGATCTGGCCCAAGTTACCGAGCGTGGTGTGGACCAGTCCATTGGCGCCTCGCCTGCCGCAATCTTGTTTGGCACCGGCAATCTGGAAGATTCCTTCCGTCTGGTCGAACAAGATGCGCGGGATGGGCTGGAGTGGATCCGAGCCACGCCTTTGCAAAGCGATGCTGGCTTTTCCTACGTAGACATCGGCTTCAAGGATCGTGAGCCACGTCGTCTGGAATTGCAGGACTCGTTCGGGCAAACCACGTATATCGACTTCACCGGCTTGGAACCGAACCCTCGGATTACCTTGGGTACCTTCACGTTCAAGGCTCCTGCCGGAGTGGATGTCGTTTCCATGCCTTGATGCACATTCTGTTTTTGTGCAGCTATCGTCAGAGGCAGCGCTTAGCTGGCTCTGACAAAACAAGTTTTCAATACAGACCTGGTCCGCTTTGACCAGGTCTTGCCATTTTAGGAAGGGCGATCGCCATGCGTGATTTGTTCGCTCAGGAACCCGCCGCACCCTTAGCCGAAGCGCTGCGCCCCAAAACCCTCGATCAGGTGGTGGGCCAGTCTCACCTGTTGGGCGAGGGCAAGCCACTACGTTTGGCTTTTCAGTCCGGGAAACCACACTCCATGATTTTCTGGGGGCCTCCCGGTGTGGGTAAAACCACGCTGGCGCGTTTGACGGCCAGTGCATTCGAGTGCGAGTTCATCGCCTTGTCCGCCGTCTTTTCAGGCGTAAAAGACATTCGTGCGGCCATGGAGCAGGCCCAGCAGAATCTGGCCATGGGCAAGCACACCATCCTGTTCGTGGACGAGATACATCGCTTCAACAAATCTCAGCAGGACGCGCTTCTCCCTTATGCCGAAAGTGGCTTGGTGACCTTTATTGGCGCCACTACAGAAAATCCATCGTTCGAGGTCAATTCGGCTTTGCTGTCGCGGGCGCAGGTCTATGTGCTCAAGTCTTTGACGGATGATGAACTCAAGCTGCTGCTGCGCCGCGTACAGGAGCAAAATGCGCTGGATGGTCTGGCGTTCGACGATCAAGCCGTTGATACCTTGATCGGCTATGCCGACGGTGATGCCCGGCGTTTCTTGAACCTGCTGGAGCAGACTAATACGGCCGCCAAGACCTCCGGCACCGAGCGGGTCACAACGGACTTTCTGCAAAACGCGCTGACCTTGAACTCTCGGCGTTTTGACAAGGGGGGCGACAATTTCTACGACCAGATTTCTGCTTTGCATAAATCGGTGCGTGGTTCCAACCCGGATGCCGCCTTGTATTGGCTGACCCGGATGCTGGATGGTGGGGCAGATGCCCGTTATTTGTCGCGCCGCATCATCCGCATGGCTTGGGAGGATATCGGTCTGGCCGATCCGCGCGCCATGCAAATTGCCAATGATGCCGCCTTGACCTTTGAGCGCCTAGGCAGCCCTGAAGGAGAACTGGCGCTGGGGCAGGCCGTGATTTATCTGGCTATCGCCGCCAAGAGCAATGCCGGTTATATGGCATACAACCAGGCCCGCGCCTTTGTGAAGCAGGATAAAAGCCGTGAAGTGCCCGTGCATTTGCGCAACGCCCCGACCAAGCTGATGAAAGAGCTGGGCCACGGTCATGCGTATCGCTATGCTCATGACGAGCCCAATGCTTACGCGGCGGGTGAGACTTACTTGCCGGAGGGTATTCCCGATCCGCATTGGTATCAGCCCGTGCCCCGTGGTCTGGAAATCAAGATTGCTGAAAAAATGGAGCGCCTGCGTCAGCTGGACGAGCAGGCCGGTAAAAAAGATACCTAAGACAGGACAGGCGCTTGCTTGACCTGCCACCTCCGTATTTCCCGATATCCCGCTACGGCTTGCGCTGTGCTGCGCTTGTGGTGGCTTGTGGTTAAAATCACCAGATCAATCGGGATTGAACCATCACCTATATGGCTATTAAATGTTAGATCTGAACCAATTACGCAAAGACTTGGAGCCGCTGGTACAGGGCTTGGCGAAACGTGGCGTGCAATTTGACACCGAGCGTTTCCAGCAGCTGGAAGCCCGCCGCAAAGCGGTACAGGTGGAAACCGAAACCCTGCAGGCCGAGCGCAATGCACTGGCCAAACGCATTGGCCAGCTCAAGTCCAAGGGCGAAGACGCCAGCGAGGCATTGGCTCAATCCCAGCAAATCCCGGTGCGCCTGAAGCAGTTGGAGCAGGACCTGTCCCAAGTACAGGCCGAACTGTCCTCCTGGTTTGCCACGATACCTAACCTGCCGCACGACAGCGTTCCGGTGGGCGAGTCCGAAGAAGACAACGTAGAAGTACGCCGCTGGATTCCCGGTCCTAAAGATGATCAGGGCAAACCTGCACATATCACTTTTGCGCCGCGTGATCACGTGGACCTGGGCGAACAATTTGGCCTGGATTTTGAAGCCGCCCGTAAGTTGGCTGGTGCCCGTTTCATGGTTCTGCGTGGCCCTCTGGCCCGTTTGCACCGTGCTCTGGCTCAGTTCATGTTGGATACTCAAGTGGAAGAGCACGGCTACACCGAGTGCTACACCCCTTACATCGTGAACGCGTCTACCTTGTACGGCACAGGCCAACTGCCCAAGTTCAAGGACGATATGTTCTGGGTTACCAAAGGTGGTCAGGACAACGAGCCAGCCGATCCGGCCGAATCCAAGCCTGAAGACCTGTACCTGATCTCCACCTCCGAAATCAGCTTGACGGGCATGGTGCGCGACGAGATTCTGGCTGGTGATGCGTTGCCTATGCGTCTGACTGCTCACTCGCCTTGTTTCCGTTCGGAAGCCGGTAGCGGTGGTCGTGATACCCGTGGCGTCATTCGTCAGCACCAGTTCGACAAAGTGGAAATGGTGCAGATCGTTCACCCCGAACAATCCTACGAAGCGTTGGAGTCCATGGTCGGCCATGCCGAGCATGTTCTACAAGCTCTGGAACTGCCATACCGTGTGGTGCAGCTGTGTACCGGCGATATGGGTTTTTCTGCCGCCAAAACCTACGATCTGGAAGTGTGGCTGCCAGCACAAGACACGTTCCGCGAGATTTCCTCGGTCTCGAACTGCGAGGCTTTCCAGGCCCGTCGCCTGCAAGCCCGTTTCCGTGCCGACAGCAAGGCTCGACCCGAGTTTGTGCATACATTGAACGGCTCTGGTCTGGCTGTAGGCCGTGCTTTGGTAGCCGTCCTGGAAAATCACCAGCAAGAAGATGGCAGCGTCATTGTGCCCAAGGTTCTGCGTCCTTATATGGGCGGTCTGGAACGCCTGGTGCCTGCGCAGTAAAAGCACCTGCCTGAATCGCAAAAGGGCTGATGACCTTCATGGTCCTCAGCCCTTTTTTATTCCTGGTTCCGTCGTGAAGGATTAGTCATCATCCCAGTCGCGTTCCTGGTGCTTGCGCCAGCGCTTGTGTGCGCGTCGCTGCTCCTTGCGCCATTCCTTGTTGGAGCGGCCATATTCCACGTAGCCGGGACGATAGACATAGCGGGGAGGGTGGTAAACCACCGGCGGTGGAGCGACATAAACCGGGCGTTCCACAACATGAGCGGGCGGGTAGTAGATCGGTCCGTAACCGATACCGGGAATACCGACATTGATGTCCACACTCACACCACCTGCAAAGGCTGTGTGGGTGCCCAAGACCATCAAGCCAGCTAATAGTAGCTTTTTCATATGCTGCACCTCTCGTGACTCTAGCTGCAGCGATTGTTGCTTGAAATCGGTGTCCCAAACGTTAGGCAATCCTGGCAAAGCACTTCCAAACGCAACATGGCTCGTATGAGCTATGCGGCAGGTTTACCTTTCTTAACACATGTTTCCCCTGCCCGACAGGACAGGGGAGGTGCATGAGCGGATTCAGAAGGTGTGGCGTTCAACCTGACGATGGCGGATGGGGCGACGATTGTAATTCGCATGCAATTGTCGACCGTGTACGGAATCCATTTGCTTGTTCAGGTGTGGGGTACGGCGTGGGTTGCGTTGCGCAGGCTCTGTGCGCGGCTTGGAGCTGACCTCCAGAAACCAGAGACAGAGAGAAGCCCAGAAAAAGAGTGACAGGATATTGACCAGCCCACCTCGCAGCGAGGCGTAACCTGTCGCATCCGAGGCCCGAATATTGAGCAGGTCTGCTAAGGCTGGAATAGAACCCAAGGTTTCGATGATCAGGCTACCCGGTATCCGGAATCCCCAGCGCATAGTCTGAAGGATCTCATTCAGGCTATATATACCGTCGCCATTCGCGTCAATAATCCATTGGAAGGTTTGCATGACAACTCCTTTTATCAAGTCCAGCGCGTGGCACTGGAATTCCAAGGGCTGCCCCCAAAAGGCAGGGCTGTGATGCATCAATGTCTGTTTTCACTATAGGCTCACCCCATGCGCCGGACAAGCCAGGAAGGCCGAAATACAGGGTAAACCCTTGATTATTCAGCCTTCTTTTTTTGGGGTTAATATCCGCTACGCATGAAGCTGCCACCCGATAAATCTTCAGCGAAGTATTCAGTACGCAGGCCCGTTACGTTGCCGACCGGGTTGACCGTGAAATCCAGATACGAGACTGAGCCCTCGACGGCGTTTTCACCCAGCAGACTGAAAACGAAGCGAGAGCCGTCCCAGTGGCGTAGCTTGTAGGACGATTGGCCTTGTTTGCCCAGACTGAGTGTCAGCGTACCGTTGGCGAGGGTGATGGACGCCTGACCGTAGTAATCGTTGTCGTACGTGCCAGTGTAGCGCTCCAGCGGTAAGGGCTGGACAGGTGTGACAGGGGGTGTTTGGCCCGCCAATGAGCCGAAAGGTTGGAACATTTCCTGCTGGAATTGATCATGAAGGACGGTGTACCAGTCTTGTGAGGTGGAGCCGTTACGCACCAGCTCGATAAAGGAAATTGCACTGGCCTCGGCGACGCCGCTGGGGGCTGCATTTGTAAGTACTACAATGCCAAGTGCAGAATCGGGCCAGTGCATGAAAACGGTAGAGGCGCCCAGTAGAAAAGCTCCCGAGTGTGAGTTCAGTCGCTGGCCATAGGGATCATTACCGACATTAAAGCCAAAGCCGTATTGGTGGCCGGGCGGAGACTGGCGCACCAGTGCGGGTTCCAGAGCAGCCGGTGCGAATAGTTTGCGACCTTCGGCACTGGTACCCATGCCTTGCAATAGGGCCAGCCAGCGCGCCATATCGCGTGCGCTAGAACTGACGCCACCAGCGGGGGATTGTGCATCGGGCTGGCGTTGATATAAAGCCTGGTAGCGCCCGTCTTGCCAACTATGTCCTATGGCACGGTTATCCTGGGCGATGAAGTCGGCAAAGCGCGAGCTGCTGCGGCTCATTCCTAAAGGTTGGTATAGCTCACGCTCCGAAAGTGTGGTCCATTCGGTGCCTGCGGCGTTGGCAACGGCCTGAGCCGCCGCAGTCAGACCAAAGTTGGTGTAGGCGTAGTGGCTACCCAGTTGTTTGACAGGCACATACCGCAGGTGGTGCAAAATTGTCTCGCGGTCATAGCCCAGATCTTCCAACTGGTCCCCTGCGTGGTCGGGCAAGCCTGATCGATGGGCGTAAAGATCACCGACGCTAGGTTGGGCGCCACCGCCGGCAAGCAGAAAGTCCGGTAGCTGTGTGGCTACGGGAGTGTCCCAGGTGATGACGCCTGCATCCACTTGCGTGGCAACAACGGTGGCGCCCACAGATTTGGAGACTGAGGCAAGCTGGAACACAGTGTCTGGCGTGATAGGCTCGGGTTTGCCTGTTTCGCGCACACCAAAGCCTTGGGCATAACGCAGCTCTCCATTCCAGACAACGGCCACGGCAACGCCAGGCACGCCAGAGCGCTCCATCAATTGTGGCACCAGGGTTTGCAGGCCTTGTAGGCCGCGCTCAAGCTGTGTCTCAGTCAGGTCGTTGGAAGGTGCATGATCATAGTTGCCGCTGCAAGCGGCTAGCAGCAGGCTGGTGGTACTGAGCAGTGGAATCAGCAGGCGTTGTGGTGAGAGCAGGGAAATAGGCATGATGAAAGACCTGGTGAGGAGGGCTGGTTTATGTGGCTCCACGCATGTCTGCGTCAGTCAGATGGGCAAACATGAAAATGTGCGTTGCAGCGTTTGTTAAAGCTGGGCTGGTCAATGCAGCGGCAGCGCCAGGATGAGGAGCCCAAGTGACGCTGAGGTGTTTGTTCGGGTCGTGCCGCATACTGGCTTGCTGTCAGTGTGTTCAGGTTTTGTGACCGCAAGGCGATATGGCTCAGCTTCTGTGATGCTAGAGAGCTTGATTTCGCTTGTCTATCGCTGATAACACCGGTTGATGTCACTCGTCCTCAGTCCAAGCGGGTCCCCCTCGTTGGTATAGCCGTCAGCGAGTTCTCCAGACCTATCTGGTAGGGCGTTTTCGCCTTTCATTTTTAATGCTTGTCATAGCTGGTTATTTCATCTATATTTATGGGCTTGCTTGTAACCATATAAGCAATCGCGGACAGGTGGCAGAGTGGTCGAATGTACCTGACTCGAAATCAGGCGTACGTGCAAGCGTACCGTGGGTTCGAATCCCACCCTGTCCGCCACCTAAGATTTTAAAAGCCCTTGATTATTCAAGGGCTTTTTTGTTTTCTGCCGGTCTGAATATCCTGTTCTTTGTGCTTGGTTTGTTTGCCGTTTTGTCACATGAGCACGTTAAGGTAAAAGTGTCGGTGGCAGCCGATGTCCGGGAAATTCACCCGTCACATTTTGCATGGCCGACTTTTTTCCAGCGTAGGCAGAAGATATATAGGGCAATGCGCTAACACCGGGTCCGATGGTGTTTGACTTTGCTCTGGAGGCCTTGAGGATTCCGGACAAAAGGATCCCATTGCATTTCCCGGCAGTGGGGGCGGCGAGTACACTTGAGGTTTCAGTTCTCTGTTGTCAATACTCACGAGGTATCTATGCTGAAAGGTAAAAAAGCAGTTGTAACAGGATCGACCAGCGGTATCGGTCTGGCCATGGCCACCGAATTGGCAAAAGCCGGTGCAGATGTGGTGATCAATGGTTTTGGTCAGCCTGAAGATATCGAGCGCGAGCGCAGCACGCTGGAGTCCACGTTTGGTGTCAAAGCCTATTATCTGAATGCAGATCTGAGCGACGCACAGGCCACGCGTGACTTTATTGCCAAGGCGGCAGAGGCCTTGGGCGGTCTGGATATTCTGGTCAATAACGCTGGTATTCAGTACACCGCGCCTATCGAAGAATTCCCGGTGGATAAATGGAATGCCATCATTGCCTTGAACCTGTCGGCTGTGTTTCACGGTACGGCAGCAGCCTTGCCCATCATGCAAAAGCAGGGTTGGGGGCGCATTATCAATATCGCCTCGGCACACGGTCTGGTGGCATCGGTAAATAAATCGGCTTATGTGGCTGCCAAGCACGGTGTAGTGGGTCTGACCAAGGTGACGGCGCTGGAAAATGCTGGCAAGGGTATTACTTGCAACGCAATCTGCCCGGGCTGGGTACGTACGCCCTTGGTAGAAAAACAGATTGAAGCGATCAGCCAGCAAAAAGGCATTGATATTGAAGCCGCCGCTCGCGAGCTGCTGGCTGAGAAACAACCTTCCCTGCAGTTTGTCACCCCCGAGCAATTGGGCGGTGCCGCTGTGTTCCTGTCGTCTCCCGCTGCGGATCAAATGACGGGTACGACGCTAAGCCTGGATGGTGGCTGGACGGCTCGCTAATTGTTGTCAAAGCGTATTGTGTGGATAACAGATAAAGGGCGTGGCCCTTTATCTGTTTGTATAGAAAGGATATAGGCGCATGTTGTTATTGCTCTCGCCAGCAAAAAAGCTGGATTACGACTCCCCTGTACGCACGGAGCTGGCGACCCAGCCTCTGTTTGTGGAGCAGGCGCAAGGCTTGATTGATATTTTGCGCACTCAGTCCGAAGAGGATGTCGCTGGTTTGATGAAGCTAAGTGACGATCTGGCTCGTTTGAATGTTCAGCGCTACCAGGAGTGGGAGCCCAAGTTTGACCGCTCCAACGCCCGTCAGGCCATTCTGGCTTTCAATGGTGATGTGTACGAAGGTATGGCTGCGACAGACTTGTCGGACAAGGAACTGCAGTGGGCGCAGGATCATATTGTGATTCTCAGTGGCTTGTACGGCGTATTGCGTCCCTTGGACTTGATGCGCCCTTATCGTCTGGAAATGGGGACTCGCTTGAAGAACCCCGGTGGTGCGAATCTGTACGCGTACTGGGGCAGCCGCATTGCTAACTATCTGAACGAACGTCAGGACGGGGAAACCAAGCCCGTCGTTTTGAACCTTGCCTCCGAAGAGTATTTCAAGGCGGTGGATCAGAAAGCCCTGCGTGCTCGTGTGGTGCAGTGTGTATTCCAGGACGAGAAAAACGGTGTCTGGAAGATCATCAGCTTTTACGCCAAGAAAGCCCGTGGTTTGATGGCACGCTTTGTTATCGATAAGCGTGTTCAAACGGTGGAAGGTTTGAAAGCGTTTGATCGTGAAGGCTATATATTTCAGCCCGAGTTGTCCAGCGAGGATAAGCTGGTGTTTCGTCGCTCCGAACAGGACGCCAAGGCTGGATAAGCATTTAGCTTTATTACTTTCGTAGTAGGGGCAGATCTTTAGTTGCTCTGCAGTCTTGCTGGTATGAAGAGGAAAGGCAGGGCCATATATTGCGCCTTGCTTTTTTTTGGCCAGCGGCCTGAGGAAGGCTTGGTGCCCTATGCTCTTGTGCTTTGTGCTTTGTGCTTTGTGCTTTGTGCTTTGTGCTTTGTGCTTTTGTGCTTTTGTGTATTTGGCCCTGATAGCGAGTTCCCCATGTATACGGGATAGGGCCATCACGCCCCTTGCTGTTTCAATTCCTGCTTGCGCTCCGGTGGCAACTGCGGGCCAGTGCTGTATTCCAGACCTCTCATGTCCTGACGTATCAATTGGGCGGCCTTGCTCATTTGGCGGATAGGGTAGGCGAGCATGGCCAGTTCGCCTTCGGTTTCGATAGAGGCGGGCGGCTCTGCATCCTGATCGTTGATCAGTGCGCCAATCGCATCCAAAGAGTTTTGTATGCCCGGCGGGATCTGGCTCAAATTAGCCAGAAGTGGCGTGGCGGCGCTGATTTGCGAGGCCAGTACATGGTTTTGAATCAGCAGATTATTCAGTAGGGATACATTGGCTTGACGGCTGACAGGCTCATCCATCATGCGATAAAAGGCCGAGGCAAAATTGCTGAAGGCAATGTGTACGTTTTTGTTGGCCACTTGCCAAGCGGTATCGGCTTCCATCAAGTCTAGATCCACTTGTTCTTTCTGGGCTTCTGTCATCGTGGGCTGGCCATCCTGCCCGCTCTTGAGGCTCTGGTTGTGCAGACGACTCAAACGAGCGAATTCCAGACCGGCACGCCAGAATTCTTTGTTTGCGGCTAAGGCCGCGCGAGCCAGTCCTGTCATGGCGCTGGACTCCCAGTTGGGCAGTAAGTAGCTGGCTGCCATGGCGATACCGCAACCAATTAGCGTATCCACCAAACGTTCTCCAATAATGAAGGAGCCACCCGTGGACAGGAACTGGAAGGACAGGATCACAAAGATCGTGTTGAACAGAGCCGATAGCAGGAAGTTCAACTGGACCAGACTGTTGCCCAAGAGGTAGGCCAGTAACATGGCAATCAGATACAGCTCGCGGTTGTTGGTCAGCTTCAGAAGCAGGAAAGCGGCCGCACAGCCCAGCACCGTGCCAAAGAGACGCCAGCCATTGCGCTGGCGGGTAATGGCAAAGCCCGGTTTCATGATGACCAGAATCGTCAGGATGATCCAGTAGCTGTGGGCGGTCAGGGCACTGACCAGGCCCAATTCGCTTTGGAAGTGAGTGCTGAGTGCGCCGACACCCAGTGCCACCATGGAAGCAATACTGACCCGTGCCGCATAGCGAAAGTGCGAGGACTTCAGCTTGAAATTGCTGGTCAGCATGCCCAGCCGTAGCTCCTCGCGCGACAGCATTCGGCTTAGCGATTTATTCAGGTACTGATCAACTGGAAGATTCTGGCTGGCCCGGTGAGACAGGCTGGCCATATGCTCGACGATCCGGTTCAGGTTACGCAGGCGGCGTAACACCTGAACTAATAGTGCATACGTTTCCGGGTCTGATTGAGACATGCCCTGGCGCTTGTATTTCTCCAGCTCGTATTCCATGGCGCGGATCTCTGCTTTGACGCTGGAGCGACGAGTTGTGCGAGCACTGCGTGAAACATTCATGGCAATGCGGCCAATATCCAGCGACAGCTTGTGCAAGCCATCACGCGCAAAAATCATGAAATCGCTGTCGGAAAGCTGGCGGCGCAGGACGGTGTAGTCGGTATAGGTCGCGACCAGCGAGTCCAGAATGCTGACCATATTCAAGAAGATTGTCAGCAGCGCTTTGCGGTGATGATCGCCTCGTCCATAACCGCGTGGCAGTTCACGCAGCACCACATCGCGGGCGGCCTGGTGCTTTTCGGTCATATTGGATTGCAGATTGATCAGCCGTCGATAGCAGGCGTCCAGGTCCGAGGTGGAGTCATAGAACTGTGAGCGCGCTTCCATGTATTCCGCTGTGGCAAACAGGGCTACCGCCAGTGTCTGGCGCTCTTCCCGATACCAGAACAGGCGTCGGAACAGGGTGCTGAACAGGTAGTAGGACAGGCCACCGGCAAAGGAGTACAGCGTATGGGCCAGTACCTCGTGAGGCTGCATGGGAAAGCGCATTGTCAAGGTCATCAGCAGCAGGGCGGCAAAACCAATTAGCCCGCCACGACGGCCAAAGACGGAGAACATACTGTACAGAAAGCACAGAAAGGGGACGCACAGCACCAGGAGCAGGGGGGAGCTGGAGGCCAGACCCGTCAGGCCGACTGTGACCGTGCCCAGTGCAATGCCACCGAGCATTTCATTGTTGCGGTAGCGGCGCGGGCCGCCCGGCTGGTCAATGATGGCCACACAGGTGGCCCCCATGGAGGCAATGACGCCAATATCATAGTGACCGAAGAAACGGCCCAAAATAATGACCGGCAACAACACGCCGATGGACTGGCGCAGCCCACCGAAAAAATAGTGGCTATACAGGAATTGTTTTAATTGTGGGATGGGCGATGCCATAAAATACCCGGACAGCTCGTCATGGGTAGACAGTATATCGTTTTACGTATGTAAGCTTTAAGCCTGTTTTTTTGCACTTTACCAACAATCACAGTTGCTCGCTTTGTGCAGTCAAGGTAAAGTAACTAGGTGTTTTTGCTCCATATCCGAGCAAATTGTAGCGAGGCACTGTTAACCGGGCCATCCGCCCGGTTTTTTGCGCCTAAAAACTTTGTTGCTGGCCGCGTCACAAGCGTGGGATGCCAGGACTTCCGTTTCAAGCTAACGCATACGTTTTTGTGTGCACGCACTGGGTGTCGAAGAGTGCAGGCCGGACGGTAATGTGTCTGGGTGGTGTGGTCCTGTGGGCCATGAAGCGCCAGATCATGTTGCTGACATCGGTTCAAGCTCGGACCGTCGTGGTCGATCGATATTGCAGAGCAAGACTGAAAGGAAAACTCATGTCTGAATTAAATGGCGCAGATATTGTCGTGCGCACGCTCGCGGACGAAGGCGTGGAACACGTTTTCGGTTATCCGGGTGGTGCCGTTCTCTATATCTACGACGCAATCTTCAAGCAGGACCGCTTCCAGCACATTCTTGTGCGCCATGAACAGGCCGCTGTTCATGCTGCGGATGCTTATTCCCGTTCGTCTCAAAAAGTGGGCGTGGCACTGGTAACCAGTGGCCCGGGCGTCACCAATGCTGTCACCGGTATTGCAACCGCTTACCTGGACTCCATTCCGATGGTCATCATCAGTGGACAGGTCAGCACCCAGGCAATTGGTGAAGATGCTTTCCAGGAATGTGATGCCATCGGTATCACCCGTCCTTGCGTCAAGCACAACTTTTTGGTGCGCGATGTTCGTGATTTGGCCGATACCATTCGCAAGGCATTTTTCATTGCCACGACGGGCCGCCCTGGTCCTGTGCTGATTGATATCCCCAAAGATATTACGACCGCAACGTGTAAATACACGCCCAAGCGTGGCGAGGTCAAGATGCGCTCCTACGCGCCTGTGACCAAAGGCCACCAGGGGCAGATCAAGAAAGCCGTCCAGATTCTCAATAGCGCCGAGCGCCCACTGATTTACGTCGGTGGTGGCGTGGTGCTGGGTAATGCCGAAAACGAGCTCAATGAGCTGGTCAAGTTAAGCGGTGCTCCGTGCACGACTACCTTGATGGGGCTGGGCGCTTATCCAGGCACGGCCGACCAGTACATCGGCATGCCTGGCATGCACGGTACCTACGAAGCCAATATGACCATGCAGCATTGCGACGTTCTGGTCGCTGTCGGTGCACGGTTTGATGACCGCGTGATCGGCAATACCCGTCACTTTGGTCAGAATCCACGCAAGATCATTCATATTGATATTGATCCCTCCGTGATCTCCAAGCGCGTGAAAGTGGATGTGCCTATCGTAGGCTGTGTTAAAGACGTGCTGACCGAGCTCAACGAGCTGTATGCGCAAAGCCGTCAGGAAGCGCAGAACCCGCCTTCCTTGAACGACTGGTGGAAACAGATCAATGTCTGGCGTGGCAAGAACTCCTTGGCCTACGCCAAGTCGGACGAACTGATCAAGCCGCAATACGTGGTGGAATCCCTGTGGGAAGTGACAGGCGGCAACGCTTTCGTGACCTCCGACGTAGGACAGCATCAGATGTGGGCGGCTCAGTACTACAAATTCAATAAGCCCCGTCGCTGGATCAATTCCGGTGGCCTGGGCACGATGGGCGTAGGCTTGCCTTACGCAATGGGTGTGCAAATGGCCAACCCTGGCCAGGATGTTGCTGTCATCACGGGTGAAGGCTCTATCCAGATGAACATCCAGGAACTGTCTACCTGTAAACAGTACCGCTTGAGCCCCAAGGTTCTTTGCCTGAACAATCGTTATTTGGGCATGGTGCGCCAGTGGCAGCAAATCGACTACGGCTCGCGTTATTCCGAGTCCTATGTGGATGCACTGCCTGACTTTGTCAAACTGGTGGAAAGCTATGGTCACGTGGGTCTGGAGATCGACAAGCCAGCCGATGTGGTCCCCGCTATTCGCGAAGCCTTCACCACGCACAAAGACCGCCTGGTATTTCTGAACTTCATCACGGATCAAACCGAAAACGTGTTCCCGATGGTGAAAGCAGGCCGCGGCCTGACAGAAATGCTTTTGGGCCCGGACGATCTGTAAGGAGAGAACCATGAAACACGTCATTTCTATCCTTCTGGAAAACGAGCCCGGCGCACTGTCCCGTGTGGTCGGCCTGTTTTCGGCCCGTGGCTATAACATCGAGACCTTGACGGTTGCTCCAACCGAGGACGACACCCTGTCTCGCATGACGATCGTTACCCGAGGGGCGGACGACGTCATCGAGCAGATCACCAAGCACTTGAATCGTCTGGTTGACGTGGTCAAGGTGGTGGATCTGTCCGAAGGCCCTCACATCGAGCGTGAACTCATGCTGATCAAGGTGCGGGCAGTGGGCAAGGAACGTGAAGAGATGAAGCGTATGGCGGATATTTTCCGTGGTCGCATCATTGATGTTACGGACAAGACATACACCATCGAACTGACCGGTGTTCAAGACAAAATTGCTGCTTTCATCAATGCGCTGGATCGTACGGCCATTCTTGAAACAGTGCGCACCGGGGTCTCTGGTGTCAGCCGTGGCGAACGTGTCTTAAAGCTGTAAGCCAAGGCTTTTTCAGGACATAATTACCGCTTTTATTCAGGGGGCTGCTTCTCAAGGCGGCTCCTTGTAAAGGGTAAACACGGCCTGGTGCTGTGTAGACCGCGGTGGCCTGTTCTGGAAGTAATGAGTCAAGGTCTTTTTTGTGCCGCTGCTGCATGAGCGGCCATTCTCGAATTGCTGTTTAAGCGAAATTATTAAATTTGGAGCACCTGAAATGAAAGTTTTCTACGACAAGGATTGTGATCTTTCCCTGATCAAAGGCAAGACCGTTGCCATCATCGGTTACGGCTCGCAAGGCCACGCCCACGCCCTGAACCTGCACGAATCCGGCGTGAACGTGGTTGTCGGTCTGCGTAAAGGCGGCGCCTCCTGGAGCAAAGCCGAGAACGCTGGCCTGAAAGTTCAGGAAGTGGCTGAGGCCGTCAAGGGTGCTGATGTCGTCATGATCTTGTTGCCTGACGAAAACATTGCTGAGGTTTACCGCAACCAGGTTGCTGAAAACATCAAGCCCGGCGCTGCTCTGGCATTTGCTCACGGCTTTAACGTTCACTACGGCCAAGTTGTGCCACGTGACGATATCGACGTCATCATGATTGCTCCCAAGGCTCCAGGTCACACCGTTCGCGGTACTTACAGCCAAGGCGGCGGTGTTCCTCACCTGATCGCTGTGTACCAGGACAAGACCGGCGCTGCTCGCGACGTGGCTCTGTCTTACGCATCCGCTAACGGTGGTGGCCGTGCCGGTATCATCGAAACCAACTTCCGCGAAGAAACCGAAACCGACTTGTTCGGCGAACAGGCTGTTCTGTGCGGTGGTGCAGTTGAGCTGATCAAGGCTGGCTTCGACACGCTGGTTGACGCGGGTTACGCTCCTGAAATGGCTTACTTCGAGTGCTTGCACGAGCTCAAGCTGATCGTGGACTTGATCTACGAAGGCGGTATCGCCAACATGAACTACTCGATCTCCAACAACGCTGAATACGGCGAATACGAGACCGGTCCGAAGATTGTTACCGACGAAACCCGCAAAGCCATGCGTCAGTGCCTGGAAGACATCCAGACTGGTGTGTACGCCAAGAACTTCATCCTGGAAAACGCCGCTGGCGCTCCTACTCTGATCTCGCGTCGTCGTATCAACGCCGAATCGCAGATCGAGCAAGTGGGTAGCAAGCTGCGCTCCATGATGCCTTGGATTGCCGCTAACAAGCTGGTTGATAAGTCCAAGAACTAAGTTTGATATCGGGGCAGTTCCATAAGCTGTCCTGGTCTTGAACCTGAACCGGCTGACGTCTTGCGGCGTCAGCCGGTTTTTTATTGCTGCAAGAATTTGACCTTCAACGCAGCTTCTGCTTGGGCTAAAAGCAAGCGTGGAAGCGCCTTGTTCTCGTCTTATAGCCGTATTGGTGAGGGCGCGATAAAATGCAGTGCTTGATTGGTCTATCGTGCCCCTGTCGGGGTGGCGCGCAAGCGGGTTCAATAAAATCCATTATTTATCCGCGAACTCCCTGGCCGCAGGCCCCTTGGCCATTTCTGTTCGCTCTGGCTTATATTTGCTGGAATTATTCGCACTCTGTAGCTTTGTGGACAATGCTACATTTGAGTGTTCAGTCCTTAGCAACAACTCTTAAAGCATAAATTATGCCCAATTTGCTCAATGATGAAACACGTCGTCGGCGTAGCATCTATCTTCTGCCCAACGCATTTACGACCGCCAATCTGTTTGCGGGGTTTTATGCCGTTGTGCAGGCCATGAATGGCCGTTTTGAAGCGGCGGCCATCGCCATTTTCCTGGCGCTGGTATTTGATGGCATGGATGGGCGGGTCGCTCGTTTAACCAACACCCAGTCCGCCTTTGGCGAGCAGTACGACTCCATGGCTGACATGATTTCTTTTGGTGCGGCACCCGCGCTGGTCATGTATGTCTGGGCCATGCAGGGTTTGGGGCGCTGGGGGTGGTTGGCTGCCTTTATTTACGTGGCCGGTGGAGCATTGCGTCTGGCTCGTTTCAATACCAATATTGAAGTGGTCGACAAGCGCTTTTTCCAGGGCTTGCCAAGCCCGGCCGCTGCTGCGCTGGTGGCCGGCTTTGTTTGGCTGGCCGTGGACAACAAGCTGTCCTTGCAAGTGAACGTCATTCCCTGGGTTGCCTTTGGCTTGACCATTTATGCCGGTCTGGCCATGGTGTCTAATGCGCCTTTCTATAGTGGCAAGTCCTTTGCGGTCAGCCGTAGCGTACCGTTCTGGGCCATGCTGCTTTTTGTGCTGGTCTTTGTGTTTGTCTCTACTGATCCCCCTGTGTTCCTGTTTGGCTTGTTCTGCCTGTATGGTTTGTCGGGTTGGTTCGTTATGGCCTGGCGCTGGCGTCGGGCCCGAGCCTTGGCACGACTTCGGCGTGGAAACAACTAAAATACTCGGCTTGAGCGGGTTTTCAGGTCGAAATGCTTAACGCCTTCTCCAGTTTTTAGCTATAATCGTTTGCTTGCATCGGGCCCTGGTCTGGTGCGTTCAATTTCATTTTCAACACGTTAGGGCACCTCGGTCCTAACGCAAGTCTTAGAGGCTAAATAAAATGGCAGTTGCAGATATCAAAAAAGTCGATATCGTTTCCGAGTTTCAGCGTAAACAAGGCGATACAGGCTCCCCAGAAGTGCAAGTGGCTTTGCTGACCGCTCGCATCAACGAATTGACTGGCCACTTCAAGGCTCACAACAAAGATCACCACTCCCGTCGTGGTCTGTTGCGCATGGTTAGCCGTCGTCGCAAATTGCTGGATTACCTGAAAGGTCGTAATCCAGACGCTTACCGTGCTTTGATCGAAAAACTCGGTCTGCGTAAGTGATACCGGGGCTGGCTCCCCGCTAAACAACCGTGCATTCGGCGAACTGGTTTCGCTGTGTGCACGGTTTTTTTATTGTAAGGATTCTCCTAATGTTCAATAAAGTCACCAAGTCTTTCCAGTACGGCGAACATACCGTCGTTCTGGAAACCGGCGAAATCGCACGTCAGGCGTCAGGTGCCGTGCTGGTTTCGATTGAAGACACGGTTGTGTTGGCCACTGTTGTTGGCAAAAGTGAAGCGAAAGCAGGTCAGGATTTTTTCCCTCTGACCGTTGATTACGTCGAAAAAACCTACTCCGCTGGCAAGATCCCTGGTGGTTTCTTCAAGCGTGAAGGCCGTCAGTCCGAGCGCGAAATCCTGATCTCTCGCTTGATCGACCGCCCACTGCGCCCTCTGTTTCCTGAAGGCTTCTACAACGAAGTTCAGGTCATTATTCACACGGTATCGGTCAATCCCGAAATTGATCCTGATATCGCTGCCATGATTGGTGCCTCGGCTGCCCTGGCTATTTCCGGCATTCCTTTCAACGGTCCTGTGGGCGCTGCTCGCGTGGGTTACGTTGATGGCCAGTACGTGCTGAACCCATCCGCCACTCAGCTGAAATCCTCGGCTCTGGATCTGGTTGTGGCCGGTACCGAACAAGCTGTGCTGATGGTTGAGTCCGAAGCCAAGCAATTGTCTGAAGAGATCATGCTGGGTGGTGTGGTGTTTGCTCACGAGCAAATGCAAGCAGCCATCAACTGCATTCACGAACTAGTTGAAGAAGCTGGCAAGCCCGAGTGGGATTGGCAGCCTGCTGCTGTTAACGAAAGCCTGTTGGCTGCGGTAACCGCTGCCGCTGAAGAGGGCCTGACACAAGCCTACCAAACTCGCGAAAAACAGGCTCGTACCGAGCAAGTGCGCGCTGTTTACGCTCAAGTTAAAGAAACGGTCAAGGCTCAAGCTGAAGCCGCCGGTCAGGCCTTGCCTGATATGGTTGCCGTCGAAAACATGATGTTCGATCTGGAAAGCAAGATCGTGCGTTCGCGCATCTTGAGCGGTGAGTCCCGTATTGACGGTCGCGACACCCGTACCGTTCGTCCTATCAGCATCCGTCTGGGCGTTCTGCCCCGTGCTCACGGTAGCGCCTTGTTCACGCGTGGCGAAACTCAGGCATTGGTGGTGACCACCCTGGGTACTAAGCAAGACGAGCAGATCATTGATTCGATCATGGGTGAATACCGCGATCGCTTCATGATGCACTACAACATGCCTCCGTTCGCCACCGGCGAAGCTGGCCGTTTCGGCGCTCCCAAGCGTCGTGAAATCGGTCACGGTCGTCTGGCCAAGCGTGCTTTGACTCCCTTGCTGCCAGCCGCTGAAGATTTCCAGTACTCCATCCGCGTGGTGTCCGAGATCACTGAATCTAACGGTTCCTCCTCCATGGCATCCGTGTGTGGTGGCTCCCTGTCCATGATGGACGCTGGTGTGCCTGTGCAGGATCACGTGGCTGGTGTGGCTATGGGTCTGATCAAGGAAGGCAACAAGTTTGCTGTGCTGACCGACATTCTGGGTGACGAAGATCACCTGGGCGATATGGACTTCAAGGTTGCCGGTACCGAGAAAGGTATTACTGCTTTGCAGATGGACATCAAGATCCAGGGCATCACCAAGGAAATCATGCAGGTTGCATTGGCTCAGGCTCACGAAGGCCGTATGCACATCCTGGGCAAGATGAAAGAATCCATCGACGGTTCCCGTACCGAGATGTCCGAATTCGCCCCTCGCATGCTGACCGTGAAGATCAACCCCGAGAAGATTCGTGACGTGATTGGTAAGGGTGGTGCCACCATCCGTGCTCTGACCGAAGAAACCGGTACACAGATCGATATTTCGGATGACGGCACCATCACTATCGCCAGCGCCGATCTGGACAAGGCCCGCGAAGCCGAGCGTCGTATCAAAGAACTGACCGCCGAAGTTGAAGTGGGTCAGGAATACGAAGGCCCCGTGATGCGCTTGCTGGACTTTGGTGCGATTGTGCAAGTGCTGCCAGGCCGTGATGGCTTGCTGCATATCTCCGAGATTGCCAACTACCGTATCGCCAACATCAATGACGTGCTGAAAGTGGGTCAGGTTGTTAAGGTCAAGGTCATCGAAGCTGACGAGAAAGGTCGTCTGCGTCTGTCGATCAAGGCAATCGGCGGTATTGAAGCCCAAGGCGGCCCAGCCGCTCCTGCTGCTTCCTGATAGCGTTTGCAGTCTGCATGAAGAAAAACCCGCCGAAAGGCGGGTTTTTTGCGTTTGGCTGCTTTTTGGGAAAGGGGCTGCGTATTGGGTTGTGTCAGGAGCTGGAGGGTAATCTGTTGGTGCTGTACCTGTACCTGTACCTGTGCTTGTTATGCCAGTGGTTTCAGTCGTAGCCTTAGCCTTAGTCGTAGTCGTAGTCGTAGTCGTAGTCGTAGTCGTAGTCGTGGTTGTAGCTGTAGCTGTAGTTGTAGTTGTAGTTGTGGCTTTGCTTGTTGTTGGTTCGCTATTTCTGAGCTGTTTGCTTCTTGGGGCGGTTTCGGTCCAGTAGGGGCTGGAGAGGCTTTACGGAGCGGAGGGATAAACAGTCGGTCAGGTTCAGGTGGCGGTTGCAGGGCGATGGCTTGGATTGGTTTTCAGGCAGGACGCAAAAAAGCCCGCTTTGAAGCGAGCTTTTTTGATTGGTACTTATTTGTCACGAGCGAATAAAAACCGAGGTTTTTATGGTGGGCAAAGAGATCTGCCGGCTATCGTGAATATTTGGTGCATCCAGCCGGAATCGAACCGGCACGATCAAAGATCGAGGGATTTTAAGTCCCTTGCGTCTACCAATTCCGCCATGGATGCAGCGGGAGATGATGGCGGAAGCGGTGAGATTCGAACTCACGGATGGGTTACCCCATCGCCGGTTTTCAAGACCGGTCCATTCAACCGCTCTGGCACGCTTCCTATTCCTTGGGCTTTTTCCCGGCACGCTCTTCGTGTGAAAAGCACGACGGCCAGGAAAGCCTTAAAGTGTAACGTATAAATTTGCCAACGTCATGGAAATAATCTGTTTTCATGGCAGGAATAGGGGTGTTGATACCAGTGCCTGTGATAGATTGCAGCAAGTAAGGTGGCTTTTTGTTGTTTGTCTTTTGGCCGCGCTGGAAAAAATAGTCTAGAGATTAGGGAGTAGGTATGCGAGTTGTGGAGATTACCGAGTTTGGAAAGCCGGAAGTGTTGCGAGTGGGCGAGCGCCCCATGCCACAAACAGGTCCTGGTGAGGTGCTGGTCAAGGTGCTGGCGGCGGGCGTGAACCGTCCGGACGTCTTGCAACGAGCAGGCGCTTACCCGCCACCGGCTGGTGCCTCTGATATTCCTGGTCTGGAACTGGCCGGTGAAATCGTATCGGGCGATGTGCAGGGTAGTGAGTTCAAGATTGGTGATCAGGTCTGTGCGTTGGTTACTGGTGGTGGCTATGCCGAATATTGTGTGGTGCCAGTACAGCAGTGCTTGCCTATTCCTGCGGGTTTCAGCTTGCTTGAAGCGGCGGGCCTGCCAGAAACCTTCTTTACGGTCTGGAGCAATGTGTTTGAGCGTGGCCAATTGAGCAAGGGCGAAACCTTGCTGGTTCATGGTGGTGCCAGTGGCATTGGAACGACAGCCATTCAGTTGGCGGTGGCTTTGGGGCATACGGTGTATGCCACGGCTGGCAGCGACGAGCGCGTAGAGGCCATTAATCGTCTGGGCGGGATTGGTATCAACTACAAAACCGAGGTTTACGAAGACGTCATCAAGAGCAAAACAGGTGGTCGTGGCGTGGATGTGATTCTGGATATGGTTTCTGGTGATTACATCAACCGGGATTTGACGTGCCTGGCCGATGACGGCCGTATCGTCATTATTGCTTTGCTGGGTGGGGTGAAGGCCACGATTAATTGTGGTGAGATTCTGCGTCGTCGTCTGACTATTACCGGCTCAACCTTGCGCTCTCGTTCTGTAGAGTTCAAGGCGCAACTGGCTCAGGCGCTGAAAGCGCGAGTCTGGCCTTTGCTGGAAGCAGGGCAGGTTCGCCCCTTGATTCACGCCACTTTCCCTCTGGAAAAAGCCAGTGAAGCGCACGCCATGATGGAGGCGGGTGAGCAGGTGGGCAAGATCATTCTTGTTCCTTAAAAGCTGCAAGGGGTGGTGTGGCCGCCCCTTTTCTTATCGTGTTGAAATGAATTTTCTGCTAAATATGCGCGAAATGGATTCGCTCACGCTACAATAGTCGGTTAGCTGCGCCTTGATTGTGGGCGTTGGTGTAACTTTTTGACTGGCATCAAGGGAGCAATGAGCGTACATTCTTCGCGTAAACGACTGGTTGCGGGTAATTGGAAATTAAATGGCTCGCTTGATGGCAACAGCCGTCTGCTGCAAGAACTGCTCGTTCAGCCTGATGCTCAGGCAGATTGTGATGTGCTTGTATGCGTTCCTTATGTGTATTTGTCCCAGGTGGCAGGTATCTTGAAAGATTCGACCATCGCGGTCGGTGCTCAAGATGTCAGTGTCCACGCCAAGGGGGCGTATACCGGGGAGATCTCGGCGGCAATGCTGGTTGATGTGGGTTGTCGTTGGGTGATTGTCGGGCATTCCGAACGTCGTCAGTATCATCAGGAAAGCAGTGCTCAAGTCGCCGCCAAAGTTATTGCGGCACTGGATGCGGGCTTGACGCCGATTGTCTGTATTGGCGAGCAGTTGGCCGATCGCGAGGCAGGGCAGGAAACCTGTGTGGTGCAAGATCAACTCGAACCTATCAAGGCTCTTGGGGCCGAGGTGGTTTCCAAACTGGTGCTGGCCTATGAGCCGGTCTGGGCGATTGGTACGGGTCTGACCGCAACACCGGAGCAAGCGCAGCAAATGCATCAGCAGATTCGTGCCTACATGGAATCGGATCAGTTGCGTATTTTGTACGGTGGCAGTGTGAAAGCGGATAATGCCGCAGAGCTGTTTGCCATGCCGGATATTGATGGTGCCTTGGTGGGTGGTGCATCTTTGGATGCACAGGAATTTTTACGTATTGTGGCCGCTTAAAGGGTCTGGAGTCTTTAAATGCAAGATTGGATGTCTTCCGTTCTGATGGCGGTGCAGGTTATCTCCTCGCTGTTGATTATTGGTCTGGTTCTGCTGCAGCAAGGCAAGGGCGCTGATATGGGCTCGGCCTTTGGTGGCGGCTCGGCGGGTAGTGTGTTCGGCGCAGCAGGTGCGGCCAACTTTTTGTCGCGCATGACCAAATGGGTGGCAATTGTCTTTTTTGTGTCTACTGGCGGTTTGGCTTGGGTAGCTCATCACCCAGCCCAAAAAGCTGATGCGGGTGTGATGCAGGGGTATGAATCCTCTGTGCCTGGTGCAGCTTCATCGGGTGCTGCTTCGGTTCCTGCGCCAGCGGCTTCTGTACCTGCGCCAGCGGCTTCTGTACCTGCGCCAGCGGCTTCTGTACCTGCAGCGGTTCCTTCGGCAGCCCCTGAACCAAGCGCGCCAGCAGTTCCTGCTGCTGAGTAAGTCTGGCCTATTTGTGGGGTTCTTGTCGCTCTCTCTATAAGGGCTCACAAAGGTCACGCGCAGGATCTGAAGGTGCGATATCGAAGCCCGCTTTAAGGCGGGCTTCATTTATTTAGTGACGTTTATGCAAAATATGCCTGAGTACGGGCTTTTTTGGGTGTTTGGGCTTGTTTTGTACTGACAGTCTTACTTTTGTCATGCTAATATCGCTGTCTTGATTGCTTGCCGACGTGGTGGAATTGGTAGACACGCTATCTTGAGGGGGTAGTGGCGAAAGCTGTACGAGTTCGAGTCTCGTCGTCGGCACCAAACTAAAAAGTAAGAAAGCTTTGTGATTGCAGAGCCTGAAAATAAAACCTGATCCTGAAAAGGGCAGGTTTTTTTTTGCCATTTTTTTGGTGCTTAGTGTCTTGCTTAAATTGTAGGGTTTTGGGGTGTGCTGGGGTGTTTGTTCTGGTTTGAAAAGAGCTTCGGCTGGGTCAGTGTGTTCTGAGTTTTGTTAAATCCTTGTTTCTCGTAATATGAGAAATTGTTGTTGTCACTGCTTTGGGTGTCCCGAGTTTGGGATGGGCTTTAGAGGCTTACTTCCAGTTAGGCGGCAGAGTTTGTTTTTTTTATTGTGTTTCCATAGAGCCAGTATTGGCGACTGATTGCCAGCAGAAGTTAAAGCAAGTTCTTAAGAGGGTTTTGGCTTTAGCTCGCTAATTGTCGTCCTTGGTTGAGGTGGCTTGGAAAGCCGCTGTAAGTGGGTTTTTGTTGTGTATAGCCAACAAGCTGTGCACAAAGATTCACGTTTCCGAAGGGTTTCGTAGTCAAGCGACGGGAATTTTGATGCAATAGCGTTAACTTCCCATCGCGGAGTTAGAAAGAGCAGCAGCACTGTTGTAGTTGGGCTGCTCTGATTTACTCAAATCTACGGAGATTTCTTACATGAAAAAGACTCTGCTCGCTGCTGCTCTGATGGCCGGCTTCGCTGGCGTCGCACACGCAGAAACGTCTGTCACCCTGTACGGTATTCTGGACGGTGGTATCGGTTACCAAAAATTCAAAGGCACTGAAAACTACACCTCCAACGGTAACGGTGGCTCTTACGAACAGAAGAAAACCGGTATGATCAACGGCATCCAGTCGGGTAACCGCTGGGGTCTGAAAGGTTCCGAAGATCTGGGTGATGGCCTGCGCGCTGTATTCCAACTGGAAAGCGGCTTTGACCTGTCCACCGGTAAATCCGCTCAAGGTGGTCGTCTGTTCGGTCGTCAGGCCACTTTGGGTCTGGCTGGTGACAGCTGGGGTCAACTGGACTTCGGTCGCCAAACTAACATCGCCTCCAAATACCTGCCAGGCGTAGCCGATCCTTTCGGCGGTGGTTTCGACCAAGCTAACATCGGTGGTGCTTTCACAGCTGCTAACACCACTCGTTACGACAACATGGTCATGTACCAAACCCCTAACTTCTCCGGCTTCCAGTTTGGCGTTGGTTACTCCTTCAATGCTGACGGTGCTCAAGAGTACAAAATTAACGAAGTTGGTAACAACCTAGACGGTCTGGAGCGCAACCAGCGCGCTGTGACCACTGGTCTGCGTTACGTTAACGGTCCTATCGGTGTTGCTCTGACATACGATCAGTTCAAGACTGCTGAGAGCCGTGCCGGTAATCAGGTTGTTGGTGGTGACACTGTCAAGTCTTGGAACATTGGTGGTAGCTACGACTTTGAAGTTGTGAAGGCTTACTTGGCTTTCGGTCAAACCCGTGACGGTTTGTTCGCTGCCCAGTCTTACAGCGGTTTTGGCTTGGGTGACTTGTTTGCTTCCAATCCTGCTTTGAATGATAGCCTGGACGGCCTGAAAGTTAATTCCTACTTGGTCGGTTTGTCCGCTCCTGTGGGTGCCGGTACTGTGATGGGTTCTTGGACGATGGCTGATCCTCGTTCGGCTCCAGACACGCTGGCTAACACCAATCTGTCTTGGGAAATGAAGAAACAGCACACGTTCAGCCTGGGTTACAGCCACCCACTGAGCAAGCGCACGAACGTGTACGCAATTGGTTCCTACGCCAAAAACGTTTACTTCATGCCTGATGCTAAGTCGACTCTGATCGGCGTTGGTCTGCGTCACCAGTTCTAATCGTTTCGCGTAGCTTGCCTACGCGTTGCGAAAGGCGAATTTTCGAATTCGTCTGAACTGCAGAAGTATAAAAAGCCATCCTTCGGGATGGCTTTTTTATTGCCGTTTTTTTTGAGGTGTCTTTTTAAGTCTGTTTGGGCTATAGCGACTTTATTTGGCTTTGCTGCTAGTGTTGGTATGTGTTTGCTGTTGAGTTAAGGTGGTGGGTTTCTTGGGGTAGTGCTCTGTTGTTGTGGTGTAGGGTCTGGGGCTGCAGCTTGAATGCGTGCTAAGTCCGTCTAACAGACGTTGCGACTGCTTGGTCTTGTTTGGCTTGCTTACAAAATAAGCAGGAAAAAATCCTTTTCTTCTGCTTGGTGGCTGACATTTACCTTACAAAAACGAGTAAGATGTTTAATTGAGGTCTACAATCGCAACCCTTAATAGAATAAATAATCAATAGTTGAAGGGTTTCCAGTCAGGTAGCTGACAGTTTTTGCGGCGTGGGTGCAACACCCGCGCATAGATGTAATGCTTTGGGGTTATCCCCCAAAACTGTGCTCTCAAAATGCTACAATCCAAGAGTTTATTTACTGCGATTGGATGCTTTGCATGAACCTGCAAGAGTACTTTCCCGTTTTGCTATTTATCATCGTTGCCACTGGGATTGGCCTGGCCTTACTTTTGGTCGGTCGAGTGCTCGGTCCTAACCGGCCCGATGCTGAAAAGCTCTCTCCTTACGAATGCGGTTTTGAAGCATTCGGCGATTCGCGCATGAAGGTGGACATTCGTTACTACCTGATCGCGATTCTGTTCATCATGTTCGATCTGGAAATCGCTTTTCTGTTTCCCTGGGCCATGGCCAATGGAACAGTAGGCCTGGTCGGTTTCTGGACCGTTATGGCGTTCCTGGCCGTTTTGACGGTCGGTTTTATCTACGAATGGAAAAAAGGCGCTCTGGATTGGGAATAACCCATTCATAGAGAACCCTGTCGGGGTTTTCGCGTCTGCTGCTGGGCATAAGGGGCACGAGGATGCGTCTTGATGACAGCGGGTTTGGTCAGCAACAGGATAGGCCGGGGCTTCCCAGGCTCTGATCCGGCAAAAGGCAACTACTATGGCTATCGACGGCATTCTCAAAGAAGGTTTTGTGACGACCAGTGCAGACAAGTTTCTGAACTGGGCAAAAACAGGGTCCATGTGGCCCATGACATTTGGTCTGGCCTGTTGTGCAGTGGAAATGATGCACGCTGGTGCGGCTCGTTATGACCTGGACCAGTTTGGCATTATTTTTCGTCCCAGCCCTCGTCAATCTGACTTGATGATTGTGGCGGGCACTCTGTGCAACAAGATGGCGCCTGCCTTGCGCAAGGTGTACGACCAGATGGCTGAGCCACGCTGGGTTGTTTCCATGGGCTCCTGTGCCAATGGTGGCGGTTACTACCACTACTCTTACTCGGTTGTGCGCGGCTGTGATCGCATCGTGCCGGTAGACGTGTACGTGCCGGGCTGTCCTCCAACCGCTGAGGCTTTGGTTTACGGCTTGCTCCAAATGCAGAACAAGATCCGTTTGACCAATACCATCGCACGCTGAACGGTTAGAACAGGCTAAACAAGACTATGACACGGCTAGAAACTTTAAAAACCAACTTGCTCTCTATTCTTGGTGAGCAGGCTGCGTTGACGCAAGCGCGCAATGAACTCACTTTGGAAGTGCCGGTTGATGCATGGCTCGATACCTGCACACTGCTGCGTGACCACGCTGACTTGCGCTTTGAGACCTGTATTGATTTGTGCGGGATTGATTATTCCGCCTGGAAAGCACCTACCTATCAGGCTGCATCGGCTCAGTTTCCTCACCGCTTTGCTGTTGTGTTGCATTTGATGTCCTTGAAGCACAACTGGCGTTTGCGTGTGCGCTGCTTTGTGCCCAACGACGATTTTCCCGCTTTGCCAACCCTGTTCGAGGTCTGGCCTTCGGTGAACTGGTTCGAGCGCGAGGCGTTTGACCTGTACGGCATTATTTTCGAGAACCACCCTGATCTGCGTCGCATCCTGACCGACTACGGTTTCATCGGCCATCCGTTCCGCAAAGACTTCCCCATCTCCGGCTACGTCGAAATGCGCTATGACACCGAGCAGAAGCGGGTCATTTACCAGCCCGTCACCATCGAGCCGCGTGAAATCACGCCACGTGTGGTGCGCGAGGATGATTACGGAATTGGGCGATAAGCATCATGGCAGAAATTCAAAACTACACCCTGAACTTTGGTCCTCAGCACCCCGCCGCACACGGTGTGTTGCGTTTGGTGCTTGAGCTGGACGGCGAAGTTATTCAGCGTGCTGACCCTCATATTGGTCTGTTGCACCGCGCCACCGAGAAACTGGCCGAAAACCGCACTTTTCTGCAAACCCTGCCTTATATGGACCGCTTGGACTATGTGTCCATGATGGTGAATGAACACGCCTACTGTATGGCTGTGGAGCGTCTGGTCGGTGTGCAGGTGCCTTTGCGTGCCCAGTACATCCGCGTCATGTTTGACGAGATCACTCGCATTCTGAACCACCTGATGTCCGTGGGTTCGCATGCGCTGGACGTGGGTGCCATGGCCGTGTTTCTGTACGCCTTTCGCGAGCGCGAAGACCTGATGGACTGCTACGAAGCGGTCTCCGGTGCTCGTTTGCACGCAGCTTACTACCGTCCAGGTGGCGTGTACCGTGATCTGCCCGGCAGCATGCCCCAGTACAAGGCCAACAAATACCGCTCCGACAAAGAACTGAAAGCCATGAACGAAGCGCGTTCAGGTTCCTTGTTGGATTTCATTGAAGACTTCACCAACCGTTTCCCTGCTTGTGTTGACGAGTACGAGACCTTGCTGACCGATAACCGTATCTGGAAGCAGCGTTTGGTGGGCGTAGGTGTGGTCGACGCTGATCGCGCCAAAGCGCTGGGCTTTACCGGCCCCATGCTGCGTGGTTCGGGCGTGGAGTGGGATCTGCGCAAGATGCAGCCCTACGAAGTCTACGACCGCGTCGAGTTTGATATTCCTGTGGGTCGCAACGGTGACTCTTACGACCGTTACCTGGTTCGTATCGCAGAAATGCGCGAGAGTAACCGCATCATCCGTCAGTGTGTGCAGTGGCTGCGCAACAACCCCGGCCCTGTCATCACGGATAACCACAAAGTGGCGCCGCCGTCGCGCGAACGCATGAAAACAGGGATGGAGGACCTGATCCACCATTTCAAACTGTTCTCCGAAGGGATGCACGTGCCGACTGGCGAAGTGTATGCCGGTGTGGAGCATCCCAAGGGCGAGTTTGGCATTTATCTGGTATCTGACGGCGGCAACAAGCCTTACCGCATGAAGATCCGTGCTCCGGGCTTCGTCCACTTGCAGGCCCTCGATGAAATGAGCCGCGGTCACATGATTGCTGACGCGGTCACGATCATCGGTACGCAGGACATTGTGTTTGGCGAGATCGACCGTTAAGGTCGCGCCTGGAAAAACGGAACCGAATTATGTTGCTTTCCGAAAAAGCCTACCAACAGATAGATAAGGAACTGAGCAAGTTCCCGGCAGATCAACGTCGCTCTGCCATCATGGCCTCCCTGGCCATTGCCCAGCAGGAAAAAGGCTGGGTATCGCCAGAAATTATCGAGGATGTTGCCCAATACATTGGCGTGGAGCCGATCGCGGTGCAGGAGGTTGCGACCTTCTACAACATGTTCCACACCAAACCCGTTGGTCGCGTCACTATTTCCGTTTGCACCAACTTGCCCTGTGCGCTGCGTGATGGCGTCAAGGCTGGCGAATACCTGAAAGAGAAGCTGGGTATCGAATATGGTGAAACCACGGCGGACGGCCAGTTCTCCCTGATCATGGGAGAGTGCATGGGTTCATGTGGTGATTCGCCCGTCATGTTGCTGAACAATCAGCACATGTGCGTGCGCATGGAAGCGGAGCGCATTGATGCCATGCTCGAAGAATTGAAGACACACGGAGAATCGGCATGATTGCACCGGACATTCTGCGCAAGTTCGCTCAGGGATTGGAACCTAACCCTGGTGGCGACCTGTCGCGCAGCATGATTTTTCATGATCGCCATATTCAGCCACAGATTCTGGCTGGTTTGAACGGCGACAACTGGGGCCTGGAAGAGTACGTCAAGCGTGGTGGCTATGAAGCCCTGCGTAAAGTATTGACCACTGGCATGAAACCCGAAGACGTGATTGCTGAAGTCAAGACTTCGGCGTTACGTGGTCGTGGTGGTGCAGGTTTCCCATCAGGTTTGAAGTGGAGCTTCATGCCTCGCAGCTTGCCCGGTCAAAAGTACCTGGTATGTAACTCCGACGAGGGTGAGCCCGGCACTTTTAAAGACCGCGATATTCTGCGTTTTAACCCGCACATCGTGATCGAAGGCATGGCCATTGCCGCCTACGCCATGGGCATTACCGTCGGCTACAACTACATCCACGGTGAAGTGTTTGAAATCTATCAGCGTTTTGAAGAAGCGCTGGAGCAGGCCCGCGCGGCAGGCTTTCTGGGTGACAAGATCCTGGGGTCGGACTTCAGCTTCCAACTGCATGCGTTCCACGGCTACGGCGCCTACATTTGCGGTGAAGAAACCGCATTGCTGGAGTCCCTGGAGGGCAAGAAGGGCCAGCCTCGCTTCAAGCCACCATTTCCAGCCAGTTTCGGTCTGTACGGCAAGCCAACGACCATCAACAATACCGAAACCTTCGCGGCTGTACCCTGGATTCTGCGCAACAGCGGCCAGGAATACCTGGAAGTAGGTATACCTAACGCCGGCGGCACCAAGATCTTCTCCATTACTGGCGACGTAGAGCGTCCCGGCAATTACGAAGTGCCTTTGGGTACCCCCTTTGCCACCTTGCTGGAACTGGCCGGTGGCATGCGTGACGGTCGCAAACTGAAAGCGGTGATCCCCGGTGGTTCCAGCTCGCCCGTTTTGCCCGCTGACATCATGATGGCCACCAACCTGGACTATGACTCCATTGCCAAGGCGGGTTCCATGCTGGGTTCGGGCGCTGTCATTGTGATGGACGAGACTCGTTGCATGGTCAAGTCCCTGCTGCGCCTGTCTTATTTTTACTATCACGAAAGCTGCGGCCAGTGTACGCCGTGCCGGGAAGGCACAGGCTGGTTGTGGCGTATGGTGCATCGTATCGAGAACGGTCAAGGTCGTCCGGAAGATCTGGACATGCTCGACGACATCGCACACAACATCATGGGCCGCACCATTTGCGCCCTGGGTGATGCTGCGGCCATGCCGGTGCGCAGTTTCGTTAAGCATTTCCGCGACGAGTTCGCACACCACATCGAGCATAAAGGCTGTGTGGTGCCTCAATATTTGTAGGCCAGGACAACGTAATGGTAGAACTCACCATCGATGGCATTAAAGTTGACGCCCCGGAAGGCAGCATGGTCATTCAGGCTGCCCATGACGCCGGGGTCTACGTGCCGCACTTCTGTTATCACAAAAAACTGAGTATTGCCGCCAACTGCCGCATGTGTTTGGTGGACGTGGAAAAAGCGCCCAAGCCTTTGCCTGCTTGCGCCACTCCCGTCACCAACGGCATGGTTGTGCGTACTCGTTCGGAAAAAGCTGTGGCTGCTCAAAAGAGCGTCATGGAATTTCTGCTGATCAACCACCCTCTGGATTGCCCCGTGTGTGACCAGGGCGGTGAGTGTCAGCTGCAGGATCTGGCCGTGGGTTACGGTGGCTCCGAGTCGCGCTACAAGGAAGAGAAGCGCGTCGTGGCCGCCAAATCCATGGGCCCGCTGATTTCGACCGAAGCCATGCAGCGTTGCATTCACTGCACCCGCTGCGTGCGTACTGGTGAAGAAATCGCCGGTGTCCAAGAGGTTGGTATGCTCAACCGTGGCGAACACGCCGAAATCACCACCTTTGTGGGTCGCGCAGTCGAGTCCGAGTTGTCGGGCAACATGATTGACGTTTGTCCTGTGGGTGCCTTGTTGTCCAAACCTTTCCGTTTCAATGCCCGTACCTGGGAATTGGCCCGTCGTCGCAGCGTTAGCCCGCACGACAGCGTGGGTGCCAACCTGGTACTGCAAGCCAAGATGGACAAGGTACTGCGTGTTGTTCCTTTCGAGAACGACGAAGTCAACGAGTGCTGGATCAGCGACCGTGACCGTTTCTCCTACGAAGGCCTGTACACCGAAGATCGTCTGACTCGCCCCATGGTGCGTGGTGATGATGGCCAGTGGCGTGAAGCCTCCTGGAACGACGCCATGCAAACCATCGTTGCCGGCATGAATGCCGTACGCGAGAAGTTTGGTGCAGATCAATTGGGCTGTATTGGTTCGGCTACCTCCACAACCGAAGAACTGGCTTTGCTGGCTCGTCTGGGTCGTGCGCTGGGTACCGAAAACGTGGACTTCCGTCTGCGTCAAACCGATGCCCGTCTGGATGGCGCTCTGGCCGGTGTGCCTTGGTTGGGTATGCCCCTGACGGCCTTGAACGAGCTGGATCGCGTTCTGGTCGTGGGTTCCTTCCTGCGCAAAGATCACCCCTTGATGGCTCAGCGTCTGCGTCAGGCAGTCAAACGCGGTGCTCAAGTTTCCTTTATTGATTCGGCTGCCGATAATCCATTGTTCAATGCGATTGCTGGCCGCATGACGGTGGCTCCCAGCCAGTTGGCCAATTCCCTGGCTCAAGTGCTGGTTGCCGTTGCCAAAGCCAAAGACAGCGCCGTTCCTGCTGGTCTGGAAGGCGTACAGGTTTCTGCTGAAGCTCAGCAGATTGCTGACAGCCTGGCCTCTGGCGAACGCGTGGCCATCTTGCTGGGCAATATGGCGGTCAACTCGGATCAGGCCAGCGTGATTGCTGCCAACGCCAATGCCATTGCACAGGCTAGCGGTGCCAAGTTGGGTTTCCTGACTGCCGGTGGTAACACCGTCGGTGGTTACCTGGCCAACGCCGTACCAGGCAAGGGCGGTTTGACTGCCGAGCAAATGCTGGCTCAGACCCTGCGTGCCTACCTGGTTCTGAACGTCGAGCCTGCTCTGGACAGCGATCTGGGCGAGCGTGCTGTAGAAACACTGAAGTCCGCCACCTTCTCGGTCGCGCTGACTTCCTATCGTTCCGCTGCCGAGCAGTGGGCCGATGTCATGCTGCCCGTGTCTCCGTTCACTGAAACCTCCGGTACCTTTGTGAACGCCGAAGGCCGTGTACAAAGCTTCAAGGGTGCTGCTGCTCCCGTGGGCGATACGCGTCCGGCCTGGAAGGTTCTGCGCGTACTGGGCAATTTGTTCCAACTGGATGGTTTTGACGACGAAACCTCCGAATCGGTTCGTGACTCTGTTATGGCTGCCGGTGTGGAATCGCGTCTGTCCAACCAGATCAATCTGGCTGCCAGCGTGCTGCCTGCCGCTAGCGGTCTGGAGCGTGTGGCTGATGTGCCTATCTACCGCAGCGATGCGCTGGTGCGCCGTTCGGCTCCTTTGCAGGAAACACCTGCTTCGGCCGCCCCTACGGCTCGCATGGCCGCCGCCACGCTGACTCAACTGGGTTTGGCCGACGGCGATCTGGTGAAGGTTCGTTCTTCGCAAGGCGAAGTCAGCTTGCCAGCTCAGCTGGATGACACCGTGGCATTGAACTCGGTGCGTGTTGCCACCGCTTTTTCTGAAACTGCCGCTTTGGGTAGCGCATTCGGTCAATTGACAGTGGAGCGTGCATAACATGGAATTTCTCTCTGCCATCAATAGCTACGGTTCGGACCTGCTGGGTCCGGACGCATGGTATGTGGTGTGGACGCTGCTGAAGATTGTTGCTATCGCGGTGCCCGTCATTCTGTGTGTTGCTTACCTGACCTACTGGGAACGCAAGATGATCGGCTTCATGCACGTTCGTCTGGGACCGACCCGTGTTGGTTACCGCGGCTTGCTGCAGCCTTTCGCTGACGTTTTCAAACTGCTGACCAAAGAGCTGATCGTGCCGGCGAAGTCCAACAAGGTTCTGTACCTGTTGGCTCCGGTAGTGACGCTGATGCCTGCTTTAGCCGCCTGGGCTGTGATTCCTTTCAGCCCTGATGTGGTCCTGGCCGACGTTAACGCCGGTTTGTTGTACATTCTGGCGATTACCTCGCTGGGCGTGTACGGTGTGATCGTGGCTGGTTGGGCATCCAACTCCAAGTACGCCTTGCTAGGTGGTCTGCGTGCCGCCGCTCAGGTGCTGTCCTACGAACTGGCCATCGGCTTTGTCCTGATTACCGTGCTGCTGGTGTCCGGCACGCTGAATCTGTCGGGTATCGTGGTCGGTCAGACTCAGGGTTACTTTGCGGACAAGGGCTTGAACTTCCTGTCCTGGAACTGGCTGCCACTGCTGCCACTGTTTGTGATCTACGTGATTTCCGCCGTTGCTGAAACCAACCGTCACCCGTTTGACGTGGTGGAAGGCGAATCGGAAATTGTGGCCGGTCCTATGGTGGAGTACTCCGGTACCGGTTTCGCTCTGTTCTTCTTGGGCGAATATGCCAACATGATTTTCTTGTCGGCTCTGGCGTCCATCATGTTCTTGGGTGGCTGGACTCCAATCGTCGAGTTCGCTCCATTTACCTGGATTCCGGGGTGGCTGTGGCTGGGTCTGAAGACCTTTGTCGTGGTCTCCATGTTCATCTGGTTCCGTGCAACGTTCCCACGTTACCGCTATGACCAGATCATGCGTTTGGGCTGGAAAGTATTTATCCCGCTGACCGGTGTTTGGCTGGTTATTGTGGCGATCTGGATGCAGACGCCCTGGAACATCTGGCAATAAGGCTAAGGGGCAAGATTATGGAAGCAATCAAAGATTTCTTTGGCAGCCTGATGCTGTCCGAGATGCTCAAAGGCATGCGCCTGACGGGGAAGTATTTCTTCAAGCGTAAAGTGACGCTGCGTTATCCCGTTGAAACCACGCCCGCTTCGCCACGTTTTCGCGGTTTGCACGCTTTGCGTCGCTACGAAAACGGCGAAGAGCGTTGCATCGCGTGCAAACTGTGCGAGGCAGTATGTCCCGCCATGGCTATCTCGATCGAATCGGCCGAACGTGAGGACGGCACCCGTCGCACCACGCGTTACGACATCGATCTGGCCAAGTGTATTTTCTGTGGATTCTGTGAAGAAAGCTGCCCGGTCGATTCGATCGTGGAAACGCATATTCACGAATACCACGGCGAAAAACGCGGCGATTTGTACTACACCAAGGACATGCTGCTGGCTATCGGTGATCGCTACGAAGACGAGATCGCTCGTCGTCGTGCCGCAGATGCACCTTATCGCTAAGGCCGGAGCTCTACACTCATGTTATTTACTACTGTTCTGTTTTATGTGTTGGCGCTGGTGATGGTGGTGGCCGCGTATCGCGTGATCGCTGCCAAAAACCCGGTTACGGCCGTATTGCACTTGATTCTGGTGTTCTTCACGGCCGCCATGATGTGGATCACCATGGGGGCCGAGTTCCTGGGCCTTTTGCTGGTGGTGGTCTATGTGGGCGCGGTGATGGTGATGTTCCTGTTCGTCATCATGATGCTGGACGTACGTCAGGAATCCGCTGCCAAGAAATTCAAGGCTCATGTGCCGATGGGGCTGTTGATCGGCGCCATCATGGTTCTGGAAATGGGCTTTGTGCTGACCAAGCTGTGGTTCACAACGGCACCTGCTGCCGCAGTGGCTGCGGACTACAACAACACCCGCGTCATTGGCGAGTTGATGTACTCCCAGTATGTACTGGCGGTGTTGCTGGGCGGCATTGTGCTGCTGGTTGGCATGATCTCGGCCATTGCGCTGACTCTGCGTAAACGTGAGGGTGTCAAGCGCACCGTCTCCAGCGAACAGGTCAAGGTTCGCGCCAAAGACCGTCTGCGCATGGTTTCTATTCCTTCTCAAACCGAAAAGCCGTCGGTGTCCAGTTCGGCTGACGCTGTCGTGCCAGGAGACAAATGATGATGACGCTGACGCTTGCGCACTATTTGGTCCTGGGCGCTGTGCTGTTCACGATCGGCCTGTTTGGCTTTTTCCTGAACCGTCGCAACCTGATTATCCTGCTCATGTCTGTTGAGCTGATTCTTTTGTCGGCCAACATGAACTTTGTGGCCTTCTCAACGTGGATGGGCAACGAGGCCGGTCAGGTGTTTGTCTTTTTCGTCCTGACGGTCGCAGCGGCCGAGGCGGCCATTGGTCTTGCAATTCTGGTTCTGTTGTTCCGTAACCTTAATTCGATCAATGTCCAAGATCTCGACCAGCTCAAGGGTTGATGGGATAGCACACTAATGAACTCCATAAATCTTTACTTAACGATTGCGCTTGCCCCCCTGGTGGGCTCGGCGCTAGCCGGTTTGTTCGGTACCGGCTTTCTGGGTCGATTTATCGGCAAGACAGGCGCTCACCTGATCACGATCGCGGGCGTGCTGCTTTCTTTTGTCGGCTCGGTCATGGTCCTGTTTCAGGTTCTGGACGGCCAGACCTTCAATGGTCCGGTCTACACCTGGATCACCATTGGCAGCATTCAGTGGGACATCGGTTTTCTGATCGACAAGCTCACTGCCCTGATGATGGTGGTGGTCACTTCCGTGTCGTTGATGGTGCACATCTACACCATTGGCTACATGAAAGATGACCCCGGTTATCAGCGTTTTTTCTCCTACATCTCGCTGTTTACCTTCTCGATGCTGATGCTGGTCATGTCCAACAACATGCTGCAGTTGTTCTTCGGTTGGGAAGCAGTGGGTCTGGTCTCCTACCTGCTGATTGGTTTCTGGTACGAGCGCAAGACCGCGATTTTCGCCAACATGAAGGCCTTCCTGGTCAACCGTGTGGGTGACTTCGGTTTTGCTCTGGGGATTGGCTTGCTCTACGCCTACACCGGCTCCATGAACTACAGCGACGTGTTCGCCAAGGTTCAGGAACTGAGCACCATGACATTCCCCGGTACCGACTGGCAATTGCTGACCGTTGCGGCTCTGGCCCTGTTTGTAGGTGCCATGGGTAAATCGGCTCAGGTTCCTTTGCACAGCTGGTTGCCTGATTCCATGGAAGGTCCTACTCCTATCTCGGCACTGATTCACGCCGCGACCATGGTGACGGCCGGTATCTTCATGGTGGCGCGTTTCTCGCCTGTGTTTGAACAGTCGACAACCGCGCTGTCCTTCATCATCGTGATCGGTGCAACCGGTGCCTTGTTCCTGGGCTTGCTGGGTATTATCCAGAACGACGTCAAACGCGTTGTGGCGTACTCCACCTTGTCCCAGCTCGGTTACATGACGGTGGCTCTGGGAGCTTCGGCTTACTCGGCCGCTGTGTTCCACCTGATGACGCACGCCTTCTTCAAAGCCTTGCTGTTCCTGGGCGCTGGTTCGGTCATTATCGGCATGCATCATGATCAGGACATCCGCAACATGGGTGGTCTGCGCAAGTACATGCCTATTACCTGGCTGACATTCCTGATCGGTACGCTGGCGCTGGTGGGTACACCGTTCTTCTCGGGTTTCTATTCGAAAGAGCACATCATCGAAGCCGCAGGCGAAGCTGGCATTTGGGGTTCGACCTATGCTTACTACGCCACACTGATCGGTGTGTTCGTCACCTCGCTGTACTCCTTCCGTCTGTATTTCCTGGTCTTCCACGGCAAAGAGCGCTTCCGTGATGTCAAACACGACGAGTCGCATGGTCATGACGATCATCACGCTCACGGTGGTGATCCTCACGAGTCGCCCTGGGTGGTGACGCTGCCTCTGGTTCTGCTGGCCATTCCATCGATTTTCGCTGGTATCTGGTTTGTGGATCCGCTGCTGTTCGGTGGTTACTTTGACGGCATTGTTACGGTTCTGCCCGACCACCCTGCAATGGCAAACCTGGCTGCCCACTGGACTGATTGGATGGCATATGCCTTGCATGGTTTTGTGACGGTGCCATTCTGGCTGGTTGTAGCCGGTGCTGTGGTGGCTTGGTACATGTACCTGGTCAATCCCGCCTTGCCTGCCGCTATCAAAAAGAACTGCTCTTTTATCTACCGTATCCTGGAGAACAAGTACTACGTTGATTGGTTCAACGAGCAAGTGCTGTCTCGTGGCGTTCGCTGCCTGGGTACGGGCCTTTGGAAAGGTGCTGACCGCGGTCTGATTGACGGCCTGGTGGTCAACGGTAGTGCGCGCGTAGTGGGCTGGGTGGCTGCAATCAGCCGTCATATCCAGTCCGGCTATGTCTATCACTACGCCTTTGCCATGATCCTCGGGATCCTGGCGCTCTTATCCTTTTTTGTACTGACGGTTCGGTAATGGCTAGCGATATGGCGTCTTCTACTCTTCCTTGGTTAACGCTGGCGATTTTCGTACCCATCGTCGCTGGCCTGTTGGTGCTGGCTCTGGGGCGTGATGATCGTCCCACCTTCACCCGCTGGCTGGCTCTGCTGGGTTCGATTGCCGGTCTTGTTGTCACTATTCCTCTGTACACGGGCTTCAATCCCGGTACAGCCGACATGCAGTTTGTCGAGCTGGCCCCCTGGATTGATGCCTTCAAGGTGAATTACCACCTTGGTGTGGACGGTATTTCCATGTGGTTTGTTCTGCTGACCGCTTTCATCACGGTGATCGTGGTGCTGGCGGGCTGGCAGGTGATTACCAGCCGCGTGGCGCAATACATGGGTGCCTTCCTGATCCTGTCGGGTCTGATGGTTGGCGTGTTTGCCGCTCTGGATGGCTTGCTGTTCTACGTGTTCTTTGAAGCCACGCTGATCCCGATGTATCTGATTATCGGTATCTGGGGTGGTCCAAACCGCGTGTATGCATCGGTCAAGTTCTTCCTTTACACCCTGATGGGCTCCCTGCTGACGCTGGTTGCTTTCATCTACCTGTGGAACGTGTCCGGCGGCACCTTCGATATCCTGACCTGGCACAAAGTCCCCCTGGACTACACCACGCAGGTGCTGATCTTTGCGGCGCTGTTCATGGCGTTTGCAGTGAAAGTGCCTATGTGGCCTGTCCACACCTGGTTGCCGGATGCCCACGTGGAAGCACCTACCGGTGGTTCCGTGGTGCTGGCTGCCATCATGTTGAAACTGGGTGCTTACGGTTTCCTGCGCTTTTCCCTGCCCATCGCTCCTGATGCCTCGCAAGGTCTGGCCGGAATCATTATTGCCTTGTCCCTGGTCGCGGTGATCTACATTGGTCTGGTCGCCATCGTTCAGGACGATATGAAAAAGCTGGTGGCTTACTCCTCTGTGGCTCACATGGGTTTTGTCACACTGGGCTTTTTCGTATTCAACACCACGGGTATGGAAGGCGCGATCATGCAAATGATCTCGCACGGTTTCGTGTCTGGCGCCATGTTCCTGTGTATTGGCGTTCTGTACGACCGTCTGCACAGCCGCCAAATTGCCGATTACGGTGGTGTGGTCAAGGTCATGCCTCGTTTCGTCACCTTCTTTGTGCTGTTCTCGATGGCCAACAGCGGTTTGCCAGGCACCAGCGGTTTTATCGGTGAGTTCACCGTCATCATGGGTGCGGTTGAGTACAACTTCTGGATTGGTCTGTTGACTGCAACAGCGCTGATTACAGGTGCGTCTTACTCGCTGTGGATGCTCAAACGTGTGGCTTTTGGCCCTGTCGGTAACGACAAGGTTGCCGGCATGAGCGACCTGAGCGGCCGTGAGTTCTTCGTTCTTGGCGTAATGGCGATTGCGGTGCTGGGCATGGGTGTCTATCCCAAGCCGTTCACCGAGGTCATGCACGTTTCGGTTGAAGCGTTGCTGCAACACGTCTCCATCTCGAAACTGTAGGCCGAATCACTATGGATACTACCTTTAACTTTTCTCTGGCTTTGCCCGAGATCCTGCTCCTGGTTCTGGCTTCGTGTGTGCTGATTTTTGATGCATTCAGTACACACAAACAGCGCCACTCGACGTTTGTTTTCAGCCTGCTGACGCTTGCCGTGGTTGCGGCCAGCGTGGCCTGGCAGTGGTCCAAGGGCGTTAGCGGCGTCTCGTTCGGTGGCCTGTTCGTCGTGGACGAGATGGCTCACTTCCTGAAGCTGCTCTCGTGTGCAGCCGTGGCCGCCACCCTGATTTACGGCCGTGAATACGCTGAGCAGCGTGACATGATGGAACGTGGTGGTGAGTTGTACACCCTGACTCTGATGGCTCTGCTGGGCCAGATGATCATGATTTCGGCCAACAGCATGTTGACGGCTTATCTGGGTGTGGAGCTGATGTCCTTTGCGCTGTACGCACTGGTTGCGCTGCGTCGTGAACATCGCCAGTCCATCGAAGCGGCTCTGAAGTACTTCGTGCTGGGTGCTTTGGCATCGGGTATCTTGCTGTACGGTATGTCCATGATTTTTGGCGCTACCGGCCATCTGGAATTCCCGCTCATCGCTGAAGTCATCTCCAACGGTCAAGCCGAGCGTCTGGCTCTGGTCTTTGGTGTGGTGTTTGTGGTGGCTGGTCTGGCCTTCAAATTGACGGCGGCTCCTTTCCACATGTGGACACCGGACGTCTACCAAGGCGCCCCAACCACCGTCACCCTGATCATCGGTGCTGCTCCCAAACTGGCTGCTTTTGCCGTGACCATGCGCTTCCTGGTTGAAGCCTTGCACGGTATTGCCGTGGACTGGCAGCCTATGTTGCTGATCATGGCCGTGCTGTCGCTGGCTCTGGGTAACCTGACGGCGATCATGCAAAAGAATCTCAAGCGTATGCTTGCGTATTCGACCATCTCGCACATGGGTTTCATTTTCCTGGGCTTGCTGGCTGGCGTGTTCAATGGCGAGACTCACTCTCAAGCCTACGGCGCTTCGTTGTTCTACGTGGTGATCTACGTTCTGACCACACTGAGCACCTTCGGCCTGATTCTGATCTTGAGCCGTCGCGGTTTTGAATGTGAAAACATCAGCGACCTGAAAGGTCTGAACCGTCGCAACCCTGGCTTGGCTCTGGTCTGGCTGCTGTCCATGTTCTCCCTGGCTGGTATTCCTCCGCTGTCCGGCTTTGCCGCCAAGCTGAGTGTTCTGCAGGCCGTGGTGGGGGCGGGCTATGTCTGGCTGGCCGTGTTTGCCGTGATCATGTCCCTGATTGGTGCTTTCTACTACCTGCGTGTCGTGAAGGTTGTTTACTTTGACGAACCCGAAGGTGAAGCGCATCCTGTGGCAACAGGCTTGATGACCAAGCTGGTCATGATGGTGAACGGTGTTCTGATTATCGGCCTGGGCTTGTTGCCGGGTGGCCTGATGGATACCTGCATCCGCGTGATTCAGTCTTCCTTGCAGTTTTAAGTAGGTAGCACTATGGACCAAAGCCTTTCCATCTGGGTCTTGATTGTTCTTTCCGTGATTACGGCAAACTTACCGTTTCTTGTGGAAAAGCCCTTGCTGGTTTTGCCTTGGTCCTTGCCGGGCGAGCGCTCTGGTCTCTCGCCCTGGCTGCAACTGATTGTCGGCCTTGTGTACCTGGCCGTTCTGGCCGCGTTGGGCTTGGGAATCTATACAATGATTGCCTCCAGCTCTGGCCTGAACTCCTTGCCCGTTCTGTTGGGTAAGCTGCTTCTGGGTCTGGTATTGGTAGGAGCCATGTTTTACTTTCCGGTTTGGCGCTCGCGCCATCAGAAAGTGTCCAAAGGCTTTTTTTCTCGCCTTTTGGAAGTCTGTGCGTTTTACGGGATTGTGGGTGCGTTCGGCTTTGCTTTTGAAGCAAGCATCGGTAATCCGTTCAAACAGACTTGGGTGTTCTACACCATTACCTTTGCGTTGTTCTTGGTAATGGCGTATCCCGGTTTTGTGTATCGCTATTTGATGCGACACCCCAAGGGCAAGTTTGAGTAGTGGTGCTATTGAATAAAAAAACCTCGCAAACTGATTTGCGAGGTTTTTTTTATGTCTGGCCGCTCAAGGTCAAAAAACTGTTTGGTGCCTTTTTTAGTGCGTCAGTTCTAAAGTCTTGTCGTCCGATTATTATCCCGCCTGGATGCTCGATAGCTGTCTGTTGAAGGCCTGTGGGGCTAGACTTGCTTCGTTCGCCAGTCTAGCCACAAGCTGCCCGTACAATCGATCAAGGCTTGTCCAAAGGGGCATGGGTGGCACCAGCTACTCCCAGTCGCTTGCAGACGCCCTGAGCCTCTTGAGCCAGTACCAGCGTCAGTTGCTCGGCAGGCAGGGCACGACCCAAGGCAGCACTTTGTCCGCTCCACAGGGAGCTGAATTCAGTGCGACCTTGTTTCTCGGCTTCGATACGTAGCGGGCTCAGTGCCGAACCCGCATGGGGGAATACCGGAGCACTGGTGCTTAACGGGCCGATTTCATCCATCAGGCGAGTGCGGATGCTGCGAGCCGGGCGGCCAGAGAACAAATTGGTCAGCGCTGTGCCGTCTGAACGACTATTGGACAGGGCTTGGCGATGCAGCGGGGTGATCTTGGATTCAGGACAGAACAAATAGGCAGTACCAATTTGAGCGGCGCTAGCACCCAAGGCCAGGGCAGCAGCAATACCGCGCCCATCGGCAATACCTCCGGCAGCAATCACAGGGATGCTGACAGCATCAGCAATTTGGGGAACCAAAGACAGGGTGCCTACTTGTGTATGCACCTTATCGTCCAGGAACATGCCACGGTGGCCACCGGCTTCCAGGCCTTGGGCGATGATGATGTCGGCACCGTGCTCTTGCAGCCAGACCGCTTCGGCCGTGGAAGTCGCACTGGACATGACCAGAGTGCCGACCTTTTTCACGCGTTCAAGCAGCTCGGGGGAGGGCAGACCAAAGTGAAAACTGACGACTTCAGGTTTTAATTCCTCAACCAATTCAGCATGTGGGTTGGAGAACGGTGCGCGTGCTGCTTTGGGCAGTTCCTGATTCGGATCCAGACCGTATTCCTGGTAATAGGGTATTAATCGCAGCCGCCACTCTTGCAGGGCCTCTGGCTCCAGGCGCAGGTCGTCGTGACAAAAGAAGTTCAGGTTGATAGGGGCCGAGACAGCTTGCCGGAACAAACCCACTTGTTCCCGAATCTGTTCTGGGCTGAGCATGGCGCAGGCCAGAGATCCCAGACCGCCCGCGCGAGCAACGGCAATAGCCAGTTCGCTGTCTTGGGCACCTGCCATAGGGGCTTGAACGATGGGTTGCTCGATGTGAAGCAGATCCAGCAAAGTATTGTTGGGCCAGATGTACATGAAAGGCGTCCTCGTCATTTCGCGATAGCGTTTATCGTAGCAGGATGGGTTCAGGCTGGAAACTGACATCGTCGTGTACAGCTTGGGGTGTGCAGGGCCCGTGGCAGGCTACAATAATCGTCTTTTGGCACAATGGCTGTGCTGTACTTTTTGCTTTGTGGACGATCTGATGTCTCATCTCATTCTTCAAGGGCCGCGCCTAGATAGCGCCATCATCGAAAAAATTGCCGCAGTGGTGCAGGCCGATGGAGTGCAGGAGCTGGGGCCTACCGCCGTACGCCTGTTGGGTGCTGACGCCACGCAACGTGCTCACGTGCAAACCTTGTGCAAGACCGGCGCGATGGACTTTGCCTTTTTGGAGCAGATTGACCGCCTGAAAGAAATGCGTGTGCTGGCAATGGACATGGATTCCACGCTGATCAATATCGAGTGTATTGATGAGATTGCCGATATGGCTGGCCGTAAAGAGCAGGTTGCCACGATTACCGAAGCAGCCATGCGCGGCGAGATCAAGGATTTCTCCGAAAGCCTGAATCGCCGTGTTGCGTTTCTGGAAGGTGTGCCTGTCAGTGATCTGACTCGTGTCTATGAAGAGCGTTTGCAACCCAATCTGGGCGCAGACCGCTTGATTGCGACGGCTCATGCCCATGGCGTGAAAACCTTGTTGGTCTCGGGTGGCTTCACCTTCTTTACCGAACGTATGAAAGACCGATTCAGCTTGAGCTACGCCCACTCCAATACCTTGGAAGTGGTGGACGGCACGCTGACTGGCAAGGTGCTGGGCGCAATCGTAGATGGTCAGGCCAAAGCTCGCTTCTTGCAGGAACTGGCTGTGGAACTGGGCGCTGGTCCGGAACAATGTATTGCGATAGGCGACGGGGCCAATGACCTGCCCATGATGTCCAAGGCCAAGTACTCGGTGGCCTACCGTGCCAAACCGGTGGTGCAGGAGCAAGCCAGCTTTGCGTTGAATCACTCTCCGCTGGATGCCGTACTGAACTGGTTCCGCCTGGATGTTTGATGGTGGTGGATCGCCAGCGTAGTCTGGCGATGCAAAGTAAAGCTAAACGCAGCGCAGCAAACTACCTGAGAACCAGGCCAGGCAGAAAGAGGGGCAATGGAAGGATGCGTCGATCCGGCTATTTCCTTATAGTGTGGGGCGCTTTTCTTGAGCCCGGAATTCGGTTTGTTGCCAAGCAAACAGTGCAATGGTTCGATCCGTATTCAGAACGCCTCATTGGCTAGAGTCAACACTCAAGTAGTCAGACTTTACCGTCGAAAAAAGAACGCTGTCAGTGGCAGCGCTCTTTTTATGTCCAGCCTTGTTGTTAAGGCTTATTTCTCTTTGCGCAAACTGTTCAGCACATTACGTACGGCCTGGATGCGGTTCTTGATTTCCTCGCCCTTGGTAATTTCAATCTTCAGCTTGTCCGGTCCAGCCAGGCGCACCTGCTTGTTCTTTTGCACCAGCTCGATAATGCTGACTGCGTCTACATTGGGTTTGGAAGAAAACTGAATTGTTGCCTGGGCTTCGCTGGCATCGATTTTTACAATCCCTAATGGTTCGGCCTTGATGCGCAAGCGATGCACCGCCAGCAGGTTCTCGCCCGCCTCTGGCAGCAAGCCATAGCGGTCGATCAGTTCCTCATGGATATGGATCAGATCGTCTTCTGTACGAGCGTGTGACAGGGCCTTGTAGTGCCCCAAACGGGCATTCACATCCGGGCAGTAGTTGGCCGGCAGCAGGGCGGACGTGTGCAGGTTCACTTCGCACTGCAAGGCAAAGGGCGAATCCAAGTCAGGCTCTTCACCGGCTTTCAGGGCTTTGACGGCGGTGTTGAGCATATCTGCATACATGGAATAGCCTACTTCCTGAATGTCTCCGGACTGGGACTCGCCCAGTACTTCACCGGCACCCCGAATTTCGAGATCGTGCATGGCCAGGAAAAAGCCTGCGCCCAGCTCTTCCATGGCTTGAATAGCTTCCAGGCGTTTTTTTGCATTGCTGGTGATGGCATCTTCGCCGGGGGTCAGCAGATAGGCGTATGCCTGGTGGTGAGAGCGGCCGACGCGCCCACGTAACTGGTGTAATTGAGCCAGACCTAAGCGATCCGCGCGGTGGATGACGATGGTGTTGGCGGTTGGCACGTCAATGCCGGTTTCAATAATCGTGGTGCACAGCAGCACGTTGTAGCGCTTCTGGTAAAAGCCCTTCATGACGGCTTCCAGCTCGCGCTCGGGCATTTGACCATGAGCCACGGCAATACTGGCCTCAGGCACCAGCTCTTCCAGACGGGCGCGGCGGTTGTGGATGGTTTCAACTTCGTTGTGCAGGAAGTAGACCTGGCCACCGCGTTTTAATTCGCGCAGCAGGGCCTCGCGTATGGTGCTGCCATCTTCACGACGTACAAAGGTTTTGATCGCCAGACGTTTTTGCGGCGCCGTTGCAATCACGGAGAAGTCCCGTATACCTTCCAGAGACATGCCCAAGGTACGGGGGATAGGGGTGGCGGTCAGGGTCAGGATATCGACTTCGGCCCGCAACTGCTTTAGGGCCTCTTTTTGGCGCACACCAAAGCGGTGTTCCTCATCGATGATAACCAGGCCCAATTGTTTGAAGCGTACGTCCGAGGATAGGATCTTGTGCGTGCCAATCACAATATCGACGCTGCCGTCGCGCAGGCCCGCAATGGCGGCTTGGGTTTCTTTGGTCGAGCGGAAGCGAGACAGCTCGGCAACACGGATAGGCCAGTCGGCGAAACGATCTGAAAATGTTTGTGTGTGTTGCTCGGCCAGCAGGGTGGTTGGGCACAACAAGGCCACTTGTTTGCCATTGGCCACGGCCAGGAAAGCGGCACGCAGGGCGACTTCGGTTTTACCAAAGCCCACATCCCCACAAACGAGGCGGTCCATAGGCTGGCCGGAGGTCATGTCGTTTACGACTGCCTCAATAGCAGCGGCCTGATCCGGTGTTTCCTCAAAGCCGAAACCCTCGGAAAAGGCCTGATAATCATTCAGAGGCAGTTTGAATTGAAAGCCTTCACGAGCAGCGCGCTGGGCGTACAGTGCCAGCAATTCAGCCGCGCTGTCACGCGCTTGCTTGGCCGCGCGACGGCGGGCTTTATCCCATTGACCGGAGCCTAGTTGGTGCAGGGGCGCATGTTCGGGGTCGGCACCGCTGTAGCGGGCAATGACGTGCAACTGCGCCACAGGCACATATAAGGTGCTGCCCTTGGCATATTCCAGATGCAGAAACTCGACCGGGCCTTCGCCCAGGTCCATTTCTTTCAGACCGCAGTAGCGACCAATCCCGTGCTCGGCGTGAACCACGGGGTCGCCCTCGCGCAGTTCCGACAGATCCCGCACCATCGCTTCCACATCGCTGCTGCGCTCGTTGCGGCGGCGGCTGCTTTGTGTGCGTGTCTGGGAGGGGTAAAGGTCATTTTCGGTCAGCAGACTCAGACTGTCGTGCACCAGCGCAAAGCCACGCGACAGGGGGGCGACGATCAGGGCAAAAGCGGCGTCCGACTCCAGAAAATCGGTCAGACTCTGGCAGTCGGCTGCGGGCGACAGATCGTGGTCACGCAGCATTTGTAGCAAGGTTTCCCGACGGCCCGCCGAATCAGCGCACAGCACCGTCCGGTTCTTTGGGTCTAACACCTCTTGCCGCAATTGAGCCAACGGATCCTTGTCGCGTCGGTTGACTGCGACAAGGGGTAAAGCCTCGAAGTCTGGGTGGGCAATGGGCTGATCGTCAGCTTGCGTGTTCAGACTGAGGCGACTAAAAGGTTTGATGCCGTTGAAAAACTGCTCATCAGACAGAAACAGGCTTTCTGGAGGCAAAATCGGGCGCTCACGGTCGTTTTTCAGGAAGGAAAAACGGCTATGGGTATCGCTTTGGAAGCGGCCAATCGCGTTTTGTGCGTCCCCGTGCGTGATGACCAGGCTGCCTGCTGGCACATAGTCCATCAAGGTGGCGGTCTCTTCAAAGAAGAGCGGCAGATAGTATTCGATGCCCGCAAAGGCAATGCCATTGCCTACATCTTTATAGGGCAGGGCGCGTGAAGGATCGCCTTCAAAAAACTCGCGAAAACGCGCCCGGAATTGCGTGCGCGCCTCTTCGTCCATAGGGAATTCACGACCGGGCAAGAGCTGGATTTCCTTGACCGGATACAGGCTGCGCTGGGTATCGATATCAAAGCTGCGTATGCTTTCGATCTCGTTGTCGAACAGGTCCAGACGGTAGGGCAGCACCGAACCCATAGGGAACAGGTCAATCAGGCCACCGCGAATACTGAATTCGCCCGGAGCGCTGACCTGTGTCATGTGGGTGTAATTGGCCAGCATCAACTGGGCGCGCAATTGCGCCTCGTCCAGCTCATCGCCCTGGCGGAAGGAAAAGGTGTAGGCGGCCAGAAAAGAAGGCGGTGCCAGACGATACAGGGCGGTGGTGACGGGAACCGTCAGCACATCAACCTCGTGCATGGTCAGGGCATGCAAGGTGCGCAAACGCTCGGAGATCAGATCCTGGTGGGGAGAGAAGCTGTCATAGGGCAAGGTTTCCCAGTCTGGCAACTGGCGCACGCGCAGGGCGGGTCCAAACAACAGGATTTCCTCGGCCAGCCTTTGGGCGGTCAAGGGATCGGCGCACAGTACGAGAATAGGCGCTTTATGCTGGCGGGCCAGGTCGGCAATCAGGCAGGCATCGCCCGAGCCAGGAGGCATGGGCTGCGAGTAGCGTTGACCGGGGCGTAAGGCGGCCAGCACATCTTGAGTGCTGGGCAGGGACAGGGAGTGCTGTTTTTCGGTTTCCATCAGGATTGTCATTATAAAATCACCCACCTATGAAGACTACCTTGATTGCAATTGTTCCAGCCGCCGGTATTGGCTCGCGCGCCCTGGATTCTGCCACGAAGACGCAAGGCGTGCCCAAGCAATATCGTTTGCTGGGCGGGCAGCCCATGTTGCGCCGTTCGGTACAGGCTTTGCTGGCTGATGAGCGCATCAGCCAGGTGCGGGTGGCCGTGGCCCCCGGTGATACCTGGGCGACGGCGGTACTGGACGGCTTGCCGCGTACGGTTTGCCTTCCCTGTGGTGGTGACACGCGGGCTGAAACGGTGCTCAATACTGTGCAGAGCCTGGATAAGGACGAACAGGCCTGGGTTCTGGTTCACGATGCCGCTCGCCCCGGTTTGCCCAAGCAGGCCCTGGCACGTTTGATTGATGCCTGCTTGCAGGCGCAACGTGGTGGCTTGTTGGCCTTGCCCGTGCCTGATACTGTCAAGCGCGCAACGCCTGCGGAGCCAGTGGGGGTGTTGGAAACGGTGGACAGAGAAGGACTCTGGCTGGCGCAGACTCCCCAGTTGTTTCCCGCCCGTGCCTTACGTGGGGCCTTACAAGCGGCTAAAGAGCAGGGTTTTGTGGTGACGGATGAGGCTAGCGCCATGGAATTGGCGGGTAGCCAACCCTTATTAATATTGGGGTCGGCGCGGAATTTTAAAGTCACCTGGCCTGAAGATTTTGAATTGATGGAGAAGTGGTTATGAGCATGCCAATTCGCGTAGGACAAGGTTTTGATGTGCATGTGCTGTGCGAAGGCCGGCCTTTGATCTTGGGCGGCGTCACCATCCCGCATACGCATGGCTTGATGGGGCATTCGGATGCCGATGCCTTGCTGCATGCCATTACCGATGCGATTTTGGGGGCGGCAGGCCTGGGCGATATTGGTCGCCACTTTCCCGATACAGACCCTCAATACAAGGGCGCTGATAGCCGTGTCTTGTTGCGTCATGCTTATGAGCAGGTGCGCGCTGCGGGTTGGTTGGTTGGGAATGTAGATGCCACGATTCATGCGCAAAAACCCAAGATCGCACCACATGCCCCAGCGATGGTGGCCAATATCGAGGCCGATCTGAAATTGGAGCCTGGCAGTGTGAACATCAAGGGCAAGACAAACGAGGCGATTGGCTTTGTCGGGCGCCAGGAAGGGATTGCGGTCACTGCCGTGGCTCTGCTGTATCGCGCCTGAGTGGTTTTGGTCTGAGACTAGCCTTGGGCAGGGAAAATCCCTGCCCAAGTTTTATTCGGCTCAGGAAGCTTTGCTGTCCTTATCGCTCTGCGTTCCAGGCGCATTGCGACTGGCACGGATACGTGGCAACTGGATACGGGCGGTCAAGCCTTCGGACGGAGCACTGACCAGTTCAAAGTGCCCTCCGACCTGTCCTAGCAAACGTTCCACAATCGCCAGTCCCAAACCAGCACCACTGACACCTGTGCGGGCAGAGACACCGCGCGAGAAGGGGCGTAGCAGGCGCTGGATGTCGCTTTTTGCAATACCGGCTCCCTGATCCTTGACGGCGATGATCAAAATATTGCCATGTTGATGCGCCGACAGCTCGATGCGTGCCCGATCATCTTCGGGACTGCGTCCATAGCGGCGGGCATTTTCGATCAGGTTAGAGACAATGCGCTTCAAATCGTGTGCGCTGATGCGGGCATACAGATTGGGTTCGACGGAGGCCGTCAAAATGCCACCCAGCGATTCGGTATGCGTGCGCTCACGCTCGTAGACATCATTGAGCACGGCGGACACATCAATGCCATGCTCGGGCACAGCCGCAGCAGGACGGGCATATTCCATCAATTGACCAATACTGTGGTCAATCTGAGCCAAGTCCTCGTCAATGGCGGCACGAGTCTCGTCCGATACCTGACTTAATTCAATTTCCAGACGCATGCGGGCCAGTGGTGTGCGCAAATCGTGCGAAATACCGGCCAGCATGATCTCTCGATCCGCCTCTGTTTGGCGGATATCTCGGGCCATGCGGTTAAAGGCGATATTCATGTCACGGATTTCAACCGGGCCTTTTTCAGGCAGGGTGCTGGGTGTTTCACCACGAGCCAACTGCTGGGCCACTTTGGCCAGTTGGGCCAAAGGCCGGTTCACAAAGCGCACACTGACAGCGGCACCGATCAGGGCCAGCAGCAAGGCGGTAGCGCCCCAGCCCAGCCATTCCACTCCGGCGGTCAGACTTAATTGTTCGCGATCAAAGACCAGCCAATACTGATCGTCATTGATATCAAACGAAACCCAGATGCCCGGCACGCTGTTGACCGACCACATGATCAAGGTCTGGCTGCCTAATGCGCCACGCACTTCGGTAGAGACATGCTGCCAGTAGTTGGAGCGCGGCAGGGGTTCAAGCTCGTCCGTGTTCTCGCGTGGCTGCACGCGCAGACTTTCCTTGGTAGCCAAATCCAGCAACAGGGCAGGGCGTACCGCTGGGGGCGCGTACACCAGGGCCGAACGGGTGATGCTGACAATGGACGCCACGCGCTGCGCCATTTGGGCTGCGCGTGGGCCTTCTTCCATACTGAAGAATACTTGCAGCCAGGCACCCAGGCTGACGAGCATTAACGCTGCGAGCAATAAAAAAGACCGGCTGAATAAACCCAGCCGGATACTTGAGTTTTTTGTTGCTCGGCGTTGGGCGGCCACGGCGGGCCGCCCGTCTTGCTGACCGGAAGACAAGGTCAGTTACCGCCGTCTGGAACAAAAACGTAGCCCAGGCCCCAGACCGTTTGAATAAACACGGGCTTGGAAGCATTGGGTTCGATCAGCTTGCGCAGACGCGAAATCTGGACGTCCAAACTACGGTCAAAGGCTTCGTATTCACGGCCACGCGCCAATTCCATCAGTTTGTCGCGCGACAAGGGGATCTTGGGGTGACGGGCAAACACTTTCAGCACGGAGAACTCGCCCGTTGTGATGGGGACAACTTCGTTATTGCGTGTCAGTGTTCGAGTGGACAGGTTCAGCACATAAGGACCGAACTCAATCGATTCATTTTCCTGACTAGGTGCGCCGGGGTGTTCCTCGGTACCACGGCGTCGCAAGATAGCGTTGACACGGGCCAGCAGTTCGCGGGGGTTGAAAGGTTTGATGAGGTAGTCATCGGCACCCATTTCCAGGCCCACGATACGGTCGATTTCTTCGGCCTTGGCGGTAAGCATGATGATGGGGGTATTGTCGTGACCGCCGCGCAGCCGGCGACAGATGGATAGGCCATCCTCGCCTGGCAGCATCAGATCCAGTACCAGCAGATCGAAATGCTCACGTTGCCAGAGTTTGGCCATTTCTTTACCGTCTTCGGCAACGAAGACGTTGAATCCTTGTTCAGACAGGTAGCGGCGCAGCAAATCGCGCAGCCGGGGATCGTCGTCAACGACAAGGATTTTGCGGGTGAGGGGGGGTGTCGGCGTATTCATAGCGAAAATGTAACAGGCATCAGAAAGCGCGTATAGGGGGGTGTAGAAAAATATTACACATTAAGTGTTTTGTACTATTTATGCGCCTTGCAGCAGGTTTAGGGTGATTTAGAAGACGATTGTATGGTGGCAAATAATCTGATTGGTCGGTTTGAGCCAAGTCAAAAAAAGAGCGGCCAGAGAAGAAATGCGCTCTGAGTTGCGCTGTGGAGTGTTTTGTCCTTGTCCGATCCCAGGGAGCTGCCTATTTTGAGGCTGCTTAAACTAAAATAGCGCGATGGATGCACATATTCTTGCCTTGGAGACTTCCTCCAATCTCTGTGAACTGACCTTGTTATCTCGCACACAGGCGGGTATTTCGCTTGTGGAGCTGAGTCACGAGGGGAGCGGCGACCACGCCGAACGCCTTTTGCCCATGGCCGAGCAACTGCTGGAGCAGGCGGGGGTAGATAGACACGCCTTGACCGCGATTGCGTTCGGGCAAGGCCCAGGTGGATTTACCGGGCTGCGCGTGGCCTGTGGCGTGGCTCAGGGTATGGCTTTTGCCTTGGGCTTGCCGGTACTGCCGGTCTCGTCCTTGTTGGCGGCTGCCGCTTGCGGCACGCCCATCGAGGGGACGGCTTATGTGGTGGCGCAGGATGCGCGCATGCAAGAGGTGTATGCCGCTGTGTACAGTTGGACGGCCAAGGGTTCCTGGTCCGTGCTGCAAAGTCCGGTCTTGCTCGATGCCGCCCAGGTCACTACCTGGATTGTTCGTTTGCAAGCGGAAGGGTTGATTGCCCAGCAACAGCCCGTTTGTGTCCTTGGTGACGCTCTGGAGCAGTTTCCTGATCTGGCCCCAGCCGTTCTGGCTCAGGGCTGGGAAGTGGGCCAGCCGTGGCGTGCAACCGGTGCCAGTGTGGCGCATTTGGCCTTGCATGATCTGGACGAAGGACGCGGTGTCTCCCCGGACCTGGCCATGCCATTGTATGTGCGCGAGAAAGTTGCCTACACCATTCAGGAACGTGAACAGGGCTTGGGTGGAAACCCGGCCGCTCTGGATCAACCTCTGCAAATTGAAGCCATGCAGGCAGGCCATGTATCTGCTGTGCTGGATATTGAACGCTGCGTGGAAACACACCCTTGGACGGCAGGTAATTTCACGGATGCTTTGGGCAATAGTGCGTATTGCTCCCGAATCATTCACAAGCAAGGGCAGGTTCAAGGCTATGCCATTTGGTTGCAAGCCCCCGATATGATTGAACTTCTGCTGATTGGGGTGTCCCCAGAGCAGCAGCGCCGCGGTCTGGCTTGGCAATTGCTGGACGATGGCCTGGAATGGGCCCGTCAGCAGCAGCTCGAGCGCGTGGTTCTGGAAGTGCGAGCCTCGAATGCGCCGGCTATCGGCTTATATCAGAAGTATGGTTTCAAGGCGGATGGTTTACGTAAAAACTACTATCCGCTTAGCGATGGACAGCGTGAAGACGCGGTCTTGATGAGCCTGAGCTTGGCCAGCAAGGCAGGGGCATGATCGATTTTCAGCCTATCTCCCCTTTGCAGCGCACCTGGCTTTTGGAGTTGGGGCTGGAGCGTGCTTTTTTGGCGCGTCTGCCCCAGGCGCAGCCTGGTGGGCAGTCCGCCCCTGTGGCCGCCCCTGCGCAAGAGGCCGCAGCAGCGATGCAGACGGCTCAGCCGGTAAAGCGGCATCTTAATGATGCGGGCAGTCCGTCCCCCTCAGCCCCCGCAGCGGCTACGGATGCCATGTCGGCCCGAGATCAGGCACTGGCTGTCTTGCGTAAATCCGGTGCCAGACCGGTAGCGGCAGCTCCTGTCGAGGAAGTGGTGCAGCGGCCTGCCGTGCTGATTCAGCCTGAAAAAGCGCAGGATATGGCCAGCTTGCTGGAGCAAGTACAGGCTTGTCAGGAATGTGGTTTGCACACGGGGCGAGCTCAAGTAGTGTTTGGTTCAGAGCTCTTGTCCGAGCCGGACTGGATGATTATTGGCGAAGCACCGGGCACGAGCGATGATCGTAGCGCCAAGCCTTTTGATGGCAAGGCGGGTCTGCTCTTGCAAGCCATGCTCAATAGCGCGATTCCCAATGCCTCGGTTTATAAAACGCATCTGGTGAAGTGCCGCCCCCTGGGTAATCGTCCCCCCACACAGGAAGAGCTGGCTGCATGCCGGGCTTTTCTGGACGCCCAAATTCGCTTGGTACAGCCACGTCGTTTGTTGGCCGTCGGCCATTTGGCGGCGGTGGCACTAAGTGGTCGTGATGAGGATCTGGAAACCTTGCGGGGTCAGGCTTTAACGTATACCGATGCTCAGGGGCGCAGCCTGCCTTTGGTGGTGACATACCATCCGGCCTCGCTCTTGTTGCGCCCGCAGCACAAAGCCAATGCCTGGCGGGATTTGTCTTTGCTGCGCGAATTGCAAAACCAGCCCTGATACAGGTCCTTTGGGTATTTTTTATCGCCAGGCCGCCCCAAGATAAAAAGCGCCCCAAAGGGGCGCTTTTGCTTACTTGGCCGTCAATGCCTGCCCATGTCCTTCTTGTCCGATGCAGGCTTCCAACTCGGGATGGGCGCGCAGATTGGCATTTTTCCAGATGATGAATACCGTCATCAAGGATGCCACCATCAGGCCAAAGAACACAATGATGTAGTTGATGGGTAAACGCAGCCACAGCAGTAGGCTGTACAGCGCCAGCATGAACAGAATATTCAGTTGTTCATTGAAGTTCTGGACAGCAATGGAGTGACCGGCCGACAACATGACGTGGCCGCGATGTTGTAGCAGGGCGTTCATGGGGACGACGAAAAAGCCGGATAAGCCCCCAATACCCATCAGCAGGGTATAGACCGCCCATTTTTCGTGGACCAACGGCATGAGCAAAACCACAAAGCCCATGGCCACGCCCACCGGTAGAACGGCCAGGGACTTCTTCAAAGGAACGCGAGCGGCAAAGACAGCGCCAAAAACCGTTCCCAAGGCTGCTACTCCCATCAGCACCGAGGCCTGATCCAAACGGTAGCCCAGATGCTGGGCGCCCCATTCGATCACAATGAATTGCAAGGTGGCACCGGCACCCCAGAACAAGGTAGTGACGGCCAGTGAGATTTGGCCCAGCTTGTCCTGCCACAAAATGCACACGTAGGAACGAAACTCCTTGAGCAGCAAGATGGGATTTTTTTGTTGAGGTGGGTAGTCGATATTGGTGCGGGGAATCAGCAGATTGCACAGTGCTGCAGACAGATAAATAAAGGAAATCAGCAAGATAGCGACTTCGGCACGCGTCTGGGCCAACGGTGCAATCAGAGGGTGTTCGGCCAGCGCGCTAGCGATCGATGGGTTGATCAGGATACCGCCCAACACCGTGCCGCCGATGATGGACAGAACGGTCAGCCCTTCAATCCAGCTATTGCCCTTGACGAGCAGTTCGGGCTTGAGCATTTCCGTGACGATGCCGTATTTGGCGGGGGAGTAGGCGGCAGCACCGATACCAACCAGGGTGTAGGAGATAAAGACCAGAACCAACTGCTGGGAGTCGTTCATGCCAAAGTACTGGTGGCAGAACATCAACATACAGCCAATCAGCTTGATGGCGTTGGTGGCGAACATGACTCGACCCTTGGGATACGAGTCGGCAAAAGCACCTACAAACGCCGCCAACAGGACGTAGGACAGCGCAAACCACCATTTCATCATCGGGACCATCCAGATAGGTCCGTGCAAATCTGCGATCAGGGCGATAGCGGCAATCAGCAAGGCATTGTCAGCAACTGATGACAATGCCTGCGCGGCCATGACCAGATAAAAACCTTTATTCAAAATACATTCCGAATGCGTGTGCTTTTTGAAAACAGTATGGTGGCTGCAAAGCACGAATCTAGGCCAGGTATCAGGCAGGACGAGCTGGCCGGGGGCTGCTCACCACGGTTCTCCTGAAAAACCTGTGCCGGTGCGAAATTTACGAACAGAGATGGGGAGCAAGAATAACAGGGACTGCGGTGGCAGTGGTATCAGAAATTCATTGCATGTGTTTGTCTGCTTGGATTTTCGGGACGGGCGGGCACTGCCAAAGCACTATTGTAAATGGTCTGCTCGACACTATTGCCCCGCTTGCCACGCAGGGTAAACAGGGCTTGACGGCGGGCGATGGGGGCTGCCTTACTATTTCAGCAGCCGAGCCGTGGTTTTCATTTGTTTTTTAGCTGTCTTTGCGGTGGGTGGCAGGTGCTGCGGTATCATACGACTCGCGGTGCCAGGCAGATCAAAATGGCGCCGTGTGCCTGTTCAAATTGGTCTTTTCTGAGCTGACTTCTACCCTGTGCGTCTAACCCAGATCAAACTCGCTGGTTTCAAATCTTTTGTGGACCCGACCTCCATCCCAACTCCCAGTCAGTTGGTGGGTGTTGTCGGGCCCAATGGCTGTGGGAAATCGAACATCATCGATGCGGTGCGTTGGGTGCTGGGCGAGAGCAAAGCCTCCGAGTTGCGTGGTGAGTCCATGCAGGACGTTATTTTCAACGGTTCATCGCAACGTAAACCGGCTGGCCGTGCGTCGGTTGAACTGGTTTTTGATAATTCCGAAGGGCGGGCCTCAGGCCAGTGGAGCACCTATGCCGAGATCTCGGTACGGCGTGTCCTGAGTCGGGACGGGACAAGCAGCTACTTTCTGAACAATCAGGCCGTTCGTCGGCGTGACATTCACGACATCTTTTTAGGTACGGGCCTGGGGGCGCGTGGTTACGCCATCATCGGGCAGGGCATGATTAACCGCCTGATTGAAGCCAAGCCCGAAGAGCTGCGCGTATTTCTGGAAGAGGCGGCGGGCGTGTCGCGCTACAAGGAACGTCGTCGCGAAACCGAGAGTCGCCTGCGCGACACCCGCGAAAACCTGCTGCGGGTAGAAGACATCCAAAGAGAACTGGATGCGCAACTGGAGAAATTGCAGGCACAGGCCGAAGTGGCGCGCCAGTATCGGGATTTGCAGCAAGAAGGTGAACTCAAGCAAAACCTGCTGTGGCTGTTGAAAGAGTCCAATGCACAGGGCGATCAGAAAGCCCGTTTCCTGGCGATTGAGCAAGCTCAGACCAAACTGGAGGAATCCATTGCCGGCTTGCGGCATACCGAGTCTGCGTTGGAATCACAGCGACAGGCGCATTTGCAGGCCGGGGACGCTTTGCATCAAGCGCAAAGCCAGTTGTATGAGGCCGGCTCCCAAGTGTCTAGCCTGGAGGCGGAAATCCGCCACGTGCTCGATTCGCGCAGCCGCATGGCGCAGCGTCGCGAGCAACTGGAGCAACAACAGCACGACTGGGTCGAGCAACAAGAACATTGTCAGCAGGAGCTGGAAAACAGCGAACAGCAGCGTGAAGAAGCGGCGGTAAAGCTGGAGGAGTTACAGATTCAGCTAGAAGAGGCGCAAGGAGCCTTGCCCGATCTGGAGCGGCGTGTACGCGAACAGGCCCAGCGTCGGGACGAAATGCGCATGGCTTTGGCGCGTCTGGAGCAGAATCTGGCCTTGGCGGCACAATCGCAGCGCGATGCTGACCGCCAGATTCAAGGCGTGGAGCAGCGTCAGGAGCGCTTGAAGCAGGAACTGCGCGAACTCAATGCCCCGGACCCGGACAATCTGGAACGTCTGCAAGGCGATCTGAATATGCTGCAAAATCAGTTGCAGCAAGCTCAGGAGCATATGCAGCATCTGGAAGCCCAGCTTCCTCGATTGGAACAAGAGCGCAAAGAAGCGCAGGAACAAGCTGTGCAAGGCGGGCAGGACATGGCCCGTCTGGAAGCGCGTCATCTGGCCTTGAGCCGTTTGCAGGAAGACGTGGCCCGCAAGGGGACTCTGGAACCCTGGCTGGCCAAGCACGGGCTGGAGAGCATGAAACGTCTTTGGCAAAGCCTGGACGTGGAGAAGGGCTGGGAAACCGCGCTGGAAGCCGTGCTGCGTGAGCGCATGACGGCTTTGGAGCTGCGTCGCCTGGATATGGCGGCTGCGTTCGCCAGTGATGCGCCACCTGCTCGTTTAAGTTTTTACCAGTTGCCCGAAGCGGGGGCGCCTGCCAAGCCCGCGCTGGATTTGCCCTTGCTGACCTCGGTGCTGCGACAGCAGGAAGGCGGTTTGCGCAGCTTGCTGGATAACTGGTTGCACCAGGTTTATGTCTGCCAGGATTTGAAGCAGGCCCTGAGCCTGCGCGAGCAACTGACGGATCAAATGGCCATTGTGGTGCGTGGCGGTCATTTGGTGGATAAGCACAGCATTCGCTTTTATGCACCAGACTCCGAGCAAGCCGGGATGTTGGCACGTCAGCAGGAAATTGCGCATCTCGAGCGAGAGCTGCGTGGCGCTCAATTGATTGTGGACGAGCTGGGCCATACCAGCACCCAGGCCGAAATGGCCTTGCAGCAAGTGCGTAATGGTCTGGTTCCGGCCCGAGCCCGCGTGGGCGAGCTGACTGCTCGTATGCACGATGTGCAATTGGAACACTCCAAGCTGGCTCAGCAAGCGCAGCAATCGCAAGAGCGCGGTGGTCGTATCAACGAGGAACTGGAAGAACTGGCGGTGCAGCGCGAAGAGCTGCAAGCGAACCGCGAGGAGTTCGAGGCCCGTTTTGAAACGCTGGACGAAGAGTTGGCCGAGCATCAGGGGGTATTTGCCGAAGCGCAGATGGAAGGCGAGAAGGGCGCCGAGCAGGCTGAGCAGGCTCGGCGCACAGTCCACGAGCGCGAACGTGCTGTGCACGATGCCCAGTTTGCCGAACGTGCCTTAGTGCAACGTATGGCCGAACTGGAGCGCAATCTGGCCTTGGCGCAGGAGCAGGCACAACGCACTGCCGGCCAGTTGGAAGGTTTGCAAGGCGAACTGCTGGATCTGGATGCCTCGGCCGCACAAGCCGGTTTGCAGGATGCGCTGGAATTGCGTGCCGAACGCGAGGAAGCAGTACGCTTGGCAAAAATCCAGCTCGATACACTGGCAGCCCAATTGCGCGAGCATGAACAGGCCCGTGCTGAGCATGAAAAGAATCTGGGACCTTTGCGCGAGCAAGTCACTGAATTGCAGTTGCAGGAACAAGCGTCGCGTCTGGCGGTCGAACAGTTTGCTGAACAGTTGGACAGCAGAAAGGTAAACCGTTCCGAACTGTGGAGCTTGTTACAGGAAAAGACACCGGAATGGCAGCGCGTGGGTTGGTTGCAGTCTGAAGTGCAGCGTATCTCGCGCCAGATTGAAGGCTTGGGTCCGGTGAACCTGGCGGCCCTTGAAGAGCTGACTACAGCGCAAGAACGCAAGACTTATCTGGATGCCCAGCATAAGGATTTGAGTGATGCCATCGAGACCCTGGAAGATGCAATTCGCAAGATTGACCGCGAGACGCGCCAGTTGCTCATGGAAACATTCAACATCGTTAATCAGCACTTTGGTGAGCTTTTCCCAAGGCTATTTGGTGGTGGAGAGGCTAAACTGACGATGGTGGGCGATGAAGTGCTGGAAGCCGGGGTGCAAGTCATGGCTCAACCACCAGGTAAACGCAATAGCACGATTCATTTGCTCTCTGGTGGTGAAAAGGCCTTGACCGCGACAGCGTTGGTTTTTGCCTTTTTCAAACTGAATCCTGCCCCCTTTTGTTTGCTGGACGAGGTGGATGCGCCATTGGATGATGCAAATACCGAACGCTATGCCAATCTGGTGGCCAGCATGAGTGAACAAACCCAGTTTTTGTTTATTTCTCACAATAAAATTGCCATGCAGATGGCTAAACAACTGATCGGTGTCACCATGCAAGAGCAAGGTGTGTCCCGAATTGTGGCAGTGGACGTAGACGCTGCCATGCAAATGAGCAGTGTGTAAGCCTGTTTTTTTTAATCCGCTAGTGTTGATTCGACGGAACTGACAATGAGTGATTTGCAAATCGCACTGATTTTATTGGGCATTTTGCTCATCTTGCTCGTGGTGGTCTTTAACTGGTGGCAAGACCGCCGAGTGCGCCAGCAGATGCAAAGCCAATTCCCGGATGGGGATACGGATCCTTTGATGAGCCAGCTCACCGAGCTGGAACGTCGCGAGCCCAGCATGACGCGTGGCGGGGATGCTGCGGCTGCTGGCAGCGAGCACGATGCCGCTGAGGCCGATTGCACCACCGAGGCCGTCATTGACATCAGTTTCAGCCAGCCAGTGGACGCCCAGGATTTGGCTCAGGCCTTGCAGTCCATCTCGCGTACGGGTGCCAAGCCCGTGCGTTACTTTGCCGAGTGCGAAGGGGGCGGTCATCGTGCTCGTTTGCGTTCGGGCGAGTCCTACGCCAGCATGCAAATTGCCGTTTTGCTGGCCAATCGCAGCGGTCCCTTGTCAGCCATTGAGTGGTCGCAGGTCTGGATGGCCGCGCAAGCGTTGGCGCAACAATTTGATGGCTCGGTAGAAGGTCCTGAACAGGACGATGTGTTGCGTCGTGCAACTGCCCTGGACAATACCTGCGCCGATCTGGACGCGTTGGTGGGGGTGTCGGTGCGTTTGCCCGGCCCTATGCCGGCTTCTTCCGTGATTCAGATGGTCAAGGACGCCGGTTTTTTACCCTTTGGTCAGCAACTGGCCTGGCTGGCCGATTCGGGCCAGCCCCGTTTTACCGCCATGTTCGACGGCGCCCAACCCAGGGATATTCAGTCGGCCAGCATTGAGCGTATTGACTTGTTGCTGGACTTGCCCAACAGCCCGGCGGACGATCATGCCTTTAGCCGTATGGCAACGGTGGCCCGTGATCTGGCCAGCCGTCTGGACGGCGTGGTGTTGGATGACCAAGGTCGCCCCTTGCCCGAGAGCACCGATCAAAACATTGATGAGCAACTAAGCAATCTGTACGAACGCCTGGAGCAAGCTGGCTTTACGGCAGGCCAGGAACGTACAGGCAGGATTTTTTCGTGAGTTTGAAGCGAGTACAGCAGTTACATGAAGAACTGGCCCAGCATAACTGGGCCTATTACGTTCAGGATGCACCCAGCATTTCGGACGCGCAATACGACGCATTGATGAACGAGCTGCTGGCGCTGGAAGCCGAGCACCCGGAATGGATTACCCCGGACTCTCCTACGCAACGCGTGGGCGCAGCACCTTTGGACGGCTTTGACACTGTTGAGCATGCCGTTCCCATGTTGTCTTTGGGTAATGCCTTTGATGATGCGGAGGTGCAGGCTTTTGACAAGCGCGTCGCCGATACCTTGGTCGAGGCCGGTGTGGTGGGTTTGGACCGCCGGGTAGATTATCTGGCCGAATACAAGTTTGACGGCTTGGCGATCAGCCTGCGTTATGAACAAGGTCTGTTGGTACAAGCATCGACTCGCGGTGATGGCACCACGGGTGAGGACGTCACCAGCAATATTCGCACCATTAAATCCATTCCTCTGCGCTTGCGCGGCGATGCGGCGCAATTGCCCGCCGTGCTGGAGGTGCGGGGCGAGGTCTTGATGAATCGGGCGGACTTTGAGCGCCTGAACGAGAACCAGACCAAGCGTGGCGAAAAAGTATTTGTGAATCCGCGTAATGCGGCCGCAGGCAGCTTGCGCCAGTTGGATCCGAAAATCACTGCTAAACGGCCCTTGCGCTTTTTTGCCTATGGCTGGGGGGAAGTCAGCCCTATGCCTGCCGTGACTCAGCCGCAACATGCCTTGTTTGCCGAACCCGTAGGCGATGCGCTGCCCCGTGATACCCAATCGGGCATGATGGACTGGCTGGAAAGCCTGGGTATGCCCTTGAGCCGCGACCGCAAAGTCGTCAAGGGCGTGCAGGGCCTGCTGGATTTTTATACCGAGACGCAAGAGCGCCGTACCGGTTTGCCCTTTGAAATTGACGGTGTGGTGTACAAAGTCAATTCTTTGGCCGCGCAGCGTGTCCTGGGCTATGTGGCACGTGCGCCACGCTTTGCTGTCGCTCACAAATTCCCCGCGCAGGAAGAAATAACGCGTGTGGAGAACATCGAGTTTCAAGTGGGTCGCACCGGTGTTGTCACGCCAGTCGCACGTTTGAAACCGGTCTTTGTGGGTGGCGTTACAGTGACCAATGCCACGCTGCATAACGAAGACGAGGTACGTCGCAAAGATGTGCGCGCAGGCGATACCGTGGTTGTTCGTCGTGCCGGAGATGTGATTCCGGAAGTTGTTGCCGTGGTGCTAGAGCAGCGCCCTGAAGGCAGTATGCCCTTCGAGATGGTCAAGGAGTGCCCGGCGTGTCATTCGGCGCTGGAGCGTCTGGACGGTGAGTCCGCCTGGCGCTGTACCGGTGGCTTGATTTGCCCCGCCCAGCGCAAGCAAACGCTGATTCACGCGGCCAGCCGTAAAGCCCTGGATATTGAAGGTCTGGGTGAAAAGCTGGTGGACCAGTTGGTGGAAACCGGACTGGTCCATACCTTGGCCGATATTTTCAAGCTGAAGGTAGAGAAGTTGGTGCTGCTGGAGCGGATGGGACGCAAGTCCGCCGAGAACCTGATCGAGGCGATCAACAAGGTGCGTGAGCCAGCCTTGAATCGTCTGATCTATGCCTTGGGTATCCGCCATGTTGGCGAGACTACGGCACGCGATCTGGCACAGCATTTTGGCTCCTTGCAGGCCTTGGAGCAGGCTGATGAAGAGGCGCTGCTGCAAGTTAACGAAGTGGGCCCGGTTGTCGCGGCTTCCGTACGGCACTTTTTTCAGGAACCTCATAATCGTGAAGCCCTGGATGATTTGCTGGCCGCTGGGGTGACACCTCAACAGGCACAAGCCCGTGCCAATAGCGCTAATCTGCCGCTGGCGGGCAAAACGGTTGTCATCACGGGAACCTTGCCCAGCATGAGCCGTGACGAGGCTACGCGCCGCGTATTAGAGGCGGGCGGCAAGGCCAGTGGCTCAGTCTCCAAAAAGACCGCCTATGTGCTAGCGGGAGCTGAGGCCGGTTCCAAGCTGACCAAGGCACAAGAATTAGGCGTGACTATTTTGGACGAAGCCCAGTTTCTGGCTTTATTGGCGGGTGAGTAAGGCGCTGGTGTATGAAGGTCAGTGTCTGGCGAGCATGAGGAGCGGAGTGCCCTTGTCTGAAGCCAGCGGTCCAGCAGAGTCTTATTCCTGTTATTGTCTGCGGGAGAACAAGCGTAGAGTTGCTGGCGCTTTACCTCTTGTTTCAAGCCCGAGGTGAATTGACCGAGGGGCTATCCTTGGCCTTGGTTCCGAAAGAGGCATGATCCGACTTCATGAGCAATAAATATGGCGCCCTTGAGGCGCCATATTTGTTTTCCTGCCAGCCGCTTTATCGGAAAGACAAAGCGGCCGTCAACGCCATTACTTGATGTTGGCTTCTTTCAGGATTTTCTGCTGGTACTCGGCCAGCTTGCGCTGACGCATCATCTCTTCCAGTTGAGGCTTGACTTCAGCCATGGCCGGGAAGGTCACAGGACGAGCATCGTCTACCTGAATGATGTGCCAGCCAAACTGGGACTGCACAGGTGCTGCGCTCAGTTCGCCTTTTTTCATTTTCTCTACCGCCTGAGCGAACTCCGGTACGTAGGTGGAGCTAGGCGCCCAGCCCAGATCGCCGCCTTGCTGGCCGCTACCGGTGTCGATGGAGTCTTTCTTGGCGGCATCCGCAAAGCTGACTTTCTTGGACTTGATCTTTGCCAACAGGTCTTTGGCAGCCGCTTCGTCCTTGACCAGGATGTGGCGCACCTTGTATTCCTGCTGACCTTCTTCCATCGCCTTGATGGTGTTGTATTCCTTGGTCAGATCGGCTTCGGTAACAGGGTTCTTTTTCAGGTAATCGGCCATCAAGGCACGGACCAGAATGCTCTGGCGAGCCAGTTCCAGCTCTTGTTGAACCTGGTTGGTCTTGTCGATACCGGCTTTTTCAGCGGCTTGCACCACGGCCAGACGGTTGACCATTTCCTGTTTGACTTGCTCACGCAGCTCGGGCGAGTCCTTGGCGCCTTGCTCGACCAGAACGGCGACGAACTGATCCAGGTCTTTTTGCGTGAGGTTTTTGCCATTTACGGTGGCAATCGTCTGTGCATAGACCGGAGCAGCCATAGCGCAGGTCAAGGCAAATGCGGCAATACGTTTCATGAGCATCCTTAAGCAGTAGTTTTGGCTTGAATAGCCAATGCGTGAATCGGGAAAGGCATTAGATCGTGGACGCGATCATACACAAGTCTGTGTCGTGCCAGTGTTGAAATTCCATCAAATTGTTTCGAGGCGATGATCACCCGAAAGTGGCTTGCGCCCCCTTGAGCACCGGCGTGGCCGGCATGCAGATGGGATTCATTAATGATGTCCAGTTCAGAGGGTTCCAGAGCCTGGAGCCGTTCGTGAATCAGGGAAGCGAGTGCGTCTGTCATGGTGAAATCAAGATTTTGGGGGAGTGGAGTTGTCGGACGAGTCTTGCAGGTAGCGGCCCAGCCACAAGGATTGGGCAACGACAAACACCAGCATCAAACCCAGCAGACCAAAGGCTTTGAAGTTGACCCATTGGGACTCGGTAAAGTGGCCCGAGAAGGCAACGTACAAATTCACCAGGCCCATGGCGACAAAGAAGCTGGCCCAGACCAGGTTTAATTTGTCCCAAACATGGCCGGGCAATACCAGATGGGTGCCCATGAATTTTTGCATCAGGTTGCGATGCATCAGATAGCGTCCGCCCAGCAGCACCAGCGCAAAGATCCAATACAGCACGGTCGGTTTCCAGCGGATGAAGACATCGTTGTGGAAAAACAAGGTGGCACCGCCAAAGACCACAATGACGGCCAGATTGATCCAGTGCGAGGTCTCGATTGCCTTGCTGGTGAGTTTTAACCAGAGTATCTGCAATACCGAGGCGGCCATGGCCACGCCGGTTGCGACATAGATGTCGGAGAAACGAAACGCCAGAAAAAACAGAACGAGCGGGAACAGATCAAATAAAAGCTTCTTCATGCGTCAGGTTCAAAGGTCATGGACAGGGAGTTAATGCAATATCGTAGCCCAGTGGGTGGGGGGCCGTCTTCAAAGACGTGGCCCAAATGAGCATCGCAGACATTGCACAGCACTTCGGTGCGCCGCATGCCGTGGGTGGTATCCAGTTCCTCGCGCACATTGTCCGGGTTCAGGGGGGTGAAGTAGCTGGGCCAGCCGCAACCGGCATCAAACTTGGTGTCAGAAGCAAACAGGGGCGTGCCGCAGCCAACACAGCGGTAAATGCCGGGCGTGGTGGTGTCCCAGTAACGGCCGGTAAAGGCACGTTCCGTCCCTTTCTGACGCGTGACATAGAATTCTTCGGGGCTGAGTTGGGCGCGCCACTCGGCTTCGGTTTTACGTACTTTTTCCACGTGTGCTGCCTTATGAAAAACAGATCAATGCCTACAAGAGGCGCAGTCCTACATAGTAATCGACAATTAGAGTGCGTTTGGAACAGAGGGTTCCAAAGTGCAGCCTGTCCTGACTGCCCAGTCAAGAAAATAGCGGTACAGGGCACTTACTTAGTGAGCTATCACTTTAGTTAGTGCACTATTTAAACTTTTAATATTTAAGGTAAACACCAATATCTGAAATTCGTGTGACTTGATACGTTTCTGGTATCTGCTGGTGATTATCTGTATTACGATTTTTTGACCGTGAAATCGGTCCACAACAACGAACAAATATTGGGAGAAAAGGATGAACTGCATTACTACTGGTCGTCTGACGACATTGGCTGCAGCCCTGGCTTTGAGTCTGCCCGTCGCCGTGTCTGCGCAGATCAAAGTGGGTGTGACGGTGGCAGCGACAGGACCGGCGGCCTCGCTGGGCATTCCTGAACGCAATACCGTCAGCCTGTTGCCTACTGAGGTGGCCGGCCAGAAAATCGAGTACATCGTTCTGGACGATGCCACCGATACCACGGTGGCCGTACGCAATATGCGCAAGCTGATTACGGACGACAAAGTGGACGTGGTGATCGGTACGTCCGTGACTCCCGGCTCCCTGGCGATGGTGGACGTTGCTGGTGAAACCAAGACTCCCATGATCAGCGTGGCTGCCAACGCCAAGATTGTTGAGCCTGTCGAAGGCGCTCGTACCTGGGTCTTCAAAACTCCCCAGAATGACCAATTGATGGCCGGTGCCTTGGCAGAGGCCATGGTCAAGCAAAACGTCAAAACTCTGGGCTTTATTGGTTACAACGACGCCTACGGTGATGGCTGGCTGAACGTGATTACTGAAGCGGCTCAAGCCAAGGGCATTAAAGTGCTGGGTGCCGAGCGCTATGGCCGCAACGATACCAGTGTGACCGGTCAGGTTCTCAAGCTGCTGGGCACCAAACCCGATGCCATTTTGATCGCCGGTTCCGGTACTCCGGTTGCCTTGCCTCAGCGTGAACTGAAAGGCCGTGGCTTTGCAGGCATCATTTACCAGACACACGGTGCCGCCAACAGCGACGTGCTGCGTGTGTGTGGCAAAGACTGTAACGATATGATCTTGCCAGCCGGTCCTTTGCTGGTCGCCGAACAACTGCCTGACAGCAGCACGGTGAAAAAGACGGCTATGGAGTACAAGGAAAAATACGAAGCCAAATATGGTGCTGGCTCCATCAACACCTTTGGTGGGCATATGTGGGATGCCGGTCTGCTCGTGACCGAAGCCATTCCAGAGGCCCTGAAATCTGGTGCCAAGCCAGGTACCCCCGAGTTCCGCGCAGCCTTGCGTGATGCTCTGGAGCAAACCAAGGAACTGGCCGCTTCCCAAGGTGTGTTCAATATGTCTGCAACAGATCATGCCGGTCTGGATAAGCGGGCCCACGTGATTGTGAAAGTGGTCGACGGTAAATGGACGTATCAGCCTGATCTGTAATATCTGACAGGCAAAAACCGGCTCCCAAGCCGGTTTTTTCCAAGGCGGGTGCCTGAGGATCCTGGCGCCCGTTCCCGCTACAGGCCTGCGTTTGCCGTAAGCCCTTTGCCCTTTTTGTTGTACAGGATGTTGTCCGACATGGATACCACCATCGCTTTGATTTTGTTGCAGGATGGCATATTGAATGGCGCCATCTATGCTTTGCTCGGGCTCGCCCTGGTTCTGGTTTTCCTGGTTACCCGCGTCATCTTTATTCCACAAGGTGAGTTCGTCACCTTTGGCGCCTTGACCTTGGCTTTCGTGGTCAATGGCCGCATGCCGGGAACCGTTATTTTGTTATTGATCGCCGGTGCTCTGGTGTTCTTGCTGGAGTTGCTCTCTGCCATGCGCAGTCGCAGCCTGACAGGCATGCCACGCAAGTTTCTGGTCAATATCGTGATTCCTGTCGCGGTTTACTTTGCCGCCCCTGCCATTGTCAGCTCGCAGTTGCCCTTGTGGGTGGCCGTATTGTTCTCACTGGCGGTTGTGATCCCGCTGGGTCCCATGGTGTATCGCCTGGTGTACCAGCCAATTGCCGAAGCCAGCGTGCTGGTGCTGCTGATTACTTCGGTAGCCGTGCACTTTGCGCTGACCGGTTTGGGTCTGGTGTTCTTCGGTCCGGAAGGCTGGCGCACGCCTCCTTTCATGGAAGGCGAAGTGTCCCTGGGCGCAGTAAGCTGGTCGGCCCAAACCTTTTTTGTGATGGGCGCTTGCGTGTTGCTGATTCTGGCCTTGTGGGGCTTTTTCGGTAAGACCCTGTATGGTCGCGCTCTGCGTGCAACGGCGGTGAACCGTCGTGGTGCCCGTCTGGTGGGTATCAGCACCAATATGTCCGGCTCTCTGACGTTCACGCTGGCTGCAGCCATTGGTGCCTTGTCCGGCATGCTGATCGCTCCTGTGACGACCATCTACTACGACACCGGCTTTTTGATCGGTCTTAAAGGTTTTGTGGCGGCGATTTTTGGCGGTTTGATCAGTTACCCCGTCACCTTGTTGGGCGCTTTGTTCCTGGGTGTTCTGGAGGCGTTTTCCTCTTTCTGGGCTAGTGCCTACAAAGAAGTTATTGTATTTACCATGGTGATACCGGTGTTGTTGTGGCGCTCCTTCGGTAGCAAGCACGTGGATGATGAGGAGTAAATCACATGAGACACTTGCTGACGCTACTGTTTATTGCGGTTCTGTTGGTTTTGCCGCAGTTGGGCGCAACGCCCGAATTCTGGATTACCCAGCTTAACTATATTGGCTTGACCAGCCTGGTTGTTCTGGGCCTGGTGCTGTTGACCGGCGTGGGTGGTTTGACTTCGTTTGGTCAGGCCGCGTTTGTGGGTCTGGGTGCCTACACCACGGCCTATCTGACGGCTCGTCTGGGTTGGTCGCCCTGGTTCAATCTGCTGATTGGCATGGCTATCACCATGATGGTCGCCTACATTCTGGGGGCGATCACACTGCGCTTGTCCGGCCACTTCCTGCCCCTGTGTACCTTGGCTTGGGGGCTGGCCTTGTACTACCTGTTCGGCAACCTGGAGTTCCTGGGTCAGTACGACGGTATTTCCGGTATTGCTCCTTTGGAGTTCTTCGGTATTTCCCTGTCCTCGGGCCGGGATATTTACTACCTGATCTGGGCGTTCGCCTTGCTGGCGATGTGGGGTACGCGCAACCTGCTGAACTCCCGTCCCGGACGTGCCATTCGTGCTCTGAAGCATGGCAGCGGCATGGCCGAATCCTTTGGCGTGAACATGGCCAATTACAAGGTCATTGTGTTCGTTTACGCTGCCTTGCTGGCTTGCGTATCCGGTTGGCTCTATGCGCACTACCAGCGCGCGGTATCACCCAGTCCTTTCGGCTTGAACTACGGTATTGAATACTTGTTCATGGCTGTGCTGGGCGGGGCAGGCAGTGTTTGGGGTGCTGTTTTGGGTTCGGCTCTCGTGCTGAGCCTGAAAGATCAATTGCAGAATTGGCTGCCCAAGCTGCTCAATACCGACATCAACTTCGAGCTGATCGTTTTCGGTATCTTGATGGTGCTGATTCTGCAATACGCTCGCGACGGTCTGTGGCCCATTTTGCACAAGGCTTGGGAACAGGTTTTCGGTGCGCAGAAGCGCAATCAGGCGGCTCCTCCGCAAGCCGAGGCTCTGCCTCAGCGTGAGCGTCCCCAGGCCGGCTCGCTGGTTCTGGAAGTGAACAAGATCCGCAAGGAGTTCGGTGGTCTGGTCGCCGTGAATGACATCAGCTTCACCTTGAATGCGGGTCAGATCATGGGCCTGATCGGTCCTAACGGCGCGGGCAAGAGCACAACCTTTAACCTGATTACCGGCGTGCTGTCGGCCACCAGCGGCCAGGTCAGCTTCCTGGGGCAGCGGATTGATGGCAAGCCTGCACGCGAGATTTCTCGTCTGGGCGTAGGCCGTACCTTCCAGCACGTGCAACTGCTGCCTACCATGACGGTTCTGGAAAACGTGGCATTGGGCGCTCACTTGCGTCGCAGTGTCGGTGTGGTGTCCGCCGTTCTGCATACTGAGCGCCGTAGCGAAGCCGAGCTTTTGCACGAAGCGGCTGTTCAGCTGCAGCGCGTGGGCCTGGGTGATTACCTGTACGAAGAGGCGGGCAATCTGGCCCTGGGCCAACAGCGTATTTTGGAAATTGCCCGTGCTCTGGCTTCCGATCCGCTGCTCTTGCTGCTGGACGAGCCGGCTGCTGGCTTGCGCTACAAGGAAAAGCAGGAACTGGCCAAAGTGCTGGATCAGTTGCGTAGCGAAGGCATGAGCATTTTGCTGGTTGAGCATGACATGGACTTTGTCATGAATTTGACGGACAAGCTGGTTGTCATGGATTTTGGCACCAAGCTGGCCGAAGGTTTGCCCAAGGAAATTCAGGAAAATCCAGCGGTGCTGGAAGCCTACCTGGGTGGTATTGATGACGACCTGGATCTGGATCAGGTCAATGAGCCCGCCTCGGCAGGAGCAGCGCTATGAGTTCGGCACAATCGAAAGACATTATCCTGAAAGTAGACAATCTGGCGGCTCAGTACGGCAAAGTCACGGCCGTGACGGGAGCCAGTCTGGACGTTCGGGCAGGCAGCATTGTGACGGTGATCGGCGCCAATGGTGCAGGCAAGTCCACCTTGCTGAACTCTATGATGGGCTCTTTGCCTAGCGTGGGCCGCAGCACAGGCTCGGTGCAGTATGAAGGGCAGGAGATTAGTCATTGGGAAGTGGAGCGTCGCGTGGCGGCTGGCATTTCCCTGGTGCCGGAACGCCGCGAGCTGTTTGGCAGCATGACGGTGGAAGACAATCTTCTGCTGGGCGGCTTTCGCCTGTATCGCGCCCGTCATCCCGGCTGGCGCGACACCATGGACAAGGTTTACACCTTGTTTCCACGCTTGAAAGAGCGTCGTACTCAGCTGGCAGGGACTTTGTCAGGCGGGGAGCGGCAGATGCTGGCCGTAGGCCGTGCCTTGATGGCGCAACCCAAAGTGCTGATGCTGGATGAACCCAGCCTGGGCCTGGCGCCGCGTGTGGTGCGGGAGATCTTTATGATCATCGCCCGACTGCGCAGTACCGGCGTGGCCATCTTGCTGGTCGAGCAAAATGCTCGTGCCGCTTTGCAAGTGGCTGACTACGGTTATGTACTGGAGACGGGCGATGTGGTGCTGCAAGGGCCCGCGTCTGACCTGGCTCATAATCCCCGAGTGATAGAAAGCTATCTGGGCTTGGGGCAGGGCAAACGCGAGCAGGAAGAAGCGAGCGCTTAGAAGCGGTAGCCGACCCCGATGGTGGCAACCACGGGGTCCAGCTTGGCCTTACCAATGGACTGACCGTTCAGTTTCACGTCTGGACGGATGCTGATGTAGCGTACATCGGCGTTCAGGAACCAGTTCTTGTCCAGCTTGTAATCCACACCGACCTGGGCTGCAAAACCCCAGCTGTTTTTCAGTTTCAGGTCGGAGCCCGCCAGCGCACCGCGCGATTCGGTGTCAAAGAACATGGTGTAGTTCACGCCCACGCCCACATAGGGCTGGAAGTCGCTGTCAGGCAGGAAGTGGTATTGCAGGCTCAGGGTTGGGGGCAAGTGCTTGGTTTTGCCGATACGGCCCAGATTGCTGTCAATATTGTGCTGGAAGGGGAAAGCGCCCAGCAGTTCAATACCAATATTGCGGGTGGCCATATAGGTCAGCGAGAAGCTGGGGCGGGCATTATTGCCTACGTCCAGCTTGACGGTGCCGTCAGCCACAGAGCCGTTATTGGATTTTGGGGATACCCAGGTCACGCCACCTTTGAGCAAGAAATCACCCGCTTCGTGTGTTTGGCCTTGAGGCGCGTACAAAACAGCGGCCAGTCCTACCGCGAGCAAGGACAGGTGCAGACCGGGAAACAAGTGGCGGGCTTTCATAATGACTCCGTAGGGGGGTGTAAAGCCTACAGAGTGAATGAGGGCTGGGTTTGCAGATTTGATCCAAAGCAAGCTTCAGGGATAGTTGACCGCCTGACCTTGTTGTAGATCAAGTAAGTAGAATTCATACGGGGCCAAATTCACCCCTATGTGTGTTTTTTGCATCACCTGGTAACGAGCTGGAAAAGAGAAAGGCGGGTGTGAGAGAGCTCGGATGATGGGCTCACACCCCCAGGAGTGCGTGCAGGGCGTCGTACTTATGGCTTAATTCGCTGCGGCTGAATCGCTCGATAATTTGCCCTTGTTCCAAGACATGAAACTGATCGCTGAATTCTGCCGAGAACTGTGGGCATTGCTCGGCCAGCACAATGGTGTAGCCTTCGTGGCGTAAGGTGCAGATCAGCTTGCCAAGTGCCTGGGCCTGTACCGGAGCCAGTCCCTCGGACACCTTGTCCAGCAGCAGTAGATTCACACCTGTGCGCAGCAAGCGCGCAATGGCCAGTATTTTTTGTTCGCCGGTAGACAGATGGGTGGCCATATGGTGGCGACGTTGCTCCAGGCTGGGTAGCAGCTCATAGATCTGCACCAGTGACATACCACCACCCAGGGCAGTCCCTATAGCGGGCGGTAGCAAGAGGTTTTCCTCACAGCTCAGACCGGTGAAGATGCTCTGTTCGTAAGGGCTGTAGCCCACTCCCAGATCTGCCAACTGGTGTTGGCTCAGGTGTATGGTTTCGGTGCCTTGAATACGGATGGAGCCTCGACGGCTATCGGTTAATCCCGCGATGGCGCGTAACATGGCGCTGCGGCCGGCCCGACTTCGGCTCAGTACGGTGCAGATCTCCCCCGCAGCAATCTGCAAACTCAATCCGCGCAAGAGCGGAAACTCTCGTTGGCAGGCGTACAGATTCTCAATATCCAGGGCAGCCCGTGTCATGAGAATGCTCCTTGTCGTAAGGCGTCAATATGGGCCTGTACGTTGGCTGGTCGGCTCAGGATTCCGTTACGTGTCCTTCGCCGCTGATTGTGGTGATTCCATCACCAGCGAACTTTAGGCAGGGTTCTTCATGTGTTTCAGTATGGAAGCGCCAACGAAGCAAAACCATGCGGGTTTGTCATAGGAGAGATCGGTTTAATGCACTGTTTGGTAAACAAATGTTGTTAAACCAGGCATGTGTTACTTAAGTGTTAACGGTTTTCGGCTTGAAGTCACACAAGTCCGAGATACCACACTGGGGACACTTGGGTTTGCGGGCCACGCAAATGTAGCGGCCATGCAAAATCAGCCAGTGGTGGGCGTCCAGTAAAAAAGGCTTGGGAATCACTTTTTCCAGCTTCTTTTCTACTTCGACCACGTTTTTTCCTGGCGCAATGCCGGTGCGGTTGGCAACGCGAAAAATATGGGTATCCACGGCAATGGTGGGCAGGCCAAAAGCGGTATTCAAGACCACGTTGGCGGTTTTGCGCCCTACGCCTGGAAGAGCCTCTAGTGCAGCGCGGTCACAGGGAACCTGGCCTTGATGCTGCTCCAGCAAAATCCGACAGGTCTTGATGACGTTGGCGGCTTTGGTCTTGTACAGGCCAATGGTCTTGATGGCTTCACGCAGCCCTTCTTCACCCATAGCCAGAATCCCTTGCGGTGTGCCGTGTTCGGGAAAAAAGCGGGCAGTAGCCAGGTTCACGGAGCGATCAGTGGCCTGGGCCGACAGAATCACCGCAATCAGCAGTTGAAAGGTGTCGGCGTATTCCAGTTCGGTGGTGGGCTTGGGGTTGGCGGCCTGAAAACGGCTGAAAATCTCGTGGCGCTTGGCAGCGTTCATGGCGTAGTTTCGCTTGCAGTCTTGCCGGCGCGTCGCGCACGGGCGCGGGCCAGAGCAGAGGCAATGGAGGCCTCTCGTTTATCGGCCTGATCGGCCGAGTTGGCCAGGACGGGTTTATTAGCTAGCGTACGGGCAGCCAGATCCGAGCTTTCCTGGTGTCGGGCCAGCAGGCGGTCGCGGCGTCGTTCCGTGTCCAGGCGAGCCTGTATGGCCTGTTCGCTGCTCCATTCATCCGTAGGGATCATGCTGATGCAGTCTACTGGACAGGGCGGCACACATAGCTCACAGCCGGTACAGCGGTCAGCCAGTACGGTGTGCATCAATTTGTTGGCACCGATAATGGCGTCCACCGGACAGGCCTGAATACAGAGCGTGCAACCAATGCAGTGCTCTTCAATAATGACTGCGCGGCTGGGGCCGGTGAATTCCCCACAGGAAGGGTCCAGGGGCAGGGCTTCACGACCCAGCAGCTCGGCCAGGGCCTGCACGCCTTCCTGGCCGCCGGGCGGGCAGCGGTTGATCGCCTCGCCTTCAAGCGCAATGGCTTGGGCATAGGGCAAACAGGCATCGTAACCACAGCGGGTGCACTGGGTTTGAGGGAGCAGGGCGTCAATGCGCCGTATTAAGGTGTTGGACATGAATGCAAAAACGGGGCCATCTGGCCCCGTCAGAAACGGCCTTAGCCAAATATCAGTTGTGCTGACGGATGAAGTCCCTGATTTTAGGACAGATCAGCGTGCGCCAGCGGCTTCCGGAGAAAATCCCGTAATGACCACAGTTGGGCGCGGTGAATTGTTGCTTGAGTTCAGGCGCGATTTTCGAACATAGCCCCTGAGCCGAATGAGTCTGGCCCTGGCCGGAAATATCGTCCAATTCGCCTTCAATAGTAAACAAGGCCACGCCATCGATATCCTGGGGACGGACTTGTTCGCCATGCACGTGCCATTGGCCTTTGGGCAGACGGTGCTCCTGGAACACAATGCGGATCGTGTCCAGATAGAACTCGGCGGGCATGTCCAGCACGGCGTTGTATTCGTCGTAAAAACGGCGGTGGGCTTGTGCATCGTCATCGTCACCTTTGATCAGGTGCTGATAAAAGTCGTAGTGTGAGCTGACGTGACGATCCGGATTCATGGCGACAAAACCGGCGTGCTGCAAAAAGCCGGGGTACACACGACGGTGAGCGCCAGGGTATTTGGTCGGCACCCGGTGAATCAGATTGTTTTCGAACCAGGAATAGGACTTGGTGGTGGCCAGACGATTCACCTCGGTGGGTGACTGACGCGTGTCGATGGGGCCACCCATCATGATCATGCTGCGTGGCATCACGGCCGAGCGACGGCTTGCCATTAAGGAGACGGCAGCCAAGACCGGCACCGTGGGCTGACAAACCGACATGACGTGCACTTTCGGGCCCAGTGCCTGGATGAATTCCTGCACATACAGGACGTAATCGTCCAGATGGAAGGGGCCGGCCGAACGAGGCACCATGCGGGCATCAATCCAGTCAGTGACATAAACCGAGTGATCGGGCAGCAGCGCGCGTACGGTTTCGCGCAGCAAGGTGGCGTGGTGGCCGGACAGAGGCGCGACCAGCAGGATCGTGGGGTCCTGATCCGCTTTGGGATGATCGCGCTTGAAGTGGATCAGCCTACAGAACGGTTTGCTCAGGTGCTCGACCTCCTGCACGGCGACGGTTTGGCCGTCGATCTGGGTTTCGTCCAGCCCCCAGGCTGGTTTTTCGTAATCCTTGCCGATACGGTGTACCAGTTCAGAGGCCGCCGCCAGTTGGCGCGACAGGGGCGTATAGGCCAGTGGACTGTAGGGGTTGGAAAACCATTGAGAGCCGGTGCCGGTAAAGGCGGCGAGCGGAGCCAGAAAGGACCGCTGAAGTTCGTGCAGATCGTAAAGCATAGTGTGCGCCTTGGTGTTGCCTAATTTGATACAGAGGAATGTATATGCTTATTTCCTTGTGGGAAACAATACGACGTTTATCGTTCCTCTGGCCTTGGTATTTTCCCTTGCTGCGGTGCGGCAGGTTTTTTTATCAAAAGGCGAGATTGGGCGCAAGAGTGGCTGGATACAAACGCAGCCACCGAGTCGGGTCTATATAGAGCGAGCGACGTGCTTAGCGTTCCAGATACTGTAGTTTGTTCTCCACACCGTTCCAGTCGTCCGCATCTTCCAGCGGTTTTTTGGAGCGGTTGATGCTGCCAAAAACAGGCGTCAATTCAGCGTTCAGTTCGATGAAGTGCACCTGATCTTGGGGCACGTCCTCTTCGGCAAAAATGGCATTGGCCGGGCATTCGGGAATACAGACGGCGCAGTCAATGCACTCGTCCGGGTCAATCACCAGAAAGTTCGGGCCTTCACGAAAACAGTCGACGGGGCACACGTCCACACAATCGGTGAATTTGCACTTGATACAGTTTTCGGTGACGACGTGGGTCATTTCAGTAACACTCCTGCGGTATCGCTAAGGCGGTTGATCACGGCAAAAGGCCGTGGATGGGGTGCGCGACAACGCACAGGGCCTGAACGATAAAAATGGGATTTGAATCGAATCTTTCGATTTTAACGAATATTCAGCTTCTTGCTTATTGAGATGGCGCAATAGCTCATCTGCTAGATAGCGGTACGCAAGAACTGACGCCCGTGCTATGGTTGCGCAATCAAAATCGGTAGGTTTGTGATGATCATTACCTCTTTACTTGATACGGACCTGTACAAGTTTTCCATGATGCAGGTTGTCTTGCATCATTTCCCGGCTGCGCATGTGGAGTATCGCTATAAATGCCGCACTCCCAATATTAATTTAAGCCAGTACCTGGACGAGATCCGGGCGGAAATTCATGCCCTGTGCCAGTTGCGTTTTTCAGACGCCGAGCTGGATTATTTACGCAGCCTGCGCTTTATCAAAAGCGATTTTGTCGATTTTCTGGGTCTGTTCCATCTGCCCGAGCGTTGTATTCAGGTGCAGGCTGGGGCTGTTCCCGGCGAGATCGAAATTTCGGTCCAAGGCCCCTGGCTGCATACGATTCTGTTCGAGATCCCTGTGCTGGCCATCGTGAACGAGGTCTACTTTCGCAACGAATGTCCACAACCACAATGGGCGGAAGGGCGCGAGCGTCTGCAGTCCAAGATGCGTCTGGTGGTCGATGATCCGGCCTTAAGTGACTTTCGTGTGGCTGATTACGGCACGCGCCGCCGCTTTTCCAAGCAGTGGCACGAAGAAGTGGTCACCACCATGATCGAGCAGATGAAACCGCACTTTGCCGGCACCAGCAACGTCTGGCTGGCCATGAAGTATGGGGTAACGCCGCTGGGCACCATGGGACACGAGTACTTGCAGGCTTGTCAGGCTCTGGGCCCTCGCTTGCGTGATTCGCAGATTTTCGCCCTAGAGGTGTGGGCCAAAGAATATCGCGGTGACCTGGGCATTGCCTTGTCGGATGTGTACGGCATGGATGCTTTCCTGCGCGACTTTGACATGTATTTTTGCAAGCTGTTTGACGGTGCCCGTCACGATTCGGGCGATCCCTTCATCTGGGGTGAGCGCTTGCTGGCGCACTATCAGGCTAACCGTACCGATCCGCGTACCAAGACCTTGGTATTTTCTGATGGCTTGACCATTCCCAAAGCCATTGAGCTGGCGCTGCGTTTTGCAGGGCGCTGCAAGGTGTCTTTTGGGATTGGCACCAACCTGACCAATGACCTTGGCCATGAGCCTTTGCAGATTGTCATGAAGATGGTGCGCTGCAATGGTCAGCCGGTGGCGAAAGTGTCCGATGCTCCGGAAAAGACCATGTGTGATGATCCGGCGTATCTGGCGTATTTGCGGCAGGTTTTTCAGTTGCCGCCAGCGTAAGCCTTTGGCGACCTGAGGCGTTAATGTTGTTTCAAAACCCTTTGCACACGCAAAGGGTTTTTTTCATAGACACAGCAGTGCCGCCAGATGCCCTCCGGCTTCACGTGCCTGGGCAATGTGCTCCTCATTCAAGGTCTTGGGCGCCAGAATGGCCTCAGGCGTCTGGGCGTGAAAATTGAAGATCCGGATCGGGGCGGCCAGCTCCAGCCGCCAGCCGGTACAAATCCGCTCCAGTTGTCGCTGGGCTCCTTGTCCATCGCTACCGGCACTGATCAAGGCAGAGTAGGGACGGCCATTTAGCTGATCCAGCACCTCGTAGTAATTCCGGTCCAGACACTCTTTCATGGCCCCGCTCAGACTGGCCAGGTTTTCGGGGGCGCAGAACAGATAAGCGTGGGAGTCGCGCAAATCCTGCGCTTGCACCTGATCGCAATGCAAACGTTTGATACGGATCTGTTCTAGCCCTCCCAACTCCTGGAGCACCTCCAGCGCGCCTTGTTCAGCCTGTTCAGCCAATTGCCGGGCCGCGCCGGTACGGGAGTGCCAAATCAATAGAAGCTGGCGGCATGTGTTCAGACTCATAAGCTCTTACTCGCGGTGATAGACTAGCGTCTACAGTATAGAGAGCCACCTCAGCGCTGAGTGGCCACATCGACGTAATTCACATGAATCACACCGCTTCTCCCCCTATGGCCGAGTCGGCCTTCAACCCTCTATGGTTCGCGCAAGCCAGCCACGGACTGGATGAAGCAGGGCGTACGCTATTGCAGGCGGCTGCCGACTGGGCGGGGCCTATTTTGCTGGATCTGGCCGGAAGTACCGGCGAACCGTTGGACAGCCATTGCGCTCAGGTAGCGCTTATTTTGGCTGGTTTGGGTGTGGATGCCCAAACCCGTGCCAGTGCCTTGTTGGCCGTCACCCCCGCCCCTGGGCCGGAGATCAAACAGGATCCGGTTCAAAAAGCCTTTGGTGCCGAGGTCATGACCCTGGTGCGTGGCTCGCGCGCCTTGTACCGCCTGGGATCGCTGACAGGCCAGGCCAAGGAGCAGACGGGCGGGGGTGATCAAAAAGAAATGAAGCGCAAGATGCTGCTGGCGATGGCCGCCGATTTGCGCATTGTCTTGATGCGCCTGGCCTCGCGCTTGCAGTCCTTGCGCTGGTACCGACAGTCCAGAAATGTCTGCCCGGTAGGGTTCGCGCGCGAAACGCTGGAGCTGTATACGCCGCTGGCTAACCGCCTGGGGATTTGGCAGATCAAGTGGGAAATGGAGGATCTGGCCTTTCGTTTTCTGAACCCCGAGGTTTACAAACATATTGCCAGTCAGCTTGAAGACAAGCGCGTGGAGCGCGAAACCCTGATCAGTCAGGTTCGTGATCAACTTTTGGCGGCCTTGAAACGCGAGCATATCGTGGCCGAGGTCTCGGGCCGACCCAAGCATATCTTCAGCATCTGGAACAAGATGCGTAACAAGCATCTGGACTTTGAACAACTGTTTGATTTGCGCGCCTTGCGCGTCATCGTTGAGGATGAACGCAGCTGCTACCACACGTTGGCTGTGGTGCATTCGCTGTGGACACCCGTGCCCGAGGAGTTTGACGATTACATCTCCCGCCCCAAGCCCAATGGTTATCGCTCCTTGCATACCGTCATTGCGGATGCGCAGGGGCGTTGCTTTGAAATTCAGATCCGCACGCGCGACATGCATCAGTTCGCGGAATACGGGATGGCTGCCCACTGGCGCTACAAGGAAGCGGGAGCCCAAGGCGGGCAGCAGGTGGCCGATGGTGAGGACGATAGAAAGATCGCCTGGATGCGTCAATTGCTGGCCTGGGACAGGGAGGCGTCCACGTCAAACGCTACCGCGCCTGGTCCGCAAGCAGACAGCAGCAAAGATTCGGCTTCCGAAAAGACAGTAGAACCCGTCGCCAGTAAGAAACCGGCAGTCGCCCGGCCTTTGAAGGCTCAGGAAGACGAGCATATTTATGTGCTGACGCCGCAGGCTCGCGTTATCGAGCTGCCTGTGGGGGCGACGCCGGTGGACTTTGCCTACTATCTGCATACCGATCTGGGCCACCGTTGTCGTGGTGCGCGGGTTGACGGGCAGATGGTGCCTTTGTCCACGCGCTTGTCGACGGGCCAGACGGTAGAGATTGTGGCGGCCAAATCCGGTGGCCCCTCGCGTGACTGGCTGAACGTACAACTGGGCTTTCTGGCCAGCCCGCGTTCGCGCTCCAAGGTGCGGGCCTGGTTCAACGCGATTGAATTGCAGCAGCGAATCTCCCAAGGCCAGAGCATGGTCGAAAAAGAGCTGCAAAGGCTGGGCCGTACCGCCGTCAATCTGGAACAGATGGCCCAGCAACTGGGTTTTGCCAAGGCGGATGACCTGTATGTGGCGGTGGCCAAGGATGAATTCAGTCTGCGCCAAGTGGACGCCTTGTTCCGTGAGGATGTGCAGGAAGAAGAACCCGTACAGCGCGTGTTTGATGCGGCCCGGGAAAGTGTTTCCAAAACCGGGAAAAGCGGTGTGCTGGTGGTGGGCGTGGACTCCCTCATGACACAGCTGGCCCGCTGTTGCCGTCCCGCACCGCCTGACCTGATTGCCGGTTTTGTGACCCGTGGTCGGGGAGTGTCCATACACCGTGCCGACTGCAAGTCTTATCAGGAACTGGCTGACAGACAACCTGAAAGGGCTATTAGCGTTGATTGGGGCGATACGGGGGATACTCAGTATCCGGTGGATCTGGCGATTGAGGCTCAGGAGCATCCCAGCCTCTTGCGTGATCTGTCTGAAGTATTTGCCCGCCTGCGCTTGAACGTAACGGGTATTAATACCTTGAGCCGTCGTTCGTTGACACGCATGATATTTACCATTGAAGTGCGTGATGGCGAGCAAATTCAAAAGGCTTTAGCGGCCTTGAACGAGTTATCGGGTGTTAGCGCCCGCCGCTACTCGTCCTGAACTGCTAAAATTGGTAAACCTAAACCTCGCGGGTGTTGTGCCCGCGATTGTTCTTGTCAATCAAGAGAGCGAGCTTTGAAAACCTATACCTTGCCCGACCCGGATGGACATTTTGGTCAGTTTGGTGGTTCGTTTGTCGCTGAAACGCTGGTCCACGCCCTGGACGAGTTGAAAGCAGCCTACGAACAGTATCGGAACGATCCTGAGTTTTTGCGCGAGTTTCATTACGAACTCAAGCATTTTGTCGGTCGTCCCAGCCCCGTGTACCATGCCCGTCGATGGTCGGAGCAACTAGGTGGAGCTCAGATCTGGTTCAAGCGCGAAGACCTCAATCACACTGGCGCACACAAGATCAATAACTGTATTGGTCAGATCCTGCTGGCTCGCCGCATGGGCAAGCCACGCATTATTGCTGAAACCGGTGCAGGCCAGCACGGCGTGGCAACGGCTACGGTCGCTGCCCGTTACGGTCTGGAATGTGTGGTCTACATGGGTAGCGAGGACGTGCGTCGTCAGGCTTCCAATGTGTACCGCATGAAGCTGCTCGGTGCGACGGTTGTGCCCGTGGAATCCGGTTCGCGCACCCTGAAAGATGCGCTGAACGAGGCCATGCGTGACTGGGTCACCAACATCAGTAATACCTTCTACATCATTGGCACGGTGGCTGGTCCTCATCCTTACCCGATGATGGTGCGCGACTTCCAATGCGTGATCGGGGAAGAGTGCGTGCAGCAAATGCCTGAGGATGCCGGTCGTCAGCCTGATTACGTCTTGGCGTCAGTCGGTGGCGGTTCCAATGCCATGGGCATTTTCTACCCCTATATCGAGCACAAGGACGTGGAGCTGATCGGTGTGGAAGCGGCTGGACGCGGCCTGGATACGCTGGAGCACTCGGCTTCCCTGAACAAGGGACTGGTGGGTGTGCTGCACGGTAACCGTACCTATGTACTGCAGGATGATGACGGCAACGTCATGCCTACGCACTCGGTGTCGGCTGGTCTGGATTACCCGGGTGTGGGCCCCGAGCACGCCTGGCTGAAAGATTGTGGCCGCGCCCACTACGCCACCTGCACCGATGAAGACGCTCTGAAAGCGTTTCACGATTGCTGCCGCATTGAAGGCATCATGCCTGCGCTGGAGTCCTCGCACGCGCTGGCTCATGCGGCTCGCATTGCTCCGACTTTGTCCAAGGATAAAATCATTCTGGTCAGTTTGTCCGGTCGTGGCGATAAGGACATGCATACGGTCGCCGAGTACGGCGGCTTGACTCTGTAAGCAATCGGGAACTGATATGTCGAGTAATGTGCGTCTGCAAAAGACGTTTGAAGGTTTGAACGGGCGTTGCGCCCTGGTGCCGTATATTACGGCCGGAGACCCTTCGGTGCCCGCTACCGTGGCCTTGATGCATGCCTTGCGTCAGGCCGGGGCAGATGTCATTGAATTGGGTGTGCCTTTTTCTGATCCCACTGCCGATGGCCCGGTGATTCAGCAAGCCGCTGAACGTGCCATCAGCCGTGGTGTCGGCTTGCGTAAAGTGCTGGAGATTGTGCAGCAGTTTCGCCTGATCGACGAGGAAACGCCGGTTGTGCTGATGGGTTACGCCAATCCTATCGAACGTATCGGTCAGGCCGAGTTTGCCGTGATGGCAGGCAAGGCGGGTGTGGACGGCGTGCTGACGGTGGATTACCCGCCTGAAGAGTCCGAGGATTTCACCCGTTTGCTGACCGAGCAGGGCGTGGACACCATTTTCCTGCTATCGCCCACTTCCACGGACGAACGCATTGCCAAGGTGGCCGAGTTGGCTCAAGGCTATGTGTACTATGTTTCCCTGAAAGGGGTGACCGGTTCGGCCCAGATTGATGTGGCTGATGTGGAACACCACTTGCAGCGCATTCGTCAGCACGTCAAAATTCCGGTCGGAGTAGGTTTCGGGATTCGTGATGCGCAAAGTGCCAAAGCCATTTCCCGTTGTGCGGACGCAGTTGTTATTGGTTCCAAGCTGATTCAGACTATGGAGCAGGCCGTGCAAGAAAACGCGGGCAAAGAGCAAAAGGATAAGGACGCAGCGGCGGTTGCCGCGGCCAGTCAATGGCTCGCACAGATACGTCAGGCGCTGGATAATTAGCCTAAATACCTATTCCGCGTATAGAATCATCTGCCTGTTCTTGAGGAACAGGCGCTTTTTTTCAGAATAAAGAGTTTGGTGGGCCGGGTGCCGGCCAAGCGAAAACAGGATCTAACAATGAGCTGGATCGAGAAAATACTCCCGCCGCGAATTAACCGTAACCCCGAAAGCAGCCGTCGCGTTCCCGAGGGGCTGTGGGTGAAATGTCCGTCGTGTGAGTCTGTGCTCTACAAGGAAGATCTCCAGGCAACTTTGAATGTTTGCCCCAAGTGCAGTCATCACATGCGTATTGGTGCGCGTGGCCGGATCAAATCCTTGCTGGACCCCGAAGGCCAGACCGAAATTGGTTCTAACACCCGTCCTATGGACCCCTTGAAGTTCCGCGATTCGCGCAAATACACCGAACGCGTTTCCGAGGCAGCCAAACAAACGGGCGAAACTGAGGCGATGGTGGTCATGAGCGGCACGATTTTGTCTGTGCCAGCCGTGGTGGCTTGCTTCGAGTTTGAATACATGGCCGGTTCCATGGGATCGGTGGTGGGTGAGCGTTTCACACGTGGTGTTAAGGCGGCTATTGCCGACCGTAGTCCTTTCATCTGTGTGGCCGCTTCGGGTGGCGCGCGTATGCAGGAGAGCTTGTTCTCCCTGATGCAGATGGCCAAGACCACGGCTATCCTGGCCGAACTGTCCGAGGCGGGTTTGCCGTTTATCAGTATTTTGACTGACCCAACAATGGGTGGTGTATCGGCCAGTTTTGCCTTTATGGGCGATGTGGTGATTGCCGAGCCTAATGCCTTGATTGGCTTTGCCGGTCCTCGCGTGATTGAGCAGACTGTGCGTGAGAAGCTGCCTGAAGGCTTCCAGCGTGCCGAGTTCTTGCTGGAGAAGGGCGCGATCGATATGGTGGTGGACCGTCGCGAGTTGCAGCGTGAACTGGCGGAGCTGCTGGCTTTGTTGACTCGTCAACCGGCTGAGGCTGTGTCGCGTCATTCTTGATTGCCACGGCTTGACGCTTAGGGAAAAACGCCATCTGGGTTCAGGTGGCGTTTTTTTTTGCCTACTCCGCTGTAGTTTTTTTTTGCATAGGGGGTTGTGCTATTGGAACGTTGGTCTCTTGGTTGAGACTTCAGGGCGAGATTGGCTTGGTTTTCTTGGGGTGGGGAGTACGGCCTGGGGGCGGGGCCTTGGCCCGTGCTGCGCACAGGTTCCCTTGGCTATTGAGCGATCCAGGCGCCCAGTGAACTCGCCAGGTACTCGGTCCCCTCGGACCAAGTACAAGCGTCTGGCTCGAACAGCACTGGGTTTGCACCCTGGATTGTTCAATAGCCCTCGGCCAAGGCCCTGACTCGCACTCGGGCTGTACTCCCCACCCCAAGAAAAAAGGAATATCGCAGAGGGCCCAAATAGAGGGCTGTATCTGCTGTCTGCACCTGCACCTGTCCTGTGCCTGAGCTTGTGTTTTGGCCTATGCCTCGTTCGGTTGTGTATGTGCGTACGTTTTCTGCGCTGTTGGCTTCAGCTTTGTTTTTTCTCTTTATTCCTATCTTCGGCTTTGTATGCAACTGGAGTTGAAAGAGTGGTGGGTTTGAGGTTAAGGCTAGGGCGGGTTTAATGCTGAGCTAGATGCCGAGGTGGGTGGGGCTAGGCTGGAGTTTGGGCGAAAGAGGATAGGGGCTTGTTGGGGGAGTGGCTTGGATTAGCGGGAAGGGAGAAGGAGAAGGGGAAGGGGAAGGGGAAGGGGAAGGAGAAGGAGAAGGAGAAGGAGAAGGAGAAGGAGAAGGAGAAGGAGAAGGAGAAGGAGAAGGAGAAGGAGAAGGAGAAGGAGAAGGAGAAGGAGAAGGAGAAGGAGAAGGAGAAGGAGAAGGGGCTTAGGTGATTGCTCTTTGTGGATACGACAGGCATAAAAAACGCCGCCCTGGAGGGCGGCGTTTTTAGTCTTGCTGTTTACTGCGTTTCGACCTGTTGCAGCGGTTCGCTGTTCTCGGTTTCTGCAGTACGTTGCTTGCGTGGGCGACCCAGGCGCACTGGTGCAGGCTGGTAGTTGTCCTGTGTTGCCGAGCGAGCGGTTTCCACCAGTTCGATGCCTGCGGCGTTCAGTACGGCTTCCAGAGGAGCGGCAGCGGGCTTCTGTGCTTGTTCGGCGGCAGGCTCTGCGGCAGCGGTTTGAGTCTCTACGCGAGTCTCTGCGGCTGCAGTTTCCACTGGAGTGGCTTGAACGGCTGGGGCTTCAGTTGTGGACTGAGCTTGTGCAGGAGTCGCGGCTGTTTCTACGGCTTCAGCTGGAGCTTCGGTGACTTCTGCTTTGGCTGGTTCGGCAGCAGCTTCTGCATGTACAGGAGCAATAGCCTCTTCAGCTGCGGGAGCTTCTGGAGCGACTTCGGCGGCGGGAACAGTTGTCTCTTCCTGAACAGCAGCTGTTTCGACGGCTACAGTTTCCACTGGAGCAGCTTCAACGGCTGGGGTTTCTGCGGGAGTTGCAGCTGTTTCTACGGCTTCGGCTTGAGCTTCAACGATTTCTGCTTTTGCAGGTTCGGCAGCAGCTTCTGCTTGCACAGGAGCAACAGTTTCTTCAGCAGCAGGAGCTTCTGGAGCAACTTCGGCCTGAACGGCTGGAGCGGCTACTTCTTCCTGGGCTGAGGCGGTTTCAACTGTGGCTTCTTGAGCAGGTTGTGCAGCTTTGGCAGCGGCTGGAGCTTCCTGAGCGGCGACAGCCGTCGCTTCTTGGGCTGCTGGTGCCTCTACGGCTGCTTGGGGCTGCTCAGGCTCGGCTGCTGCGGTTTGGGCAGCGGCTTGTTCCTGGGCATCCAGGGCTGCGGGGTTAAAGCTGGGTGTTGCGTGAGCAACGTAGGCGCTGGTATTGCCTTCTTCGCTGTTCTCTTCGTTTTCGGCCACTGCGTTGGCGTCTGTGTTGCGACGACCACGACGGCTACGACGACGGCGACGTTTGCGCTCTGGATCCAGGGCGCCGTTCTCGCTGTTTTCGTCCGTTTCAGTATCCGAGTTGTCGCCGGTATCAGTGTTGTCGGCCTCAGCCAGCTGTTCAGCACGTTTTTGTGCTTCTTGCTTGGTGGCGGCAACAGCAGAGGCTGCGGCAATGCTGGCAACAGCCTGTTCGGGCTGGGCGGCCGTGCTGTTGAGGTCTTTGTTCAGCTCGACGTTTTCTGTGCTGCCTTCTTCGCGGCGTTGACGGCCACGGCCTCGACGGTTACGTGGGTTGCGGCTGTTGCTGCTGCCTTCGTCGGCGGTGGCAGGCGTCGTAGTCGTGCTGGTGCTTTGCGGGGCTTCCGAGGCGGCTTCGTTATTGGCCGAGGCATTGCGGCGGCGACCACGGGTATTCGCGCTGGTGCTTTCCGTGCTGGCTTTTTCTTCCTGAGCTGCTTCCGGGCGGTTGGACTGGCGACGACCACGTCCACCTTGACCACGGCCACCGTGGGATTGGCCTGGACGGCCTTGGCGGCGACCGGAAGGAGATTTGCTCTCTTCGGATTTGCTGGCTTCGGTCACGGGCTCCGTGGGTGTGCCGGACAACCAGCTCAGCAAACGTTTGAGCAGGCCGGGTTTGTTGTCGCTGGCAGCGGCGCTGGCGGCTGCGGCAGCAGCAGCTGGCTTGCTCATGGGAGCAGGCTGGGCCGGCGTGGTGCTTTTGACCAAGGCTTCTGGACGAGGCTTGATTTCGTGGCTGCGGTGCGGCACCAGGCTGTCTTGCTGTTCAGGCTGCTGAACCAGCTCGTAGCTGCTGCGCAGTTCGTCCAGGCGTGGGTCATCGTGGCGCAGGCGCTCGATGATGTGGTGCGGGGTTTCCAGATTCTTGTTGGGAATCAGGATCAGGGCGATGTTCAGACGTGATTCGATTTTGGTGATGTCAGCGCGCTTTTCGTTCAGCAAGAAAGTAGCCACGTCCACCGGCACTTGAGCGTGCAGGGCGGCAGTGCCTTCTTTCATGGCTTCTTCTTGCAGCAGGCGCAGAACATGCAGGGCGCTGGATTCAGCATCGCGAATCACGCCGGTACCGGTGCATCGTGGGCACGTGATGTGAGAGCCTTCGTTCAGGGCAGGGCGCAGGCGCTGACGAGACAGTTCCATCAGGCCAAAGCGCGAGATCTTGCCCATCTGAACACGAGCACGATCCAGGTGCAGGGCGTCACGCAGGCGTTGTTCGACAGCACGCTGGTTCTTGCTGTCTTCCATATCGATGAAATCGATAACAATCAGGCCACCCAAGTCACGCAAACGCAACTGGCGGGCCACTTCGTCGGCGGCTTCCTGGTTGGTGCGCAGGGCGGTTTCTTCAATATCGGCACCACGCGTGGAGCGGGCCGAGTTCACGTCAATGGCAACCAGCGCTTCGGTATGGTCGATAACGACAGCACCACCCGACGGCAATTGCACGGTACGTGAGTAAGCGGTTTCGATCTGGTGTTCGATCTGAAAGCGCGAGAACAGGGGGATGTCATCGCGGTACATTTTCACGCGATGCAAGTTGTCGGGCATGACCACGCTCATGAAGGCGGCGGCCTGCTCGTGAATTTCATCCGTGTCGATCAGGATCTCGCCAATATCGGGCGAGAAGTAATCGCGTATCGCCCGGATAACCAGACTGGATTCCAGATAAATCAGGATAGGGGCAGCATTGTCGCGGGCCGCGCCGTCAATGGCGGTCCACAGCTGCATCAGGTAGTTCAGGTCCCACTGCAGTTCTTCGACGCTGCGGCCGATACCTGCGGTGCGGGCAATGATGCTCATGCCCTGCGGGATATCCAGCTGGTCCATGGCTTCGCGCAGTTCCTGGCGGTCTTCGCCTTCCACGCGGCGCGATACGCCACCCCCACGAGGGTTGTTGGGCATCAGAACCAGATAGCGACCTGCCAGGGAAATAAAGGTGGTCAGGGCAGCGCCCTTGTTGCCACGCTCTTCTTTTTCAACCTGGATGATCAGTTCCTGGCCTTCGACCAGGGCGTCCTGGATGCGGGCGCTGCGTACATCAACCCCTTCTTTGAAGTAGCTGCGAGCCACTTCTTTGAAGGGCAGAAAGCCGTGACGCTCTTCACCGTAACTGACGAAGCAGGCTTCCAGGCCAGGTTCGATACGGGTGATGACCCCTTTGTAAATATTGCCTTTGCGCTGTTCGCGCCCGGCTGTTTCGATGTCGAGGTCAATGAGTTTTTGACCGTCAACAATGGCGACGCGTAGTTCTTCTTGATGCGTCGCATTGAACAACATGCGTTTCATGAGTGTGGATCTCCGTTGTCATGGAGCACCGAAATATCGGCGCACGACCGCGGGTCACAGGTGTGTAGCGCTATAGCTGCATCAGTTTGGGGCAGGCAGGCAAAATCGGCCTACCGGCTTATAGTCTGGGAGGCACGAGTCGCGCCAAAGCGCGAAGTTCAATCAGCAGGAGGGTCAGAGTCACAGTGTGTGTTTGACGAATATAAAATTGCTGGGGGAACGGCAGTCGCATAAATCATGCGGCTGGTGCAAAAGAACGGGACAATCTGTGCAGGAATTCAGCGCCGCACGCGGGAGGAAAGCATCTCTTGGAAAGCGGGCCTTCTTGCCACACGACTTTCGTTATTTCGGACTCACCCCGGCGACCTTATGACCCGGAAGCTGGAACTCAAGGATACAATTATCAGTCCTTGGTTATCCAACGGAGACGCACCCTTTGCATCTCTACGCTGGACCCAGTCTCAGCTTCTATAGGCTGAAGCGATTATATGCCCCTTTTTGTTATGTGCAAACCTCATGAATCACAAAGATCAGCCCCTCAAGTGCGAATATTACGCATTGATGAAACGCGGGCGGGTCAGCGTATAGATAATTTTTTGTTACGCGAATGTAAAGGGGTGCCAAAAAGCCACATTTACAAAGCCATTCGCGGCGGTCAGGTTCGCGTGAACAAAGGCCGCATCAGCAGCGACTATCGCTTGCAAGATGGCGATATGGTGCGGATTCCGCCTCTGCGTCTGCCTGAACCCGAGCAGGCCCGTCCCGTCCCCGCTGCCGTTTTCCCAGTGGTGTTCGAGGACGAGCACATGATGGTGATCGACAAACCTGCCGGTGTGGCTGTGCATGGTGGCAGTGGCGTGTCTTTTGGTGTCATCGAGCAGTTGCGTGCGGCGCGCCCTCAGGCACCCTTTCTGGAACTGGCCCACCGTCTGGATCGTGACACCTCCGGTTTGCTGATTATTGCCAAACGTCGCGCGGCTTTGGTCGGCTTGCATGATATGTTTCGTGAAATCCGTGCCCGCAAGTTTTACTGGGCGCTGGTGCAGGGCGATTGGGTGAACGATCGTCAACATATTCGTTTCCCCTTGCTGCGCTGGCTGACTGAAAGTGGCGAGCGACGCGTCAAGGTTGACCCGGCTGGCAAGCCTGCGCATACCATCATCACCATGCAGCGCCGCTTTGGCCGCTTTACCTTGGTGCAGGCCGAGCTGAAAACCGGCCGTACTCACCAGATTCGTGTTCATTTGGCCCATTCGGGTTTTCCGATTGTGGGTGATGATAAATATGGCGACGATGCCATCCGCGATCAATTTGCCCGTCAAGGTTTCAAGCGCATGTTCCTGCATTCGGGACGCTTGGAGTTCAATCATCCTGTCACCGGACAGCCCCTGGTTCTGGAGGCGGCTTTGCCAGCGGCCTGTCAGGCCGTTCTTGAGCGTTTGGAGAAGTTGTTATGACGCGTTACGCCGCCGTTCTGTTTGATTGGGACGGCACAGTTATGGATTCGACGTACTCAATTGCCAGTTCTATTCAGTTGGCCAGTGCGGACCTGCAATTGCCTGTGCCTTCGATTCAGCAAGCCAGTTGGGTTATTGGTTTGTCGCTGGAAAGCGCTTTGTACCGCGCTGTACCGGATTTGACCGCCGAGCAGATGCCGCTGTTTCTGGAGCGTTACCGCTATCATTTCATGCAGCGTGACCCTCATATCAAGCTTTTTGACGGAATTTTACCTTTCATGGGTGAACTTCGTGGCCGTCAGATTGCCTTAGGAGTGGCAACAGGTAAAAGTCGTCAAGGTCTGGACAGGGTGTTGCAGCAGGTCAAACTCAGCACTTTTTTTGATGCGACCCGTTGTGCGGACGAAACCCGTAGCAAGCCGGATCCGGAAATGCTGCATCAATTGCTGGCTGAATTGATGCTGGAGCCCGAACAGGTCTTGATGGTGGGTGATACCGTGCATGATATTCACATGGCGGCCAATGCGGGCATGGATAGTGTGGCTGTCACATATGGCGCACACGATCCTCAAACTCTGGCCAAGGCAGAGCCTACGGTCATGGTTGATAATGTGGCGCAAATGCGCGATTGGGTATTGGCACGGATTTAAGACAAGGCAAGCGGGTTTGATGGCCGCCTTGCCGGCAGGTTCAAGGAGATGGAGATGTTCAAATCACGCTCGCAGCCCATACGTCCCTCTGAAATTACTGATGAGTCGGTCTGGCGGGCTCGCCGCCGTCTGCTGTTGCAGGCTCCGGGGGCCTTGGCCTTGGCGGCCAGCTTGCCGGGTCAGGCTCAGGCCGTCCCTGTGGGGCAGGCCTTGCCGTTCACGCCTTCCCAGCGTTGGAAGCTGGACGAGACGCCCACCCGCGAGTCCGATGTCACCACCTACAATAATTTCTATGAATTTGGCACGGGCAAGGAAGACCCTGCGCGTCACTCGGGGAAATTCAAGACGGAACCCTGGACCTTGCAGATCGACGGTTTGGTGAACAAACCGCTGACCCTGGATATGGATCAGATCTTGAAGCTCGCCCCCTTGGAAGAGCGTATCTACCGCCTGCGGTGTGTGGAAGCCTGGTCCATGGTAGTGCCTTGGGTAGGGTATTCCTTGTCGGCCCTGTTAAAACAGGCGTCGCCCCAAGGCTCAGCCCGCTTTGTTCGCTTTGAAACGGCAGCAGACCCGGAAACTATGCCGGGCTTGCGCTCACGTATCTTGGACTGGCCTTACGTGGAAGCATTGCGGCTGGATGAGGCCATGCACCCGTTGACCTTGCTGGCTACCGGTCTTTACGGAAAAAGCCTGCCTGTTCAGAACGGAGCGCCTGTGCGGTTGATCGTGCCCTGGAAGTATGGCTTCAAGTCGGCCAAGTCCCTGGTGCGAATTACCCTGACGGACACCATGCCCGAGTCCAGCTGGATGAAGGTGGCTCCTCATGAATATGGTTTTTACGCCAATGTAAACCCCGAGGTGCCGCATCCGCGCTGGAGTCAGGCGACTGAGCGAGTCATTGGTTCGGGATTTTTTGCCACTAAAAAGCCGACCTTGCCTTTCAATGGCTATGCACAAGACGTGGCTGGCATGTATGCCGATATGGATTTGAGGCGGTTTTACTAATGGCTACCTGGAAGGCCGCCCAGTTAGACAGGCTCAAGCCCCTGGTGTTTTTGTTGGGCTTGTTTCCCTTGGGGCGCTGGGTATGGCTGGGTTTCAATAATGGTCTGAGTGCGAATCCCGCCGAGTTTTTGACGCGCTCCAGCGGGGTCTGGGCCTTGGTGCTGTTATTGCTGACCCTGGCCTTGAGCCCCGTACGGCGTTTGCTGGCGCAACCCGCTTTGGTGCGTTGGCGTCGTATGTTGGGTTTGTTCAGTTTCTTTTATGCTGCTTTGCATACGCTGGCCTGGGCCTGGTGGGATCGTTCGGGGGATTGGCTGTCCATGTGGCAGGACGTGGTACAGCGGCCCTTGATCGCTATTGGTGTGGTGGCTGTGCTGATTTTATTGGCCTTGACCCTGACCTCCACGAATGGCTGGCAAAAGCGTTTGGGTCGTGGCTGGAGTCGTTTGCATCAGACGGTGTATCTGGCGGCGGTCCTATCTATTCTGCATTTTTATCTGATTCGTATCGGTAAAAATGATGTGGTGGAGGTCTATGTTTATGGTTTGGTGCTGGCGGGTTTGTTGATTTTGCGCCGCTGGCCCACCCTGAATAAGACAGGGCATTAAAAAGAGCAGGTAATGAGCACTAACCCATTACCTGTTTTTTTCTTAATCCAAACTTTGCAAAATGGCGGCTGTTTCGGCGTCCAGAATACCGTCATAGCGGGCCGGACGGTAGTGCATCTGAAAAGCGGCAATCACGTTTTGTGTGGCCTTGTCGAAAACACCACTGTCCGGAGTCTCATAGCCTGCTTTTCGCAGCAGAGCCTGAGTTTGAGCAGCAGAGGGCAGGGGGCGCTTAGCGTACTGTGCTTGCAGCGCGTGAGCCTGTGATTCCTTGTACCAACGGCCTATGCCCGCTTGGGCCAGTTCCTTCCAGGGGAAATGGGGGCCGGGATCCAGCTTGCGCTGTGGGGCCACATCGCTGTGACCAATAATATTGCGAGCAGACACGCCATGGCGCTGAGCCAGATCTTTTAACAATACTTTGATTGCCTCAATTTGCCCGGATGTATACGGGGCCCAGCGACCATCTGCCAGGCGTCCCATGTTCACGATTTCGATGCCGATAGAGCCGGTGTTCAGGTCCGTGAAGCCGTACCAGGAGCCTATGCCAGCGTGCCAGGCGCGGCGCTCTTCCGGAACCAGGCGGTAGACAGTAGGACGACGCTCGTCGCTGACCAGGTAATGGGCGCTGACATCGCGTTGTGTCAGCACTTTTAGAGACGTGGCGTGGTCGCCGGCGGTGTAGTGCATGACCAGATATCGCACTCGGCTGTTTTGGCCCTGAGCGCTATAGCTGTCATCAAGTTTGAAGGGGCCACTACCGCCACAAGCCGCCAATAAGGCCGTCAGGCTGAGCGCGCCAATCCGAAGGCTGCGTTTCAAGGCGGGGGTAAGGCAAGACAGGGGTTTCATCTTAACGACCCGCCAGAAACAAGAAAATGCAGGGGGTTTTGTCCAGGGCGGGCGCTGGGCGTTCGCGCCACTGTTCCACCGTGGCGGTCTGGATCAATTCACGCGAACCCGTCAGATCACGTGCCAGACACAAGCGTGTTGTGGGCTTCAGTGCCTGCAGCAGGGTGCTGTACATGGCCTGGTTGCGGTAAGGCGTTTCGATCAGGATCTGAGTTTGTTTCAAGGTCTGGGACTGGCTTTCCCATTGTCTGAGCTGCTTGGCGCGTGCGGCGCCATCTACAGGCGCATAGCCGTGAAATACAAACTGTTGTCCGTCCAGGCCGCTGGCCATCAGGCTCAACAAAATGGAGGAGGGGCCAACGTGTGGACGCACAGGGATTTTCATTTCGTGGGCCATGGCCACCACTAGCGCGCCGGGGTCGGCCACCGCAGGGCAGCCAGCTTCTGACACCAGGCCAATCGCCTGGCCTTGCAGGGCGACTTTCAACCACTCGCGCATTTCACCGGGTTTGTTGCCGCGCTTGTCCAAGGTATGAATGGTGATTTCCTGCAAAGGCACCACTGGCTCGACCAGTTTCAGAAAAGCACGGGCGGTTTTGGCGTTCTCGGCAATAAAGACGGTCAGTTCGCGCGTCAAGGCTTTGACGTCGGCGGGTAGCCAGCCGCTGATCGGGCTCTCGCTTAAGCCTACGGGGATCAGATGCAAGGGGGCGGCTTGGGGCATGGCGAATCAGTCCTCAACGGAAGGGGTAAGAAGGTTGGGGCGCAAGGGGTTTAATCCAAAGTGACGCAGCATGGTGCACAGCTCGATCAGGGGCAGGCCGATGATCGCGGTCGGATCGTCCGAGCGCATGGATTCCATCAGGGCAATCCCCAGACTTTCGGCCTTGGCGCTGCCAGCAGTGTCATAAGGCCTTTCTTGCAGCAAATAGTGCTCAATTTCCTCATCGCTTAATGCACGAAAACGACAATTGGTAACAATATCGCTGCACAGCAGTTCCTGGCCGTCAGTCACGCATAAGGCGCTATGGAAATCAATGTGTTGACCGCTTAGGCGACGCAGTTGTTTCTGTGCACCAGCGTGGTCGCCGGGCTTGCCGATGGCGTCCTGGCCCGACGTGGCAACTTGATCGGAGCCAATCACCAGTGCGCCTGGGTTTAGCTGGCTGATACGGGTGGCTTTTTCACGCGCCAGACGCAGACTGAGCTGTGCAGGAGCCTCCCCAGGAAGTGGGGTTTCGTCAATGTCAGGAGACTGACAGGTGAAAGGCAGGCCCAAACGCGCTAACATAGCGCGGCGATAGACTGAGCTTGATGCAAGGATGAGACGCATGGTGTGTTTTAGCTGTGCTTTGGTTTGACTGCCTTGTGCTTAGCACGGTATTATCTAATGTTTTCTTCGTTATTGAAATGGTTGTGGGCTAGCTTGGCAGTTTGCCAGCGAGGTTTTACATGCTTCAATACCGAAGGGCAGGGAAAAGAAGCAGTACAAGAAAAATGGTAGAGCGCACCCAAGCGATACCAAGGCAGTAAAACAAACAAGCAGCAAACAAGCGACAAGCAAAACAAACAAGCGGTATCCAAATCCTGGCAAGACCGCGGTTTGATGCCCTAAGCATACTTATGACGACACAGTATATCGACACCTTGAATCTCGCCCGTGCCCCTCAGGAAATGTCGGGCCAGGTGCTGGTGGAGGATTTGTCTCGTCTGGTATCCGATTTGCCCGATCAAGGCGATTTGCGCATTGACTGGAGCGTTTCGGGTCGGGAGGATTCTGCCCGGCGTCGGTTTGTGCATGTGCAGGCCAAAGGTAGTGTCATTTTGGAATGCCAGCGCTGTGTGAAGCCTTTTGCGTGGCCCATCGATATTTCTAACGAAGTGCAGATTGTGGCAACCGAGGAAGAACTGGAGCTGGACGATGACGATACGGAAGGTCCTGATCGTATCTTGTGTGAAGGCCAGTTGGATGTCCTGGGGCTGGTCGAGGATGAACTGATTCTCAGCGTGCCTTATGTGCCGCGCCATGAGGTTTGTCCCGACGCTCAGTCGCTGTCCATGGAAGCTAAGTCAGACGACCTGGATGAATCCGCTTTTGAGCGGCCGTCCCCGTTTGCTGTGCTGGGTTCGCTCAAGAAGTCTTGATTGTTTGTTACTAATTCGTTAATTTTTCGGGCTGCACCCATTTATTCGGGGTTGTCCATCTACAGGAGTCATCATGGCTGTTCAGCAGAATAAAAAGAGCCCGTCCCGGCGTAACATGCGTCGTTCGCACGACGCGCTTACTGGTCCTTCGACGGCTATCGAGCCTACGACTGGCGAATTGCACCTGCGTCACCACATCAGCCCCAACGGCATCTATCGTGGCCGTAAAGTGCTGAAGACAAAGAACGACGAGTAATAGTCTCTTTGTCGTTGCAAGCAACATAGGTTGCATGCTTGATGTCTAACAAAAAAATACGTATTGCCATCGATTGCATGGGCGGCGATATCGGTTTATCCGTCACTGTCCCTGCAGCGCTGCTTTTTGCCAAGCGCTATCCGGATGTGCACTGCTTATTGGTTGGCGAGCCTCAGGCCATCGAGCAAACATTGCGTGCGCAAGGTAATGTCGATACCTCCTGGTACGACATTCTTCCCGCATCCGAAGTTGTCACCATGGCCGATTCGGTCGAGGTGGCCCTGCGCCGCAAAAAAGATTCCTCCATGCGAGTGGCTGCCCAGTCTGTCAAGGACGGGATAGCTGATGCCTGCATTTCTGCGGGTAATACCGGCGCCTGGATGGCAATTTCGCGCTACGTACTCAAAACTTTGGATGGGATTGATCGCCCAGCCATTGCTACGTCCATCCCGAACCAAAAGGGCGGGGCCACGATCATGCTGGACCTGGGTGCCAATGTGGATTGCTCTGCAGAACACCTCTTGCAGTTCGCCATTATGGGATCTGCTCTGGCCAGTATCGTGGATCGCCATGAGCGTCCTACTGTGGGCTTGCTCAATATTGGGGAAGAGGTCATCAAAGGCAACGAGGTCGTCAAAAAGGCGGCTGAATTGTTACGCTCTAGCGGACTGAATTTTTACGGCAACGTAGAAGGTGACGATATCTGTAAAGGTACTGTCAACGTGGTCGTGTGTGACGGTTTCGTGGGCAATGTGGTCCTCAAGTCCATTGAAGGTCTGGCCAAGATGGTCGGCAGTATGCTGCGCGACGAATTTACCCGTGACCCTTTAAGCAAAGTGTCCGCTTTGCTGGCTCGTCCTGTCTTGAATCGTTTCCGCGACAGGGTGGATAATCGCCGTCATAACGGTGCAGCCCTTTTGGGTTTACGCGGTATTGTTATCAAAAGTCATGGTTCTGCCGATGCCTACGCTTTCGGTTATGCTTTGCAACGAGCCCGCGGTGCAGTGCTCAATGGTCTGCTCAGCGGTACCAGCCAGGCAGTCGAACGCATCATGCAAAGTGTGAGCTTGCATGAACAGCAAAGCGGCGAACCAGATACACGCCATACTTCAGAGCCCTCGTCCTCATAAGAACGGGCTTGATCGGGAACATAAAATGACGATATTTGCCAAGATTATCGGTACAGGTGGCTATCTGCCTCCTCGGATTGTGTCTAACGATGATCTAGCGCTTGAGCTGGCTCAAAAGGGTATCGAAACCTCCGATCAGTGGATTGTCGAGCGTACCGGTATTCACCAGCGTCATCTTGCTGATCCCGGTGTTCGTACCAGTCATTTGGCAACACACGCCGCGCGTCAGGCGCTGGAAGATGCGGGCATTGCTGCCCAGGATCTGGACCTGATTGTGGTGGCTACTTCCACTCCCGATTACGTTTTCCCCAGCACGGCGTGCCTGGTGCAAGCCGAATTGGGCAACAAGGGCGCGGCCGCGTACGACGTACAAGCGGTGTGCAGCGGCTTTGTCTATGCACTGACGACCGCCGACGCCATGATCAAGGCAGGCCGTGCGCGCAATGCGCTGGTTATCGGTGCTGAAGTGTTCTCCAGCATCTTGGATTGGAATGACCGCTCTACCTGCGTCCTGTTCGGCGACGGTGCGGGCGCTGTGGTTCTGCAAGCCAGTGATGAACCCGGTATTTTGGCCGCCCAGCTCAATGCGGATGGCAGCCAAATGGGTATTTTGTGCGCGGCAGGCAATGTCTCGCACGGCCAGGTTGTGGGTGATCCCTTCCTGCGTATGGACGGTCAGGCTGTGTTCAAACTGGCTGTCACTTCACTGGCCGCTTCGGCCAATCAAGTCTGCGAACAGGCTGGTGTTTCCTTGTCTGACATCAATTGGCTGGTTCCGCACCAGGCCAACGTTCGCATCATCAATTTTCTAGGTCGTAAGCTGGGTATCCCCTCCGAGAAGGTGGTTATCACGGTTGATCAACATGCCAATACCTCGGCAGCCAGTGTGCCTTTGGCCCTGAATGCTGCTCGCCGGGATGGTCGTATCCGTACCGGTGATCTGGCGCTGTTGCAAGGCGTGGGTGGCGGCTTTACCTGGGGTTCGGTGCTGGTCCGCTGCTAAGTAGCGCGATTCGGATTACCGCCTCATCTCTTTGAGTTTTTCTACCATGAAAATTGCGTTTGTCTTTCCAGGACAAGGCTCGCAGTCCGTGGGCATGCTCGATGCCTGGGCCGAGTCCGCTGTCGTACAGCAAGCCATTGCACAAGCCAGCCAGGCGCTGGGTCAGGACCTGGCCCAGTTGATGGCACAAGGGCCTGCTGAGGCTTTGAATCTGACTACCAATACTCAACCTGTCATGCTGGCGAGCGCCGTGGCCATGTACCAGGCCTGGATTCAGGCCGGAGGCCCCGTTCCTGCCGTGATGGCCGGCCATAGCCTGGGTGAATACTCGGCCCTGACTGCTGCCGGTGCGTTGAGCCTGGAACAGGCTGTCCCGCTGGTTCGCATTCGTGCCGATGCCATGCAGGCTGCTGTGCCCGTCGGTGCGGGTACCATGGCTGCCGTGTTGGGTCTGGATGATGATCAGGTGCGCGATGTATGTGCGCGAGCCTCCGAGGGGCAGCAGATTGTTCAGGCTGTTAACTACAATGCGCCTGCTCAGGTTGTGATTGCCGGGAATGTAGAAGCGGTAGATCGTGCATGTGCTCTGGCCAAAGATGCCGGTGCCAAGCGTGCCTTGGTGCTGCCCGTGTCGGCCCCGTTCCACTCCAGCCTGCTGGAACCGGCTGCCACCGTGCTGGCTCAGGCGCTGGCGTCGGTGGATGTGAAGGCTCCCACGGTCTCTGTTATCAATAACGTGGACGTAGCCGCACCTACCGACCCTGAGCAGATTAAAGACGCGCTGGTTCGTCAGGCTTGGCATCCTGTACGCTGGGTGGAAACCATCCAGGCCATGAAGGCCCAAGGTGTTACCCATGTAGTCGAGTGTGGTCCAGGCAAAGTGCTGACCGGTCTGGTCAAGCGTATTGACCGTGATCTGATTGCCTTGTCGATCAGCGACCCTGCATCCTTGCAGGCCACTTTGGAAGCCCTGGAGGGAGCATAAATGCAAGAATTGGATCTAAGCGGCAAGACTGCCCTGGTAACTGGCGCATCGCGCGGTATCGGTCAGGCGATTGCTAAAGAATTGATGGCACGTGGCGCCAAGGTTATTGGTACTGCCACGTCCGAGTCCGGCGCGCAGGCGATTTCTGCTGTACTGGACCAGAATGGCAGCTATGGTCATGTATTGAATGTGGACGACCCGGCTGCTTGCGAAGCGCTGATTTCTGCCTTGAGCAAAGAAGATGGCGGTCCGCATATCCTGGTCAATAATGCCGGTATTACGCGTGACAACCTGGCCATGCGCTTGAAAGATGAAGATTGGGATGCAGTTATCCAGACTAATCTGAGTGCCGTGTTCCGCCTGTCGCGTGCCGTTATCCGCCCCATGATGAAAGCCCGCTGGGGCCGCATCATTAGCATTACCTCGGTGGTGGGCGAGAGTGGTAACCCTGGCCAAGCCAACTACGCCGCTGCCAAAGCCGGTGTGGCCGGCATGAGCCGCGCCTTGGCGCGCGAGCTCGGTAGCCGTAACATTACAGTTAATTGTGTCGCTCCGGGCTTTATCGATACGGACATGACACGCTCTTTGACCCCTGAGCAGTCGGCGGCAATCTTGTCGCAAATCCCTCTGGGACGACTGGGTGCTGCTGAGGATATCGCCAACGCGGTAGCCTTTCTGGCCGGGTCGCAAGCGCAATATATTACGGGCAGCACCATCCATGTGAATGGTGGTATGCACATGTAAGGCTTGGCATCGCGCCCGGCTGAGGTAAAATTGCGGGATTATTTGGGGCCTATTGCTTGAGCCGGCGTTGTACGAATAACGTTGGGCCTCATACAAGAACGCCGTTTTTTGTCATAGCTTATCCCTCTTAGTAGTATGGATTGGCTATAATTTGCGGGAATTTTTCCCAACTTGGAGAATCTGCATGGAAAGCATCGAACAGCGCGTCAAGAAGATCGTCGCTGAACAACTTGGCGTTAACGAAGCCGAGATCAAAAACGAATCTTCTTTTCTCGACGACCTCGGTGCCGACTCGCTCGACATGGTCGAGCTCGTGATGGCGCTCGAAGACGAATTCGAAACCGAAATACCAGACGAAGAAGCTGAGAAAATCACGACGGTCCAGCAAGCTGTGGACTACATCAATTCTCACAGCAAGCAGTAAGTTCAATTAAGAGGGTGGGCGGCATGTGCACGCCCTCGCTCCAGAGCGGTTTCCAGAGAGTAGCTTGTGCCCGGCGGCTTTAGCTTGCAAGACGCAGTTATTCCCTTTAAACCGCTTTTTTTGTGTTTAGGAGTCATCCGTGAAACGACGTGTCGTGATTACCGGGCTGGGTATTGTTTCCCCGGTCGGCAACGATATTCCTACCGCGTGGGATAACATCGTCAATGGGCGTTCGGGCATCGGGCGTATTACCCGTTTCGATCCTTCGGCCCTAACAGCCCAGATAGCGGGTGAGGTCAAAGGTTTTGAATTAGCACCCTACATTTCAGTCAAAGAAGCCAAGCAGATGGATACCTTTATCCATTACGGCGTGGTAGCAGGTATGCAAGCCTGGAAGGATTGCGGCTTGGACATCAACAGCATCAATGCTGAGCGTGTTGGCGTTATTGTAGGTTCGGGGATTGGTGGTTTGCCCCGTATTGAAGAAACCCAAAAAGAATATCTGGAACGGGGGCCACGTCGGATTTCCCCGTTCTTTGTGCCTGGTTCTCTGGTCAACCTGGTGTCCGGCCAGTTGTCCATCGGTCTGGGCCTGAAAGGTCCTAGCTACGCGGTTGTGTCGGCATGTACAACCGGTCTGCACTCCATTGGTGATGCTGCTCGTCTGATCGAGTATGGCGACGCTGATGTGATGATTGCGGGTGGTGCCGAATCCACTGTGTCCCCGCTGGGCATTGGCGGTTTTGCGGCCATGCGTGCACTGTCCACCCGTAACGACGACCCGGAAACGGCATCGCGCCCCTGGGATATGGACCGCGACGGCTTTGTGCTGGGCGAGGGTGCTGGTGTGCTGGTGCTGGAAGAGTACGAACACGCCAAGAAACGTGGCGCCCGCATTTACGGCGAGTTCGCCGGCTACGGCATGAGCTCGGATGCTCACCACATCACCTCGCCAGACCGTGACGGTCCGCGTCGTGGCGTGATGAATGCCTTGCGCAATGGTGGTATCAACGCCGACGAGGTTCAGTACGTCAACGCACACGGTACTTCCACGCCGCTGGGCGATGTGAACGAGTCCGAAGCATTGAAACTGGCTTTTGGCGATCACGCTTACAAGCTGGTGGTCAATTCCACCAAGTCCATGACGGGTCACCTGCTGGGTGCTGCCGGTGGTATTGAAGCGGTGTTCACCACCTTGGCGGTGTATAACCAGATCTCGCCTCCAACGATCAATATTTTCAATCAGGATCCTGCTTGTGACCTGGATTACTGCGCTAACCAAGCGCGTGATATGAAGATTGACGTGGCCTTGTCCAACTCTTTTGGGTTTGGCGGCACTAACGGTTCGATGGTGGTTCGTCGTCTTCGCTAAGTTAGACCGTCCCACTCTTGACGCCCAGTCCTGGTCGATCGGAGCTCCGGCCCCGGTGCGCCGACTGGGCGTTGTTGTTTATGTATTGCTTGCGTCAGGCTTGGCCTGGGCGATGTACAGTTGGCAATGGCCCTGGGCTGTTTGTCTGTTCGTAGGTGCTTTGTGGGCTAATTTTTTGTATGCTCGCAGTCGTCGGGTGTGGGGTGGGCGCGCTACACTAGCGCATCGGGCAGGGCTATACTTCTTGCAGTACGAGGGCACAGCAAAGGCGTCCGTGCAAATAGAGCAGATCTGGCGGTGTGCTTGGTTCATGACTTTGCGCTTACGTTTTGATTGCGCCGGTAGGGCCTGCCGTACGATTACTGTATGGCGCCGTACTCAGCCGTCGCAGGCCTGGTGGGCCTTGTGTCTATGTGCTAACCGGCTGTCCCATCAGGTCCGTGCTCAGAATAAGGATTCTTAATGAGTGAACGCGATACCGATGCCGAACTAGTTGCACGTGTTCAGCGTGGGGATAAGCGAGCCTTTGACCTGCTGGTACTGAAGTACCAGCGCAAAATCATGCGTCTGCTCACCCGTATGGTACGTGACCCGTCTGAAGTTGAAGACGTGGCTCAGGAAACCTTCATCAAAGCGTACCGAGCTCTACCTCAGTTTCGGGGTGAGAGTGCTTTTTACACTTGGCTGTACCGTATTGCGATTAACACGGCCCGTAATTGGCAGGCCTCGGCCGCACGACGTCCCAACACTTTGCAGAACGTCGAAACCGAAGAAGGTGAAACTTTTGACCGAATCGACAACCTAAGCGATATAAGCACGCCAGAATCCATGATGGTCAGCCGCCAGATTGCTGAAACAGTGAATACAGCAATCCAGGCGCTGCCTGAAGAGTTGCGGACAGCTATCGTGCTACGTGAAATAGAAGGTATGAGCTACGAAGATATTGCTCAGACCATGGACTGCCCTATAGGAACTGTACGCTCACGCATCTTTCGAGCCCGCGACGCCATTGCTGCGCAGTTGCGTCCCATACTGGATGGTGAAGATAGTGAACGACGGTGGTAAGGATTGATGATGCAAGCCCTGAAATCCCATTCCGATGAAGATCAACTGAATGCCTGGGAGGCCGCCGTGTCTTCCTGGGTGGATGGTGAGGCTGAAATACGGCCCGAGGAACTGGACTCCCCTTATGGGCGTCAAGTCTGGGATACCTATCATTTGATTGGTGACGTCATGCGTACCGACGCACTGGCTATCCGTACTTCGGACCGTTTTTACGCACGTCTGTCCAAAGCGATCGACGAAGAGCCTACTGTGCTTGCTCCAAGCGCCATGAAACGTCCTTTGGTGCAGCGCTACGGTGTCAGCGGCTTGGCTGTGGTGGCAGCGGTGGCGGCAGCCTTGTGGGTGGGATTACCTTACATGGGCGTGACTTCAGTGCCTGGCACTTTGGTGGCCAGCGCCCAGGACGATCAGCTCTGGAATGATTACGCGGATTTGCATCGCGATTTTGTTGGTACCGGCCCAGTACGCCATGTGTCCTTTGAAAGTGGAGCCCTGGGTCAATGAGGTCTGTACGTATGCCATCGCAGATGGGTTTGGCGCGTCTCTATAAGGGTTTGCTTGCCTTTTCGCTGGTGGTGTTGTGTACACCGGTGCTGGCTCAGGGGGCTGACGGGCTGGAGCCTCTGGATCTGCCTTGGCTGCAGAAGGTTCACAAAGCGGCGCGCGATCTGGATTACTCCGGGGTCATTATTTACACGCAGGATCAGGCCAGCCAGTCCATGAAGTTGGTTCACATTATTGATGGTACTGGCGAGCGCGAGCGTCTGGAAATTCTGGATGGTGAACCGCGTGAGTTTCTGCGTCAGAACGAAGTGACCCAATGCCTGATTCCCGAAAAGAAAATGGTGGTGATCGAGCGGCGTGAAAACGAGCGCTTTCCCAGTTTTCTGGTCGGTGATGTCAGTCAATTGCCAAAATTCTACGATATGCGCCGTTTGCCTTCGCGCGAGCGCGTGGCGGGCCGTCCTTGCGATCTGATCGAGTTGGTCCCCAAGGATGATCAGCGTTATGGCTACCGTGTGTGTGCCGATACCGATCACCATTTGCTGTTGAAAATGCAGACTTTGGACCCACAACAAGCGGTAGTGGATCAGATCGCTTTTGCCTCGGTCGCTTTTGGAGAGCAGGTGGATTTGCAGCAATTGCGCACCAACTGGAACCCCAGCAAGTGGGACGTGGTTGAGCCCGAAGTGCAGAAAATTGATATAAGCGAGTTGGGGTGGCATTTGGCTATGCCGGCCGGTTTTACCTTGCGCTCCGAAATGCTTCGGCCCATGCGGGCTGGTCGTCAGGTAACCCATCTGATGATGTCTGACGGTCTGGCCGCTATTTCCGTGTTTCTGGAAAAGGTAGGGACTCCCGAAGCAGAAGAAAATAGCTTGGGTGCCTTTCACCGTGGCTCCATGAATATGTACCGCAGTCGCATCAACGATTATGTTTTAACTAGTACGGGGGCTGTCCCTGTACAGACTCTGCGCGCTTTGCTTGAAGGCACACAGTTCACCCCACCATCCCGGACACATTGACTATCGTCCACCAGGAGTATTTGAATGGAAAAATCGAGTCATAAAATGCGTATTCCTGTTCTCTCGGCCTTGACGGCTGCCGTGGTACTGGCAACGGGTGCGCCTATGGTCTACGCGCAGGCCCAGCCTGTCACGACAAGCGAGCAGGTCCAAAGCACGACATTGGGCCTGCCTGATTTTACGGGAGTTGTTGCCAAGACCGAAGATGGGGTGGTCAATATTCGCACCACAGAGGCGGTGCGGGTACGCTCACCTGCCATGGGCCCCGGTTCGGACCCCTACGACATGTTCCGCTGGTTTTTTGGGCCTGATTTCATGCCGCCAGGCATGGCTCCCCAACGGCCCCATGGGGGCAATAATGGGCAGCAGCCCCAGGAGCGCACTGTGCCGCGTGGCGTGGGCTCGGGCTTTATCATCTCGGCCGATGGCTACATCCTGACTAATAATCATGTGGTGGCGGACTCCAACGGCATTTTCGTCACGCTGAGCAATGGTAAGGAATATCCAGCCAAGATCATCGGTACGGACGAACGCACCGATGTGGCTTTGATCAAGATCGAAGCCAAAGACCTCAAGCCTATGGTGATTGGGGACTCCAAGCAGCTCAAGAAAGGGCAGTGGGTTCTGGCGATTGGTTCGCCGTTCGGTCTGGAGTCCACGGTGACCTCCGGGATTGTCAGCGCCATCAACCGCGAAACGGGCGATTACCTGCCTTTCATTCAGACTGACGTGGCTGTAAACCCCGGTAACTCCGGCGGCCCCTTGATCAACTTGAATGGTGAAGTGGTGGGCGTGAACTCCCAGATCATTTCGCGCAGTGGTGGTTTTATGGGTATTTCCCTGGCCATTCCCATCGATGAAGCCATGAATGTGGTTGAGCAGCTCAAATCCGACGGCAAGGTGACTCGTGGTCGTATCGGCGTGCAGATCACCCCGGTGGCCGATGATGTGGCAACAGCGCTGGGCCTGAAAGACAGCAAGGGTGCCTTGGTCAGCAGCGTGGAAGAGGGTGGTCCTGCTGCCAGAGCCGGTATTCAGTCCGGTGACGTGATCTTGAAGTTCAATGGTCGCACCATTGATCAAATGACGGATCTGCCCCGTATTGTGGGTGGTACCAAACCAGGTCAAAGCTCCACGTTGGAAATATGGCGTAAGGGCAAGGTGCAGACAGTCAAGATCGATGTCGAGGAAATGCCTTCCAGCAGCCCGGTTGTCGCTGGCAAGGATCAGAAAGACACGCCAACCGCCAGCAGTACGGATGCCTTTGGTCTGAAAGTGACTGCTGTCTCTGATGCTGATTTGAAGCGTTTAGGTGTCGAGAGTGCTGTTCAGGTCGTGGATGCGACCGCTCCTGCCAGCGAGGCCGGTTTGCAGCCCGGTGATCTTATTTTGCGCGTCAACGATAAAGACGTAGGGACACCGGATCAATACGCTAAAATGGTTGCATCTTTGGATAAATCCAAACCTGCGGCCTTGCTGGTTTTGCGTGCAGGCCAGTCGCAATGGGTTTTGATTACGCCATCGAAATAAAAATTCTGTAAAACGGCTAAAATGGTAGCCATTGATGAACTCCGGCCAGGGGCCGGAGTTTTTTCGCCACTATTTGCGGGGGCATTTTGCCCCGAATAGATTATGGTTCCACGTGCGCCCGTCTGACAGGACGGGTCTTGCGTTTTCGGCGCGTGGACTGAAAAGGGGCGTCATGGGCGCCCCTTTCTTGTGCCGTCTCTCTGGCATTGCGCCTCAACATTTTCTTTGTTTATTAACGGGTTTATGGACCACATCCGCAATTTCTCTATTATTGCCCACATCGATCATGGCAAATCGACCTTGGCTGACCGCCTGATCCAACGCTGTGGTGGCCTGGCCGACCGCGAGATGTCGACCCAGGTTCTGGATTCGATGGACATCGAGAAAGAGCGTGGCATTACGATTAAGGCCCAGACCGCCGCTTTGCACTACAAGGCTCAGGATGGCAAGGTATACAACCTGAACTTGATCGACACTCCCGGCCACGTTGACTTCTCCTACGAGGTCAGCCGTTCTTTGTCGGCCTGTGAAGGTGCCTTGCTGGTCGTGGATGCTTCCCAAGGTGTGGAAGCGCAGACGGTGGCTAACTGCTACACCGCGTTGGACCAGGGCGTCGAAGTGATTCCCGTGCTCAATAAAATGGATTTGCCTTCGGCTGATCCGGATTCGGCACGCCAGGAAGTGGAAGACGTTATCGGTATTGATGCCAGCGATGCGATTGCGGCCAGTGCAAAAACGGGTCAGGGGATCGACGAAATCCTTGAGACCATCGTCGCCCGTGTGCCTGCACCTGTGGGTGATCCGGCAGCGCCCTTGCAGGCCTTGATCATTGACTCCTGGTTTGACAACTACGTGGGCGTGGTCATGTTGGTGCGCATCGTTAACGGTATGCTCAAGCCCAAGGAAAAAATCCTGTTGATGGCCACCCGCGCCACGCACCTGGTCGAGCACATCGGTGTGTTCACTCCTAAATCGGAAAACCGTCCTCATCTGTCTGCTGGCGAGGTGGGTTTCATCATTGCCGGTATTAAAGAGCTGGAACACGCCAAGGTGGGCGATACCATCACCCTGGCTGGCAAACCTGCGGACAAGGCGCTGCCTGGCTTTAAAGAAGTGAAACCTCAGGTGTTTGCCGGCTTGTACCCGGTGGAAAGCAGTGAGTACGACCAGCTGCGTGATTCCCTGGAAAAGCTCAAGCTGAACGATTCCTCCCTGATGTTCGAGCCCGAAGTGTCTCAGGCGCTGGGTTTTGGTTTCCGTTGCGGCTTTCTGGGCCTGCTTCACATGGAAATCGTCCAGGAGCGTCTGGAACGTGAATTTGATATGGACATCATCACTACCGCGCCGTCGGTGGTGTACGAGGTCGAGCGCCGTGATGGCGAAGTCCTGATGATTGAGAGCCCCTCCCGCATGCCGGAGGTGTCCCATATCGAAGACGTGCGCGAGCCTATTGTTGTGGTTTCGCTGCTAATGCCACAGGAATACGTGGGCCCGGTCATGACCCTGTGTACAGCCAAGCGCGGTTTGCAGTTAAATATGACCTATCATGGCCGTCAGGTGAATCTGGTCTATGAAATGCCCCTGGCTGAGATCGTGCTGGACTTCTTTGACCGACTCAAGTCCGTATCGCGTGGCTACGCTTCCATGGACTACGAGTTCAAGGAATACCGTTCGGCCGATGTGGTCAAGGTGGATATCCTGATCAACGGCGACCGCGTCGATGCCTTGTCCATGATTGTGCACCGTAGCAATGCCCGTTACCGTGGACGCGAAGTGGTCGCCAAGATGCGCTCCTTGATCCCGCGCCAGATGTTTGATATTGCTATTCAGGCCGCCATTGGTGCCGAAGTTATTTCTCGCGAGAACGTCAAGGCATTGCGTAAAAACGTGCTGGCCAAGTGTTACGGCGGTGATATCTCTCGCAAGAAGAAATTGCTTGAGAAGCAAAAAGCGGGTAAGAAGCGGATGAAGCAAGTTGGGAACGTCGAAATTCCGCAGGAAGCCTTTTTGGCAATTTTGCAGGTCGAAGATAAGTAATGCTGTAGTCGGCACCCCAAGCCGACTACAGCCAGGACTGCCTTAATTTCTTTAAAGGAAACCGATGAGCTGGGATTTCGCTCTGATTTTGTTTGTACTGCTAATACTGACCGGCGTAATCTGGTGTTTGGATCGATTCTTCCTGCGTTCCCGCCGTCTGGCGCGTGCGCGGGCCGCGATGCAAGCAATACCGGAAACGGCAGCTCAAGACCCTGAGCATTTGCAGCAACTGCGCCAGGATGCGTATGACCAGGCCAACCGTATGCCCTGGTGGATTGAATATGGCGTCAGCTTTTTCCCAGTCATTTTGTTTGTATTCGTCTTGCGCTCGTTCATTATCGAGCCATTTCGCATTCCGTCGGGCTCGATGTTGCCGACGCTGAAAAATGGCGACCTGATTTTGGTGAACAAATACGAGTACGGTATTCGTCTGCCTGTTAGTGGCACCAAGGTTGTTCCTTTGGGGCATCCCGAGCGTGGCGATGTGATTGTGTTTCGTTACCCCGTGGATACGTCCGTGGACTACATCAAGCGCGTGGTCGGCGTGCCCGGTGACCGTGTGGAGTATCGCGACAAGGTGTTGTCCGTAAACGGTCAGGTCATTACCCAAGTGCGCAGTGGTGATTACTACGAACCGGATCGCTCCGCTTACATTGGGCGTTATCTGGAAGAGCTGGGCAAGGTGCAGCACAACATCTTGCTGAACAAAACTGCGCCTCAGGGTTTGATGCCCATCGTGGCCTTCCCCCATCGTGATTCTTGTGAATATTTTTCCAATGGCATTTCGTGTGTGGTGCCTGATGGCAACTACTTTGTCATGGGAGACAATCGCGACAATAGTCTGGACAGTCGTTATTGGGGCTTTGTGCCCGATGAGAATATTGTGGGACGCGCCTTCTTTATCTGGATGAATTTCCGCGAACTTAGCCGTATAGGTCGCTTCCATTAATGAAACGTCTTGCTTTGCTTGAAGCCGCTATCGGCTACTCCTTTAAAGACATCGGCCTGCTGGAGCAGGCCTTGACCCATCGTAGCCACAGCGCTCGTCATAACGAGCGGCTGGAGTTCCTGGGCGATTCGGTTCTGAACTTCACGGTTGCGGCCTTGTTGTTTGACCGCTTTCAGCGCATTGATGAGGGCGATTTGTCGCGCCTGCGAGCGAATCTGGTCAAACAGGCTGCGCTGGCTGAAATTGCAACCCGTCTGGGTTTGTCGGATTATTTGCGTCTGGGAGAAGGGGAGCTGAAAAGCGGTGGTTTCCGCCGTCCTTCCATTTTGGCGGATGCGCTGGAAGCGATTTTTGGCGCTGTTTTTCTAGACGCGGGTTTCACACAGGCCCAAACCGTCATCACTCAGCTGTATGAACCCATGCTGGTTGATGTGGACCCCAAAACCTTGGGGAAAGATCCCAAAACCTTGCTGCAGGAGCTGCTGCAAGGTCGCAAGCTGGATTTGCCGCTGTATACCGTGGTGGCCACGCATGGCGCAGCCCACGATCAGCTTTTCGATATTGAATGCACGATCGCCAAGCTCAACATCCATGTCCGTGCCAGTGGCAGCAGCCGTCGTGCGGCTGAACAAGCCGCCGCAACGCAGGCCATTGCTATTTTACAAGCTGAATTTCCAGCCAAGACGACGCGCGCCAGTCGCCATCGTCGCCCCTCACAATTGACACTGCCTGTGGCAGTGTCGCAGGAAGCAGAATGACACAGACCCCTTTTCGCTGCGGCTTCGTGGCTATTGTCGGACGACCGAACGTCGGCAAGTCCACGCTGGCCAATGCTTTGATCGGCAGCAAGATTTCGATTGTGTCGCGCAAGGCGCAGACTACGCGCCACCGCATCAACAGCGTGTTGACACGTGACCACGATCAAATGGTATTTGTGGACACCCCCGGCTTTCAGACCAAGCACGGCGGGGCCATGAACCGCATGATGAATCGTGTTGTTACCCAGGCGCTGGCCGATGTGGACGTGGTGGTGCACGTGGTCGAGGCTGGCAAGTGGTCCGCTTCGGATGCCGAGCTGCTGCCCATGCTGCCTAAAGGCGGCAAGACCATTCTGGTCATCAACAAGGTTGATGCGCTCAAGAGCAAGAATGACTTGCTGCCCTATATCGCCCGCCTGTCGCAGGAATTCGAATACGGTGCCGTGATTCCGGTCAGCGCGGCCAAGCGCCTGCAACTGGACCCCTTGCTGGACGAGATCGCCTCCCGTTTGCCTGAAGGCGAGGCCATGTTCGACGCGGATACCATTACCGACCGCTCGGTGCGCTTCATTACCTCGGAGCTGCTGCGCGAGAAGATCTTCCGTCTGGTAGGTGATGAACTGCCTTACGGTTGTACCGTGGTCATCGAGCAGTGGGACGAAAACGAGCAGGGTGCCCGTATTTCCGCCTGCGTGGTGGTGGAACGCGAAAGCCATCGTCCGATTCTGTTGGGTGCTGGTGGCATGCACATGAAGCGCATTGCGACTGAGGCTCGCCAAGATATTGCCAAGCTGATCGACAAGCCTGTGTTCCTGGATGTGTACATCAAGGTGCGTAAGGGCTGGTCTGATCGTGAAGCGGTCCTGCGCGACCTGGGGTATGAGTAATCCCCGTCATCGCTATCAGGACGAAGCGGGCTACATACTGCACACCAGTGCCTGGCGTGAAACGTCTCTGATCTGTCATGCCTTTACGCGTAACCACGGGCTGGTGCCGATGGTCGCTAAAGGCGCCAAAAGGCCGCATTCTATTTTGCGGCCTGCTTTGTCTGTGTTTCAGCCTTTATTGCTGGCCTGGTCGGGCAAGAATGAAGTCAAGACACTGACGCGGGCGGATTGCGCCGGGATTCGCCCTTTGAAAGGCCGCGCCCTGATGTCGGCCTGGTACATGAATGAATTATTGATTCGTTTGTTGCCGCGTGAGGACCCGCACCCCGTTTTGTTCGATGCTTACGAAGAAGCCCTGGTGCATTTGGCACAGATTCCTCGTCCGCCTGTGGCGGGGGCCTTGCGGCGTTTTGAGTGGGTGCTGCTGACCGAAACAGGTTATGGCTTTGATGAGGCCACACCTGATTTCAACGATCCAGTCGGTGAGCCGGAGTTGCGCATACGCTTGCGTGAACGCTTGAACAGTCTGCTGGGCCGCCCCTTGCATACCCGATCCGTTCTTATGCAGTTGCAACGCTATTGATATGGCCGTCTCCCTTCCTTCCGTGCTGGTTCTGGATACCTGCGTCCTGATCTCCAACGTTCTGCGTCGCTTGCTCCTGGCCCTGGCCGATGAGCAACTGTTCAAACCTGTCTGGAGTCCCGTCATTGGTGATGAGTGGCGTCGTAATGCGGGCCGCCTGTGGAAAGTTATGCCCCTCTCCATCGAGGAGCAGTGGGAAGAGCTGCAACAGCGTTACCCTGAAGCCGATTTAGGCGACAGTAGCGAGTTCAAGAAGAATTTGCGCTATTCCGATGTCAAGGACTGGCATGTGATCGCCACTGCCCGTCTGGCGCAGCAGCGTTATCCTGATCAGCCAGTCGGTATCCTGACCCGGAATCTGAAAGACTTTAATCGCTCCGAGCTGCGACGCCTGGGGATCAGCCTGTGGGAGCCGGATCAGTTGTTAGCTTTGTATATGGCCGCGCATCCGGACTTGATGCAGCGTTTGCTGGATGGTTTGCCCGCTTTGATGCTGACGCCCGAAGCGCAGGCACTGGATACGCATACTTTGTTAAAGCGTGATCGTTTGTTCAGTGTGGGACAGGCTTATTTGCGGCGTCAGAAAATGGACGAGGCACACTCATGAAGCAAGGTGTTTTGCTGTCGGTTCTAGCCTCAGCATTGTTCGCTTGCTTGTACTATTACGCCACCGTGCTGCATCCGCTCAGTGGTGAGCAGATTTTTGCCTGGCGTATTGTGCTGGGCCTGCCTGCGTTGGCGTTGGTGATCACTCGTGCACGGCGCTGGCGGGAAGTGCGTTGGGTTCTACGGCATTGGCCCGGTAATTGGCGCTATTTTGCGCTGCTCTTGCTGGCGGCTGTATTGGTCGGGGTGCAGCTTTGGATTTTTGTCTGGGCACCTTTGCACCAGATGGCGCTGGACGTGTCCTTGGGCTACTTCCTGCTGCCGTTGGTGATGGTGCTGGTAGGACGGGTGATCTACAAAGATAGATTGAGTACTATCCAGTGGATTGCAGTTGTGCTGGCGGGCTTAGGCGTGCTGCATGAGCTGTTCCGCGTAGGGAGTGTGTCCTGGGCGACAGCAGTGGTGGTCCTGGGCTATCCGCCTTATTTCATGTTGCGCCGTTACCTGCGCCTGGGTTCGCTGGCTTCGCTGTGGTTTGACCTCAGCTTCTTGTTCTTGCCCGCCTGCTGGTTGCTTTTTGTCCAAGACACGCAGATGTGGGGCCTGTTTGGCAATGAGCCGCGCTTGCTGTGGCAAGTCCCGGTCCTGGGTCTGATCAGCTCGGTTGCGCTGGTCAGCTATCTGTCTGCCAGCCGTCAGCTGCCTTTGGCTTTGTTTGGCATCCTGGGCTATGTGGAGCCGGTGCTCTTGTTCTGGGTGGCGTATTTGCTGCTGGACGAACCCATGAGCGTGAATCAGTGGTGGACTTATATTCCGATCTGGATTGCCATCGCCTTGATGGCTTTGGAAGGGCTTATCAAGATGTGGCGGCCTGGACCGCCTGTACCGCCTCTCAAGGCGTGAATCCTGTCTGCTTAGTACCCAAGGTTGTCTGCGCCGAACAAGACGTTTTGAGGGCTTCTCTTGAGTGTGGCGGACTCTTAAAAAAACGACTCCTGTCATAACCCCCGAAAAACTCGGATTGCTATCCGGTTTTCAAAGGGGAGCATATCGGGAGTCGTTTTTTTGACTATGAAAATCTTCTTGGAGAGATCGTCCGGGAGGCACCGGAGCTTGTCCTGCGTGGCCCAAATATGCCGCTTAGCGCAGTGTCTCGGGACAGTCAGGTTGATTGCGCAACAGATTTGCCTGGGTGACCGAACAACCCGCCGGCACGTCTTCCGTAATCCAGACATTCCCGCCAATCGTGGAGCCTGCTCCCAGTGTGACGCGACCCAGTATCGTGGCGCCAGCGTAAATGACGACATCGTCTTCCACAATCGGGTGACGGGCCTGGCCCTTGAGCAGCAAACCTTTCTCGTCCTTGCTAAAGCGTTTGGCACCCAGGGTGACGGCTTGATAAATCCGAACCCGTTTGCCGATAATGGCCGTCTCGCCAATGACAACGCCAGTGCCGTGGTCGATGAAGCAGGAGTGATCAATTTGTGCGCCGGGGTGAATATCAATACCGGTCTGGCTATGGGCCAGCTCGGCAATAATGCGGGCGGTCAGCGGTAGACCCAAATTGGTCAGGGTATGGGCGATGCGGTGGTGAATCATGGCCAGCAGGCCGGGATAGCACAAAAGCACTTCATCGACGTTGCGGGCAGCCGGGTCGCCTTGATAGGCAGCGACTACATCCAGGTCCAGGGTGCGGCGCAAGTCTGGCAGTTTGTCAGCAAAGGCCTGAATGGCTTTGTGAGCCTGTTCCTCAATGGTCTGACGGTCATGTTGGTCGCCGCGCAGCAGAGCAGCGCGTTGTAGTTCGATCCGAGCTTGTTGCAGCAGGGTGTTGAGAGCTTGGCCCAAGTGGTGGCCGACAAAGTGGTCTTCATACTCACGGCGCAGTTCCGGGCTACCCAGACGCATTGGGAACAAAATGCCTTTGAGCTGCTCGGTGACTTGAATCAATGCCTGGACGGATGGAAATTCCTGGCCTTCAAGCTCGTTCAAGCGTTGATGCGCCTGTCGCCATTCTTCGCGGGCCCCGCGCAGATTGTCGACGATGTGTTGAGTTTCAAAGACTGCCACCAGTGTTCTCCAGAGGGGAAATTTTTTACAAGGTTTACTATACCCGCGCGTCTGATCCAGGACACGAAAAACAGGGCGCTTCATCAGGGTGATTCGTCGGAACGTTAATCAGGTCTGAGGGTATCACTTCACGCTTAGGGCAAGATCACGCAGATGAGGGGGGATACGTGGGTTTTCAAGCTAAGGCGTTTGAATCAGCCAGCAATAAAAAAGCCCCCTTCGGAAAGGGGGCTTGGGGGAGGCGGGTTCGCGATCTTATTCGCGGTTACCGCCCAGTATGCCCAAGAGCATCAGCAAGTTGCTGAAAATATTGTAGACGTCCAGGTAGATTGCCAGGGTGGCCGATACGTAATTGGTTTCGCCACCGTTGATGACGCGCTGCAGATCAACCAGCAAGAAAGCCGAGAAGATACCGATAGCCATCACGGAGATGGTCAGCATCAGCGCAGGCAGTTGCAGAAAGATATTGGCCAGAGCCGCAACCAGCAAAATGACGGCACCGACAAACAGGAACTTCTGCATACCGGAGAAATCACGTTTGGTGGTGCTGGCAATGGTTGCCATGGTGCCAAAGACTGCGGCGGTACCGCCAAAGGCCAGCATGATCAGTTGTGCGCCATTACCCATGCCCAGGACAAAGCCCAGCAGACGCGACAGCATGATGCCCATGAAGAAGGTGAAGGCCATCAGCAGGACAACACCCATTGAGTTGTTCTTGTTCTTTTCGACCAAGAACATCAGGCCAAAGGCACCAACCAGGAAAACAATAGCGCTCAGGCCTGGGCTGGCGCCCATTACCCGGTTAATACCCGACGACAGACCCAGCAAGGCTCCCAACACGGTGGGAATCATGGACAAGGCCAGCAGCCAGTAGGTGTTGCGCAGGACGCGATTGCGAGCAATCAGCGACTGGGTGCCCAGGGTGCCGTTATGCTCAGGCAAGCTTGATTGACGAAATTCGCTCATGATGAGTCCTTAGAATACAGAGAGATCAGTGGTCAAGGATAACTGACAATTACCTGAATAATCAAGAATCTTCTTTATTATTCAAGCCCTCAGTTTGTGGGCATGTACCTGGCATCCCTGTGTCTGGTACACACGCCAGCGTTCGCGGGCCTGGGTACGGTCAGCTTCCCGTTCGGACACAATTTCCAAAATACGCGCAAATTGTTCAAAACCGGGCGGGCATTGGGCATCCAGATTCAAGAGCCAGCTTTGTTCATCAGTGGGCACGGGGGCGGCGCTGGTCAACAAAACCGGGGTGGTGGCTGCCAAAGGGTCTTCTACACCCACATGTGGCACAAAGGCCGTGGATTCAAACCCCCAGAGCAGCCGATCGAAGCGAGCAAGTTGGCGGGCATCGGACAGATACACCACCACCTGACGGCCCGCTTCGTAATGCTTGCGTACGACCTCGCAGGCCGTACGCAAGCGATCTGGTGCGCCGAAAGCAAAATCGACGCGACTCATGCTTAGCGACACTGATTAAGCAAGTACTGAACCAGCAAAGGTACGGGACGGCCGGTGGCGCCCTTGTCCTTGCCACTGCGCCAGGCGGTGCCAGCGATGTCCAGGTGAGCCCAGCGGTACGCTTTGGTGAAGCGGGACAGGAAGCAGGCGGCGGTGACCGAACCGGCGGGTGGGCCACCGATATTGGCCATGTCGGCGAAGTTCGAGCGCAGTTGCTCCTGGTAGGCATCGTCCATGGGCATGCGCCATGCCGTGTCGCCCGTTTGCTTGCCCGCTTGCATCAGCTCGTCGGCCAGGTCGTCGTCGGTGGAGAACAGGCCCGTGTTGACGTGGCCCAGCGCGACGACGCACGCGCCGGTCAGAGTAGCCATGTCGATGACGGCGGCGGGTTTGAATCGTTCGACGTAGGTCAGGGCATCGCACAGGACCAGACGGCCTTCGGCGTCCGTGTTCAGGATTTCGATGGTCTGGCCTGACATGCTGGTCACGACGTCGCCTGGTTTGTTGGCGCGGCCGCTAGGCATGTTCTCGCACGAAGCCACCACGGCAATCACTTCGCGGTCGATGTTCAGCTCGGCAATGGCACGCATGGTGCCCAGAACGCTGGCAGCACCGCCCATGTCGTACTTCATCTCGTCCATATTGCCGGCTGGCTTGATGGAGATACCGCCCGAGTCGAATGTCAGACCCTTACCCACCAGAACGATAGGGCCGTCTTCGTGTTTGGTCTTGGTGTTGGGGGTGTGACGCAACACGATGAATGCAGGGGGTTCATCCGAGCCTTTGGCAACGGACAGGAACGAGCCCATTTTCAAGGCTTCAATCTGCTTGCGCTCCAGCACTTCGGCTTTCAGCGTCTTGAACTCCTTGGCCAACTGTTTGGCCGTTTTGCCCAGATAAGTGGGTGTGCAGATATTGCCGGGCAGGTCAGCCAGCAGTCGGGTCAGGTTCACACCGTTACCAATAGCCTGACCTTGTTCCAGACCGGCCTTGGCTTCGCTGGCTTGGGTACGGGCCGTCCACAGCAGGAACTGGCTTAGCTGGGGGGCGGGTTCCGGTTTGCTCAGTGTTGCCGTGTAGCGGTAGCTGGCGCGGCATACTGCGACGGCTGCATCCTGGGCACGGCTGCGCAAGGTGGTGCCTTTGCAATCGATGCTGGCCAGGGCCGAAACGGCTTCTTTCAGGTCTGCTTTCAGGCAGTAAGAAGCCAGGCAGGCCTGGGCTTGCGTATGAGTTGCTGCTTTGTATTCCTCTTGAGCGCCTAAGCCGACTAAAATAACGCGTTCGGCTTTAACGCCAGGCAGATTGCGCAGCACCAGGTGGGTATTGGGCTTGCCTTTAAACTCGGCTTTGACAGCAGCGCTCACCGCTCCGTTGCTGGCGCGGTCGATAAGTTCCGCTGCAGGGCTTAGAATGCCCTCGGCAAAGACGCCAACGCCTAGTGCGGCCGTCTTAATTTGGTGCAAAGAAGCGGATGTCTGTGTGCTAAATTCCATTCAACTATCCTCAGTGTGTCGCAAATCGTACCTGCGATTATCTCGCAAATTCTCATATGTCTCTATTTAAACGCTCTGCGGTATCCGAAATCTTAAGTCACAGTGGCGTTGTACTGTCCACTTTGCTGATTGTGTGGCTTAGTGTACTTCTGGTGCGTTTGTTAGGCGAAGCGGCCAATGGCACGATTGGCCCTGACGTGGTGCTGGGTCTGGCCGCCTTTTCCAGTATTACCGCCTTGCCGATTATTCTGGCTGTTTCCCTGTTCATTGCCGTGCTCACGACGGTGACACGCAGTTTCAGAGAGTCCGAAATGGTGGTCTGGTTCGCCAGCGGCCTGTCCTTGAAAAACTGGATCACCCCCGTTTTGCAATGCGCGGTGCCGGTTGCGATCTTGATTGCCGTACTGACCTTGCAGGCTTCGCCCTGGGCTTATCGTCAGATTGCCGAATACCGTCAGCGTTTTGAGCAGCGTTCGGACCTGAGCAAAGTCACTGCCGGGCAGTTTATTGAGTCCGATGACGGCGCCCGTGTGTTTTACGCGGATTCCCCGGAAAAAGAAGGAGACGAGCTGGGCAATGTGATTGCCCGTGTGATCGACCCGCAGTGGCTCAGCATTGTGACAGCGCAAAGCGCCCGCATGGAAGAGCAGCCCAATGGCGATCGTTTTCTGGTCTTGAGCGAAGGCCATCGCTATGACTTGAAGCCCGGTCAGGCCGAGTTCCGCATGGTGGACTTTGAAAGCTATGGCATGCGTCTGGAAAGCCGTGACGCGGGCAACACTGCAGAAACCATCCGTGCCCGTGCCGAGCAGCAGATCAAGGCTCGCCAAACCACGTTGTTATTCAGTGATGACAATCCCGAGTCACGCTCGCAGATCATGTGGCGTTTGGCCTTGCCGTTGGCGGCATTGAATTTAGCTTTGCTGGCAATCCCCTTGGGGGCGGTGAACCCGCGTATGGGTCGGTCGGGCAATATTCTGGTGGCGGGTCTGGTCGGACTGTTGTATATGAACCTGATCAACCTGTCGCGTGGCTGGATACGCAATGAGCAGTTGGGCTTTGAGGTTGGTCTGTGGTTGGTCCATGCAATCTTCTTGCTGATCATGGTCTTTATGATGTGGCGTAAATTGCGCATCAAGGCTCCTAAACCGCCAGCCAGTTAAACTACTCAGAAACAAAAGGGGCGAGCAGCCCCTTTTTTACGTCGTTGAGAATCCAAACCATGACCTTGAAGACTGCCGATACGAAGCCCCCCCGCACCAAACCGGCGCAGGTGCGTCTTGACGAGTTGATGAATGCGGCCCAGACACTGTTTCTTGAGCAGGGTTTTGAGGCCACCACCATCAATGACATCGTGGCGCGGGCCCAGGTTGGCAAAGGCACTTTCTACCACTACTTTGCATCCAAGAATGAAATGCTGGATGCCTTGGCCAAACGCTATACCGACTACTTTCTGGAGCGTCTGGAACAAGCAGTAGACGCTTGCCCGGCGGATGATTGGGCTCAGAAGCTGCGTGCCTGGATTTGTACCAGCATCACAGTCTATGTGGAGACCTATAAGGTTCACGACGTGGTCTATATCAACCATCACCATCATGACCGCAGTAACCAGGCCAAAAACGCGATTCTGGATCAGCTGCTGGCCATTATTGAAAGTGGTATGGACGCAGGCCTGTGGGCACCTGCAAACCCCAGAATTGTGGGTTTGCTGATCTATTCGGGCGTTCATGGGGCTACGGATGAGATCATTGCGGCGCAAGCCACGGATAGCTTGCCCTTTGCACGGGCGGTGGCCGATGCCTGTATGCGCCTGTTGCCTAGCCCCGGCTGCTCAGACTCAGGGCTGACCCTATAAGGCTTAGCGGCGCGAGTAACCTGGAGCCGGTTTTAGCAAACCCAGGTTTTCTCGAAAGTTGCGGCCTGCATAGCGAGTTCGTAGTAAAGCCCGTCTTTGAAGCTCCGGCACGACCTGCTCGGCAAACTCGCAGACGCCCCCAGGCAGATGGGAAAACATGATGTTGAAGCCATCTGCCGCCGATTGCTCCAGCCAATGTTGCATCTGGTCAACCACCATGCTGGCGGTCCCCACCATCTCTAAACCTTGATAGCCACAAATCCGCCTGGCCAGTTCCAGAATGCTCATATTTTCGGTTTTTGCCAGTTGCACCACACGCTCACGGCCGCTTTTACTGGCATTGCTGTCCGGTATTTCTGGCAGAGGGCCGTTACGGTCATAGCCGGAAATATCGTGTCCTAGAGCAATGGACAAGGTAGCCAGACAACTGGCTTGGTCAACCAGCTCATCTAATTGGCGTCGTTTGGCCTGGGCCTGCTCCAGGCTGTCTCCCAAGACTACAAAAACAGCCGGGATGATTTTCAAAGCCTGTTCCCGGCCAGCCGCCTGGGCACGGGCTTGCATATCGGCATAAAACGCCTGGGCCGAAGGTAGGTCTGTTTGATAGGTAAAGATCACTTCGGCGGTTTCGGCAGCAATCTGGCGTCCTGCCTCTGATGCTCCTGCTTGCACGATGACGGGACGGGTTTGGACAGGTCTTTCGACGTTCAAGGGGCCACGCACCGAGAAATGTTCGCCCTGATGATTCAGAACCTGCATCTTGGAGGGCTGGAAATACTGGCCGGTCTGGGTGTCCCGACAAAAGGCATCTTCTTCCCAGCTTTCCCACAAGCCATCCATGACCGTGCAGAACTCACGGGCGCGATGATAGCGGGCGCTGTGCTCCATATGCTCTTCCAGGTCAAAGTTGGCGGCCTCATTGGGATTGCTGGAGGTCACCAGGTTCCATCCTGCGCGGCCTGCGCTGATGCGGTCCAACGAGGCCAGACGGCGGGCCAGCATGTAGGGCCCGTTGTAGGTCGTGCTGGCCGTGGCGATCAGGCCCAGATGCTCGGTAACGGCGGCCAGGGCCGGCAGCAGGGTTAACGGGTCCAGCGTCACCGTGCTGTGTCCCCGCATCAGTGCTTCCACGGGGGCGGCCCGGATGGCCAGTGTATCGGGCAGGAACAGGCCATCAAAGCAGGCCCGCTCCAGGGTTTGGGCGAACCATTTCATTTGTTCAAAATCGGTCTGGAAACCCGGATGCGCTCCAGGATACCGCCAGGCGCCTGAATGAATGCTGGGCATGGCTAAAAGAATCAAGGGGGGAGTGATCATGAAGCTACCTGTGTTTGAAAGCGCAGTTGTTTACGTACAGATTGATCCACCAGCAAGAAGGGATGGCCTTGCGAGCACATCTCCACGCGGGCCTGTACGCCATAGACTTTTTCCAGCAGCTCCGGGGTCAGGACGTCTAAAGGAGGTCCCATGGCCTCAACCTGACCCTGATGCAGGACCACTACCCAGTCGCTAAAGCGCAGGGCGTGGTTCAAGTCATGGATGGCCATGACAATGCACATGGCTTGTTCTTGAGCGACACGGCGCAGTAAGTCAAAAACTTCATACTGGTTTTGCAGATCCAGCGCGCTGCTTGGTTCATCCAGCAAAAGCAAGCGGGGTTGGCGAATCAGGGCTTGTGCGATTGACACCAGTTGGCGTTGTCCGCCGCTCAGCGCAGCCAGCTCACGGTCTGCCAAAGCCTGAATTTGCAGGTTTTTCAGCATCTGGCTGACCTTATCCAGCTCTTGATCCTCTACGCCCCAGCCGCCGCCTTGCTTGCTGGCCAACAGGATGGCCTCAAAGACACGCAGGGACGAGTTCATGGATATGTCTTGTGGAACATGAGCCGGGCGATGGGGGTGAAAAGTGGGCCAGGATTCCAGCGGCTGCCCCAGCACTTCTACCTGCCCCGTTCCACCCAGCTCCCCGGCAAGGCACTTGAGCAGTGTCGATTTTCCGGCGGCATTGGAGCCCAGCAGGGCGGTGAGGGAGCCTGCCTTCAATGGACCAAAGCTGAGCTTGTGCAGAATCTGGCGCGAGGCAAAGGATACGGACAGATTGGTGACGTTGAGCAGGTCCATTAGACTTTCCTTGTACGCAGAATCAAGATGAAGAATAAAGGCACCCCAACCAATGAGGTCACAATGCCAATGGGCAGGGCTTGTCCTTGCACCAGTGTCTTGCTCAATACCGAGGCAGCCGACAGCATGCAGGCACCGCAAAGTGCAGAGGCGGGCAGCAGAAAGCGTTGATCTTCACCCACGAGCAGACGAGCAATATGAGGGCCGACCAAACCCACAAAACCTATCGTGCCCACAAAGGAGACGCAGACAGAGGCCAGCAGGCTTGCGAGCAAAATACCTTTTAGGCGCAAGCGAGCCACCGGAACTCCCAGGCTGCTGGCGCGGGCCTCGCCCAGCCGCAGAGCCGTCAAGGCCCAGGCGTGGCGGGCAAAGATTAGGGAGACCGTCAGCAATATGCCGCTCATGATGGCCAGTTTTAGCCAATTGCTGCGCGACAAACTGCCCATGGTCCAGAACACCACGGCAGACAGGGCCTGATCGGGGGCCACGTATTGCAAAGCTTCCAGCAAGGCGGTGAAAGTAAAGACCAGCGTGGTGCCCAGCAGCACAATCATTTCGGTGGTGATACCCCGTTTTTGGCTTAGCCGGTAAATGAACAAGGCCGCCAGCATGGAGACCAGAAAGGCATTGACGGGAATGGCAAATGAGACGGCGGATGCTGGCAAGATACTGACACCCAGAATCAAGCCTAGTGCCGCCCCAAAGCTGGCTGCTGCAGACAGGCCCAGGGTAAACGGACTGGCCAAGGGGTTGCCCAGTACGGTCTGCATTTGTACACCTGCTACGGACAGGCTGGCGCCAACGACTAAAGCCGTCAACGCGACTGGCAGGCGTATATCCCACAGAATCACCTGGACGGAGAGGGGCGCTTGGCTATCCCATAAGGCCGCCAGCACTTGGGTTGGGCTGTAATGCGCTTGCCCCAAGGACAAGTCGGCTAGAAAACAGAGCAGGGTCAGAACGCTGATTGTCAGTAGCAACAGCCGCCGGCGATGAATCAGGCGGGTGTAAAACTGCCGACCTGACGGGGCTGACCCCGAAACAAGGAGGGGATTCATGGGGAAACTCCGCTCAGGCTAAGCCAATAGCCTGGCTGATAAGAAACGGGAAGAAAGCGCTGATGCAGCTCGTCAAACGTAGCGTCCGGGTCCAGTGTGCGGAACCGTTCGGGATGCAGCCACTTGGCGATACGTTGTAGGGCAATAAAGTAGTAGGGGTTGTCGTAGAAGGGGTGCCAGATGGCGTGAACTCGGCCTTTCTGTACGGCTGACAGGGAGCGGTAGGCGGGGCGCTTCATCAAGCGTCGCAGGCGTGCCTGGCCTTGCTCGGGATCGGCCCCTGGCCCCAGATTGACCCAATCTCCGGTTGGCGAATACAAAGCCCAGTTTGCGCCAGTGACCAACACGATATCCGGGTCGGACTCAATGACTTGTTCGGGATGTAGCGTGCCAAACGTGCCATGCAGAAAGCGGGTGCCCAGATTGTCGCCCCCGGCTGCGGCAACCAGCTCGCCAAAGTTGCCATCGCCATAGCTCAGGCAGCAGTCATCATATAGTCCGGCGGCGCGTTCAATCATGACCGTGGGCCGGTGCTGAAGGGACTGCAGGGCCGTGCTGACCCGATCAATTTGCGTTTGTCGAAAGTCCAGAAAGCTCTGTGCCTGTGCCTGGCATCCCAGTAGCTCGCCCAGAATCAGGATGCTGCGGGCGGTGTTGCCAAACATGCGTGTGCGAAAGTCCACAAACACCACGGGCACACCGGCCTGGGTCAGGCGCGTCATCAAACCCGAGGATTCGGCGGCAGGCTTGGAGCTCAGGTTCATGATGAGAACATCGGGCTCTAATGAAATGGCCAATTCGGTGCCGATAGAGTCCACTGTTCGGCTGGAGAAGGTGGGAATGCGGTCTATGCTCGGAAAGCGGTCCAAATACGCTTGATAGCCATCTAGATCCGCCGCCCGAAAGTTATCTCCCCAGCCCACAATGCCACCAAAGGGATCTTCGGGTTTGAGCAGGGCCATCACATAGGCCAAGGGCCCATCGCCCAGCAAAAGCCGTTTGATGGGTTGGCCAAGCGTGACGCGGCGTCCCGCAATATCTTCAATGACGTTGGCAGTGCCAGCCCGCAGACTTGGGCTGGCGAGCAAGGCCCCACCCGCCAGGAGGCGAGTCAGGACATCGCGTCGGGTATAGCGTTGTGCAGACAAAGGGATCACCAGCGATAGTTCAGGCTGGCCGTAATGGTTCGATCCTGACCAACAAAACAATATAGGCGAGAGGTGCAACTGGCGATGTACTGCTTGTTCGTCAGATTGTTCACATTCAGGCTGAGGGTCGCGCCGCTCAAGTCTGGAGAGAGCATGCCTAGGTTGTAGTTCAGGCCCAGGTCCACCAGCGTTGCCGAGGGGACTTCCAGCTTGTTGGTGGGATCACCATAGGTTTTGCCTAGATAGCGAACGCCTGCTCCCACTTGCAGACCATTGAGTAGACCTTGCTTGAAGGCGTAGTCCATCCACAGGGAGGCACTGTGTTTGGGCGTTTGTGTCAGGCTCTTGCCTTGATAGCTCGCGTCTTGCACCAGCTCGTTGTCTAGATAGGTGTAGCTGGCAATCAGGTTCAGGTCACGGGCCAGCTCGGTTGTAGCTTGCAGATCCAGGCCACGGGTACGCACTTTTCCGGCTTGCGTGTTGAAACCCAGATGGCTGGCATCCGCTGTTTTGACATTGGTTTGCTCAAGCTGAAAGACGGCAGCACTCAGCAAGGTTTTCGATCCAGCAGGGTGATACTTGATACCCAGTTCAGTTTGCTTGGTCTCGATAGGGACAAAGGCTTCACCTTTGTAATTGGTACCCAGGATCGGATCGAAGGAAGTGGCGTAGCTGATGTAGGGAGCCAGGCCCATATCGAACTGGTAGCTCAAACCGGCGCGGCCACTCCATTTCTTGTCGTTTTGATGGGTGTCGCGCGGAGTGGGGGAGTAGCTGTGGGTCTGATCGTCGGTTTTGGACCAGTCGTGGCGGCCACTCAAGGTCAGACGCCAGCGCCCGTAAGCAATCTGGTCTTGCAGATACACGCCAACGCGGGTGAAGTTCTGCTGGACTTTCCAGGGTGCAGCGTAGCTGGCGGTGAAGTCCGGGTAGATATTCGGGTGGTGAATGTCGCCATACGGGTCAAACAGGATGGGGCCAACGCTGTACAGCTCGTTTCTGAGGGTACCCTTGGAGTAATCTATGCCAGCCAGAACCGTGTGCGTGGTGGCACCCAACTTCAGTTCGCCGCGCAGATAGTTGTCCATCGAAAAGGTGTTGACCTTGGCGGGCGTCAGTTCATACGAGCCTTTCAACTGCGGCATGCCATTGACGTCCTGATAGCCATACACTACGCCGCGCTGAATATTGGACTGCACATACATATAGCGAGCGTTGCTGACAAAATTCCAGCCATTGTCGAACTCGTGCTCGAACAAGGAGCTGATGGAGTTCTGCTTGCGGGAGGACTGGGCGAAGTTGCTGTCCGTGAAGTTGCGATGACGGTCCACTTCAGGATAAGCCCCGCCCTCCAGACCCAGAACGGCAGCGGGCAGGCTGTTGTAGTTGGGCAACTCGGGCTCACGCGAGTGGGTAGCCAGAATTGTCCATGATGTTTGCGTGTTGGGACGCCAGGTAATGGCGGGGGCGAGGTAGAGCCGTTTGTGGCGTGTGTCCTCAATTTGGCCTTCGCTATCCAGCCCGCTGGCTGTAACTCGGTACAGTAAGGTGCCGTCCTGATTCATGGGGCCGGTGCTGTCAAAGCCCAGTTGCTTGCGGTTGAAGCGGCCATATTGAATATTCAGTTCATGGGCGGCGACGTCCTGCGGCTTGCGGCTGACTTGATTCACGATCCCGCCGCCGGTTCCCTGACCATAAATGGCGGCGGCAGGCCCGCGCAGCACTTCAATTCGTTCCAGAGAATAGGCATCTACTTGGGGCAGCCAGCTACCGGGGTTGCCGATAACACGCAGTCCATCCAGGTAGTAGTCCGCGTCCACACCGCGAATACGGGTCATATCCAGATAGCTGCCAAAGCCACCATAGCGTTCGCTGGTCGCACCGGCAGCGTAACGCAAGGCAGCACTGCTGCTGGTGGGTTGTTGCAAATCCATTTGTTCGCGAGTCACAACGGAAACCGATTGGGGTGTTTCCAGAATGGAGGTGCTGGTCTTGGTACCGATGCGGGATTTTTCTGCCACATAACCTTGTACCGGGCCGTTTTCCGTGTCTGAGCCACTCTGGGATGTGACAGTGATTGAAGGCAGGGTAGCCACATCGTCGGACTGCTGCTGGGCGTTGGATGTAGTGGTTTTTTGAGAGGACGGCGCGGTGGTTTGTGCCTGCGCGTACTGTGCGCTGATCAACATTAAAGTGGTGGCAAGTGCGGTGTAGCGCAAACGAGGTGAAGCCGACCAGCCCATTTCTGTCGAATGGGTTCTGGAAAACCAATGGGAGTTCATAACAACGTTTCCTGAGGTGTGGGAGAGATCAGAAGGCCAAGCGGAGGTGATTGTAATTATCGACCGACCGTCGGTCAATGTAAATAATTCGCATTACTTAAAAATTAAGCAGAATGCGGAAGGAGGGAATTAAGCGTTCAGGAGTGAGGCTACGGCTGGGAATCGGCGCCTGAGGCGGGGTCTGCATGAGTTAGGGAGGTAAATGTAAAAAGACCGAGGCAGGCTCGGTCTTTCTCTATGCTTTGAGGTGTATAGAAGGAAGCTGATCTTTACGCCCCATCCAGCAAATCTTGTCGCTCTTCCACCGACTGCTTCAGAAAGTGCCACAACCGGGTCAGGCTGGGATTTTGACGTTGCTCTTCATGGCAGAACATCCAGAAGCGGCGACGCAACTCCACCTGATCGGGCAGAACACAGCGCAAGCGTGGATCGGTTTTCGCCAAAAAGCAGGGCAGCACGGCAATCCCTTGCCCTTGCAAGGTAGCCTGATACTGTGCAATCACGCTGGTGCTACGAAAGCGTACGGCGGCAGATCGGACAATTTCCTCCAGGTAGCGCAGGCTGTCACTGAACACCAGATCATCTACATAGGCAATAAAGCGATGCCGAGACAGATCCTGCACGCTTTCTATGGGTGGGTGGCTATTCAAATAATCTTGATGGGCATAGAGCCGCAAGCTGTAGTCAGCCAAACGCGTGCACCAGTACGGCCCACGCTGGGGGCGCTCCAGTGCAATGGCCAAGTCCGCATCCCGACGTGACAGGCTGATAGGCCGGGGCACGGGCAGCAGCTCCAGAGTCAGCTCCGGATACTGAGTCTGAAAAATGCTGAGTAAGGGTGTCAGTACATAGCTGCCGAAGGCTTCGGTGCAGCCCAGGCGCAGCTTACCTGTCAAAGGTCTGGCCTTGCCGGTAATCGCATCTCGTGCCGCCAGCAAGCGGTTTTCTACTGGCTCCATGCGTTGCTGCAGATTCAGCCCTTCACTGGTCAGGCTATAGCCGCTGACGGTGGACTTGTGAAACAGGCGCAAGCCCAATTCCTGCTCCAAGGCTTGAATACGGCGGGCTACGGTGCTGTGTTGCACGCCCAGCCTCTGGGCCGCGACGCTGATTCGTTGGCAGCGAGCCACTTCCAGAAAATAACGCAGATTATCCCAGTCCATCGTGATGAGCCCGCCTTGAAAAAGACTTGTGCATAAATGCCCAGCTCCTGTGCATTTTTCATCATGGTAAACGGGTCTTGAGGCTTCTACACTCGATGAGAACCCTCATACAAGTGGGATAACAAATAAGGCTTAGCCGCCTGAGCAATTCATTGGAGACATGCTATGACGGAAGTGGTTCGTGTACCTTTGCTGATCGATGGACAACATGTTCAATCCAAGAGCACCCGTTGGGACGATGTGCTCAATCCAGCCACCCAGGAAGTGGTGGCCCAAGTGCCTTACGCCACAATGGAAGAGCTGGAGACCATTATTGCCAGCTCGGCCAAAGCCTATGAAAGCTGGCGCCATTCCAGCCAGGGCGCTCGCATGCGCGTCATGCTGAATCTGCAGCGTCTGGTGCGTGAAAACAGTACCAAGCTGGCTGAGGCCATCTCGCGTGAGCACGGCAAAACCATGCCCGATGCTGAAGGTGAAGTAGGCCGTGGCCTGGAGGTGATCGAATACGCGTGTTCTATTGCTTCGATGCAGTTGGGCGAGTATGCAGAAAACGCCGCAGGTGGTATTGATGTCTACACCCTGATCCAACCCTTGGGCGTGTGTGCAGGCGTGACCGCATTCAACTTCCCGGTGATGCTGCCGTGCTTCATGTTCCCGCTGGCCGTGGCTTGCGGTAATACCTTCGTGCTCAAACCTTCCGAGCAGGATCCTAGCGCCAGTCTGATGCTGGCCGAGCTGGCTCTGGAAGCCGGTCTGCCGCCAGGCGTGCTGAACGTGGTTCACGGCGGTGCAGAGATTGCCAATGCCTTGGTCACTCACCCCGAAGTCAAAGCCGTGTCCTTTATTGGTTCGACTGCTGTCGGCACCGAGATCCACCGTCGTGCGACGGAGGCAGGCAAGCGCTCGCAAGCCATGATGGGTGCTAAAAACCATTGCATCGTGATGCCAGATGCCGATCGTGATGTAGCGATCAACCAGTTGCTGGGTGCTGCTTTTGGTGCGGCAGGCCAGCGCTGCATGGCGATTTCGGTGGCCGTCATGGTTGGTGAAACCGGCGAGTGGATCGATGAGCTGGTCAAGCGTGCCGCAACCATGAAGGTCAATGTCGGTACTGATCGTCAGGCCGATTTGGGCCCACTGGTCTCGCCACGTGCTCGTCAGCGTGTGGAGTCCTTGATTGAAGCTGGGGTACAGGAAGGTGCCAGCCTCTTGCTCGATGGCCGTGGCGTGAAGGTGCCAGGTTATGAAAGCGGCAACTTTGTAGGCCCAACCATCTTCAATGATGTGAAAGCCGACATGCGCATTTACGAAGAAGAAATCTTCGGGCCTGTGCTGTGCATTGTGCGCGTCAACACCCTGGAAGAAGCGGTGCAGTTCATCAACCGCAACCCCAATGGTAATGGCGTGTCCATCTTCACCCAGGATGGCGGCCATGCGCGCTACTTCCAGAACCGTATCGACGTAGGCCAGATTGGTATCAATATCCCTATCCCTGTGCCGGTGGCCTGGTTCAGCTTCACGGGTTCGCGTGCGTCCAAGTTGGGTGATCTGGGCCCGAACGGCAAACAGGCTGTTCAGTTCTGGACACAGACCAAAACCGTCACGGCTCGTTGGCAGGCTCACGCCAATACAATGAATACAACCATCAGCATGACGTAATGGTTGCATCTATATATATAACTTAATGCAATAAGCGGGCTGCTTCTTATTACATATAATAGTCCTGTACCTGGGGCTATTAACATATGAATATTCAACAATTCCGCTTTGTCCGAGAGACCATCCGACGTAACTTCAATCTGACTGAAGCCGCTCGTTCGCTTTATACCTCCCAGCCGGGGGTGTCCAAGGCGATCATCGAGTTTGAAGATGAGCTGGGCATCAAGATTTTTGAACGTCATGGAAAACGCATTAAGGGCCTGACCCGACCGGGCGAAGCCGTCGCTGAGGTGATTGACCGCATCATGCGCGAGATCGACAACCTCAAGCGTGTCAGCGACGACTTCGCCCGCCGCGATGAGGGCACTTTGGTCATTGCTTGTACCCATGCCCAGGCACGATATTTGCTGCCCAAGGTGATCCCTGAATTCCGGCGTCGCTTTCCCAAGGTCCATATGTCCTTGGCGGAAGGTAGCCCACCCGTGCTGGCCCAGATGGTGCTACACGAGCAGGCCGACGTTGCGATTGCAACTGAAACCCTGGCCTTGACGCCGGGCCTGGTCGCTTTGCCGGTCTACACCTGGGAGCACACGGTGGTGGTGACGCCGGATCATCCGTTGGCTGATCTGCCTGCCAACAAGCAACTGTCCATCGAAACCCTGGCGCAATATCCCATCGTGACTTACGACCATGCCTTCTCGGGTCGGGGTTCGATTGATGAAGCCTTTGCCAAGCACGGCATCACTCCGGACATTGTGCTGGAGGCGATTGACGCTGACGTGATTAAGACCTACGTTGATGTCGGTCTGGGTATCGGTATCATCGCAGGCATCGCGTTCGATCCGCGTCGTGACAAGGGTTTGGTGGGCCTGCCAGCAGGGCATTTGTTCGGCGCGCACCATACCAAGGTAGCGGTGAAAGCCGGGGCCTTCTTACGTGACTACATTTTCGAGTTGCTGGAGATGTTGGCACCGGAATTGACCCGCGATGTGGTGCTTAGCGCTCTGGATGAAAAGCAGACTGGTAGCCCGTTGTAAAGCAGCGGCTGTTGAGCTGGTAACAGGGCCATCGTGTTTACACGGTGGCTCTTCTTGTTTGTGCTGCCAGCGGATGATTGCAAAGTTGGTAAGGACTTATGGTCGAAGGTAATAAGTAAAAATTGAAACAAGCTATCGACTCAATTGACTATGATAATAAGAATGATTATCATTATCCAACTTTCTTAGCCAATGGAGCTTTCTGTGTCTCAATACGTCAGTGCAGTCGTGGTTGGAGCAGACCGTCTGGGGAATATTCCCGACCTGCTCAAGATCCACAATATTTCGATCAAACACCATATTAGCGGGCGTGATCCCGCGCATCAGAAAAAAACCCTGCAGTTGCCTTCGGGCACCGATTTGTTGATTCTCCTGACCGATTTCCTGGGTCACAACGTCATGAAAACCTTCCGGGCCGCTGCCTTGAAGTCCGGTATTCGAGTGGTCGCCTGCCGACGCTCGGTTTGCAGTATGAAGCAAGCCTTAACCCAATGCGGCTATTGTGAGTCTTGTCCGCTCGGTAAGTCCAAGAGCCACTAGATTGGCGGCATGACTTACTGGGGCAAAGAAGGAATCTGTAAGAAAAAAAGCCACTGTTTCATCACAGTGGCTTTTTTGTGTATTGCCTGAAATGGCAGCAGGGCTGTCTTTACTTGACGCTACGCAGACGGGCTTCGGATTGCTGGGTATCGGCAGCGGCCAAACGCCGTGCACCGTTATAGCGTTTTTTCCAGTAACCCACTTGCATGCTCTCAACGCGTACTACGGCGCCAGTGCGAGGCGCATGAACAAATTTGTCATCGCCCAAGTAAATGCCTACGTGAGAGAAACGAGCGCCACGGGTATTGAAGAACACCAGGTCGCCTTTGCGCAGCTCGCTACGGTTAACTGAGATGCCTTCTTTAGCAATGTCTTTGGATTGGCGGGGTAGTTTCAGTCCCAGGGATTTTTCAGCGACGTAAGACACCAGGCCACTGCAATCAAAGCCAGTGCTGGGAGCGTCGCCACCAAAGCTGTACTTCACGCCCAGAAAATTAAGGGCAGTGGTGGCCAAGCCATGGTTAGAGGAAGCGTTTCGGCTGCTGCGGCTTTCGGTGCGCCCTTGGCGACGATCGCTGCTATACGCAATATTAATGTCGTTGCGAGCGCGATTGGCCAGATACGTACCTAACGGGTCGGACTCGGTCTGGAATTCGTAATCGGCGTAGTAAGCGTGATCCAGCTCTGCACGATCTTTGTTCTGGCTGGACTGTTGAGTTCCAGTGGTGGCGCACCCGGTTAAGGCTAGCGCACCGGCTAACAAAAGATACTTGGCGCTGCGATAAGTAATATGCAAAAGTGCGGGTGGATTCAGGTAATGTGGCGGCATGACCAGGGCTTTTTTAAGGACTTGGTGGGCAGCAGCACAACCTTGATGCCTATTTTTGCTGAAATTAGCAGCAATTGATGGGTATCAGGGCTGTAAGTATGGCTAAAAGCACCATACTTTGCCGAACGTTGCTGTGCGTTGAGTGCTAAGCAGTGTACCGGATGATAATTGCACCGTAAAGCATTGTAGGAGTGTATTTTGCGATTGAATCATACAGTTGCAAAGTGTGGCTGGCAGCGGTTTTCAAGCCCTGTTCATGGGTCCAGTGCTCTTTTGGGTGGCTTGCAGGAAATTAACCGAAATAGAGCGAAGTTTTACTGTTTATAGAGATTGAATGATGCGATTTATAGGACAAGCCCTAGGGAAAGCACTAAATGAAGGAGTACGGCTGCGTGAGTTGTGGGCTTGGGCTATGTACGATTTTGCAAACTCTGGCTACACCACCGTGATTTTGACCAGTGTTTACAGTGCCTATTTTGTAGGTGTGATCGCTGAAGGCCGCAATTGGGCTACCTTGGCATGGACCTTGGCCTTGTCTGCTTCGTATTTAAGCATCATGTTGACCATGCCCGGACTTGGTGCAAAAGCCGATGCCCGTCAAGGCAAAAGACGACTTTTGTTTAGCAGCACCATAGGTTGCGTGTTGGCAACCGTGATGTTGTATTGGGCCGGCCCCAATGACATTGTCTGGGCTCTGGTTTTCATTGCGTTATCCAATTATTGCTACTGCATAGGCGAGTCCGTTATCGGCGCTTTTTTACCGGAAATCGCTCGGCCTGACGCCTTGGGACGAGTCTCCGGTTGGGGCTGGGGTTTTGGCTATTTTGGGGGCATGTTGGCTTTGGGGCTGTCTCTCGGTTTCTTGACCTGGGCAACGTCGCAGGGCTGGACGGCTCAGGAGTATGTACCGGGCATTGCTTTGATTACGGCTACCTTGTTTGCTCTGTCGGCCTTGCCTTCTTTTTTGTTTCTGCGCGAACGCAGTGCGCCTAGTGGCGCAGAGCAGCAAGGCATGCTGTCGCGTTTGATTGCATCGGCGCGCGATGTGCATCAGCATTTTCCCGATTTCCGCACCTTGTTGTTGTGCGGAGCTGCCTATCAGGCTGGGATTGCCGTCATTATTACCTTGTCAGCGGTGTACGCCACTGAGGCCATGGGCTTTACGATGGCGCAAACCATGGCCTTGATTTTTACCGTCAATATCGCGGCAGCGGTGGGGGCGTTGCTGTTTGGCCATGTACAAGATCGCATTGGCCATCGGCGTGCGTTGGCACTGACGCTGTGCGCTTGGCTAGTCATGGTGGGGATTGCGGTCAGTACGCGTTCTTTGGCCGGATTTTGGACCGCAGCAGCCGTTGCCGGGCTATGTATAGGAAGTAGTCAAAGTGCGGGTCGGGCCATGGTGGGTTTGTTGGCACCCAAGAGCCGTTTGGCCGAGTTTTTCGCCTTGTGGACCTTTGCCATTCAGTTGGCTGCCGTATGTGGTCCGCTGTCTTATGGTCTGGTGACTTGGTTAAGTGGTGGAAACCACCGTTTGGCTCTGGCCTGCACGGGATTGTTTTTTCTGGCGGGCCTGCTGATCCTGTCGCGTTTGAATTTTCCGCGTGGCATTTTGGCCAAGAATCAAGCCGATCTCAGTTGTCAGGATTGAGTAAGTAAGGCACGTTACGTTTATATAAAATTAAGCTGGGCTGCCCTTGCGCATCCCAAAAAAAACACCAAATCTGGAAAATAAAGGAGCCAAACTATGAGCGGTCCAACGTCTATTGAATCCGTCCTGTCGGAAAGTCGGGTATTTCCCGTGTTCCCGGATCTGGAACGCGATGCTCGCATCGCTGGCATGGCAGCCTACCAGGAGCTTTGCCAGAAGGCCGAGCAGGATTATCCCGGCTACTGGGCGGAGTTGGCCCGTGATCGTCTGGTCTGGACCAAGCCTTTCACCCAGGTTCTGGACGATAGCAAGCCCCCGTTTTACAAGTGGTTCCATGATGGTGAGCTGAACGTCTCGGCTAACTGTCTGGACAAGCACCTGGGTACGCCCACCGAAAACAAAACCGCGCTGATTTTTGAAGCCGACGGTGGCGAAGTCACTAAAGTGACCTTCCGCGAGCTGTACGAACAAGTTTGCCAGTTTGCCAATGGTTTGAAAGCCCTGGGCTACAAAACCGGCGAACGCGCCTTGATTTACATGCCCATGTCGGTGCAAGCCATTGTGGCCATGCAGGCATGTGCCCGTTTGGGTATTACCCACTCTGTGGTGTTTGGTGGTTTCTCGGCCAAGAGTCTGCACGAACGTGCGGTGGACGTGGGCGCTACCTTGGTCATTACCGCTGACGAGCAACGTCGCGGTGGCCGTGCCATCCCTTTGAAAAATGCAGTTGACGAAGCCCTGAGCGGAGGCGACTGCGAAGCCGTGCGTCACGTTATCGTGTACAAGCGTACAGGCGGGCCTGTTGCCTGGCACGAAGGCCGTGACCTGTGGTGGGAAGATGCCGTCAAGGGCCAAAGCAGCGATTGCCCAGCCGTGTCCGTGAATGCAGAACACCCTCTGTTTGTTCTGTACACCTCTGGCTCCACTGGCAAGCCTAAAGGCGTGCAGCACTCTTCGGCTGGCTACCTGCTAGGTGCCATGCTGAGCGTACAGTGGACCTTCGATGCCAAAGACAGCGATGTGTTCTGGTGTACCGCCGACATCGGTTGGGTAACAGGCCACACCTTCATCACCTACGGCCCTCTGGCCGCTGGCGTGACACAAGTCGTGTTTGAAGGCGTGCCTACCTATCCGGATGCTGGCCGTTTCTGGAACATGATTGAGCGCCACGGTGTGACGGTGTTCTACACGGCACCTACCGCTATTCGCTCCTTGACCAAGGCAGCCGAAGCGGACGAGGCTATTCACCCCAAACAATACAATCTGGATAGCCTGCGTATTATTGGTTCGGTGGGCGAGCCCATCAACCCTGAAGCCTGGATGTGGTATTTCAAGAATGTGGGCCGCGAGCGTTGCCCCATTGTGGATACCTGGTGGCAGACGGAAACGGGCGGTCATGTCATTACTCCCTTGCCAGGCGCTACTCCACTGAAACCGGGTTCTTGCGGCCTGCCATTCCCCGGCATGGACGTGGCAATTGTGGACGAAGTGGGTGACGAAGCCGAGCGCGGCAATGGCGGTTTCCTGGTCATTCGCAAGCCTTGGCCCAATATGATACGCACCATCTGGGGTGACCCGGATCGCTTCGTGAAAAGCTACTTTCCGCCTGAGCTCAAAGGCTATTACCTGGCCGGTGATGGTGCGCAGCGTGATACCGACGGCTATTTCTGGGTCATGGGCCGTATTGACGATGTGTTGAACGTCTCGGGCCACCGTTTGGGCACGATGGAAGTGGAGTCGGCTTTGGTTGCCCACCCACTGGTGGCTGAAGCGGCTGTTGTGGGCAAGCCTGACCCAACGACGGGTGAAGCCATTGTGGCGTTTGTGGTGCTCAATGGCGATCTGCCATCGGGCGAAGAGGCCGACAAGGTTGCTGCCGATCTGCGCAATTGGGTAGGCAGGGAAATTGGTCCTATCGCCAAGCCTCGTGAGATCCGCTTCGGTGAGAACCTGCCCAAGACACGTTCGGGCAAGATCATGCGTCGTTTGCTGCGTTTTGTTGCCAATAACGAGCCGATCACGCAAGACGTATCCACGCTGGAAAACCCAGCAATTTTGGATCAGTTGTCCGAAGCACACTAAGTTTTTTGGTAGTTCCTGTTTGACCCTGGTTTCTTTCCGGAGCCAGGGTTTTTTTATTGCTTCTGATTATTGTGTCTTTGAGACCTGCTCAATACGGAATTAGCCTAGCATTGAGTCCGTGGTCAAAACATCGGTCCATGAATTCAAAGAAAAGGGGAAAGGTTTGAGTGGGGAACAGCAGGCAGACAGGGGGGCTTTGGCGCTGATGGGTTTGGTGGTGCTGACCTGGGGCATGAGCTGGGTCGTGATGAAGGCGATGACCGTCTACATCGGGCCAGTTGATCTGATTGCAGCACGCTATGCAGTGGCATTCGTTTTCTTATGGTTGGTGCTGCGTCTTAAAGGCGGACATTTGCGGCCCACACCCTGGAAGCTGAGTTTGGGTGTGGCCATTTTCCAGACCACTGGATTTCAGCTGCTTAGCCAGTTTTCCTTGCAGGTGGGTGGGGCGGGCAAGATGGTTGCCCTGGCTTACACCATGCCCATCTGGATCTTGTTGCTGTCCTGGCCCATGTTGGGACAGCGTCCCCAAAAGCGCCACGTAATGGGTATGGTGCCTGCGATTTTGGGTTTGATGCTCCTGATCGCGCCTTGGAAGGGAATGGGCGGCATACTGGGTTCTGTTTTGGCAACGCTCAGCGGTGTGAGTTGGGCCTTGGGGGCAATTTACTCCAAGCAGCTATTTGAACGTCATCGTGTTGAGCTGCTTAACGCCACAGTCTGGCAATGCCTTTTGGGAGTGGTCATTGTCCTGCCCTTGAGTTTCTTGATCCCCCAGCGCTCTTTGGTGATGGAGTGGCAAATGTTCAGCGGTGTGCTGTATCTGGGTGTGATCGCCACTGGCGTGGGTTGGTTGCTTTGGATGGCGGTGGTCAGCCGCGTCAGCGCGACCTTGGCTGGTATGTCCAGCTTGGGTGTGCCTGCACTGACCGTTCTGCTGGCCTGGTTGCTGTTGGACGAATGGCCCACTCAATTGGAGTTGATGGGAACTGGCCTGATTCTACTGGGGCTATTTGTCGTTAACTGGCCCAGCCGATCGCGCAAATCAAAAAGAACTTAAAAAAACCACCCGCGTGTGAACTGACTATTGTATTTCGCCATGAAAAACACCCCAAAGGTTGGATCAATGTCCAACTTTTGGGGTGCAGTTCAGTGGGTGGTTTTTTTCAGCATCAAACTGTCTGGCCTTGGTGTTATCGCCAAGGCCAGAGTTATTTTTACATGCCGTTGTACACCGGACCTTCACCACCTTGTGGAGGCACCCAGACGATATTTTGGGTAGGGTCTTTAATGTCGCAGGTTTTGCAGTGCACACAGTTCTGTGCATTGATCTGCAGCTTGTCGTCGCCGGTTTCGGTCTTGATGAACTCGTATACGCCGGCCGGACAGAAGCGGGCTTCAGGGCCACCGTAACGAGCCAGGTTTACGGCTACAGGCACGGATGGATCCTTCAGCGTCAGGTGAACAGGTTCATCTTCTTCGTGGTTGGTGTTTGAAATAAACACGGAACTGAGACGATCGAAGGTGATCTTGCCATCTGGCTTGGGGTAGTCGATGCGGGCGCATTCGGCTGCCGGCTGCAAACAGGCGTGGTCAGGCTTGTTGTTACGTAGCGTCCAGGGCATTTTGCCTTTGAGCAGACCTTGCTCCACAAAGGTCATGACGGACGCAATCGAGCGACCTTTCTTGAACCATTGCTTGAAGTTACGGGCCTTGTTCAGTTCCTCATGCAGCCAGGACTGTTTGAAATTCTCGGCGTATTGCGACAGTTCGTCCTGCTTGCGACCCGCTTGCAAGGCTTCGAAAGCGGCTTCAGCGGCCAGTGAACCGGATTTGATAGCAGCGTGGCTACCCTTGATGCGTGAGGCATTCAGGAAGCCCGCATCACAACCGACCAGTGCACCACCGGGGAAGCTGAGTTTGGGCAGTGCCAGCAAACCACCGGCCGTCAGGGAACGAGCCCCGTAAGCAATGCGCTTGCCGCCTTCAAATGTGGCGCGCAGGGCAGGGTGAGTTTTGTAACGCTGGAACTCTTCAAAGGGAGACAGCCAGGGATTGGCATAATCCAGACCCACCACCATCCCGACCATGACCAGATTGTTATCCAGGTGGTACAGGAAGGAGCCACCGTAGGTGTCTGAATCCAGAGGCCAGCCAGCGGTGTGAATCACCAGACCGGGCTGGGACTGGGATGGATCGACTTCCCACAGCTCTTTAATGCCAATGCCGTAGCTTTGTGCATTGCGGGATTCGTCCAGCTTGAAGCGTTCGGTCAGCTCACGGCCCAGGTGGCCACGCGAGCCTTCGGCAAAAATCGTGTAGGACGCCAGCAATTCCATGCCAGGCTGGTAGTGGGAGGTGTGGGTGCCGTCACGGGCCACGCCCATGTCACCGGTCAAAACACCACGTACCGCGCCTTGCTCGTCGTACAGAATGTGGGCAGCGGCAAAGCCGGGGAATATATCCACGCCTAGGGCCTCGGCCTGTTCACCCATCCATTGCACGACATTACCCAGGCGGACGATGTAATTGCCATGGTTCTTGAAGCAGTCGGGCAGCAACCACATGGGAGTGCTGCGTGCGCCTTTTTCGGTCAGGAACAGGAATTTGTCTTCGGTCACTTCTACCGAAATGGGGGCGCCTTGCGCTTTCCAGTCCGGCAGCAGTTCGTCCAGCGCGCGCGTATCCATGACGGCGCCGGACAGGATATGGGCTCCCACTTCAGCGCCTTTTTCCAGGATACAGACGCTGATTTCTTGTTCTTTTTCTTGGGCGAGCTGTTTAAGACGTATCGCGGTGGCCAGACCAGCAGGGCCAGCGCCGACGATAATAACGTCATATTCCATCGATTCACGTTCAGACATTGCTGCTGATCTCCTATTACGGCTTAGCGCTTTGTTCTTGATTGTTGGCGGGTGAAATTCGTGTACTGTGCGTACGGTCGATTGTATTGTAGTCTGAGCAATCCCGTTTTGAGTTCAGAGGCTAGGGGGGGTGTCCGTCCGCTTCCGGGTTCATCAGTAAATATCAGTAAGGAGAGCATGTAATGACACAAGTAGTAGATTCTGGTGCAGGAGCCACTTTTGATATTGCCGTGCGCTGGGGCGATCTGGATGCCATGAATCATGTTAACAATACGGTTTACTTTCGCTACATCGAGGAAGCGCGTGTTCAGTTAATGATGAAGCTGGGCATGGTGCCACCTTCTCCACGTACCGGGGTGCTGGCTCATGCCAGCCTGGATTTCCTGCGTTCGATCCTGTATCCGGCCACTGTTCGGATTGTGCATAAATTATTGAAAGTCGGCGGCAGCAGCATTGAGCTGGAAGTCTTTGTAGGTGACGCAAATCAAGCTGATGTCATTTATGCACGTGGTCGCTGTGTGCTAGTGTCCATTAACCCCCAAGGTGGCTCTCAACCTTGGACCGAAGATGAGCGTAAACAGATACACTCGGTTTTTCAGGGTTAAGCTTTACGTATACGGAAAGCGTAGTCAAGTCGTAGAATGCCTGATAGCACCTTATGGTGCATAGCGGCATTATTGGACAAAGTTTGCTGTTTAGGCCAATTAAAGAGTTATTGGAGAGTCAATTGAATAAAGTCTATCCAAGCGCCAAGGAGGCGTTGCAGGGAGTCGTTGCCGACGGACAGACAGTCGCGGTAGGTGGATTCGGCTTGTGCGGAATTCCCGAAGCGCTGATTGCTGCGCTGCGCGATAGCGGAGTCAAAAACCTGACCTGCATTAGCAATAATGCCGGGGTGGATGGCTTTGGTCTGGGTCAGTTGTTGGAAACTCGTCAGATCCGCAAGATGATTTCCTCCTACGTGGGCGAGAACAAAGAGTTTGAACGTCAGTATCTGGCCGGCGAGCTGGAGCTGGACTTCACCCCTCAGGGCACACTGGCTGAAAAGTTGCGTGCCGGTGGTGCAGGCATTCCTGCTTTCTTTACCGCAACAGGCGTGGGCACCATCGTGGCTGAGGGTAAGGAAATTCGCGAGTTCAACGGTCAGCAATACGTGATGGAAGAGGCCCTGGTGCCCGATGTGTCACTGGTCAAAGCTTATAAGGCCGACCGCAGCGGCAACCTGGTGTTTCGCAAGACCGCGCGCAACTTCAACCCGAACGTGGCCATGGCTGGCAAGATCACCATTGTCGAGGTCGAGGAAATTGTCGAGACCGGCAGCCTGGACCCGGATGATGTGCATTTGCCCGGTATTTATGTGCACCGTATCGTGCTCAATGCACAGCCTGAAAAGCGCATTGAACAGCGTACCGTTCGTTCTTCCTGATTAGCGAGGCAAGATAATAATGGCTTGGAATAGAGATCAAATGGCGGCACGCGCCGCCCTGGAGCTTCAGGACGGCTTTTACGTCAACCTGGGTATTGGTTTGCCTACGCTGGTTGCCAACCACGTGCCCGAGGGCATTGAAGTCTGGCTGCAATCGGAAAACGGTTTGCTGGGCATTGGCCCCTTTCCGACCGAAGACAAGATTGATGCGGACCTTATCAACGCTGGCAAGCAAACCATCACCACCTTGCCCGGTTCGTCCATTTTTTCCTCGGCAGACTCGTTTGCCATGATTCGTGGCGGCAAGATCAATATCGCGATTCTGGGCGCCATGCAGGTGTCGGAAAAGGGTGATCTGGCCAACTGGATGATCCCTGGCAAGATGATCAAGGGCATGGGCGGTGCCATGGATCTGGTCGCTGGCGTTGGCCGTGTCGTGGTCCTGATGGAGCACGTGGCCACCAAGAAAGATGGCACGGAAGACCTGAAAATTCTGCCTGCTTGCACCTTGCCCCTGACAGGCGTGGGGGTGGTTGACCTCATCATTACCGATCTGGGAGTGATGGAAGTGACGGAAAATGGTTTAAAGTTGCTTGAGTTGGCACCAGAAGTCAGCCTTGAGTACATTCAGTCCAAGACAGGCGTCCCGCTGGACGTCAGTGCGGTGGCCTGATCGGTCTCTCTGGCTTAAAAAGCTTCGGCGCGAGTCGGAGCTTTTTTTATGTTTGATCGGTGCGTGAACGCTGTTTATGTAAAGGAAGTTGGCATGGCCCATCCCCCCGTTGCCGCACGCTTGCAGGCGCTGCGCGAACAAATGCAATTTCAGTCCGTGCAGGCAAGCATCTGGCCTACATCCGACCCTCATCTGTCTGAATACCTGCCTGATCGCTGGAAAAGCCGTCAGTGGCTCAGCGGATTTGTCGGATCGGCCGGGCTCCTGGTGGTGACGGCCGATTGGGCCGGCTTGTGGACCGATAGCCGTTATTGGGAGCAGGCAGCCAAGGAGCTGGACGGCAGAGGCATTCATTTGCAACGTGCCGGCGAGGCCGGCGTGCCGGAGCCAGCCAATTGGCTGGCGGAGCATTTGCCTGCCCAGTCGCGAGTCGCGCTCGATAGCCAGTCGGTGTCGGCACAAAGTCTGCTGGCCTGGCAAAAGGCCACGCCGGAGCTGGAGTGGGTGCTGGAAGCCGATTTGCTCAGCCCGATCTGGACGGACCGGCCTGCTGCGCCTGTTGGCCAGGTGGTGGAGCATCTGCCCCCTTTTGCCTGCCGTACTCGTCAGGAAAACTTGAGCAGCACCCGGGCCGCCATGCAGGAGCAGGGCGCCCATTGGCATTTGCTGAGCGCACTGGATGATATTGCCTGGACCCTGAATCTGCGCGGCAGTGATGTGTCCTATAACCCGGTGTTCCTGTCGTACTTGTTGATTGGCCCGGATCAGGCATTTCTGTTTGTGGATAGCAACAAGCTGTCGGCAGGCATACAGGAGGCGCTGGCTTTGGACGGCGTGCAAGTTCAAGGCTATACCGAGTTGTCCTCCTTCATGCGTGCTTTACCCGCGTCCATGCCTATCCTGCTGGATATGGCGCGGACCACGGCTTGGGCGGCGCAACTGGCGGCACATTTGAATGTAGTGGAGTACATCAATCCCGCTCAATTGCTCAAGTCCTGCAAGACCGATGCCGAGCTGGATCATGTGCGTGAAACCATGGAAAAAGACGGCGCTGCCTTATGCGAGTTCTTTGCCTGGTTTGAGCAGCAAAGCGACGTGAATGAGCTGGATGTGGATGAACATATCTGCGCTGCCCGTGCTCGTCAGGAAGGCTTTGTCAGCCCTAGTTTTGGCACGATTGCTGCTTATAACGCCAATGGCGCCATGCCGCACTATCAGGCTACCCAGCAGTCCCATGCCCGTATTGATGGCAATGGCTTGCTGCTGATCGATTCGGGCGGGCAGTATCAGGGGGGGACGACGGACATCACCCGAGTGGTGCCGGTGGGGCAGGTATCTGCCGAGCAGATTCGTGACTTCACGCTGGTGCTCAAAGGCATGGTGTCCTTGTCCATGCTGGTGTTCCCGGAAGGCATTGCCGGTCAGCAAATTGATGTGCTGGCGCGTCAGCCTTTGTGGGAACAGGGGCTGGACTTCGGTCATGGCACCGGACATGGCGTGGGGTACTTCATGAATGTGCATGAAGGTCCGCAGTCTATCTCCTGGCGAGGCCGTATCGGACCTCATTCGGCCATGCGTGCCGGTATGATTACGTCCAACGAGCCTGGCTTGTATCGTCCCGGCCAGTGGGGCATTCGTATCGAGAATCTGGTGGCGGCGGTACCAGCCATGCGCAGCGAGTACGGGCAATTTCTGCGTTTTGAAACCCTGACCTTGTGCCCCATTGATACGCGTTGTATAGATGCCGCACTACTGACCGCTGCCGAGCGTCAGTGGCTCAATGAATATCATCAGCAAGTGCGCGAACGTCTCTTGCCCCGTGTTCAGGGTGAGGCACGTACATGGCTTGAGCAAAGGACGCAGGCGATCTGATCGCACCGTCTGCTGTTGTCAATAGTTGCAAGGACAAGTGGTATTTCCGCTGTGAAATGCCACTTGTCGGGTCGCCAAGCATGGGCGCTTGCCGTTATAATCCAAATTTCCCGCTATCGCCTGATTTGACCTCAGGCGCCTTTTATAATGACCACCAAATATGTATTCGTAACGGGAGGCGTTGTGTCCTCCCTGGGCAAAGGTATTGCGGCTGCATCCCTGGCTGCCATCCTGGAGTCCCGCGGTTTGCGCGTGACTATGCTCAAGCTGGATCCCTACATCAACGTAGACCCGGGCACCATGAGCCCCTTCCAGCACGGTGAAGTGTTTGTTACTGAGGATGGTGCGGAAACTGACCTGGACCTGGGCCACTACGAGCGCTTTATTTCCGCTCGCATGCGCAAGGTCAACAACTTCACCACGGGCCAGATTTACGAATCCGTGCTGCGCAAAGAGCGTCGCGGGGATTATCTGGGCAAGACCGTGCAGGTTATCCCGCACATCACCAACGAAATCCAGGACTTCATCATTCGTGGCGCCAAGGCTGCCTACAATGGCGAGGCTGATGTTGCCATCGTCGAGATTGGCGGCACAGTGGGTGACATCGAATCCCAGCCTTTCCTGGAAGCTGCCCGCCAGATGAACCTACGCCTGGGCCGTAACAACACCGCTTTTGTTCACCTGACACTGGTGCCTTTCATTGCATCGGCTGGCGAACTCAAGACCAAACCTACCCAGCACTCGGTGCAAAAGCTGCGTGAAATCGGTATTCACCCCCATGCTTTGCTGTGCCGAGCCGATCGTGTCATTCCTGATGACGAGCTAGCCAAGATTTCGCTGTTCTCCAACGTGCCCATGGACGCCGTGATTTCGGTGTGGGATGCGGATTCCATTTACAAGATTCCAGCCATGCTGCACAAGCAAGGTCTGGACAGCTTGGTGTGCGATGCCTTGGCCTTGTCGCCTCCACCGGCAGATCTTTCCATGTGGGATCGTTTGGTCCAGGCACAGGAGAATCCAGAGCACGAAGTACGCATTGGTATGGTTGGCAAGTACGTAGACCTGACCGAATCCTACAAGTCGCTAAGCGAAGCGCTGGTTCATGCCGGTATCCATACCCGCACCCGTATCAATATCGAGTACCTGGATTCCGAAGTGATCGAGAATGAAGGTACGGATTGCTTGAAAGGTCTGGATGCCATTCTGGTCCCAGGTGGCTTTGGCAAACGTGGTACTGAAGGCAAGATTCGCGCCATTCAATACGCTCGTGAAAACGGCGTGCCATTCCTGGGCATTTGCCTGGGCATGCAATTGGCCGTGGTCGAGTTTGCTCGCAATGTGGGCAATCTGGTGGGCGCGAACTCCACCGAGTTCGATCCATCCGCCGTGCACCCGGTAGTAGCCCTGATTACCGAATGGGCTGATCGTGAAGGTAAGATTGAACACCGTGATGGCACCTCCGATCTGGGCGGCACCATGCGCAAGGGCGCACAGCGTTGCCCCGTGAAACCTGGTTCGCGCGCTGAAGCCATTTATGGCCCAGAAGTCAACGAGCGCCACCGTCACCGTTTCGAGGTCAACACCTTGTACGTGCCGCGCCTGGAAGAAGTGGGTATGGTAATCTCGGCTCGTACTCCTACCGAGAACCTGCCAGAAATCATGGAACTGCCTGATCATCCTTGGTTCATGGGCGTGCAATTCCATCCGGAATTCACCTCGACCCCGCGTGATGGCCACCCGCTGTTTACCAGCTATATCAAAGCTGCTCTGGAGCGCCAGAAAAAAACGGCTTGATAACTTGGTATGACTGAAAAGGCCCGCGCTATGCGGGCTTTTTCATTTAGGCAGACAAGTATGCTGCACGGTGATGCAGCATCGCTGTCTGGAATGTGGGAGAATGCAGCAATACTGAAACGAGGTCTATTATGGATTTATGCGGTTACGATGTTGGCCTGGATCGCCCCTTTTTTCTGATCGCTGGCCCTTGTGTGATTGAGTCGCGTCAAATGGCGTTTGATACAGCGGGTCAACTCGCCGAGATTACCTCGGCTCTGGGTATCCCCTTTATCTACAAAAGCTCGTTTGACAAGGCCAACCGGAGCTCGGATAAGTCCTATCGTGGTCCCGGCATGGCGGAAGGTCTGCAGATTCTGGCGGATGTGCGCTCGCACTACAAAGTGCCGGTCCTGACCGATGTGCACGACAAAGATCAGGTCGATGATGTGGCAGCCGTGGTGGACGTATTGCAAACCCCCGCTTTTCTATGCCGTCAGACCGACTTTATTCAGGCTTGCGCCGCTACTCTGAAACCCGTGAATATCAAAAAGGGCCAGTTCCTGGCGCCTCAGGATATGGTGCAGGTGGTGGCAAAAGCACGTGCAGCGGCAATGGAAATGGGCGGTGATGGCTCCACCATCATGGTCTGTGAGCGTGGCGCTTCGTTTGGCTACAACAATCTGGTATCCGACATGCGTTCCTTGGCGATCATGCGTGCCACGGATTGCCCGGTCGTGTTCGATGCCACTCACTCGGTGCAGTTGCCGGGTGGGCAGGGCACCTCGTCGGGTGGTCAGCGTGAGTTTGTTCCCGTGCTGGCGCGTGCCGCAGTTGCAGCAGGTGTGGCTGGCGTGTTCATGGAGACTCATCCTAATCCGGACAAGGCCTTGTCTGATGGCCCCAATGCCGTTCCCCTGTCACAGATGTCAGATTTGCTGCGGACGCTGCAACAGATCGATTCGATTGTTAAAAACAGCGGTGCCCTGCAGCACGGCTATTAAAAATAGTTTTGGAGACAGTATGCCTGCATATTTGATTGCGAATGTCGAAGTAAGCAACCCCGAACAGTACAAGCAGTACCAGGAGTTTTCCAGCCTTGCCCTGAAAGCTCACAATGTGAAAGTGTTGGTGCGTGGTGGCGAAACGGTCGCTCTGGAAGGCAATGCGCCTTTGCGTACCGTGGTCATGGAGTTCGACACGCTGGAACAGGCCCAGGCTTTCCATGATTCCGAGGAATACCGTCGTGCCCGTAAAGCGCGTGAAGGTGCGGCCAAAATGACCATGTACGTGGTGCAAGGTCTGTAAAAACAGGCTATTCCATCTAGACAGGCAGAAAAAGGGAGTGCGAAAACACTCCCTTTTTCTATGCTATGCAGGCATAGATCCGACCTGCTCGACCACTATTGCCTGAAGGCGTTGCTCTTGTTTTGATGCTCTCGAATGCCGAATGCCGAATGCCGAATGCCTTTGTGCCTGAAGGCAGGTGCGAGCGGGCGGATTTTTCAGCGTCACCAGGTGCTTTATCAGCCGCAGAGAGTGCTTTTTCCTTTCCTTATCGTCCCATGCCCCTTGTGAATACATGGCGACGCTTGCGGTTTAAAAACGTGGATCACGCAGGGCAGGCAGAGTAAGCTCGCGGACAAAGCTGGCGGGAGACAGTTGCAGCAGGCTGCGCACAATGGTGAGGACGTCATGGACTGGAATTGTCTGGCCTTGGTCCCGTTCAGCGGCAGCCCGCAGCGGAACATCCAGGCCATCTTCCGTATTCAGATAGCCCAGTTGCAGACACGTGACGGCCAGGCCTTGATCCCTATAACCTTCGCGCAGGCTGTCAGCTAAACCACTCAAGGCAAATTTCGTTGCCCCGAAAGCAACTTCCGGTCGACCGCTTTGGCGAAGGCCCGAAGTGGAGCCTGTCAGAATCAAGCGGGGCTGGCTGCTGCGCAGCATATTGGGCAGCAAGTGGCGTATAGCCAATAACGCGCCGGTCAGGTTTACATCAACCAGGCGGCGCAAAGCTTGATCGGACTGCGATAGAAAATCGTATTCCGGGCTGAATGCCGTGTCTTCCCAGATTCCCAGGTTATAGATCAGGACATCCAGCAAGTCCGGGCAGGCGGTTGCCAATTGGCTGGCGGCGTCAGGCTCGGACAAGTCGGCGCTGATCCAATGCTGATGGGCGCTGGGGTCTGGGTGCAGGGAGCTGGCCAAGGTGCTGGGTGGCCGTCTGGCCACACCATACAGCGTGTTGCCATCTTGGGCCAAGCCGTCCATCAAGGCGCGACCCAGACCCATGCTGGCACCAATAATCATGATATTCATACTGTTTTCCTGTGGAACAGATGTGCGTGGAGAGCATGGCTCTGCAGGTGATCGTTATTGTGTATCGGGATAGTGGGACAGGGGTTGATTCAGGCCGTACTTGTCAGGTTTTTCAGTCCCCCGTAGAATCGTTGACTAGGCAATAATTGTGTGGTCAATAGAAATGATAAACGCAGCAGAATCGACGCAGAAGACGCCGGGGCGTGTCTTGTCCGTCACAGAATCTATATTAGCGATGATGGGTTTGTGCTTTGTGGTGATGTTGGTAGCCATTGATCAGACCGTGGTCGGGACAGCCTTACCCACCATCGTGTCCGAGCTGCATGGCTTTGAGCTGTATGCCTGGGTGGCAACCGCGTATTTGCTGACTTCGGTGATTACCGTGCCTATCTTTGGTCGCTTGGGGGATTTTTATGGACGCCGCCGCTTCGTGCTGGTGTCCATTGTCCTTTTTACCTTGGCCTCTGTATTCTGTGGCATGGCGCAAAGCATGCTGCAGTTGGTACTTGCGCGGGCCTTGCAGGGCATAGCCGGGGGCATGTTGGTAGGGACGGCATTTGCCTGTGTGCCTGATCTGTTTCCCGATCCTCGTGTGCGTTTGCGCTGGCAAGTGATGCTTAGCGCGTCCTTTGGGATTGCGAACGGGATAGGGCCTTTTCTGGGTGGGATTTTGACCGAGCACTACGGCTGGCGCTCTGTGTTTTATGTCAACCTGCCTGTTGGCTTACTCAGCCTGTATTTTGTCTATCGCTACCTGCCGCAGATTCGTCACTTTCGTCAAACCCAAGTTCGCCTGGATTATCTGGGCGCTTTTTTGCTGATGGTCGGTTTGGCCTGTGTTCAACTATTGGTAGAGCTGCTGCCTCACTATGGTGGCAGCTATTTGATGGTCTTGTTGGGGCTGTGTAGTGTGGCCGCTTTTGTCTTATTGGTCAGTTGGGAGCGGCGGGTTGCGGAACCTTTGTTGCCCTTGGTTCTGTTCAGTAGTCCTGCTCAATTCTCCTTGCTGGTTCTGTCTGCCGGTTTGGGCTTTATCCTGTTTGGTCTCTTGTTCTACGCGCCTTTGTTGTTGCAAGGGGGGTATGGTCTACGCCCTCAAACAGCCGGTTTATTGGTCACCCCCTTGGTGGTGTTCATTACGGTGGGCAGTATCATTAATGGCCGTATGATTACGCGGCTGCCTCGTCCCACCCTGATGTTGTACCTGGGCTTGACGTTGTTGACGATTGCCTGTCTGGGCATGGTGTTCATCCAGAAAACCGATCCGCACTGGCATTTTGTCCTGTACGCCACGATTGCCGGAACCGGGGTTGGTTTCATCATGCCGAATTTGACGGTGTTTGCGCAGGAAATTGTAGAGCGTTCCATGCTGGGGATTGCCACGGCCATGCTACAGTCCATGCGCATGGTGGGCGGCATGTTGGGAACTGCTGTTGTCGGAGCCTTGATCAATTACCAATATGGAGAATCCATCCGCACGCAATTGACGGCTTTGCCTGCAAATGTCGTTAACGCGCTGCAAGACCCGCAAGTCTTGATGAGTGCAAGCCAGCAGTCACAGTTTCTGGAGCAGGCCGGGCTGGACGGGCAGATGTATCTGGGCTTGGCCCGCGATGCTCTGGCGCATGCCGTCAATATGGGTATGGCCGTGACCTTGCTGCTGATAGTCTGGTGTTTCTATTGGGTACGTAAAGTGCCGCCAATACGGTTTAATCGTCAAGAACAGTCTTGAACATGATGAATGAATTTCCGCAACTTCAAGCGGCTCAGCAATTGGGGCGCACCTATCGCAGTCTGATGGCGGCGTTTGACCAGCAGTTGGGCATGCCCTTGCCACGCTGGCGTGTCCTGATTGGCTTGTACCAAGAGAACGGCTGCCTGTCTCAAAAGCAGTTGGTTCGCTTGCTGCGCATTGATCCGGCTGCGGTGACACGGCAGCTTAAAAGCATTGAGTCCTTGGGGCTGGTTGAGCGCTTCACCGATGAGCAGGATAATCGGCTGACCAATGTGCGCCTAAGTCCTGCTGGCCGTGAGCTGGTTGAGGCCACCTTGCCGCGTCGCCGCCGCCTGGTGCAGGCCATGCTGCAAGATTTCTCCGACCAGGACTTGAACCAGTTGATCACCTTGTTGGGCAACTGGGAAAGCGCCTTGTTGAAAGCGGCCGACAAAGATTTACTTTGAGACGTATCGGTACTTTTTGTATTTACAGAGACGCCGCCTAGTCTCGGAATTTCTGGTGATAATAAACATGTGCCGGTTTCGATCAGGACGAAGGCAGGGGCTGGAGTCCCGGCTTTTTTCCAGCTTTCGAGACCAGACATGGCACGGCTGTGTCATGGGCAGGTACAATCCTGTTTTAGCAGGAGGGCAGGGGCGCTGATTGCACTATAGCTGTCGCGCTTGCTGATCTTTTCAACTTCCAGGCTAGGCGCCTTTTCAAGCTGATCTTCATATCGGTTTACGGCGATACGCCCGGCAGCAGGATTGTTTAACTTATCTAGCTTAATGCTACTTCAGGCAGGACTGTCAAAATCATGAGTGCAATCGTAGATATTATTGGCCGCGAGATTCTGGACTCCCGTGGTAATCCAACGGTGGAGTGTGATGTATTGCTCGAATCGGGCGCTATGGGGCGTGCCTCCGTTCCTTCTGGTGCATCCACTGGCGCTCGCGAAGCGTTGGAGCTGCGTGATGGTGACAAGAGCCGTTACCTGGGCAAAGGTGTTTTGCGCGCTGTCGAGAACCTGAACACAGAGATCTCCGAAGCCTTGATGGGCTTGGATGCTCAAGAACAAACCTTTATCGATCGCACCCTGATCGAGCTGGACGGCACCGAAGACAAGAGCCGCCTGGGCGCGAACGCCATGCTGGCTGCCAGTATGGCGGTGGCCCGTGCCGCTGCTGATGATTCGGGTCTGTCCCTGTACCGTTACTTTGGTGGCAGCGGTGCCATGGCCATGCCTGTGCCGATGATGAACGTCATCAACGGTGGCGCACACGCCAACAACACCCTGGACTTGCAAGAGTTCATGATCATGCCCGTGGGTGCCAAGAGCTTCCGCGAATCGCTGCGTATGGGTGCAGAAGTTTTCCACACCTTGAAAGGCCTGATCCACGATCAGGGCATGTCCACTGCGGTGGGCGATGAGGGTGGTTTTGCTCCGAACGTGGCCAACCACGAAGCCGCGATCGAGCTGATTCTGCGTGCTATCGAGCAAGCTGGCTACGAGCCTGGCACCCAGATTGCTCTGGCCCTGGACTGCGCGGCTTCCGAGTTCTACCGCGATGGTAAATACCACCTGGCTGGCGAAGGTGGCGTGTCCCTGAGCTCGCAAGACTTTGCCAACCTGTTGGCCAACTGGTGCGACAAGTACCCCATCATCTCCATCGAAGACGGCATGGCCGAAGACGATTGGGACGGGTGGCGCATTCTGAGCCAGCAATTGGGCGACAAGATCCAGTTGGTTGGTGACGATTTGTTTGTGACCAACACCAAGATTCTGAAGAAAGGGATCGAGTTGGGTATCGGTAACTCGATCCTGATCAAGATCAACCAGATCGGCACCCTGACCGAAACCTTTGCCGCTATTGAGATGGCCAAGCGCGCTGGTTACACCGCCGTGATTTCGCACCGCTCGGGTGAAACCGAAGATTCCACCATTGCGGACATCGCGGTGGCGACGAACGCCATGCAGATCAAAACAGGCTCCTTGTCCCGTTCTGATCGCATGTCCAAGTACAACCAGTTGTTGCGTATTGAGGAAGAATTGGCAGAAGTTGCTACCTTCCCAGGTCGCGAAGCGTTCTATAATCTGCGCTAATTCTGTTTGATGGACCGGGTCGTAAGACCCGGTTCTTATATCGCCATGCGCCTGATCGTTCTGCTCCTGCTGTGTTTGACCCTGGTAACCCATTACGCTTTATGGTGGGGCAAAGGCGGTTGGCTGGACGTACGGCAAATGCAGACCAAGCTGGTCGCGCAAAAAGAAACCAATGAAGCCCTGACAGCGCGTAATAACGCTTTGCTGGCTGAGGTTCAGGATTTACGTTCGGGTACTCATGCCGTTGAAGAGCGGGCCCGTAGCGAGTTTGGCATGATGCGTGAAGGCGAGATCTTTGTGCAGATCGTGCCTCCCGGTGGTTCGGCTGCCACGACAGCCAGCCCACGCTAAGAAGTAGCGCGCAAGGCGCTGCTGGAATGGCTGATCAGCCAGTTCAGTTCTGATTATTCTTCTACCTTATGTTTGGGTCGTTGATCCGGGCTTTGTTGCGCCCCTTGGATGTGGGCCTGAATGGGACTTGGTTTTAAGTGCCAGTCATCTCAGGATAAGAGTCAGTGGCGTAGTGGCTATGAAGTCCCTTTGGCTTTGTGGGTTTTGTGATCGCCTTATCTGCATTTTCTTTCTCCTTGGTCTTCTTTACTGCCCTGACTACGGCCACAACGGGTTGTAATTCTGTCTCCCGCTTGGGCAGGAATGCGTTTATAGCGTCCTATGCCGCCGACACCTGACGCCCGCCTTGGGTCGCGCTGCAGTTAGTAGCAGGCGGGGTTTGGGGGCAGGGAGTCAGCTCCTCCTGAGTCTGGGGTGGGGGCGGCAGGTCCTGGAGAGTGGGTGCCATCACCTGGTCCTTGAACAGAGTCATTCCATGAGGGCAGACGACCACTCCCATCCGTCGATGGTATTCCCGCTGGCTCTCTATCTGCTGACCAGCCTGTTTGGGAGACTGGCAAGGCAAGCGCGTTTTCAGTTTGCTGGGTATAGATAACTCGACCGTCAGCTAAGTCATCCCACTGCACTGCATCGGACTGCATAGGGTGTCTGATTTCCAGGCGTAGCCAGACCGCTGCAGAACCTGAAGGACTGGGCATACTGGCGGCAAACTTGGGTAGCAGGCGAAGCAAGGAAAGAGGCCCTGGCTTATGGGCATAGAGCAGGTACAAGTGTAGTGTGTTGGCCTGGTAGATGCTGGGGCCGCCGTGGCTGGCTTGCCCGTCTTGCAGCGCCTGCCAGCCTTGGGTAATACTTGCACGCCCCTTATGCTGCCCGGAGGGCTTGCCGTACTGCATAAAAGCCTGCACTGAGGGAGACAGAATCTGGATTTGCCACTGATCGTGTAGGGGCACGTTGGCAGCGGCCAGTGTTTGGCCGAATGCCAAGGCAATGGTTTCAGGCTGGGCATGATGCACGCTGGCCTGGCGTGCGGCCTGTAACAGGCCGTGCTGTAGGCGTACGCGCAAGGAGTACAGCGTCAGCACGTCCAGCACCAGCCAGCTAAGCAGGATGATGGCCAGCAGGGCTCCCATAATGTGAGAGCCAGCCAAGCCGGATTGACGATGGAGTGAAGAAAAAAAATCAGCCATGATGGTTGTCATCATGGCTGACTGTCTTCTAGCCCGATAGAGGGACTTGTGCGAGCGTAGTGTCTCGTAGAGATATCGGTCTAGTGCAGGGTGTCATCACCCGGCTGCGTGTCGCCCTTGTCGACAAACAGGGATGCACAATCGATTGCATCGTACTGATAGGGTTTACCGCAGAAGTTGCAGGACACATTGATGGTGTCTTGTTCTGCCAGCATTTGCTCGATCTCTGCCTGGCCCAGCATACGCAGCATATTGCTGACGCGTTGACGGGAACAAGGGCAATGCCAGCGTACGGACTGGGGTTCGAAGACTTGCAGATCTTCTTCCCAAAACAGGCGATGAATCAAGGTGTCGCTATCTAGCTGCAATAACTCCTGGGTCTGGACCGTGGAGCCCAGCGCCAGAGCGCGTTCCCAGGTGTCCAGGTTCTGAGCCAGACTGTGGCCGCCTTGGGGTGGGATGCGTTGTAGCAAAAGACCCCCGCAGCGGTTTTCATCGGCGGCCAGCCACAAGTGTGTATCCAGTTGCTCGGAGGTGCGCATATAGGTTTGCAGCACCTCGGCGACTGTTTCACCTTCCAGCGGAACTACGCCTTGGTAGGGACGGAAGTCCTTGCTGCTTTGGCGAGGGGCCAAGACGACAGTAAAGCGGCCCTGGCCTTGCGGATTCAGCAGGGTTTGCAAGGTGCCGGTTTGGGGCACGGGATGGTTCTCACGCAGCGAAACCGTTGCGCGTATGTCCATGTCCGAGGTGCACTCCACTACCAGCAGGGCAATGGGACCATCACCCTGGATTTGTAGAATCAGGGAGCCGTCAAACTTGAGATTGCCCGCCAGGAGCACCGACGCGGCTACCAACTCGCCCAGCAAGTCGCGGATGCAGGCAGGGTAGTGTTGGTGTTCCAGCCCCATTTGCCAGGCTTGTTCAAGATGGACAATCTGGGCGCGTGTGCTTTGGTCGGCGAACAGGTATTTTTTTAAAATGTCAGTCATGACTTTGCGGTACTACTAAAAAATGAAGAGGCAGCCTGCCTGCTCAGGTGGCCGCCGAAGTAACACGGGTGGGGCGCGCATCGATCAGACGAGTCTTGCTAAGACGGTCGTGCAGGAACTGCTGGTCTTTGTCGAACCAGGTCCAGATAAAGTTCAGAAAAGGCGTAAACACAATAAGAAGGTCCGTGGACGCATAGCCTGTGTAGCCAGACAGAAGCTGAATCAGCAAAGCCCCCAGCAAGGGCAGGGGCCATAGCAGAATATAACGCAGCAGCAGGGTACCGAGGGCAGGAATCTGGCCCTGCTCGTTCACCAGACGCATATGCCAGGTCTTCATGGGCAGGGTTTGGCCTGCTTTGCGCCAGCACAGTACGAAATAAATCCCCAATGCAATAAACAGAATGACCTGACGCACATGACGCAGATCCAGGCCGCTACGGCTTTGGGTCAAAGTATCAAACAGATAGCCGGCGGTAAAAATAACGCCAAACAGCAGGATGGATTCATACATCATGCAGGCAAAGCGTCGCCAGCGGCCAGGAGTAGTGAAGGTGGGTGTCATGGTGCGTTTTGAAGCAGGCAAGACTGTCATTATCGCGTATATCGGAGGCGAACGGAACGTCGCCCCTATAAACAAGGGCCAAGCCATTGATTGATATGGACTTGGCCCTTGGGGCATGTGCAAGACTGTTTAACGCTTAATCGTCGCTGGCCGAATCTTCGCTGGTGCCCGGGGCCGTTTCGTTATTGCGATAGCTGGCCGGAACCATGTCAAAGCAGAACAGACGGCAATCCAGAGCGCCGTTGTACAGTGGGTAACGACGCTTGGGCTTGAGGCGCATATGACGCGGCAGCTCCAGGTCGCTGCTGATCATGTTGACGCTCCAGTTGGCGAAGTTTTGCTTGAGGTTGCTGGCCCAGTTTGGCCAGAAGTCCTCGTCCTGATGTTCCAGACGCTCGCCGTAAGGAGGATTGGTGACAATCCAGCCGGCTTCTGTCTCGGGGCGAATCTTCAGGGCATCGCCTTGCTCGAAGCGAATCGTCTCCAGCGTCAGGTGCGAGCGTTCCAGATTGGAACGGGCAGCATCCAGAACGGTAGGGTTGATGTCGTAGCCAATGAGCGGGGTATCCAGACGAGGGGCGATCATGGAACGCGCTTCGTCCTTGATGTCACGCCACAAACGCTGGTCGTGGCAGCGCAGACGCTCGAAGTGGAAGGGACGCCAGATTCCGGGAGGTGCTCCCAGAGCCATCCAGGCGGCTTCGATCAGAATTGTGCCACTACCGCAGAAGGGGTCGATCAAGGGTTTGCTGGGGTCCCAGCCAGATAGGACCAATAGGCCCGCTGCCAGGTTTTCACGCAAAGGCGCATCGCCCTTGTCGTGACGCCAGCCACGCTTGAACAGGGACTCGCCACTGGTGTCCAGATAGAAGGTGGCGCTGGTCTCATCCAGGAACAAATGTACCTTGGCGTCCGGGCGTACCGTGTCGATGGAAGGACGTGCGCCTTCCAGATCTCGCAGGCGGTCACAAATCCCGTCTTTGGCGCGCAGATTGCAGTATTGCAGGCTTTGCATGGGGCTGCGTACCGCCGAGGTGTCAACGCGCAGTGTTTGCTCGGGGCCGAACCAGCGCTCCCAAGGCGTTACGCGGGCCAGGGCCAGAATGTCTTCCTCGTTGGTGACAGGAGCGTGCGAGACTTCCAGCAAAATGCGTGTCGCCAGTCTTGAGGACAGGTTGGCGCGCATGACGCCGATCCAGTCTGCGTCAAAATGGCAGCCGGCACGGCCGGTTTGCACGTTCTCGTAACCCAGTGCTTGCAGTTCCAGCGACAGCGCCTCTTCCAGCCCTTGGGGGCAGGGTGCAAATAGACGGTAGCGTTCGCCTTGCAGGGCTTTGACCTGGACGCGCTCATTTTGCTCGATATTGCTATCGGGCAGGCGTTGGCCGGGCTTGGGGGCCTGAGGGCTATCTACACGTTGGATGGGAGACACGTACTGCGGAAAGGCATCCGAATCACCGGCGGGCTTGAATAAGCCACTGGGCATTTTTCCAGCAGGGGTACGGTCCGAAGTTTCCTTGTCACCTTGGAACGCAGGGCGTTCGCGGCGCTCGCCAGAGAAATTACGGCGTTCACCGGTTTGCGGGCGGCTGTCGCGGTCACGGTTGAATGCCGGGCGCTCACGGCGTTCACCTGAGAATTCACGACGTTCGCCCGATTGTGGACGGCCACCTTCGCGGTTGCGGTCAAATGCGGGACGTTCGCGGCGTTCACCAGAGAATTCGCGACGTTCACCCGATTGCGGACGGCTACCTTCGCGGTTGCGGTCGAAAGCGGGACGCTCACGGCGCTCGCCAGAGAACTCACGACGTTCGCCCGATTGCGGACGGCCACCTTCGCGGTTGCGGTCAAATGCGGGACGCTCACGGCGTTCACCGGAGAACTCACGACGTTCGCCCGATTGCGTACGGCCACCTTCGCGGTTGCGGTCGAAAGCGGGACGTTCACGGCGTTCACCGGAGAATTCACGACGTTCGCCCGATTGCGTACGGCCACCTTCGCGGTTGCGGTCGAATGCGGGACGTTCGCGGCGTTCACCGGAGAATTCACGACGTTCGCCCGATTGCGGACGGCCACCTTCGCGGTTGCGGTCGAAAGCGGGACGCTCACGACGTTCACCCGATTGTGGACGGCCACCTTCGCGGTTGCGGTCAAATGCGGGACGCTCACGACGCTCACCAGAGAATTCACGACGTTCGCCCGATTGCGGACGGCTACCTTCGCGGTTGCGGTCGAAAGCGGGACGTTCACGGCGCTCGCCAGAGAACTCACGACGTTCGCCCGATTGCGGACGGCTACCTTCGCGGTTGCGGTCGAAAGCGGGACGTTCACGGCGCTCGCCAGAGAACTCACGACGTTCGCCCGATTGCGGACGGCCACCTTCGCGGTTGCGGTCAAATGCGGGACGCTCACGACGCTCACCAGAGAATTCACGACGTTCGCCCGATTGTGGACGGCCACCTTCGCGGTTGCGGTCGAAAGCGGGACGCTCACGGCGCTCACCAGAGAATTCGCGACGTTCGCCCGATTGCGGACGGCCACCTTCGCGGTCACGGTTGAATGCGGGACGCTCACGGCGTTCCTGGTCACGTTTTTCTACGTAGGGGCGTGCCTCGCGTTTGGGGCCGCCTTGGCGGTCTTGCTGCTGGCTGGCCGCACGTGCGCGCGCACCCGAGCGCACGCGGGGTTCCGCATTGCTGGCTTTCTTTTTAGTGCCTGGGCTCAGGCTAAGTGTCTTGCGTTCAGATTGGTCTGACATGAATAAGGTATTAGAAGGGTTTTATAACCACCAGGATGAGGACCAGCAGCAGAACGATGACCGGAATTTCATTGAACCAGCGGAAGAATACGTGTGAGCGGCTTTGTTTCCCTTGTTGGAACTGCCGCAGATAGCGCCCGCACACACCGTGAAAGGCAAACAGGATCAAAACCAGGGTTAGTTTGGCATGCATCCAACCCTGTCCTTTGCCTATGCCGTAATACAAAAATAGTCCCAGGCCTGTCAGCAAGGTCAAAATGGCCAAAGGGGCCATAAAACGATACAGGCGTCGGGCCATACCCAAGAGCGTTTCATAGGTCTTGGTATCTTGCTCCTGGGCAAGATTGACATAGATGCGGGGCAGATAAAATAGCCCCGCAAACCAGGAGGTTACAAACAAGATGTGAAATGTTTTTAACCAAAGCATGATTTAACCACGTATTTGGCCATTGCCATGCAAGACCCATTTGTAGGTCGTCAGGCCTTCCAGGCCAACAGGGCCACGGGCATGAAGACGGTTGGTGGAAATACCGATTTCTGCACCCAGGCCGTATTCGAAGCCATCGGCAAAACAGGTAGGCAGGTTCACCATGACGGAACTGGAGTCTACCTCGCGCTGGAAGCGCTCGGCCTGGCTCAGGTTTTCTGTCACGATGGATTCTGTGTGCTCAGAGCTGTACTGGGCAATATGGTCCATGGCCTGGTCCATGGAATCGACAATGCGGATCGCCAGAATGGCCGCGGCAAATTCGGTTTCCCAGTCTTGCTCGGTAGCGGGGGCCACGTTGGCGACCAGGGCACGGGTTTGTTCACAGCCTCGCAACTCCACCCCTTTGTCCTGTAATTGGCGGGCCATTTCTGGCAGGAAAGCCGGTGCAATGCTGCGATGAATCAGCAAGGTTTCCATGGTGCCGCAAATACCGTAGCGGTAGGTTTTGGCATTGAACACGATGCGAGAGGCTTTTTCCAGATCGGCAAATTCATCCACGTAGACGTGGCAGTTTCCGTCCAGGTGTTTGATCAGGGGAACCGTGGCTTCGGCGCTGAGCCGCTGGATCAGGCTCTTGCCACCACGCGGGACAATGACGTCCACGTAGTCGTTCATGGTGACGAGCAAGCCAACGGCGTCGCGATCGGTGGTGGGAACGACTTGCACGGCATCTTTAGGCAAGCCGGCACGCTCCAGACTGCTGGAAATAATGTGTGCCAGGGCCTGGTTAGAGTGAAAAGCTTCACTGCCGCCGCGCAGAATGGTGGCGTTGCCAGATTTCAGGCACAAGGCGGCGGCGTCAATGGTCACATTGGGGCGTGATTCGTAAATGATGCCGATCACCCCTAAAGGTACACGCATCTGAGCCACGCGCATGCCATTGGGACGGGTGCGTGAGGCGCTGATCTGGCCAACGGGATCGTCCATGTCCGCAATTTGACGCAGGCCTGTGGTCATGATCTCCAGTGCCCGGTCTGACAGAGCCAGGCGCTCGATCATGGCCGGGGCGATCTGACGCTCACGTGCCGCGCTCAAGTCCAGCTTGTTGGCGGCTTGCAACTGGGCTTTTTGCTCAATCAGGGCATCAGCCATATAGCGCAGGGCGTCGGCTTTGGCTTTGCCTGTGGCGGCGCGCATGCGACGGGCTGCAAGCTGGGCGCGCTTGCCCAAATCTTGCATCATGGCGGACAGATCGCCGACCTGGGTGGTGGTAGAGGACTGGGTGATATCGTTCATAGCCGTGTAACTCTCCGGTTCAAGAGAGCATTATCGCAACAATTAAGAGGTTAAGGGGTGTCGGACGCTTAGCGGCGGGGCGCTTGTGTCGCAACCGCGATACGCATGGTCAGGCGGCGCATTTCTTCCCACGGGTCTTGTTGACGTCCGCTGGGGTGCAGGCCTTTGATCAATCGGTCTATATCGTGAGCATGTAGCACCGAGGCAGGCCAGCTTTGAGGCGGGATGCGGTCCAATGCCTGACGGACGAGTTTTTCACGTGGGCCAAAAATGCGGTATTGGCGAAACAGGTTGGACAGATCCTGCCCTTGTTGACGGGCTTGCGATAAACGTGCCAGGGTGCGGATTTCCTCGCCTACCGCCCACAAGACCAGAGGCAGGGCCTCGCCCTCTGCCTGCAAGCCATCGAGTACAGTCAGGGCGCGTTGACTATGGCCAGCCAGCATGGAGTCGCGCAAATCAAACACGCTGTAGCGAGCCACGTTCAGGACGGCGTTTTCCAGTTCCTCTTGGCTTAACTGACCGGGAGGGTAAATCAGGGCCAGTTTCTGGATTTCCTGGTGAGCCGCCAAGAGGTTGCCTTCGACCTTGTCAGCCATCCATTCCAGGCTGTTGCGCTCCAGGCTTTGATCCTGGGCTTTGAGGCGTTGGGCAATCCAGCCTGCCAGGGAGTTGCGGTTGACGGGCTGGATGTCAATCCAACTGGCCACTTGCTCCAAGGCCTGGCACCATTTGCTGTTGCGTGTGGCTTTATCCAGGCGGGGGAGTTGGATCAGAAAGCTGGTGCCATCCATCTGCCCGCCACTGATCAGTCCGCACAGTTTTTGCAAGGCATCGCCGCCCGGCTTGCCGGGCTTGCCACTGGGAATGCTGACATCCACCAGTTTTTGATCGCCAAACAGAGAGATGTTCTGGGCGACAGCAAACAGCTGTGACCAATCTGCGCGTGCATCCAGGGTAAAGCTGCTGCGTTCCGTAAAACCATCCTGGCGGGCGCGAGCGCGCACTGCATCGGCGGCTTCAACCAGCAAAAGGGGTTCGTCGCCAGACACCACATAAAGAGGTTGGAAGGCTGCAGATGGCGTGGCCAGCTCGCGCAGCAAGGTGTCGTGGTCGACCCTGCGCCCCATCTTTACAACGGTGCCTGTTGTCGGTTGGGCAGCAGCTCCATCTCTTCCATGGAACTGAGCTCGGGCTGACTGCTGATGAAGAGGTAGGCGCTGGTGACATCGGGCGAGCTTAGGCGACGCACAATGCGGTTGATCAAGGATTGTTCCATATCACGGAAAATCATCTCGATTTCGCTGTCTTTGGCTTGGACGGCTTCCGCGTCATAAGGCACTTCACGTATGACGTCCAGCGTGGTGGGCGGCAGAACTACGCGGCCTTTGGCGTCCAGCAGCTCAAATGTGAAGGTCAGTTGCAGTTCGTATTCTTCCACCTGGCCTTTGGCATTGATGGAAATTTCACGCTGATTACGGTTGAGCGAGAGCTGTCGCAAAATGGCCTGGGCCTCTTGCGGGCTCTCCACAAAGCGACTTTGAGGCGAGCTGGCCAATAGGGTTCGACGCAGGTTCGCGCCAAAAGCGCTGTTGTCTGTAATGTTGGTGTAAATCGCGTTGAACGGCAGTGGGGCTATTCCTTTGAGGTGGAAACCACACGCTGTCAGAAAAAAACTGAGCAGGATGATCAAGCCCGCCAGTCCCCAGAACCTGGGTGCAGGAACAGACAAGGCGCTGGAAGGAAGCAGGCGGGCTAAGTGCATGATTAACCTACGACGTTAACAAGTTTGCCAGGCACCACGATGATGCGCTTGGCGGGACGGCCTTCCAGATACTTGAGCACCGCTGCGTGTTCGGCTGCGGCTTGTTCAATGGCGGCCTTTTCTGCTCCCTGGGGTACGACCAGAGAGCCGCGCAGCTTGCCGTTGACTTGCAGCATCAACTCGACTTCGTCGGCAATCAAGGCTTGTTCATCCACGACAGGCCATTGAGCATCCAGCATATCGCCTTGACCGTCAGCCCAACCCAGCTCACGCCACAACTGCCAGGTGATGTGGGGGACAACTGGATACAGAACGCGCAACAGGATGGAGGTAGTTTCAGCCAGCGCACGTTGTGCGGCCGGCGTGTCTTCCCATTGCGTCTGCTCCAGGGTGTTGAGCATTTTCATGCAAGCCGATACGACGGTGTTGTACTGAATGCGCTCGTAGTCGTAATTGGCTTGTTTGAGCAAGGAGTGGATTTCCAGACGGGCACGTTTGGCAGCAGCGTCCAGATCGCTCCAGTCGGTCGTTTGTGCATTGCCAGCGCGCAGGGCATCGGCGCGGTTGTAGCAGAAGGCCCACAAGCGACGCAGAAAGCGGTTGGCGCCGTCCACGCCCGAGTCCGACCACTCCAGTGTCTGCTCAGGCGGGCTGGCGAACATGATGAACAGGCGGGCGGTATCTGCTCCCATGGTATCGATCAGGGACTGGGGATCCACGCCGTTGTTCTTGGACTTGGACATGGTGCCAATACCGTTGTATTGCACGGGCTGACCATCACTCTTTAAGCGGGCACCGATAATCGCGCCTTTCTCGTCGTAAATGTTTTCGACAGTTTCAGGCCAGAAGTATTCGATACCCCCTTGTGGGGTGCGACGGGTGTAGCTGTGATTGAGCACCATACCCTGGCACAGCAGGCGAGTGAAGGGCTCATCGATCTTGACCAGCCCCATGTCGCGCATGATTTTGGTCCAGAAACGGGCGTACAGCAAGTGCAGCACAGCGTGTTCGATACCGCCGATGTACTGATCCATGGGCATCCAGTAATCGCTACGTGGATCGGTCATGGAATCGTGCAGATTGGGGGTGGTGTAGCGCAGGAAGTACCAGGACGAGTCCACAAAGGTGTCCATGGTGTCCGTTTCGCGACGAGCCGGTTTGCCGCAAGAAGGGCAAGCGCACTTCAGGAAGGCTTCGTGCTTGTTCAGCGGGTTGCCGCTGCCATCGGGAATCAGCTCTTCGGGCAGAACCACGGGCAGGTCTTTTTCTGGAACAGGCACCGGACCGCAATCGTCGCAATGGATGATCGGGATTGGGGTGCCCCAGTAACGCTGACGGGAAATGCCCCAGTCGCGCAGACGGTAGGTGGTTTGTTTCTCGCCCAGTTCCTTAGCGTTCAGATCGGCAGCAATGGCATCGACGGCAGCGACGTGCGCCAGGCCGTCGTATTTGCCGGAGTTGATGGTTTGACCTTGCTGCTTGTCGCCGTACCAGTCTTGCCATTGGGTGGCGTCGTATTCTTTGCCTTCAACGCCAATGACTTGCTGAATAGGCAATTGGTACTTCAGCGCAAAGGCGAAGTCGCGCTCGTCGTGAGCGGGCACGCCCATCACGGCACCGTCGCCGTAGCTCATCAAGACGTAGTTACCGACCCAGACAGGAACGTCCGCACCCGTCAGGGGGTGCTTGACGCTCAGGCCGGTAGGCAGGCCTTCTTTCTCGCGGGTCGCCATATCGGCTTCCGTGGTGCCGCCTTTCTTGCATTCCTCGATAAAGGCAGCCAGCTCAGGGTTGTGACGAGCAGCCAAAGCAGCCAGTGGGTGTTCAGGGGCAACGGCACAGAAAGTGACGCCCATGATGGTGTCCACGCGGGTCGTGAACACGTACAGTCGCCCATCCTGAATCAGTTGGCCTTGCTCGTCACGAATTTCGTGAGGGAAGGCAAAGCGCACGCCCTGACTCTTGCCGATCCAGTTTTCCTGCATCAGGCGAACACGTTCGGGCCAGCCGGGTAGGCCGGTTTTGACGGTCTCCAGCAGCTCTTCGGCGTAGTCGGTAATGCGCAGGTAGTAGCCAGGGATTTCACGCTTTTCAATCAGCGCGCCCGAGCGCCAGCCACGGCCTTCAATAACTTGTTCGTTGGCTAGAACGGTTTGGTCTACCGGGTCCCAGTTCACGGTCTGGGTCTTGCGGTAGGCAATGCCTTTTTCCAGCATCTTCAGGAACAGCCACTGGTTCCATTTGTAGTATTCAGGGTCGCAGGCGCACATTTCGCGCGACCAGTCGATAGCCAGCCCCATCGCCTGCATCTGCTTTTTCATGTAGGCAATATTGTCGTAAGTCCACTTGGCGGGTGGCACTTGCGATTTGATGGCGGCGTTTTCAGCAGGCATGCCAAAAGCATCCCAGCCCATAGGCATGAGAACGTTAAAACCGCGCATGCGTAGCTGGCGCGCCATCATGTCGTTGATGGTGTAGTTGCGCACGTGGCCCATGTGTAGCTTGCCGCTGGGGTAGGGCAGCATGGAGCATGCATAAAACTTGGGTTTGAGCGAGCCATCGGGAGCGGTGGCGTTTTCGACGGCGCGATAGGCGTCCCGATCGGTCCAGTTTTGCTGAGCGAGTTGTTCAACCTCGCTGGGGTTGTAACGTTCCTGCATGAGTGGCAATACCGTTTTAGACAAAAGTAAAGGAGTATCCGCCATTATACGGGGCAAATCTCGCTGTGGACGGCTGCATGGTGGGCAGTGTGCATGAGCGTAATGGCAGATAGGAGGCAGGCCTGTCACAGCAGCCTGTGAAGCGCAAAAAAAACCCCTGCAGGGCAGGGGCTTTTTTTGAAAACCAATCCGCTGCAGTAGCGGCGGGCGCGAATTAACGCAGCTTGGTTTCTTTGTACTCGACGTGCTTGCGAACGACGGGGTCAAATTTCTTGATCACCATTTTTTCAGGCATGTTGCGCTTGTTTTTTGTGGTGGTGTAGAAGTGACCGGTGCCGGCGGACGATTCGAGTTTGATTTTTTCGCGTATACCTTTAGCCATGATGAGCTCCTGGTTAAATGTTTAAGAAGCGCAGCTTAGTATTTTTCGCCGCGGGAGCGCATTTCGGCCAGAACGGAGTCGATACCGTTCTTGTCGATGGTGCGGATAGCATTAGCGGAAACGCGCAGGCGAACCCAGCGGTTTTCACTTTCAACCCAGAAACGACGGGACTGCAGGTTTGGCAGGAAGCGACGCTTGGTTTTATTGTTGGCGTGCGAAACATTGTTGCCCGACATTGGGCCTTTTCCGGTCACTTGGCATACGCGTGCCATGGTCATACCCCTTGAGATCTAAATCAGCCTCCGCTAAACGAAAAAAGCCGCGGGCGATTGTAAAATTAGGATCGTGTTAACCCCAGTGCTGGGGTACAAAGAAGATTATTCTAATATGGAAAAATCACTTAGATCAAGTTTTACCGTGCTTTCCTCGCGGCATTGCGGCCAAACAGCCACGATAAGATGGCACAGATCGCCAATACGGCGGTCAATGGCAAAGCATTGGGAGCAGCCCAACTGCTGACGGCGAAACCGGCTAACGCTCCACACAGCATTTGCAAAGCGCCCATCAAGGCCGAAGCAGTTCCCAGGCGAAGACCTTGTTCAGACAGGGCCAGGGCGGCGGAGTTGGGGTTTACAAAGCCCTGACAAGCCATAAAACCCATCAGTGTCACCATCAACCAGGTCAGATCCAGCACGCCCAGCAGGGTCAGAATCGCGCCCAGCACAGTAAAGATCACCTGCAGTCCCTGCGCCACGCGCAACAATGTGGGTGGGCTGTAAGTATTGAGCAAGCGGGCACTGACTTGAGAGAAAACAATCAGACAGGCCGCATTGGCACCAAAATAAAAACCGAAATGACGCGGCTCGACAGAAAACAAGTCGATAAAAACGCGCGGCGATCCGGCGATATAGGCAAACATGCCCGCAGAGCTGAAACCGGCGGCCAGGGAATAAAACATGAAGGGCCGGTCACGCAGCAAGGCGCTGTAATTATGTGCGATCAGTTTGGGCTGCAGCGGCAGTACGCGCTCCGGGGCCAGAGACTCTTTCATGGTGAAAAAAGTCAGCAGCCACAGGAGCACACCACAGCCTGCCATGAAGTAAAAGATGCCGCGCCAGTCGCTAAACAGCAGGATCTGGCCGCCAATCAGCGGAGCCAGAATGGGCATAACCCCCATGATCAGCATCAGCATGGACAGGGCGCGGGCGGCTTCACGGGTCTCGAAACGGTCCCGGATCACGGCACGGGGAATGGCCATGCCAGCCGCCCCTCCGAAGGCCTGGACGATACGCCAGACAGTTAGTTCATCAATATCGCTGGCGCGTGCACAGAAAAAAGAAGCGGTGGTGAAAATCAGCACGCCCATCAGCAAGGGCAGCTTGCGGCCGAAGCGGTCTGCCATTGGGCCATAGACCAGTTGGGCCACACCGACGCCCAAGAGGAAACCCGCTAGCGTGCGCTCTACCATGCCTGCCGAGGTGTTCAGGCTCTGGGCCATCGCCGGGAAGGCGGGCAGGTACATATCAATGGCCAAAGGGCCCAGGGCCGTGAGTAGCCCCATCAGAATCAGCCAGGGTGGAAATGCAGGGGAGTGGTTGCGTGTCATCGGGCCAAGTATTAAGGTGGGGCAGATCCTGGCCGAGAGCCTGAACCCACTACCCTGTGCCGCGCATCAATGCAAGCCGATGCAATGGGCCAAAGGCAGGCAGTTTAGCATGGGGCAACGTCAATATTGGGGTGAGTGCTTTAGGTTTGAAATATGTGATCCGTGACTTTGACGCAACGGATCCAGGGGCGGATTGTATTAGGCTACAGGATTGACAGCTTACGGGCGGTGTGTCGCGGTAGGCGGCACATTGTCATCTTTGTTTGTTTACATGCAAGGAGGCGAAGTTGAGTTCAATTTCATCCATGGTCCAAGCCAAATTAGATCAACTCAGCGTTCCGGTTCGACTGACCTTGCCCAATGGTGAGCAGGTCGGGACAACCAACGCATCGGTTCATCTGACGATCAAAGACAATGCCACCTTGGCGCAACTGGCTGCCGGCCAGTCCGGACAGTTGGGCGAGGCCTACGTGGAGGGGCGTATGGACTTTGACGGGTCCATGCGCGATTTGATGCAATTGGCCGCTGATATCTTGCCGGGCTCGCCAGTCGATGCCGCCCAGGCGGGCTGGCTGACCTCCATCATCAAGCACCTGACTTCTGTCTGGCGTCACTCCCAGGAAAAGGACGCCAAGCAGATCCAGTTTCACTACGACTTGTCGGATGATTTCTACGCCTTGTGGCTGGACCCGCGTCGGGTCTATTCCTGCGCCTATTACCGCGAGCCGGACATGACGCTGGCCCAGGCTCAGGAAGCCAAGCTGGAGCACATTTGTCGCAAGCTACGTCTGCAATCCGGCGAGCGTTTTCTGGATGTCGGGGCCGGGTGGGGGGGGCTGTTGATGTGGGCTGCTGAACACTACGATGTGGACGTGACAGGTATTACCTTGTCCCGCAACCAGCATGCCTATGTGAACGGGCTGATCGAGCAAAAGGGTCTGTCGGGCCGCGCTCGTATGATGCTGCTTGATTACCGTGAGCTCGATGAACTCAAGCCTTATGACAAGCTGGCCTCGGTGGGCATGTTCGAGCATGTGGGGCGAGCACAGTTGACGGCCTATTTTGACAAGCTGCGTCGTTTGGTCAAACCCGGTGGTTTGATTCTGAATCACGGTATTACGGCCGGTGGTGTGGACAATAGCCAACTGGGCGCCGGGATGGGCGACTTTATCGAGAAATACATTTTCCCCGGTGGAGAGCTGACTCATATCAGCCATGTATTGCGTCATTTGGCGGAAGGTGGTCTGGAAGGGCTAGATATTGAAAATCTTCGTCCCCACTATGCGCGTACCTTGTGGGCCTGGAGCGATGCACTGGAAAGTCAGTTGGACAAGGCCAAGGCGACGCTGGATTCGGAGCAGGGCCAAAAATCCCTGCGTGCTTATCGGGTGTATCTGGCCGGTTGTGCCATGGGCTTTGAGCATGGCTGGATCGCCTTGCATCAGGTGCTGGCTCAGGCCCAAAGTGTAGGGCGGACCCAGGAGCTGGAGTATGCGCCTGGCATCGTGTATCCATGGCGACGGGATTACATGTACCAGCCTTAAGTGAGTCATCCAAAGAGCAAATGACAAGGTGTTAGGCCTTGTCATTTGCCTTTTTGGGCCCGGTTTCTACATCCCTCAATTCGCCCTGAATTATTAAGTAACAAAAAAAAATTTAGAAAATCGCTGAAACCACGTCAAACAAGGGTTTTGTTGTGTTTTAACCATTGACATATTTTTGGATTTTACTGGTTTTTCGTGGTAATAATTTGTTTTTGATTGCAAAGACCCGTAGAATGGCTTCCTTGTCTTATTCATCAATTCGATCCAGAACCGCTCGTGCAGCGTGTTCTATTCGCACCAAATCATCGCCCCGCGCGGTGTGACCCGGCCCCAGCCGTTTTGTTTCGGTCAGGGCGCAGAACGATATAAAAAAGGGTGTTTACCCATACGCATCGTTCTGGGTTTTTCGTGAGTGCCTGGCACTCGTCTATACGTAGGTATGTATTGGCGATAAAAGCATCGTCTTCCGCACACCCCTTTAGCCTTGGCGCCGACTGATCATGCAGGACGCGTCCACAGTAACTCAAGGAGGAGCATCATGTCTTCATACTTCCCTCACGCCGGTGCCAAGTCGCGCTTGCACCGCTTTCCCCTGATTCAAGCCTCTGTGCTGACCAGCGTTTTGCTGGGTTTGTCGTCCGCCGCACAAGCCGCTACCCCGGTTTCCTGCGAACTGGATCGTGCTGTCCGCTTTGGCGGTATGAATTGGGAATCCAACCTGGTCCTGACTGAAGTCGAGCGTTTTATTGCTGACAAGGGCTATGGCTGCAAGACTGAGGTCATCTCGGTCGAGACGCTTCCGGCTTTGGCTGCATTGGAGCGAGGCGACCTGGATGTCAACACGGAAATCTGGCTCAACAGCGTGGCAGACCCCTGGAAACAGGCGCAAGCTACGGGGAAAGTAAAACGTATTGGTGATATCTACATGGGTGGCGAAGCCTGGTTCATTCCACGCTACACGGCCGAGCGTTTGCCAGAGCTGAAGTCCGCCGCGGACTTGCCCAAGTTCAAGGATGAATTCAAAGACCCTGAAGAGCCCGGTAAAGGCCGTTTCTATGGCTGCCCGGCAGGTTGGGGGTGTGAAGTGGTCAGTGGCAATCTGTTCAATGCCCTGAAACTGGGTGATACCTACACCTTGTTCTCGCCCGGTACCGGTGCCACGCAGAAGGCTGCCTTGACCTCCGCTTACCAGCGCAAGGAAAACATCGTTTTCTACTACTGGTACCCGACACCGCTGGTGGGCTCCATGGATCTGGTCAAGCTGGAGTTGCCTGCCTATGACGCGAAAAAGCATGGTTGTTTGACGGACCCCAATTGTGCCAATCCGGAGCCTAGCGACTACCCCGAAAATCCGGTGTTCACCGCTGTTAATACGGAGTTCTCCAAGCAGGCTCCCGAGTTGACGGCCTTCCTGGCCAATGTCAGCGTGCCTTTGGAGTTGATGAACGACACCATGGCTCATATGGAAAAAACCGAGGGTGAGCCCGAAGATGTGGCGCACTGGTTCCTGAAAGAGCACCAGGATACCTGGTCCAAGTGGGTGCCTATGGAAGTGGCTCAGCGCGTAAAAGCCGCTCTTTAGTATTCGTGTTGTTGTGTAAGCGAGGCCGGCCTCGGTATCGGCATCCTTCGGGGTGTGGGCACTGAGCCGTACCTCGCTTTTGTGCCTGGTCAGTTTGTGGCCGGCAGGCTCATGGCCGGGCGGCACGCCCGCGCCACATGCACGAGTTTTACGGAGTGTTTTTTATGTTTCCTGAGTTGATTGATCCGCGCGCCTTACGTTTGCCCATCGATCAGTTCGTGGGTGATCTGGTTGACAATTATTCCAGTGCCTTGCGCGCCATGACCCAGCCTTTGCTGGATATGCTGGTTTTTATGGAGTCCGTCTTACGCAGCAGCCCTTGGTGGGCGGTTGTGTTGGTGGTGGTGGTGCTGGGTTGGGCTGCCAGTCGCCGGGTTCTGTTCTCCGTCGCCATGGGGGCGATGTTGTTCGCCATCGGTTTGATTGGCTTGTGGGATGCAGCCATGCAGACCCTGGCGCTGATGATCGTGGCCGTTTTCCTGTCTGTCCTGATAGGCATACCACTAGGTTTGTTGATGGCCAGCTTTAACTGGCTGCGCCGCATCATGATGCCGATCCTGGATGTGATGCAAACCATGCCCAGCTTTGTCTATCTGATTCCGGTGGTGATGCTGTTCAATCTGGGCAAGATCGCCGCCCTGATTGCCACCATCATTTATGCCATTGCGCCTGTCATTCGTTTGACGGATCTGGGAATACGTCTGGTCGACAGTGAAGTGCTGGAAGCCTCGCGTTCTTTTGGGTCCAATCGTTGGCAGCAGCTCTACGGTGTGCAACTGCCCCTGGCCATGCCTAACATCATGGCCGGTATTAACCAGACAACCATGATGGCCCTGGCCATGGTGGTGATCGCTTCCATGATCGGTGTGCGAGGGCTGGGCTACGAAGTGCTGCAAGGCATTAACCGCCTGCAAGTGGGCCGTGGCCTGATGGCCGGTTTGGGTATTGTGCTGTTGGCAATCTTGTTTGACCGTATTACGCAAGAGTTCGGTCGCCGCTTTCAGACGCGGGAGGCCTCATGAGCAAGATTGAAGTTCGCAATATTTATAAGATCTTTGGCTCGCAACCCGAGCGCTGGCTGCAAGAGGCTTGTGACGGTGTTCGCAAAGATGAGCTGCTGGCCAAAAGCGGTCATACGCTGGGTCTGCGCGATATCAGCCTGTCTATCGAGCCTGGCAGTATTTACGTCATCATGGGCTTGTCCGGTTCAGGCAAGTCCACCTTGATTCGCCACTTCAACCGTTTGATTGAACCGACGGCAGGGCAAATTCTGGTGGATGATGTGGACGTGATGAGTCTGGATGGCAAGGCTCTGATGCAGTTCCGTCAGCAAAAGATCAGCATGGTCTTTCAGCGCTTTGGCCTGTTTCCGCATCGTACCGTGCTGGAAAATGCCGCTTATGGCCTGCAGGTGCAGGGCATGGGCCGCGCCGCCCGGGAAGAGAAGGCCACTTATTGGCTGGAGCAGGTGGGTCTGCAGGGTTTTGAAAAACAGTATCCCCATCAGTTGTCTGGCGGTATGCAGCAACGTGTGGGCTTGGCACGCGCTTTGGCCACCGATGCGGACATCCTCTTGATGGACGAAGCGTTTTCGGCGTTGGATCCACTGATTCGACGTGAAATGCAGGATCAGTTGCTGGAGCTTCAGGCCCGTCTGAACAAGACCATTGTGTTTATTACGCATGATTTGGATGAGGCCCTGCGCCTGGGTAACCGGATCGCCATTCTGAAAGATGGTGAGCTGGTCCAGGAAGGTTCGCCCGAAGATATTTTGCTCTCGCCCGCCAGCGATTATGTACAGGCTTTCTTGCAAGACGTGAACCGCAGCAAGGTGCTGAATGCGGCCCATGCGGTGCGCGATTCCAGCAAGACATTGACCTTCACCATGCGTACTCGTGCTGTTCATGCGCTGGAGCGCTTGAGCGAACGGGGCGTGCGTTATGCGCCTGTGCTCGATGGCAAGCGCCTGGCCGGTGTCTTGATGCGTTCCAGTGCCCAGGAAGCGGTGCAGCAAGGCGCACGGGACATCTCCGGCTTTGTGGATGAAATGAGTTCAGTGCCCGCGACCATGGGGCTGGATGAAATTCTGGGGCAATTGCTGCGTAGCAGCGAACCTTTGGCGGTGACTGGGGAGAATGATGAGTTCCTGGGCCTGCTATCGCGTAGCAAGGTCGTGGACTTGGTCAGCCCATTGATTGATGCGGTTGAGGAGTCGGCGCAGGCAGAGGCGGAAGCGTCCTCGGATTCAACTACAGACGATACCGTCAAGCTTGCGGAAGCTATTGAAGGCAGTAAACCTGCTGCCTGAGTTTCCTTGTCTTAGTAAGGCAACAGAAAAAACGGGACCAGTTATTCAACTGGTCCCGTTTTTTTTATATGTTTGCGCGTTGAAGATTTACCGTATTTCGGCCTTGGGCTTTTGAGGCTGAGCAAAGAGTAAAAAAGCACAGGGTAGTCAGTATCGGAGCGTCTGAGTTTGCCGTGGACTGAGTGAGTGTCAGTGCCCCAGGTCTGGCTTATTGGGACGCCTGCGTCTTGCGCCTTGTCGGATTGTAGATGCGCAAAATATGAACGTACCAGAACAGCAGCAACAAGGCCGAAGCCCCCAGGCCCAGGCTGGACATGGTCCATAAGCTGGCCGCCCCCACAGGTGCTCCCGGTGCCAGCCGTTGAATGACGCCTTCCAGCGATCCGGCTGCAGGTCCAAAACCCAGCCACCACCCCCCACCCAAACCCAGTACGCTCAAGGCAAAGAATTGCAGCAGCATGGGGACAAAAGCCACTTTATACGCGCGCAGCAGATAGGAAATCAGGCACTGGAACGCATCGAAAAAGTGGAAAAAGGGCAGTAGTTGCAGCAACAGCAAAGCCCGGAGTGCGACATCGGCATCATCGGTGTAGGCATGGGCCAAGGTCGGACGCAGCAGCACCAATAGGGTAATCGTTAAGGTTACCCCCGCCAGCACGATTGCCAGACTCAGCATTCCCACTTGGCGGGCGCGATGATATTGCCTCGCACCAATCGCTTGAGCGCTGACTGAGGCAGCGGCAACGCCCACAGCCATCGGCACCATAAAGCAGACGGCGGCCAGATTGGCCATGATCTGGTGCGCACCCGATGCAAAGACTCCCTCGCGGGCGACCAGCAGTGCCATGAAGCTGAAGGCGCAGATCTCGATCAGGTAGGAGCCGCCCATAGGCAGACCCAGACGCAGCAGTTCTTTTTGGGCCGCCCAGTTGGGTAGCCCCAGTCGCAGCGTAAACGGCTTGTAGTAGCGGTCGGTACGCAGCAACCACAGGCCTGCCGCCAGCATCAGCCAGGACACTACCGTAGTGGCCAAACCTGAGCCGACGGCGCCCATGGCCGGTAGTCCAAATTTCCCGAAAATCAGCACCCAGTTGAACAGGGCCTTGAAGGCCACGCTGAACAGATTGATCAGCATGACGGCCTTGGGGCGCGATGTGGCGGTACCCAGGCAATAAATGGTTCGGAATACCAGGGCGGCGGGTAGAGCCAAGATCAGACTGCGTAAATACCAGGTTACTCGGTCGTGAACCTCAGGGCTTAAGTCGCCCGACCAGCGTAACCATATATTGGGAAAGGCCAGCGCCAGGGTGCCGATCAAGGTCAGCAAAAGGGCCAGCCACACGCCTTGCCCCCACCAGCGGCCCACTTCTGTCAGGCGGCGCGCGCCAAATTGTTGCGCAATGATAGGAATCAGAGCGTGGATGACGCCCATCAAGCCAATAAAAACGGTGATGTAAATGGATACGCCCAGGCCCATGGCCTGTAGGTCGATCGGGCTGCTGTGGCCGACCATAACGGTATCCAGAACACCAAAGGCGATACCTGCCCAGGAGCCGACCAGCACAGGCCAGGCCTGACGCAGGATCTGACCTGCCTGGCCTTTCCAGTTGCGATGAAACACGGAGGACATGATTGAAACTTACTGAGCTTGCACTCGCAGCAGACGGAAAGCCTCGTGGCGATCTGGCCCGCGTTTACCTTGCCAGAGCTGGACCGCATTGTCGGGAATGGGGGCCTTGCCATCTTTCAGGTCGCGCAGGGAAAACTGTTCCAGTACCAAGGAGCAGCGGTTATCAAAATTGATATTGATGTTGTTGAATACCAGGAAGGAGGCTCGTTGCCCCGAACCCAGCCCCCAGGAGCGCAGGCATTCACCGGCTTGCTTGTGCGCCTGCAGGGCGGCAGACAGTTCGCCGGATACATCGCGGTAGCTACGTACGTAGTCCAGCGAGGGCATCCATAAAGTCACCAGCAAGAGCCAGGTGGTAATGAGGCCACCTGCAGACAAGACTGTGCCACGCAACAGCCCTGGCGGGTTGGAGGACAAGCGCCAGCGCACCAGTGCGATCCAGGCGACGGTGCCGAGCACGGCAATAATCATGACCGGCCAGGAGATAAAGGTGTCATAGCCTTGCGTCTGGCGGGCAATATTTTGCGAAATCTGCCGTGGCCATCCGGTTTGCTGAGCAAACCAGCCCAGCCAGACGGTTGCCGCTGTCAGCGAGAAACACATGATGGCAAACCAGTCCAGCGTGTTGATGACGCCACGACGTAGGGTGGGCAGCGAGAAAGCAGCCAGGATGGCGCAAGGCACGACCAGCAAGGCGTATTCGGGCTCGAAGGCATCGCGCATGAATAATAGACTGATGAGCGGAACCAGAAAACTGATGGCAGGTACGTAAATATGCGGGGCTTTGAGCCAGCTGCGCCATTGCCACAGCGCCAGCAATGCCAACGGCCAGATAGGCCAGAGGAACCAGAGCAAGTCGCGCAGATTATTCAACTGCTCCTTGAATCCGGCCCAGCCCCAGGCTGCCAGATGCCACAGACGCCACTGTTCAGTCCAGTACACGCTGACACGCTTGGCCGGGATCCACCAGGCCATAATGATGGCCAGGGTCAGCACGGCACTCAGGGCCAGCCATTGGCTGTGCTGGCGCAAGGGGCCGCGTGGAATAAAGCACAGCGCAGTGGCCAGCATAATGGGGCCAGCGCCCAGCCAGCCACGGGTCAGAAAGCAGGCACCCAAAGACAGGCCCAGCATGATTGCACCTGAGGCTGGGCGGTCGAACATGCGTATCAGGCTGTACAAGGCCAGGGCTTGGAAAGCAATGATGGCCGGCACTTCGGACGTTTCATGCATGCGCCAGATGATGCCCACTGTGGCCACTGTCAGCAGCAAAGTGGCGTCGGCAATCATGCGCCCATAGGCGGTGGGCGAGGGCTCCCCCCCAAAGGGCAGGCGTAACGGTTGGGCTTCGGGACGACGGGCCAGCCAGTAGGCACTGTGCCAGACCGAGGCTGCCAGCATGCCGAACCACAGTAAATTGGGCAGGCGGGACGCCACAATATTGGCGTTCAGTTCGGAGGTGAACAGCTTGAGCAGCGGCGCAAACAGCGTAATGAACAGCGCCCCCAGCCAGGTCGTCAGCGGCCCGTCCTGGGCATGCGCCAGATCGCCCACCTGCGGCAACAGCAAAGCCTGACCGCTGGGATCAGACAAAGCGGTCAGCATGGTTGCAAGCCCGATGACATCGTCTGCCTTCCAGGGATCACGGAAAAACAGACCCGCAAGAATGTAAATTGTCCCCACAACAAGCAGGACCAGTCGGGGAAGTTTGACGGCAGCGGTAGCAGTCAGGCGGGCAGGGGTGGAGGTGGGTATGAGGCTAGATGACACGTCTAGGGTAAAACAGTCTGTTGATTCGCCCTATCTTAATGCAAAGGGGGCGCCTTGGCCGGGAAATGTACGCTAAAAAAGGACCCCCACGCTGCGCCTTCGGCTTGCGCTCCACCTCGCGGCTTGCATGCCGCTCGGATTCGCCAGGCACACAACAGTCCGCAATGGACTGCTGTGTGTCCGGGCTCATCCCCGAGGGGGGCTTTTTACCGGGGGCGCCGAGCCTTGGGGCGGCCTGGCGGTAAAAAAGGCAGCCGAAGCTGCCTTTTTTGCGCTGAACGCGGTATGTCGAGAAAGAGAGCTTATTCGCCTTTCTTGACGGTACCAGCCGTACGGGCAAAACGGGCGCGGAATTTTTCAACGCGGCCAGTTTCCACGATACGGGTTTGAGCGCCCGTGTAGAAGGGGTGCGACTCGGACGTCACGTCACACTTGAACAGCGGGTAAGTCTGACCGTCTTTTTCGGTGGTTTCGCGAGTCTGGACAGTGGAACGGGTGATAAAGGAGTTGCCCGTTTGCAGATCCAGAAACACCACGTCACGGTATTCTGGGTGAATGCCTTCTTTCATGATGATTCCTGTTTTGACAAATAAGGACCGCCAGCAAGGCACGTATTTACAAAAACAAAGCTGCACAGGGCAGATTTTCAATCTTTCTTGTAACTACCGGCACTAAAAAGCTAGAGGGCTGTTTTTTTAACCGAGTTTGGGTTTTACATCCCGCCCGATTGAATAATGCCTAAAGACTTTTTGCCACGTATCCGATGAAGCCTGAGATTTTAGCATCGAGCCGCCGCTTTTCAAAGAAAACTCCGTCAAAGCGCGGCACAAGTGCAACAGGGTCTCGCTCGCTGGCGGGTGGACAGGCCCCGAAAACGGCCAGTTTGCCAGCCTTTTCGCGGTCCTGATCCTTGCTTTTCAAGGCGCTCAGGTGGTTTGCCTGCGCTTGCGGAAAGACAGAATCCAGATACCGACGGCCAGTTCCAGCGCCGCAATAATCCACAAACCACTTTGGAAGTTACCGCTGGAATCTTTCAGCGCACCCAACATGAAGGGGGCGCCGAAGCCGGCCAGATTAGCTACGGAGTTGATGAAGGCCACACCGATAGCGGCTGCCGAGCCAGCCAGTACGGCATTAGGCAATTGCCAATACACCGGAATGCAGCCCATGGTGCCGGATACGGCCACAATCAGGCTGATAAAAGCCATCGTCGTATTGTTGCCCAGGAACAGACCCACACCAGCCAGACCGATCGCGCCGATGATGACGGGAATGCCCGTGTGCAGTCGGGCTTCGCGGCGACGGTCGGCACTAAAGCCCAGCGTCAACTGGAAAATAGCTCCAAAAACATAGACCAGGCCTACCAGTAAACCAACTTGTAGCGGATCGGTCGGGCCTAGCGAGCGTACCAGGGTGGGGGCAAAAAAGGCCAACGTGGAGTTCGCGGCCACGATGCCAAAGAACATCAGGGTCAGGGTCCACAGATCGGCATTGCCCAAGGCTTTCTTGAAGCTGTGCTCGCGCGGGCCTGCGGCCTTGGCGTCCAGCACTAACTCCTGTTTGATCAGGTCTTTCTCTCGCAGGCTTAACCAACTGGCTTTTTCCGGGCTGTCCACAATGAACATCACTGCCAGAATGCCTGCGAAAATCGTCGGCAGGCCTTCTAGCAGGAATAACCATTGCCAACCGGACCAATCATTGACGCCATCCAGACGCGTCATGATGAAACCGGCCAGTGGTGCGCCCACAACCGAAGCCACCGCCGAGGCGGAAATGAAGACCGCAAACGCTTTGGCGCGACGATGGGCCGGGAACCAGAAGGTCAGGAACAGCAATACACCGGGCTGGAAACCCGCCTCAAAAGCGCCCAGCAAAAAGCGCATCACATAAAAGTAGGCGGCCGTTTTGGTAAACATCATCAGCACGCAGATCAGGCCCCAGCCAAAAGCGATACGGGCCAGGGTCTTGCGCGCGCCAATACGCAGCAGCAACCAGTTGCTGGGCACTTCAAAAAAGAAGTAGCCCAAAAAGAAAATGCCGGCGCCTATGCCGTAAACGGTTTCGGAGAACCCCAGTTCGGGCTGCATTTGCAGCTTGGCAAAACCAATGTTGAGCCTGTCTATCCAGGCCAGCATCCAAAGCAAAAAGATGAAGGGCAAAATGCGCCACATCACTTTTTTGTAAATCTGATCCAGTTCCTGCTTGCTGGCGGATGGGGCCTGGGCTCCGTCCGCAAGGGTGCTGCTCGTCATGAGGGTGTCTCCTTGTGTGGTACAGCGTGTTATGGCTGATCTGGGGGCAGGCGCTCGGCCATAAGCTCGCAGGCAGCAATGATGGGGTTGATTACCGGCACAGCCAGCCTGCTTTGCAGCGCTTGGGCGCTTTGAGCCAGCGGGCCGCCGCCGATGATGACGGCGCGAGCACCGTCCTGTTCGATACATGCCACGACACTGTCGGCCAGTTCCTGATCCTGACGTTCAGGGGCCTGGGCCAGATCCAGCGGGGCGGTAGGGGTCAGGCGCAGGCCGGAGAACTGGTTGCTCCAGCCATAGCGCTGTACTTGGTCCAGAATGGATTGCTCCAGGCCGGGCGTCGTGGTGGCAATGCCAAAAGGGGTGCCTGCTCGGGTGGCCTGCAGCATGGAAGCCTGGCCTATGCCGATGACAGGCACCTTTACGTACTCAGCCAGGGCCTGCAGGCCGGGATCACCAAAAGCACCGATGATGATGCCGTCCGAGCCTTGCGCCTGGGCCAGTATCAGCGGGTGCCTGGCGATGGCGGCGGCTTGCTCCAGCTCCTCCATTTCGGTCAACATGCCCGGTCCCTCGGGGGCGGTCAGCCCCCGGACCAGGATGTCGCTGCGCTGCAGGCTCTGAAAGCAAGCCTGGGCAAGCGCAACCATCATGTCGGTGGTGGGGCGGGAAGTATTGGGGTTGATGAGCAGTACGGTATGAGACATAAATACAGGAGCCGCTGTAATGCGGCTTATCAAGTGAATCAGGTATCCAGGGGGCGGCCAAAGGTTTCGGGCGCCAACTGCAGGACGGCGGCAAAGGTGACATACATGCCCGCCATTAAGGTGAACATGCCGGCGACACCGTAGCCTTCCAGCACCCAGCCGCTAAGCGTGGGGATAAATGCGCCCGCCAAGGTGCCCAGCGCCAGAATGAAGGCGGTACCAAAGGCGCGGACGCGGGTGGGATACAGCTCGGGAGAGAAAATCCAGATCGTGGTGTTCAGCAACAGTACGCAGAACTGGAAGGCCGCACCGAACAGCAACACCAGGTAGATATTGAAGCTTAGAAAGCCAAAGGCCAGACCACTGGCACAGGCCAGTAAAGCTCCGTAGGTGAAGACGCGTTTGCGAGGCACGCGGGAGCCCAGGTAAGAGGCGGTCAAGGCACCCAGCAAGCTGCCCGACTGCATCAGGATGGTGAAGGTATAGCTTTTCACCAGGGAGTAGCCTTGCTCTACCAGCAGAGTCGGCATCAGGGTCAGAACCGTCAGTTGCGCGCCGTAGGTCATGCACACGGCAATACCGGTGACCAGCGTGCGCATGGCCAGCGGGCCTTCGAAAATCTCGCTCAAGCGTACGCGCTCTGCTTTTTGCGCTTGTGGGCCGCTGTGCAGATAAGGGTAGGGGTTGGCAACGTGTCGGCCCAGCTTGCCCGAGGCCAGAATATTCAAAACCTGATTGGCCTCGTCGATACGGCCTTGCGACACCAGAAAGCGAGGTGTTTCAGGAATATAACGACGGTAGAACAGCACCATGAAGGCGGGCATGACCAGCAGGCCAAACACCCAGCGCCAGCTCTCGGGGCCGGGAAAGAGGGTAAAGACCAGCAAGCCGAAGGCCGGAGCCAGCATATTGCCCAGACCGCCACCCGCGACGTTGATCGTACCGACGGCGGTGCCGCGAAAGCGCGAGGAGCAGAACTCGGCCAGCATAGTGACGGCAATCGAGATCTCGCCACCCAGACCAAAGCCCACAATCATGCGACCCAGGCCCAGTACCCAGTAGCTGGGGGCCAGGGCGCAGATCAGCGCGCCCAGCGTGAACAGGGCCAGATTGATGGTCAGCATGACGCGGCGACCATAGTGGTCGGCGATATAACCAGATAGCAAGCGCCCCAGGGCCGCAGCGGCAAAGGTCAAGGTGTTCAGAAACCCGACATCACGAGGCGTCAGCCCCCAGTGTTGCTGTAGAAGCGGGCCTACCAGGCCCACGGCATTTTGCTCGAGCACGTCAAACAGCACGCCCAGCAAAATCAGGGCCAGCACTTTGCGGTGTGAGTTGGTGACGCCTATGGTTTCCAGCGAGTTTTCCAGTTGCTGCTGAACCGTGTGATTGTTGGCCGTAGAACTGACCTGTGCCTGCTCGGTGTCGGCCGGCAAGGTTTGCTGCTTGCTAGACATGGTTTCTCCTCGTTTCAGGACATGCTTGGCACGTCCGCCCATAACATTATTTTTTCAGCCATTATTAATATGAAAAAATATTTTCAAAACTAGGGTTAACGAGAAAGATTTTGCAGTTTTTTTATTCTGTTCTTTAATTCATTGATAAAAAAGGGGTTTTAATAAAAAAATGATCATCGCATTTTGCATATGATCCTTATTCGATTCTTGGGATAGCCTCTGGCAGCCTGACTTGTGCTGGACTGACTTACCTTCTTGGCTGCATGAGCAGTGGATGGGTTTGTGATGCCAGTTTCAGCGGTCTACAGCTCCAGAAAACTGTCGTGGAAAGCTTCCACCATGCCCAAATGGCGACGCCCGACCGGGCCGGCCTGATCCATTATCTGACTCAGAATCAAATGGCATAAGCCGATCACCGCCACGTGGTTGTCCAGCACACCGGGCGACTGGACATCGCATCGCAACGTCCAGCGACAGGCACTTTTCTCGGCGCTGAGTTGATCGGTGATATGCAGCACATTCGGGTTCAGCTGAGCTATTTGCCTAATCAGCTGATCCATATTGCACACCCGGCGACGCAGGGCAAAGATCACCACCACATCGTCGGCGTGTATGCCGGCCAGATGCTCCCCCATGGTTTCGCCAGGGCCGGGAATCAGATGGGCTTCAGGGACGATTTGCAGCAACTGCCAGCGAAAGTAATTGGCCAGAGCATGGCTGGATCGAAACCCCAGTACCCACACTTTGCGTGCGCCCAGAATGGCCTGGGCAATCTCTAGCAGTAGTGAGTCGGGAATGCGTCGGTAGGTGGAGGCCAGATTGTTCTGGCTCTGTTGCAGGTGTGTGGCCAGCGAGCGTTCGGCTTCTGTCTCGGTCGCGGCCAGCAGCAGGGGAGAGCCCGCTTTCTTTTCGGAGCGCACTTGCTTGCGAGCCGCTTCGTAATTGCTATAACCCAGGCGCCGAATAAAGCGGGTAACCGTGGCGTTAGATACATTGGCCAGAGATGCCAGCTCAGACGCGCTGTAGCCGGCCAGATCGCCTGGGAAATCCAGGGCAAATTCCGCCAGACGTCGCTCTGATGGGGATAGATCGTGAAGAATGTCACGTACGCGTCCAACAAAGGACTTCACGGCGGGATCAGACATGGCGCTCCGTACTCTTGTAGTGTGTTCAGGATTTTACGGGGAAGCTCATGGAACTGTATCAAAAATCCGGCAGTTTCCGCCGGACCCGGTCGGCTACAGATCCCCGCGTTCGGCCATGGAGACAGTCTGGCTGGGCGTGACAATAATATGGTCCAACAAACGTATATCTACCAATGCCAGTGCCTGACGTATGTGCCGGGTCAGCCTGATGTCGGACGAGCTGGGATAGGCAGCGCCAGAAGGGTGATTGTGCGCCAGAATAATGGCGCAGCTATGGTGGCGCAGGGCCGCGCGCAAGATCTCCCGTGGGTAGACCGAGGCCTGATTGACGGTGCCCCGGCTGATTTCCTCGGCGCAGATCAGGCGCAGTTGATTGTCCAGAAACAGGGCCAGGCAGTGCTCCACGGGCAAATGTCCAATATGGGCCAGGCAATAGTCGCGTACCTTGTCCGCCTGATTCAGTACTGGCAATCCGGTCAGGGATTCCAGGGCACAGCGGCGTTGCAGTTCCCGGATAACCAACAGTTCCGCGCATTTGGCTGGCCCGATTCCGTCCAGCTGACGCAGGGCAGACGCATCGGCCGATAATAATCCTTTGAGTCCGTTAAAATGTTCCAGCAACATCTGACCGAGCTCGACAGCATTGCGCCCGCGTGTACCGGTGCGCAGGACAATACCCAGCAGTTCCGGGGTGCTCAGGCAGGCAGGGCCGTGCGCCAACATGCGCTCGCGGGGCCCTTGGCGGCGTAAAGTGGATGTGGCCATAAGAAACGTTAAAATGCGGTAATTGAATGATTTTCTATAGTGAGCGATCGTGAGTAACTCTGCTAGTTCCGAGCTTGGAATTGTCCGTCAGGATTCCTACCTGACTTTGCACTATCGTATAGAGCTGGCCAGTGGCCCGGCGGCAGGCTCTGTGTTCGCGGATACCTTTACGGGTCGTCCGGCGACCTTGCAACTGGGCAATGGTCAGTGGGCCCCCGGTATGGAAGAAAAATTGCTGGGTCACCGTGAGGACGAGCGCTTTCAGCTCGACATCACCCCCGCGGATGCCTACGGTGCCCGTAATCCGGACCTCTTGCAGCGCATCACTCGTGAAATGCTGGCCAGCAATGCCGCCGAAGGGGTGGAGTTCGTACCCGGTGACATGGTGGAGTTTGCCGCCCCGAATGGCAGCCGCTATTCGGGCGTGCTCAAGGAAATCGACGACAAGACGGCCTTGTTCGATTTCAACCATCCTTTGGCCGGTGTGGCCTTGCGTCTGGATGTTCATATTTTGGGGATTCTGTAATGAGTCAAGTTACTCCCGTTCAGAACGCTGAGGTTGTTCTGGCCCAGCCCCGTGGATTCTGTGCTGGGGTCGACCGCGCGATTGATATTGTCGAACGCGCCTTGGAATTGCACGGCGCACCAATCTATGTGCGTCATGAAATCGTCCATAACCGTTACGTGGTCGAAGACCTGCGCAACAAAGGGGCGATCTTTATTAAAGAGCTGGACGAAGCTCCCTCGGGCGCGATCGTGATTTTCTCGGCCCACGGCGTCTCGCGTCAGGTGCGTGACGATGCCGAAAAACGTGGCCTGAAAGTCTTTGACGCGACCTGCCCGCTGGTGACCAAAGTGCATATCGAGGTCTCTCGCATGCGCGCCGAAGGCCGGGAAATCATCATGATTGGTCACGTCGGTCACCCTGAAGTTGAGGGCACCTTGGGGCAGGCCGATGGCGGCATGTACCTGGTGGAAACGCCCGAGGACGTCGCCAATCTGAACGTGGCTGATCCCGACAAGCTAGCCTTTGTGACGCAAACCACCTTATCCGTGGATGATGCGGCGGTTGTGGCCCAGGCCTTGCGCGAGCGTTTCCCCAATATCGTCGAACCCAAGAAAAGCGATATCTGTTACGCCACCCAGAACCGTCAGGATGCGGTCAAGATCATGGCCCCTCAGTGCGACCTGGTTCTGGTGGTGGGCAGTACCAATAGCTCGAACTCGAATCGTTTGCGCGAAGTGGCTGAACGCAAAGGCGCTGAAGCCTATCTGCTGGATAAACCGGAAATGATTGATCCGGCCTGGCTGGTGGGTAAAAAGCGCGTGGGTGTGACGGCCGGCGCATCGGCACCGGAGGTTCTGGTCAATCAGGTGATTCAGCGCTTGCAGGAACTAGGCGTGGGTCGTGTGCGAGCCCTGGACGGGGTGGAGGAAAACATTGCCTTCCCGCTGCCCCGAGAGCTGTCGCGCAAGATTGAAAACCTGAACAAATAAAAAAACGAATTTTGCAGGGTGGACAGGAGACAAGATGATTCTATATAGCTACTTTCGCAGTTCCGCCGCTTACCGGGTGCGGATTGGTCTGAACCTCAAGGGACTGGATTACCAGATCAAGCCTGTGCATCTGCTTAAAGATGGCGGTCAGCAGCATCAGCCAGATTATGTGCAAATCAACCCTGTCCAGTTGTTGCCTGCCTTGGACGACGATGGTTTGATCATCACGCAATCCCTGGCTATTTTGGAATATTTGGACGAGCGCTATCCTGAACTGCCGTTCTTGCCTAAAACCTCAGCAGAGCGGGCCTGGGCGCGGTCCATGGCTCAAACCGTGGCCTGTGATATTCATCCATTGAATAATCTGCGTGTGCTGCAGTACTTGAAGAACGAGTTGCATGCCCAAGAAGATGCGCGCAATCAGTGGTATCGCCATTGGGTCAGCGTAGGACTGGAGGGTCTGGAGGCCTTGGTGCAACGCCATGGCAAAAAAGGTCACGCCTTCATCTTTGGTGATATGCCCGGTATGGCTGAAATTTGCCTGATTCCCCAGATGTTCAATGCGCGTCGCTTTGAGATTGACCTGACTGCTTTTCCTCGCCTGTTGGCGGTGGAAGAAAAATGTCTGGAACTATCCGCGTTTCAAGAAGCCGCTCCTGACCGTCAGCCTGATGCGGCCTGACGCCAAGCGTGAAGGCCGCCCGAAGCTGGGCTGGCCGGAATCCACCCGCCTGATAGGCGGGTTTTTCTTGCCTCATTGCCGTTGATGTGGCGGCCTGGGGGCGTAAAGGACAAAACATGAAGATTGGTTTTTGTGGATTGGGTCGTATGGGTCAACCGATGGTGCGCCGCCTGTTGGGGGCGGGTTATCAGGTCAGTATCTGGAATCGCTCCAAAGACAAGGCACTTGCACTATTGGAAGCAGGAGCAAGCTGGTGTGATACTCCAGCGCAAATGGCCCAGCAGTGTGAAGCCGTATTCCTGTGCGTGTTCGATGCCCAAGCAGTGCACGATACCGTCCTGGGTGAGCGGGGCCTGGCCACTGTGCAGGGAACGTTGCAGATTGTGGTAGACCACTCCTCGATTTCACCTCGGGCGACGCGTGAGATGGCTGCCCAATTGCAGCAGCGTTGCGGGGCTGACTGGCTGGATGCCCCTGTATCGGGTGGTGTCGGTGGGGCTGAACAAGGCACCTTGGCCATCATGGTGGGTGGACAAGCGGCACAGCTAGAGCGCGTGCGCCCCGCGCTGGCGGCGTATTCGCAGCGCGTCACCTTGATGGGGGCGGTCGGGGCTGGCCAAGTAACAAAATTATGCAATCAGACCATTGTGGCCACCACCTTGACCGCCATCGCCGAGGCCTTGAGCCTGGCCAATGATAATGGTGTGGATGCTTCTAAAATCAGTGAGGCTCTGGGGGGTGGTTGGGCCGATTCGGTGCTGCTGCAATTGTTCGTGCCGCGCATGACGCAGCGCGACAATCAAGTAAAAGCGTCGGTCGACACCATGTTGAAGGACTTGAACACGGTGGCAGAGTTGGCCAGTGCCAGTCATACCAGTATGCCCGTGGCCCATGCAGCCCAGCAAAGTTACCGTGTGGCTCATCGTTTGGGACTGGGCGAACAAGATGTCGCTCGCATTACGCACGTGAATAGTTACAATTACGGGGAATAAACCATCTTCAGTCAAACTTAGTTTCGGTATTATGTCGGCTGTTTAAAGTTGGGACTGTAGATCTACAAAAGGGAAGTCATGAAAAAAAGTACAGGGCTAGTCACACTGGTTGTCGTGTTAGCGGCTGCATACGGCGGTTCGACTTGGTATACCGGTAAGAAAACTGAAGCGCTGGTCAGTGAGAAAGTGGCCCAGTTCAATACCCTGGCTGCCGAGCAGATGCAGCAAATGGGCTTGAGCGAGTCAGTCGTCATGAATGTGCTGGATTACCAGCGTGGCGTATTTTCCTCTACCGCTCGTTACACCATCACTATCAAGCCTTCTGATGCTGAAGATGCGCCTCTGGAGCTGACTTTTGATGACAAGATCAGCCATGGTCCGCTTCCTATGTCGGCAATGGCTCTGGGTAACTTCACTCCTGTTGCCGCCTTGTCGCGCAGCACCCTGGTCAAGACCAAGGACACGGAAGGCTGGTACAAGCTGACTGGCGACAAGACCCCTTTGTGGGCAGACAGCCTGGTTGGTTTTGACGGTGCCGTGGACACCAACGTGCACTTTGAAGCCATCAAGCACCAAGGCAATGAAATCAGTGTGGATTTCAGTGGTGGCCAGTTGCGCACCAAAGCCGGTGGCAAGAGCAAAGATATTGTTGTGACTGGCAGCTTCCCCAAGCTGTTCGTCGATGACATCAGCGAAGATCCATTGAAGCTGGAAGCCTCCAACTTTGTGGTGGATTTCAAGCAAGATGGCGACATCAATGTAAACGGCACCCAGGTTGGCAAGCTAAGCGTGGATAACGTGAAGATGCAAACCGCCGAGACCGATGGCATCACTTTCAAGCAAATCGCTGTCAACTCGGACGCTGTCACCAAAGACTCCATCAGCGATACCAAGGTCATCTACACGGTCAGTGATCTGGTGTTTGAGGACAAGGTCAATCTGGGTTCGATTGAGTTGTCCATGAACTTTGATCGCGTCTATGCACCTGCTATTTCTGCGCTCTCCAAGCTGATTTCCGACTCCAATTTGCAAAACGATATGGATTCGGTTGATGGCCCAACTGCTCAGAAGATAATGGAACTGGTTCTGCAAGCGCTGGAGCAAAAACCTGTGCTGCGTATTGAGCCGCTGCGTTGGTACACTGCCGCTGGCGAGTCCAAAGCCACTTTGCGCGTGGACTTCCAAAAGCCTGATGCAACGCTGCAACAGTTGAAAGAAAGCCCAGAGCTGTGGGTTGAAGCGATTCCTGCTGCTCAGTTGGATGTCTCGATCTCCAAGCCCATGCTGCGTGGTCTGGCTACCGATATGGACAAGGCCGAAGGCCTGACGCCTGAGGAAGGCAACGCTGCCATGCTGGACATGATGCTGGATGCTGCTGTGGCGCCTTACGCCAAGTCCAATATGATCAAGAATGACGAAAACGATATCTCTACCGTTATCAAGTACGATGGTCAGGATCGCGTGTTCGATATCAACGGCCAGCGCTTTACCTCCGAGCAATTGCTGGGTCTGGTCCTGATGGGCATGATGTAATTTATCTGGGCTTTGTCCAGCGTAAAGCCCACCGAAATTCGGTGGGCTTTTTTTTACCGCCGGGCCGCCCCAAGGTTGGGCGCCCCTGGTCAGAAATCCCCCTTGGGGATGAGCCGGGACATACAGCGGTCCATTGTGGACTGCTGTGTGCCAGGCGAATCCGAGCGGCACACAGGCCGCGAAGTGGAGCGCAAGCCGAAGGCTTGTTTTGATTCAGTAATTGGAAGGAAGCCAGCTCATGGCCAGTTTATCGGACCAGCTATCCAGGCTGGTATACAGCACAGAACAAGGACGCGTGTGTCCGGATTGCGGACAGCCTCAGAACCAGTGTCGTTGCGAAGAAAACAAGCGCGAACAAGCCTTGTCTCAGGTTCAGGGGCCAGTGCGCTTGAGTCTGGAAACCAAGGGACGCAAAGGAAAGGGAGTGACCGTGGTAACAGGTCTGGTGATGCCTGAAGAGCAGCTCAAGGCGTTGGTCAAAGAACTGAAGAGTGCGTGTGGGGCGGGTGGGACCTTAAAAGAGGGAACGCTGGAGATTCAGGGTGATCATCGAGCCGTTGTGCAGGCACGCCTGGAACACAACGGCTTGACGGTCAAGCGGGTTGGCAGACCCTGATAGGGAATTAGAAGCTGTAGCCCAAGCCTACGCCACCAAAGACACTGCTTTTCTTTTCGACTAACGGACTGTCCTTGGCTTCTTCCCCCAAGGTGTTCACGCCGAGCAGACCTTGCAGGGACCAGCTTTCGCTGATCTTGTGGGTGTACTGGCCGTACAAGGCATAAGAGCGCAAACCAGCGTCAGGGCGGTACGTGCGCAGTTGGCCATTGCTGCCAGCAGCTTCATGCGATTTCACGCCAAAGTAGGTGCGCATGGCTTTTTCGTTGGACCATTTCAATTCCGCACCCAGCGAGAAGCTGCTGTCCTGATCGTTCCAGAGACGGTAACTCAGATCTAGAACGGCAGTGGCGCCGTAGCCGCTTTTCAGTGCCTGGTAGTAACTGCCTTCGATCTTGGCATTGCCTAGTCGGTAAGCAGTAAATACCCCCAGATTGCCGTGACGATCAATATCGTCCGTACCGTACAGGCGGTCGGCATCACCGGATTTACGTGCGCGGGCCAGGGCGGCGTAGGTGCCGATAGTCCAGTTGTCTGTCAGATTGGTTTGCAGGCCGATGGCAGGCATGCCTGCTTTTGGGGCCAGGAAAAAGTGGCCGTTACGGTGCGACAGCAGAGGGTAGAAACGGCCACCGTAACTGTCGGCCCCTTCGTATTTTGGGGCGAAACCCACGCCGACACCCACCGTGGTTTGCTGCGCCAGTGCCTGACTGGTTCCTAAAGCACATAAAGCAGCCAGTAGCAGGAAGGGGCGCAGAGCAGAACGGGCGAGGGTGGACATAGCAGATTTCCTTGTGATACGGGGTAAAAACAGGCCCGCTTGTCGCGGGCCTAGCTATCGTATCAAGGTTTGAACAGGCTTAGGCAAAATAATGACCGGCCTGTATGGTCTGTTGTGCTAGGCCTACATCTGCTCAGGCCCGAATGTAAATCCAGTTGTCTGCCTGCAGTTTCACCAGCGCGGTGATAGCCCCGTGCTCCAGCGTCTGGAAGCGTTCTGGTGCATTGAGATCCTGATTGCGCAGTGTGTTGGGACACAGGTAAGTGTAGGTGTCGCAATCGTGTTCAGCGCCTTCTACACAGGCTTTAACGGCCTGGGCATTGGCGATGATACGAATCTGGGCATCCGGGATGTCCTTGAGCAAGTTGCGCGCATTGCTGCGGGCACGCTCCAGGGCATCGACAGTAGGAGCATGCAAAAGAACACGAGTACTCATGAATAAACGTCCTGCTTGATATTAGCGTGGGCCAAAAACGCGTTCGGCAATGTCGGGCGAAGCGCCGGTCTGCATTTGAATGCGACCCTGCTCATCTTGCCAGACCATGGCGGGGGTGGCACGCAAGTCCCAGCCCATCATCAGATCTTCATTGCGGGTCAGGTCGGCCTCGATGTCGCTGGGTATGCTGTCCAGCCCTTTCACACCGGCGCTGCGGTCTTTCAGCATGGCCAGGGAGTGCTCGTTCAAGGCCTTGGTTGGGTCTTTGGCGGCCAGGATGGCGGCCGATTTTAGACTGCTGCTGGGAGCCAGAATGCCCACCATGATGTGACGCAGTTGCACCTTGCCGGACTCAACCCAGGGGCGGGCCATTTGCCAGAACTGCATGCAGTAAGGGCAGTTGGGATCGGTAAAGACGTAGACCACGCGTGAGGCCTTATCGTCGCCATCTTTGATCCAGCGGGACTTTTCCAGCTTGCCCAGCATGTCTTTGGCGATAGCCGGTTGCACCAGCTCGTCCAGGCCTGCAGGACGTACCTCTTCGCCTTTGGCATCGATCATGGTGCCGACCATCATATGCTGCCCATCGGGCAAGTTGTAGATAGCCAGCGCCTGATTTCCGCTATAGGCACCCCAGGCTTTCAGGCCGCCGGGGGCATCAAACTCACCCACAATGGACAGCCCTTGTTCTTCCAGGGCTTTCAGTGCAGCGGGACGGTCGGCGGCTTGCGCGGCCGTGCTTGCACACAGCAAACCGGCCAGGGCAAGACGAATCGAAAAAGAAGAAAGCGACATGGTAGTTATTCCTGCAAAACAGTCGGTGAGTGTATATACCAAGAAAATATATACTAAGATCAAAATGGAATAAAAGGATGGGACTGGGCCTTGCCTGGATAGTTCCCCATGCCTGTTCTGATTCGGTCGTTTCTTTGGTTCAACCGAGGGCGCGGATTTTCAGGTTAGCCAATTCCAGTAAGCGATAGGTTTCGTGTACAGGCAAACCCATCACGCCGGTATAGCTGCCACTCAAATGGCTGATAAATGCGCCACCCAGGCCTTGAATGCCATAGGCTCCGGCTTTGCCCATAGGTTCACCGCTGGCACAGTATTCTGCAATTTCTTGTTCGTTCAGGGTTTTGAAGCTGACTTCGCTAATGCTGATGCTTTCAAATTCCACTCCACCTACGCCCAGGGACAAGGCTGTCATCACTTTGTGACGGCGGCCCGAGAGCTCGCGCAAGATACGTGCGGCGTCGTCCAGATCCGCAGGTTTGCCAAAAATGTCTTCGCCCATGCAGACCGTGGTGTCGGCACTTAAAATAGCGCGTTCTTGATCCAGGCTGCTGTTCTGTACACGCCATTCCAGCGCGCGCAGCAGTTTGTCGCGGGCGGTACGCCGAACATAGTCCAGCACGGCCTCTTGTTCCAGACGGGGTTCATCCTCGCCTGGAGGGCTGGGTACATTCAGGACCTCATGAGTAATCTGGATGCTGTTGAGCAGGTCGTGGCGGCGCGGGCTGGCAGAGGCCAAGTAGATGGGCTGAAAAGGCATAGAAAATCAGAGCTAAAGAAGATTCAGGCGCGGTGATAAGGATGCCCGGTCATGACGGACCAGGCGCGATACAGTTGTTCGGCCAGAAAAATGCGTACCAGAGGGTGGGGCAGCGTCAGGGAGGACAGGCGCAGCATGCCGTGGCAACTTTGCTTCAAGGTTGCGTCCAGCCCGTCCGGGCCTCCGACCAGAATCGCAATATCCTGACCACTGCTGCGCCAACGTTCCAGTTCCTGGGCTAGCTTGACGGTGGTCAGGTCCTTGCCGCGTTCGTCCAGAGCAATACGCATTGCCTGGGCGGGGATGGCTGCTTCAATACGTTTGGCTTCAGCCTGCATCATCTGGGCAGGTGTTTTGCCGCTGGTACGGGGCTCGGCCTTGATTTCACGCAGTTCTATGGCGCAGTCCTGGGGCAGGCGGCGAGCATATTCCTGCCAGCCTTGTTCTACCCAGTCGGGCATACGCTGACCGACGGCAATGACAATGAGTTTCATGAAATGTCGTACAAGAAAAAAAGCCCCCACGTTGCGCCTTCGGCTTGCGCTCCCCCTCGCGGCCTGTATGCCGCTCGGATTTGCCTGATACACAGCCGTTCCCAATGGGCTTCTGTGTGTCCGGGCTCATCCCCGATGGGGGGCGTTTTTTACCGGGGGTGCCGAGTCTTGGGGTGGCCCGGCGGTAAAAAAAGGCCGCATCATAAGCTGCGGCCTGGGTGTTGCCGACAGGCAGGAGCAAGAGCTTAGTCTTCGTCTTCGTCGGCGCTGGCGAAAAAGCCAGTGGGTGGAACCTGGCGCGATTGCGGCAGCAGTTCCACTTCGACAGGGCGCTCGCCCCAAAGTTCTTCCAGGTTGTAATACTGGCGGATGGCGGGCTGCATGCAATGCACCACAATGTCACCCAAATCCAGCAATACCCATTCGCCGGTGTCCTCGCCTTCATGGGCCAGAACGTCGACTTTGTTTTGACGTGCTTTATCAAACACGTTCTGGGCCAGAGCGCGGGTTTGCCGGTTGGACGTACCACTGGCGATGACCACACGATCGAACAGGCCGGTCATGTGGGTAGTGCTAAAGACCTTGATGTCTTGAGCTTTGACGTCTTCGAGGGCATCGATGACGAGTCGTTGAAGTGTTTCTATATTCATAAAAAGAACTATACAGGGCGCACCTGTGGGTGGGAAAGATAGAGCCGTTTTTTGTCAATGTATTGAGCGACTTCTTCCGGGACCAGGGCGGTGATGTTGTCACCGCGCTGCACTCGCTCCCGAATTTGGGTGGCCGAGATGTCCATGGGCAGAAAGTCGATCTGATGTAAACGGCGCTGAAGTCGACTCAGCTCCTGTTGCAAGGCTGCGGGCGTTTCCACAGGACTGCCGGGGCGCTGGGCCACCGCCAGCTCGACGTATTCAAGAATTTCCTGCCAGTCGTTCCAGCTGCAGAAATTATGCAGTTGGTCGCTGCCTAAAATCCAGTAGTACCGCGACCCGGCAGGCAAGCTGCGCACCGTGTCTATGGTGTAGGTGGGGCCGCCGCGTTCGATCTCTACGGGGTTCACTTGCAGCCCGTGGTGGCTTTGGGTGGCCAGCTTGGCCATGGCCAGACGGTCCTGGGTGCTGGCACCCAGGGCGTCGCGTTGCCAGGGCTGGGCAGCGGGCAGCAGTTGAACCTGATCCAGCTGCAATTGCTCGAATGCAGCAAGAGCCAGTGCTATATGGGCTTTATGGATGGGGTCGAAACTGCCACCCAAGAGCCCGACTCGCTTTAAATCCATTCGCGAGGCACCAGGTATTGCGCCAACGCCGCTTCCGGTGTGCCAGGTTCGGGCGACCAGTTGTAGCGCCAGTTTGCCTGGGGAGGCATGGACAGCAGGATGGATTCCGTACGCCCCCCTGATTGCAGACCAAACAGGGTGCCGCGGTCAAAGACCAGATTGAATTCGACATAGCGGCCACGACGAATGGCCTGGAAGTCCCGATTTTCCTGGGTGTATTCCTGATCCATGCGGGCACGCACGATGGGCACGTAGGCATCGGTAAAGGAGTTGCCCACGGAGCGGGTCAGGGCAAAGCTGGCTTCAAAGCCGGACTCGTTCAAATCGTCGTAGAAAATGCCGCCAATACCACGGGTTTCGTTGCGATGCTTCAGATAGAAATACTCGTCGCACCAGCGCTTATAGCGCGGATAGTAATCCTCACCATGTGGGGCCAGGGCATCGTGGCACACCTGATGGAAATGGCGGGCATCGTCTTCGTGCAGGTAGTAGGGCGTCAAGTCCATACCGCCGCCAAACCAGAATACATCGTCTTGATCCGCTGTCTGGGCCTGGGCCACAAACATGCGTACGTTCATGTGCGTGGTGGGCACAAAGGGATTACGCGGGTGTATCACCAGCGAAACACCCATGGCCTCCCAGGGGCGTCCGGCCAATTCAGGGCGGTGGGCGCTGGCCGAAGGAGGCAGGGTGTGGCCTTTGACATGGCTGAACAAAACGGCAGCCCGCTCGAACACGGGGCCGTTCTCCAGCAGGCGGGACAGACCGCCACCGCCTTCTGGACGATCCCACTGGTCCGACTCGAAGGGCGTACCATCCAGTTGCTCCAGAGTGTCCACGATGTGGCTTTGCAACTGACGGAAATAAGCCTGGACGGTATCAATGGGTAAAGACATGAAAAGACCTTGCTGCGACAATCAGGATTCGTTGCTGGGCAGGGCGCGCCAGCCAATATCGGTGCGAAATTGCTTGCCGTCGAAATGCGTTTGGGAAATGGCCTCGTAAGCGGCTTCCTGAGCGCGACGGATGGAGTCGGCCATGGCGGTCACGCACAGTACGCGACCACCAGAGGTGACGACGGTACCGTCTTTCATTTGAGTGCCCGCATGGAAGGTGATGCACTCGTCGGTGTCTTTCGCAAACTGGGTGATGGCATCACCGGTACGAGGCTCTTCGGGGTAGTTGGCCGCAGCCAGTACTACGCCAATCGCGGTACGACGATCCCATTCGATAGTGGCCTCGTCCAGCTTGCCAGCCAGAGCCAGCTCGAAGGTTTCGGTCAGATCGCTTTTGATGCGCATCATGATGGGCTGGGTTTCAGGGTCGCCCATGCGGCAGTTGAATTCCAGCACTTTGATCGGACGGGTTGCGTCCGGACCATCGTCAATCATCACGCCAGCGTACAGAAAACCGGAGTAGGGCAAGCCTTCCTTGGCCATGCCTTGCATGGTGGGGTGAATGACTTCGCGCATGATGCGGTTGTGCAGCGTAGGACTGACGATAGGGGCAGGGGAGTAAGCGCCCATGCCACCCGTGTTCGGGCCTTGATCGCCGTCTTTCAGACGTTTGTGATCCTGACTGGTGGCCATCGGCAGTACATGCTTGCCGTCGCACATCACGATGAAGCTGGCTTCCTCGCCGGTCAGGCACTCTTCCACGACCACGCGGGCACCGGCAGCACCAAAGCGGCCATCGCCCAGAATATCGTCAATGGCGCTCAGTGCTTCTTCCAGCGTGGTAGCCACGATCACACCCTTGCCAGCGGCCAGGCCGTCGGCCTTGACCACAATGGGTGCGCCTTGCTGGCGGATGTAATCCTTGGCGGCGTCCGGGTCGGTAAAGGTTGCGTAGGCGGCTGTTGGAATGTTGTGGCGCACCATGAAAGCCTTGGCGTAGTCCTTGGAGCTTTCGAGCTGCGCAGCAGCCTGGGTGGGACCAAAGATTTTCAGGCCGGCCGCACGGAAGGCGTCCACAATGCCAGCGGCCAGAGGCGCTTCCGGGCCAACGACGGTGAAGGCAATTTTTTCTTGCTTCACAAAGGCAATCAGTTCCTGGATATCGGTGATCGCCAGGTTTTCAATACGTTCGGCACGTGCGGTACCGCCATTGCCCGGGGCAACGTAGACAGTCTGTACGCGTGCAGATTGGGCCAGGCGCCATGCCAAGGCGTGTTCACGGCCGCCGCTGCCGACAACAAGTAGCTTCATAGTGATGAGTCGGGCAGGGCCCGCAAAGAGGAGTTTTCAGGAATCAGGTTATTCGGCTTCGTCCATGACAGCGGTGGTGTAGACCTCTTGGACATCGTCCAGGCCTTCCAGTGCGTCCAGAAGTTTTTGCATTTTGACGGCATCATCGCCGCTCAGTTCGGTCTCGTTCAGGGCTTTCATGACGACACCCTCTACTTCGGGGGTCAGACCGGCTGCCTGGAACGCTGCTTGCACAGCTGGGTAGTCCGTGGGAGCGCATAGCACTTCGATCAGGCCTTCTTCATCCGTCACGATGTCGTCGGCACCGGCCTCCAGGCCGATCTCCATAATCGTGTCTTCCGAGGTGCCTGGGGCGAACAGAAACTGACCGCAGTGGCGAAATTGAAACACGACTGAGCCGTCCAGACCCAGATTGCCGCCATTTTTGGTAAAGGCGTGACGCACATCCGAGACCGTGCGCTGACGGTTGTCAGTCATGCAGTCCACAATCACGGCAGCACCGTTAATGCCATAGCCTTCGTAGCGAATCTCTTCGTAGTTGGCGTCGTCTGCCCCGCCTGCGCCGCGCTGGATGGCGCGCAGAATGTTGTCTTTGGGCATATTGGCCGCGGTTGCCTTGTCCCAGGCCATGCGCAAACGTGGGTTGGACTCGGGGTCAGGGCCGCCGGCACGCGCGGCCACGGTGACCTCACGAATGATCTTGGTCCAAAGTTTGCCCCGTTTTGCGTCCTGACGACCTTTACGGTGCTGAATATTCGCCCATTTACTATGTCCGGCCATAAAGTATTACCAATTCAGTAGACTACGTTCAAAGAAAAACAGATCTATTTTAACCTGTCTGTGCGACAAGGCCCGAGCTTGGGCGAAAGTCGCTAGAATCTAGGCACTTGGCATTCTATCCGGAAGAGAACAAACAATCATGGCCGATCCAATTTTGCTTGCTCAAAACAGCAATACTCCCATTTACCTGTTGCCTGCTCTGGCTAACCGGCATGGTTGTATTACGGGGGCGACAGGGACAGGAAAAACTGTCACCTTGCAAGTACTGGCCGAGGCTTTTTCCCGGCAGGGAACCCCGGTTTTTCTGGCCGATGCCAAGGGAGACTTGAGCGGAATTTCTCAGGCTGCCCAGCCCAATCCCAAATTGCAGGAGCGTCTGCAAAAGCTGGGGCTGCCTGAACCGGCCTGGGGCGCCAATCCGGTTGCTTTCTGGGACATTTTTGGCGAGCAGGGCCATCCAGTGCGCGCCACCATCTCCGACATGGGGCCTTTGCTGTTGGCCCAGATTCTGGAACTCAATGACACCCAGGAAGGAATATTGAACATTCTGTTCCGGGTGGCTGATGATGAAGGACAGCTGATTCTGGACTTGAAGGATTTGCGTGCCTTGCTGCAAGACCTATCGGATCGTGCTGCCGAGCTGCGTAATCAGTACGGCAATATTGCTGCCGCTAGCGTAGGGGCCATTCAACGGGCCTTGCTGCGCCTGGAAACCCAAGGGGCGGATCGCTTCTTTGGGGAACCCGCCCTGGATGTGATGGATTGGATTCGTACCGACTCTGCCGGGCGCGGCATGATCAACGTGCTGGCCGCCGACAAGCTGATGCAATCGCCCCGCTTGTACGCGGTGTTTCTGTTGTGGATGTTGGCTGATCTGTACGAGCGCCTGCCGGAAGTGGGCGATCTGGACAAACCGCGTCTGGTTTTCTTTTTTGACGAAGCCCACTTATTGTTTACAGGTGCCCCCAAGGCTTTGCTGGAAAAAGTCGAGCAGGTCGTGCGTCTGATTCGCTCCAAAGGCGTGGGTATTTATTTCGTGACACAAAACCCGCTGGATATTCCTGATACCGTTCTGGGCCAGTTGGGTAATCGGGTTCAGCACGCTTTGCGCGCCTTTACGCCGCGTGATCAGAAGGCTGTCAAGACAGCAGCGCAAACGATGCGCCCTAATCCCGGTTTGGATATTGAAGCGGCGATTACCGAGCTGGGGGTGGGGGAGGCTTTGGTGTCCATGCTGGATGCCAAGGGCATTCCCACGCCTACCGAGCGTGCCTGGCTAGTGGCTCCAGGTAGCCGGATTGGCCCGGCCACTGATGCCGAGCGACAGGCGGTTCGACAAGCCTCCTTGTTCGGCTTGAAATATGACCAGGCTATTGACCGCGAATCCGCCTACGAGGTGCTGGCCAAGAAAACAGCGGACGCTGCCGCCAATGGTGCAGCAGGCGCCACACAGGTCGGCGCACCAGCAAACAAGGACGATGGCTTGATGGGCGTGGTCAATGACTTTCTATTTGGATCAACAGGGCCGCGCGGTGGCAAGAAAGACGGTTTGGTGCAAAGCATGATTAGAACCGAGACCAAACGGGCTGCCACTAAAGTGCTGCGTGGGGTATTGGGCTCTTTATTTGGAGGAAAACGTTAATGCCCTTGCAACTGCCGCATTTAATTATTGCCACCGCACGGCCATCAGAAACCACACGTTGGGCGGACGAATTCCGCAAAGCCTACCCTGATTGGAAAGTTGACGAGTTCGTAGCGGGTCAGCCCAGCACCGGGGCGACCTACGCCGTGGTGTGGCAACCGGATACGGCCTTGTTCAAGCAGGAACCTACGCTGCGCGCCACTTTCAATCTGGGGGCGGGCGTGGATGCGGTGGCAGGCCGTATCCCAGCCGAGATGCCTTTGTACCGTCTGGAGGACGCGGGCATGGCCGAGCAAATGGCCGAATATGCCTTGTATGGTGTACTGCGTGCCGTGGGTCGTTTTCAGCCCTACGAAGAGCAGGCGCGCGAGGGCAAGTGGAAAGCCTATCGCCCGATTGATCGTCGGCAGTGGCCGGTAGCCGTCTTGGGGCTGGGCGCAATTGGCAGCAAGATTGCCAAGGTCATCGCCAGCCTGGGCTATCCCGTGCGTGGCTGGTCGCGTCGTCTGCATGAAGCGGACTTCCCTTGCTATGCGGGTGAAGAGGGCCTGAAAGCGTGCGTCTCTGCCAGCCGTATCCTGGTCAACGCTTTGCCACTGACGCCGCAAACGGAAGGGCTGATCAACCGTGATCTGCTGTCGAATTTGCAGCCTGATGGTTTTTTGATCAACGTGGCTCGTGGTGGACATTTGGTCGATGCGGATGTGCTGGACGCGCTCAAAAGCGGTCATCTGTCAGGCGCTTTGCTGGATGCCTTCACCCAGGAGCCGCTGCCTGCGGATCATCCGTATTGGGGCATTCCTTCTGTGATGGTTACGCCGCATATTTCGGGCATCACCGTGCGAGAGCTGGCGCTGGAGCAAATTGGCTCACGTATCGAGCTTTTGCAGCAAGGTAAACCAGCGGCCGGACGAGTGGATCATAGTCAGGGTTATTAAGCGTTTTCAAATTGAGGGCCAGTCTGCCAGCACGGTGGAAGCTGACAGGCTGCCTGCTGTTTCGTGAACGAAGCAGTGCTTTTTCAAAATAAGGCCATTGCGGCCAGCTAAAACCACAAGGATAGAGGAATGAGTAAAGTTCATCGCATTGCCGTGATCGCGGGAGACGGGATCGGCAAGGAAGTCATGCCTGAAGGGCTGCGTATTTTGGAAGTGGCTGCTCGTCGTCACGCCATCAATTTTGATTGGAAAGTGCTGGACTGGAGCTCGGACTACTACCAGAAGCACGGCACCATGATGCCGTCAGATTGGAAAGTCCAGTTGATGGATACCGAGGCCATTTTCTTTGGTGCCATGGGCTGGCCTGATCTGGTGCCTGACCATGTTTCTCTGTGGGAGTCCTTGTTTAAATTCCGTCGTGAATTTGATCAGTACATCAACTTGCGTCCCGTGCGTTTGATGCCCGGTGTGCGTTCGCCGCTGGCAGGTCGTGAACCTGGTGATATTGATTTCTTTATCGTGCGCGAGAATACCGAGGGCGAGTACTCCAATAGCGGCGGCATCTTGTTTGAAGGCACGCAGCGCGAAGTGGTCATTCAGGAAAGCGTCTTTACCCGCACCGGTACAGACCGTGTCTTGAAGTTCGCTTTTGAACTGGCTAAAAAACGAGGCAAGCACGTCACCGCCGCGACCAAATCCAACGGTATTTCGATTTCCATGCCTTGGTGGGATTCCCGCGTGGCCGCCATGGGCGAGCAATACCCGGATGTGAAGTGGGACAAGTATCACATTGACATTCTATGTGCTCACTTTGTGCAGCACCCGGACTGGTTCGATGTGGTGGTGGCTTCCAACCTGTTTGGCGATATCTTGTCCGATCTGGGCCCGGCATGTACCGGCACCATCGGTATTGCGCCGTCGGCCAACCTGAACCCTGAACGTGTGTTTCCATCCTTGTTCGAGCCCGTGCATGGCTCGGCACCGGATATCTACGGCAAGGGTATTGCCAACCCGGTCGGTCAAATCTGGAGTGGTGCCTTGATGTTGGATTTTCTGGGCTACCCACAGGCAGCGGCCGAAGTAGTGCAAGCCATTGAGCAGGTGTTGGCTAATGGTCCGCGTACGCCCGATCTGGGCGGCCAGGCGAGCACCTCAGAAGTCGGTGCTGCCATCGCCCAGACTTTGGAAGCGATGGCCTAAATCCTTAGTTGGACTTGGGTGGGCGCAGGCCTGCCCAAGTGATGGCGCCAATCATGATGGCACCGCCCAGCAGCGCACGGCTGCTGGGGTACTGAGCGAAGAGCAGTGCCGCAAAGGCAATGGCGTAGACGGGCTCCAGGGCGATCACAATCCCGGCGCTGCGCGCATTCAGAACGCTGAGTGCAGAGACCAGCAGGTAGTGCGACAGCGCTGTGCAAAACACTCCCAGCAGGGCAATCCAGAACCAGTCTAATAATGTGCTATCGCCCAGCAGCGGTATGGCAAAAGGCCAGCACATCAGGGCGACAAACAGGTTCTCCCACCAGGCCACTTGCTGTGCCGACAAATGTTTGGCAGCGCGGCGGTTGATCAGGGTGAACATGGCAAAGGTAAAACCGGAGGCAATGGCCCAGGCCAAGCCGATGGTCGATTGATCCTGAAAGTCGAAAGAGGGGGTAACCAGCAACAAACCGACGGTGACCAAAGCCAGAATGATCCATTCCGATACCGTGACGCGCTCTCGCAATACGGCCCATTCGCACAGGGTAATGAAGGCCGGGAAGCTGGCAAACCCCAAGGTGGCAATGGCCACGCCGCCTACTTTGACGGCCACAAAAAAAGTGGCCCAGTGAATGGCCAGCATGATGGAGGCCATAAGAAGGGTACGAAAGTCCGCAGCTTTCATGCCTTGCCCCAAACCGCGTCCTTGAGAGCGGATACTGATAAACAAGGCCAGGACCGCAAAGCTGGCCCGGCCAGCGGTGATCAGCATGGCGCCGACCTGGATGAGTTCACCAAAAATACCGGTCAGTCCGAACAGAACGGCGGCCACATGAATGGCTGCCAGAGCACGTCCATGCGTCATGGAAAGCGATCCGAGAAAAAAGAGTGAAATTTACGCTATTCTGGTGCTTTAGATCAGCCAGCGATAGGGCAGCGGGGTCGGGCAGGCAATACGTGTAAGGCATTATTCTAAGACATTGCAACGGGCCCCCTCATCAAAGGAGTAAAACAATGACGCAGATGGTTAAGGCGATACGGATTGAACGTAATGGAGGCCCGGAGGTATTGCAGTGGGCTTCGGTAGAGTTACCTGCTCCGCAGGAACAAGAAGTCACCATACGGCAAAAGGCGGTGGGTTTGAACTTTATCGATATTTATTTCCGTAATGGCCTCTACAGCCATCCCTTGCCCCATGGTTTGGGGTTTGAGGCGTCTGGCATTGTGGAAGCAGTCGGTTCGGGTGTCACGCACCTGAAAGTGGGTGATCGCGTCGCTTACGGTCAAAGTCCCCTGGGGGCGTATGCCCAAGCACGTAATGTACCTGCCGACCGTGTCGTGCGTATTCCCGATGCTGTCTCTTTTGAGCAGGCCGCAGCCATGATGCTGAAAGGTCTGACTTGCTGGTACTTGCTGCGCCAGACTTATCGTGTGCATGAAGGCCAGACGATTCTGTTCCATGCCGCTGCCGGTGGCGTGGGTTTGTATGCCTGCCAATGGGCGCGTGCCTTGGGTGTGAAATTGATTGGTACGGTTTCCGGCCCCGAAAAAGCAGCACTGGCGAAAGCGAATGGTGCTTGGGAAGTGATTGATTACTCCTATGAAGATGTAGTGCAGCGTGTATTGGAACTGACCAATGGCCAAAAAGTGCCGGTCGTTTATGACGGTGTGGGTAAAGACACCTGGGAGCGTTCGCTGGATTGCTTGCAACCGCGTGGTTTGATGGTCAGCTTTGGCAATGCTTCCGGCCCGGTAACCGGTGTGAATCTGGCGACTCTGGCCGCCAAAGGTTCCTTGTATGTGACTCGTCCTGTTCTGGGGGCTTATGTGCCGACACAGGAAACCATGCAGGCCGCGGCAGATGAGATGTTCGAGCTGGTTTTGCAAGGCAAGATCAAGCCGCTGATTGGTCAACGCTTTGCACTGGATCAGGTTGCTCAGGCGCATGAGGCTTTGGCGGGTCGTCGCACGACGGGGTCTACCGTTTTGACACTGGATTAAAGCGGATTATCGGGTGTAGAGAGTGATGAGCAGATAGTCTTTGTTCAGCGCTGTGCTTGAGACCAGAGGTGTGCTTATGAACCACTCATCTGCCCTTGTTGGCTTTACGTCATTTCCCAATTTACCTATCTGGTAGTTGAAAAGACGTGCTCAGCAGTCAGCCTGAATAGTTTGCCTTCTAAAAAAATGGCCTCCAGATTGGAGGCCATTTTCATTTCAGCAAAGCAACGGTGTCCGCTGGCGAGCAGCGGATAGAAGTCACCCTTGCTCGTGGTATTGGCGCACGCGCTCGACCTCGTTGCGCGAACCCAGAATCACGCCAATGCGCTGATGCAGTTCTGTGGGCTGCACGTCCAGAATGCGCTGTGTGCCGTCAATCGACAGGCCACCAGCCTGCTCGACCAGGAAGCTCATGGGGTTGGCTTCGTACATCAAACGCAGCTTGCCTTTGCGACCGGAGGCGCGGGCATCACGGGGATACATGAAGATACCGCCACGGGTCAGGATGCGGTGTACATCGGCCACCATGGAGGCGATCCAGCGCATATTGTAGCTTTTACCCAGTGGGCCTTCTGGGCCTGCCAGACAGTCGTCGATATAGCGTTTTACCGGGGCTTCCCAGTGACGCATATTAGACATGTTGATGGCAAATTCAGCGGTGTCCTCAGGGATGGTGACTCGCTCAGTGGTCAATACCCAGGAGCCCATTTCCTTGTCCAGCGTGAACGCGGCCACGCCGTCACCCACAGTCAGTACCAGCATGGTTTGTGGGCCGTAAATGGCATAACCGGCCGCAACCTGGCGCACGCCGGGCTGCAGGAAGTCCTGCTCTTCGATGACGCGGTCACGCGCTTCAGGCGGTACGCTCAGCACCGAGAAGATCGTGCCAATGGACACGTTCACGTCAATATTGGATGAGCCATCCAGCGGATCGAACAAGAGCAGGTTTTCGCCCTTGGGGTAGTAGTCGGGGATACGGTGCAGGGTGTCCATTTCCTCGGAGGCCATGGCAGCCAGATTGCCGCCCCATTCGTTGGCTTCCAGCAGAATTTCATTGGACAGGACGTCCAGTTTTTTCTGAACTTCACCCTGGACGTTCTCGGAGTCCAGAGAACCCAGAACGCCGCCCAGCGCCCCTTTGCTGACGGCATGGCCAATGGCCTTGCACGCGCGAGCCACGGTCTCCAGTAGTAGGCGCACGTCGGCGGTGACCGTTTTTTTCTGGCGCTGTTGCTCCACCAGATACTGAGTAAGGTTTTTCTTCAAGACAGACTCCGAGGTCAAAGAGTTAATGCTTTATGTACGATTTCGGCCACATTGCCCGACAGGCCGGGTTCGGCCTGAATACGCTCCAGCGCTGCCTTGAGCAGGTCGCGGGCTTCGGGTTCAAAGCGGGCCCAGTTATCAAACACACGGGCCAGACGGGCAGAGATTTCCGGGTTGAGCTTGTCCAGGGCAATGACTTGCTCAGCCCAGAAGGTATAGCCTTCGGGCGTGTGTACCGCCTGCATATTATTCATGCAAAACTGGAAAATCAGAGAGCGAGCGCGGTTGGGATTGCGCATCGAGAAAGCCGGATGCAGCATCAAGGCGCGCACTTGGGCAACTTGTGTGCTGGGGGCGGTGGCCTGCAAGCTGAACCAGCGGTCCAGCACCAGGGGATTGTCTTGCCAGCGCTGGAAAAAGTCATCCAGGCCGTCTTGGCGATCTTCTTGGTCGCCGTAGTTCACCAGCGCACTTAAGGCACCCATGCGATCAGTCATATTGGTGGCCTGATCGTATTGATTGCGTGCCAACCGTGGGCCGGTACTCACACCGGCAACCAGCAGATAATTCAGAGCCAGATTGCGCAAGGAGCGCTGGCCTGCCTGCAAGGCGTCTGGGCTGTAAGGAGCCTGTTCCAGGCTCAGGTACTGGTACAGCTCTTGCCAGTAGGGAGTCAGGGCCAGACCCAGTTCACGTTGGAGTTGACGGCGGGCTTGAACAACGGCACGCGGGGTCATGGGCTGGGTCTGTTCCAGCAATTCACGCTCGCTGGGAAGGGACAGGATACGGGCCTTGTAAGCAGGGCTTAAGGCGGGGTCTTGTACCAGCGCATGCCAGGTTTGCACCACGGTCGCCAATTGTGTGGCCGAAGGAGTGCGTCCCGAGGCCGAGGACAAAATCAGACGGGTAGCCAGCAACTGCGCCGCTTCCCAGCGTGCAAATGGATCCGTGTCGTGGCGGGCTAGCAAAGCCAGCTCGGAATCCGGACGGTAGTAGTCCACCCGCACGGGGGCAGAGAAATTGCGCAGCAGGGACAGAACCGGAGCGTCGGGAATCTGCGTGAAGGTCCAGCTTTGTTCCGCTTCAGTGAAATCCAGCACCAGCGTATCGCCTTGCTGATCATCCAGGTGCAGGGTTAAGGGAGCGCCTTGTTGATCCAGCATGCCCAGGGCAAAGGGGATATGCAAAGGGGGTTTGGGCGTGGATTTGTTTTCAATCCCAGCGGGGGCATTGCTTTGGCGCAGGGTCAGCGTAGCGGTCTGGGTGGCGGGGTCGTGTTGCAGGCTGACCTGAACGCGGGGAGTGCCGGCCTGCTGATACCAGCGTCGGAACTGTTCCAGGCTGCGGCCAGGCTTGACTTGGCGATACACGCTGTCCATGCTGTCCACGAAATCATCGCACGTGACCGCTTGGCCGTCATGGCGCTTGAAGTATTCACGAATGCCAGCCTGAAAGTTTTCTTCGCCCAGCAAGGTGTGCTGCATGCGAATGACTTCAGCTCCTTTCTCGTAAATCGTGGCGGTATAAAAGTTGCTGATTTCCTGATAGCTCTCGGGACGGATAGGGTGAGCCATCGGGCCGGCATCTTCAGGAAATTGGGCCGCGCGCAAGACGCTGACATCATCAATGCGTTTGACGGCACGAGCGCTGGCAGCTTGAGGGCCGTCCAGTCCTTGCGCCAACATGTCTGCCGAGAACTCCTGGTCGCGGAACACCGTCAGGCCTTCTTTCAAGGAGAGCTGGAACCAGTCGCGGCACGTCACGCGGTTGCCCGTCCAGTTGTGGAAATATTCGTGACCAATAACGGCTTCGACGGCGTTGAAGGACGCATCGGTGGTGCTTTGTGCATCGGCCAGCACATAGGCGGAATTAAAAATGTTCAGGCCCTTGTTTTCCATCGCGCCCATATTGAAGTCGCGAGCGGCCACAATCATGAAGCGGTCCAGATCCAGTTCCAGGCCGAAGCGTTGCTCATCCCAGCGTACTGAATGCTCCAGGCATTGCATGGCCCATTCTGTTTTATCGCCGTCACCACGATCGCAATAAACCTGCAATAGGGCAGGCTGGCCATTGGCCTTTTTGATTTCACGCTCGCGTACATCAAAATCGCCGGCCACCAGCGCAAATAAATAAGAAGGTTTTGGAAAGGGGTCTTCCCAGATAGCTTGAGTACGGCCATCGTCCAGTGTGGTGCTTTCCAGCAAATTGCCATTGGAGAGCAGATACGGGTAGCGCTTGGCATCGCCACGCAGCACCACTTCATAGCGGGACATCACATCGGGGCGGTCCGGAAAGAAAGTGATACGGCGAAAGCCCTGGGCTTCGCATTGAGTAAATAGGTTCTGGCCCGAGATATACAGGCCCATCAGCATGGTGTTCTCTTGGGGGCGGCAGCGGCTCACCAGTACCACGTCAAACTCTGTGGCCGCCGGCGAGAGCGTCAGGCCCTGCTCATCAAGCTGGTAATCCTGGGCGTTCAGGGCGACGCCATTCAGACTGATTTCAATGAGTTCAATGTCTTCGCCATCCAGCACCAGGGGGCGGATCTGGCCATCCCGGCTGCTGGCTCGAAAAGCCAGACGAACCAAGGTTTGCTCGGCCGCCAAATCAAATTCCAACCGTACCTTTTCTATTTGATAGGGGTAAGGTTGGTAATCGTGGCGGGAGATCGTGGGTAAGGTGTCTGTGCGCATGTGATCCTGGTCCGACAATCGAAAAAGATGGTCTATTGTAATGTTGTTTGAACGCCCACACTGAGCGCCAGAAACAGGCAGTACACTAATTGTTCGCCAGCGCTGTGGCGCTGCCATTAATCGGGCTTGAACGTGCAAGCGAAAAACAAGCAAAGGTGAAACGATGAGCTTATTTTCTGAAGGGGCTTCCTGGCGCGCCCTACGCCTGATGGGCCTGGCATTCGCGTTGTTGACTACGGCTTGCGCTGCGCCTAGCTGGTCTGCCAAATTGACGCGTTATCAGCAATGGCCCACCACCACCAGTGGCGATACGTATTACATCAAGTCCTCGCCAGACAAAAGCGGCAGTTTGCAATACCAGTCTTTTGCTGATTCTGTGCGGGCTTCTATTGGGGTGACAGGACTGGTGCAAGCCCCTGATCTGAAATCGGCGCGTTTCGTGGTGCAAATGGATTATGGCAATCCGCAGGAGCAAAGCTGGGTGCCGCAATTTGCAGATAGCTTTTATGGCCCATCCGCATGGGGAATTGGTCGCGGCTATTATGCGCCAAATGATGGCTGGGGCGGCGGTTTCTTTTATTCTCCGAATGTAGTGAATGTTCCTGTCACTATGTATAAAAATTATCTAAATGTAATTATTACGGATAATCAAAACTCGGGCGCGGAAGTGTATCGCGCCACCGCTGTGTCGTATAGCCATTCTGACAATCTGGACCAGCAGATGCCTTTTTTGTCCCAGGCCATATTTGATGGTTTTCCCGGTAATAATGGACAAGTGATTGATATCCGATATCCATTACCTCGAGATTGAGTCGCTAGAACCCCGATATTATGTAGGGGTTTTAGATCAATAAGAAAGGGACCGCTTGAAAAGCGGTCCCTTTCTTTTGTTTGGTTTCCAAGCTTATTTGATAAGAAACTCTTCACGGCTGCGGCCATTGGCTTCTGCATCAATGATCCAGCGTGGTGGACGACCACGGCCCGTCCAGGTGTCTTGGGTGCCGGGGTGGCGGTATTTGGGAGGCAGGCTGGTTTTGGGACCATTGGAGCTAGCGCCAGCGCCGCGACGGGCAGAGTTTTCCAGAGCTTCAGCAACTTCTTCAATCGTGATCTCGTTGTCTTGCATGGACTTGACGATAGACGCAATGACAGGACGACGCTGTTTAACTCTAAGGGATTTCATCTGCTTTTGCAGACGCAGAATCTCTTTTTCGATCTTCTGCTTTGCGGAGCTGTAAGTTTCGACTGACATATAGGATTCCTGTTTCATGTTTGTAGTTATCTGATAAACCCTGCCTGCACAAGCTCATGTTTATCATGTGAAAGCAGTGTACTTTGATTTTCTTGAAAAGATAAGTGGTTTGGATAAAAAATAAACCCTTAATCAAAAAGGTGTTTGGTTTTTGTAATTATTTAAGGGTATTAGACGATTCTATGGCTCTTGATTAATTAATCTAATCAGGGGTTATCATAAAACCGAATGGGTTTATACCAAAACCATATGGGTTCATTTCTAATTAGACGGGTTTTTAAATAGTTTTAATTCCGTATCAGAAAATGTCGTAAGTAGAATATTTGAACCGATTGCTTCAATCGGCTGATTTGGGGGGGGGAGGGGCGTAAATGGCCTGATCCGTACGTGGGCATCGCATACGGTGGCACATTCTGTTTTAATGCTCAGATGGACGGAAGCCAAGTTGATGTCAGCACGTCTATTGGTACCCATTTTCGTCCCTTGCAGCCATGGGCTTGCCGGGGATCTGTCAGTAGGAATAAACGATGAAGTTAGTTGATCCGGCTATCAATGCTCTGGAATGTGCCCGTGGACTGTTGCTTGACCCCTGGGGTCTGGACGAAAGTCATTTGTCTGGCGCGCTCGGTGAGATCTTCACCCATCAGGCCGACTACGCCGATTTGTATTTTCAGTACACCCGTAGCGAAGGCTGGGCGCTGGATGAGGGGATCGTCAAAAGCGGCAGCTTTTCAATCGAGCAGGGCGTGGGTGTGCGTGCATTAAGCGGCGAGAAAACCGCGTTTGCCTATTCGGACTCCCTCAGTCCCGAGGCGTTGCTGTCCTCGGCCCGTGTGGTGCGTTCGATTGCACGCCAGGGCGGTTCGGGTAAAAGCGGCATTTTGGTGCCGACCGATTCACCGCGCCCCCCCTTGTATACCGGCACGGACCCTATCGCCAGTTTGCCTGCCCCTGAGAAGGTGGCTTTGCTGGGAAGGCTGGATGCTTTGGCGCGTGCGGCAGATTCGCGCGTGGTGCAGGTCATGGCCAGTCTGGGGGCGGAATACGATGTGGTGCTGGTCGCTGGTAGCGATGGCCGGTTGGCAGCCGATGTACGTCCCTTGGTGCATTTGTCCTTGTCGGTCATTGTTGAACAAAATGGCCGTCGTGAACGCGGCTCGGCAGCCGGTGGCGGGCGGGTTGACCTGTCCTATTTCTCTGACGATATGCTGCGCAGTTACGTGGACAAGGCTGTGCGTTCTGCCATGACCAATCTACAAGCCAAACCGGCACCCGCTGGGCAGATGACGGTGGTTCTGGGGCCGGGCTGGCCAGGCGTCATGCTGCACGAAGCGGTAGGCCACGGTTTGGAGGGCGATTTCAACCGGCGAGGCAGCAGCTTGTTCTCGGGCCGTATTGGCCAGCGCGTGGCCTCTAAAGGCGTGACCGTCATTGATGATGGCACCTTGGAAAACCGCCGTGGTTCCTTAAATATGGATGACGAGGGCAATACCACGCAACGTACGGTTTTGATTGAAGACGGTATTTTGAAAGGCTACTTGCAAGATACCCATAATGCGCGCCTGATGGGGACGGCCATTACGGGTAATGGCCGCCGTGAATCCTACGCCAGCCTGCCCATGCCGCGTATGACCAACACCTTTATGTTGGGCGGCGATAAGGATCCTCAGGAAATTATTGCCTCGGTTAAAAAAGGTTTATATGCCGTAGACTTCGGTGGCGGCCAGGTTGATATTACTAGCGGTAAGTTTGTTTTCTCCGCCTCGGAAGCCTGGGTGATTGAAAATGGGAAACTGATGTACCCCGTTAAAGGGGCCACCCTGATTGGTAGCGGACCCGATGCCATGAATCAAATCAGTATGATCGGTAATGACATGCACTTGGATTCAGGAGTGGGTACTTGCGGTAAAGAAGGTCAAAGTGTTCCGGTTGGGGTAGGGATTCCTACCGTGCGGATGGAAAACCTGACTGTGGGTGGAACCGCCTGATTTAATTTGCTGGCTAATCAAAACCAATAAAAAGACCGCCCGAAGTTGAATTAACGGGGACGGTCTTTTTTGATGCCGCTTTTATTGCAGCGCAGCACATTGCTTTTAGTTTTGATTTTTGCGCGGCAGTCACAACGGTGTTGGGATTAATGAGTATGGTTTTTCAGACAGTGCCTGTCACCGGCCTGGGTTTGCGCACGCGAATGGCCCACCAACACAACAGGGCCCCCGAACACACCATGGCCGAGCCTTGCCAGAAAGTCAGCGTCAAGGGGGCTTGCAGCAAAAAGGTGGACAGGACGGCTGAAATGACCGGAATAAAGTAAGAGGCGCCGGCCAGTATGGTGACATTGCCATGCAAAATGCCCACGTTCCAGGCGGCATAACCAAAGCCCATCGCAATGGCAGCCAGCAGCAAATACAGTAAAGCGGGCACTGTGAACGTGATGGCAGGCGCGCCTTGGATCAGGTATTTCATCCACAGGGCCGCTGCTGTCAGCATGAAAAACAAGGTGATGCCATTTTTTCCCTGGGCGATGCGGGCGGTCATGGTGCTGTAGCCGGCCCAGATCAGTGCACCGCTAAAGGCCAGGCCGTAGCTCAAGGGATTGTCCTGCACATTCAGCCAGATGTTGTGCAGACTCAAGCCTTGTTCACCGCCCAGAATCCAGCTGATACCCATCATGGACAAGAATAGGCCCGGCGCAATCAGCCAGTTGGCTTTTTGCTTATTGAACAAAATAGCGGCCACGATGGTGAAGGTGGGCCACAGATAATTGACCATCCCCACTTCAATAGCCTGCTGGCTGTTATGAGCATAGCCAATCGACAGGGCAAGGCACAGCTCATAACAGACAAACAGGATGCTGCCCCAAAGCAGGTAGCGGCGAGGGAAGTCTCGTAGGCGCACCCAGCCCACCGATAACAGCAGAAAGACGGTAGCCAGGGTGTAAATCAGAGCAGTGCCACCGGTGGCGCCAAGATAGTCGCTGACGCTGCGTATCAGACCGACTATCGTGCTCCAAAGGACAATGGCGATCAGTCCGGTCAGGGTGGCCTTATCAGATTGCTTCATGCTGGTTTTACTGTCTGCCAGGCGCACCGTGGGCAGGTCGTGGCTTTACTTGGCCGAGACGGTGATGGGTTAATGGGCTGGGTCTGTATCAGGCTGTGGCAGTTTGCAAGCAGGATTCTGATGCAGCGCCCCTGCCTTGCTTAAAGACAGACCGATCCGCCTCGGTAAAGGCGCATGACAGTGTACTGTAAGCTGTGTATCGTCTTGGCGCGATCAGGGCGAATAAAGGGATAGGGCAGGGCATTTTCCACATTTTGCTGGCCCGCTCAATAGGGGGGCGGGTACTTACTTTTTGGGGTTTTAAGTCGGCTCTGCGTGTTTACGCTCCGTATGATTTTGAGTGTAAATCGGTTTGACTTAGATCTTTTCTAGGCATATCATTTCAACACGAATTAATCGTGCTGAATTATTTTGTTTGGCTAATTAAATGACCACAGATCAACACTACGATTTACGAATTTTGCGGGCTTTGCGCCAGATTACGCGCTCGATTGCCCTGCATTCCAGGCAGCTGTCGGCGTACAGCAATATCACCGCGCCTCAGTTGATCTGCCTGCGCACCATTATTGAAAAAGGCCCGCTGACGGCTACAGCCATCAGTCGCGAAATGCACGTCAGCCCCAGCACCGTGGTCGGTATTCTGGATCGTCTGGAAGACAAGAAACTGGTGCTGCGTGAGCGCGGTCGTGAAGATCGGCGCATTGTTTTTGTCAGTGCGACACCAGAGGGTAAGACCTTGGCACACGATACGCCATCCCCTTTGCAAAAGAAGCTGTCGGACGCTTTGAAAGAGTTGCCCGAGCTGGAACAGGCCACCATGACCTTGTCCCTGGAGCGCATTGTGCGCTTGCTCGACGCTGACCCGGATGTTGTGCTGGAGGCCGATGAGACGGCCTCGCCTATTCTTGAGGTCCCGGAAGGGGATGTTCCCCCTGAATCCGGGTTGGTGGTTTGACGGATCGACCCAGTCCGGGCAGCTCGGCTGGCAGTGTGACTGCAGCCGATCCTGCCCCCAGTGACCCGGCGCTGATCCTGCGAGCGCCTCAGTTGCGCGATGCTGCTGCAATTCATCAACTGATTGCCGACAGTCCGCCCTTGGATCTGAATTCTGAATATCTCTATTTGCTGCTCAGCGAGCACTTTTCCCAGACCTGCGTTATCGCGCAGCGTGGGGAACAAATAGACGGTTTCATCTCTGCCTACTTTCTCCCCGACCGTCCCGATGTGCTCTTTGTGTGGCAAGTTGCCGTGCATGAGCGCGCCCGCGGGCGTCGTCTGGGGCAGGCCATGCTGGAGCACTTACGAGAGCGTTTGCGTGGTCGTTCCCTGCGCTATCTGGAAACGACGGTCAGCCCCGGGAACCGGGCGTCGCGCGGCTTGTTTGCGGCCATGGCACGGCGTTGGGGTGTGCCCATGCAGGAACAGGAATTTTTTGATACCGCCTTGTTTGCCGATCAGGCTCACGAGGCAGAACCTCTATTACGAATCGGCCCCTTGGACTCTGGATAAGGGGACTTTACGCAAAAGAACGGTAGAGCCGGTCTGGTTCGCTGATTGTTGTTTGTCGGCTCAAAAGACACGCCGTTCTATAACCAGGAGAGGAAATATGACTGATTTAAAAATATTCGACCGGATGGAGTCTGAAGTACGGGGCTACGTCCGGTCCTTCCCGGTCATTTTCAACAAAGCCCGAGGCTCGGTTTTGGAGGACGAGTCAGGTCGGCAATACATCGATTTTTTCAGTGGGGCCGGTACGCTCAACTACGGGCACAACAACCCCCATCTGAAAGAAAAGCTGATTGAATACCTGAACACCGACGGCTTGGTACATGGTTTGGACATGGCCACCAGCGCCAAGAAGTATTTTCTTGAAACGGTGGATAAAATTCTGCTCAAACCACGCGGGTGGAACTACCGCTTGCAGTTTACCGGGCCGACGGGCACCAATGCCGTGGAGGCGGCGTTAAAACTGGCACGCCAGGTCAAGGGGCGCCAGAATGTGATTTCCTTTACGCACGGTTTCCACGGCGTCAGCACGGGTTCCCTGGCAGTGACGGCGAATTCCAAGTTTCGTAGTGCAGCAGGTGTCGCCCTTGGCAATACCTCGTTCATGCCCTATGACGGGTACTTGGGCCCGGACGTCAATACGATGGCTTATCTGGAACGTTTGCTGGAAGATCCCAGCAGTGGTTTGGACCATCCTGCCGCGGTCATCGTGGAAACCGTGCAAGGTGAAGGGGGCGTGAACGTTGCCACACAGCGTTGGTTGCGTGAGCTGCAACGTCTGTGCCGCGAGCACGATATGTTGCTGATTGTCGATGACATTCAGGTCGGCTGCGGGCGTACTGGCCGTTTCTTCAGTTTCGAGCAAGCCGGTATCAGCCCTGACATTATTACCTTGTCCAAATCCTTGTCCGGCTTTGGCTTGCCCATGTCCCTGGTCTTGCTGCGTCCTGAGCTGGATGTGTGGAAGCCCAGCGCCCATAACGGTACCTTCCGTGGCAATAACCTGGCGTTCGTGACCGCCGCTCAAGCCCTGGAAAGTTACTGGGCCAACGAGGACTTTGAAGCCGAGATCCAGGGTAAAGAGCGCCAAGTGCGCGATTGGCTGGAAAATCTGGTGCACAGCTACCCCGATCGTGGCTTGAGTGTACGTGGTCGCGGCCTGATCCAAGGTCTGGTAACCCCACCCGGTGCCGGTCTGGCCAATGAAATTGCCGCACAGGCTTTCAAGCAGGGTTTGGTGGTTGAAACGTCGGGCGCCCATGACGAAGTTCTGAAGCTGCTGCCTGCGCTGACGATCAGCAATGAAGAGCTGACTCAAGGGCTGGACATTATTGAACGCAGCGTGGCGCAGTGCCTGTCCAAGCGTGGCAGCCAAGCCAAGATTCTGAAGATTGGAGGAGCACGCTAATGTTGGTGAAGAACGTACAGGATGTGATTGGAACCCGCGACGAGGTGCGTACAGACACCTGGGTCAGCCGCCGTGTTTTGCTCAAGAAAGACGGCATGGGTTTTTCCTTTCATGAAACCGTTATTTTTCCTGGCACCGAGACGCACATCCACTACCAGAATCACCTGGAAGCGGTATGGTGCATCGAGGGCGATGGTGAAATCGAAACCGTTGCCGACGGCAAGAAATACGAGTTGGGCCCAGGCGTGGTCTACGCTTTGGACCAGCACGACGAACACTATCTGCGTGGTGGTAAAGAGCCGCTGCGAGTGATCTGCGTATTCAATCCGCCCTTGACCGGTCAGGAAGTTCACGATGAGAAAGGGGTTTACCCAGCCATCGTGGAAGACTGAAGACCTAAGGAGAGCATGATGACAGTGACCATGAGCGATCTGTACACATCCCGTACAGAACGAACGGCGGCCATCGTCAGCCGCCAGGAGCCGGTGGTGTATCCGGACCCGGTAGGTAGCCAGCCTTTGAACAAGTCCCAACTGCGGGAGTATGAGGACAACGGCTTTTTGCTTCTGCCCGATTTGTTCAATGCGCAGGAAGTGCAAGCCTTGCTGGGCAATGTGGAGGCGATGAGTGCGGATCCCGGCATCTTGTCCCGTGAAGAGGCCGTGGTGGAAAAAGGCAGTCAGGCCGTGCGCTCGATCTTCCGGGTGCATGAACTTAGCGAGTTGATTGCCCGCCTGGTGCGGGATCCACGTGTGCTGGATGTGGCTCGCCAGATTCTGGGCTCGGAGGTGTATGTGCATCAGTCCCGTGCCAACCTGAAACCGGGCTTTACCGGCAAGGAGTTTTACTGGCACTCGGACTTCGAGACTTGGCATATCGAAGATGGCATGCCGCAGATGCGCGCATTAAGTTGCTCGGTGCTGCTGACGGACAATAATGTGTGCAATGGCCCCTTGATGCTGGTGCCGGGCTCGCACCGCCAGTTCATCTCGTGCACGGGGCAGACACCGGACAACCATTACAAGGAATCCTTGCGCAAGCAGGAGTATGGCGTGCCCGATCCGATCAGCCTGCGTTTGCTGGTGGATCAAGGCGGCATTGAGGCCATTACGGCCAAGGCCGGTTCGGTGATCTTTTTTGACTGCAATACCTTGCATGGCTCGGCCAGCAATATCTCGCCTTGGCCACGAGCCAATGTGTTTACGGTCTATAACAGCATGGAGAACTGCGTGGGCGATCCCAAGCAGGGGCTGACACCCCGTCCTGCTCATGTGGCGACTCGCGGACAGTTCCCTGTCCTGACGCCATTGAGTGGGCCGTTGCTGGAGTCCTAAGCACGAAGAAGGTCTGTACCTTGCGTGCAGATTTGGCCGGATAAAACGCTCCCTGGATTTGTTTCCAGGGGGCGTTTTTTGTGTATTCAAGACTTTGCATAAGGGGATGAGGCGGCCAGTCTCTGGGACCGAGTTGTGGGCAGACTATTGGTCTTGATCGCATTGACGGGTCTGGGCCCAGGAAAGCAGTGAGCGCAGACAATTCTTTGGTCATGGCTTAGGTCGGAATCATTTGAGATGCTTGCTGGCCAGGATCAGTGGCTTCAATGGACCTAATTGGCCTATTTTTTTATTTATACCCGGATAATATTGACTGATTAATAATACCCGGGTAAAAATAGAGGCTTCTTACTTGACGCATTGGTTTTGCTATGAAAACGACTTATCCCCATACTTACACCAGCTTTATGGGCCACCGCCGCATCGCGCACGGTGCCATGCTGGTCAATGTGCTGGCCGTGAAAAAAGTGCTGGAAAGCCAGGTTAATGATCCCGTGTTGATCTTTGACGATGAGACGGGCCGCTTCGTGGATGTGAATACGCACGGGACGGACGAAGAGCTGGCGCAACGCTATGCGTCTGTGGACGTCCCTGAACCTGAGCTTGAGCAGATAAAAGAAGAGGCCCCACGAAGCCGTGGTCGCCCCAAGCTGGGCGTCGTCCCCCGCGAGGTGACCTTGTTGCCACGACATTGGGATTGGCTGGCAACCCAGCCTGGAGGTGCATCGGTTGCCCTACGCAAACTGGTGGAACAAGCCCGCCGAGCCAGTGCCGCCAAAGATCAGCGTCGTCAGGCGCAAGAGCGGGTCTATAACTTCATGACGGCAATCGGTGGCGATTTGCCCGGCTTTGAAGAAGCCATGCGAGCCTTGTTTGCCGATGAGTGGGAGCGATTCAAACAACTGCTGGCAGCCTGGCCGGAAGATGTGCGTGAGCATGCTATGCGGCTAGTGCAACATGCAGATGCATCTGTGGTGCAATAAGGCTCAAGAAAAGGGGGCAGGATGGCATTCTGTCAGCCTCGCCTTGAGTCGGGGGCTGACATAGGGCGAGGATCGATGGGACCACTAGGGCTGCACGCATGGGTTATCTAGTCGAAGAATCGCTGCTGTGATAACCCAGCAGTTGGGACAGTTCTGTTGCAGCGCAACGCACAGTATTAACTAGTGACGGGGTGTCCAGTTTGCCAGAGCGCAAATAACTGACTGGAATCGTCACGCCCAGTGCAGCAACGATATGTCCTTGCTTATTGCGTATCGGGACAGCGGCGCTTCCTACCTCAGGCTCAAAATATCCCTCGTCATATCCATAACCGCGTTCGGCATCTTGGCGGATGAGTTCGTACAGCATTTCCGTGGTTGTAGGGGTGCGCTCAGAAAATCTGGGCAGTGTATTTTCAGGGTACAGCTGCAGCAAATCGGTCGGTTTCATATCGCTTAACAGCACGCGCCCCAACAGGGTGGCGTGTAGTGGTAAACGGGTGCCTACATGTACGGTGCTGACAAATGGAGTGGGTGCAGCCACTTTGCTAATGATGACGGCACTGTGTTCATCTTGAATCGCCAAGTTGCACGATAGCCCGGTCTGATCACGTACGCGCTCTAAGATTGGTGTCCCTAATTGAGTCAGCTCCAGAGAAGCCAAATACTCAAATCCCAGCCGCAAAATGGCCATGCCCAGCTTATAGGTATGGCCACCTTCCACACGTTGTACAAACCCCAGGTTTTCCAGTGTTGTTAATAGTCTGAAGGTCGTGGTGCGGGGAAGCTTCAGCCTTTTGGCCAACTCAGGTGCCGTCAAGGTCTGCTCGTTCCGATTGAATTCGAATAACAAACGCAGGCCACGCTCCAGTCCTGGCACGGTGTAGTTTTGTTGTGCCGGCATAGTCGTACTCATAAGCTCTCTTCGGTATTGGTCACAGCGGTTTAGTTGATGTGGCTAAGTATAAGAGTGGGGACGTTATTGTGACAGACAGCGGCATACCTGCCAGGAGTGATTGATGCTTAAAGGGTTTCTACTCATTTCTTTCAAAGTTTAAATGATTTTATACTTTCCGTTCCTAATATAAAACGACGTTTCATTAGTGGAACAAAGGGGCGGGGGATGAATAAGGTACGAGTGGGGTTTGTAGCGGGCGTGTTGGCTATGGCATGTGCCGGGCCTGGTGTTGCGTTGGCACAGCAAAGTCGTGTGCAACTATACGGTCTGTTGGACAGTGGCCTGTTGCTGGAAAAGCGGTTGGACGACAGCAGGAAATTTGGAATGGCCAGTGGTATCGCGGGGCAATCGCGCTTTGGTATCCGCGGCAGTGAAGACCTGGGTAATGGTTATTCCGTGACCTTCCAAATGGAAGGCGGCTTGTTGACGACGACCGGCACCTCCACCCAAGGCCGCCTCTTTGGACGGCAAGCAACCTTAGGAATCAAGGGCGATTTTGGTGAATTGAAGTTTGGTCGGCAAACTGTTTTTGGTTATTCGTGGACGCCCTTTATTGCCAGCCCGTTTGGCGTGGCATGGTCCGGTAACGGCATCGGTTCTACCTTCGGGTATAAAAGCGGCGACTACGGTGCAGATGGTCGTTTGAGCAATGCGGTGACGTATCAGACGCCTATTGTCGGTGGGCTGGAAGCCGGTATTGGTTATAGCTTTTCCACTGCTGATGAACAGTCTTTTGGCTCATCCAACAACAATCGTGTTCTGACCGCTGGCTTGCGCTATAGCAATGGCCCCTTGAAGGCGGCGCTGACCTACGAGCGCTTGAATCCTATTAAAGATAGTAATAATCGCAAGGCGCAAAACCTGCAGTTTGGTTTGTCTTATGACTTTGGCGTCGTGCGTTTGTTCAGCGGCTATAACGAGCAGCGCAACATTAACCTGAACCCTGCGCCTGGCTATGTGAAAACCGGGGGCGACAAAGATCGCGCCTTTACGGTCGGCGCGTCCATTCCTACTGGAAAAAGAGGGACGGCCATGCTGAGTTATCAGCGCGCCATGCTCTCGAACAATGGCGGTTTTGCAGCAGGTTACCGCTATCAACTCTCCAAGCGCACCAACGTGTATGCGATGGGCAACGTGTACAGCGTGCGCAACCACTTTATTGACGAAAAACAGCGCAAACACCAGCTCGGTGTTGGGCTGCAGCATTCATTTTGATTGATTTGATGTTTTGGGAGTAGAAAGGAAAGCCATGAGTGATATGACAACAGAACAAATTGTGCCGGTTCCCGATCAGGAATCTCCTCTGTTTGCGAGCTGGAAGCGTCCACAGGACAAGAGTTTGCAAGAGTGGATTGAATCACGCATCGCTCGCCGCAAAAGCCGTCAGTACGATTGGAATGCACTAGGTTGGCAAGCAGAGGTGAACCCGACGTACCGTCGAGCGCAAACTCGCTACATCGGCACAGGGGCAGCGGGCGTAACCCATGACGACAACGTCATTCCGGCAGAGCATTTCACGTTTTCCACCATGATCTTGCCTGCTGGTTGTGAAGGCCCCTTGCATGTGCACCACGACGTTGAGGAAGCATTTTTCATTTTGCGCGGCGACAGTATCCGTCTGTTCCTGGAATATAAGGGAGAGCGTTGCGAAGTTGTCTTGAACGAGCGTGACGTTATTTCGGTGCCACCGGGTGTGTACCGTGGATTGCGCAATGAGGGTCAAGAAGAGTCCTTGATGTGCGTGATGCTGGGGGCGAACCGGCCTGATTTGCCTGACTACCCCGAAGACCATCCGCTGACTGTCGCCAAGAAGCTGCGTATGCAGGCAAAGGCCGCTGCGCAAAACAAGCAGTCCACCTAAATCCTATCAAGGAGCGATTCCATATGAACCGCAGGAAATTTCTGGTTTATAGCGCCGGCGCCTTGGGGGCAATGAGCTTGCCCCTGAGCGCCAGCGTGGCCTTTGCCAAGGCAAGGGGGACCTACACGTACCTGACCCCTTTCACCCTGTCTTTGGCCTTTGCGCCTGTCTTGTACGCCAGCGCCTCGGGTGGGTTCGAGAAACTGGGCGTAAACGTCAAAGTGGAAGTGGGCAGGGGTGCCGGTCAAGCTATCCAGTTGGTTGCGGCCAAGCAGGTAGAAGCTGGCCGTACCGGTGGTGCCAATTATCTGGCCGCCCGCGCCCAAGACAACTCCGACGTTCTGGCCTTTGGCACGGTGTCGCAGATTTCACCTTTCGTGGTGATTTCCTCCGAAAGCCATCCTGTCCGGGATGTGAATGCGCTGGCCGGCAAAGTGGTTGGCGTGGCGTCATTTGGCGGTTCTATGGAGGCCACCTTGAATTTGATGCTGGCCAAAGCGGGTGTGGACCCCAAATCGGTGCGTCGTGAGCGTATCGCAGACGGCCCAGCGTCGTTTGCCATGGTAGAAGCTGGCCGTATTGCCGCATTTTTTGGCAATGCCAGCACGGTATCGCGCTTGCGCGCTGCAGAACTGCCTTTGGTGGCGCTGCCTGTCAATGACGGTGTGCCTGGCCAAGTCTATGTGGCCAGCCAAGAGGATCTGGAAACCAATCGCGAGCAGCACGTTGCATTTTTGCAAGGCACCCGCTCGGCGATCTTGGCGATGGCGGATATGGACGATGCGCAACTGCTGGAAGTCATTCGCACGATTGCGCGTCGTTTTGATGTGCCAGGTATTGAAAAAGAAGATATTGCGCTGGGCGACCTGAAAGGCAACCGTGAGTTGTGGTTGGCGCACGGTAAAGAAAATGTCTTGCGTAATGTGCCCGAGCAGTGGGATGAAGCGACTCGCTTGTTGCAGGGTGCCGGTCTGATGAAGGAAACCTCCAGACAGCTTTATACCAATGCCATCTGGGAGTCTACCGTTGTCTGAGCTAGCAAAAAAACCGTCCACTGACGCACCGCCCATCGTTCGTTTTGACCGTGTCTCCAAGCATTTCAAGACCTCTACCGGTACGACCATTGCTTTGCAAGACATCAATCAGCACATCATGGCCGGTGAGTTTGTGGCAGTAATTGGTCCATCAGGCTGCGGCAAGTCCACCTTGCTGCGCTTGTTATGTGGTTTGGAACAGCCCACCTCCGGTCAGGTGAACTGGCCCGCTACGGCCGACAAGAAAACGCCCGATATCGGTGTGGCATTTCAAGAGCACCGACTTTTGCCGTGGATGAATATCCAGAAAAATATCCTGCTGCCCAAGTTGATGCAAGCGGGCAGTTACAGCGCTGAGGATGAAAAGCGAGCGCTGTTGCTGTGTGACATGGTGGGCTTGAAAGGTTTTGAAACCAAAGGTCCGGCTGAGTTGTCTGGCGGGATGCGCCAACGGGCGTCTTTTGCGCGCGCCCTGTTTTCCCAGCCCGATTTATTGTTGCTGGATGAACCGTTTGGGGCATTGGATGCCTTGACCCGGGAAAAAATCATCGCTGATGCAGAGCGTATCTGGATGGATCAGAAATTTGGTGCTTTCCTGATTACGCACTCTATCAGTGAAGCGGTGCACTTGGCGGATCGGGTCATTGTGATGTCGGCGCGCCCGGGACGAGTGGTAGCCGAAATTCCTATTACGTTGGAGCGTCCGCGCACAAACTTTTTGGGTGATCCCGAGTTTGCCCGTCTATGTGATGAACTGCGTCAGCATCTGGAGTTGTAAGTGAATCGTCTACTTATTCAAATCATTTCCGTGCTGGTGTTTTTCCTGCTCTGGAAAGCCTATGTCAGTGGTTTTGACGTGTCCCCCCTGGTCTTGCCCCCACCGGAAGATGTGGTGCACGCCCTGGTGCGGCTGATGCAGCGCGATGATACCTACTATCACATCTACACCACCTTGGCCGAGTGCCTGGGAGGCTTTTGTATCGCAGTAATTGTGGGAACCTTGCTGGGGCAGTTGCTGGGACGGATCGCCATCCTGGACACGATCTTCAAACCCTTTGTGATCGCCTTGCAGCTGACGCCTAAAGTGGCGCTGATTCCCCTGTTCATTTTGTGGTTTGGTTTTGGAATTGAGTCCAAGATCATTATCTCTGCGCTGTTGGCATTTTTCCCGGTTTTTTCCAATAGCTACCTGGGTGCCAAGTCTGTTGATACCGGCCTGATTGAAGTGTTTCAGGTAGGCAAGGCAAGCACGTGGCAGCGTTTCAAACTACTGGTGATCCCTGCCTCCTTGCCTTACATCCTGACGGGTATGGAGATGGCAATTGTGCTGGCCATTATTGGTGCCGTGGTGTCTGAGTTTGTGGCGGGTTCGCGTGGTCTGGGCTACTTGGCCACCATCAAGCTGCAGGATCTGGAAGTGGATACCTTGTTTGCCGTTGTAATCCTTTTGGCGATGATTGGTTTCGTGCTGTATTTCACCGTTGGTTCACTGCGTAAAGTCGTGATCCCTTGGCATGAGTCGGCAAAAGCGGCCAAGAAATAAGCCATCGCACGAAAGTAGGAGGCAAAACATGCCACTGAGCACACAGGGTGCGATGCGTAAGACGGCTTCTGGCCTGTCTTATTGGGATAACGGGGAGCAGCAAGGCGATGTGTACGTCTTGCTGCACGGCATCAGTTCGGCTGCGGGTTTGTGGGCCAAGCAGTTTGCAAGCCAAGCGGGGAAAAACCGGCTGATAGCCTGGGATGCGCCGGGCTATGGCGACAGTGTCGCTTTGGCCTCAGCCACCCCTAGCGCTGCTGATTACGCTCAGGCACTGAGAACCTTGGTGCAGGAGGTGGGCTTGCCCGCCTTCACGCTGGTGGGGCATTCCTTGGGCGCATTGATGGCCACTGCCTATGCCTCGCTGTATCCGGGTGACGTGTCACGTTTGGTGTTGGCCAGTGTGGCACAGGGCTATGGCAAAACCTCGGCAGAGCAGCAACGGCAGGTGTACGAGAAACGTCCACGACTGCTCGAAGCGCTGGGCCCGGAAGCCATGGCGCAAGAGCGTGGGCCGTTTCTGTTGGGGCAAGTGACACCCGAAAACATGCTGATGGTGACGCAGGCAATGAAACGACTGCGTCTGGAGGGATTCCAAGCGTCTTCCTATCTCTTGGCGTACGACAGCATTGATGATTACCTGCCGAGTATTCAAGGTGACATAGAGGTTTTGTACGGCACAGAGGATGGCATTACTCCACCTGCCGGGATGCAGGCCTTACAGCACAGTTACCGACGGCTGAAATTACAGGCAGTGCCGCAAGCTGGCCATTTGCTGTACGTGGATCAACCTGCGCTATTTGATCGCCTGGTCTTTGGCCATGCCGAGCAGGATAAGAAGGAGAGCAGCATATGAGTTTTCAAGTTAGCGGCAAAGTGGCCGTCGTGACGGGAGGCTCTTCAGGCATAGGTCTGGAAACCGTAAGGCTATTGCTGGAGCAAGGTGCACACGTTGCTTGGTGCGGCAGGGACTCCGTGCGCCTGGAGAATTCCTGGAAAGCGATGGCGGCCTGCTTCGAGCCGGATCGTCTGTATATACAGTGTTGCGACGTGTTGAATGCGGATGCCGTCAAACAATTTATTGAGCAGGTAGCGCAGCGTTTCGGCGGTGTGGACATGCTGATCAACAATGCGGGCCAGGGAAAAGTTGCCAGCTTTGAAGACACCTCGGATGAAGAGTGGATACGGGAAGTGCAGCTGAAGTACTTCAGTGTGTTAAATCCCGTGCGGGCCGCCTTGCCGTATCTGCGCCAGTCAAGCATTGCGTCCATCGCCAATGTGAACTCCTTGCTGGCTTACAAACCTGAGCCGCACATGATGGCAACTTCAGCCGCCAGAGCGGGTTTGTTGAATTTGAGCAAAGGTTTATCCAAAGAGTTTGTGGCTGCAGGCATTCGAGTGAACTCCATTTTGATTGGCATGGTGGAGTCCGGGCAGTGGCAACGTCGCTACCTGGATAGATCAGATCCTGATCAAAGCTGGGAGGATTGGCTCGCGGGCATTGCCCGCAAGCGTGGCATACCGATGGGACGTCTGGGCAAGCCTGTGGAAGCGGCTCGGGCTTTGGTGTTTTTAGCGTCGCCGTTGTCTTCCTATACAACGGGATCAGTCATTGACGTGTCTGGCGGGTTTAGTCAGGAAATTTAGGGCAGAACGATGAAAAAAGTAGCATTTATTGGCTATGGGGCCATGGCAAAAACGGTGCATGCCCTGTTGCCTGAATCCATTGAACTGGCATGGGTGATTGTCACTGAAGCGGGTGTGGCCGCCATGCAGCAAGAGCTGGGGCCTGCTGTGCAAGTGATCAGCCATGTGGATGACATGGTGGGAACGCCAGATCTGGTGTTGGAGATGGCCGGGCAAGCTGGTTTGAAAGCCCATGCCAAAGCAGTATTGCAGCGCCAATTGCCTTTGGCTGTGATTTCGGTGGGGGCGTTTGCCGACAGTGTGTTTGAGCAGGAGATACGTGAGTTTGCGGTTGCACAGGGCGCACAGCTACAGATTTTGCCAGGCGCTATTGCGGGCGTTGATGGTATTGCCGCTGCACGCACAATGGGTTTGGATAGTGTGGTGTATCAAGGGCGTAAAAAACCAGCCAGTTGGAAAGGCAGCTATGCCGAGCAATTGGTCGATTTGGATGCGCTAACCGAAGCGACCGTATTTTTCCGAGGTTCGGCTCGTGAGGCGGCACAGAAGTTTCCGGCCAATGCAAACGTGGCAGCGACCATCGCCCTGGCAGGGGTGGGCATGGACGCAACTCAGGTTGAGCTGATTGCTGATCCTGCCATGACACGAAACCAGCATCGTATCCGTGTCGAAGGAACGTTTGGTGAGATGCAAATAGAAATGCAGGGCGTCGCTTTAGCCAGCAATCCTAAGACGTCCACCTTGGCAGCACTGAGTGTGGTGCGCGCTTGCTATCAACTGGGTGACGCCCTGGTCATCTAGGCGGAGAAAAACATGAAAGCATTATTTTTGGCCGGCCATTGGCGGCAAGGCCGGGGGGCGGTTGCGCGCAGCATTTTTCCAGCAGACGGCAGCGTGAATGCCGAGTTTTCTACCGCCAGCCTGGAAGATGTGCAAGAGGCCGTTCAAGCCGCGCACCAGGCCTGGCAAGAGCCCTCCTGGCGCAATAGCTTGCCCGTGGAGCGGGCTCGGGTGCTCTATAAAGTGGCCGATCTGATCGAGCAAAATGTGGCCGAGCTGGCAGCTTTGCAAACAAGAGACAACGGCAAGCCGCTGGCAGAAACGCGTGGTTTGGTGATGAGTGCAGCCGCCACGGCCCGTTATACCGCCGCGTGTCTGGAAACCCTGGATACAGAGCTGACCAATGCCCGTTCCAGAGAGTGGTTGACCATGAGTGTGCATGAGCCCTTGGGGGTGGTGGCCGCCATCACACCCTGGAACTCGCCCATTGCCTCTGAAGTGCAAAAACTGGCACCCGCATTGGCAGCGGGTAATGCCGTGATCTTGAAACCGGCCGAAGCGACATCCTTGATCGCCTTGGAACTGGCGCGCCTGTTTGAGCAAGCGGGGCTGCCTCCCGGCTTGCTAAGCGTGTTACCGGGTAAAGGTTCAGTCGTGGGCAATGCCATTGTGCAGCATCCACTGGTGAAGAAAATTTCCTTCACAGGCGGGACGAGCGCAGGACGTCAGCTGGCTCATATTGCAGCAGAGCGCCTGATTGGTACCTCCCTGGAGCTGGGAGGCAAGTCGCCGACGGTGGTGTTGGACGATGCCGATCTGGATCTGGCCGTAAATGGGGTGATCTACGGTATTTTCAGTTCCTCGGGGCAGGCTTGCATCGCGGGTGCGCGCTTGTTTGTACACGCAAACGTGTATGAGGCCTTTATGCAGCGTTTGGTCGCTAAAACACAAGCGCTGCGTGTGGGGCATCCCGAGCACGCCGCGACTCAAGTTGGCCCACTGATAGACGAGAAACACTTGAATTCGGTTGATGCCTACGTGCGACGCGCCGAACAAGAGGGCGGGCAGATTGTAGTTGGTGGGCACCGTCTGAGCGAGGGTGATCTGGCGCAAGGCAATTACTATGCCCCCACCATTATTGCCGGTCTTGGTAACCGGGCCAGCGTGTGCCAGGAAGAGATCTTTGGCCCCGTGCTGGTGGTATTGCCGTTTGAGGACGAGCACGACTTGCTGCAGCAAGCCAATGACAGTGTGTACGGCTTGGCCGCCGGCCTTTGGACTGAAAACTACCGCAAGGCCTGGCAGTTGGCCCGAGCACTGGATGTGGGCACGGTCTGGATTAATACCTACAAGAAATTCTCTATCTCCACACCCTTTGGCGGTTTTAAAGAAAGCGGCGTGGGCAGGGAGAAAGGCAGGCTGAGTATTTTGTCGTACATGCAGCAAAAAAGTATTTATATGGGGCTGAATACACAGCCTGATCCGTGGTGTGAAGGATGAGAGACACAAACATGACAGAAACCATTTCCGTGGGTGAGGCCATTGCCCGTGTGCTGGAGAGCCACCAGGTACGCAATGTGTATGGCGTGATTTCCATTCACAATTTGCCCATTGCCGATGCGCTGGGCCGCCGCAAGCAGGTGCAGTTTGTATGCGCCAGGGGTGAGGCGGGTAGCGTCACCATGGCCGACGCAGAATCACGTTTCACCGGTTTGGGCGTGGCCTTGACCAGTACCGGTGCAGGAGCCGGCAATGCCGTGGGCTCGCTGATTGAGGCCTGCAATGCTGCCAGCCCTGTGCTGCATTTGACGGGCCAAGTTGAACGCGAGTATCTGGACAGAGATGCCAGTTTTATTCATGAAGCCAAAGATCAGCTCGGGTTCTTGCGTGCGTCCAGTAAAGCAGCATATCGCATCACCCGCCCTGAAAACGCAGTGGGCATGATTCAAGAGGCCATACGCGTTGCGACTACCGTTCCCATGGGGCCGGTAAGTGTCGAGATTCCTATTGATGTGCAGGCTGCACACATTGCCTGGCCTGTCTCTCTGGAACCGGCAGCCCCCTTGCAATTGCCTGCTTTGCAAGAGCGCGACAGAGCCCGATTGGCCGCAGCCGTTAAAGCCGCAAAACGTCCCATGCTCTGGATAGGGGGCGGAGCCTTAAAAGCGGGTGAAGCCGTACGTCAGTTGGCGGATATGGGGATTCCGGTGATGTCGTCTACACATGCACGTGGCGTCCTGGCAGATAGTCACCCTCGCAGTTTGGGTGCATTTCACAATGCTGCCGAAGTAGAAACGCTGTTGGCCGATGCGGATCTGGTCCTGGTGGTCGGGTCGCGTTTACGCAGCAATGAAACCAAAACCTATTCCATCCAGTTTCCTGCCAACACCTTGCAAATTGATGCGAACCCGGCTGCACAACAGCGAAACTACGCCATCAGCCAGTTCGTCTGCGCAGAGGCCAACGAAGCCCTGACAGCCTTGGTGCAAGATCTGCAGGGCTGCAGCTTTGTCGATGCGGCCTATGATGCCGCGATTACCCAGGCCCGTGAGGCCGCCATCTCCCAGTTGACCGAACAGTTGGGGCCGTATGCCGAGCTATGCTTTGCCCTGCGTGCTGCCATGCCTGAAGATGCGATCTTGGTGCGCGATATCACCATGTCCGGCAGTACCTGGGGCAGTCGCCTGTTCCCTGTCCAAGCCCCCTTGCAAAACATCCACTCCTTGGCAGGAGCGATCGGCTTGGGGCTGGCACACGCGATCGGTACGGCCAAAGCGAACCTGGACAAGAAGGTGGTGGCCTTGGTGGGTGACGGCGGCTTGATGCTGGGTATCGGGGAAATGGCCACGATGGTGCAAGAGCAAAGCAACCTGGTCTTGCTGGTGATGAATGACGGTGGCTATGGCGTGATGCGTGGCATACAGAAACGCTACTTTGAAGATCGGCAATATTACAATCAACTGCACACACCTAGCTATCGTGATGTGGGTCGGGCGATGGGGTGCCAGGCGTATCTGGTGGCGTCATTGGACGAATTCAAAACAGTGGTGAAGCAGGCCATTGAGCATCAAGGCCCCTCGGTGGTCGAAGTGGATATGGCTAGCATCGGACCACTACGTTTTTCAGGTCCCCCTCAGAAAAAGCTGTACTGATTCATTTTGTGCAGCAGGGTGGCATGCTGCGTAAGGTAGCGCCACCCTGGCCTAAGGTGTCGCTGGTCTATACGCTCCCTCTGATCTGTCCTGTGAACAAAAAGAATCACGCCGCCTGAATAAAGTTGCTCAAGAACGCCTGCGTTCGTGCTTCCTGCGGGTTGCAGAATACTTGTTCGGGCGGGCCGGATTCCACGATCACGCCTTTATCAAAGAAGCAGACGCGGTCTGAGACTTCCTTGGCAAATTGCATTTCGTGGGTCACCAGCAAAATTGTCAGATCCTGTTCCTGACTCAGCTTTTGGATCACGCCCAGCACTTCGCCCACCAGTTCCGGGTCTAGAGCCGAGGTTGGCTCGTCAAATAGCAGAATGTTCGGTTCCATGGCCAGGGCTCGAGCAATGCCGACGCGCTGTTGCTGCCCGCCAGAGAGCTGGCTGGGGAATTTGTCCGCATGGTCGATCAGGCCCACCAGATCCAGATATTTGGTGGCCCGCTCGCGCGCCTGTTCTTTGGACAGGCCCAGCACATGGGTGGGCGCTTCGGTGACGTTGCGCATCACCGTCATGTGCGGGAACAGGTTGAACTGCTGGAACACCATGCCCATTTCCTTGCGCATTTCGCGCAAATGGTTTTGGCTGGCGGGCACCAACTTGTCATCAACTCGTTCATGCCAGAGAGGTTTGCCTGCTACCGTGATGACGCCTTCGTCGATGGTTTCCAGCGTCATCAGGATACGCAGTACCGTGGATTTACCAGAACCGGAAGGGCCGATGATGGTGACTTTCTCACCAGGTTCTACCTGGAAGTTCAAGGCATCCAGGACAGTGACATCACCGAATTTCTTGGTGACATTGTCAAATTGAATGATGGGGTTTGTAGTGTCAGTCATCGCAGGGGAATTCCTTGCTTGGGCAAGCGCTGGTCCAGCGCTCGTACCCCAGCCGAAGCCAGGAGGGTCAGCAGCAGGTACAGGCCGCCCACCATGGACAGGGGAATGATGTAGTTAAAAGTGCGGTCACCAATAATCTTGGCCACGTTAAGGACTTCCAGCACCGATACGACAGAGAGCACGGGCACGTCCTTCATGATGGACACCAGGTAATTACCCATGGCCGGGATGATGCGTGGGATAGCCTGGGGCAGGGTGATGACCATAAAGGTGCGCAGCGGAGAAATATCCAGCGCGCGGGCGGCTTCAGTCTGGCCGTGAGTAACAGACTCCAGACCGGCTCGATAGACTTCAGACAGATACGCGCTGTATTGCACCCCCAGCGCCAGCGCGCCGGTCAGAAAGGCGGGTAACACGATGCCGTAGTCCGGCAGCACGTAGTACAGGAAAAACAGTTGCACCAGCAAAGGCGTGTCGCGCAGGAATTCGGTCAGTACATAGGCGGGCCAGGAAATCAGGCGCAAACGTACGCTTTTCAGGCCGGCCAGAATCAGTCCTAACACCGCGGCCACACCGAAGCCCAGGACAGCGGCCTGGATGGTGACCCATAAGCCTTTGAGTAAGATAGGCAGGATAGACAGCGCAAATGCTCCGTTGCTGCTGGTGTCCCATTCAATACCAAACAGCATGTTCAGCTCCTTTGCGCGCGCCAGCGGCCGGTTGCGCGTTCCAGCAATTTCATCAGGACGGTCAGTACCAGTGCCATGCCAAAGTACATCAGCAAGAGCAAGGTGTAGATGGTGGTGCTGTCCTGGGTGAAGTTGCGTATTTGTTCAGCTCTAAAGCTCAAGTCCCCCAAGCTGATCAAAGAGACCAGGGCCGTATCTTTCAGATTCTGCACGGCCAGATTCCCGAAGCTGGGCATCATCTCGGGGATGGCCTGGGGCAGGCTGATGCGCCACAGGGTTTGGCGCTCCGTAAAGTCCAGGGCCTTGGCGGCTTCCAGTTGGGAGTGTGGCACGGCCTGAATAGCCCCACGTACCACTTCGGCACCATAGGCGCCAATGTTCAGGCCCAAGGCCAGGGTGCCAGCCACGACCGGGTCCAGACGCCAGTCCAGACCCATGGACTCGCCCAGAATCGGCAGGGCAAAGTACAGCCAGAACAGTTGTACCAATAAAGAGGTGCCGCGAAAAACTTCAATAATCGTGATGGACAAAGAGCGCAGGGCGACCGAGTGGGACAGCCGGCCTATGCCCAGAGCAAAGGCGGCGATAGCTCCCACCACGGTTGAATACAGGGTGAGTTGTATGGTGACCCAGGCCCCTTCCATCAGGGGCAAGCTGTAACTTAACCAATCCATATCAGGTTCCAGACAAGGGCAGGCGGCGCACGTTGAATGCTCTGTTGGCCCTTGCAAGGAGCCGCGCAGGCCCGTGCGGCCGCCTTACCCGCAGGTGAAGGATCAGGCTTTACACAGCTGTTCCGTGGATTTCTCAAACGAATGCTTGACGTCTTCTTCGGTAAAGCCATGCTTGCTCAGGATGGCTTTCCATTCATCGGTTTTTTTGAACTCAGCCAGTTCCTTGTTGACGGCATCACGCAGGTCCTCGGACTCCTTGGCAAAGGTAAAACCGCCCCAGCTACGGACCGGCTTGCCATTGATGATGGGATCCTTGAATTCGGCAGCCAGTTCCACCTTGCCATCTCCTTTGGAGGCCAGGTCGCTGGCAGTCTGGCCGGTAGCCGCATAGGCATCGGCACGACCTGTGGCTACGGTCGAGATGGCATCGGCGTTGTTGGAAATGGTGACCATGCGCGCGTCAGGTACACCCAGGGCCTGCATCATCTCTAGCTGATCGGCTCCCGCCATGATGGCAATCTTGTGATCGGTCTTGGCGAAGTCTTCGTAAGAGTGGATGTTCTTGGGATTGCCCTTGGCCACCAGCAGGCCTTCGCCGTAAGAGCTGTTGGGCTCGGAGAACAGCACGGTATTGCAGCGTTGCGGCAGGATGGCCATTTCAGCAGCCACCATATCAAAGCGTTTGGCTTGCAGGCCGGGAATCAGGGAGCCGAAATTGGCGGTTTCCCATTTGATTTCTTTGACACCCAGGCGCTCCATGATGGCCTGGGCCACTTCAGGGCCGGCACCTTGGGCTTTGCCGGACATGTCCATATATCCGTACGGAATTTCATTAGCAACGGCGACGCGAATCACGCCGCGCTCTTTGACTTGTTCCAGCGTGACAGCTTGGGCGCTGGAAGCGGCGGCCATGGTGCCCATCAGGGCAAAGGCCAGCGCGCAGAGGGGCTTGGATTGTAGTTTCATCATGAGTCCTTTTTTCGCCTATACCATTTCGTTATAAATGATTTGTTTTACGAAAGATTTGCAGGGAAATCATAGCGCATAAAATCATTCGTACTCAAATTAAATGGATAGAAACTATCGATCAAAAGAACTGATTAGAATTTCTATATAAGCAAAGTAGTTGATCTTAGGGAAAATGCGCGGTGTCTTGAGTGCGCGTTTTCACTATGCTCCCAAGGATTCAAGAGCGCTTGCCCTCTCAAAAGCGCCTGACTTGTGCCTACCTCAGATTAATTCATGAATAAGTTCGGCGCGCCTTCGGGCGCGCCGACACCTTTTTGGAAAGTGCGCTTTGGCGCGCTTTCAACACTGCTGGTGCGGGAAATGCACGGTATCAAGCAACTGTGCTGACCCAGCAAGAACGCTAAGCCCGCGCGGTGTAGCGTCTCTTGTACCGGCAGCTGGCAACTTCTTCAGATCAGAAGTGCAGCCAGAAGAAAAAGTGGGTGACAGACTTACTTAATGCAAATCGTGGAGCTTGTATGCGCACAGAAGAGGGCGGTTTTATGAAACAGCATCTGATTTGGGTGCTGGTTGCGATGCTGGGGGCCTTTTCCCTGGGGACGGTAGCACTGAGCCGGGGGGAGAGCATCAATGCTCTATGGATCGTCGTCGCGGCAGTCTGCGTCTATTTAATTGCCTATCGTTACTACAGTCGTTTCATTGCTCGTAAGGTCTTTGAGCTGGACGCTACCCGCATGACGCCAGCCTGGCGTCATAACGATGGTCTGGACTACGTACCGACCAATAAACATGTGCTCTTTGGGCACCATTTTGCTGCAATTGCAGGTGCTGGTCCATTGGTGGGGCCGGTGCTGGCAGCGCAAATGGGGTATTTGCCCGGCATGCTCTGGATTCTGGCCGGCGTGGTGTTTGCGGGGGCGGTGCAGGACTTCACGGTTCTGTTCATCTCCATGCGCCGTGACGGGCGCTCGCTGGGGGATTTGATCAAGTCCGAACTGGGCACGGTGCCGGGTGTGATCGCGCTGTTTGGCGCTTTTCTGATTATGGTCATCATCCTGGCGGTGCTGGCGCTGATTGTGGTCAAGGCCTTGATCAACTCGCCGTGGGGCACCTTCACGGTGGCAGCAACGATTCCGCTGGCTATCTTCATGGGGATTTATCTGCGTTTCCTAAGGCCAGGCCGCATTGGCGAGGTCTCGGTGATTGGGCTGATCTTCCTGCTGGCCACCATTGTGTATGGTCAGGACGTAGCTGCACATCCAACTTGGGGGCCATTCTTTACCCTGAATGGCGAAGAGCTGACCTGGGCGTTGATTATCTACGGCTTTATCGCTGCCGTGCTGCCCGTGTGGCTGTTGCTGGCGCCGCGTGACTATCTGTCCACTTTCCTGAAAATTGGCACCATTGTGGGGCTGGCCATTGGGATTGTGATCGTTGCACCCGAGCTGAAAATGCCCGCCACCACCCAGTTTATTGATGGCACCGGTCCAGTCTGGTCCGGCAGCTTGTTCCCCTTCTTGTTCATTACCATTGCTTGCGGTGCCGTGTCCGGTTTCCATGCCTTGATTTCCTCGGGCACCACGCCCAAGATGATCGAGAACGAAACCCAGGCGCGCTACATCGGTTACGGTGGCATGCTGATGGAGTCCTTTGTGGCCATCATGGCGTTGGTGGCCGCTTGCGTTATCGAGCCTGGCATTTACTACGCCATGAATAGCCCGGCTGCCTTGATTGGCACCACGCCCGAACAGGCCGCGCAAGTGGTGTCCAGCTGGGGCTTTTTGATTACACCGGCTGACCTGACCCAAATGGCCAGTGACGTGGGTGAAAACAGCATCATTTCTCGTGCCGGTGGTGCTCCTACTCTGGCCGTAGGTATGGCCTTCATCTTGCATAACGTCATCGGCGGGCCTGCGATGATGAGCTTCTGGTACCACTTCGCCATTTTGTTTGAAGCCTTGTTCATTCTGACGGCCGTAGACGCCGGTACGCGTGCAGGTCGTTTTATGCTGCAAGATTTGATGGGCACCTTTGTTCCGGGCTTGCGGCGTACGGAGTCTCTGGTTGCCAACTTGATTGCCACTTCCTTGTGCGTGGCGGCGTGGGGCTACTTCCTGTATCAGGGCGTGGTCGATCCGTTAGGCGGCATCAATACCTTGTGGCCCTTGTTCGGTATTGCCAACCAAATGCTGGCGGCAGTGGCACTGGTCTTGGGTACGGTGGTGCTCTTTAAGGTGAAGAAAGACCGCTACGCATGGGTGACCGTGGTTCCCACTCTCTGGCTACTGATTTGCACACTGGTGGCTGGCTTTCAGAAAATGTTCCACCCCGATCCCAAGATCGGCTTTTTGGCCCACGCCAAGGTGTACCAGCAAGGTCTGGCCGAACAAACCGTTATGGCACCGGCCAAATCACTGGAGCAGATGCAGCAGGTCATTTTCAACGATTACGTGAACTCCACCTTGTGTGGTCTGTTCATTTTCGTGGTCTTGAGCATGGTGTTCTTTGGCATACGTTGCGTGTTGAAAGCGCGCCGCAGCACAGAGCCGCATTCTGCCCAGACCCCCTACCAGCCATTGCCGGCTCAAGCGGCAGCAGGAGCTTGATATGAAAGGCTTATTGACCGGAGCGATCTCGCGCAGTGCCCAGGCAGGGCGGGGTACCGGGCGCTATCTGGCCACAACCTTGCGCCTGATGGTGGGCGTGCCTGATTACGAAACCTATCTGAATCATATGCGGGTGAATCACCCCGATCAGAAACCGATGGAGTACGCCGAATTTTTCCGCGAGCGACAGCAAGCGCGTTATGGCGGAAAAGGACGGATAGCGTGTTGCTAAATTAGGCAGCTAAGGGCCAGAACCTTGTGTTTTGGCCCTTTCGCATCTGAGCAGGACAGATAGCGATCAGTTTTGTATACAGATGTAAAAATAAGACAAACAAGCCATCTAAAAGATTTATCGTGATTTTTTGCGATAACACGAAACAAAAGGGCCAATAAAAAATGCTAAACGAAATGATAATTTCGTTTGATGGTGTTTTTTAGCGGCTTGTTGGTATAAATATTTTGTTATTCTGCGTTTTTGTGGGTGAATCTTGCCGGTTTTGTTGGCGGCACGTCCGGAACTGTGTTAGGATTTTTCCCATGACTTTCGCAACCCCCGTTTTCTTCTTTTATTTTTATGCTTTTCCGATGCCGCTGGTGGAGGAAAGGACGGGTTGCACCAAACACAAGTAAGACCCAAATCCTGAAATAAGCCGCCAGCATTGTCCGGGCGGCTTTTTTTTCGTTTGCCCCCGGACCTGGCAAACCAACTGGAGTTCAATCGTGTCGCACAATACTGATGATTTACGGATTCGTGAAATTAAGGAGCTGTCTCCCCCATCCCATGTGATGCGCGAGTTCCCGTGTACCTCTGCTGTCTCGACCACGGTTCACAAGGCACGTCGCAGCATTCACAAGATTCTTCACGAACGCGATGATCGTCTGGTGGTCGTGGTGGGCCCTTGTTCCATTCACGATACTGAAGCTGCAATGGACTACGCCCGCCGTTTGACGGTGGAGCGCAAGCGTTTTGCGCCCGAGCTGGAAATTGTGATGCGTGTGTACTTCGAAAAGCCACGTACCACAGTAGGCTGGAAAGGGCTGATCAACGACCCGTTCATGGATGGCAGTTTCAACATCAATCAGGGTTTGCGGACGGCGCGTGAATTGCTGCTGGCCGTCAACCAGCTGGATTTGCCTGCAGGCTGCGAGTTCCTGGACATGATTACGCCTCAGTACATTGCCGATCTGGTGTCCTGGGGCGCCATTGGTGCTCGTACGACGGAAAGCCAGGTTCACCGCGAGCTGTCCTCCGGATTGTCCTGCCCCGTGGGCTTCAAAAATGGCACGGATGGCAATATTCGTATTGCTCTGGACGCGATCAAGGCCGCTTCGCAGCCGCACCATTTCCTGTCGGTCACCAAGGGTGGTCACTCCGCCATTGTGTCCACCGTGGGCAATAACGATTGCCACGTGATTCTGCGCGGTGGCAAGACGCCGAACTACGATGCTGAAAACGTCGAGGCAACCAGCCAGGCCATGATCAAGGCCGGTATGGTGCCACGTGTCATGGTTGATGCCAGCCACGCCAACAGCAATAAAGACTACCGCCGTCAGCCCGAAGTGCTGGCCGATGTGGCTGGTCAGATTTCTGGCGGCGATATGCGTATTTGCGGCGTGATGATCGAAAGCCATCTGGTAGGCGGTCGTCAGGACGTGGTGGAAGGCAAGCCCTTGACCTACGGCCAAAGCATCACCGACGGTTGCATTGATTGGGATGACACCGTGGTGGTTCTGGAAAAACTGGCCCAAGCGGTGCGTCAGCGTCGCCAGGCGCGAGTCGCTCTTGAAGAGGGGGCACTTAGCCACTCATAATAGGGTTTTGCCTTTTTGGAATGCTCATGAATGCTCCCGGTCATGCCGATCTAGCGCGGCGCCCTTTACCTGAAGGTTTTGTAGAAGCCTTGCAGGCTCAGTTCCAAGAGCGGTGCTCGCTTTCTCACGCTGTGCGTGAACACCATGGACGGGATGAATCGCCGTATCCACCCATGCTGCCTGATGTGGTTGTTTTTGCTCGCAGCACAGAAGAAGTCGCCTGGGTGGCGCGGCATTGCCATGAGCACCATGTGCCCCTGATTCCTTACGGGGCTGGTTCCTCGCTGGAAGGGCATTTTCTGGCGATTCAAGGTGGCGTCAGTCTGGACTTGTCCGGCATGGACGAGATCGTGGCGATCAATGCCGAGGACTTCACCGCGACAGTGCAGGCTGGCGTGACACGCATGGCCCTGAATGAGCATATCCGTGACACAGGTTTGTTCTTCCCCATCGATCCCGGTGCGGATGCCAGCCTGGGTGGGATGGCTGCAACCCGCGCTTCAGGTACCAATGCCGTACGCTACGGCACCATGCGTGAAAACGTCCTGACTCTGAAGGTCGTGACGGCAGACGGCCGCATTATCGATACGGCTAATCGCGCCAAGAAATCCTCGGCCGGTTACGACCTGACTCGCTTGTTCATTGGTAGCGAAGGCACGCTGGGCATCATTACCGAAGTGACGGTCCGTCTGTACCCGCAGCCCGAAGCCATTTCCGCCGCCATCTGTAATTTCCCCGATCTGCGCTCTGCCGTGCAAAGCGTGATCGAGGTCATTCAAATGGGTATCCCAATTGCGCGTGTCGAGTTCATGGATGCCGCAGCAGTGCGAGCCACCAATGCCTACAGCAAGCTGACGCTGAAAGAGTCGCCCCTGCTGCTGTTTGAATTTCACGGCAGCCCCAGCGGTGTGCAGGAGCAGGCTCAGGTGGTTCAGGAAATTACCCGCGAGAACGGCGGGATGGACTTTGAATGGGCCGATAAGGCCGAGGACCGTTCGCGTTTGTGGACGGCTCGACACAATGCCTACTTTGCCGGTTTGCAACTGCGCCCTGGCTGCCGCTCCAGCACCACAGACGTTTGTGTGCCTATCTCCGCGTTGGCAGAGTGTGTGGCGGAAACCGCGGCCGATATGGATCAGGCTCCGTTCCCGTACACCATCGTGGGCCACGTGGGCGATGGCAACTTCCACGTCCTGATGCTGCTCGATGCCGACAGCCAGGAAGAGTGGGACGAGTCCGAGCGCCTGAACCATCGTCTGGTGGAGCGTGCCATTGCCATGCAAGGCACCTGCACGGGTGAGCACGGCGTAGGTCTGCACAAGATGGAGTTCATGCTGGCCGAGCACGGTCAGGATGCCCTGGATGTGATGAGCAGCATCAAGCATGCGCTGGATCCTCATAACATCATGAACCCTGGCAAGATGTTGCCTGCGCGTCCTCTGGGCTGATCGCGCTTGAGTCACACTTGAGTCGGCCTGAAAGCCCGGACCTTGTGTCTGGGCTTTCGTGTCTTGGGCAGTACCGTTTCCAGAAACCCCAGGCACTGGCAGCGTCGGCCTGTACATGCGTCAGGGCAGGCGTACAATGCCTTTTTTAGTTAGTCAGGTGTGCGCCGGACCATCGGTCTGCCTGCTGCGACACCTCTCATCATCACTGCAATGACTACTTCCACCAAAAAAGGTCGCGTCGTTATCGGAATGTCCGGCGGCGTGGACTCCTCTGTCTCGGCCTGGTTGCTTAAAGAGCAAGGCTATGAAGTCGTGGGCCTGTTCATGAAGAACTGGGAAGACGACGACGATTCCGAATTCTGCTCCTCGCGCCAGGATTGGCTGGATGCGGCCAGCGTGGCCGATCTGGTCGGGGTCGAGATTGAGGCGGTCAACTTCGCAGCAGAATATAAAGACCGCGTGTTTGCGGAGTTCTTGCGGGAATACTCGGCGGGCCGTACTCCGAATCCCGATGTTCTGTGTAATGCGGAAATTAAATTCAAGGCCTTTCTGGACCACGCCATGACCTTGGGCGCTGATTGGATTGCGACCGGCCATTACGCTCGTGTGCGTGGTGTGCCCATGACCGGGGGCGGTACAGACTACCAGTTGCTCAAAGGTCTGGATGCCTCCAAGGATCAAAGCTATTTTTTGCACCGCCTGAATCAGGCCCAGTTGTCGCGCACCTTGTTTCCTTTGGGTGAGATCAACAAGCAGGAAGTGCGCCGTATTGCCGAAGAACTGAAGCTGCCCAATGCGGCTAAAAAAGACTCAACCGGCATTTGCTTTATTGGCGAGCGTCCTTTCCGCGAATTTTTGAATCGCTATCTGCCTACTCAACCCGGTCCGATCAAGACACCGGAAGGGCAGGTGCTGGGTCAGCACGTGGGCCTGGCTTTCCACACCTATGGTCAGCGCAAGGGTTTGGGCATTGGTGGCGTCAAGGGCAAGCAGCGCGAAGACGGTACCGCCGACGCCTGGTATGCCGCCCGTAAAGACTTGGCTACAAACACTTTGTATGTTGTGCAAGGGCACGATCATCCCTGGCTGTTGCAGTCCGAATTGAAGGCTGAGCAGACTAGCTGGGTAGCAGGCCATCCGCCGGCGTTGGGCCCGATTCATGCCAAGACCCGCTATCGCCAGGCTGATGCCGCCTGCACGGTGCTGGCAGCTGAAGGTGACAGCCTGTCTCTGCATTTTGATCAGCCTCAGTGGGCTGTAACCCCCGGTCAGTCCGTGGTCTTGTACGACGGTGACCGCTGCCTGGGCGGCGGCATTATTCAATAAGAGGCGGGCATGGATCCCATTCTTGTCATCAGTTTGCTGGTGCTGGGTGCCGGTATAGGGTTGGCCGCGGGTCTGTTGGGGATTGGCGGGGGCATGATTCTGGTGCCATTCCTGACCTTCCTGCTGCCGCTGTTTGGTGTGCCGCAAGAGCTGGCCGTGCATGCGTCCATTGCCACGGCCATGGCCACGATTCTGTTCACTTCCTTGTCCAGCGTACGGGCGCATCATAAACATGGCGCCATCCGTTGGGACGTGGTCAAGGTGATGGTGCCCGGTTTGATCGTGGGCGGGCTGCTGTCGGGCGGCGCGATTTTTGCCATGATCAACAGCACGGCGCTGGCGATTGTGTTTGGTGTGTTCGTCTTGTATTCGGCCTCTAAAATGGCGCGCAAGTCGGCCCCGGTGCAAGGCCGCTCCTTGCCTGCCCCATTTTGGATCGCTGCCATGGGTGCCTTGATCGGTTTCGTCTCCGGTCTGTTGGGTGCGGGCGGGGCCTTCTTGTCCGTGCCCTTCATGTTGCGCGGTAATGTGCCCGTGCGGCAGGCCGTCGCTACTTCGGCTGCCTTGGGCTTTTTCATCGCCCTGGCCAATAGCGTGGGCTATATCTGGTCCGGACAGGCCACCTTCGGCAGCCATCCTGGCATGATTGGCTTTATCTACTGGCCTGCCTTGTTGATTGTTTCGGCCACCAGTATTTGTACCGCGCCCTTGGGCGCCAGCCTGGCCCACAAAATTGACCAGGTGACGCTTAAGCGTATTTTTGCCAGCATGCTGACTGTGCTGGCGATCTATATGATTACGCAGGCCATTACACAGCTTTGATGTCTTTACGCTGGGCTTTGCCAAAGGCAGAGTCCAGTCCATTCAATTCGGTTTCTTCTGCCGGCTCAAACACGCCCCCTTTAGTCCATTGAATCGCTGTCCGTAGCGCGGCAATCGCCTGCTCGCTTTGCGGCAGTGTGCGGCCATAGGCATGGAACTCGTGCGTCATGTCCGGCCAGACATCCAGCCGAATGCCGGCTCCTTGCTTATGCGCCTCTTGGGCAAAATCGCGAATCATGTCCACCAGAATCTCCTTGCCGCCTGCCTGAATGTAGATGGGGGCTAGATGGCGAAGATCCTGGGCAATGGGAGAGAGTTGATCGTCACTCCAGAGGCCGTTGCCCTTCAGCCATTGACCGTATTGCAGTGTTTGATAGCCCTGCACCATATCGTAGCGATCATAGCCAAACTGGCTGGCGCCGCGTCGTCCTATATCCGTCCAGGGGCTTAGTGCCAAGGCCAGAGAAGGTTGGGGCAGTCCGGCCTGGCGCAGGCTGACTAGGGTCATCAGCACCAGGTGTCCGCCTGCCGAGTCGCCTGCCAGGACAATATCCTGCGCGGGGATGCCACGTTTGAGCAGATAGCGGTAGGCCTCTAGCGCATCTTCCTGTTGGGCTGGGTGAGGATGTTCCGGGGTCAGGCGATAGTCCACGGCGAAGATGGGTATTTGCAGCTTGTGGGCCAGCAGACGAGTGAAGTGGCGCGACACGATTGGGTAGAACGCATAGCCGCCGCCATGAAAGTACAAGATGGTTTTGCTGCTGTTCGGGCGATCTGGAATGAACCAGTCTCCCCGTGGTTCTGGGGACGTGCTGGCCTGCATCTGGACGGGCAAGTCTGGTTCGGCAATCGTGTACAGGCTGTCGAAATAGGCGCGGCCTTCAGCTAGGGTTGGCAAGCGGAAGGCGTGGTTGAACTGCTTGCGATAGAACAGGGTGGCGATTTCAAAAGGCACAGACCAGCCGGACACCAGCGGCTTGGCGATGATACGTCGGGCCAGTACGTCTATGGTGGTGGCCCAGAGGGTGAGGGCGCTTCGGCAACGATGAGACCAGGATCCTTGCAAAATAGTTTTAGGCATAAGAGGGCGGGGCTGAAGTAGGATAAAGGGACTTTCAGTGTGGCCCGTCTTGCCTGGGCCGGATAGAACGGAAACGACTTGCCATGTCTGCTTTGCCTTGTGCCCGTTTGCATCGCCCCAGCCGAAAAACCGCGGCCAGCATCCATCTGGGGGTGGAGCGTGATACCCGTGGTTTGGCTCTGCCGTCGGAGCAGCGTTTGAATTTTTATCCAGCCTCGCCCCTGGTGGTTTTGTCGTGGGTTTTTCATGGCCAACTGCACATGGTTCAGACGCCAGCGAATGGGGGGGCTCCGGTACTGTCAGAGGCCCTTCCCAGCATGTTGTTTGCCGGGCCGTCGCGTACACCGTCCATTAGCTGGTCTCCGGGATCTGTCCATGCGATTTCGATTGGACTTTACCCCGATGCCTTCAAGCGTGTGTTTGGTATAGAGGCCAGCGACTTGATGGATCTGGTACTGCCTATGGAGCAGGTTTTGCCTGCTTCTAGTTGTCAGGCCCTTGGACAGGTAGGCACTGAAAATGGCCCTTTATTTCAGCAGCTGGAGGCAGCAATTCATCGCTGTGCGCATGGTAGTCTGCCGGCAGAAGGTGTGGCCACCTTGCATCATTGGCTGACGGCTTTGGGGATGAGGATGGCCGCAACACGCACGGGAACGGGCTTGCGTCAGATGCAACGGCAATTCAAGCGTTGGGCTGGGCAGAGTCAGCGTGAGCTACAGCTTTATGTGCGTGCAGAGCGTGCTTTTGCCCTGGTGCAGCAGCAGGAAAATCCGGTCTGGTCCGATGTGGCGCTGCAGGCCGGGTATAGCGACCAGTCTCATTTTGGCAGAGAGGTCAAACGAATTTCCGGCTTTTCGCCGGCCCAGTTTGCCCAGCGCATGAAGACCGATGAGGCCTTCTGGATGTATCGTTTGCTGGGTAAGTCCTGAGGTGGCAGACATAAAAAAACCCATTCAAAAGAATGGGCCCTTGCTTGCTGGCGCAACGCTCACTGCGTAGGCGGTAAGGTGCTGGCAAACGAGGGACGCGCTTGGAGTTTTTCATCCAGGCGTTGCAGATTGCCGTACTGCGAGCGCCAGTCCAGCTCAGGAAAGCGCAGGTCCAGATAACCCAGTGCGCAGCCTACGGCAATGTCGGCCAGGCTAAAGCTGGTGCCCATGCAAAAGGACTGGTCACCCAGGGTGTTGTTCATCGATTGCAGGGCAGCGGTGATTTTGCTGTTTTGGCGGTCAATCCAGGCGGGCAGACGTAGCTCTTGGGGGCGGCGATTTTCCACCACGATGGCAACGCAGGCGTCAAGCAAGCCATCGGCAATGGCTTCCCAGCATTTGACTGCAGCGCGATCACGTCCGGCTTGGGGGATCAGGCGGCCGACGGGCGAGAGGGTATCCAGATATTCGACGATCACGCGGGAGTCAAACAAGCTTGCCTGATCATCCATAATCAGACAGGGAACTTTGCCCAGTGGATTGTGTTTCAGAATATCGCTGTCATCGGCCCACACATCCTCCAGAATCAGCTCGTAATCGAGCTTTTTTTCCGCCATGACAACACGCACTTTGCGCGCGTATGGGCTGGTGAGGGAAGCTATAAGTTTCATAAAAAGCTATCAAAAGTTGCAGGCTCAAAAAGTATAGCAGGAACCTATGGGCGAACGCCCCGCAGGCCGGGCCTGACCCTGTCGCTGGAAACAATGTTGGAAAACTGTGGTTTATTCGTCAAAGCCTGGGACTGCCGTCGCTTTCTACCCCCATGCTGAACGCGTGGCATACGGGTGTCGGCCTGCAATGTTAGAATGCGGGCTGACTTTATTCCCCCTTCTTTTCTGTAGAACGATGCACATAGCCGATACCCTGAGCACTCTGAATGCCTTGTCGCCATTGGACGGGCGTTATGGCAGCCGTACCGCCCCCTTGCGTGGCCTGTTGTCCGAAGCCGCATTCATGTGGCATCGCGTGGAGGTCGAAGTGGCCTGGCTGATCGGCCTGTCCGACGCGGGTCTGCCTGAACTGCCTACTTTCTCTGCCGAAGCCCGCGAGGTACTCAAGAGCCTGGTGCAGAACTTCTCGGAAGACGATGCTGCCCGCATCAAAGCCATTGAACGCACCACTAACCACGACGTGAAAGCCGTGGAATACTGGTTGAAAGAAAAAGTGGCCGACCACGCCGAACTGTCCGCCGCGGCCGAGTTCATTCACTTCTCCTGCACCTCCGAGGACATCAACAACACCTCGCACGCCCTGATGTTGACGCGTGCCCGTGAGCAGGTGATCCTGCCCCAGCTGCAAGAAGTGTGCGATGCCATCAAGGCTCAGGCCCGTCTGCATGCCGATCAGCCTTTGCTCTCGCGCACCCACGGCCAGCCTGCCAGCCCCAGCACCATGGGCAAAGAGTTCGCCAACGTGGCCGCGCGTTTGCAAAACGCCATTGCTGCCATTGCCGCTGTTCAGCCTCTGGCTAAATTGAATGGCGCGACTGGTAACTACAACGCGCACTTCTCGGCATACCCCGAAATTGACTGGCCTGCGTTCAGCAAGAAAGTGCTGGGTGGTTTGGGTCTGACGCAAAACGTCTACACCATTCAGATCGAGCCGCACGATTGGATGGCTGCCCTGTTTGACGCGATTGCCCGTGCCAACACCATCCTGCTGGACTTCAACCGTGACGTTTGGGGCTACATTTCCCTGGGCTACTTCAAGCAGCGCTTGAAAGAAGGTGAGATCGGTTCGTCCACCATGCCGCACAAAGTCAACCCGATTGACTTTGAAAACTCGGAAGGCAATCTGGGCCTGGCCAACGCCATGCTGCGTCACCTGTCCGAGAAGCTGCCTATCTCCCGTTGGCAGCGTGACCTGACGGATTCGACCGTGCTGCGTAATCTGGGCGTGGCTCTGGGCTACAGCGTGGTAGCCTACGACGCTTGCCTGCGTGGTATCGGCAAGCTGGAGCTGAACGCCGCCGCCGTGGATGCGGACATCGACGCCTGCTGGGAAATCCTGGCCGAGCCGGTCCAAACGGTGATGCGCCGTTACGGTTTGCCTCAGCCTTACGAGCAGCTCAAAGCGCTGACACGTGGCCGTGGTATTACCGAGGAAGCGTTGCGCGAGTTTATTGGCGGTCTGGAACTGCCCGCAGACGCTAAAACCTATTTGCTTGAGCTAACTCCACGCAGCTATCTGGGCGTCGCGGTACAGTTGGCTCAGGCAATCTAAATCCAAACGGCTGTGTTCTTGCACAAGGGCACCGCCGATCGGGTTTCTTGAGCCAGTGCTTTATGAAGTGTTTTATGTTTCATCACACAGGAGTTCCCATGAAAAAACTTGCGTTTTTGACTGCCGCTGGCGCTTTGTGCGCCGCGTTTGTCACGCCAGCTACAGCCCAATTCGCCAAGCCTGAGCAAGCGGTGGACTACCGTCAAGCCAGCATGGCCTTGATCGGTTCGCATTTTGGTCGTATGGCTCCCGTCGCTAAAAAGGAAGCTCCTTATGACGCGGCTGCGATCGCCAAGAACGTGGAAGTGCTGACTGTTTTGGCTGCTTTGCCTTGGAGCGCGTTTGGTGCCGGTACTGAAGGCGGCGAGACCAAAGCAGAAGCCTGGAGCGATGCTCAGGGTTTCAAGCAAGCTACCGATGATTTCACCGCTGCGATCGACAAGCTGAAAGTGGCTTCCGATTCAGGCGATTTTGATGCCTTCCGTGTGGCTTTTGGTAATGTGGGCAAGTCCTGTAAGACTTGTCACGACGCTTACCGCAAAGAAAAATAAGCAGCCGTTTTGCTTATAAAAAAAGCCCTCGAGAGAGGGCTTTTTCTTTTAGGTTTGTACCTGTGTTTGAAGGGGGCTGTTTGCCTGTGGGCAAGATAGTCAAGAATCATGATGGGATCTCAGTGTTGATAGCCCGTTTCACCGTGGGTGCGGATATCCAGACCTTCGCGTTCATGGTCAGCATCGACACGTAAACCACCGCAGACGACTTTGGCAATCTTGAAGGCAATCCAGGCGGCCACACCGGACCAGACCAGAGTCAGCAAGACGCCTTCGAGCTGAATCCACAACTGCATCCAGATACTGTTGCCAGCAGCGGTGCCGGGACCACCTAGAACAGGTGCGTTGAACAGACCCGTGAGCAACGCGCCCACAATTCCGCCCAAACCGTGAATGCCAAACACGTCCAATGTATCGTCGGCACGCAGCCAGCGCTTCAGAACATTAACGCCCCACAAGCAAGCCAGGGAAGTAATCAAGCCAATGGCCAGTGCACCGGAGGGAGCCACAAAACCGGCTGCTGGGGTAATGCCGACCAAACCTGCAATGGCACCCGAGCAAGCACCCAGCAAGGAAGGATGACCTTTGCTGATCCATTCGCCCAACGTCCAGGCCACAACGCCAATGGCAGCGGCCAACATGGTGTTGAAGAAGGCGAGCGTGGCATTTTCATTGGCAGACAAAGCCGAGCCAGCGTTGAAACCGAACCAGCCTACCCACAGCAGAGCCGCACCAATAAAGGTCAAGGGCAGGTTATGGGGTGGCATGGCTTCACGACGGTAGTTCAAGCGTGGGCCAATCATCCAGGCTCCGACCAGACCCGCAATACCAGCATTGATGTGTACGACCGTTCCTCCCGCAAAGTCCAACGCGCCACGGGTGTTGAGCAAACCGCCGTTCTGTCCATCGGCAAACCAGACCATATGGCAGATAGGCAGATAGGCCAGGGTGAACCAGATCACAGTAAAGACCAAAATGGCGGACAGACGGGTACGTTCTGCCAGACTGCCGACAACCAGGGCGCATGTCAGACCGGCAAACGTGGCCTGGAAAGACGCAAACAGCAGTTCAGGCAGGGTGCCCGACATGGAGAACTGTTGGTCAGCGGCAGTAAACATGCCATTGAACAAGACCTTGTCGAAACCACCAATCAAGGGATTGCCAGCGGTAAAAGCCAGCGAGTAGCCATAGATAAACCACAGCACCACCCCCAAACTGAACACCAGCAAGGTTTGGGACAACATGGACAAGGCATTTTTTTGACGCACCATCCCTGAGTAAAACAGGGCCAGGCCCGGCGCGGCCATCATTAGTACCAGAAGCGTGGAGACCAGCATCCACGAGAGATCAGCGTTGTTCATGATGGAGTCTCCGATTACAGGGCTTGTTCATCGCATTCGCCGGTGCGGATGCGGATGACGTGGTCCAGCGGCTGGACAAAGATCTTGCCGTCACCAATACGACCGGTGCGGGCGCTGCTTTGAATGGCTTCCAGAACGCTTTGCAACTGCTCGTCGGGAATAGCCAGTTCAATGCGGATCTTGGGCAGGAAGTCGACTGCATATTCTGCACCGCGGTACAGCTCAGTGTGGCCTTTCTGGCGACCAAATCCTTTGACCTCGGTCAGTGTCATCCCCTGTATGCCCAGATCGGAAAGGGCCTCGCGTATCTCGTCAACCTTGAAGGGTTTGACGATGGCGGTAATTAATTTCATAGGTGTTCCTGAAGTAAACACAGGCAAGCTGGCCTTGCGGATGCAATGGAACACCGAGGGGGGTAGGAGACGGTTGAGAGGGGGCCGACCGGGATGGGTAATCCTGGTGGATGGCTTGAGTGCAACCGGCAGCGCCGGTTTGAGCGACTCTCCGGCTGTCAGCAGGATGTGCGACAGCGCGAACGCAAGTGGTAGGCAAGCGGACCTGTGTTGTAGGTTGAAGAGCAACACAATTCCGGCAAGGCGAGTAAGCTAGCTAGGCACGTGACCCCGGTCTTGCCTAGTCGGTGGGCAGCGAGATAACAGCAGCGCTCTGTGACGCCTGTCTCCGCTCATCTCACCACCGCAGGAACAACGACTATGGAAAAATAATATATGTTGCAACGCAACAAGTGCGCATTGTGTGCATTTTTTTTTAAAATAGTCTTAACTTTGCAACATTTTCCTGCTGCCAAAGCATGATTCAAATGTGGGGCAAGGCGCTGGCAGGGCAGCGACATTTTCTGCGCTGCCCTGGATTGTGCCTACATGGCAGGGGTGCAGGATGTTTGAGTGGGCGAGGTCTGTCAGTTCCTGGCTTTGCTAGGCGGCTCATTGCCCGGGATTTTCTTCGGATCGGGTTCGGGGTTCGGCGTTTTGCCCGGAGGTGTGGTGTCGGGGGCCTTGGTCGGATCAATGGCAATCAGCATGACAATCTCCTGATGTGATGATCTGTTAGCCTAGCGGGTTTTTGTAGTGGGCGAAGTAAACAACTATGACCAGAAGATGGCTGCGCAAAATTGGGGTAGCGATGTGCTGGATCGATGCGTCCAGACGCAAAAAAGCCCGCTGTAGCAGCGGGCTAATTTACGATGTTGCGGCATGGTGTACCGCAAACAGCAGGATATCTGGTGGGTCGTGACAGACTCGAACTGTCGACCAATGGATTAAGAGTCCAGTGCTCTACCAACTGAGCTAACGACCCCCGTTTCCTGCGAAGAAAATGATTATAGAACGGAAATTATGTAGCGCAAGGACGGGTTACATAATTTTACGTTTATCAGGAAGCGGGATCAGGTCGAGTGAAAGTATCGCACATGTTCAGTTGCCCGGTTTGATAGCCTTGCATGAACCAGGCCATGCGTTGTTGCGCGCTGCCATGGGTAAAAGAGTCTGGAACCACATAGCCTTGAGACTGCTTTTGCAAGGTGTCATCACCTACCGCTTGAGCCGCGTCTAGCGCAGAACGGATATCGCCCGGTTCCAGAATCTGGCGTTGTGCATCGGCGTGATTGGCCCAGATGCCGGCGTAGCAGTCTGCCTGCAGTTCCAGACGCACGGACGCCTGACGGGCTTGCGAGGCCGAGCCGCTGCGACGGGCTTCATCCACACGGCGCATCATGCCCAATTGGTTCTGAACGTGGTGGCCCACTTCATGCGCAATCACGTAGGCAGGGGCAAAGTTTCCCTTGACGCCCATCTTTTGCTCCATCTCGGTGAAAAAGCCCAGGTCTATATAGAGCTTTTGATCCGCCGGGCAGTAAAACGGGCCCATGGCCGATTGGCCTGCGCCACAAGCCGTGGGAGTCGCGCCGCGATACAGAACCAGTACGGGATCGCGGTAGCTGCCATTGGTTTGCTTGGCAAAAATATCGCGCCAGACATCCTCGGTTTCACCCAGGATTTTGGCGATGGTTTGGCCCTGTGTATCCGAGGCGGCAATCGGTTGAGATTGCGGGGCGCTGGTGGGGCCACCGGCCAGGTTCAGCACCACATTGGGGTCGACCCCAAAGTACAGGGCTACCAAGGCCAGCACGATTGTCCCCAAACCGATCTTGCCGCCGCTCAGGCGTGGCCCATTGGCACGGCGGTCCTCGACATTACGGCTGGAGCGAGATTTATCCAGACGCATCACGCTCTCCTTGAATTTAAAAACGTCAATGTACTCTGATTTGCGGGCCAAAGCAGGGGCATTTTCGATTCTTGTCATCTTCTAAAGGGAGGGGGGCTTTAATTACCCCATCATGACAAGTCTTTGAATTACTTGGGGTAATGCGACTTGTCCAAAGGCTATCCCCGCGCTTGCCCACTGAAAATGTGGATAAGTGGATAAGTAAGTCACCCGGACGCTGCGGTATGCTACTTTTCTCAGGGCGTAGCCTACTGGAGAGCGAGTATGTTGGGAGGAACCTTGTTGGCCTTGCGCGACCATGCGCGCGTGCGTGCCATCGGATCGGTCATTGCTCGATACGGAATCGGGGATGTGATGCATCGTCTGGGTCTGTCGGAGCTGCTGCCCGGTAACAAAACCCCGGTGGCGACAGAAATGCCCGAACGCTCGGCGCCTGAACGTTTGCGACGTGCCCTGGAGGAGCTGGGGCCTACCTTTATCAAACTCGGTCAGATTCTGGCCACACGCAATGACCTGCTGCCTCTGGAGTGGACCCAGGAACTGGAAAAGCTGCAAGGTCATGCCGCGCCGGTGCCTTGGGAGACTATTCGGCCCGAATTGGAACTGGCTTTAGGGCAAACCGTAGACCAAGCCTTTGCGCGTTTTGATATCCAGGTGCTGGCCTCGGCTTCTATGGCGCAGGTGTATCGTGCCTGTTTGCGGGACGGTACTGAAGTGGTGGTGAAGGTGCAGCGCCCCGGTCTTGAGTCTTTGATCCAGGCTGATCTGCGTTTGCTGAAACAGATTGCCCGCTTGGTGCAGCAGCAGGGTTTGTTGCCTGAGTATCGCCCCTACGATATTGTGCGCGCCTTGGCCGAAGCCATTGCCGATGAGCTGGACTTTACGCGCGAAGCAGCCAATACCGTGGCTGTGCGCGAGAATATGCAGCCCTTTAAAGACATTGTGGTGCCGCGCGTTTATATGGAATGGACCAGTGCCACCGTCATGGTGCAAGAGTTTGTGCCCGGAGTCTCACCAATTCAAGAGGCGCAGTTGCAAGCCATTGAAGTGGATCGCCCCTTGCTGGCGCGCCGGGGAGCCTTGGCGTTCTTGCATATGGTTCTGGAGGATGGGCTATTTCATGCCGACCCGCACCCCGGCAATATGATGGCGTTGCCGGGCAATCAGGTCGCCTTTATTGATTTCGGTCTGGTCGGTCATTTGACGGAACGTCGTCGCCAGCAATTGCTGGTTCTATTGCGCGCAATTGTGGACGGGCAGGCCGATGGGGTGGCTACCACCTTGCTGGATTGGTCGGGTGCGGAAGATTTTGATTGGAGCCGGCTGGAAGAAAGTGCCCAGCGCTATGTTGCCCGACAAAGTAGTGGGCTTTTGTCCATTTCGGTTGCTTTGCTGGATTTTATGGCGCTGGCGCGTGAGAACCATTTGATTTTGCCGCCGGATCTGGCTTTGCTGTTCAAGGCTTTTATCACCGCGGATGGCGTATTGAAACGTCTGGACCCGCAATTTGATGTGGTTGAGGTTGCACAACCGGTCATTCTGGCTTTGATGCGTAAGCAGTATTCCCCTCGTCGTGTTTATGCAGACTTGCAACGCAGCTTGCTGGAGTCTCGCCAATTGGCGATGGATGCGCCTCAATTGCTGCGTTTGCTGATGCATCGCGTCCGGCAAGGCAAGATCTCTGCCCGTATTCAAGTCGAGGGTATGCCGCGTCTGGCCTCATCGCTGGAAAAGGCGGCTACCCGTTTGGCCATTGCGATTGTGACGGCGGCCTTTGTATTGATTTTGGGGCCGGTGCTGGTTACACGCGGCCCCGCTTGGCTGGGCCTGACTATTTTTAGCTGGGCCGGTTTATTGGCCGCCGTTCTGGGGCTGGTTCTGGTCTTGTGGGGATTTTGGCGACGGCGCTGAAAATATCGTGAGGCCGTCGCTCTTTGTGCAGAGAGTGTTCAAGCGGCTAGTCACCATCCAGTTTAAAAGACGGCTAGTAAAAATGCGGCTCAGCCCAAACAATCCCCGCATTATCCCCAGGTTTATTCACAGCTTCTGGGGATAAGTCAGGCTTACATAAAGTCGTCCATGCCGCCGCCTACCGGTGCCAGGCCGGTGATCCAGTACACGCCCCAGGCAATCAGTACGGCAATGAGCAGAGCGAGTAAACGGGTTTTCCAGTTGTCTTTGCTGGCAGGTAGCGCAGGTTCACTGGGTACGGGCATGCTGCCCTTGACCATGACGCTGGTTAATTTCTGACCACCCAGGACGCGATACAGGAAAATAGCCAGGATATGCAAGCCGATAATGGCCAGCATGATCCATTCGTTGGCTTTGTGCAGACCCGTCAGGGTTTTGGACCAATCGCTGCTGAGATAGGCCAGAGGGCCTGAGGTAAAGATATCGTCGTTGGCAAACAAACCAGAGATGGCCTGAAAACCAAACACAATCAGCATGACCCAGACCGACCAGGCGCCGACAGGATTGTGGCCTGGGTAGACGGCAGGTTTATCACGCAAATAACGCAGGCTGCGTATCGGATTGGGGAAGAAGTGGCTAAAGCGCGAGTAGTAGCCACCGATCAAACCCCAGACCAGACGAAAGGCCAACAGTCCCAAGGCCAGCAGACCAAAGCGTACGTGCCAGTCCATCCATAGCCCGCCAACTTTGATTGTCACAAAACAGCCCACAATGCTAATGACAAACAGCCAGTGGAACAAACGGGTGGGTAAATCCCAGACAAGTAAAGGGCGGGTTGTGGAGGTTTGCATAGGGAAAATCCGGAGAGACGTAAACACCTGATTATAGTCAGTGTTCCGTTTGAGTCCGCTGCTCCTTGCAGGTTCCCCTTACTGCATAAGTGGACGGCGCTTGCGTAAACTGATTTTGCGCCCATCGTATCGGTATTCGTCGATCATGGCCGGATTGTCCTGGCTGGGTGTTTCCATAATCAGGGTTCGGCCGTGATGACGGACCCGGATTTTGGCGCTGCATGAGCCAAAGGCTGGCGAGACGGTATAGCCCTGGGACGATACGGTGACCCAATGGTAATTGATCGAGCAAGCACCCAGGCCCTTGTCGACTGAAATCAGGGCGGTTTGATTGTTGGCTTGCTTGAAAGCGTAGGGGATATTGATCATCCCTTTTAGCTCTGGCTCTATGGTCTTTGCGTCCAGTTGCAGCCGCGCTTCGTAGACATAATCGCTTTGGCTTACCTGCAGTGTGCCGTAGGGGCTATCCAGACTGAGCTGCGAGGGCGGTTGAGGCCAGGCCTGGCTTGCCGCGCCGTGGGCGACAAACGGTTGCAGGGCTAAAGCAAGCCCAATGACAACGTAGCGGATAAAGACCTTAAGGGCGGGCATGATCAATTAGGGCTGAGGACGATCAGGACTCAGTGAAAAACACAAAGTGCCATAGATCGTCTGTATTTGTAAGTTTCATAACATTTTATGTATTTTCTTGTTGCGTAGAATACCGGATAGCAGAATTTTTCGCTATAAGGATAAGAACATAAGGTGACTATTCCACTCCTGTGTCGTGGGCAAAGAGCGGTAATTAGCCCTGAAAAGCATCATGTCCCAGACTGAAAGAAACCGGCTGAATTGGGCTATCATTGCCAAGTCGCCCCGGATGGGGCCAAGCCGCATTTCTTCGCCGCAGCAGAGACTCATTATGCAATCCACCCCAGATGCCGCACTGGCGTCAGAATCGGGCTCCGCGCTTGCTGCCCAGCAGGCCAAACCCGGTGTTTTACTGGACTATGTCAGCTCCAGCCGTTTGCCCACGCCTTGGGCTGTCTTTCAAATTCATGTGTTTGTAGAGCGCAGCAATCAAAAAGAACACGTCCTATTGACCCTGGGGGACGTGGCCGATGGCCACCCAGTCCTGGCCCGTGTGCACTCCGAGTGTTTGACAGGCGATGCCTTATTTAGCCTGCGCTGTGATTGCGGCCCTCAACTGCAACTGGCGCTGGAACGTATTGCGACGGCTGGCCGTGGCGCCCTGATGTATTTGCGCCAGGAAGGGCGAGGCATTGGTCTGGTGAACAAGATTCGTGCGTACAAGCTGCAAGATCAGGGAGCCGACACCGTAGAGGCCAACGAGAAGCTCGGTTTTCCGGCCGATATGCGTCGCTACGATATTTGCAAGGATATGCTCGAGCACGTTGGTATCCAGAAACTACGTCTGATGACCAATAACCCGCGCAAGGTAAAAACCTTGCAGGACATCGGTATTGATGTGGTGGAACGTGTACCGCATCAAATTGAAGGTAATCCCTTTAACGAGGCCTACCTCAATACCAAGCGTTTGCGTTTGGGGCATTGGCTGGAGACAGACGAATAAGCGCGGGGCCAGCCTGACGCCCTGTGAGCGCCTGTACGGGTTCAAGGGTCATTGGGCTAAGACTGGACTTGCACGCTTAGGATAAAGGGCCATGCATAGGCCCTTTTTTTGTCGCCGGGCCGCCCCAAGACGAAAAGCTCCCCCTTGGGGGGCAGCAAGCCGAAGGCGTAGCGAGGGGGCTTTTTTTGTCGCCGGGCCGCCCCAAGACAAAAAGCTCCCCCACGGGGGGCAGCAAGCCGAAGGCGTAGCGAGGGGGCTTTTTTTTCGCCGGGCAGGAACAAGAAGCCGGATGCGACAAAAAACAAAGCCAGACTGGACCGAGGTCGCAGTCTGGCAGGAGCGTAGCGTGCTCAGCCCTGGGAGTTGAAACAACATCAGATTCTGAGCGAGGCCGCGTGACGGCGCGAGTGTTGCGGCCTGATTGACTCGGACCGCGTCTGTTTTAGGCGGTGCTCTTTTCCAGCAAGGCGCTGACACTGGCTTTGGCATTTTCTACAATCTGGTTGCGCAGCTCAGGTGCTTTGCCCAGGCCTTCAGCGTACACAATACGTAGGTCTGTTATGCCCATGAAGCCGAACATCACGCGCAGATAGCTTTCCTGGTGCTCCATGGCCTGGCCTTGCTCCGATTCGGAGTAGATGCCACCACGGCTCAGAACCAGATATACCGTTTTGTCGCCGGCCAGACCTTCTGGTCCATTGCTGGTGTAACGGAAGGTGCGACCAGCTTGAGCCAGACGGTCCATCCAGGCTTTGAGCTGGCTAGGGATGGTGAAGTTGTAGAAGGGGGCGCCAATCACAATGACGTCCGAGGCCAGAAACTGGTTCAGGTATTGTTCGGTGATCGCATTCTCGGCGCGTTGACGTTCGGTCAGGGTGGCAGGGTCCAGGCCCAGGCGCATGCCCAGGGAGTCAGCCGAGAAGTGAGGGGGCGGGTTCAGGGCCAGATCGATATGCTCCACTTGGACTTGATCGTTTTGCTGGCGCAGTTGATCAACCACAAATTGTGAAAGTTCGCGGGAGACGGAGTTCGCGCCGGTGATGCTGGAGTCTACGTGTAGCAGTTTCATGATGTCTGTTGTCCAAAGCGATGAAGGAATGGTGTCATTATGTTTGATGCTCATACCTTTGATAAGCCGGCTTTTCTGAGAAAGATTATTCTAATTTTGTTTGTAATTCTGGAAAGCATCCCTGTATGTATGACTTAAATGACATGGTGTTGTTTACCGAAGTGGTGCAGCGCGGCGGGTTCAGCGCAGCCGCTCGGCACCTGGGTATGCCGCCATCGCGCGTGTCGCGGCGTCTTAGCCGCCTTGAAGCCGAAGTGGGTGTGCGCCTGTTGCAACGCACCACGCGTAGCCTGTCTCTGACCCCGGCCGGGGAGGTGTTCCTGCGTCATTGCCAGGCCATGCGCGACGAGGCTGAAGCGGCTTATGCCGCTGTTGCACAAGTGCAGCAAGAGCCGCGTGGTCTTTTGCGTATCAGTTGTCCGGTCACCTTGGCACATACCGTCTTGTCGACCGTGTTCGCCCAATTTCTGATCCGCTATCCCCAGGTTGAGCTGGAGGTGGAGGTCAGCAACCGTGTGGTCGATCCGGTGGCCGATGGAATTGATGTGGCCTTGCGAGTACGCAGCACCCTCAGCGATAGCGCCAGCTATATCGTGAAACGCCTGGGCGAAACCGGAGCGATTCTGGTCGCCCAGCCTAGCTTGCTGGCGCGGTTTGATCCGGTGCGAGGCCCGGCAGATTTGGTTAAATTGCCCACGGTGGCCATGTCGGCTCGGCAAGGTCAAAACGAATGGGAGTTGTACGGTCCCGAGGGAGCCAGCGTGATGGTAACGCACAGGCCACGCTATATGGCCTCGGATTTATTGACCTTGCGTGAGGGGGTAGAGCAGGGCATAGGCGTGGGTATCTTGCCCGACTATATGTGCTGCGATGCCTTGAAAGCTGGACGTTTGGTACAGGTCCTGCCGCAGTGGGCCCCCTTGCCGGGGATCATTCACGCCGTATTTGCCTCCCGCCGAGGCATGGCCCCGGCGGTGCGGCATTTTCTGGATTACCTGGGTGAGCAACTGCCAGTGCATCACCCACAGATTTAACCGTCGTGGCCTGCAGTGGCTGTAAAGGGACAACTGCGTTGCGCGGGCAAAATCGCCCAGTTCAGATCAATCATGGGGCTGCGTTCAGAGGACCAGCGCTGTTCGGTCAGCCCCTTGATGGGGGCTTGTTCATACAGTTCGAGCAAGGGCTTTGGCGGCTTGCCTCGGGTCTGGATGCTGTAAACAATCAGGGCCCCGCATTGCAAATCCTGCGGAAGTTTCAGCCAGGGCGAAGCGGCAGGATCGGCATCGATAAAGACCATGACGTCCTGGCCTGCATGAACGGCGATATTTCCACCCAGCCAGGTATCCGCTACCACGACCTTTAGGGGGATGCCGGGCATGTGCTCTTTCCAGATGGCCTGCATCTGGGCAGACACCTCGGGGCCGGGGAAGGTGGAGCGAGAATCCCGGCCTGTATACCAGGCCAGTGGACCACGGGCCAAGGCATAGCCCGATGCCAGCAGAATCTGCAGCACGATCACAATAATGGCGATACGGCGCAACTGAATCTTGTCCTGGCCATGCAGGATCCACAAGGCAAAAAAGCCATACAGCACAAAGAACGTCGTGGCCCAAGAGGCCACCAGACGGGTGCCCATAATGGCTGAAATCAAGACTGTGCTGATCATGGGGGTCAGGCCTACCCATAGCACAAACTGCTTATCGCTGCGGGAAATCGCATCGGCATAGCGCTGCTTGTCTTGCAGGGCGGTATCCGACTGAGCCCGCTTTTTCTTGTCCCGATGGTTCCAGATGCCCAGCGCGATCATGGCCACTATCATGGGGCTCAGTCGCCCTAGTTGGTCCAGGCTAAAAGCCAGTAGCTCTTTGTAGGCCTGCCAACGAGTATGCGTTTCCAGCGAGCCATCCATATATCGGAAGGGGGCGAAGTCATGCTTTACCAGCCAGTACAGGTGGGGGGACAAAACCAGTACATAGGCAAGCAGGGCCAGACCCACGCCTACCCAGGTTTGTCGTTGACGCCACATGCCGCTGCGCAGGAAATACAAAAAGAAGGCAGTGAACAGAATAACGGCGCTGTATTTGGTGACGGTAGACAGCGCCGCGACTGCGCCCAGCCATAACCAGTCTGCCGGTTTCTGATCCCGGCTGGCACGATAGAAAAACCAGGTCGCGGCGGTTACGGACCACAGCTGGGCCGTGTTGTGATTAAAAATGGTGCCGCGCAAGGAGAAGTAAATACTGACAGAGCTGATCAGCAAGACCATCAAGGCGCGCTCAGGACTCAGGAACTCGCAGGCCAGTTTCCAGATAAACCATAGTCCCAGCACCGAGGCTGTCATGCCTGCTGCAAAGGTCAGCCAGGCCGGGCGTCCGAGCATACTGGTCAAGGCGGCCATCACCCACGAGGGGAAGGGGGGGTGTTTCAGATAGCCCAACTCAAAACTGGCCGACCAGACCAGCTCTTCCATGCCGTCCAGGTCAGGCGCTTTGTGGCTAATAGCCATCAAAACGGACCACAACAAAACCATGAATAACAGATACAGCAGCACATAGCGCTGGTAGGTGTCGGATGGGGTAGACGCTGGGGTTTGGGCAATCATGCGTAGGACGAAAGCGTAAAAATAATTAAGTGTACTTCCAGTGCGTTGAAAATCACCGATTGGACAGGCGCACTAATCTGGGCTACGATGCGCTTCGTCATTAGGGAGTAGCCGCTTCGAATGAGCGAAGATCAGCGTCAACATACTTGACCTATACAGGGTCATGGCGCTGGTAGCAACTTAGCCTGGCAAGACTTTTGACCATAGACCTTCGCGTTTGGCCGGGAGGGTTTGTGGTCATTCGTCTCGTATCCGGCCAGGAGTTGTTATGGAAGCGTTGTTTATCTCCACGGGTGTGGTTGCTCTAGCAGAAATTGGGGACAAAACCCAGTTGCTCGCCTTTATTCTCGCAGCCCGCTACAAACGCCCTTGGCCCATTATTCTCGCTATTTTCATAGCAACCTTAGTCAATCACGGTCTGGCTGGTGCCATTGGTGCCTGGGTTCCGGCATTGCTGGATCCTGAAGTGCTGCGTTGGGTGCTGGGTATTTCCTTTCTGGCCATGGCCATCTGGATTCTGATTCCCGACAAGATCGACGATGCAGAGGCCACACGTACTCGCTTTGGTGTGTTCGGGACCACCCTGGTCACCTTTTTCCTGGCTGAAATGGGCGATAAAACCCAAATCGCCACGGTCGCTTTAGCCGCTCAATATCAAGAATTCGGTTTTGTGGTGCTAGGCACGACTTTGGGCATGATGCTGGCCAACGCTCCGGCCGTTTTGTTCGGTGAGCGCATCGCCCGCCGTTTGCCTATTCAGTTGGTCCACCGGATTGCAGCCGGTATCTTTGCTGTGCTGGGTGTGCTGGCCCTGTTGGGCGGCACCCAAAGCCTGGGGTTCTAGCATAGCTAGGGGTTGGATACCACTTGCCGTAGTCGGCCCGGATGGGTTGACCTGCGACGAGCGGTATCCATATTCACAATGGGTGCCAGAGTCAAAGGCACAGGCGAGTGGGTAGGCGCGCTTTTTCCATGATTGAGGACACTGATCGCCTCTTGCAACTGGGCACCGTTCTGATTCAACTCTTGAGCGGTTTCGCTCAAATCATGAACCAGAGCGGCATTGTCGGTGGTAATTTGATCCACTTGTTTCAGGGCTTGGGTCAGTTGGCTCAAACCAATGCTTTGTTCACTGGTAGCGGTAGAGATTTCACCCATCAAACCCGCTACTTCAGAGACCGACGTCAGAATTTCCTGCATGGTTTGGCCCGCATGCGCTGCATGATTCGCCCCTTCGGCACTGAGTGTTTGGGTTTGAGTGACCAGTTGCTTGATTTCATCGGCCGCTTGGGCTGCTTGCTGGGCCAACGAACGCACGGCAGACGCGACCACCGCAAAACCTTTACCGGCTTCTCCAGCCCGTGCTGATTCAATCGACGCGTTGATTGACAGGATATTGGTTTGAAAGGCGATGTTGTTGATCATCGAGACGATATTGCCAATATGCTGCGAGCTTTCCAGAATCTGTTGCATGGACGAACTGACCTTCTGAACCGCCTCATTGCCACGACTGGCAATATCAGCACTGCGGCTGGCCAGTTCATGGCTGGCCTTGGCATTGTCTGCCGTTTGCAAGACGGTTTGCCCAAATGAACTCATGCTGGCGGTAGTCTCTTGCATGGAGGACGCTTGTTCTTGAGTGCGTGCTTCCAGCAAGGCACTATTGTCAGAGAGCTTGCGTGATACCCGCTGATTGTTTCTGCAGCTCTGGTCCACGTCCGTGCTGATGCTCATCAGGCTTTTGCGCATCAGGTCCAGGTTTTGACCCAGTGTCTCCAGGTTTTTGACAGCAGGCCCACGTGTATTGACTGTCAGGTTGCCCGCCGCAATTTGTTGAGCGATGTGCGTGGCTGTTTTAAACGATCCCAAAACACGCCGCATCAAGATCGCTTGATAGCCCAAAATTATCAGCGTGCCCACGCCCAGGGAGCTGGCCAGCAGAGTCATGCTTTGCTGTGGCATTTCCGTATTCAGAATCATGGCAATAATCCCGCCGGTAATACCCAGATTCAATATGCCTTTGCGCAGAAAAGCCGCCAGTAAACTGGGGCCAAATAAAAAGCGTAGTCCTGCAAAAGGGCGCTGCCAGCTGCGGACCGTAATATGGCCAGCGCGTATGGCCCGTGAACGATTTCGGCCCTCGCGCAGTTCCTGATAGAACTGTTCAGCGGCTTGAATAGCTTGAGGTTTTGCCCGTACCCGTACCGAGGCAAAGCCGGTTAGTTCACCTTGTTCAATAATTGGGCTGGCATGGGCTAGAACCCAATAAAAACCGCCGTCTTTACGGCGGTTTTTAACGACTCCAACCCACGAACGCCCCTGCTTTAGGGTATGCCACAAATCTGCAAAAACCTCGGAGGGCATATCGGGGTGGCGCACGATATTGTGTGGCTCGCCAATCAACTCCGCCCGACTAAAGCCGCTTACCTCGACAAAGGCCGGGTTTGCATAGATGATGCGCCCGGCCAGGTCAGTTTTGGAGATGAGATATTGTTCGTCCAGCAGCTCGGTTTCGATGCCGGTAATTGGTAGGTTCTTGCGCATAACCTTCCCCTTTATATTTTTGTATCAGCAAAAGACGCGCGATAAACGGATCAATTTCTTGTTGTGAATTTTCGTGAATAGTATCATTTGATCCGTTTTTTATGTCTAAAAATAAAAAATTGATAATCAAATGAAAATCATTGTCACAAATGGGTTGAAACTGAAAAAATTGATCCGTGCTGATACAGGGGGAAAGAGGCGCTCAGGAGGGCAGGTACTGGGCGTGGAAGGCTTCGCTGAGCAGTTGCAAAAGCAAGGCGATAGGAATGGGCTTGGCCAGGGCTGTGGCGTTGCCGGGCAGGCCACCGCGTGCGTGAATGTCGGTGGCACTCAGAGCGGAAATGACGTAGATCTGGGTATGTCCGGTTTCGGGGGCGTCCGCCAGGGCTTTGAGCATGGCAAAGCCATCGAGCTTGGGCAAGTTCAGGTCCACAATCAGGACATCGGGGTAGAAATTGCCTGCAGCAATCAGACCTTTGAGCCCATCCTGCTCACAACGCAGTTCAATCGGGAAGGGCAGATGTTCCATGGCCATACGGTAAATAGCCAGCAGATCCAGATCGTCTTCAACGACCAGCACGCGCAGACAAGGTTCATCGTTGCCAACGGGCAGGCTTGAGGGGGTGGGGGCATCGGGTAGTTGCGCACTACCTCGCCCTTGGCGCTCTTGCAAAATGGTTTGCACGGAGTCGCGGTCAATGCGTCGGTGGCCGCCTTGGGTTTTCCAGGCCTTCAAGGTCCCGGCTTCTACCCAAAGTTGTACGGTGCGTACGGACACACCTAGTAAATCAGCAGCCTGCCGAGTGGAGTAAACGGCGTCGTTCATGGAGTCAAAAAAATGAAAGCAGGCCAGACCGGGGTAGTGAAAGAAAGGGCCCCGATGTAGCAGTGCAGAGTGTAGAGACGATATTAGTAAGTACTGAAATACTAATACTGGCAATGGGAAGTGGCCTGTTCATGCCCAGTGATAGGCAGAGTATTTGACACACATGCTTCTAATATCTCCGATTTTCAGATGTTCATGTTTCTTCAGGGAATCACTTTAATCTGGCGGGCCTGTGAACCTGGACTCGCCCTGCTGATTTTACGCGTATCCCTTGTGCTGTCGTGTTACCGGACCTTCCAGTGTAGGCCCTTGAACACACTTGTCCTCTAGCGCAACAAATAGGTGTCCGGGATCGTGACGGGGCTGCCAAACCAGGAAATCAGGGTGTTTGCACCCTAGTGTTTTTTGTTGGTATTGACCTTGATCCCAGCCTGCCTTTATGAAATAAATAGGAATCTATTTTATGCAAGTCTCCTCGTTTTCTACAATCAGCGTTGTGCGTCTTATGATACGGCTGTTTGTGATTTTAAGCAGTATGGCGCGTCATTTTGGAGCCAGGCTTTTTAAAATTAATGATACCTTTCCCGCCATTTTTCTTATTGGTAATGAAATAAAGTTATTAGGCAATTGATCGTTTGTTTCACCCAGGCCGATGCAGGATATCGGCGTGTCGATAATCCCATCCCAAAAAAAAGCAGGCGTAGTTTCGGGGCCTGATCTTTGGCGGCATGGCGATTGAGAACGCACTGAGGCAGGCACAGTGCTTGTTTTGGGGCAGAAATAGGGGATTGGCTTGTTGCTCACATTATTTACCAGTTTTTTAATGGGGCAACGCTTGTTTAATCAAGCGAGTGTTCCTAAATGGCCCAGGCTAACTTATGAAAGATCGCATTGTTCGGAGCAAATGCTCGATGCCTTGCCGGATGCGATTGCTATGTTTGATTCCAGCGGGATGCTGCAGGGCTGTAATCGGGCCATGCGCAACTTGTTGGGTATGCCGGAGTTAGTCAATCACACAAATGACTTTCTGGATTTTTTTCAACGTCTTGAAAATGGACTGCAGGCCGATTTAGCGTATTTGCTGCCTGGAATTAGCCAGGCTATTTACCGCGCCCATCATCCCTTTTATTGTATGCACCGGGATGGCGAAGGTGAGCGCCGGCGTGCGCTGGAGTTTCACTCCTATGCTGCGCCAGCTCCCGCTACGGCCACTTTATTGATGATTCGTGATGTCAGCGCACAAATGCAAAAAGAACGGGACCGGGCAGACTGTTTTGCAGTGGCCGCTCATGAAATACGCTCTCCGCTGGCGGCCATCAGCGGCTACATTGAATTGCTGCAGTTAGAGTCCACCCCGTCAGCCTGGGCTGGCAAAATTTACATGAAGTTACGAGAAAAAGTTCGAGGGGTGGATGTGCTGCTCGACGATTTGACGCGTTTAAATCGCATCGAGTATGAAGGGGTTGGCAGCCGGGAGTGGCGCACGTCAGATTTGCGTGCGGTGTTGCGCCTGAGCCTGCGCTCTTTCAATGAACAGCGCCACCGTATTTGCCTGGATTTACCTTCGCACAACATGTGGGCCAGAGTGGATGTGGTTCCTTTGCTAGTGGCGCTGCGCAATGCCTTGGAAAATGCCTTGAAGTACTCTGATGCGGATACGGTGGTGACCTTGCGTTTGCGGCCTGGCCAAACGGGTTGGGCCTGTATCGACGTCCTGGATCAAGGCCCGGGTATTGATCCTCTTTATAAAGATAAAGTGTTTGACAAGTTCTATCGCCTGCCCGGCCAACAGGTGCAAGGCAGTGGTCTGGGTTTGTCCATTTTGCGCTCGATTGTCCAGCATCACGGGGGCAGGGTGTACTTCAAGGATCACCCAGGGGCAGGCGCACATTTGGTCATGGAATTGGTTTTGTTGCCTTCCGCGTCGTATATACCTTAATCTTCCCTAAAATAGGGTTATTTTCATATATTTAAGTTTGATATAAGGTACAATTTGCCCTCTTTTCGATGAAGCGAGGTGATCGCCTTTTCAGGTGCACCTCGCTTTGAAGTTTTTATGTTGCGGTCATCTCGTTGGTAGGGAGCGCAAAATCCGTTAAAGGAGCACACGATTATGCAAGGCTTGCACTTGACCGCAGACCTTTACCAATGTGCATGCAGCCCGGAGCTGCTGATCGATGCCCAGAAACTGGCTGATTTTTGCCGCCAGCAGACGATCGATGCTGGGCTGACGATTGTTGGTGAAGAGTGGCAGGCATTTCCCGAGTTTGAAGGGCAGCCCGGTGGTGTCACCGGTGTCCTGCTGCTGGCGGAGTCTCATTTAGCCATTCATACCTGGCCAGAGCGCGACGGCGTGACGCTGGACGTGTATGTTTGCAACTTCATGCAAGACAACTCTGGCAAGGCGACCCGCCTGATTAACGGTATTGAGCAGGCTTTCAAGCCCGGCCAGGCCCAGCGTAATCGCTTGTGGCGTGGCGAGGCCGATGGCCCGGCTCATGCAGGCGAACTGCTGACGGAAAACCTGAACCAGGATGCCTTGTACGGCTTTCGCTTTACCGAACGTTTGCTGGAGCGTCAGACTGCTTTCCAGCGTCTGGAGTTGTTGCGGTCTGAAACTCTGGGTACGACCTTGCGCTTGGACGGCTGCATGATGACCTCCGAGGCCGAAGAGTTCTTCTACCACGAGGGTCTGATTCACCCGGCCGCCATGGCACACCCCAATCCACGTCGCGCCTTGATTGTGGGCGGTGGTGATGGTGGTGCCCTGGAAGAACTGTTGAAGTACCCCAGCCTGGAGCGAGTCTCCTTGGTTGAGCTGGATGGCGAAGTGATCGAGGTGGCTCGCGAGCACTTGCAGTCTATTCATAAGGGGGCCTTTGATAACCCGCGTGTGCAGATTCAGATTGAAGACGGCGCGAAATTTCTGGCCAATACACAGGAGCGGTTTGATCTGATTTACCTGGATCTGACCGACCCCGAAACGCCGGCTGGTCCTTTGTACACCGCTGCGTTCTTTGAGTCCTGCAAACGCGCGCTGGCAAGCGGTGGTGCTTTGGTCTTGCACCTGGGTTCGCCTTTCCACGAAAGCCAGCAGGTCAAGAACCTGAGCGCATCCCTGGCCAGCGTGTTTGCGCAGGTGCATGGTTACGGTCTGCATATTCCGCTGTACGGTTCTTACTGGGGGCTGGCGATTGCTTCCGACGAGTTGAACCCGCGTGCGTTCTGCGCCGAGCAAATCCAGGAACGTCTGGAACAGCGCATGAGCAGCGAGAATCAGGATTCTCTGCAGTTCTACAACGCTGATCTTCATGGCGCCTTGTTTGCTCTGCCTACTTTCTACCGCCGCCTGATGCCGGTGAACGAGGCCAATCTGGAAGAGGTCTGTTAGGCCGCCCGCGATAAACGGCCAAAGCTTGGCGATCCGCTGACTTTGCTAGAAATGGAGCCCCTGATCTCAAGTAGATCAGGGGCTTTTTTTGTCCGAGATGCTGTCAGTGCGCCATGTGTCGCACTGAGTCGAAGCTCTATACAGCAGGTTTAGCAATGGCTGAGACAAGGTCAATATACGCTCAGGCGCGCGTCAAAAGTCCGCCCTAGGGCAGGGGTGGGGCATCGCAACGGTGTGCGGCAGTGCAGGCGTGGGAAGTGGAGCGGATCGAGGGTGGGCATTTATTGGCCGCTCACGCGGCGGGCTTGGGTTTGAGACGTGTCCAGAACAGCCGGAAACACACGGGCGCACAGGAAATCGACGAAGGCTCTGACCTTGGGCGAAGGATGTTTGCTGGCAGGCCAGAGGATGTAGAAAACGCCAGTGCGTTCTGCATAGTCGTCCAGAACGGTTTGTAGCCGCCCATCTGCCAGAGGCTCGCTGATCGAGAATTCTGGCAGATAGGCGATGCCCAAACCCTGCACGGCAAAGCACACGCGTGTCTCGATGTTGTTGCAAATCATCGAAGTTGGTAGCGTCAGTTCGGGCTCATCGGTCGCGCGGTGCAAGGCCCACGGCTCCAGCTTGCCGCTGTTGGGAAAGCGGTAGTGCAGGCAGGTGTGATTCAGCAGATCAGCAGGTACTTTGGGTATTCCTTGCCGCGCCAGATAGTCGGGTGAGGCGACCAACATCGAACGAAAAGAGCCAAGCCGACGAGCGGAAAGGCGCGAGTCAGTTGGGTTGCCCGTTCTGACTACGGCGTCGAAACCTTCCTCGATCACCTCAACGAGCCGGTCGCTGAAATCCAGGTCCAGCTCGATCTCCGGGTACTCGCGCATGAACTCGCCGAGCACGGGCAGTAACAGCGAGCTGACTAAAGGCAGGCTGACTCGCAACCGGCCATGCGGCATAGTCGTCGCCTGCGACAGTTCCTGTTCTGCCGCCTCGATTTCGGCAAGGATGCGGCGGCTGCGCTCCAGGAACAGCGAGCCCTCGGCTGTCAGCGAGACACTGCGAGTGCTACGGTGGAACAGGCGCACACCCAGCTTTTCCTCCAGCCGCGCCACACTCTTACCAACCGCAGAGGCCGACACGCCCAGCAGCCGACCAGCTGCAACGAAGCTGCGCACTTCAGCCACTTGGACGAACACCACGAAGCTGTTGAGACTGTCCATCATCACCCCTCAATTACGGACATAAAGTTCCGCTTAACACGGAACTCTACCTGACTTTTTCTTTAATTTCAGGCTTTCTATCATGACGTTTGGGTCCACTGATGAAAGGAATTACCTGTAATGACTTCCGTAATTACGCGATGCGCCGACGCCCCGCCTGCGCATCTTTCCCCCCGTGTACAGACCATAGCTCAACAGGCACTGGACCAAGGCCGCCTGGTCGGTGCGGTCGTGCTGGTGGCCCGCGATGGCAAGCTGATCCATCACCAGGCTTACGGCTGGGCCGACCATGAAAGTCGTCGTGCGATGACGGTGGATACGGTCTTTCGCCTGGCCTCCGTGAGCAAGCCCATTGTCTCCACCGCCGCACTGGTATTGGTGGCGCAAGGACGCATGGGGCTTGATGACAGTATTCACCCGTGGCTGCCTGAATTCCGGCTGAGTTTAGCTGACGGTCGTCCTGCGCAGATCACGGTTCGGCAACTGCTCAGCCATACGGCCGGATTGGGCTATCGCTTTCTTGAGGCCGATGCGCAGGGGCCTTATGCACGGGCGGGTGTGTCGGACGGCATGGATGCCACTGGTATCAGTCTGGAGGAGAACCTGCGTCGCATCGCCACTGTGCCGCTCCTGTACGAGCCAGGAACAGCTTGGGGCTACTCCTTGGCAATCGACGTGCTGGGTGCCTTGATCGAGCAGGTATATGGCGCGCCTTTGGATGTGGCGGTGAGCCAGCTTGTGACGGGTCCGCTGGGCATGGTGGATACCGCTTTTATCGTGCGGGATGTGCAACGCGTGGCGACCCCCTATGTGAATGGCACGCCTCAAGCGCATCCACTGCGAGAAGGCGAAACGGTCTCGCCTTTTGAGGGGGCGGTGGGTATTCCTTATAGTCCTGCGCGCATCTTCGATCCGCAGGCATTTGCTTCCGGTGGAGCGGGCATGGCGGGTACGGCAGGCGACTTTTTGCGTTTGCTGGAAGCCTTGCGTCAAGGAGGCGGCGGCCTGCTACCCAGCGACATGGTCGCGGAAATGGGGCGGGACCAGACGAATGGCTATGAACTGCCGGATATGCCGGGGTTTGGCTTTGGACTGGGCTTTTCGGTCCTGCGCGACCGGACGCAGGCAGCGTCGCCCGAGTCCAATGGAACCTGGCGATGGGGCGGAGCCTACGGTCACTCATGGTTCGTCGATCGGGCGCAAAGGCTCGCTGTGGTTGCCTTCACCAATACCTTGTACGAGGGGATGTCCGGCCGCTTCGTCACCGATTTGCGTGATGCGGTCTATGGTGCCTTGGAGGCTGGACGATGAGTTCTACCTCTATGAACCGCTCGGCCTGCTTGCAGGAGTGCAATCAGGTCCCTGTGAGTAATCAGGACCGTCTGCCGCTGCCTGCCTTGCTGGCTTTGGCGATGGCAGCCTTCATCACGATCCTGACCGAAGCTCTGCCTGCGGGCTTGTTGCCTCTGATGGCGCAAAGCCTGACGGTATCCGAGGCCTTGGTTGGCCAACTCGTCACTATTTACGCGATTGGCTCACTGCTTGCCGCGATTCCATTGACGGCGGTTACGCAGAGTTGGCGGCGTCGGCCATTGTTGCTGATCGCCATCAGCGGCTTCGCTGTTGTCAATGCGGTGACGGCTGTTTCTGACAGCTATACCATCACACTTGTCGCCCGTTTCTTTGCTGGTGTATTTGCAGGACTGTTGTGGGCCTTGGTGGCCGGCTATGCGGCCCGCATGGTGCCCGAGCACCTGAAGGGCCGCGCCATCGCGATCGCCATGGCAGGTACGCCGATTGCACTTTCCCTGGGCATTCCGGCCGGCACTTTTCTGGGTGCGGCTTGGGGTTGGCGCGTGACTTTTGGTCTTATGAGCATTCTGACGGTGATTCTCGTGGTCTGGGTGATTGCCAAGGTGCCGGACTTTCCAGGACAAGCACGCGGAAAGGGGTTTGCACTCAGGACGGTTTTTACTTTACCGGGCATTCGGCCGATTCTGTTTGTCACGCTAGTTTATGTGCTGGCCCATAACATCCTCTACACCTACATAGCCCCCTTTCTCGTCCCGGTTGGCATCGCGGATCGGATCGATCTTGTCCTGCTGGTTTTTGGCGTCGCTGCGTTACTGGGCATCTGGATTGTGGGTGTGTTGATCGACCGCCGCTTGCGTGAACTGGTACTGATCAGCACGACCTTGTTCGCGCTTGCCGCATTGGCACTTGGCCTTGTCGGCAACGTACCGGCTGCTGTCTACGCGTCTGTCGCCGTCTGGGGGCTAGCCTTTGGTGGTTCGGCGACGCTCTTTCAAACGGCTTTGGCCAAGACGGCAGGGGAAGCCACCGACGTAGCGCAGTCCATGATGGTGACGGTCTGGAACATCGCTATTGCTGGTGGCGGAATTGTCGGCGGCATTTTGCTTGAAACCTTCAGCGTGTCTGCCTTTCCGTGGAGTGTGCTGGTGCTGCTTGTCGCGGCATTAGCGGTCACTGGAGTTGCTCGCTCACATGGTTTTCCATCATCGAGATAGGCATCTGCCACGGGCCGTCCTGCCCGATCTCAATCCAAGCAGGACGGTGTAGCAAGATACCGCCTTATTCCTTATCCGCCCCACGATAGCGCTGGTAGGGCAGGACGTTCCAGGTACGTGTGGTCAATTGCTTGGCAGAGATCACCGCCGGAATATCGTCCAGTAAGCTGCGGGCTGAATGCAGTTCCCGCACGACCTCTTGCTTGTCCTGATACATGAACTCGTCCGAGGCCTCTTCCGGTGCTTGCTGCTGTTTTTCTTCCAGATCGCTGATCAGACGCTCTTGCTGAAAGCGCAAGGCAGCACGGGCATCTTCAATCCAGGCCGCTTGCATGCTGCGGTTGTGGTCCACTACGGCGCTGTACTCGGTGTACACGCCGTTATAAATATCCCCCGCATGGTGTCGGACGTCGTGACTGGCGATTTCTAGATCACGCACCGTCAGTTGAGATGGATCCAGCGGTTCGCTGCGCTTGGCCCCGCCCAGACGGGTGTACTGGGTGTAGTAGGGGAACATGCTCTGGATCACCTTGCTGACGGGCTGAATCGCCTCGCCTTCCTCGCAAAGACCTTTGGGTTGCACGCCTTGCATGGCGGGCAGGATGGATTCGGGGCGGCAAATCTCCTTGGGCGGCATGATGCCGTGACGCAGCATCTCACGAATGCCCGTGCCGGAGATGGTCAGCCTGAAGCGATCATCGTGCGGGCAAGTCTCGGAAGTGGCATGGCAGGCACAGCGTGTGCAGTAAAACACCTCGTGGAACAGGCGCACATCAATGCCCATTTCCTTGGGGCTGAACTGATCAAAAATGCTGTGGCTGGCGTACTTGTCGTAGTAGCTGCCAATCCCGGCGTGATCCCGCCCAATCAGGGCGTGAGTACACCCGTAGTTCTTCATGATCAGGGCATGCAAAATGGTTTCGCGCGGACCCGCAAAAATATAGGTGACACGCAACGGTGACAGGATGGCGCGGTCCTTGGGGTAGTAGGTATCGAGCACGTTCCGGTAGGCCATCATGCGGAACTCATGGCGCACGTATTCACGCTTGGCCATCTCTACCAGTGGCTGCAGGAACAGGCCATCAATCCCCTCCAGCGCGTTGCGGTGAATGTACTCGTGGCCCCGGTGCAGTGGATTCGCGCCGGTGATAAAGCCCGCCACGGAATTGAATTTCTTTTCTTCGTAGAACAGATGCCAGGTGTCCTTGGGTTCGCGCCGTAGTTTCTCGAATGGGCCCCAGTCCACACGCTGCAGCAGGTGCAAGGTGCCGCCCAGGGACACATCGCCCATGCGTCGGTAAATGGAATCCACACCGGGGTGGTTTCTGTCTGTCGTGCCAAACAATTGCTGGGCGCGCTGCTCCTTGTCGTAGGAGAAGATGTCCTCGATGCTAAGGATGGCAACTGGTTCGTTGTCGCTATTGGTCAGCGCCACTTCAGAGCCAACCGAAAGGTCTTTGATAATGTCGCGGTTGCGATCGCCAATGGGAGCAAAGCTCAAGGGCACAGGCCACACCACACCATTACTCAAACGACCCTCTTTGAGCACGGAGTTGTAGTCGGCCTCGTTCATGAAGCCCTTGTTGGGAGAGAGCACCCCGGTCGCAATCATCTCGATGGTGATGACCGCCTCCAGATCCACGCGGATGCTGGGCAGGGAGCGCGCACGTTCGATCTCGTCCTTGACGCGATCTTCCGGGACGACCTGGTTGACCAGCGTCCCACCATGCGGCTGCTGGGGGTAGCGGTCAAAGTTCAATGTTGAGTGCTTCATATTGCCTCCTTTAATGTGCCCCGCGTGATGATGAAAGATAGTTGTTTGTCGGGGCGTTTTTCTGGTGTTGGGTGATAGATGTGCTCTGGGCCGGAGCAGATGCTCTTTGCTTTCAAACGCTCTATTTCTACTTGTGATGTCGGACGAAAAATCCTTGTCCGAACAGGTGATGCAGCGCTGGCTTGAATACCGCTTGCGCATCGTTTTGCTGCGGTCGTTTGATACGGCATGACGACAGGGGTACAGGCACCGTGTCGGGCTGTTTGGTAGGTGAGGTGATCTTCACCGTGGCCCATGATGCTGCGGCGGCTGCTTGCCCCAGGATATCTGCCTTGAAATTCAAATTGGGTATAGGGGATAAGCCCTAGATTTCCATGGCCAGATCCCGCAGGAACTGTCCTAGTATTACTTACAATCACGAGAAAAATCATCGCGTTATACCAAAGTAGGAGACAGTGCAGATGACGCCAGCTTGGGTCGTGTTGGCTTCCTTGATTTACGCCGCCATCTTGTTCGCCATTGCCTGGTTCGGAGACAGGAATCCTTTGTATACCCAGCGCCCTTGGCTTCGACCCACGGTCTACAGCCTGGCCTTGGCTGTGTACTGTTCTTCCTGGACCTTTTATGGTGCGGTCGGCTCGGCCGTGCGCTATGGCATTGGTTTTTTGCCTATTTATTTAGGCCCCATGCTGATGCTGCTGTTTGGCTGGCGGATTATTGAACGCCTGGCGCTGGTGGCTCAATCCCAGAATACGGTGTCCATTGCGGACTTCATGGCCAGTCGTTATGGGCGTTCGCAGCGTTTGGCGGCGATGGTGGCGGGGATTGCTGTGGTGGCTGCCGTTCCGTATCTGGCCCTGCAATACAAGGCGGTCGCCTTGAGTTTGAGTGTGCTGGCAGGGACGGAATTTCATGTGGGCCTATTAGGTGATCCGGCCTTGTATGTTGCCGTTTTGATGGCCTTGTTTGCCATCCTGTTTGGAACACGGCAAGTGGATGCCACTGAACATCGACCGGGCTTGATGCTGGCAGTGGCGTTTGAGTCGGTGGTGAAACTGGTGGCGTTGGTTGCCGTTGGTGTGTTCGCGTTTCGCTGGTTTGGGGAGGCCGAACTCAATATGGTGGGAGCGGTCACCACCTTGTTCGAGAACAGTCCCCCCGTGGGCTTTGTCGGGCAGACCTTGCTGGCTTTTGCCGCCATTATTTGCTTGCCCCGTCAATTCCATGTGGCCATTGTTGAATGTGGGGATGTGGTGGATATACGGCGGGCGCGCTGGTTGTTCGGCGCGTATCTGGTGCTGGTCAGCGTGATGGTTGTGCCCATTGCTGCGGCAGGTGTCAGCTTGTTTGGTGTCGGGGGCGAGGGGGTGGCACCCGATAGCTTTGTGCTGGCCTTGCCCTTGTCGCAAAACCAGGTGGGCCTGGCCTTGATGGTTTATATAGGCGGTTTTTCGGCAGCAACCGGCATGGTGATTGTGACCAGCGTAGCGCTCTCGACCATGGTCAGTAATGACTTGGTGATGCCCTTGTTGCTGCGCCGAGGTTGGGCGCAATACCAGCAAAGCACAGTCGCTTCCACGGTGTTATGGATACGTCGTGTTGCCATCATGGCGCTGGCCGGTGTGGCTTACGGCTATTACATGCTCAGCGGCAGCGACACGACCTTGGCTGCCTACGGTTTGATGGCTTTTGTGGCGGTCGCGCAGTTTGGGCCGGGCTTGATCGGTGGCTTGTATTGGCGCGGTGCCAGTCGGCAAGGGGTGGAGGCCGGTCTTTTATTGGGCTTTGCCATCTGGGTTTATACCTTGCTCCTGCCAACGCTGACCGAGGTTGGTTTGTTGGCAGATGACTGGTTGCATCAAGGGCCTTTGGGACTGTCCTGGCTGCGCCCTTATCAGTTGTTTGGCGTAGAAGGCTGGGACCCGCTGACGCATGGCACTTTCTGGTCCTTGCTGTGCAATATCAGCGCATTTTTGTGGGTTTCGTGGCGTCGACGTCCGGGCTTGGGAGAACGTTTGCGTGCCGAGCCTTTTCTGGATCCTTATGCAGAGCGACAGACGCTGGCGGCCCGGCATTCTTATGGGGATCTGTCGGTACACGATTTACTGGTATTAGCGGAACGGATTGTCGGCAAAAAAATGGCGCGTCGTGCTTTTGAGACGCAGGCCAGGCAGGTCAAGCAAGTGCTGGAACCTGGTCTGCGGGCTGATAGTGCCTGGGTGCATTTCACCGAATTGCTATTGGCGGCAGCGGTGGGGGCGGCGTCTGCGCGTTTGGTGCTGACCAGTGCCTTGCGTGGTTCGGGCATGGAAGTGGCCGCCATCATGGCCGTACTGGACGAGGCGGGGCAGGAGCTGCGCTTCAATCGGGATATTTTGCTGGCTACGCTGGAAAATATTGATCAGGGCGTCAGCGTGGTGGATGCGGACATGCGTCTGGTTGCCTGGAATCAGCGCTACCAGCAGTTGTTCGATTATCCATCCAGCATGCTGTATGTGGGCCGCTCTGTGGCGGACCTGATTCGCTTTAATGCCGAGCGGGGCAAGGTCGATGGCGTGGAAAGCATAGGGGTGGAACAAGCCATAGAACGTCGTATTCAGTTCATGCGCGAAGGCTCTTCCTATGTGACTCAACGCATGTTGAATGACAAGCAGGTGATCGAGCTGCGGGGGCGACCTTTGCCGGGGGGCGGTTACGTCACCAGCTATAGCGATATCACGCAGTACAAGCGCGTGGAGCGCGAATTGCGCGAAATGAATGATAGCCTGGAGCAGCGCGTTGCGGTGCGTACACAAGAGGCGGAAAAAGCCCAGGAGTCCCGTACCCGTTTCCTGACGGCGGTCAGCCATGATGTGCTGCAACCGATTAATGCGGCGCGTCTGTTTGCCTCGGCATTGCGCGATACTCACGACCTTGCAGAGATGCCTAATCTGGCCGAGCGGGTCGACACTTCTTTGCGTACGGCGGAAGAATTGCTGGAGGGTCTGCTGGATATTTCCCGTCTGGATGCTGGGGCCTTGAAGCCGGATTTGGGCGTGATCGATGTTCAGCACTTGCTGCAGCATTTGGCGGATCAATATGCGGCCATGGCGGCTCGGCGTGGTATCCAACTGCGGGTTCATGCACGACCTTTGCAGGTGTATAGCGACCATCGCTTGCTGCGTCGGGTGCTGCAAAATTTCCTGGCCAATGCCTTGCGATATACGCAGGAGGGGAGGGTGGTGTTTGGTGTGCGGGTTCGGGGTAAGGAACTGGAGTTTCAGGTTTGGGATTCAGGACAGGGCATTCCGTCTCATCATATTCAGCAGATTTATGCAGAGTTTCATCGCTATGAGCAAGCCTTCGATTGGGATGGTCGTGGCCTTGGGTTGGGCTTGTCTATCTGCCAACGTATTGCCGTCCTGTTGGGACACACGCTGGATGTGCGATCCCAAGTGGGGCGCGGCAGCATGTTTTCCATCCGTGTTCCCTTGAGCCAGGCTACCGAACCTGGCAGCTATCCAAATAACGAGTCCAGCAAGCCTGCAGACGGCCTGCCCTTGACGGGCTTGCGGGTACTTTGCCTGGATAATGATCTGGATATTATGGCGGGTATGGAAGTGCTGTTGGGTCGGTGGGGAGCGCAAATCATTACCGCCAATACGGTCGATGGTGCTTTGGAAAAAATCGACTTGTATCCCGATGTCTTGCTGGTGGATTACCACTTGCATGATCGATTGGACGGCTTGCAGGCACTGCAATTATTGCGCTTGCATTTGCCCCATGCGCAAGGTGCTTTGTTGACGGCCGATGGAAGTGATGAGTTGAAAGCGGCAGCTCGGCAATATGGTTACCTGGTGCTGACCAAACCGGTCAAGCCCGCTTCGTTGCGCGCTTTTTTGGCCGCCCAAATTAAAACGTATTAGCGTCTTGGGGCTCATCCTGGTTCAGGCCAAGGTGACTGGCCATCAAGACGGCCTGGGTACGATTGGAGGCACCCAATTTGCGCAAAATAGCCGTCATGTGAGCCTTGATGGTGGCCTCCGAGACGTTCAGCTCGTAGGCAATCTGCTTGTTCAGTTGGCCTGTGCTGAGCATTTGCAGCACGCGGAATTGTTGTGGGGTCAGTTCGCGCAATTTCGCGGCCACTTCGCGTTCGTCCAGGCTGATGCCAGGGGCACAAGAGCCGATTTCTGGCAGCCAGGTGCCGCCGTCCAGAACTACCTGCAAGGCCACGCCCAGGGTGTGGGAGTCAATAGATTTGGGGATGAAGCCCATGGCGCCGTGATCCATGGCGCGGCGCATGAAGCGGGCTTCTTCATGGGCGGTGACCAGAATGATGGGCAGGGAGGGATAGGTTGCGCGCAAATGAACCAGCGCACTGAACCCGATTGCCCCTGGAATATCCAGATCCAGCAAGAGCAGATCGGCGTCCGGATGGTCGTCGACCAGGGGATATAAATTGGAGATGCGATCCGCTTCGTAGATGGCCGTGCCGGGAAACAGGCTGGCTACGACGCCTCGTAATGCTTCACGAAACAGCGGGTGATCGTCAGCAATGAGCAGTTCATTCATGTGAGGATTATGCCATGTTCACGTTTCTGTCATAGTGCTTGTCAGGATGAGCTGCACATTCGTAAAAACAGGGCACCGAAATGCCCTGTTTTCTGTTCCTGCATGCTGATCAAATCAGCGTAAAAGCCTTAGTGAGCGCTGGCGCTGGCAGCACCAATGCCGGTTTGACTGCGTACGGTCAGAGCCTCGAAGGCTTCTCGTTCCTGGGTAGCGCGGGCGCTGTTATCCAGGGTCGAGAAGAGCCAGATCGAGAAGAAAGCCAGCGGGATGGACAGGATGCCAGGGTTAGGGAAAGGCGTGATGGGCTCGGCAAAACCGAATACATCCACCCACACCGTGCTGCTCAAGACCACCCACACTGTGGCGGTGACCAGACCCAGGAAGCCGCCAATCGTGGCGCCCCGTGTGGTGCAGCCACGCCAGGCAATCGACAGCACCAGAACCGGGAAGTTGGCACTGGCGGCAATGGCAAAGGCCAGGCCCACCATGAAGGCGACGTTCTGGTTCTCAAAAATAATGCCCAGCAAAATCGCCAGTACACCCAGCACCACCGTGGAGATACGCGAAATGCGCATCTGGTCTTTTTCGGTTGCGCGTCCTTTGGCGATGACGTTGGCGTACAAGTCATGCGAAATAGCTGCGGCACCAGCCAGAGCCAAGCCTGCGACCACAGCCACAATGGTTGCGAAGGTTACCGCTGCCAGAAAGCCCAGCAACAGGTTGCCGCCTACGGCATTGGCCAGATGAACCGCCACCATATTGGTGCCACCAATCAGATTGGTCAGCATGTTGAAAGAGCCATCCGGGCCAGTCTGGAAGTACTCGGGGTGCTTGACCAGCAAGGCGATGGCACCGAAACCGATGATGAAGGTCAGCAGGTAGAAGTAGCCAATAAAGCTGCTGGCGTAGATCACGGATTTGCGAGCTTCCTTGGCATCGGCCACGGTGAAGAAACGCATCAGGATATGGGGTAGGCCAGCGGTACCGAAGGCCAGCGCAATCCCCAGGGACAGCACGTTCAGCGGGTTGCTGCTGACGGCAGCGCCGGGCTCAAGAATGGCGTGCCCGGTGGGGTGCGTTTCCACGGCTGCGGCCAGCATGGCATCGACATCCCAGTAGAAAGCGGCCAGAACCAGAATCGTCATCAGCGTCGCACCGAACAGCATCAGGACAGCTTTGATGATTTGTACCCAGGTGGTGGCCGTCATGCCGCCAAAGGTGACGTAAATCATCATCAGCGAGCCTACGATGACAACGGCCACGTTGTAGTCCAGACCAAACAACAGCACGATCAGTTTGCCGGCGCCTACCATTTGCGCGATCAGGTATAGGGCAATGATCAGCAGCGAGGCGCTGGCCGCCAGAATCCGCATGGGGTTCTGGGACAGGCGAAACGAGGTCACGTCAGCAAAGTTGTAGCGGCCCAGATTGCGCAGGCGCTCGGCAATCAGAAACATCACAACCGGCCAGCCGAACATGAAACCGATGGCGTAAATCATGCCGTCAAAACCGCTGACGTACACCATGCCTGCAATCCCCAGGAAGGAGGCGGCGGACAGATAGTCCCCGGCAATGGCCAGGCCGTTTTGAAAGCCGGTCAAACCGCCACCGGCGGTATAAAAGTCTGACGTGGTGCGTGTGCGGCGGGCCGCCCACCAGGTAATGCCCATAGTCCCGGCAATAAAGATCAGGAACATGACAATGGCAGAGGTATTGGCCTGGCCGGGCGAGGCCGCCATGGCATTGCCGCTGGCCAGACTGAACAGGCCCAGGCTCAGAAGGAATGTCTTCATGTCACGTCCTTCATGATTTGAGCCAGCAAGGGGTCATACACCTTGTTGGAAATGTAGACGAAGGCGGACACCAGCACGACGGCGCTCAGCAGCACAATGACAGCGCTCAGTACGCCGATGGTCATGGTCATGGCGCCAACGGAGCGGCTGAACAGTTCGGGATCAAAGGCCAGGGTCAGGATAAAACCGGCGTACACAATCACGGTCAAGCCGAAAAAGATCAGACTCATGCGGTTGCGTTTTCTAAGCAGCTCTTGATAGGCAGGGTGCTGGGTGACTGCCGTCACGACAGTATTGGCTGAGCTCATTCTTATGTCTCCTTATGGGGTTTGATGATTCTTGGCATCGAGGCTCTCTAAACACGGCGTGTACAGAGAGTTGGCGCTTGCGGGCGCTCTGTGTACAGCATGTATAGAACGAATCAACGTTTCCCAATAGGCGACTTTGGTCGTAGATGGGGGGCGAAGGCTCTGGTTTCGGAGCCTTGATTTGGCTGGACGGCGGCACGGCATTGCGCCGTAATCGACAAGCGATGCTGGTTTTTTTTGGGAGGAAGGTGGTCTTATATCGTGTGAGGAAAAGAATGCGATATTTCAATCGGCGAGGGGAAGTAAATGACGCAGGATCCTTGCAGGTACAAGATTTGCCTCTCCTGCCCTGAGTCGGTCGCAGAGATTCAAAAGAACGCGCTTTTTTTGCTCAAAACAGCGCTTCAGCGGCGGCAAGCTCTTGTGCCGATTCATCGCGGCGGTCGGCACCACGCACTTTCAGTACTTCGGACAGGAGAAGATGGGACAGGCTGGCAACGGCCACCGAATTATCAGGTAACTGTTCACGTCCGGGCTGGCAGGGTAGGGACCAGCGGGTCTTGGGCCGCTGTTTGTAATCCTGGTCGGTGATCAGCACGATGTCCGCACAGCGTGCTTCCAGGTGCTGGATCAGCTCCGGCATTGGGCTGGCGCGTGGATGCAAATCAAAAATAATGAGCACATCCTGGTGCTGGATGTCAGTCAGGTATTCGGAGACTGTCTGACCTGCTCCGGGGATGAGTCTGACCCCCGGCATGAACTTGGACAAATGCCAATGGAAATGCCCGGCCAGAAAGTAGTTTGCCTGCAAACCTATCAGCCAAACCTGCCGCGCACGACTGATAGCCTGGCTGGCTTCCAGTAGTGCCGACTGGGACAGATGCCGGTAGGTGTTGCCCAGCTTGCTATAGCTTTCCTGCAGGTGCGAGTGCAAGGTTGTCTCACCCGGAGACAGAGGCGAGTTGACGGGGGTGAAAGAATCATCTGTTCTTTCCGAGCGAATCTGTTTGCGTGCCGCTTCGTAGTTGGCGTATTCCAGGCGGCGGATCAGGCGTGTGACCGTGGCATTGGACACTTGGGCCAGGCTGGCCAGCTCCGAGGCGTTGTAGCTGGACAGATCCCCCGAAAAATCCAGTGTGAATTGGGCCAGACGTCGCTCGGAAGCGGGGAGGTCACTAAGGATGGCGCGTACGCGGTCAAGAAAAGAGATGTTGCTGGTGTCTGGCATGGTACTGGGCGTAGCCCTGTTTTTTTGAGTCAAGAAAAGCGGGTGATGCGGGGGGCTTATTATGCAGCTCGTGGGTATTGCTTGTAGGTCTCAAGGCCTCATCCTACCAGAGAATCTACGGCGTTTAATTTCGCTGGGGTTCGTTTAATTTCAAGCCTGTTTGAGAGTTTATCCTTGATTGCTAAGCAGAACTTTCTCTGCGTGTGAATCAGCCGATGGCTTTGAAATAGTCCTGCGCAGCGATCAAGGCATCGGTAAACGTGCCATGTACAAACTCCGTGCTGATTGCCACCATCAAGTTCGAGGGCAGGCCAAAATCCTCAATTAGTGCGCCATTACGATCGCGCCATATCTGGGTGGCCGGGTCCAGTACGACCGGGCTGTAGTGTTCGCGCACGGTATCCAGAACCGTATCGGCGGTAGAACGGTAGGTGAAAACAGGCAAACCCTGAGCCACGGCATAGCCAATTTCAAAGGCGGTGCCAGTATCAATTTCCGCACCTCGAAAGGGCGTGATATTGGCCAGTACTGCATCGGCCTGATCCAGCAGGCGGATATTGTGATGATAGATGGAGGAGGCTTCGATTTCTTCCTGATCAACGGGATGCAAGGGTTTGAAGCCAAAGTCTCGTACCAATTGCTTGTGCAGTGTGGCACGCTCGGCGGCATCGCTGAAAAACACGTCAGGACCCGCTAAATAGATACGCTTCATCTTGACTCCTTGTTGCATCGGGCTAAGTGGAAAACCATACCGGTCCAGGCGCTAAGCCTTGGTATACCGGAGTTCGTGAGGATATGGCGACATTGAAACCGTAGCAGGGCATTCGGGGTGGCCACCTGAATGATGATATACGATCCCATCGGCCTGAACATGGTGCCGGGTGCAGGTATCTGGTCCGGTTTTGTGCTTTGTCGTTTTGCCTGTTGCTGCTGCGTCATGGATGGTGATGGGCCAGCTTCGTAGCTGGCAAGGCCGGGTTGCCACACAAGAAAAAGGGACCAGTTCAGGTCCCTTCTTGCCTTGCAAAGCGTTGTGAGCCTTAGTTGGAGTTGCTGCGTCGATACAAGCTCAAAGCAATCCCCAGACCTGCCAGCATGCCTGCGCAGCCCCGGTTTAACCAACGCATGGCCTGGCCAGAAAGCAGCCGCATGGCGTGATGACCGCCTACGGCGTATACCGTCATCAGGGCAATATCAATGAGGGCCGTGACCAGTGCCAGTGTGATGTACTGGGCTGCAATGGCCTCTTCTGGGCGGATGAATTGTGGCAGAAAAGCCGAGAAGAACAGTAATCCTTTAGGGTTGGATAAAGCCACCAGCAAGGAGCGTAGGAAGGCGGTGCGACCTGACAGGGTATTGCTCAAGGGAGCTCCTGTCTGGATGGTTCGGACAGGGGCGTGCCACAGTCCATAGGCCAGGTACAGCAGGTAGGCCGCACCGATCCATTTTACGACCGAGAAGAGTTGTTCAGAGGCAAGCAGCAGTGCTCCCAGTCCACCGCCTACGGCGGCGATCAGAATCAGGTCCGAGAGCGCTGCACCCGCAATACCGCAGGCCGCGATTCGTTTTCCCCCATGAGCGCCATTATTCAGGGCCAGCAGCATCGTCGGTCCCGGAATGACGGTGACAGCCGCGACGGCAACGATATACAGAGAAAGACTGGCTACATCCACGAAGACTCCTTGATAAGCACCTGACTGCGCAGCATCTGGCAGATGCCCACACCCCAAAGTACGGTGACTGGTGTCTGGGCTGAGGCAATCGGGTTCGGATTACATACAAAAAAAAGCCAGCCTGACTGGCTGGCCCCTTGTGCGTCAAGGTGTCAAATCAGGCACGGCCAGGTTCAAGTGTGGCTGCGGCAGTAAACAGCACATCCGTCGAGGAGTTCAACGCCGTTTCGACTGAGTCTTGCACCACTCCAATCACAAAACCGACGCCCACAACTTGCATGGCGATATCGTCGGTAATGCCGAACATATTGCATGCTAATGGAATTAGCAGCAACGAGCCACCGGCCACGCCAGAAGCACCGCAGGCCGCAACTGTGGCCACCAGACTGAGCAGTAGGGCAGTGGGCAGGTCAGCCTGAATGTTCAGTGTGTGTACAGCGGCCAGTGTCAGCACCGTAATTGTGACAGCAGCGCCAGCCATATTGATGGTGGCACCCAATGGAATTGAAACGGAGTACGTGTCTTTATTCAGCCCCAGACGTTCGCACAATGCCATGTTCACGGGGATGTTGGCGGCAGAACTGCGGGTGAAGAAAGCCGTGATGCCGCTTTCACGCAGGCAGGTAAAGACCAGCGGGTAGGGGTTGCGACGCAACTTGGCAAATACGATCAGGGGGTTGACGATCAGGGCCACCGCCAACATGCAGCCTACCAGCACGATCAGCAGCAGGCCGTATTGGCGCAGGGCATCAAAGCCAGACTCTGCAACGGTTACAGCCACTAAACCAAAGATCCCCAACGGCGCAAAGCGAATCACCAGTCGTACCAGGGAAGAGACCGAGTTGGCCATATCAGTGAGCAGGTCACGAGAGCTTTGTGAACCATGTTTCAAGGCCAGGCCCAAGGCAATGGCCCACGCTAAAATGCCCATGTAATTGGCGGTAAGCAAGGCATCAATCGGGTTCACCACAATATTGGTCAACAGATCCAGCAGCACCTCGGTGATATCGCTGGGCGGATTCAGTGTGGTGTCGGCCAGATCCAGTTTGAGTTTGACGGGGAAGGCGAAACTGGCGATCACGGCAACCAGTGCGGCCAGAAAGGTGCCCATCACGTACAAGAGCAAAATAGGGCCCATGCGGCTGGAGGACTGAGCTTTTTGATTGGCGATAGAGGACATCACCAGCACAAACACCAGAATCGGTGCTACCGACTTCAAGGCAGAGACAAACAATTGGCCCAGCAAGGCGATCGACTGCGCAGCTGCCGGTGCAAAGTGCCCCAACAAAATACCGGCGATCAAACCGATCACAATTTGAGTAACAAGACTGCCGTGCAGGATAAAGCCTAACGGGCCTCTGGCTTGACTGGCGGGATGGGTCATGGAAAGCGACTCCAGACAAAAGGGTAGGTGTGACGTACGTGAAAAACGCCCTGGCGAGGACTCAGCCAGAGCGCGGAAGACGGTTATTCTAGCACCAGGCGCTATACATTTTGTAGCCGATGTGGTATGGTTACTAATCCACATGGGGTCGACATGGCTTCGACGTGGGTCAAGAAGCAGCACAGGGCGTGTCGAGCACCAGTACGCTCGTAAATCCACTGGAAAACTACAAACGCCAACGACGAGCGTTTCGCTCTAGCCGCTTAAGGCTGGGCCACTGCACTAATTTGTCTTTGGGTTAGGTAGGGCAACCTACAGCAGTGTTATTTACAAAGAATCGAATCGGCCTGTGCCACGTAGTCCGGTTCTAAAACTTAGTGGATCGCCAAGGAAAGGCCTGTCAATTGGCATAGTCCAAGGTTAAAACTTAAAATTAATTGACTACACATGTAGAACTGTCTGTGGACGGCTTGCGGACGGGGGTTCAATTCCCCCCGACTCCACCAAGAAATCCCAAGAAACCCAACAGCGTAACGGCTGTTGGGTTTTTTGTTTTCTGCTTGCTCAACAACGCTTTAGGGTCATAATAATCCCTTCATTTACAACACAAGAGGGGATCAATATGTCTCGTTGGGTGTTCTATTGCGCGCCAGGGACCTGCGCGCTTGCCACTCATATTGCACTGCATGAAGCAGGGGCAGACTTTGATGTGGTCAAGCTGGATTTTGGTGCCAATCAACAGCAAAGCCCGGAGTTTCTGCGTGTCAATCCCAAGGGGCGTGTTCCGGCACTGGTGACAGAGCAGGGAACATTGACAGAAACCCCGGCTTTGCTGGCTTTTGTGGCACAGAGCTTTCCGGCTGCCAAGCTGGCACCGTTGAATGATCCTTTTGCATTCGCTCGTATGCAGGAGCTGCACAGCTACCTGGCATCCACGGTGCACGTGGCTCACGCGCACAAGCGTCGTGGCTCTCGTTGGGTCGATGATCCTGCTGTGGAAGAAGCCATGCGCGCCAAGGTGCCGCAAAACATGACGGCGTGTGCGGCTTATCTGGAATCCTTGATTGTTGGTCCCTGGGCGTTGGGCGAGCAATTCAGTGTGGCCGATGCGTATCTGTACACCGTGGGTGGCTGGCTAGAGGGGGATGCCGTTGATATGAGCCAATTCCCTAAACTAAGTGCCTATCTGGAGCGGGTGGGCGCGCGCGAGGCTGTGCGTAAGGCCGTGGCCGAGGCCGCTGCCTGAGCACGTTGCTACCTTGGGGAGTCTCACAGGCTCATTCAGGGCTCAAACAATAAACCTAAGCTTATTCGTTGCAGGGGAGCGGTTTTTCTAGGCCTTGCTCTCCTGCACCTGTTTTTCTGCTGCCACCGCCTGCATCGCGCTGCCAATGAAATCGTCCCCTTGGCGGATTAAGGCTGCTGATGCCGCCTCCACATCCCGAGCCTCTTTATTCTGACTGAGCTTGGTTTTGCCGATCAGGCTAGTGATCTCAATTTCAATCCCGACGATGGCTTTGAGCATGGCGTCGATATAGTCCTTGGGCCCATCCGTCATCTTCCAGGGCACGGGCTGGCTGGCTTCGTGGATGCGGGTCAAGCGCGCCACGGCACCGCGAACATAGCGTTCCTCATCGCGTATCGTCACCTGCCCATAGGCATGGGCCACGATGTAGTTCCAGGACGGGACTTGCTTATGTGTTTCCAGCTTGCTGGGAAACCATTGCGGAGAGATATAGGCGTCCCCTGCTCGGAATATCACCATCACTTCGTCGCCGTTCTCCAGGTCTTGCCATACGGGGTTGTTTCTGGCGACGTGACAGTGCAATACCCCTTGTGCGCCTTCTTTGGGATGCAGCATGAAGGGCAGGTGATTCGCACTTAAACCACTTTTGCCATTGGCGACCAGAATGCCCAACGGATGCTGGGCGATCAGCTCGTGCAGTGGTTCAGGTCGGGATTCATTGAAGTGTGCGGGGATATACATCGTCGTCTGTCTGGGCTTGGGATTGAGGATCAATGTGTCTATTATTGGTCTATTCTGGCTCATTGAACTGTGCCAGTTTGGTGCTATTTTCATGGACCACAAACAATGTCTCGTACCGCCCATAATCCGAAGATTCCTTCCCTTGGTGAGCTGGATCGAAGCGCAGGCACCCTGGGGCGTCAGCTAGCGCAGAAGCTGCGCGAAGCAGTAAAAAACGGTGCGCTCAAACCGGGTGAATCCTTACCGTCCACGCGAGCCTTGGCGGCATCCTTGGGTGTGGCCCGTGGCACGGTCGTGGAAGCTTTCGAGCAATTGATTGCCGAAGGTTTTTTGGAGTCCTTGCCGGGCGTAGGCACTTATATCGCCCCGTCGCTGGGCCATCCCAAGGATGCCGCCAAGAAGCGCAGGGCGGCATCGCTGCCTGCCCAGCCTGCGCCACCCGCTGCCCAGCCATTCAATACGGTTGCGGCTCAATTCCAGCCTTTGCCGTCAGCCCCGTTTGCTGTGTCGATTCCCTTGGGTGCTGCTGCACCCGGACCTATCTGGCGACGCTTGGGAAATCGTTTGCGGGCACATGGTCAGGGCGCGCCAGGTGGCTATGGTGATCCTCAGGGTGCCTTGCCTTTACGGGAAGCCATCGCGGAATACGTGCGCCGTTCCCGCTCGGTACGCTGTGAGGCCGAGCAGGTAATTGTGACAACGGGCACTCAGCAAGGTTTGTTTCTGGCTTGTCTGGTCTTGATGAGCAGGCAGGATTTCGCCTGGGTAGAGAACCCGGCTTATCCTGGCATTACCGCGATTTTGAATACGGTAGGTTCGCCGGAACGTATGGTTCGTGTGCCTGTGGATGAAGAGGGGCTGGATGTGGCTGCGGGCATACGCTTGCAAGCCGATGCGCGGGTCGCCTTTGTGACTCCTTCGCATCAATACCCTTTGGGCATGCCCATGAGCATGGCACGACGCAATGCCTTGCTGGCGTGGGCACGCGATAAGTCCGCCTGGGTTGTTGAGGATGATTACGACAGCGAGTTCCGCTACTGCGGCCATCCTTTTCCTGCCATGCAGGGCCTGGACCCGGAGCGAGTGATCTATCTTGGAACCTTTAGCAAGGTGCTGTTTCCCTCGCTACGTCTGGGCTATGCGATTGTGCCGCCACCGTTGGTACAGGCTTTTTGCGGAGCGCGAGTCCTGCTGGATCGGCATCCGCCCAGTGCAGACCAGCATGTCCTGGCCAGCTTTATTGCAGAGGGGCATCTGGAGCGGCATATTCGGCGTATGCGTGGGGTCTACACTCAATGTCGCAACCATCTTTTTGAGATTGTGCGTGATGTCTTGCCTGATGATTTGACGCGTCTGCAACCCAGCGATCAAGGGATGCACTCGGTCTTGTGGTTGACCGCACAGATTGACGATGTGGCGGTGGCGCAGCGGGCCATGAAAGAGGGCGTGGCCGTGCGTCCTGTCTCTGCCATGTATCACGCCGGTGAGGGGCCCCCAGGGCTGCTTTTGGGCCTGAGTGCGTTCAGTCCAGAGCAAATGAAGGAAGCGGCGCAGAAACTGGCGCGCATTATTTCTGAGCAGGCTCGACCTTCCAAGACCAAAAGAACGCCTTGAGTTCGATTCTCTTGATAAGTCTGTTGCAAAAGCTGGCGTGAGCCCGCTTTTTTACCATCTACTGCGATTGGCAAACCCTGGCCATTGCTTTCCTGCGAAGGACGCCAAAGAGCTCATTACGCTGGAACTGGCAGTAATGAGGTGCTGGCTGCCTGCTCAAGGGCCCTGCCCATATTGTGCAAGGTGTCGGAGCGGATAGCGGCATGTTGCCAGTACAAAGGTACATCCAGCCAAAGGCCGGGGGCGATCAAGGACAGTTCCTGGCAGGCTAAGGCATTGCTGACCATGGAGTCCGGTGCCAGACACCATCCCAGGCCCAAAGCCGCCGCTTTCACAAAGCCGGTAGAGGTGGGCAGATAGTGGATGGGAGGGGTGACAGATTCAGTGGTGATCTGACGTATAAAACGCCACTGCAATTCGTCCTTGCGGTTAAAGACAATCATGGGGGCTTGGGCCAACGAGCCTGCGTCTACTTCTGAACTGAAGTACTGGGCTACAAATTCTGGAGAGGCAATGGCTTGGTAGCGCATGATGCCCAGTGCTTGAACTTTGCAACCTTGCAGGGGTGTCGGTTCGGCGGTGACGGCACCTAGTACGGAGCCATTGCGTATCAGTTCCAGCGTGTGGTCCTGGTCATCCACGCGCACATCAAACAGGTAGCCATGTTCCTGGCTTAGTTGGGAGAGGGCTTGCAGAAACCAGGTGTCCAGCGAGTCACTGTTGACCGCAATGGCGATGGGTCTACGTGGGCCAGTTCGCTCTGGCAGAAAATCGGCGACAGCCTCTGCTTCCAGGGTTTGCATGGGACGTACACGACGCAGCAGCAACTCGCCTGCTGGTGTAGGACGGCAAGGTGGTTGGCGCAGGACCAGAACCTGTCCCAGTCTGTCCTCCAGCGCTTTGATACGTTGCGAGACAGCCGACGTGGTGATGTATAGCTTGCGTCCGGCCGCTTCAAAGCTGCCTTCCTCCAGAACTGCCGTAAACGCTCTTAATTGCGGGTGCAACAGATCCATGATTCGCCTATATATTTAGAAATTCTTAATTAAGTAAAGAATAATTAGCTTTTCTTAAATCGTAAATGACAGCATCCTATCGCAATTGTTGAATTTCGTGGGTGGATGGCATGTTCTTCTCTGTGCTTGCGACTGGTTTTTTGACGGGTGCTGGCCTGATCATGGCCATAGGCACACAAAATGCCTTTGTCTTGCGGCAAGGGCTGGAGCGTAGGCATGTGGGCTTGGTGGTCGCTATCTGTGCCTTGGCCGATATCGTCTTGATTCTAGGGGGCGTGGCTGGCATTGGTACCTTGGTAGAGGAATGGCCAGGCTTGCTGCAAGTTCTGCGCTTTGGCGGCGCGGCTTTTCTTGCTTGGTATGGGCTGTTGGCCGCACAACGGGCTTGGACGGGCAAGGGCAGCTTGATGGCTGGGCAGGGTAGCGAGCGAAACCGTCGTCGTATCTTGCTCACTTGTCTGGCATTTACTTTTTTGAATCCTCACGTGTATCTGGATACGATGGTGCTGCTAGGTAGCCTGTCTACGCCGTATCCTGGCCACTTGCAGTGGGCCTTTGCCTTGGGGGCCTGTGCAGCCAGTGCTAGCTGGTTTCTGGCCTTGGGCTATGGGGCGCGATTGTTGCAACCCGTGTTTCGTCAGCCTTTGGCCTGGCGTGTGCTGGATGCCAGCATCGCTGTTTTCATGCTGGCTTTGTGCGCTGTATTGCTGTTGCGGCCCTTGCATTAAGCGTTGTGGTCCCTGATCGGAACCTGACTCTCTTTATAAAGGATGTGTTGTGATCTCTATTCGTCCGGTTCAGGCGCATGAATGGCGCACGTATCAAGCATTGCGCCTCAGTGCCTTGCGTGATTCTCCCGATGCTTTCGGGAGTACCTATGCCGTGGAGTCCGCACATTCTGAGCATTTCTGGCAGGAGCGGATCCAAACCGCTTGTGCATCCGAGGCAGACCATGTCTTGTTAGCTGACAAGGAGGGGCAAGCGTGTGGTCTGGTCTGGTGCAAGCTGTCCGCCTCGGAACCTGCCGTGGCTGATATCTATCAGATGTGGGTGGCACCCTCCGCGCGTGGCTTACAGGCAGGCTATGGCCTGCTGGATGCGTCAGTGAAATGGGCAAACAGTAAGCAGGCGGCTTGTATACGTTTGAGTGTGACTCTGACGAATGCGGCAGCCGTCCAGTTGTATAAGAAGTATGGTTTTTCGCCTAGCGGTGAACCTGAGTTTTTGCGTGAAGGCTCGTCTTTGATGTCGCAGACCTTGGTACTGGATTTAGCAGGCTAAAGCCCAGCAGATGAAGGCAGCCCCTTGAGCAGTCTGCTAGCAAAGGGCGGCTTTCTTTTATGTCTTGCTGGTCTGTGGGGCGATGTGCCCTATTCAAGGCGCATTTTCTCAAACGCTCTACTGAATGGCTTTCAGGTAACAAAGCAGAGTAATCACCATTTTCAAAATAGAGTATGTCTGTAATCTATTGTTGATTTTCAGAAAAGCTTGTGCAAGGATAGCTGCTATTCATAATCTATTTATGTAGGCAGCAATACGCACTCGCACACTTTCTGGAGAATAGTCGGATGAGTCTTACCGCAGTTGTCTATCTTGACGATCTGGCCCTGGGGATGGAGTTTCGCAGCGCAGAGCATGCTCTGGATGAGGCGCAAATTATCAGCTTTGCCCGCCAGTTTGATCCGCAGCCTTTCCATCTGGATGCAGAAGCGGCCAAGGACACGTTCTTTCAAGGTTTGGCTGCAAGCGGTTGGCACACTGCTGCCATCACCATGAAGCTGTTGGTGGACAGCTTGGAATTCAGTCAGGGAATTATTGGTGCCGGCGGGCAGATAGACTGGCCACGGCCCACGCGTGCTGGTGATGTCTTGCATGTGCTCAGTAAAATCATCGACATTCAGCCCTCTCGCTCTAAAGCGGACAGGGGGATGGTGACGGTGGAGTCTCACACCATGAATCAAAATAATGAAGTGTGTCAGCGCTTGATTGCCAAGCTGATTGCTTTTCGTCGTCCGGAGGTTTGAATGGGGCGTGTCTCGCGTGAGCAGGCCGAACGCAACCGCGAACGGGTGCTGGAAACGGCATGCCGGCTGTTTTGCAAACATGGGGTGGAAGGGGTCTCGATCGGGGACATCATGAACGATGCGAGTCTGACGGCTGGCGCCTTCTACAAACAGTTTGCCTCCAAAGAGGCCTTGATTGAGGAGGCTTCCCGTTTTGCCTTTACGCAGTCTTCGGCATCCTGGCAGCGTATCAACCAACGCTATGAAGAAGATGCCGTACAAGGTTTTCAAGCCTTGATGCGACGTTACTTCAAGCATCGTCCTCAAACTCAAAGCTGCCCGATTTTGGCCTTTTCTTCCCTGGCTAGCGGCCTGCCTGCTGATGCGCAGACCACGGCAATTTACAGTGAAGGGGTAGAGCACTTGTTTGAGCAGTTTCGCCGCCTTGCCTTGCAAGCCTGTGCCGAGCAGTCCGAAGAGCAAGTCATGCTCTTGTTTGCCGCCATGTTGGGGACAGGGATGATCAGCCGGGCCATGGGTGATACCGCGTTGACGCAAAGTATGCAGGCGGCTGTTCTGGCCGCATTGCCTGGTGGGGAATCTTGTTCTCAATAAGTCGATTTTCAGAATAAAAAACGCCCGATGTGCTGTATCGGGCGTTGGTCACTACATCAAGGTCTATTGACTTCTCAGTCCCTGCTTGGCAGCGTTTTCTGCTTAGGCGGTTTGCACACTACTCTCAGCGGGAAGTGCTGCTTGCGCAAACTCAGGCCGTTCCGTACCGTGCTTGATACGGTAGTCTTTCAGGAACTTGGCCATGCGGCCGATGGCCTCGCGCAGGTCGGGCTCGTGGGGCAGGAACACCATGCGGAAGTGGTCCGGATGAGGCCAGTTAAAGCCCGTACCTTGCACCAGCATCACGCGGGTGGCTTCCAGCAGTTGCAGGAAGAACTGACGGTCGTCCTTGATGGGGTAAATTTCGGGATCCAGACGCGGGAACATGTACAGAGCAGCGTGGGGCATGACGCAACTGACCCCGGGAATGGCGGTGATCAGTTCGTATGCCAGATCGCGTTGACGACGCAGGCGTCCGCCTTCGCAAACCAGGTCGTTAATGCTCTGATAACCACCCAAGGCCGTTTGAATGGCCCATTGGCCGGGCACGTTCGCGCATAGCTTCATATTGGCCAACATGCTCAGCCCTTCGATATAGTCAGCGCCGGCCTGCTTGTCGCCCGAAATCACCAGCCAGCCTGCGCGGTAACCACAGGCGCGGTAGCTTTTGGACAAGGAGTTGAAGGTTAAGGTCAGCACGTCGGTGGACAAGCTGGCCATCGCGGTGTGCTTCATGTCGTCAAACAAGACCTTGTCGTAGACCTCGTCGGCCAGCAGCACCAAATTGAATTCGCGGGCAATATCGATCAGGGCTTGCAGCACCGAGTCGGGGTAGAGCACGCCGGTGGGGTTGTTCGGGTTGATGACCACCAGACCTTTGGTGCGTGGGGTGATCTTGGAGCGGATATCGTCCAGATCAGGGATCCAGCCATTGGCTTCATCACAGAGGTAATGGACGGGCGTACCGCCGGACAGGCTGGTAACAGCCGTCCACAGCGGGTAGTCGGGCATGGGCAAGAGTAACTCGTCGCCGTCATCCAACAGGGCATTGGTGGCCATGGCAATCAGTTCAGAAGCACCATTGCCCAGGTAAATGTCTTCCAGCGTCACGCCCTTGATGCCTTGTTCCTGGGTGTAGTGCATGACGGCTTTGCGCGCGGCAAAAATACCTTTGCTGTCCGAGTAGCCCGAGGAATTGGGCAGGTTGCGGATCATATCAAGCTGGATCTCTTCCGGGGCATCAAAACCGAATACCGCCAAATTGCCGATGTTCAGCTTGATCAGTTGCTGACCCTCGTCTTCCATTTGCTTGGCCCGGTCCATGATGGGGCCGCGAATATCGTACAAAACATTCGCCAATTTGTTCGATTTCTTGATGCTATTCATGATGCTGGTACTCGGATTCCATGTGTGCTGCAGAGGATAGTTGGCAGGGCTGATGCCTGACCAGCCTTCTACCTTACCGCATGCGAGGGGCTCGCTTGGTAAGCATCAAGCTTAAAATGTGGCATTGTCGAGTTTTGGCGACACTCTTTTTGTCAGAAGATCGGCTGTATTTATGGATAGGTTCCTTACCATTGGGCATATTTCGCTTTGTGGTTTGGATTGGCATGATATGAAATCCGTGTACCTTCATTTCGGATGAGTACGTCTCTTTTATTTTTCTTGTTTTTGATGGAATCCACTATTAAGATTTGATATCAAATAATTTGATCTCAAACTATGAAACTGGAAGCGAAATATCAGGCCTTGCTCTCGCATGCACAGCAGCACCAGGACGTTAACGTACAGGGAATGTCTCTTTGTTTTCAGCTCTTGTCCTTGTCCGCTCGTATTGATCGAGACTGCGCCGCCTTGTTGGCACCCTATGGCTTGAGCGAAGCCCGTTTTGTGCTTTTGTTTTTGCTCAAAGAGGCACCCGAGGGCATGCCCTCGCATATCCTGGCTGAGCGGGCAGGTGTTACGCGTGCAACGGTCACCACCTTGGTGGATGGACTGCTTAAAGCGGGTTGGGTGCAACGCTTTGCGGCCGAGGCGGATCGGCGTTCCGTCATGGTGAAACTCAGTCCTCAGGGGGAGGAGCTGGCCAAGACCCTGGTAGGGACCCATGCCCAGTGGATAGGCAATCTGTTCGGGCATTTGTCCGAGGCGGAATGCGCGCAGCTAAGCACCTTGTTGAACAAAGCGGCCGCAGGAGAACAAGCATCATGAGTACAGAAAACCGCAAGGGTTATGCCAGGGTCGCGGACATACCCGCTGATATTTTGTTGGCCCTGTCCAAGGGGGAAATCCAGGGCGCTACCCTGACGGAGTCGCTGGCGATTGATCAGCGTGTGCTGGTGGCCACTGTTTTTCCGGAACTGGATGAGCAGGGCGCGCAGCACATCGACGCCCTGGCCGAATTGGGCATTCTCAAGCGCATGAAAGCCATAGGGGAATATTTGCTGCAAACCTATGGTGAGATGGCCTGGATGCGTTGTCTGAATCATCCGGCCGATGTGGTGCGTGGCTGGGCTTGCTTTATGGTGGGAGCGCGCGAGCCGCTAAGTGTGTCCCAGCGTCTGGACGCACTGCGTCCCTTGGCGGATGATCCGCATTTTGGTGTGCGCGAATGGGCCTGGATGGCGGTACGGCCTCAACTGGTGGCCGAGCTGGAGGTATCGATTCAGACCTTGCAGCAGTGGGCGCGTTCAGACTCGGAGTATCTGCGCCGCTTTGCGTGTGAAGCCCTGCGCCCTCGGGGAGTGTGGTGCGCGCATATCGCTATTCTGAAAAAGGAACCGGAGCGCATGTTGCCGATTCTGGAAACCTTGTATCGGGATGACAGCGTGTATGTGCAAGACTCGGTGGCCAACTTCTTGAATGATGCAGCCAAGGATCAGCCACAGTGGGTGCGCGATTTATGTGCTCAATGGCAGGTGCAATCACCGGATAATGCGGCTGTGCAGCGCCTGTGTCGACGGGCACTGCGCAGCGTATCTTGATGCTCCGGTTTGCGTTTCAGGTTCAGGAGGCGCGCAAGGTAATCAAGGTGATTTCCGAGGCGCGCCCCAGACGCAGGGGGAAACCTGGCCACAGCCCGGCGCCGTAGCTGACATAGAGCTGCATATCATCGACTTGATACAGTCCGCCTACATAGCCGTCATTGGCCATTTGCACGATCTTGTGCATGCCTAAGATATGGCCGCCGTGTGTATGGCCGGACAGTTGCAAAGCCACGCCGGCCGCTGCGCTTTCTTTGGCGGTATCGGGGCGATGGGCCAGCATGATGATAGGCATGCCGACCGGGATGCCGGCGACCGCCGCAGCCACGTCGGGCGTGGGCTGCCCATGCACGGCCGCTGACTTGTCCGTGATGCCGGCCAAGGCAAAAGCGGCATCGCCTTGCTCAATAATGCTGTGCTCATTTAGGAGCAAACGTAGCCCCAGGCTGTTGAAGTGTTCTATCCAGGGCTGATACTGGGTGTAGTACTCGTGGTTGCCTGCAATGACCCAAACCCCTTTGGGGGCAGACAGGGCTTGCAAGGGGGCGACATCTTCGCGACGAGCTTTCACCGTGCCATCGACCAAGTCGCCCGTAATTGCAATCAAGTCCGGTTTTAAGGCCTGTGTTTTGTCCACGATGGCCTGTACCCACGGCCCTTGCAGCAGACGGCTGGCGTGCAGGTCGGTCAGTTGCATCAGCTTGAAACCATCCAGGCTAGGGGGTAAGCCATTGACCTTTACGTCGATGAATTTTACTTCCGGGACTTGCACCGCCTGCCACACGCCCAATGCGGAAAGACTGACAGCGGCGATACCTAGCACACCGCGCAAGGTGGGGGAGCGCAGCAGCACTTGTCCGGCAGGTTTGTACAGGACGCGCATTAGCAAACCTGCCAGATCGGTGATCAAGGTCAAGCAGGTGGCCAGCAAGACAGCTCCAAAAGCCCATCCCAAGATCATGATGACTGGGGCGGGAATTTCTGGAGAAGCGCGGGTGCCCCAAAACAGGGCGACGGTGTAATGGTGCAGGGTGGCGGCAATGGCCAAGGCACTTAACAGCCACTTGATCCAGGGTTTGATCGATAAAGGTTTGATTAGTCGCCAAGCGACATATAGAGCGAAGACGAGGGCAGTGGCTTGAAACACAAAATCATTCCAAAAAGAAACGGAGCACATGCTTGGGCATGCGCTAAAGCGTGCTCAGTATAGAGCGAGAAAATGCGCATGATGCCAGAGCGGGCCTGACAGTTACCGGCTTGTCACGAAAAAAATGTGGACATGCTTGTTTACGTTTCGAGAGACTGGTTCGCACATCAAGTCATTAAAACTCCTAGGCTTTTTCCAAGGGCACCCCAACAGAGCGGGGTGCCTGCCCCTTGTTTCAAGTTGCACGATTTGCAGGATCAATAGGGTGCATCCCGAAGGAATGGGTGAGCTTGAAACAGGACACGTCTGGGTTTGACGTGTGTAGTTTATTGGGAGCGCGCGGTGATGGCAGGCTCACGCTCATCGTTCAGACAAACCCTGCTTGCGAGGTTCTGTTGCCGAGTGCCGGCACACCCTGGCAGCCTGGTTTGGTTTTTTTCGCCTGAACACCACATCGTTGCGTATCACTACTGAATTCAAACCTGCAGAGCGGGGTTTGTTAGGTGACTCGACTGGAGGACATATGGTGACGAAAAAATCCTCAACCAGGACCAATCAGGATGCCGTGGGTCAAGGCGGGGAGTTGCATCAGTTTGGCCAAACTGGCTTGACGACCAATCATGGCGTGCCCCTATCGGACAATCAGAACTCCTTGCGATTTGGCGCGCGCGGCCCGACTTTGTTGGAAGATTTTGTCCTGCGCGAGAAAATATTCCATTTCGACCACGAGCGCATCCCGGAGCGGATTGTTCATGCTCGCGGCACGGGCGCACATGGCTATTTTGAATGTACGCAGGCCATTCCGGAGTTGACTCAGGCCTGTGTGTTTCAAAAGGAAGGACACCGGGTGCCGGTGTTCTGCCGTTTTTCAACAGTGGCCGGTTCCAAAGGCTCCAAAGACACGCCGCGTGACGTGCGTGGCTTTGCCGTCAAGTTCTATACCGAGCAGGGGAACTGGGATCTGGTGGGCAATAATATGCCCGTTTTTTTTATCCAGGACGCCATCAAGTTTCCGGACCTGATCCATGCCGTTAAGCCGGAGGCAGACCGGGGCTTTCCACAGGCAGCGTCAGCTCATGACACTTTCTGGGATTTTGTCTCCCTGATGCCTGAGTCTTTGCATACCGTCATGTGGTTGATGTCGGACCGAGCCTTGCCGCGCTCGTTTCGCATGATGCAGGGCTTTGGTGTGCATACCTTCCGTTTTGTTAATGCCAAGGGCAAGTCGCATTTTGTGAAGTTTCACTGGAAGCCCAAACAGGGTTTGCAGTCTACCTTGTGGGACGAAGCGGTCAAGATTTCCGGCGCGGATTCGGATTACCTGCGCCGCGATTTGTACGAGGCCATTCAAAGCGAAGCCTTCCCGGAGTGGGAGCTTGGCGTGCAGGTTTTCGACCAGGAGTGGGCCGACAAGCAGGACTACGACGTGCTGGATGCGACCAAGCTCATTCCCGAAGAAAGCGTGCCGGTCAAAATTGTAGGTCGCATGGTGCTGGATCGTTATCCCGACAACTTTTTTGCAGAGACCGAACAAGTCGCCTTCTTGCCGTCCAACCTTATTCCGGGCATCGACTTTACGGACGATCCTTTGCTGCAAGGCCGTTTGTTCTCCTACCTGGATACACAGAAGTCTCGTCTGGGAACAGTCAATTTTCATCAGATTCCTATTAATGCGCCACGTTGTCCGTTCAGCAATATGCAGCGCGACGGCATGATGCAAACTCAGGTTCCCAAAGGCCGCGCGACCTATGAGCCTAACAGCCTGGATGAGGCGGGCGAGTCTGCTGGCCCCCGTGCCCAGGCCCATGGTTTTCGCAGCTTGCCCAGCACGGTAGACGACGGGGCGAAACTGCGGGTAAGGGCGGAGTCTTTTGCTGACCATTACAGTCAGGCCCGTTTGTTTTACCGTTCGCAGACGGAAGTCGAGCAAGAGCATCTAATTGCCGGTTTGGTCTTTGAGCTATCCAAGGTTCAACTCAATCATGTTCGTGTGCGGGTGCTCTCTCATCTGCGTGTGATTGATGAGGATCTGGCCAAGCGAGCAGCCCAGGGCTTGGGCCTGGATTTGCCGCCGCCTGCCAAACCTGCCCGCAAACCAGTAGATATGCCACCCTCTAAAGCCTTGTCCATATTGGCTCAGAAAGCACCTGTTGCAGGCCGGATGCTGGGCATACTGGTGACGGATGGGGCGGATAAAGGCTTGCTGGAGATGTTGCTGACGGGCGCTCAAGAGGCCGGTGTGGCCGTCAAGCTGATTGCTCCGCAAGTTGGGGGCGTAACCTTGTCGGACGGCACCCAGTTGGCCGCTGATGAAAAGATCGCTGGTGCTCCGTCGGTGCTTTTTGATGCGGTCGCCTTGTTGTTGACACAGGAGCAGGCTTCAAAGCTGTGTAATAACAAGGCCGCAGTTGATTTTGTGGCAGACGCCTATGGGCACTTGAAGGCCATTGGCCACAACGGTGCGGCCCAGCCTCTATTGGATCGGGCGGGCGTGTCCGTAGACAAAGGGGTGTTTGTTATCAAAACCGGGGACGACCTGCTTGGCAAGGTGGCTTCGCGTTTCTGGGAACGTCGTCATCAAGTAGATGGTATGGCTTGATCTGATGGGAAAAGGGGCGGTCCAGGCCGCCCCTTCCCGTTCAATCAGTACCGCCAGCTAAGCCCCAGTACGGGGCCGGACATACGAGTATCAAAGACATGACCGGCGCGACGGTAATTCACATCCAGCACTTTGTATCCGGCGGCAAGCGAGAAGTGCTCTGACAGGTCGTAGTTCAGCGTCAGCGTGGCCTGATAGCTCAGACGCGAGCCCACGTCAAAGCCGCCTAAATGGATCTGGGCATGAGTGGACAGCTCGGGTGTGAAGCGGTAGAACGCACGCAGCCCGATCATGGGGTCCACCCAGCTAAAGCTTTCTTCGTGGTGTTTGGTCCGGCCCGCTGTGCTCAGATGGGCACGAGTGCGAATATCCCAATACGAAAAGCCGGCCAGTGCATCCAGGCTGGCTTGTTCGGAATCGTAGACACGATACCCGCCTTGCAAGGTCGCCATGAACAGGCGCGTGTCTACCGTTCCCTGGGCGGCGCCGACCAAGGGCAAGCCTCCCACTACCTCGCTTTCACGCGTGTTCACGTAGAGCAGGTCGCTATTGAGTACATAGCGGTCGCGCCGCGCCCAGGTGTTTAGAAAGGCGGCGGCACGCAGATTGTGCAGTACATCGGAAAAGGACTTTTCGATATCCAGCGAGGGTGCGCGCTTGAATGGAGAAGATTCACCGGACAAGCCCGTAATCCAGGCGTAGGGAGTGATCTGTAATGCGTAAGGTGTGGAGCCCCAGGTGTTGGTTTCGGGCAGTGCTGCCGAATTGAGATCCGTCGTTTGGGCTTGTGCCAGGGTGGTCAGTGGCAACAGCCCCAACAGTAGCCAGCGGGAGTAAGTGAATTTACGCATTACTGTCATGGGCCCCCTTTCTTAATTCTGTAAATGATGGCGTACTAGCGCTGGCCTTGTTTCTTTCGGTATGCTGGACCAGCCGATCACCAATCCGTGGAGAACGTGTCATGCATGTGTTTTACCTTAGCAAGCAAGATATTGATAAGTTGTTGCCCCTAGTGCAAGCGGCGTTACACGCTGGCCAAGGCGGGCAAGTCGGTTTTACTGATCAAGAGTTGGCCTTGCGCGCTGCTCTGGAGGGTTTACAAGACCCCAAGCTGTCCGAGCTTCTGGCCGGTGCCCGAGTTGATCCGGGCCGCAGTGCGGTTGGTTTGGCTGATGAGGACTACCGGGAAAATCTGTTGGCTCTGGAAACCCGAGACAGCGCGTATCTGATTGATCAGCTCATGGACAGCTATGCAAGATTGCCAGGGTTTTTTGACTGCCTGGAGTTTTGAATGGCTGGTTTGAACTGAGCTGTAAAAACGGCCCGTGAAGGGCCGTTTTTGATTCTGCATGAAGCGGTGTTTTTAGAAACCGACAGTGAGTTGAGCCCAGTAACGGCGCCCATCATACACAGCATCAAAGGTTTCATCCGTGACGCGCTTGTCAAAGATGTTGTAGATACCAAAGCCAAGCGTGGTGGTCTTGTTGACCTTGTAGTTCAGGCCGGCATCCAGGAAGGTGAAGGATGGGGTGCCTTGCGCCATGCTGGTGCGGCTCAGGTAGTCTGAAGTCTTGCCACGGTAGTTGACACGTGTCCACAAGCCCAGTTGTTCATTGGCATCCCAATCCAGGGTGGCGTTAAACATATGCTTGGGCATCTTGTTCAAAGGCTGGCCGGAGAACTCACCGCTCTTTTGCTTGGAGTAGGTGTAGGTGTAATTGGCGGCCAGACGCAGGTCATCGGTAATCGACCAGGTTGTGGAGGCCTCCACACCACGCATGATGGCCTTGTCTACGTTGATGCGGTCACTTACGAATTTGTATATCTGAGGCCCGCCTGGATAGGATGAACAAATAGGTAGGTTATCAGGATTAGGGCAGTCTCCCCGTCGTACTTCAGTAATCTTGTCTTTGAAATTGGTATTGAAGAAGGTCAGGCTGTTGACCATACCGTTCTGGTTGTCCCACACAATGCCCAGTTCCTGGCTCAGGCTCTTTTCTGGCTTCAGATTCGGGTTGCCAACGATCACAGCAGGAACGCCGCCGCCACCGGTGATCTGCCCCCAGTCAGCCACGGCCGAACGCAGGGAAGGGGCCTTGAAACCAGAGGATACGCCGCCCTTCAAGGTCAGTTGCTCGGTGGCATGCCAGACACCATAAAGGCGTGGAGTCCAGTGATTGCCATAGTTCTCGTCGTGAGTCATGCGCAAGCCGCCGGTCAGGGCAAAGTTGTCGGTCATGCTCCATTCGTCCTCCGCGAATACCGACCATTGTTCACGGCTTAGGCGATTGACATCGGGCTTGTACTGGTTGCCGTTGTCGCGCAGTTGCTCATGCAGATACTGAAAGCCCGAGGTCAGCATGTGGTCGCCTAAAGGCAGGCTCCATTGCGTATTGAACTCGGTGTTTTTCAGGAACATGCTACGGCCGGGGTTATCAATCTCTTCACGTTGTACGTAGGTGTTGGAAACAGCCCGTCCCCAGCGACCGTTGTGGCCCACGGAGAACACATTGCGAGAGTACTTGCTGGAGGAGATGCTGTTGGGGGAGCATTTGCCGTTTCTGCTGCAGGTTTCGGCGGGCATACTTTTGCCGGGTGTAGAGGTTCGCTCTTGCAAAGTCCGGGAGAACTCGGCGGTAAAGTCGTGATTGGCCGAAGGTGTCAAGGTCAGCTTGACGGTGCCCGAGGATGTATTTTGCTTGTTGAAACCGTCAAGAATTTTGTCTTCATTGCGACGGGATTCCTGGCCATAAATCTGCAGCCCCAGCATGTCTTTCTTGATGGGGCCTGCCAGATAGAAATTGCCTTGATAAATATTGCCGGACTTGGAGTCCTCTTGGATGGTGCCTTCGGTGCGCAGCGAGCCGGTCCATTCCTGGTGGACTTTGCGGGTAATAATGTTGATCACTCCCCCCATGGCTTCTGAGCCATACAAGGAGGACATGGGACCACGAATCACTTCAATACGTTCGATTGCCTGCATGGGAGGCAGCCAGCCCTGCTCAATACCGGCACCATCGCTGTTGGGACGTGTCTCACGCGAGTTTTGTCGCTTGCCGTCAACCAGGATCAGGGTATAGGCCGAAGCCATACCACGAATGCTGATATCGCTACCACTTGCACCACCTGTGATCACCACGCCAGGTACATCTCGCAAGGCGTCGGTGACGTCACGGTAGGCTCTCTTTTCCAGTTCGGCACGTGGTACGACGCTGATGGAGGCGGGGGCATCTTGAACCGCTTGCTCAAAGCCGGAAGCAGTAACCACGATATTGTCGAGCTGGTTGACGCTTTGTTGAGCCAAGGCACAGGAGAAGGGGGCGATGGAGCCAGCAAGAATGGCTACGGCACGGGCAGCCGGAGAAAGAGGAAACAAGAGAGACATAAAAATCAGAATAAGGAACAATAATGAGAACAGTTATTATTATCTAAACGCTGTGTTTCTCAAATCAAGAGAGCTCTTTTTCATGTATCTGTAGGTCTTCTGCCACAACTTGTCACTTGGCTTGACGCGCTGTCCTAATCCTGTTTTTGTTACACCCGTGTCCAATGTATCGGCTGTCTAAACAGTCGGTTTTTTGTTTGATTGATTGGGCGGCTAGCCGTCTCTGGAGAGAAAGATGTTGCTAAAAAAATGTCGTCGTACTTTGCTGGCTTGCGCAGTTGGGCTGGCTTTGGTGCCTGCGGCCTCTGAGGCGTGTACTCGAGCTGTTTTTCTGGGTGATAACGGTCAGGTGATTACCGGTCGTTCCATGGACTGGAAGCTGGACGTTGGAACCAACCTCTGGATTTTTCCTCGTGGCGCCAAGCGCAGCGGTGAAGCAGGTCCATCGTCGATTGAATGGACATCCAAATATGGCAGCGTGATTGCTTCGGGTTACGACCTGGCCTCGACAGACGGAGCAAATGAAAAGGGACTGAACGTCAATTTGCTGTGGTTGGTGGAGTCGGAGTACCCCACCCCTCAAAAAGGTGACAAAACCTTGAGCATGTCCTTGTGGGGGCAATATGTTCTGGATAACTTCGCAACGGTGGCTGAAGCGGTGGCTGCCTTGGAAAAGACCCCCTTCGTGGTGATCAGCGACAAGGTTCCCAATGAAGAGCGTTTGGCGACCTTGCATTTGTCCATGTCGGACTCCTCTGGTGACAGTGCCATTATTGAGTACATCGATGGCAAGCAGCATATCCATCACAGCCGCAAGTATCAGGTGATGACGAACTCGCCGACTTTTGACCAGCAATTGGCTATTCGTGATTACTGGCAGTCGGTAGGAGGCATGAATATGTTGCCGGGCACCAGCCGTGCCGCCGACCGCTTTGCTCGCGCTTCTTTCTACATTGATGCCGTGCCACGCAATCTGAGCGATGACAAGGCCGTGGCCAGCGTGCTGAGCGTGATGCGCAATGCGTCCACCCCCTACGGCATGACCGTGCCCGATCAGCCTAATAACTCGTCGACACGCTGGCGCACGGTGTTCGACCACCAGCGCAGCCTGTATTACTTTGATTCGGTGCTGTCGCCCGGTGCGTTCTGGGTGGATATGAAAAAGGTCGACTTTTCGGCCGAGACGGGCAAGGTCATGAAGCTGGATCTGGGACCTGAGCAAAGCACGGTCTATATGGGTGAAGCGCTGGAGCACTTCAAGCCAGCCAAACCCTTTCAGTTCTTGCCAGCGAAGGGGCCTGCTGTTTAAGGCCATGAGCGGTTAGGGCCGTTTCAGGACGGTCTGAATTCAGGCCGAATAGGCGGGGCATGGCCGACAGCGAACACATGATATTCATGTTCAGCTGTTATGCTATGCCCCGTCTTTATTTGTTGAAGTAGCCGTGTCATGACCTATGTAGTGACGGAAGCCTGTATCCAGTGCAAGTACACCGATTGCGTGACGGTGTGTCCCATGGATTGTTTTTTTGAAGGCCCGAATTTCCTGGTCATTCATCCTGATGAATGTATTGACTGCTCCATTTGTGTGGCCGAATGCCCCGTGGGGGCGATTGTCAGTGATCAGGACGTGACGTCCGAACAGCAGGTCTATGTCGAGCTGAATCGAACTTTGAGCGAGAACCCGGCCTGGACGCGCATCAGTCAACAAAAAGCGCCCTTGCCGGACCATGAGTACTGGGCCACTCAGACTGACAAGTTGGCGCTGCTGCAAAAAGACTAATAGGCAGAACTCGCGTGGCTGCTCTTGTTGCGCTGGAAGTACCAGACAGCCAAGGCCGCCATTACCAGTAAGGCCGTGCAACTGGCCAGCACGGCAACATAGCCTTTATCAAAAGAATCGCGAGCCAACTCACTTAAGGTGAGGGCCAGATTCTGCGGCATGGTTTCTGCCACCAGCAAGGCTTGGTCCAGACTGTCGTAGGCCAATGGGCGATCACTTAACTCCTGCGGCAAGATCAGGCTGGTGCTGTATACGAAGGACAGCAAACTGCCCATAATGGTCACGCCCAGTGCCCCACCCAGCTCGTAAGACATTTCTTCAACTGAAGCTACCATCCCGGCGCGCGAAGGCGGCACGCTTTGCATGATGGTGCTGGAAGCGGCGGTCATGGCCGCACCAACGCCCAGACCAAGCATCACAAGGCTGGTCACTTGTAGATACTGCGCGCTGTTATGCCACAGCAAATAGGCGGCCATGCCCGTTCCCGCCAGGCTCAGAGAGCCGATCAACAGATGTTTGCTGCCAATGACAACCAATAGGCGGCCAGCCAGGGGCCCTGATACAAAAGCGGCCAGGGGCAAGGGCAGAATCGCCAGACCTGCCTCTAAGGGCGAGAAACCCAGTACCAATTGCAAACGTTGGCTAAAAACCAGTTCCATGCCAATCAGGGCGGCCGAGGCCGTCAAGGCAGAGAGCACGGCGGTGCTTAGCGTGGCGTCCTTGAACAGGGAAAAATCCAGCAAAGGAAAAGGGCTGCGGTTTTGTTGACGGACAAACCAGCTTAGAAAGGCAATGCCAATAAGCAGGGCGAGAGCGACTAGCCCCCAGTTGATGTGCAACTTGCCCATTTCTTTGATTGCCAAGGTACTGGCAACCAGGCCCACCATGATCAGCAACGAGCCTTTGATGTCCCAGGGGCGAGATGTATTGGGCGCGGATCTGGGGACCAGTAGCCAGCCCATAGGCAAGGCGATCAGCACAATCGGGACATTGATCAGAAAGACCGATCCCCACCAGAAGTGTTCCAGCAAGAAGCCGCCCAGGACTGGGCCAAAAGCGGCCCCGCCCGACGCAATTGACGACCAGACACCAAAGGCCACGGCACGTTCGCGCTCATCGTGAAAAGTGATGCGGATCAGCGACAAGGTGGCCGGCATCATCATGGCTGCCGCCACCCCCAGAAACGCGCGTGCGGCAATCAGGGCGGTCGGGTTGGGGGAATAGGCTGCCGCGATCGAGGCCAGTCCAAAAGTGGCCAGGCCGCACAGAAACAGGCGTTTGTGACCCAGACGGTCGCCCAGGGTGCCCATGCCCAGGAGCAGGCCGGACACGACCAAGGCGTAGCTGTTGACGATCCAGAGCTTGTCCGAGGCCGAGGCATGCAGATCATGCGTCAAGCGTGGCAGGGCGGTGTAGAGCACCGTCATGTCCACCACAATCAATAAAAGGGCTGCCGACACAATCGCCAGGATCAACCAGCGACGGCTTGGAGACAGGGGAGCAGTTTGGGCTTGATGGGTAATCGAGCTGTGCAGCATAGAACGCCAGAAGGGTAGGAAAGCCACTATGATCTATCAATATTATCAACAGACAAAGTTAATTAGCATCTATAAAATAGATGAATGGATTGGACTTTAGAACGTATTCGACACTTTGTGGCCGTGGCTGAAACTGGCTCCATGACGCAAGCGGCCAAAGAGCTGGGCAAGGTGCAGTCTGCCGTCAGCACCTCAATTTCCCTGCTAGAGGCCGACTTGAACCTGGAGCTGTTCGATCGCTCGCGCCGAACCCTGAGCCTGACGGTACCAGGTGAAATCATGTTGCTCGAAGCCAAGGCTTTGTTGCGCCAGGCAGACGGGTTGAATCGCCGTGCCCTGGACTTGTCTCAGGGGCAGTCGGCCCGATTGGAAATCGGTCTGGATGAGGCTTTGCCGCAAGGACCACTGCGTTTATTGCTGAAAGAGCTGGCGGTGCGTTGGCCTGCTCTGGAATTGACGATCTGGAACGGGACGGCGGCCGAGGTTATGGATTATCTCGGTGAAGGGCGCTCCGATGTAGCCATTCAATTTGATCGTGGGGCCGATGTCAGCTCTTTTGCGCAGAGCTATATCGGGGCGGTGCCTCAGGCGATTTGTGTTGCGCGTACGCACCAGCTAGCCAGCCAACAGCAGGTCAGCCGTAAGGAACTGACAGCGCATAGACAGTTGCTGATTCATATCGAAGGGGTGGAACAAACGGTGGTCAGCCCCAGCGTATGGCGCTCGGACAGTTTTTATGTGATTGCCGATATGGTGGCTGACGGCTTGGGCTGGGCGATTTTGCCCTTGAATATTGCGGAGTACGAGAGCTTGCGCAATAAATTGGCGCAGCTACATTGCAAGGAGCTAGCCTTGCCGCCTTTGTCAGTGCAGATGTTGTGGCGACAGGGGCAATCGTTGGCGCCGGTGGCTGTGTGGATGCAGCAGCGCCTGTCGGAGCTGCTGCCTTAAGTCTGATTAGCAGGCCAGCGGGGTGGGGGTCGGCAATTGACCGTTCGCCCAGCGTTCTACGCCTTCCCAGATATCGCTGGCGTGGTGCACGGTCAGATCAGCCTGCCAGGTGCTGATACTGTCGTCGCCAGCACAATAGCCGTAGGCGGCAACCATGGTTGCCATGCCAGCCGCCTGACCTGCTTGAATGTCACGCAGGTCATCGCCCACATACAGGCAGTCTGCCGGCGCAAAGCCGACTTGTTTTGCCGCGTACAGCAGGGGCTCGGGATGCGGCTTGGTATGTTGGGTGGTGTCCCCGCCTACCGTAACGGCACACGACTGAGTCAGGCCAAGGTGATGAATCAGCGGCAAGGCCAGGTATTCCAGCTTGTTGGTGACAATGCCCCAGGTGTAACCTGCTTGCTCCAGCTGTGTGAGCATGGGGGCCACGCCTTCAAACAGATGGGTCAACTCTGTCATGTGATCGTGATAGTCCTGCAAAAACTGTGCTCGCAACTGAGCATAGTTTGGATGATCAGTGTTGATATCCAGTGCTACCTTGAGCAGACCGCGGGCTCCGTGTGAGGCATACGGACGCAACGCGTCGTAAGGCAGCTCAGGCAGGCCATGCTCTTTGCGCATACGATTGGCTGTAGCTGCCAGATCCGGCGCGGAATCGGCCAAGGTGCCGTCAAAATCGAATAGAACCAGTTTATTCATTAGTGCTTAACGTTGGCGGCGGCTGGCCAGCAGGTAGTTGACGGAGGTGTCACCGGACAGGCGGTAGTGCTCGGTAATCGGGTTGTATTCCAGACCTTTGAGGGCCAGGGCATCCAGACCGCTGCGACGGGCCGAGGAAATCAGCTCACTGGGTTTGATGAAGCCTTCATAGCTATGCGTGCCCTTGGGGATCAGGCGCAGCAGATACTCGGCGCCCACAATGGCAAACAAAAAGGACTTGGGGTTGCGGTTCAGTGTTGAGAAAAAGACCCAGCCACCAGGTTTGACCAGCTTGGCGCAGGCCGCGATGATAGAGCCCGGATCAGGGACGTGCTCCAGCATTTCCATGCAGGTGACGACGTCAAAACGCTCCGGGTGCTGATCGGCCATGTCTTCGGCGCTGATCATTTCGTATTTGACCGGCACACCCGATTCCAGGCTGTGCAAGCGCGCAATCTTCAAGGAGCGCTCGGCCAGGTCAATGCCGGTGACGTCGGCACCGGACTGAGCCAGGCTTTCTGACAGAATCCCGCCCCCACAACCGACGTCCAATACCTGCTTGCCCGCCAGGGAGCCGGTGTAGGACAGAATCCAGTCCAGACGCAAAGGGTTGATGGCGTGCAGCGGTTTGAACTCGCTGTCTGGGTCCCACCAGCGGGATGCCAGTGCACTGAATTTATCGATCTCTGCGGGATCGACATTGAGGTTAGTGGCAGTGGATGCGGTCATGGCTTATCCAAAAAAATTAAGGCCCCGCAAAAGCGGAGCCTTAATTGTAGCCTTAGCTACAGAAATACGTGATGCAGCAAGAATTACTTGCGGTTGCCCACGATTTCGATTTCTACGCGACGGTTTTGAGCACGGCCTTCGCGGGTCTTGTTGGACGCCACGGGGTTGGCTTCGCCTTTGCCTTCGGTGTAGATACGGTCAGCAGGTACGCCTTTGTTGACCAAGTATGCTTTAACAGCATTGGCGCGACGCTCGGACAGCTTCTGGTTGTAAGCTTCAGCGCCGATCGAGTCAGTGTGACCGGTAGCGATCAGAGTTTCCAGATCGATGGCTTGAACAGTGTCAGCCACTTGATCCAGAACCTGGCGGCCTTCTGGCTTGATGGTGGATTTGTCGAAGTCGAAGAAAGTGTCAGCGTTCAGGGTCACTTTAGTGACGGTAGGAGCGACGACAGGAGCTTCGGGGGCTTGGGCAACGGGCACACCGTCACAACCTGGAATACCTGTAGCAGGCGTCCAGAAGTTGTTGCGCCAGCACAGTTCGTTGGTGCCGTTTTTCCAAACGTCGCCGAACGGATTGCGCCAGTTGTTAACTTCGCCGGACTCTTGTGCGGAAACTGCACTAGTAGCCGATGCGGCGGCAATGGCGAGTACAAGTGCGATTTTGGAGGGTTTGTTCATATTTCTCCTCGTTGAGCTGATGCTGTTAAGTGACCGCAGCGAACCCCTGCCGCTGATTAACGGAACCAGTATAGCAATCCTTTGAACGGAACAAAGACTTGCTTGCGCTGGGTTTCATGCGTGTTAGGTCGAATCTTAAGACATTTCGGCCTTATGCGTGAGGGGGACAAGGAACGATTCGCGAAGATGCGTGGAATTAGCCTTGTTCTTTCCTGTTATTGTTGGTTTTAGGCAACAGGAGGTGGGTGGCGTCGCTTCCCCAATTCCTGATCGATACGTTTAGTGGATGGCAGATTTTTGATGGATCGACCCTTTCAATCACCTATCACCTGCCTTGTCGCCGCGTGACGCTGCGTCCCTCTATGTGAAAGTGCTAGAATTTCCCCTTGTCCGTTTACGGCTGGCTTACTGCTTAACCCATATCTATAAAGAATTGACCTATGGATTCCTTTGCCAAGGAGACGCTTCCCGTTTCGCTTGAAGAGGAGATGCGCCGCAGCTACCTCGATTACGCCATGAGCGTGATTGTGGGCCGTGCTCTTCCCGACGTGCGAGATGGTTTGAAGCCCGTGCATCGCCGTGTTCTGTTCGCCATGCATGAACTCAATAACGACTGGAATCGTGCCTATAAGAAGTCGGCTCGTATCGTCGGTGATGTTATCGGTAAGTACCACCCTCATGGTGACTCTGCCGTCTATGACACGATCGTGCGTCTGGCGCAGGACTTTTCCATGCGCTACACCCTGGTCGACGGGCAAGGTAACTTTGGTTCCATCGACGGGGATAACGCCGCAGCCATGCGTTACACCGAAATCCGTCTGGCCAAGATCGCCCACGAACTGCTGGCCGATATTGACCAGGAAACCGTGGATTTCGTGCCCAACTATGATGGCAGCGAAAAAGAACCGGCCCTGTTGCCCTCGCGTCTGCCCAACTTGCTGGTAAATGGCAGCTCGGGTATTGCCGTGGGTATGGCTACCAATATTCCACCGCATAACCTGGCTGAAGTGGTCAATGGCTGTCTGTATTGCCTGAGCCACCCCGAGTGCACGGTCGATGAACTGATCGAATACATTGCGGCTCCCGACTTTCCGACTGGCGCCATTATTTATGGCATGTCCGGTGTGCGTGAAGGCTATCGCACCGGTCGTGGCCGCGTCATCATGCGCGCCAGTACGCACTTTGAAGACATGGAAAAGGGCAACCGTCAGGCCATTGTGGTCGACGCCATCCCCTACCAGGTCAACAAGAAGTCGCTGCAAGAACGCATTGCCGAGCTGGTCAACGAAAAGCGCATCGAGGGTATTTCCGATATTCGCGACGAGTCCGACAAGGACGGTATGCGTTTGGTCATTGAGCTCAAGCGTGGCGAAGTGCCGGAAGTGGTGCTGAATAACCTCTACAAGAACACGCAGTTGCAAGAGACCTTCGGGATGAACATGGTGGCACTGGTCGATGGCCAGCCCCGTTTGCTTAACCTGAAACAGTTGGTCGATTACTTCCTTAGTCACCGACGTGAAGTGGTCACCCGTCGCACTGTGTTTCAACTGCGCAAGGCGCGTGAGCGCGGTCATGTGCTGGAAGGTCTGGCTGTCGCCCTGGCTAATATTGATGAGTTCATCGAAATCATCAAGGCCGCTCCTACGCCGCCGGTTGCCCGCGTCGAGCTGATGGCTCGTTCCTGGGATTCCGGTCTGGTGCGCGAGATGTTGGCCCGTGCTGATACCAGCGCCATTGTGGGTGGCCGTCAGGCTTATCGTCCGGATAATCTGGGTGCCGAATTCGGCATGGGCTCGGAAGGTCTGTACCGTCTGAGCGACGTTCAGGCCCAGGAAATTCTGAACATGCGCTTGCAGCGCTTGACCGGCCTGGAGCAGGACAAGATTGTTAACGAGTACCGCGAGGTTATGGACAAGATTGCCGACTTGCTGGACATCCTGGCCAGTCCCGCCCGTGTGTCCGCCATTATTGGCGACGAGCTGATCGCCGTGCGCGACGAGTTCTCGGCGACCGGCAAGGATGTTCGTCGCTCGCAAATCGAGCACAACGCGACCGAACTGGATACCGAAGACTTGATCACCCCGATGGATATGGTGGTGACTCTCTCGCATACCGGCTACATCAAGAGCCAGCCGCTGTCTGAATACCGAGCTCAGCGTCGTGGTGGCCGTGGCAAACAGGCCACCACCATGAAAGAGGACGACTGGATCGACAAGCTGTTCATCGCCAACACGCACGATTACCTGTTGTGCTTCTCCAACCGTGGCCGTGTGTACTGGCTCAAGGTCTGGGAAGTGCCACAAGGTTCACGCAACTCGCGTGGCCGGCCTATCGTCAATATGTTCCCTCTGGAAGAGGGCGAGAAGATCAACGTGGTGTTGTCCGTCAAGGAGTTCAGCGAAGATCAGTTCGTGTTCATGGCAACCTCGCGCGGCACGGTCAAAAAGACCCCGCTGTCCGACTTCTCCAACCCTCGCAAGGCCGGCATTATCGCTGTGGGCCTGGACGAGGGCGACTACCTGATCGGGGCTCAGCTGACCGACGGTGTTCACGACGTCATGTTGTTCTCTGACGCCGGCAAGGCGGTGCGCTTTGATGAAGGCGATGTACGTCCAATGGGCCGTGCCGCCCGTGGCGTACGTGGCATGACTCTGGAAGAGGGGCAGTCCGTGATTGCCTTGTTGGTGGCAGAGGACGAAACGCAATCCGTGCTGACCGCGACCGAGAACGGTTTTGGCAAACGCACTCCGATTGGCGAATACACGCGTCACGGTCGTGGCACCAAGGGCATGATTGCCATCCAGACTTCGGCCCGTAACGGCAAGGTCGTAGGTGCCGTCCTGGTTCGTGAAACCGACGAAATCATGTTGATTACCAACGCGGGTGTGCTGGTTCGGACGCGTGTGGCCGAGATCCGTGAAATGGGTCGTGCAACGCAAGGTGTGACCTTGATCAGCGTCGATGACGACAGCGAACTGTCTGGTGTGTACCGCGTGGTAGAGACCGATGACGAGGTCGACGCCGAGCTGGGCGAAGACGGTCAAGCGCCAGAAGGTCTTGAGCAGGACAATCAAACTGATTCCGCCCAAGATCAGGCGGACCCTTCTGGCGAGGAAAACGAGTAATGCGTGTATGGAATTTTTCGGCAGGCCCGTCGATGCTGCCGTTGGAGGTGCTGGAACAAGCTGCCGCTGAAATGACCGATTGGCACGGCACAGGCATGTCCATCATGGAAATGAGCCACCGTAGCAAGGACTATATGGGGGTGCGTGACGAGGCAGAAGCCGATTTGCGCGCTTTGCTGTCCGTGCCGGATGATTTCGCCGTGTTGTTTGTGCAGGGTGGGGCACAGGGCCAGAATGGCCTGCTGCCTTTGAACCTGATCCAGCGCAATGGCAGTGGCAAGGCCGACTACGTGCTTTCGGGCAGCTGGTCGGTCAAGTCCTGCGAAGAGGCTCAGCGCTACGGTGACATTCGTGTTGCCGGCACCAGCGGACAGACTTGGCAGGACCAGGGCAAGGAGTGGGCGCCCTGGACCTGGTTCCCCGAGCCTTCCCAATGGGATGTGCGCCCGGACGCAGCTTACTTGCACGTCTGCACCAATGAAACCATTGGTGGCGTAGAGTTCAACGATATTCCCAAGCTGGATGTCCCCGTCGTTGCCGACGTGTCGTCCAATATTTTGTCCTGCCCGATTGATTTCTCGCGCGTGTCGGTTGCTTACGCGGGTGCCCAGAAAAATGCCGGCATGTCCGGTATTGCTTTGATGATGATACGCAGGGACTTGTTGGGCCATGCCATGGATCTGTGCCCGTCGGCGTTTAATTACGCCAACATCGAAAAGCAACAGTCCATGTTCAACACGCCGCCTACGTACTCGATCTACATGGCTGGCCTGATGTTCAAGTGGCTGGAACGCCAGGGTGGTGTGGCGGCCATGCAGGCCCGCAATGCGGCCAAGTCCGAGGCCTTGTATGGCTTTCTGGATGCCTCCGAGTTCTATACCAATACCGTGCATCCGGCTTACCGTTCGCGCATGAACGTACCGTTCCTGTTGCGTGATCAGTCGTTGGACGCCTTGTTCCTGGAGCAGGCCACGGCAGCGGGTTTGACCTCCCTGAAAGGGCACAAGAGCGTGGGTGGTATGCGCGCTTCTATTTATAACGCCATGCCGCTGGAGGGTGTGCAGGCACTTATCGATTTCATGACTGATTTTGAACGACGGAATGGCTAATACCTTAACTGAGCGCCTGCTCCCTTGGCGCAATCGTATTGATGAGCTGGATCGCCAGATCCTGGAGTTGCTTAACGAGCGTGCTCGTGCGGCTTTGGAAGTGGGCAAGATCAAGCAGGACTTCAATACAGAGGAAGTCATCCTCAAGCCCGAGCGCGAGGCACGTATTGTGCGTCGCTTGCAGTCTGAAAATGATGGCCCGTTTACTCCTGCCGCAGTGGAAGCCGTGTGGGGGCAGATTATTTCTGCCTGCCGCGGTCTGGAAAGCGTATTGCGCGTGGCTTACCTGGGTCCACAAGGCTCTTTTTCCGAGCAAGCCGCTTACGAACATTTTGGTCATGCTCTGGATGGCCTGCAGTGTGACTCCTTCGATGAGGTTTTTCGCAGCGTCGAGGTGGGGCAAGCAGAAGTGGGTATGGTGCCTGTCGAGAACTCGACCGAAGGTGCGGTTAACCGCACCTTGGATCTTTTGCTGAACTCGCCCTTGCGTGTCCTGGGCGAGCGCTCGATTCGTGTACACCACAATCTGCTGACCCAGACCGGCACCATGGAAGGCGTCACTCGGGTGATGGCTCATCCGCAGGCCTTGGCGCAGTGTCAGAACTGGCTGCAAAAGCACTACCCCCAGCTTTTGCGTGAAGCCGCTTCCAGCAACGCGGAGGCCGCTCGCATTGCGGCTTCCGACCCCACCGTGGCGGCGATTGCCGGTAATACCGCTGTCACCGCCTGGAATCTGGGCGTGGTGGAAGCCGGTATCCAGGACGATCCGCATAACCGCACACGTTTCCTGGCGATTGGTAACATCGAGTCCTTGCCTAGCGGCAACGACAAGACCAGCATCATTCTGGCCGTGCCCAACCGGGCTGGCGCTGTCTATGACATGCTGTCTCCGTTGGCGGTACATGGCGTTTCCATGACTCGTCTGGAGTCGCGTCCTGCACGGACAGGGCAGTGGGAATATTATTTCTACGTAGACCTGATCGGCCATCGTGACGAGCCTGCCATGGCAGCGGCTTTGGCTGAATTGAAGAAACAAGTCGCCTTTTTCAAGATTCTGGGTTCTTACCCCGTAAACGACTTTTAAGCATCGGAAACAAGAAAGGCCTGAGTGGGGAAATTTTCCCTCTCAAGGCCTGATTGCCTGCTGGGACGGGCTGCGACAGGTGGTTTGTGCAAAATCGGCTTGTTTTGGCATGTGTTAAGCAGCCGTTTGATGCTCTGTTTCATCAAGACGTGGCTAGGCAGAATAGAGGCTTTGCGCATTGCTTTAACCCCTTGATGGCGTTCACGCAGCAGTCAGGCAAAGTCTGCATCAATATCCCGGTTTTGCTGGTGCTATTTCACGCAATACGCGCAGCATGGACGGCCTGAGAGGGAACGGAATTAATCATGATAGCGTCATCAGAAACTATGGCGTCGCCGCCCTTGGTTCCAGTGCTGGCGGTCGTTGGAGTCGGTTTGATTGGCGGCTCTTTGACTCTGGCGCTCAAGCGCTCCGGGGCTGTTGGAAAAGTGCTGGGTGTAGGTCGGCAACTGAAGAGCTTGCGACGAGCTCAGGAGCTGGGCTTGATCGACGAGGTCGCCACGCTGGAACAAGCCGCGCAGCAAGCAGACTTGATTGTGCTGGCTACGCCTATTGGTGCGATGGCCTCGACATTGAAAAGCCTGCGTCCCCATTTGCGCGACCATACATTGATTAGTGACGCAGGCAGCACCAAGGTCGATGTGGTCAGTGTGGCGCGTGAGGCGCTGGGGGATCGTATCGGCCAGTTTGTTCCCGGCCACCCTATTGCGGGCGCGGAAACCGTAGGCCCGGAAGCCGCACGTGCTGATCTTTACGACGGCCGTAATGTCATTTTGACCCCTCTGGAAGAAAACAGTGTCAGTGCACGCGAACGTTTGATTGCGGTTTGGGAGGCCTGCGGGGCGCGGGTCATGTTGATGGACCCGGCTACGCACGACGAAGTGCTGGCCTCGGTCAGCCATGTGCCGCATTTTCTATCCTCGGTCTTTATGTGGCAGGTAGCCTCCAGTGCGAACTCGGATCAACGCTTTGCCTTGGCGGGGACGGGCTTTCGGGATTTCACCCGTATTGCCGCCGGTTCGCCGGAGGTGTGGCGCGATATTTTCCTGAGCAATCGCGAGGCTGTCCTGGGGCAGTTACAGGAAGTGCGCCAAGCCCTGGATCAGGCTGAACAGGCCTTGCAGGATCAGGATGGTCAGGCTTTATACGAATTTTTAGAGCGCGCTGCTTTAGCGCGCCGTTTTTGGGCAAGTAGGAGTGGTTTGCAATGAGTCAGAGCGACAGTCTTGTTTTGAACCCGGTCAGCCGTGCCAGTGGGCAACTGCAATTGCCAGGGTCCAAGAGCATTTCCAATCGAGCCCTTTTGCTGGCCGCTTTGGCCCAAGGGCAAACCCGCCTGGAAGGTTTGCTGCACTCGGATGATACCCGCGTCATGATGGCTGCTTTGCAGCAAATGGGCGTGGCGGTGCAGGATCTTGGACAGGGCGTGGTGGTGATTGACGGTGGCGCTCCTTTTGCACATCGCGATGCCGATCTGTTTTTGGGGAATGCCGGCACGGCTTTCCGTTCCTTGACCGCTGCCTTGGGTTTGATGGGAGGGCGCTTCAATCTTAGCGGTATTGCTCGCATGCATGAGCGTCCCATTGGTGATCTGGTAGACGCGCTGCGTAGCCTGGGGGCCGAGGTGCACTACCTGGGTGCGGAAGGCTATCCTCCCCTGGCGATTGGTGAGTTGGCCCAAGCAGATCAGCGTTACGTGTCGGTGAAAGGCTCGGTATCCAGCCAGTTTCTGACAGCCTTGTTGATGGCCGCACCCTTGTTGACCGCCCGTACCGGACAGCCCTTGCGCATCGAGGTGGAAGGGGAACTGATCTCCCAACCCTATATTGAAATCACCCTGGTCATGATGGCGCGCTTTGGCGTGCATGTGGATCGGGATGGGTGGAGCAGTTTTACCGTAGTGGCTGATGCCGCCTATGTCAGCCCCGGTTTGTATGTGGTGGAAGGCGATGCTTCCTCTGCCTCTTACTTCATTGCGCTGGGAGCGATTGGCGGTGGCCCACTGCGTATTCAGGGCGTGGGAACAGAAAGCCTGCAAGGCGATATCCAGTTTGCCGATGTGGCCGAGGCCATGGGGGCTCGTATCGAGCGCCATGCCAATGAGCTGATCGTCTCTGGCCTGTGTGTGGCGCAGGGCGACAAGCTGAAAGCCTTTGATCTGGACTTCAATCACATCCCTGATGCCGCCATGACTGCCGCTGCCATGGCCATGTTCGCCGATGGTCCTTGCACCTTGCGTAATATCGCCAGCTGGCGCGTGAAGGAAACGGATCGTATTGATGCCATGCAGGCCGAATTGCGCAAACTGGGCGCGACAGTGGAATCCGGGCCGGACTGGCTGACCGTGCATCCTGTTGCGGCCGATCAATGGCGTGCGGCCAGTATCGAGACGTATGATGATCACCGCATTGCCATGTGTTTTTCGCTGGCCAGCTTTGGCCCGGTGCCGGTCACCATTCTGGATCCTGCCTGCGTCAGCAAGACGTTCCCCGAGTATTTTTCTGTTTTTGAACAATTGGTGCAGGCATGACAGAGCAGACCATTCCCGTCATCACCATTGATGGTCCTACGGCTTCCGGTAAAGGAACGATAGCCTCTCTGGTTGCGCAGCGGCTGGGCTGGCATACGCTCGATAGCGGTGCCTTGTATCGCTTGACAGCCTTGTCCTGCTTGCGTGCTGGCGTAGATGTGCAGGACGAGGCTCAGGTCCAGCACGCCGCCCAGAACCTGAACGTGCGTTTTGACTACCCCCATATCTACATGGACGGCGACGATGTCAGTGATGCTATCCGCCAGGAAGAAGTGGGTAATCTGGCTTCGCAAGTGGCAGCTCTGCCACTGGTGCGTGAGGCGCTTTTGCAACGGCAGCGGGATTTTCGCGTTGCGCCCGGTTTGGTGGGCGATGGGCGCGATATGGGCACCGTTGTGTTCCCGGACGCGCCTTTAAAGATATTTTTGCTGGCAGATGCAGAAGTGCGAGCCCAAAGACGCTGTAAACAGTTGAGCGAAAAGGGTATTTCTGCTAATCTTACGAGTCTTTTGGCGGATTTGCGTGCGCGCGATGAACGTGATCGTTCTCGAACCCATGCCCCGCTCGTGCCTGCGCAGGGTGCCCACATTGTGGATTCTTCCCAGCTCAGCATCCAGGAAGTTGTAAATAAGGTGCTCGACCTTTGGTCGGGTATTGCGGTCCCGACAGCCTAATCCCGTGCTGATCGGGCTTTGTTCACTCCACCGGGTTCTGCCTGGTGTGTTTTTTATGGCCATTTTGGCTAACGGATTGATTTAATGTCCACTAACCTTCACACAGACGCAACGGGCGGCGAAAGCTTTGCCGATTTGTTTGCAGAAAGCATTAAAAACCAAGACCTGAAAAGCGGCGAAGTTATCTCCGCCGAGGTTCTGCGTATTGACCACAACTATGTTCTGGTCAATGCTGGCCTGAAGTCCGAGGCACTGATCCCTCTGGAAGAGTTCCTGAACGATCAGGGCGAACTGGAAGTTCAAGCAGGTGACTTCGTTTCCGTGGCTATCGATGCCTTTGAAAACGGCTACGGCGACACCATCCTGTCCCGCGACCGCGCCAAGCGTCTGTCGGCCTGGTTGTCTCTCGAGCAAGCGCTTGAGTCCGGCGAGCTGGTCAACGGTACCATCACCGGTAAGGTCAAGGGCGGTCTGACTGTCATGACCAACGGCATCCGTGCCTTCTTGCCTGGTTCGCTGGTTGATCTGCGTCCTGTCAAGGACACCACGCCATACGAAGGCAAGACCCTGGAATTCAAGGTTATCAAGCTCGATCGCAAGCGTAACAACGTTGTGTTGTCGCGTCGCGCTGTGCTGGAAGCCTCCATGGGCGAAGAGCGTCAGAAATTGCTGGAAACCCTGTCCGAAGGCGCTATCGTCAAAGGTATCGTCAAGAACATCACCGATTACGGTGCGTTCGTGGATCTGGGCGGCATCGACGGTCTGCTGCACATCACCGACATGGCATGGCGCCGTGTTCGTCACCCATCCGAAGTTCTGCAGGTGGGTCAGGAAATCGAAGCCAAGGTTCTCAAGTTCGATCAGGAAAAGAGCCGCGTCTCCCTGGGCGTCAAGCAGCTGGGCGAAGATCCATGGATCGGTCTGGCACGTCGCTACCCACAAAACACCCGTTTGTTCGGCAAGGTTACCAACCTGACCGATTACGGTGCATTTGTTGAAGTGGAAGACGGTATCGAAGGTCTGGTTCACGTATCCGAAATGGATTGGACCAACAAGAACGTTGACCCACGCAAGGTTGTGACCTTGGGTGAAGAAGTCGAAGTCATGGTTCTGGAAATCGACGAAGATCGTCGTCGTATCTCCTTGGGCATGAAGCAGTGCCGTGCCAACCCATGGGAAGATTTCGCCATCAACTTCAAGCGCGGTGACAAGGTTCGCGGTGGCATCAAGTCCATCACCGACTTTGGCGTGTTTGTTGGTCTGCCAGGCGGCATCGACGGTCTGGTTCACCTGTCCGACCTGTCCTGGTCCGAGACGGGCGAAGAAGCCGTTCGCAACTTCAAGAAGGGCGACGAAGTTGACGCCGTGGTTCTGGGTATCGATACCGACAAAGAGCGCATTTCCCTGGGTATCAAACAGCTGGAAGGCGATCCATTCAACAACTTCGTAGCGACTTACGACAAGGGTGCTGTGGTTAGCGGCGTCGTCAAGTCGGTCGAAGCCAAGGGTGCGGTTGTTACTCTGTCGCTGGACGTTGAAGGCTACCTGCGCGCTTCCGAGATCTCCTCGGGTCGTGTTGAAGATGCCACGACGGCTCTGAAAGAAGGTCAGGAAATCGAAACCATGATCTTGAGCGTGGATCGCAAGACCCGTTCGATTCAGTTGTCCATCAAGGCTCGTGATACTGCCGAAACCGCTCAATCCATGGCCCGCCTGACCGAAGCCAGCGCTTCGTCCGGTACGACCAATCTGGGTGCTCTGCTGCGTGCCAAGCTGGACCAGCAGCAACGTGACGACGGTTAATCAGCGTGACAAAGTCTGAGCTGATCGCGTTGTTGGCCAGTCGCTATCCGCAGCTGGCTCTGCGCGATATGGATTTCGCCGTGAAAACGGTTTTGGATTCGATGACCCAGGCTCTGGCCAGTGGTCAGCGGATCGAAATCCGAGGGTTTGGCAGTTTTTCGCTCTCTACCCGCTCGCCGCGGGTAGGGCGCAATCCCAAATCCGGTGAAAAAGTGATGGTGCCTGGTAAACAGGTGCCTCACTTCAAAGCGGGTAAGGAGTTGCGTGAGCGAGTCGATTCTGTCTTTCTTGAGCAAGAGCAAATCGAGGCGGACGACCAGTCCTCAGCCTTCGAGCAGCTCAATGCGAGAGTCCGTCACGGTTAAGACCTACTTGCACACTGATTACACAGGCCCTTTACAGGGCCTGTTTTGCGTGTGCGCTAAATTCCGCTTGCACGTACAATCAGACATTATAAAAACACTGTTGGAGCCCTAAAAATGCGCTATCTAGTCTGGGTACTGCGTCTGCTCGTTTTTGTGATCGTGCTGCTGTTCGCACTGAAAAACACCGAACCCGTGCAGGTCAGCTTCTTTGCCGAGCATATTATTCAAGACGTCCCGCTGATCGTCGTGATGCTGGCCGCGTTTATTTTAGGCTTGGTGTTGGGGCTGCTTTTGATGGTGGGTGCAGTCATGCGCCGCCGTCGCGAGGTCAACCGCTTGCGCCGCGAAATGGACCGTTTGCAAGACAGGCTCGAGCAAGTGCAGCAAGCGCCTGTGAATACGGCTGCTGTTGCGCCCGAGACCGTCGCCCCCTTGGCGCCTTTGTAAGCCGTTGGAGTAAACAGTGGATTTTGAAACCTGGTGGTTGGTTTTTGTACCCATTCTTTTTGCCTTGGGTTGGGTCGCAGCACGGGTGGATTTTCGGCAAATGATGTCCGAAACCCGCACGTTGCCGGACTCCTATTTCAAGGGGTTGAACTTCCTGCTCAATGAAGAGCCGGATCGTGCCATTGATGCGTTTGTGGAAGTGGCCAAACTGGACCCTGAAACCACCGAGCTGCACTTTGCACTGGGCAGCCTGTTTCGCCGTCGAGGCGAAATGGAGCGCGCTATCCGTGTGCATCAAAGTTTGCTGTCGCGTGCCGATCTGCCTGTTGCAGATCGTGAAAATGCCCAGTTTCAGATTGCCCAGGATTTCCTCAAAGCTGGCATGCTGGATCGGGCTGAAGCCGCTTTTGAGGCGGTGCGTGAAACGCGTTTTGCGATACCGGCCATGCGCGCTTTGATTCGTATTTATGAGTCCGAGCATGATTGGCCACGTGCGATCGAAGCGGTGCGCCGCCTGCGAGCCCTGGTCGATGAGCCCGTGCCGCAGTTGGTGCATTACCAGTGTGAGCAGGCCGAGGGGGCCTTGCAGGGCAAGCAGCCTGATTTCGAACGTGCTGCCAAAGCCTTGGACGAGGCTGATAATGCCATTCGCAAATTGGGTACTGGCCAGGGCATGTATGCCTCCCAGGCTCGGGTTGCTGGTTTGCGTGCTCGTGTTGCGCGTATGCAAGGGCAGAACGAGCAGGAGCGTGCCTATCTGGTGTCCATCCTGAGCAGTGCCCCCGAATATGTGGGTCTGTACGCTACCGAGTTGCTGGACAGTTATCGCAAGCTGGGTCGTGGTGAAGAAGGTGTTGCCATGCTGCGCAGTCATTATCAGCAGCACCCCAGCCTGGATATTTTCAATGTGCTGTTCCGCGTTCTGCGTGAGCAGGAAGGCCATTTGCAGGCCTGGGCCTTTGCGCGCGATGCCTTGCGCGCCCATCCTTCTTTATTGGGTCTGGACAAGATGCTGGAAGTCGAACTCCAGGATCAAGGGCAGAGCAAAGAAGGTGCCGAAGGCGCAGAAGCGGTCGGTGTCGATCAAATTATTGCGGGCGCGGATTTAAGTCTGCTGCGTTCTTTGATTCACAGGCATACACAGCGCCTGGATCGATATTCTTGCAGTTCTTGCGGCTTTGAGGCTCGCCATTTTTACTGGCAATGTCCTGGTTGCAACTCCTGGGAGACGTATGCCCCTCGGCGCCTTGAGGAGTTGAAATGATGACGTTTCCAGGTGAAGCCGTCGCCGCCAGTCGTGTACTGGTAGTAGGCGATGTCATGCTGGACCGTTACTGGTTTGGTGATGTGGATCGTATTTCCCCCGAGGCTCCTGTTCCCGTGGTCAAGATGGGCCGGGTGGAGGATCGTTTGGGTGGTGCTGCCAACGTGGCGCGCAATATTGCTGCTTTAGGTGCTCAAGCCAGCTTGCTTGGCGTGATTGGGCAGGATGAAGCGGGTAAGACAGTGCAAGACTTGGCGAGAGCCGACCATGTTCAGGCCCACTGGGTGCAAGACCCTCTGATGCCCACTTCCTTGAAGTTGAGAGTACTGGGTCGTCAGCAGCAGTTGTTGCGGGTGGACTTTGAAGAAAGCCCTGCTGACGGCGCTCTGGAGCAGCTACAGAAAAATATGAGCGACCTGCTGGATCAGCATCAGGTGCTGGTTTTGTCTGATTACGCCAAAGGCGCTTTGGCGCAGGTGGAAAGCCTGATTGCCTTGGCACGCTCCAAGAATATTCCCGTTTTGGTCGACCCCAAAGGCAAGACCTACGAGCGCTACCAGGGCGCCACTATTCTGACCCCGAATCGTTCGGAAATGCAGGAAGCCGTGGGTGCTTGGAAAGATGAAGATGATCTCATGCGACGCGCCCAGGATTTGCGTCGTAAGCTGAATTTGGAATGCTTGCTGATTACCCGTTCCGAGCAAGGCATGACCTTGTTCACCGAGCAGGGGCGTGAGCATGTGGATGCCCAGGCACAAGAGGTGTTTGATGTCTCGGGTGCCGGGGACACGGTATTGGCAACGCTGGCGGTGATGCGAGCGGCTGGCCTGGATTGGTTGCAGGCCATGCGCTGGGCAAATCGTGCGGGTGGTATCGTGGTCGGAAAATTGGGTACGTCCATTGTGACGGCAAAGGAATTGGCATGATCGTAGTGACCGGTGGCGCTGGCTTTATTGGCAGCAATTTGGTGAAAGGCCTGAACCAGCAGGGTGTGACCGACATTCTGGTGGTGGACGACCTGAGCGATGGCGACAAGTTCGTCAATCTGGTGCATGGTCAAATTGCCGACTATATGGACAAGGATGATTTCCGTGCCCGTTTGGCGCGGGACGAGTTCTCCAATATTGAAGCTGTGCTGCATCAGGGCGCATGTTCGGACACCACCGAGCGCAATGGCCAGTTCATGATGGACAATAACTATCGCGTGACACTGGAAATCTTTGAGTATTGCCAGGCCAAGCGCATCCCTCTCCTGTACGCTTCGTCCGCCGCTGTTTACGGTGCGGGCCCGCTGTACGCCGAAGACCTTAGTAACGAAGCCCCTTTGAATGTTTACGGTTATTCCAAGTTCCTGTTCGACCAAGTGCTGCGTCGTCATCTGGATAGACTGAGCGCACCCGTGGTGGGTTTGCGCTACTTTAATGTCTACGGTCCACAAGAGCAGCACAAAGGGCGCATGGCATCGGTGGCTTATCACAATATGCTGCAATACCGCCGTGACGGCCATGTGCTGCTGTTCGGTGGTTGGGATGGTTATGTGGATGGTGGCCAGCAGCGCGACTTCGTCTTTATTGATGACGTGGTGTCGGTGAATCTGCATTTCCTGGGTCAAGACAAGCAGTCCGGTGTTTTCAATTGCGGTTCGGGTCGTGCTCAGCCATTCAATGATGTGGCCCAAACGGTCGTCAACACCTTGCGCGAACACGATGGTTTGCCTGCCTTGGAATTGGAAGATTTGGTGACGCAACAGTTCCTGCAATACATCCCATTCCCGGATGATTTGAAAGGCCGTTATCAAAGCCACACGCAGGCTGACTTGACTCAATTGCGTGCCGCTGGCTACGACAAGCCTTTCCATGACGTGCAGATCGGTGTGGCCGAGTACGTACGTCGTCTGCTTCAGTCAGGCGCTCTGCGTTAAGAGCCAGGACAAGAAAGTCCATGCGGGCTGCCACGCATGGCTAAACGCGCGCTTCTGGCCGCTTTTTCAATCATCTAGGCGGCACCATAAAGGCTTCTTTTCAAGGAGCCTTTATCATGTGTACCTCTGCCCAGTCGTCCCCTGTTTCCAATCGCCAGTTGCGTTCGATGCAACGCTGGCGTGGTGCTGTTTTGCGCGTCCTGCTTGCCCTATGTTTGTTTGGGCCTTGGGGGTTGGCGACGGCAATCGACCTGAATACCGCGGATGCCCAGCAGCTCCAGCAAATCAAGGGCATTGGCCCCCGGACGGCCGAGCTGATCCTTGAGGAACGTCAGCGTGGTGGCCCCTTTGATTCTCTACAGGATTTGGCAGACCGGGTTAAAGGGATAGGTGCCAAAAAGATTATTACGATGGAGCAGTCGGGTTTGAAAGTGGAGCCCGCCAAGGCGGCCAGCAAGGCCGTTTCCAATACGGCCGGCGCGGATATAAGAAGAAAGCCGTAGCTCTGGGCGTAGACTCGCTTTAAGCTAGTGGTTTGTTGAGTCTGCATGGGCAGTCAGTGCGAGCTGGCTGCCTTCTTGTTCAAGGTAAGAGATTGATCGATGAAAAACTATCCCACCATTGAAGATACCGTTGGCCAAACCCCTTTGGTGCGCTTGCAGCGTATTCCGGGCGAGTTTGGGCAGGCACGCGGTAATGTCTTGTTGGCCAAGCTGGAAGGCAATAACCCTGCCGGTTCGGTCAAAGACCGGGCGGCCAGTTCCATGATTCAAGAGGCTGAACGTCGCGGCGACATCAAGCCGGGAGACACCTTGATCGAGGCTACCAGCGGCAATACGGGTATTGCGCTGGCCATGATTGCGGCCGTACGTGGCTACAAAATGATTTTGATCATGCCCGATAACTTGTCGCTGGAGCGTCGTGCGTCCATGACAGCGTATGGTGCGAAGTTGATTCTGACGCCCGCCGATCAAGGAGGCATGGAGTACGCTCGTGATCTGGCGCTGAAGATGCAGGCCGAAGGGCAGGGCAAGGTGCTGGACCAGTTTGCCAACAAGGACAATCCAGCAGCTCACGTGCACAGCACTGGTCCGGAAATCTGGAAGCAAACCGACGGGCAGGTCACGCACTTTGTCAGCGCTATGGGTACGACCGGCACCATCATGGGTGTGGGTAATTACTTGCGCAGCCAGAACAGTGGCATTGTGGTGGTGGGTGCTCAACCTGCACCAGGGGCGCAAATTGCCGGCATTCGTAAATGGCCAGAAGAGTACTTACCCAAGATTTACGATCCATCCAAAGTGGATCTGTTCGAGGAAATCGGCCAGCAAGAGGCCGAGATCATGACGCGCCGTCTGGCCGCTGAAGAAGGAATCTGCGCTGGCATTTCGTCTGGCGGTGCCTTGGTGGCCGCTATGCGCGTTGCTCAGCGCGTAGAAAACGCCACGATCGTTTTTATTGTGTGCGACCGTGGCGACCGTTACCTGTCTACCGGCATCTTTAATTAATTAGGGTTGCCATAACCCATTTGTTTAGCCAGTTCGGAAGCCAGGTCGGCGACCGAGCTGGCATAAAAATAACTGCGGTTGTAATGGGTAATGGCAAAGAAGTTGGGCGTACCCAGGCGATACTCCGTGGTATTGCGTGGCTCATCCACCAGGTTCACCACGCCTAATTGAGCCTGCTGCCAAGGGCCTGCATTGTGGCTCTGGCCCTTCATTTTGGCACCGGCATTAGTCAATTGCGTCCAGCTCAGCTTGGGGTAGATGCCGCCGTCCACCATGCCTTTGTTCGCGTTACTCAACTCAACCGGCGCAAAAACGGGTAAGCCAGGTTCCCAGCCATGTGCCCGCAAAAAATTGGCAATCGAAGCCATGGCATCGGCGGGATTGTTGCGCAGATCAATGCGGCCATCTCCGTTACCGTCCACGGCATAGCGTATCAGGCTGCCGGGCATGAATTGGGACATACCCATGGCACCGGCGAACGAACCTTGAGCAATCCGGGCATCCAGCTCCCCTTGATAGTGAAGTTCGATCAGATCAGCCAATTGATCGCGGAATAGCTGACCGCGCTCGGGCCGACTGTCGTCCGGATAGGCAAAGCCCAGCGTAAATAGGGCGTCCAGCACCTTGAAGTCACCCATGATTTTTCCGTAGACGGTTTCCACGCCCAGGATGGCCACAATAATTGAGGGTGGCACGCCATAGTCTTTGGAGGTCTGCTCCAGCGCCAATCGATGCTTTTGCCAGAATTGGACGCCACCTTGAATGCGGGCTGGGTCTACATTGCGTTTTTTATACGTTACCCAGCTGCGTTTGATGCGCCCTTTGGTGGGACGCATTAATCTGGCAGCGGTCTCGTTATATTGGGCTTGCTGCAAAATATCAGTGACCAGATCCAATGGGATGTCGCGTGCTGTTGCCACTTCCTGGGCGTAGGCCGCAATATCATCGTTTAATTCACCGTTTAATTTAAAAAACTGTGTCCGGCCAGAACGGGACTGGCCAGCCTGAATGGATTGGGGTTCGGCTAAGGCCTTGATTGTGATGGCCTCAGTATTTTTTGTTGGGGTCAGGAAAACCGCGCCGTTATTGGGTTTGGTGTCCGAAGACGGAGCTTGTGAAGTGGTGGAAGCGCAGCCGGCAGTGCTCAGCGCGATCAGTACTGCTTGCAAAATTCGAGTGGGTCTGAACATAATCCATCCTCATGGAGACACTATATTTTATCCATCCATCGTGCCATTTGCATGAGATGGGTCGATGGCATCCGGAAAGTCCGCAGCGGCTCGATGCCATAAATGATCAACTGCTATCCAGCGGTCTGGCATCCTATCTGGCTCAGCGACAAGCTCGGCTGGCCACGGATGAGGATATTTTGCGGGTGCATGATGCTGCTTATGTGCAAAAGCTAAAAGAGCAATTGCCCAAGCAGGGGTATTTCAATATCGATCCTGACACCCTGATGAATCCCCATACCCTGGAAGCTGCCTATGCCGCTGCCGGGGCGGGTCTGGATGCCGTCGATGGCGTCATGAATGAAGGGGCGGCCGGTGCATTTTGTGCTGTACGACCTCCTGGGCATCATGCCGAGCGGGCGCGGGCGATGGGGTTTTGTTTTTTCAACAATATCGCTGTCGCTGTAGCCTATGCCTTGGAAAAATATGGCCTCAAGCGGGTGCTGATCGTCGATTTTGATGTGCACCACGGCAATGGAACCGAACAGATTTTTGCCGGCGACGATCGAGTTCTGATGTGCAGTTTTTTTCAGTCCCCGTTTTTTCCTGATTCCTTTCAGGACCCGGCAGCGCAAAACATGGTAAATATACCGGTTGAGGCCTACACCAAGTCTGCTCAGATTATCGATCTGTTCAAGCAGGTTTGTTTGCCCCGCATAGAGGCTTTTGCCCCTGAAATGGTCTTTTTCTCGGCAGGCTTTGATGCTCACCGTGAAGACGAGATGGGACAGCTAAGCCTGGTTGAAGCCGATTATGCGGAATTGACTGCCATGGTGGTCCAGGCCTGTGCGCCCAGTGCCGGACATCGTCTGGTCAGTATGCTGGAAGGGGGGTACGATCCCTCGTCCCTGGGACGTAGCGTGGTGGCCCATATCAAGGCCTTCGCCGGGCTTTAGGCGATTGGCTCCGGGCTTTGGAATTCTTCCAAAGCCTTATTTCAACAGAACAATTTTTATTTAAGACTGCACTGGAGAACATTACATGAAGGTGTTAGTACCCGTGAAACGCGTAGTTGACTATAACGTCAAGGTACGCGTGAAATCTGACCAAACCGGGGTGGACATTGCCAATGTGAAAATGTCCATGAACCCCTTTGACGAAATCGCTGTCGAAGAGGCCACCCGCCTCAAAGAAAGCGGTGCAGCCACTGAAGTGATTGCTGTTTCTTGCGGTGTGGCGCAAAGCCAGGAAACCTTGCGCACGGCGCTGGCCATTGGGGCTGATCGGGCCACTTTGGTACAAACCGACGTCGAGTTGCAGCCTTTGGCCGTGGCCAAGCTGATCAAGGCCGTGGTGGACAAAGAACAGCCTCAGTTGGTGATCCTGGGTAAACAGGCGATCGACGACGACGCCAACCAGACCGGCCAGATGCTGGCTGCCTTGCTGGACTGGCCACAAGCCACGTTTGCCAGCAAAGTTGAAGTGTCGGGCGATAGCGTATCGGTCACTCGTGAAGTGGACGGTGGCCTGGAAACACTGAAACTGAGCCTGCCTGCCGTGATCACTACTGACCTGCGCTTGAACGAGCCTCGTTACGTGACACTGCCCAACATCATGAAGGCCAAGAAAAAGCCGTTGGAAACCCTGACTCCTGAAGAACTGGGCATTGATGTGGCTCCTCGTATCAAAACCTTGAAAGTGACCGAGCCCCCAGCTCGTGCTGCTGGCATCATGGTGCCCGATGTTGCCACACTGGTCGAGAAACTGAAGAACGAAGCGAAGGTGATTTAAATGGCTATCCTTGTTATTGCCGAGCACGACAATCAGCAGCTGAAGGCTGCAACACTCAATGCCCTGGCTGCCGCTCAGAAGATCGGCGGTGATGTGCATGTTCTGGTCGCGGGTAATCAGGCCGCTGGCGTGGCCCAGGCGGCTGCCAAAGCCCAGGGTGTCAGCAAAGTGCTGCTGGCCGATGGGCCTGCATTGGCTGAGGGTCTGGCCGAGAACGTGGCAGCCCAAGTGCTGGCCATTGCTTCGAACTACAGCCACATCCTGTTCCCTGCCACCGCTTCGGGCAAGAACATTGCTCCTCGCGTGGCCGCTAAGCTGGATGTCGCCCAATTGTCGGACATCTTGTCCGTCGAGTCGGCAGACACCTTCACCCGTCCGATTTATGCCGGTAACGCTGTGGCCACCGTTCAGTCCAGCGATGCCGTGAAAGTGATCACCGTGCGTACCACCGCGTTTGACGCTGTGGCCGCTGAAGGTGGTAGTGCCGCTGTTGAGGAGCTGAGCGCTGTGGCAGATTCGGGCCGTTCGACGTTCGTCAGCCGTGAAGTAGCCAAGAGCGACCGTCCTGAACTGGCAGGTGCCGGTGTGGTCGTGTCCGGTGGCCGTGGTATGGGCAGCGCCGAAAACTTCAAATTGCTGGACGGTCTGGCTGACAAGCTGGGTGCTGCCCTGGGTGCCTCGCGCGCTGCAGTGGACGCCGGCTATGCACCGAACGACTGGCAGGTGGGGCAGACCGGTAAGATCGTCGCTCCTCAGTTGTACGTGGCTGTGGGTATCTCTGGTGCCATCCAGCACTTGGCTGGCATGAAGGACTCCAAGGTCATTGTGGCCATCAATAAAGATCCCGAAGCGCCTATTTTTGGCGTGGCTGACTACGGTTTGGTCGCGGACCTGTTTGAGGCTGTGCCTGAGTTAGAAAAAGCGCTCTAAGCGCCAAACGGCCTGCTGGATACTTTTCCAGCAGGCTTTTTTTCAGTGCGTATACCCCAGGGGCCTGGTTGTGGCTTCGGTCCTTTTTGTTTCTGTGTAGGAGTGTTCATGACGTATCGTGTACCCACCCAAGACATCCGCTTTGCACTTAAAGAGCTGGCTGATCTACCTGGTGTGCTGGAATTGCCTGGCTTTGAGGATTTCTCGGCCGAGTTGATCGATGCCATTATTGATGAGAACGCCCGTTTCGTTGAGCAGGAAGTCGCACCTTTGAACCGCGCCGGTGATCAGAATGGCGCCAAGTGGAATGACGGTGTGGTCACCACCACACCTGGCTTTAAAAAAGCCTTTGAAGAATTTGCCAAAGCCGGCTGGCAGGGTTTGCAGCACGAAGCCGAACTGGGTGGCCAAGGCCTGCCCAAGCTGATCGGTGCCGTGGCTTGTGAAAACATCAATGCCGCCAACCTGGCTTTTTCCCTGTGTCCTTTGCTGACGGACGGCGTGATCGAAGCCGTATCCATGGTCGGCTCGGACGAGCAGAAAGAACGTTTCCTGCCTCCATTGCTGGAAGGCCGCTGGACCGGCACCATGAACTTGACCGAGCCTCAGGCCGGTTCGGATCTGGCCCAGGTTGCCAGCCGCGCTGTTCCTCAGGATGACGGCAGCTACCGCATCAGCGGTCAAAAGATTTTCATCACTTACGGTGAGCACGATATGGCCGAGAACATCGTCCATCTGGTGCTGGCCCGCACGCCCGACGCACCTGCCGGCGTGAAAGGGATTTCGCTATTTATCGTGCCCAAGTTCATGGTGAACGACGATGGCTCTTTGGGCGCTCGTAACGACGTCTGGTGTGCATCGCTGGAGCACAAGCTAGGCATTCATGGCAGCCCAACCGCTGTACTGTTGTATGGCTCAGGCAAAGGCGATGTGGGCGAGGGCGCTGTCGGCTACCTGGTCGGCAAGGAAAACGAAGGCCTGAAGTACATGTTCATCATGATGAACGCGGCTCGTTACGCGGTGGGCGTGCAGGGTATCGCCGTGGCCGAACGTGCATTCCAGCAGGCCCTTGAATACGCCAACGATCGTGTGCAGGGTGCGCCTCTGACTGGCGGCAAGGCCGTGTCGATTGCCCATCACCCCGACGTGCAGCGCATGCTGGTGCAAATGCGTGCCCTGACGGAAGGCTCCCGCGCGTTGGCTTACTTCGCCGCTGGTGTGAACGACAAGGCGCGTCACAGTGCAGATGAAAATGCCCGCAAGCGTTATCAGGCTCTGTACGAATTCCTGGTGCCTGTGGTCAAGGGTTTCAGCACTGAAATGTCTCTGGAAGTCACTTCCCTGGGTGTGCAGGTGCATGGCGGTATGGGCTTTATCGAAGAAACCGGTGCGGCCCAGCACTACCGCGATTCGCGCATTTTGCCTATCTATGAAGGCACCACTGCCATTCAGGCCAACGACTTTATCGGTCGCAAGGTGCTGCGTGATGCCGGCGCTGTGATCCAGGGCCTGGCTCCGGAGCTGGGCGCGACTGTTGCCAAGCTGCGTGAACGTGCGGCTCAAGGTGGTGAGCACAAAGCTGCACTGACCCTGATCGCTGATCGTTTGGAGGCAGGTGTCAAGAGTGTGGAACGTGCTGCCATGTTCACCTTGATGAATGCTCAGAAAGACCTGCCTGCCGTGTTCCTGGGCAGCGTACCTTTCCTGATGCTGTCCGGCTATGTGTTGACCGGCTGGCAGATGGCTCGTGCCGCCTTGGCAGCAGAAAAAGCACTGAGCGAAGGTGATCAGGATCCATTCCTGCGCCGCAAGCTGTCGACCAGCGTGTTCTTTGCCAGCCACTTGTTGCCACGTGCTAATGCTTTGGCTCAATCCGTGGCTGATGGTGCGGAGCTGATGCCTTACCTGACGACCGAACTGCTGTAAGCCGACCTGGCTCAAGCCATCAAGGCCCGTGCAGTTGTTTGGCTGCCGGGCCTTTTTTCGGTATATTGATATAGCTTTAAATTATTTGAAACGCGCTCTTTATACTGACAAAATCATCTGACTAGTCCTGATCATTTAAGTTGACGATCTCCTGATCGCGGCTGCATTTCAAAAAGAGGAACGCAATGGCTACACTTCGTCTGGGTGACCTGGCCCCTGATTTTGAACAAAAATCCTCCGCCGGCACCATCAAGTTTCACGAGTTTCTGGGTAATAGCTGGGGCGTCTTGTTCTCCCACCCAGCCGACTTTACGCCTGTGTGCACCACCGAACTGGGTTATACCGCCAAGCTGGCGGACGAGTTCGCCAAGCGCGACGTAAAAGTAATTGCTGTTTCCGTTGATGATGTTGATTCCCACGGCAAGTGGATTGACGATATCAACGAAACTCAAAAAACCACCGTTAATTTCCCCATCCTGGCTGACGCGGACCGCAAGGTGTCGGATCTGTACGATATGATCCACCCCAACGCCAGCACCACCGTGACAGTGCGTTCGGTGTTTATCATCGACCCTGCCAAGAAAGTGCGTCTGATCATTACGTACCCTGCCAGCACGGGCCGCAACTTCAACGAAATTCTGCGCGTGATCGATTCCCTGCAACTGACCGACAGCCACAGCGTGGCTACGCCAGTGAACTGGGAAGACGGCGACGATGTGATTATCGTTCCTAGCCTGAAAGATCCTGAAGTTCTGAAGCAGAAGTTCCCTAAAGGCTACACCGAGATTCGTCCCTACCTGCGTGTGACGCCTCAGCCTAACAAGTAATTGCTACTTGGCCTTTAGGCTCAGACAGAAAGCCCTCCTGCTTATGGCACGAGGGCTTTTTTGTGGGCATCGTTACGGTATGGAACTACTGTGCAAAGCACTGGATGCAAGTGGCTTTTCAGTCGCGAAGACGGTTAGGGTAGGGATGGTACGCTTTATGGCCAATTGGCTGTAAGTGGCGTCAGGACTGGGTTTGCAGTGTGTCAGTGGGGCAAGCGCAACATCATGATAGGTACTGATTGCACTGGTTGCTGGTTTTAAGTACAGTACTGTATAAGAAAACAGTAAATGGAGTTAGCCATGTCTAGTCCAAGCCGTCATTACCGTCCGCAAGCCACTCCACGTTTCCGTGGCCCGGTTCGCTCTGCAGCTTCTTCCAGTCCATTTAACAAGCCCTTGTCTTTCAAAGCCAAGGTCATGGATGTGTGTTTGGTTGCTGTGTGGGGTGCCAGTATTCCTGGCTTGTTATGGTTGGGCAGCATGGGCGGGTTTTGAAGCCACGTCCTTGTGCTGCTCCAGAGGGGGCGATCAGGGCACCAGTTGTGTCCAGTCGTTTGACAGGAAGCGGTCGCGTGCCAGTTTTTCGGCCTGTTCCAATGTTGAAGTGGGTAGTGTGCCGGGTTTAAGAGCCGTCTTTTTGCGGAATATATCCAGCATGGCTTCTATAACCGCTTCACGGCTCATACCTGTTTGGCTGCGGATAGGGTCCACGCGTTTCTTGGCACTGGTGGTGCCTTTGTCCGAGAGCTTTTCTTTGCCGATGCGTAGAACTTCCAACATCTTGTCAGCATCAATGTCGTAGGCCATGGTGACATGATGCAAGACGGCATTGCCACGTCGTGCTTGTGCGGCACCCCCAATTTTTCCACCGGCGCTGGTAATGTCGTTCAGCGGTTGGTACCAGGCATCAATACCAATGTCGCGCAGGGCTTCAATGACCCATGAGTCCAGAAACTCGTAGGACTCCTGAAAGGTCATGCCGGCTACAAATTGTTTGGGTACGCTAAGCGAATAGGTAATGGTATTGCCAGGTTCGATAAACATGGCGCCACCGCCACTGATGCGACGCACCACACGAATACCGTGATGGGCGGCGGCCTCGGCTTCAATTTCATTTCGCAGGGACTGGAAACGTCCAATTACTACAGCAGCTTCCTGCCACTCCCAGATACGCAGGGTAGGGGCGCGGGTGCCTTCACTGACTTCCTGGGTAATAATTTCATCCAGCGCCATATGCAGGGCAGCGGGCTGCGGCTCCATATGGATCAGCTCCCAAGGCAACTCGTTCCAGCTCATCATGCCAAGGCCCTCCGCACGACCACGCCAATCGCCTGCGAGTCCAGGCCGAACATATCGATGTTGGTAGGTAGGGCGCGGCTAACGTGAGCCGCAATTTCTTCGGCGCTGCTATTGACGGACAAGCCCTGTAGGGCTTGATTGATCAGGCCCAGTGCTTCGGGAGGTTCCAGAAAGAAATCGCCGCTCAGTCGTGCTTGTTCGATCATATGGTCTTTGACATCCAGATCGATCACGACCAGCTTGCCGCCAGGAACTTTGTATTCAGCATGCATAGACTGTGTCCTTTAATAAGGTCGGCCCTTTTTGCCAAGGGAGAGGCGAAGCGAGTAAATCTGCGCTTTTACTGCGTTTAATACAGGGGCATGATGCCCAAAGTGTCGTATTTTAACGTAGTTAAACGCCTGGAAACGCAGCCGTAATCACTCAAAAGGCTTGGTGATTTAAGCCTTTTACTGATAGAATCATTGGCTAATCATTTTTTCATCCTCTGTCAGCGCGATTTTTATAATGTGTGCGGCTGATACGATGGTTTTGGAGTCAATCGTGGATTTGATCGCTATTCTTGAGCAAGAAGAAATCCAGCGCCTGACCGGTGGCAAGCTGCCTCCCGAGTTCGGTCCTGGTGACACTGTTGTTGTGAACGTAAACGTGGTTGAAGGTACACGCAAGCGCGTGCAGGCTTACGAAGGCGTGGTTATTGGCCGTCGCAACCGTGGTCTGAATTCTGCTTTCACCGTTCGCAAGATTTCTTCTGGCGAAGCCGTTGAGCGTACATTCCAACTGTACTCCCCGCAGATCGCCAGCATCGAAGTCAAGCGCCGTGGCGCTGTGCGTCGTGCTAAACTGTACTATCTGCGCGAACGCTCGGGTAAAGCCGCTCGCATCAAAGAAAAACTCGTTCGTCGTTCGGGTAACTAATCCCCTAGCGAACAGCGATGCAAAGGCACCCAGGCGGGTGCCTTTGTCTTTATGTGGGATCACTGCCCGTTCTTATGGATAAGCCTCGTATCAGGCCCGTTATCGTTCCTGGGTTCGACCCTCGCAGCCAGCCCCTGGTTGCATTAGACGCTTTGCCTGAATTGCCTGCTCAGGCCCAACAACTGGATTTTCTGCGTAGTGCCTTTGCCCAGCCCATCCAGTGGCAGGTCGAGCCATTGTTTCGCGGCTCCTTTTATCCAGAGTTTTTGCCCGGTTCCATGAATGTGCGCTCCGCCGTGTGTATTGGCGTGATGCAGCGCCCGGAGGGGCCCACCGTCATTTTTACACGTCGGGCTATGCATTTGCATAACCATGCTGGGCAGATCAGTTTTCCTGGTGGGCGTATCGAGGCGTCGGATCTGGGGCCCGTAGAAGCGGCCCTGCGTGAAACCCAGGAAGAGATCGGCATCGAGCCGCGCTTTGTGCGTTACCTGGGTCAGCATCCTATTTTTGTCACCAGTACCCAGTTTGCAATGCGCCCCATTATTGGCGAGTTGCAAGAGGGCTTTCAGGTCTTGCCCGATAGTTCCGAAGTGGCCGAGGTTTTTGAAGTGCCCTTGTCGGTCTTGTTAGACCCGCAGCGCCATCAGTTGCACCACGCGGATTTGCCGGATGGGGCGGGACGCTATTACTTTTCGATTCCTTGGGGCTCATATTTTATCTGGGGTGCCACAGCGGTCTTGATCCGCAATCTCTACCACCATTTGTCGGCTGCCTGGGTGCAGTTGTCCGCTGGCGGGGATACTCGGTCCAACGGCCTGTAATCAGGCCTGTCAAGCGGGCACTCTGGCAGCGGATCCTGCCTTCAAAAAAAAGGGGCGTTGTGTTTCGCCCCTCATTCCCTTAATAACGTGGCTTGTTTTCGTGCTCGGCCAGTAGTCGTTGGTATAGCGCGTGCCGCTCAGGGTGGATGCTGCCTGCTTCGATAGCGGCCAGTACGCCACAGCCCGGCTCATGCCTGTGGGTGCAGTTATAAAAGCGGCAGGACTCCACGGCTTTGCGAAAGTCGGGGAAACCGTGCGCAATATCTTCCTGTGTCATGTGCGACAGGCCAAAGGCCTGGAAACCGGGGCTGTCGATCAGGTCGCCGCTATTGGGCAGGTGATACAGGCGGGTACTGGTGGTGGTGTGTCGGCCTGCGCCCAGGGCTTGCGAGTATTCCTGGGTCAGCGCGCCTGCATCCGGGACCAGAGCATTGAGCAGGGTGGATTTGCCCATGCCGCTTTGTCCCAATAGCAAAGTGCGCTTGTTCGCCAGCCAGGGTGCCAGGGCTTCCCGTGTCTGTTCCGGTTCCAGTGCGACCATTTCCAGAATAGGCACGCCCAAAGCGGCGATGGGGGCCAGCTTGGCGCGCGCACGTTCCAGATGGGTGCCCAGGTCGGCTTTGTTCAGAATGATCACCGGCTCAATATCTACACTCCAGGCCGCGACCAGGGCGCGCCCCAGCAGGTCTTCGGAATAAGCAGGTTCGGGCGCGACCACAATGAGAAGCTGATCGATATTGGCCGCAAACTGTTTCGTGCGGAAATCGTCAGAGCGATACAGCAGATTGCGTCGCTCCTGCACCGCTTCAATAGAGCCTTCTCCTTTGGCCTGCATCAGTACATTGACCTGATCGCCAACCGCAATTCCGGCTTTTTTTCCGCGTGGAAAGCACTTGATGGTTTCGCCATCAGGCAGCTCGACAAAGTAGTGGCGACCGTGGGCGGCGGTCACCAGACCGCTAATATAGTGAGATGTCATGCCAGGCTTTTCAGGTGTCGGATGCGATCAATCGCGTTGGGGTGGCTATCGTAAAAGGCAGAGTGCACAGGGTCGGGTGTCAGGGTTGCGGCATTGTCGTTATAGAGCTTGAGCAGGGCGCTGATCAAGTCTTGGGCCTGGCTGTGCTGGGCGGCAAAGCTGTCGGCCTGATACTCATCCCGGCGCGAGAGCAGGGCGCTCAAGGGGCCCATCCAGAAGGTGAAGGTGGGTACCACCATGAAGAACAGGATCAGAGCCAGGGCATCGTTGGGGCGGCCCAGTTGTGGAATGACGCCCAGCCCGGTATAAAAACCCACCTTGCCCCAGGCCCAGCCAGCCAGCAGGAAAAAGATCAGGGATGTGAGCACGCTGATCAGCAGGCGACGTTGTATATGGCGATGTTTGAAGTGACCCAGCTCATGCGCCAGCACGGCTTCCACTTCTTCGGGTTGCAGCTTGTTTAGCAAGGTATCAAAAAATACGATGCGCTTTTGGCGACCCAGGCCGGTGAAGTACGCATTGCCATGGGCGGAGCGGCGCGAGCCATCCATTACGTACAAGCCATTGGTCTGAAAGCCGCAACGCTGCGCCAGGGCATTGATGCGCTCACGCAGGCTGGTATCTTCCAGCGGTTTGAACGTATTGAAAATGGGGGCGATAACACGCGGGTACAGCCACAGCACTAGCAGGTTGAAAACCAGCCACAGTCCCCAGCCGTACCAGGGCCAGGATGGGCCAGCCCAATCCATCAGACTGAGCAGGGCGGCACACAAGGGGGTACCCAGAATCAGGATGATAAGCAGCGTTTTTGCGATATCGGCAAAGAACAGCGCGGGCTTCATGCGGTTAAAACCAAAGCGTGCTTCCAGTACAAATTTGCGATACCAGGCAAAAGGTAGGCCCACGACACCCATAATCGCTAATACCGCGCCAATCAGGGCGAGCTGACGCAGCAGCTCATGGCTGATCCAGTTGCCCAGCGTGACATCCAGCCATTGCAAGCCTCCCAGCAGCGTAAAGCCTAGCAGCACCAGGGCTTCGACCAGACGCTCGCTCAAGCCCAGTCGGGTGCGTGCGATGGTGTAGCGCGCTGCACGTTGATGGCTATGCAGGCCAATGCGTTCGGAAAACTCGGCAGGCACCTCGTTTTGATGACGATAAACGTGCCGGATCTGCCGCAGGCCTAGATAAAAGCGCAGCAAAACGTCTGCAAGCAGAAAGATAATGAACAACAAGGTCAGCATGTAGGTGGCTATATGTAAAATGGGCGTTTTGAGGAATGATTATATGGCGGTTCATACACAGCGTCTGGTCTGGCTCGATATGGAGATGACAGGACTGGATCCGGACAAAGAGCGCATCATTGAAGTTGCGGTCGTGGTAACAGAAGCAGACTTGACTCTGGTGGCCGAAGGCCCGGTTCTGGTGGTTCATCAAAGCAATGCATTGCTCGATGGCATGGACGCCTGGAACAAGGGTACGCATGGCCGCAGTGGCCTGATCGACAAGGTCAAAGCTTCTACCCTGACCGAGGCGCAGGCCGAGGACCAGTTGCTGGACTTCCTGAAAGAGCACGTACCGGCTGGCAAATCGCCTTTGTGCGGCAATACCATCAGTCAGGACCGCCGTTTCATGTACCGCTACATGCCCCGCCTGGAAGCCTTCTTTCACTACCGTAATCTGGATGTCAGTACGCTCAAAGAGCTGGCCTTGCGTTGGAAGCCTGAAGTGGTTAAAAGTTTCGTCAAGCAAAGCCGTCACGAGGCCTTGGCCGATATTTATGAGTCCATTGACGAGCTGAAACACTACCGCGAGCACTTCATCCGTCTGTAAGCAGCAAGAACAGGCAAGGTCGATGTTGCGCGGGTCCGAGCCAGATAGGTAATCGGGCAGCCTGTTCTAGGTGGGGGCGCTTTGGCTGGATTAAAACCGAGGATAGCGATTTGTCGCTCCTCGGTTTTTTTACGTCTAAGTATTTACCCTTAAAGTATCTGTTCTGGGCTCATATGATACGGTTTTGCGATTGACATCAAATTTTTCGTATTAAATAATGAAGTGTATATGGTTTGCGTCGAAACAAAATTTGTTTGGGCGCTTTCAGCACTCTTACCGGGGATGGTCATGTATGCACAACTTGTAGAGACAGGCGTCAAGCAGGTCCAGGATGTCGAGCAGATGTCCGACGAAGAACGTCGGTTCCAAGAGCGCATCGATGAGGGTGTCCGCATCGAAGCCAGGGACTGGATGCCCGAAGCCTATCGCAAAACCTTGGTGCGCCAGATCTCTCAGCACGCGCACTCCGAGGTCGTCGGGATGCTGCCTGAAGGCAACTGGATTACCCGCGCCCCTTCGCTCAAACGCAAAGCCATCTTGATGGCCAAGGTGCAGGATGAGGCCGGTCACGGTCTGTACCTGTACAGCGCTGCCGAAACACTGGGCGTAGGCCGTGACAAGCTGGTCGATGACTTGCTGTCGGGCAAAGCCAAGTATTCCAGCATTTTTAATTACCCCACACTGAACTGGGCCGATATCGGCATGATCGGCTGGCTGGTTGACGGCTCAGCCATCATTAACCAGATTCCGCTGTGCCGTTGCTCCTATGGTCCTTACGCCCGTGCCATGGTACGTGTGTGCAAGGAAGAATCCTTCCACCAGCGCCAGGGTTACGACTTGCTGCTCCAGATGTGCTTGCATGGCACGCCCGAGCAAAAGGCGATGGTTCAGGATTCCATCAACCGCTGGTGGTGGCCTGCCTTGATGATGTTCGGTCCTTCCGATGCGGACTCCACCAACAGCGCTCAGTCCATGCAGTGGAAAATCAAGCTGTTCTCCAACGACGAACTTCGTCAGAAGATGGTGGATCAGACCGTACCTCAGGCCGAGTACCTGGGCCTGACCATTCCCGACCCTGATCTGCGCTGGAACGAAGAGCGCGGTCACTACGACTTTGGCGAGATTGACTGGGAAGAATTCTGGGCAGTGATCAAGGGCAATGGTCCCTGTAATCGTGAGCGACTCCAAGCCCGAGTCCAGGCCCACGAAAATGGCGCCTGGTTCCGTGATGCACTGGATGCCCATGCCCAAAAGCAGGAAGGCGTCCGCAAGGTAGCCTGATCATCAAGGCTAAGAAGCCGGTACGGTTTCTGATTCGATCCGATTCGCAGCAGGCGCTTTGACAGCACCGCTGCACAGCAAGGAATTTTCAGTTATGAGCAAGAACGATTGGCCCCTGTGGGAAGTTTTCATTCGCAGCCAGCACGGCCTGGCCCACAAACATGTGGGCAGCCTGCACGCTCCAGACGCCGAAATGGCGATTAACAATGCCCGCGATGTGTACACCCGCCGTAATGAAGGCGTGAGCATCTGGGTCGTGCGTGCCGCCGATATCGCGGCCTCCAGCCCTGGCGACAAAGGCCCGCTGTTCGAGCCTTCCAACAGCAAGGTCTACCGCCACCCTACTTTTTTCCCAATGCCTGACGGCATCAATATGTAGGAACCGGCATGGACAAAGCCCTGTTTTCTTACGCCCTACGCATGGGCGATTCCACCTTGGTGCTGGCACAGCGTCTGGGTGAGTGGACTGGCCACGGCCCGGCTCTGGAAGAAGAGTTGGCCTGTGCCAATACCGCACTGGACCTGTTGGGTCAGGCTCGCATGTGGCTGACTCTGGCTGGCGAAACCGAAGGCCAGGGCCGTGACGAAGATCGTCTGGCCTATCACCGTGATGTTCACGAGTACACCAACTACCTGCTGGTCGAGCGCGAGAATGGTCACTATGGCGACACGCTGGCACGTCAGTTTCTGTTTGATGCCTGGCATTGCTTCCTGCTGGAGCAGTTGATCGAATCCAGCGACGAGCAGATTCGTGAAATTGCCCAGAAGGCGCATAAGGAAGTGCTGTATCACCTGCGGCGCTCGACCGACCTGGTTGTGCGCCTGGGCGACGGTACGCCAGAGAGCCACAAACGCATGCAGCAAGCCATTGATGATGCCTGGTTCTACCTGGGTGAGTTGTTTCTGGATGACGAGATCACCGAGGAATTGGCTCAGCGCCAAGCCGTGCCTTTGATGGCCAGTCTGTGGCAGCCTTGCCTGGAATACATCCAAAATGCGCTCGAGCGTGCCACCTTGCGTTGCCCGGCCGAGCAGGATGCTCAGCACAAGGCTTATCGTGGTGGTCCACAAGGCCGTCACACGGAAGCGTTAGGGTATCTGCTGGCGGAAATGCAGCATCTGCCACGTATGTACCCCGACGCCACTTGGTGATCGTCATGACACAGACCTGGAGCACCGAGCAGGTCATGCAAGTATTGGCCACGGTTCCAGATCCGGAGATCCCCGTGATCTCCTTGCTGGACCTGGGCATTGTGCGTGACGTGAATTGGGAGCAGGGCGTGTGTGTGGTCACCATCACACCGACTTACTCCGGTTGTCCGGCGATGTACGAGATGAGCCACTCGATTGAACAGGCCTTGCAACAGGCCGGTATCGAGCAGGTTCGGGTAGAGACGAAGTTATCACCGGCCTGGACGACCGATTGGATGAGCGAGCAGGGCAAAGTGGCCTTGCGCGACTACGGTATCGCTCCTCCGGCCCAAAGTGCAGTTGATATTTCTGGTTTGCTGCGTCAGCCCGAGGCGCCCGTGGTGGCCTGTCCTCAATGCGGCTCCACGCATACACGGGTAATCAGCCAGTTTGGCTCTACACCCTGTAAGGCGCTGTATCGCTGCATCAGCTGCGGTGAACCATTCGATTACTTTAAGGCGCATTAGTCCTATGAGTCAGTTTTATTCCCTTCCTGTGGCCTCGGTCTCCCGCAGCACCCGCGATGCCGTGGTGGTGGCTTTTACCGTGCCCGACGATTTGCAGGATGTGTTTCAGTTCCGCCCCGGTCAGTACCTGACCTTGCGCACCCATCTGGACGGCCAGGAACTGCGCCGCTCCTATTCGATCTGTGCGGCACCGCACGACCGTTTGCTGCGCGTGGCGATCAAGCGTGTCAATGATGGGGCGTTCTCCACGTGGGCCAACAGCCATCTGGAAGCGGGTGCTACCCTGGAAGTCATGCCACCTGATGGCAACTTTACCGTGGACTTTGATCCCAGCCAGGCCCATCGTTACGCCGCCTTTGCGGTCGGTAGTGGTATTACCCCGATTCTGTCGCTGGTGAAAACCGCGCTGGATACCGAGCCAAAATCGACCTTCACGCTGTTTTTCGGTAACCGCGCTTCCTCGGCCATCATGTTCCGCGAAGAGATCGAAGACCTGAAAAACACCTATATGGAACGTTTCTCCATCGTGTATATCATGAGCCGGGAAACGCAGGATATTGACTTGTTCAACGGTCGTCTGGACGGCGAAAAAGTACGTCAGCTAATGCAGCAATGGTTCGATCCCGCCAGTGTGGATGTGGCCTTTGTCTGCGGTCCCCAGGACATGAGCGAGCAGGTGGTTGCCGCCTTGCAGGAAAATGGCTTGGAAAAATCCCAGATCAAGTTCGAGCTGTTCGGTGCCCCTAAAGGCCCGCGTGCCTTGCGTACGGGCGAGGAGTCGCGCAAGGCTCCGGGTAAGGAAGAGTGTGAACTGACCGTGATTCAGGATGGCATTACTCGCAACCTGACCATCAGCAAGAGCAACAGCAGTATTTTGGATGCGGCACTGGAGCAAGGGCTGGAGTTGCCTTATTCCTGTAAGGGTGGGGTTTGTTCTACCTGCCGTTGCAAAGTGGTAGAGGGCGAAGTGGACATGGACGCCAACTTTGCACTGGAAGATTACGAAGTAGCCCGCGGTTTCGTGCTCAGTTGTCAAAGCTTTCCGGTGACCGACCGGGTGGTCATTGACTTCGATCAGGAAACCTAAGACCGCAGCGAACAAGCGGTTTTCCAAGAATTTGGACGCCAGCTTCCCGGCTTGGCGTCCTACTAGTTTCAGGAGCACATTGTATGGCAGCAGATTTTTTCAAAACGCATCAGGCGACGCTGGATCACGCGTTGAGCAGCATTCTGGAGCGCAACTTCTGGAGCGCTTATCCTGAAAATCCCAGCCCGCGCGCCTACGGCGAAACCGCGGCTCAGGATGGTCAGGCTGCTTTTGAAGCCTACCGCGGCAAAGCTTTTCCTTTGACGCTGGAAGGCGCCCAAGGAGAAGTGGGCAATGAGCAATCGCCTTTTGGTTTTGATCTGGGCATTCGTTACCCCAAAGTTCCCGTGGATCAATTGTTGGCCCAGTCGCAACTGGCGCTGGACAGCTGGCGTGATGCTGGCCCGCAAGCCTGGGTTGGTATCTGCCTGGAAATCCTGCATCGCTTGAACCAGCGCAGCTTCGAGATTGCTCACGCTGTGCAGCACACCACGGGCCAGGGCTTCATGATGGCCTTCCAGGCCGGTGGCCCTCACGCTCAGGAGCGTGCGCTGGAAGCTGTGGCCTATGCCTGGCAGGAAATGTCCCGTATCCCTGGTCTGGTTGACTGGATCAAGCCCCAGGGCAAGCACGATCCCATCCAGATGAAGAAGCAGTTCAAGGTGGTGCCCCGTGGCGTAGGTCTGGTGATTGGTTGCTCCACCTTCCCGACCTGGAACGGTTATCCAGGCCTGTTTGCTTCCCTGGCTACCGGCAACACCGTGATTGTGAAGCCGCATCCTGGCGCAATCCTGCCTTTGGCCATTACCGTTGCCGTCGCCCGCGACGTGCTGGCCGAAGCCGGTTTCAATCCTAATGTGGTCTTGCTGGCCGCTCACGAGCCTCAAGAAGACACCGCCCAGCAACTGGCCATGAACAAGGCCGTCAAGCTGATCGACTTTACCGGCAGCAGCCAGAACGGTAACTGGCTGGAAGAAAATGCTCGCCACGCTTTGGTCTACACCGAAAAAGCCGGTGTGAACCAGGTCATTATTGATTCGGTTGATGATTTCAAGGCTGTTGCCCGCAATCTGGCTTTCTCCTTTGCGCTGTATTCCGGCCAGATGTGTACCGCTCCTCAAAACATCTATGTGCCTCGCGACGGTATCCGTACTGCCGATGGCGTGATGAGCTTTGATGAAGTCGCTCAAGGCTTGGCACAAGCCGTGCAAAAGCTGGTGTCCGATCCGGCCCGTGCCGTTGAAATTACCGGCGCCGTGCAAAACGAAGCCTGCGCACAGCGTATTGATCAGGCTCGCCAACTGGGCATGCCTATCCTGGCTGACAGCCAGACGCTGGAACACCCCGCATTTCCCGGTGCCCGCGTACGTACACCGCTGGTCTTGCAGGCCCGTGTGGACCAGCCCGAGATCCAGCAAGAGTGGTTTGGCCCCATCGTGTTTGTGGTGCAAACCGATTCGACCGAGCAAAGCATTGAAGTGGCCGGTCGCAACGTGATTGAGCACGGTGCTCTGACCTTGTCGGCTTACAGCACCGATGATGCGGTGACCGCCAAGATCCAGCGCATGGCCGAGCGTTCCGGCGTGTCTCTGTCCCTGAACCTGACCGGCGCTGTGTTCATCAACCAGACCGCCGCTTACAGCGACTTCCACGGCACGGGCGCCAACCCGGCCGCTAACGCATCCCTGTCGGATTCGGCCTATGTTGCTAATCGTTTCCGTGTCGTTCAGACTCGCTGGCATTTCTAAAGGAGGGTGGCCAGGTGACTGACCAAAGTATTCAATTTAAGCTGGAAAATGGCGTAGCACGCATTACCTTGAATCGTCCCGACAAGCTCAACAGCTTTACGGCCGATATGCACGGTGAGCTGGCTCAGGCCCTGGACAAAGTCGAACAGTGCACCGATTTGCGTGTACTGATTCTGACGGGTAATGGTCGTGGCTTTTGCGCTGGCCAGGACTTGTCCGAGCGCCAGATGAGTGCAGGCGATGCCCCCGTGGATTTGGGTGCCACCATTGAAAAATTCTATGCACCGCTGGTGCGTCGTCTGCGCGCGCTGGCGGCCCCTGTGGTGGTCGGCGTCAATGGTGTGGCAGCCGGTGCCGGAGCCAACCTGGCCTTGGCCGGTGACATCGTGATCGCCACCCGCTCGGCCAGCTTCATCCAGCCTTTCTGCCGCTTGGGCCTCTTGCCCGATACCGGCGGTACCTTCTTCTTGCCGCGTCTGGTGGGTACAACGCGTGCCATGGGGCTGTCTTTGCTGGGCGATAAGCTCTCGGCCGAGCAGGCAGCTCAGTGGGGCCTGATCTGGGAATGTGTGGATGACGACGCGTTTCAGGCTCGCCTGAATGAGCTGGCAGCTCATTTTGCACAGGCGCCGACCAAAGGTCTGGCCTATGCCAAGAAAGCAATTTATGCCAGTGATGCCCATTCGCTTGATCAACAGCTGGATCTGGAGCGCGACTTGATGCGTGAACTGGGTGCATCCGAGGATTATCGCGAGGGTGTTAATGCATTCCTGGGCAAACGTGCCCCCCAATTCAAAGGAAAGTAATGCAAAGCAACGCACTTGCTGTTGAAGACCCACAAACGCTGGCCCAACAGGTCAGCGAGCATATGTATGGCAATGACCAGGCCTCTCAGGGCCTGGGCCTGAGCCTGGACAGCGTGGCACCGGGTGCAGCCAATATGAGCATGACGGTGCGCGCCGACATGCTCAACGGCCACAAGACCTGTCACGGTGGTTTCATCTTTGCCTTGGCTGACAGCACCTTTGCGTTTGCCTGCAATTCTCGCAATGCACCGACGGTTGCGTCCGGTTGCACTATCGATTACTTGGCACCTGCTTTTGAAGGGGATGTCCTGACAGCTCGCGCTGTCGAGGCGTCCCTGGCAGGCCGCACCGGTGTCTACGACATCGAGGTGGTCAACCAGAACGACAAGCGCATTGCCTTGTTCCGTGGGCGCTCGTACCGGCTAAATGGCACGGTATTGGGCGGGATTGAAAAAAAATAATTTTTGACGATACATACCCTGTGGACCCCGGGGGGGTCGGTAGTACCACACCAGCGGCAGGGCAGGAGTACACCATGACAGCAATTAAAGAACAGGTTGGCCGCGATGCCATCGAGCATGCCAGTGTTGACGAAATCCGTAACGTGCAACTGGAACGTCTGAAATGGACGCTAAAGCATGCTTACGACAATGTGCCGCATTACCGGCAGAAATTTGATGAAGCGGGCGTACACCCCGACGATTTGAAGCAGTTGTCGGATATTTCCAAGTTCCCCTTCACGACCAAGCAAGACTTGCGTGACAACTACCCCTTCAAGATGTTTGCGGTTCCCCGTGAGCAGGTAGCACGTGTTCACGCTTCCAGCGGCACCACGGGCAAGCCTACCGTGGTTGGCTATACCGCGAAGGACATTTCCACCTGGGCAGACTTGTTTGCCCGTTCCATGTGGGCGGCCGGTGCCCGTCCCGGTGACATTGCTCACGTGGCTTACGGCTACGGCCTGTTCACCGGCGGTCTGGGTGCGCACTACGGTGCCGAGCGTCTGGGTTGTACCGTAGTTCCCATGTCCGGTGGTCAGACTGAAAAACAAGTTCAGCTGATTCAGGATTTCCGTCCCGACGTGATTCTGGTTACCCCCTCGTACTTCTGCAATATCGTGGAAGAGATCGAGCGTCAGGGCATGGACCCCCGCGATACCTCCTTGCGTATCGGTATTTTTGGTGCCGAGCCCTGGACAGGCCAGATGCGTCTGGATATTGAGCAGCGCGCTGGCATCGACGCCGTGGACATCTACGGTCTGTCCGAAGTGATGGGCCCGGGCGTGGCCATGGAGTGTGTGGAAAGCAAGGACGGCCCAGTGGTATGGGAAGACCATTTCTACCCCGAAATCATCAACCCTGAAACCGGCGAGCCTGTGGCCGAGGGTGAAAGCGGCGAACTGGTCTTTACCTCGCTGAGCAAGGAAGCCATGCCCGTCATTCGCTACCGTACTCGCGACCTGACACAACTGTTGCCGCCCACTTCGCGCAGCATGCGCCGCATTGGCAAGATCACTGGCCGCAGCGACGATATGCTGATTGTGCGTGGTGTGAACCTGTTCCCGACCCAGGTCGAAGAACTGGTTCTGAAAATGCCGGAGCTGGCTGCCCAGTACCAACTGGTTCTGAGCCGTAACGGCAATATGGACGAGCTGGAAATTCTGGTGGAAGTGCGTGCCGAGTTCAATCATTTGAACGAAGCCCAGCGCGAGCAACTGGCCCGTCGTTTGACCCACTCTATCAAGACCTTTATCGGTGTCAGCGCACGTATCCGGGTGCAGTCCTCCGGCATGGTCGAGCGTACCGTAACCGGTAAAGCCAAACGCGTGATCGACAAGCGCGCGTTCTGAACGTGCCTGGCCTGAAGTAAAAAAACGGCTCTGCTCTGGCAGGGCCGTTTTTGTATTCCGCGCTCTCACGGTATCATTGCAAGCTGGTAGGCGGCCCAGGCCGCTTTTGCTGTATTTTTTCTGATGACATCATGCCCCCAATACCGTCCGGTTTGATTGCCGGCATCGGCACCGACCTGATCCGCATCGAGCGGATCGAGCGCGCCTTGGCCCGACATGGTGATCGCTTTGTCAAGCGCATCCTGGGCGAGCAGGAGCGAGAGGTCTATGCCCGCCGTCAGGCACGCGACCCGGTGCGCGGCCTGCGCTATCTGGCCACCCGTTTCGCGGCTAAGGAAGCCTTTTCCAAGGCGGTGGGGCTGGGCATGCGCATGCCGATGGCCTGGTCGCGCATGCAAACCCTGAATGCACCCGGAGGCCGTCCTGCGGTGCACCTGTCCGCAGATCTGCGCCGCTGGTTTGATGCCCGGTTCGGGGCCGTCCATATTTCCCTGACGGATGAATCCGATATGGCCATGGCCTTTGTGGTGCTGGAAGCCAAAGCGCCGGAAGTATCCCCTTTACCCTTAGCTGAGTCTGACACTAAATGAGTTTTTCCTCGCAAGCAGTATTGCCTCCGGGCCCGGTCATGGTGGACGTACAAGACATGGTTCTGACGGATCAGGAGCGCGAGCGCCTGCGTCATCCATTGGTCGGCGGCGTGATCCTGTTCAGTCGCAACTTTGAAAGCCGTGCCCAACTGACCGCTCTGTGCCAGTCCATTCACGAAGTACGCAATGAGCCTTTGTTGATTGCCGTGGACCACGAAGGTGGCCGCGTCCAGCGTTTCCGCGAAGACGGTTTTACGACTTTGCCCGCCATGAGCCAGCTTGGTCAACTCTGGACGCGTGATGCCGTCAAGGCGGCTGCCGTCGCTGCCGACACAGGCTATGTGCTGGCTGCCGAGCTGCGCGCCTGCGGTGTGGACATGAGCTTTACACCCGTGCTGGATCTGGACTGGGGGGTTAGCAAAGTGATTGGTGACCGTTCTTTCCACCGCAGCCCGCGCGCCGTGTCCATGTTGGCTGCCGGCTTGATTCGTGGCCTGAACAAAGCTGGTATGGCCGCTTGTGGCAAACATTTTCCAGGGCATGGCGGGGTAGAGGCGGATTCGCATCACGAGATCCCCGTCGATGACCGTAGCCTGGAAGAAATTCTGGATGAGGATGCGGCCCCTTACGGTTGGCTGGGCACTTTGCAATTACCCTCGGTGATGCCCGCTCATGTGATTTACTCCAAGGTTGACCCACTGCCAGCCGGTTTCTCACCCTATTGGATTCAACGCGTGCTGCGCAAAGCCCTTGCTTATGATGGTGTGATTTTCTCTGACGACCTAACCATGGAAGGCGCCACAGTTGTGGGCGATATCCTGGCACGCGCGCAAGCCGCTCTGGGGGCCGGTTGCGACATGGTGCTGGTCTGCAATCGTCCTGATCTGGCCGACGACTTGCTCTCGCGCCTGGACTTCACGATGTCCGAGGAATCGCAAAACCGCATTCGTCGTCTGATGCCCACCACGCCAGCCTTGGATTGGGACGCTTTGCAAGCGGATGAACACTATCAATATGCCCGCGGACTTCAATCTAAAATCCTATCTGTCTGATTTGCCGAATCTGCCGGGCGTGTACCGGCATATCGACGAACAGGGCGAGGTACTGTATGTGGGCAAGGCGCGTGATCTCAAGCGCCGTGTCAGCTCGTACTTCCAGAAAACGCTGAGCAGTCCCCGTATTGCCCATATGGTGGCGCGCGTCGCGCGCATCGAGGTCACCGTGACCCGCAGCGAGGCTGAAGCCTTGCTGCTGGAAAACAACCTTATCAAGCGTCTGCGGCCGCGCTACAACATTCTTTTCCGGGACGACAAGTCCTACCCCTACCTGATGATCAGCGCCCACCAGGCGCCGCGTATTGCTTATTACCGGGGCAGTACCAGCGGGAAGGGGCATTTCTTCGGCCCTTATCCCAATTCCTGGGCGGTGCGTGAAACCATTCAGATCCTGCAACGGGTATTTCGTTTGCGTACCTGTGAGGACAGCGTCTACGCCAACCGTAGTCGCCCCTGTTTGCTGCACCAGATCGGGCGCTGTTCGGCACCCTGTGTCAACCTGATCTCGCCCGAGCAGTATCAGCTTGATGTACAGCGCGCCATCAGTTTTCTGGATGGTAATACGGCGGAAATTCTGGGCGAGCTGCAAGAGCGCATGATGCAGGCCTCAGATTCGCTGGATTTCGAACAGGCAGCGATGTTGCGCGACCAGATGAAAGCCTTGTCTGCTGTCTTGCAGCAGCAAAGCATGGAGCAGGTGGGCAAGGAAGACGTCGACATTATCGTGGTGCTGAACGCCGGTGGTAAGTTCTGTGTGAACCTGGCCATGGTGCGCGGTGGCCGTCACCTGGGCGACCGCGCTTTCTTTCCCACACAAATCAACGATGACACTCCCAGTGATGTGCTGGCGGCATTTATCGCCCAGCACTATCTGGAGCGTCGCATGCCGCCGGTTCTGGTGTGCTCACACGCCTTACCCGATGCAGACCTGATGCCTTTGCTGGCCGAGCAGACGGGGGTGAAGGCGCGTGTCGTGGTGCGCCCCCAAGGTGTGCGCAAGATCTGGCTGGAGCAGGCTACCAAGAATGCTGGCCTGGCATTGGCCCGGGTCTTAAGTGAATCGACCGCCCGTGCCGATCGCACCCGGGCACTGGCCGAAGCCTTGCAATTGGATCTGGATGAGGCACAGCTCGATGCCTTGCACATCGAGTGCTTTGACATCAGTCACACAGCAGGGGAGGCCACACAGGCCTCGTGTGTGGTTTATAAACACCATGAAATGCAGAATTCGCTTTATCGCCGCTACAACATTGCAGGCATCACGCCCGGTGACGATTACGCGGCCATGCGCCAGGTGCTGAACCGACGGTTCTCGCGGGTTGCAGAGGGTTTGGCGCCCTTGCCCGACATTGTTTTGATTGATGGAGGCAAGGGTCAGATCGAGATCGCCCGTCAGGTTTTTGTGGAACTGGGCCTGGATATTCATGTTCTGGTCGGTGTTGCCAAGGGTGAAAAGCGTAAAGTAGGTCTGGAAACCCTGGTATTTGCCGATGATCGCCCGCCTGTGGCTTTGGGGGTGGAGTCTGCGGCACTGATGCTGGTTGCTCAGGTACGTGACGAAGCGCACCGTTTTGCCATTACGGGCATGCGCGCTCAACGTGCCAAAACGCGTAATGTGTCACGCCTGGAAGATATTGACGGGATTGGCGCCAAACGGCGTCAGCGTCTGTTAGCCCGCTTTGGTGGTTTTAGCGGGGTTGCCGATGCCAGTATTGATGAGCTCAGTGCGGTTGATGGAATATCCGTTGAACTGGCCGAACGCATTTATCATGCTTTACGATAGGCGAGAGCCTTTGTTTTAAATTAGGTTGGTATCCAAGCTATGCCTTTTAATCTGCCCATAGCCCTGACGTGGCTTCGCATCGTCCTGATTCCGCTGATCGTTGCCTTGTTTTATCTGCCAGCCAGTTGGCTGAGCATGGAGACACGCGATCTGTGGGCCGCCTCCGTATTTATCGTGGCCGCCGCGACGGATTGGTTTGATGGTTGGCTAGCTCGTCGCTGGAACCAGACCTCCTCGTTCGGGGCCTTCCTGGATCCGGTTGCGGACAAACTCATGGTCAGCGCCGCGTTATTGGTTTTGCTCGATCTTGGCCGTGTGGATGCGTTTATCGCTCTGATCATCATTGGGCGTGAAATTACCATTTCGGCACTGAGGGAATGGATGGCCAAGATTGGCGCCAGTGGTAGTGTGGCTGTTCATCGCTTGGGTAAATTCAAAACCGCCGCGCAAATGGTTGCCATCCCTTGTCTGCTGTACTGGTCGCCCGTCATGGGCTTGCCGACACGGATCATTGGGCAAGCCCTGATTATTGTTGCTGCGGTCCTGACGGTCTGGTCCATGTGCTATTACTTGCAGAAGGCCTGGCCGGAGATCAAGAAAAAGCAACGTTAAGACCAATGGCTAATTCATCAACAAGAACGCTGGACGGGGCGGGGCCTGACGGTTCACAGGACTGGCAGGTGATCGGTGTTATCGGTATTGCGCACGCCAGTTCGCATTTTTTTCAACTGATTTTGCCCACGCTTTACATCGCTTTGGGGCAGGAGTTCGGGTACGACTTCCTGAAGCTGGGTGGGCTGGTCACCACCTTTTATCTGGTCTCCTGCTTTGGGCAGGCATCCTCGGGCTTTCTGGTTGATCGTATCGGCGCTTTGCCGGTTCTGAAAGTGGGCTTGTCCTGTTTTGTAGTCGCTGCTTTGCTGATTGGCATGGCCAATGGCTACGGCATGTTGCTGGCGGCTGCATTGATTGGTGGGGTAGGTAATGCGGTGTTTCATCCCGTGGACTACTCCATTCTTAACCATCGTGTCAGCTCGGCTCGTCTGGGGCACGCGTTTAGCGCCCATGGCTTGACAGGAAATCTGGGCTGGGCTTTGACGCCTGTCTTTATTACGACGCTGACCATTTATTTCAACTGGCGTGTTGCCGTATTGTCGGCGGCGGCCTTGATTGCGGCTGTGTTGGTGTTGGTACTGATAAATCGGGATGCCTTGGCGGGGCGTACAGCCTCGGGTGCGGCGCCGGCTCGTCCACAAAGCAAGGAATCGGTCTGGACGACACTGTCTACCTTGCTGTCGCGTCCCTCCTTATGGGGCGCCTTCCTTTTCTTTGCCTTTGCCACAGCGGCGATGGCGGTCGTGCAAAACTACACTATTCCCATGCTGCATAACACGTACGGCATTGATAAGGTGGTGGCAGGCACGGCCTTGTCCGGTTTTATGCTGGCCTCGGCGGCGGGCATGTTTGTCGGTGGCTTCATTGCTTCCACCACACCGCGCTCTGAAGTGATTGTGTTTGTGTCTCTATGCGTATCCGGGGCTTTGCTGTTGGTGCTGGGCGCAGGTTGGATCATGCCTTCTCTGGCCTTGTTCGTGGTGGGGGCGGCTGGTTTCTGCTCGGGCATCGCTTCACCATCGCGCGACATGCTGATACGTCGTGTCACCCCCAAAGGTTCTACTGGCGCCGTCTATGGCCTGGTGTACTCCGGCATGGACGTTGGTTCTTCTCTGGCGCCCGTGGGCTTTGGCTTGCTCTTGGATGTGGGTTTGACTCAGGCTCCCTGGTACGGTGCGGCCATCGGGTATTGGACGGCGGCTGGCTTGGCTGTGTATGTGGCCTCGACAGTAAGTCGCGCGACTAAATCCTGATGCACTTTGCAATGATGACCGTCTGATGCGGTCATAAAAGAAAGCCCCAAAAACTTGATCGGTTTTTGGGGCTTTTTCTTGCCTTGCTTGGCCTTGTCGTGTCTTAGTGTGGAGCTTGGCACTGTGAAACCAGAAAAGCACATTGGCCTTTCTGGTTTGAGTGCATCTTTATAGTGTGATCACTGGCGCGCCAGTCGTGGCTCTTGCACGCTATCCGCATGGCTGCTGCGCCAGGGGTTGATATCCAGGCCTCCACGGCGGGTGTAACGGGCGTACACCAGCAAACGCTCGGGCTGGCAGCTTTGCTGAATATCGCTGTACAGACGCTCCACGCAATGTTCATGGAACTCGGTGTGACGGCGCAGCGAAACGATATAGCGCAATAAGGAAGCAGGATCAATCTGCGGACCGGTGTAACGCACTTGCACGCTGCCCCAGTCGGGCTGGCCGGTGACAGGGCAATTGGACTTGAGCAAATCAGAGACCAGAGACTCGGTCACGATGGGGGCGTCTGGTAGGCATTGAAGCAAGCCACTTTGTGGCGTGTAGTCCTGAATACTGATATCCAGCTCATCAATACAGTGGCCTTCCAACTGGGCAATAGGCTGACCATTCAAGGCGCTGAGCGGAATCAGCGTCACGTTGACGGCGGCACCGGCAACCGTGCTTAAGTCTTGCTCCATGCGCTGCACAAGACTGGCTATGTCTTCCACAACCTCATCATTAAACGAGTTCAGGTAAAGCTTGAACGACTTGGACTCGATGATGCGTGGGCTGTTCCAGGGGATGACAAACCGCGCCAGAGCGACGACGGGCTTGCCTTTTGGATTGAGCCAGGAAATTTCGTAGCCATTCCAGATATCGGCACCATGCCATTGTTCCGGAACGCGAAGTGTCTGCCGGTTCAGGGAGCGCTCAATGCCAAACAGGACGCTGGGATCGTACCGTGTGGGATAAACCACATCGTGCCCAAGAGGCGAGTCTTTAAGTGGGGAGGTGTTGCTCATTGGCGGGTATTGCAGAAATAGATAAGAAAACCGGTGCAGCGAACAGGCGCCCGCCGGGTGGTATAAGGGCGATTATCCCACATTGTGAAATCCTTGTCTCAGTATGCAAAAACCGGCTGTCGCGCTGCACCGTTTTTCATTTCATAAACAGATAAGTCATTTCATATCTCGAAATAAATTATCTATATATTTGATATAAAAGGAAAAAATATTTACTCTTATATAAGATAGAAAACATGGTTGCGATGCAGCATTTGGGTAGACTGTAGTCATCTTGTTCACTGTTAAATCCATCTTAGGAGTCCATCATGAATGCTCGAGAAACTGAGATCCGCAACTTGCAAAAACGCTGGGCAGAAGATCCACGCTGGCAAGGTATCAAGCGTGGTTACACCGCTGAGGAAGTCATTCGTTTGCGTGGTTCTCTGGTCGAGGAGCACACTCTGGCTCGCCGTGGCGCAGAACGTCTGTGGCAGTCCATCAATCAGGAACCCTTTGTCAATGCGCTGGGCGCCCTGACGGGTAACCAGGCCATGCAACAGGTCAAGGCCGGTTTGAAAGCGATTTACTTGTCGGGCTGGCAAGTGGCTGGCGATGCCAACAGTGCCGGCGAAATGTACCCTGACCAATCGCTGTACCCCGTTAACTCGGTGCCCTCCGTGGTGCGCCGCATCAACAACTCGCTGGCCCGCTGTGATCAGATCCAGTGGATGGAAGGGGTGAACCCAGGCGATGAAGGCTACGTGGATTACTTTGCTCCTATCGTGGCTGATGCGGAAGCCGGTTTCGGTGGCGTGCTGAACGCATTTGAACTGATGAAAGCCATGATTGTGGCTGGCGCTGCTGGCGTTCACTTCGAGGACCAGCTGGCTTCGGCCAAGAAGTGTGGTCACTTGGGTGGCAAGGTGCTGGTGCCAACTCGTGAGGCCATCTCCAAGCTGGTGGCTGCTCGTCTGGCCGCTGATGTTCTGGACGTTCCCACGATTCTGGTTGCCCGTACCGATGCAGACGCAGCCGACCTGATCACCAGCGATGTGGACGAGTACGATCGCCCCTTCATTCTGGATGAGCGTACGGTTGAAGGTTTCTACCGCACCCGTGCAGGTCTGGACCAAGCCATTGCCCGTGGTCTGGCCTACGCTCCTTACGCCGACCTGGTCTGGTGCGAAACTTCCACGCCGGATCTGGAATACGCTCGCCGCTTTGCCGAAGCTATTCACCGTCAGTTCCCTGGCAAGCTGCTGTCCTACAACTGCTCGCCATCGTTCAACTGGAAGAAGAACCTGGATGACGCCACCATTGCCAAGTTCCAGCGCGAACTGGGTGCCATGGGCTACAAGTTCCAGTTCATCACTCTGGCTGGCTTCCACGCACTGAATTACGGCATGTTTGAACTGGCTCACGGCTACGCCCGCAACCAGATGAGCGCCTTCGTTCAATTGCAGGAAAAAGAGTTCGCCGCTGCACCGCTGGGCTTTACCGCTGTGAAACACCAGCGCGAAGTGGGTACAGGCTACTTTGACGCTGTCACTCAGACAGTTGAAGCCGGTAAGTCCTCGACGACCGCGCTGGCCGGCTCCACAGAAGCCGAGCAGTTCGCGCCCTCCGAGGCATAAGCAGGACAGGGAAGGGTAGATAGCCCCTTTTCTGGTTGCAGGCAGCCCACCGTACGCTCCAGTCGGTGGGCTGCTTTTTGTTTGGGTGCCACTTTTTTGCTTAAAAGCTACATATTTCAAATATCAAATTTGAAGGCTTGATATTTATTGGAAGGGGTTTTGAACAGACTTTGAAAGTATCGAAAAGGAAGCAGAAAACAGGCCTGAAAAGGCTTGCGACGTGGCTGGCAAAGCCTGCGTATTGTTAAATTCAGGATTCAAGCTTTCATGAATTGATTTGCATTCGCGCTGCAGCATCATTTCGTGATAAAAATCCTTGAAAATCAAGCCGTTTGCATAGAGAAAAGGCGTGCTAGACTTTGGCCGCGCAAGGCGTAATTAGCCAATGCAAAATCGTTGTTCCACCTTGCGCTTGGGAATAAAAAAAAGGCTGCTAATAAGCAGCCTTGAAAGCATTGAACAGTTAGCGCCGTGTTGGGGGGGGAACGGCCTGAACAAGATGCATATGGACAACGATATAGGATCCAAACAAAGTCGTATTGATTTAAATCAAGAATGAAGAAATATCAGTGGCTTATAGTCCTTTCATGCGCGCATATTCGATTTTTTCCCTCCCAAAGCCTCTCACTGATGAGCAACGGTCACGCCGGCGGCACACATTAGCCCGTTTGGGTCTGTCTTGGCTGGCCGCCATGCAGGTGATGATGTTTGCTTTTCCCGGCTATATGCGCTCCTTCAGCACTCGTGCTGAAGATATTGAATCTCTTTCGCAAGTCATTGTGCTCATGAACTGGGCCGGTCTGTGCTTGACCATGCCCGTTGTCCTGTACTGTGCCTGGCCCATCTTGAAGGGGGCTGTCAAAAGCTTGTCCGAAGGTCGCGTAGGCATGGATGTGCCCGTGGCCTTGGGTATTGTTGGCGCCTTCCTACCTAGCGTCTATAACACCTGGACGCAGCAGGGCGAGGTGTATTACGACTCGGTCACGATGTTCGTGGCCTTTTTGTTGACGGCCCGTTATCTGGAGCTGTGCGCGCGCCAGTCGGTGACGCAGTCCGCCTCCCATGACCTGATTGAACGCTTTCGTCAGTCCGTCACAGGCCATGCCAATACCTTGGCTTTCTGGTTTGTCAGTATTCAGTTGGTGTTGGCCGCCGCCTTTGGTTTGGTTTGGTACTGGATGGACCCCTCGCATGTCGTTCCGGTGGTGGTCGCCATGCTGGTCATGAGCTGTCCCTGTGCTATGTCTATGTCGGTTCCTTCAGCCGTTGCCTCGGCGCATGCTGGCTTGCTGGCTCGACCCGCCAAAAGCGAGTTTGAAGTTGTACAGCTGACCCAGCAAACGGGCCGCATCGCCCGTCAAAACCTGTACGGTTCTATAGTCTGGCATCTGCTGATGACACCCCTGGCGGCCTTGGGTATTGTGGCCCCTTGGTTGGCTGCCGTCTCTATGCTGGTGTCCTCTTTGGCTGTTGCGGCCAACTCTTGGCGTATCTATCGCAGCCGCAGCCGCGAGGTATCGGCCCAGTGGACCGCTCCAGCAGCAAGGCAGGGCTGAGATGTTTGGCTCGTTGCTGGTCCTGATCCCCATCTCCATTTTTCTAGTCATTGTTATCGGCGTGTCTTTCTGGTGGGCCATTTTTGCCGGCCAGTTCGAGGATACGGGCAACGCAGCTGATTCCATCTTGCTGGACGACGACTCCACTGCGGGTCTGTCGGGCGCAGAGCGTCCACCTGATACCTGATTCTTACTGTTTTGTTTTTTTAGCCCTGCAAATGGTCGGCGACACACAGTCTGCAGGGCGGAAACACGCGTGAACGCGTGCTTTCCGATGTTTTTTGATAAGCATCAAGTAGCAGTTTATCGACTTGCGGGATGATGTAGCTTGTTGTCGCTTGTATTAACAATGTTTGTTTAGGGGAAGCAAATGGGCACTTCCGATGCAGTCGGAAATAACGCCGAAGTCTTCAATTACGGGATTGTGAGGCAGTTCACCATCATGACCGTATTTTGGGGCGTCATCGGCATGGCAATAGGCCTTTTTATTGCCTTGCAGTTGATTTGGCCAGAACTCAATTTCGACACACCGTGGCTTAGTTTTGGACGTTTACGTCCACTGCATACGAACGCTGTGATTTTTGCCTTTGGTGGAACTGGCTTGTTTGCCACTTCCTACTATGTGGTACAGCGTACCTGTCAGGCCCGTTTGTTCTGCGATAAGCTGGCTGCCTTTACCTTTTGGGGTTGGCAGGCCGTGCTGGTGGCAGCGGTCATTACCTTGCCTATGGGTTACACCAGCTCCAAAGAGTATGCTGAACTGGAATGGCCCATCGACATCCTGATTACGCTGGTCTGGGTGGCCTACGCTATTGTGTTCTTTGGCACGATCGTCAAGCGCCGCGTGCGTCATATTTATGTGGCCAACTGGTTTTTTGGCTCTTACATTGTCACGATCGCTGTCCTGCATATTTTCAATAACCTGGAATTGCCTGTCAGCTTCATGAAGTCCTACTCGGCTTACGCCGGTGTGCAGGACGCCATGGTTCAGTGGTGGTATGGTCATAACGCCGTGGGCTTTTTCCTGACCACGTCTTTCCTGGGCATGATGTACTACTTCATCCCCAAACAGGCCAACCGTCCTATCTATTCCTACCGCTTGTCCATTGTCCACTTCTGGGCCCTGGGCTTTACATACATGTGGGCCGGTCCTCACCACCTGCTGTACACCTCCTTGCCAGACTGGACGCAATCGCTGGGCATGGCGTTTTCCTTGATTCTGCTGGCTCCTTCTTGGGGCGGTATGATCAACGGCATCATGACCTTGTCGGGTGCTTGGCATAAGCTGCGTACTGATGCGATTCTGAAGTTCATGGTTGTGGCCCTGTCCTTCTACGGCATGTCCACCTTTGAAGGTTCCATGATGGCTATCCGTACGGTCAACGCGCTGTCGCACTACACCGACTGGACAGTGGGCCACGTACACTCTGGTGCGCTGGGCTGGGTTGCCATGATTACCTTCGGTTCCTTGTACTACCTAATCCCACGTTTGTACGGCCGCACGGAAATGGCTCGTCCTCGTCTGATCGACCTGCACTTCTGGCTGGCGACTCTGGGCGTCGTGCTGTATATCGCCGCGATGTGGATTGCCGGTGTCATGCAAGGTTTGATGTGGCGTGCAACCGGTGTGGATGGCACCTTGACGTACAGCTTTGTGGAAGTCGTGAAGGCTACTTACCCCTTCTACGCAATCCGTGCTTTGGGCGGCGCCTTCTTTGTGGCCGGTATCTTGCTCATGTCCTGGAACGTGTTCCTGACCATTCGTGCAGGTCAAAAAGATATCAACCCCGTTGTGCCTCTGAAAAACCCGGATGCCCGCGACCCAGCGCTGGTGGGCCAAACCACCTTGCTGGCCTAAGGAGTAAATCATGGCTAATGACACTAATAAGCGCTTTTCTCACGCCACGATCGAGAGAAATACCGGGCTGTTGATCATTCTGAGTATCTTGGTGATTTCCTTCGCGGGCCTGGTGCAAATCGTTCCTTTGTTTTTCCAACACTCGACCACCCAGCCCACTGAAGGGGTCGAGCCCTACGAACCCTTGCGTCTGATGGGGCGTGACATCTACATCCGTGAAGGTTGTGTTGGCTGTCACTCCCAGCAGATCCGTATGTTGCAGTCCGAAGTGCAACGCTATGGTCCTTACTCGCTGGCCGGTGAGTCTGTGTACGACTACCCCTTCCTGTGGGGTTCCAAGCGTACCGGTCCGGATCTGGCCCGTGTGGGTCAGCGCTACAGCGATGAGTGGCACCGCATTCACCTGCGCAATCCACGTAATGTGGTCAAAGAGTCCAATATGCCTGCCTATCCATGGCTGCAGAAGAACTCGGTGGAAGGTGCAAACATTCAGGATCGCATGAATGTGCTGCGTACATTGGGTGTGCCTTACACGCAGGAACAAATTGATGCCGCGCCCGAGCAGTTGGTAGGCAAGACCGAGGAAGACGCGGTCGTCGCTTATCTGCAGGGTTTGGGTGTGGCCAGTCGCGACGCAGCTGCCAAAGCTGTGGAGCAGGGGAGCTTCTAAATGGTAGCCATCATCAACGGTGTTATGACTGCTTTGGCGATGGCGACCTTCCTTGGCATTTGCTGGTGGGCGTTCTCTCGGGGACGCCGCCAGGCCAACGAAGAAGCAGCGCTTCTGCCTTTCGCCTTGCCCGACGAGGGAAGCAACGATAAAAACCCTGGGGGTTCCGAATGAGTGACTTTTTTAATAATGGCTGGAGCCTTTGGATCTCCGGCATCGCCTTGCTTGGCATCATATTTTGTTTGTGGCTGCTCTTTACCCAGCGCGCATTTCTGGGCAAAACAGTGGACGTGGAAGATACTGGCCACGTCTGGGACGGTGACCTGACCGAACTGAATACACCTGTACCTCGCTGGTGGACGGTGATGTACATCGGCCTGTGTGTATTTGCATTGGGTTATCTGGTGCTGTATCCCGGTTTGGGTAGCTTCAAGGGGACTTTGGGCTTTACCGCTGGTCAGCAGGTCAAGCAGCAACAGGCCGAAATTAATGAGCGTCTGGAGCCTGTGTACGCTCGTTACCGCGAAATGCCCATTGAAGAGATTGCTCATGATCCGCAAGCGCGTGAAATTGGCCAGCGTTTGTTCCTGAACAATTGCGCCCAGTGTCACGGTTCGGATGCCCAAGGCTCTCCAAGCTTCCCCAACCTGGCCAACAAAGCCTGGTTGTGGGGTGGCGAACCCGATGCGATTCTGTACACCATTACCGAAGGCCGTACCGGCATTATGCCGCCACAGTCCCAGTTCAGCCCGGCTGAAGCATCGGACGTCGCTCAGTATGTGCGTTCTTTGTCTGGTCTGGCGGCAGATCCTTTGCGTCTGGTTGCGGGCAAACGTGTGTACGACAGCGCATGTTTTGCCTGCCACGGCGCGGATGCCAAAGGTAATACGCTGATGGGAGCGCCTGACCTGACGGACGATTACTGGTTGTATGGCAGTTCCGAGGCCACTATCGTTCAGACGGTGCTGCAGGGCCGCACGAACCAGATGCCGGCACAAAAAGGAGCATTGACGCCAGAGCAGATCCGGTTGCTGGCGGGCTGGGTTTGGGGCTTGTCCAATCCCGCGCCGACCCAGGCTAACTAATGTCTTTTAAATTGATCTGACGCCTTCAGGACATGCAATGAGTAGTGATTCTTCCCAACCCAGCGCTGATAATGCGCAGGGAACTGTGCCCAAGTGGCAACCTCCACGTAACACCAAGGGAGCGGGTGGAACCTCTCCGCAAGTCGAGAAGGCGCTGGTCGATGTTCGTAGCAAAATCTATCCACGATCCGTCAAGGGCGTGTTCGCCCGTTGGCGGATCTGGATGGTGTATTTCACGCAGATCATTTTCTATGGTCTGCCCTGGTTGGAATGGCATGGCCGTCAGGCCGTGCTGTTTGACCTGCTGGAACGTAAGTTCTATATCTTTGGCATGATTCTGTGGCCCCAGGACGTTATTTACCTGACGGTGCTGCTTCTGATATCTGCTTTCTCTTTATTCCTTTTCACCGCTATGGCGGGCCGCTTGTTTTGTGGCTACGCCTGTCCGCAGACGGTCTACACAGAGATTTTCATGTGGGTCGAGCGCAAGGTGGAAGGGGATCGTCTGGCGCGTATCCGTCTGGATGAACAGGCCTGGAACGCTCGTAAATTACGTCTCAAAGCCACCAAACACTTCCTGTGGGTCGTGATCGCTTTGTGGACCGGCTTTACCTTTATTGGCTACTTCGCTCCTATCCGCGAACTGGGCGGCGAGCTGATCGCTCTGTCCCTGGGCCCTTGGCAGTGGTTCTGGCTCTTGTTCTACGCCTTTGCCACCTGGGGTAATGCCGGTTTCATGCGCGAGGCCGTCTGTAAGTACATGTGCCCCTACGCACGTTTTCAAAGTGCCATGGTGGACAGCGATACCTTTGTGGTGACCTACGACTTCGTGCGGGGTGAAACCCGTGGTGGCCGATCTCGCAAGATTGACCACAAAGAAGCCGGTATGGGCGACTGTGTGGACTGCAGCCTCTGCGTTCAGGTCTGTCCGACCGGTATCGATATTCGTGATGGCTTGCAGTACATGTGTATCGGCTGTGGTGCCTGTGTGGACGTCTGTGACCAGGTCATGGATAAGATGGGCTACGAAAAAGGCCTGATCCGCTACACCTCAGAGCGTGCCATCAAGGAACGCATGACGCAGTCTCAGGTGCGACGTCGCATGCTGCGACCGCGCGTGTTGTCTTACATCCTGATCCTGGCCGTCATTTGTGGTGCTTTCGTCTACACCTTGGCGACCCGTACGCCCATGCGCGTGGACGTGATTCGTGATCGTGGCGCGCTGGGGCGCGAAGTGCCCGGCGGCATGATTGAAAACGTGTTCCGTCTACAAGTGATCAATACCTCGGAAGAGGCTATGGAGCTGCAGTTGTCCGTCACAGGTCTGGAAGGCGCGCGCATTCATTTGACCGAGAACGGCCAGGATCACATTCATGTGGCGCCTGCAGGCAATAGACTGTTGCCGGTCGTGGTGCAAGTCCCAATTAGTAGTGCCAAGCCGGGCCTGTATGATATTTCTATCCAGGCGGTAGGCGAGCACGACGGGGGCCGCAAGACCTATGTGAACGAACGCAGTAGTTTTTACATTCCTCAGTAATTTTATAAAGAGCAAAACATGGACGAATCAAAGGACAGTGGACCCTGGTGGCGCGAGCCGTGGCCATGGTTGTTGATGGCAGGGCCAGCTCTGGCTATTGTGGGCTGCGTCATTACGATTGTCTTGGCCTTTCAGAATTTCAGTAATCAAGGGATTACGGACGGGGGGGTCAAGCAGGGTCTGGTTGTCAGCAAGGTAGAGCCTGCCCCTGAGCAGCGCTAAACGTAATCGATTCACCGTTACGCTAGGGTTGAGAGAAGTATGTTTCCGTTCAAGAAGGGGGTACGAATGACCATCCGATCGTTGATGTGGATACTGTGGCCTTCATTCCTGGTCGCCGGGGTGCTCAGTGCAATTGTGTTTGCTTTGGTAGACCCGTTGGACATCGTTGTGCTTGGACATATGCAAGTAGATCGACTGACCTTTTATACGGTGGCGTTTTTTCTGTTTTGGTTGGCCGTTGCAGTAGCGTGCGCGCTTAGCTTGTATATGTCGGCCGGTTCGCCAGCGGTATTGGCTGAACCGGCAGATAGTCTGGACTGATTCGGACAAGCACCAAACGATAAAAAAGCACATGCAAATTGCATGTGCTTTTTTTTTGTGTGGGCTTGGGTGCTGGGGAGCAGTATAGTGGGCTGTAAAGACGTTCAGCAGCCTGTTTGAGGCCTAGGCAGCAGCCATGAGGCTCAATCGCACTCCGTGCCTGCCAGAGAGCGCAGGGCGGCCAGATCCAGCAAGTGGACTTCGCGCTGAGAGATTTTCAGCAGACCTTCGCGTGCAAAGCGTGAGAACAGGCGGCTGACGGTTTCCAGCGTCAGGCCCAGGAAGTTGCCGATTTCTTCGCGGCTCATGCGCAGAATGAACTCGTAAGGGGAGTAGCCCAGCAGTGATAGACGCTGGGACAGGTTCAGCAAGAAGGCAGCCAGGCGCTGTTCGGAGCGCAGTCCAGCCAAGGTCATCATCAACTGATGGGCGCGGTTGATTTCCTTGCTCATCAGGCGACGGAACTGTTGTTGCAATATAGGCAACTGGGCCGACAGGCGGTCCAGATCATCAAGGCGAATCACACAGACTTCGCTGTCTTCCAAGGCGATGGCATGGGAAACATGGCGATTTTCAACCAGGCTGTCCATGCCCAGGATTTCTCCTGGTAATAAAAAACCCGTAATCTGAATGTGGCCAGTGGAATCTTCCAGCTGCATCTTGATCGAACCAGAGCGCAGACCATAGATTCCTTCGACTGAGTCGGCCAGTCGAAACAGCACGCCGCCCTTAGGGATGCGGATGCGCTCCTTGACTAATTCGTCCAACCGCTCCATTTCGTGCTTAGGCATCCCAAGAGGTAGACACACCTCATTGAGCATACAGCTGGAGCAGCGTATGGAGTCAGCGGTAACCGAGATACGTTTTTGCATAAGGAATAATGTCAGATGGCGAAACGCTAAATCTTTGAGTCAAATCAAGTGTAATTGTAGCTTTTTATTGGTTGGTATTCCCGCTAATCCTTAATATGTTTAGTTCTTAAGGCTCTTGTCACACGTGAAACGGCTGTCCATGCCGGGTACAGCGCGGTAATACTGCTCTTGGCATGCTGTTGTTTAAAAGCGATCTAAACACTTGAATACTTGGTTTTTGTCCTCATCTTCAATTCATCCTGTTATTTGTTGCGAAATCTGGGCAAGCAGTATTTAGTAACTGTTTGCTTTAGCTTCTCGCATATTTTCTCAAGTGAAAATTCTATGCGAATCGATAAATTGACAACGAAGTTTCAACAGGCTCTAGCCGATGCGCAGAGCCTGGCTGTTCGCGAAGACAATCCCTATTTGGAACCCGCCCACGTACTGGTCGCCTTGCTGGCTGATGCCGATTCAGGCACAGGCAGTTTGCTGGCTCGTGCGGGCGTTGCCATTCCCCGCCTGGAAAACGAGCTTAACCGCCTGATCTCCAATCTGCCCAAGGTGCAAGGGGCGGAAGGTCAGCAGCAGCTCAGTTCGGCCTTGCAAGCCGCTTTGGCTAAAACCGACAAGGAAGCCGCTCAACGCGGTGATACTTATATTGCCAGTGAATTGTTCTTGCTGGCCCTGGCCGATGATAAAGGCGAAACCGGTCGTGCTTTGCGCGATGCGGGTTTGCAGCGCCGTGCGCTGGAGGCGGCCATTGAAGCCGTACGCGGTGGTGCCAATGTGAGTGACGCTGAAGGTGACAGCAATCGTGAGGCCTTGGACAAATACACCACTGACTTGACCGAGCGTGCTCGTCTGGGCAAGTTGGACCCGGTTATTGGCCGTGATGACGAAATTCGCCGCACGATCCAGATTCTGCAGCGCCGTACCAAGAACAACCCTGTTCTCATTGGTGAACCTGGGGTGGGTAAGACCGCCATCGTGGAAGGTTTGGCGCAGCGTATCGTGAACAACGAAGTGCCTGAAACCCTGAAGGGCAAGCGCGTTCTGGTGTTGGACCTGGCTGCTTTGCTGGCCGGTGCCAAGTACCGTGGCGAATTTGAAGAGCGTCTGAAAGCTGTCTTGAAAGAGCTGTCCAAGGACGATGGCAAAACCATTGTCTTTATTGACGAGCTGCACACCATGGTGGGCGCCGGCAAGGCCGAAGGTGCGATGGATGCCGGCAACATGCTCAAACCCGCCTTGTCGCGCGGTGAACTGCATTGTATTGGTGCCACCACGCTGAACGAGTACCGCCAGTACATCGAGAAGGATGCCGCTTTGGAGCGTCGTTTCCAGAAGGTGCTGGTTAACGAGCCGGACATGGAGTCCACTATTGCGATCTTGCGTGGTTTGCAGGAGCGCTACGAGCTGCACCATGGTGTGGCGATTACCGACCCGGCCATTGTGGCTGCGGCCGAGCTGTCGCAGCGTTACATTACGGACCGCTTCCTGCCCGATAAGGCCATTGACCTGATCGATGAGGCCGCTGCCCGCATCCGTATGGAGATTGACTCCAAGCCCGAGGTCATGGATAAGCTGGATCGCCGCATCATTCAGTTGAAGATCGAGCGTGAAGCCGTCATCAAGGACACGGATGAAGCCTCTCAGCGTCGTTTGCAGGCCATCAATGACGAGATGGAAAAGCTGCAGCGCGAGTACAACGACTATGAAGAGATCTGGAAAGCCGAAAAAGCGGCGGTTCAGGGCTCGCAAGTTGTTAAAGAGGAAATCGAGAAAGTTCGTGCCGAAATGGCTGAGCTGCAACGTAAGGGCCAGTTCGATAAATTGGCTGAGCTGCAGTACGGCAAGCTGCCCGAGCTGGAAGAGCGCCTGAAAGCGGCCGAAGCCAATATGGACAAGGCCGATCAGGACAAACCTCGCTTGCTGCGCACGCAGGTCGGTGCCGAGGAAATCGCGGAAGTGGTCTCACGTGCAACCGGTATTCCTGTGTCCAAGATGATGCAGGGCGAGCGTGAAAAGCTCTTGCAAATGGAAGACTACCTGCACAAGCGTGTGGTCGGCCAAGGTGAAGCGGTACGTTTGGTGTCGGATGCTATCCGTCGCTCGCGTGCGGGTCTGTCTGACCCTTCCCGCCCGTATGGTTCCTTCTTGTTCCTGGGGCCAACCGGTGTGGGTAAGACCGAGCTGACCAAAGCATTGGCCAACTTCCTCTTTGACTCCGAGGATCACATGATTCGCATCGACATGAGCGAATTCATGGAGAAACACTCGGTGGCTCGTTTGATCGGGGCGCCTCCCGGCTACGTGGGCTACGAAGAGGGCGGTTACCTGACTGAAGCCGTGCGTCGCAAACCGTATTCGGTGATTCTGCTGGATGAGGTGGAGAAGGCTCACCCGGATGTCTTTAACGTGCTCTTGCAGGTGTTGGACGATGGTCGTTTGACGGATGGCCAGGGCCGTACGGTGGACTTTCGCAACACGGTGATCATCATGACTTCCAACCTGGGTTCGCAGCATATCCAGCGTTTGTCGGGCGAGCCTTACGATGTGATCAAGGAAGTGGTGTGGGAAGAAGTGAAACAGCATTTCCGCCCCGAGTTCCTGAACCGTATCGACGAGGTGGTGGTGTTCCACAGTCTGGAAGCAGAACACATCGAGTCCATTGCTCGTATCCAGCTTGAACGTCTGGATCAGCGCCTGGCTCAGCGTGACATGCATCTGGAAGTGAGCGACGCTGCTTTGGCGCAGTTGGCCAAGGCCGGGTTCGATCCTGTGTTCGGTGCCCGTCCTTTGAAACGTGCTATTCAGCAGTATATTGAGAACCCGGTGGCACGCCTGATCCTGGAAGGCCGCTTTGGTCCTAAAGACGTGGTGCCTGTGGACTGGAAGGACGGCGAGTTTACGTTCACCCGCAGTATCCAGTAATCAGCAGGGCTTTGATGGCGACGGTGCTACCGGATTGCTTAATGCGTCACTCAAGTTGAGGTTTTAAAGTAGGCTGCCGTGTTGCACCTCGTCATCGACGTTGTAAAGAAAAACCGCCTTGGAAATCCAAGGCGGTTTTTTTGTGCTCATTGCTATTTGGAACACGTGACTTTGAGACTAGGCGATGGTGTTTTGGATTGAAGTGGTTTGATCGCTTGGCCGTCAGCATCTAGATGAATGCTGATATTCCGTGTCGTAGACGGAGGTTAATCGGCTAAGTGCCTATCGGCTGGCCTCTAAATCATTCCTGCCTAGGGTCTCAAGAGGAATAGGCCCCCAGTGAGATGATCAATCCAGCCACCAGCCTATTCCCATTTTTAAGCGTTCTCTTGAACCGGAGCTGGAGGCGGTGTCAGGTCCAGTTCGTCCTTGCCGTAGAACTTCACACCGATCTCGACACGAGGGCGGCCTTGCGAGCGGCGGTGGCGGTTGGTGTCCCGCAGCGAGTACACGCAACCGCAGTACTCCTGCTGATAGAAGTTCTCGCGTTTGCTGATTTCCAGCATGCGTTGCGAGCCGCCCCCTTTGCGCCAGTTGTAGGTCCAGTACTTCATCTCCGGATAACGGGCTGCGGCGCGTTCGCCGCAGTCGTTGATCTGGTTCATGTCTTTCCAGCGCGAGATACCCAGCACGCTGGAGATGATGTCGTAGCCATTTTCATGGGCGTAGAGGGCCGTGCGCTCAAAGCGCATGTCAAAGCAGACCGTGCAGCGCTCGCCACGCTCGGGAGCGTGCTCCAGGCCGCGTACACGTTCAAACCAGTTATCTACGTCGTAGTCGGCGTCAATGAACTCGATGCCGTGCTGTTCGGCAAAACGGATGTTTTCCTGCTTGCGCAGTTCGTACTCGCGTACAGGATGGATATTGGGGTTGTAGAAAAAAACGGTGTATTCAATCCCCGAGGCGTGCAAGGCCTCCATCACCTCGCCCGAACAGGGGGCGCAGCAGGAGTGCAGCAGCAATTTCTCGCGCTTCTCCGGCATGGTTAAAACTGGACGATTGAGCTGAGTGGACATGAATCTGAATCCGAGTAAAAAGGCGTCCCGAGTCGGTCGCACAATAAATCAATGCGACTATTGTAGATTCTTGGCAAAGTTTAGTGAAATCAATCTGTTGCCTTAGTACCCCAGGACCTCGTCCCAAAGGCGTGTCACGGCCTGCCGTTCCTGGGTCAGCTCAGATTGCGGCACACGGGCTTTTTCTGCTCCTTCCAGACGCAAAGCGTGCTGACGGCGGCGCAGGGCGCGGTAGGCATCGGCCACTTCCTGAGCATGGTCGACCGCGATCAGGCCCGCCTGCGCGGCAATACCCAGCAAGGCGATATTGCCCAGGTTTTCCAGCAGTTTGGGATGCTCGCGGCTATGGCACAGCACCAGATACTGGGTGATGAACTCCACATCCACCATGCCGCCCCGGTCGTGCTTCAAGTCAAAAAGTTCGCTGCGGTTGGGGTGTCCGGCACTGATCTTGTCACGCATGTCCAGAATATCTGCACGTAATTTGCGTTGGTCCCGTTCCATCAATAAGATGGATCGGCGGATGTCATCGAAGCGGTTTTTGATCTGGGCATCCCCGGTCACGAAACGGGCACGGGTAATGGCTTGATGCTCCCAGGACCAGGCACTCCGCGTCTGATACTGCTCGAAGGCATCCACGCTGACAGCCAGCAAACCGGCATCGCCATCGGGGCGTAAACGCAGGTCAATATCGTAGAGACGTCCCGAGGAGGTCATGGCCGACAACCAACTGGTCATGCGGCGCGCCAGCTTGATGTAGCGCTCTACATTGTCTTGGCTGGGATCGTCGTACAGAAATACCAGATCCAGGTCGGACGCATAGCCAATTTCCTTGCCCCCCAGCTTGCCGTAGGCAATGACGGCAAAGTGCGGTGAGGAGTCGTGTTCTGGGCCCAGGCTGCGGGGGCGTGTCAGAGGCCAGGTGCGCTCCAGTGTCTCGGCCAGCATCATATCGGCCAGAGCCGAGAGTTGGTCGGCCAGAGCCTCGACGGTCAGTACACCTTCCAGGTCCTGGGCCAGCAATTGGAACGTGATCTGGTGCTGCCAGTCGCGCATCATGTTCATCTGCTGTTCGACATCGGCTTGGCCATCGGGCAAGCGGCAGGCATCAAGATCGCGGCGCATTTGCTCGGACAGGGCGGCAAAGTCCGGAATCTCCATCAGCGAATGCCATTCGATCAGGCTGTCCAGTAAGAGCGGGTATTGAGCCAGATACTGTGCGGCCCACGGACTGGCCGAGACAATTCGGGCAACGCGGGCCAGCGTATCTGGGTACTCGGCCAGCAAAGCCAGATACGCGCTACGCTGGGCGATCAGCTCGATCAGGTTGAACAGGCGGGTTGCGGTGACTTCCGGGTTCTCGGAGCGGCAGGCGTAGTCCTCGGCCAAGGGGATCAGGCGCTGTACGCGATCCAGGCTGGCATTGGGCAGGCTGCGCAGACGATGGCTATTTAGCAGAGCCTGACGCAATTGTTCGATGCGTTCCTGCAAAGCCTGATCGTGCTCTGCCTTGCTTTCTTCGGGGGCGGGTGCAGCCGCCGCAGGAGGTTCGGTACTGGCTTCTTCGCCCATGCCTGCCAGACGGAAGGCATTGCGGAAGGTGTGCGAGACAAATTTTCTGTGCTGGCCTAACTGTTCGTCGAAATCAGCCAGGCTCAGGCCCAAGGTGGCCGCCAGCTCGGTGCGTAGCTCCTCGTCCTGGGGCAGCAAATGGGTTTGTTCGTCCTCGCGATACTGCAGGCGGTGTTCGACACGTCGCAAGAAGGTATAAGCGGCCAGCAGCTTGTCGCAGACCTCCTGGTCCAGCAGACCGGCCGCACATTGACCTTGCAGTGCTTTGTGCAGGCTGGGTGTTTGCAGGGAAGGCTGTCGTCCCCCGCGAATCAGCTGATTGAGCTGGACGACGAACTCAATTTCCCGGATCCCACCGTCTCCCAGCTTGATGTTGTGCCAGGTTTCCACGCCATTGCGGTTCAGGGCGCGGCGCGTCCAGTCCTGGCGAATGCGCTCGCGCAGGCCGCGCAAGGCAGACAGGGCATCAAAGTCAAAATATTTGCGGTATACAAAAGGGGTACGCAGTGCCTCGAAGTGATGCACATCACCGGCGCTGCGGCTGCCCTCAAAAGCCTGGGCCTTGATAGGGCGGGCCTTGATCCACGCATAGCGTTCCCATTCCCGGCCTTGGTTGACCAGATAGTTTTCCAGCGCCTGCATGCTCCAGGCCAGCGGCCCGGAATCCCCGTCCGGACGCAGGCGCAGGTCCGTGCGAAATACCTGCCCGAAGGCGTCGGTATCGGACAGCACGGGCATCATGCGCTGGGTTACTTTGCCGTAAAACTCGTGATAGCTCAGGGGGCGGCGGCCATCGGTCTCACCGTCCTCGTCATAGAGCATGATCAGATCAATGTCTGAGGAAACGTTTAATTCCCCTCCACCCAGCTTACCCATACCTAAAATAATCATCTCCTGGGGTAAGCCAGTTTCCGAGTTTTTAGGAATACCGTGTACTTCAGCCAGTTGTCGGGCGACGGTTTCATACGCTTGTGCCACGGCCAGATCAGCCAGGCTACTCATGGCCAGCATCACCTCTTCAAGAGGGGCCAGACCATTGATATCACGGATCATCAGTACCAGAAAGACCCGTTCACGCAGTTGGCGCAAGGCCTGACGCACTTGTGCCAAGCGATCATTATCGGGTTCGGGCAGTAAAGTCCTATACCATTGCGTAATCAGTGTGGCGGTGACAGGGTGCTGGGCTTGCTCTTGCAACCACGCCCCAAATTGTGGCTGAGCGTTTACTTTTCGACGCAAGGGGCCGGACCATTGCATCACGGGCTTCAATATAATGGACTGGCTCATACGATAAGAGGCTTTTCGGATAAGGGGGGACGACAAGTGAGATGACTTGTCTGACAAGGCCGGAAATGACCGTATCTAACTATACTCGGGAATTGATTGCATGGTAGTTCGAGGGCTTGTGCGACTGGCGCTAGTGCTCTATTTTGCGCTGATGCTAAGCCTTGTCGGGCTACGTTATCTGCTCGTGCCCCAACTGGATAATCTGCGCCCCTATCTGGTGGAGAAAATCAGTGAGCAAACCGGCCTGCAAGTTCAGATTCAAGAATTAAAAGGCGACTGGCAGGGCTGGAATCCCCATCTTTCTGTGACGAACCTGTCGCTGTCAGAGCCAGGGCAAGAGCCCATGTTGCAGTTGCCCAAGCTGCAAGCCGATATCAGCTGGAAGTCCTTGTTCAGCGGTTCGCTGCAATTGCGCCAGCTGGATGTGCAAGGTTTGACGATTCCTGTGCGGCGCGACCCCCAGGGCCAGATTTTGGTGATGGGCCAGGTACTGGATCTCAACAATGACCGTGCCCCAGCAGAACCCGAAGTCTGGCAAGGGCCGGTTCGTTGGTTGCTGGAGCAGCGTGGCATTCATATTCAGGGTACGTCCTTGCAATGGCAGGATGATCTGCGTGGCGCGCCTGCCTTGACTCTGCCATCGATTGAATTGCAGATTGGCTACAGGCAGGGTTGGCACGAGGTCAATCTGGCTACGGCCTTGCCCGCCGATCTGGGCGAATCCCTGGCTTTGGCCTTGCGCGTGCAGGGCAAGCGTCGTCTGCCCGAAAACGTGGATGTGATGGACTTGCCCTGGGAGATGACGGTGCAGGCCAATGGGGTCGATACTCCCGCGCTGCGCCCTTGGCTGGACGTACCTGTGATTCTGGATAGAGGCTGGATCGATGTGCGTGCCCAGGCCCGCCAGCCTCAAGCCGCCCAGGCCGTACAGATGCAACTGGCAGCCCAATTGCAGGATGTGGCCGTGCTGACGGATAGCGAAGATCGCCTGCAGTTGGAGCAAGCCCATCTGGAGCTCAATGGCAGTTTACGTGATGTGCAGGCATTGGCCCAAGGCAAGCAAAGTGGCGACGTGCAGTGGACGTTGTCGATGAATGGCTTTGGTCTGCGCGTGCCCGATTTGTTTGCCCACTATTTGGCATTGGATCAGCTCAATGCTCAAGGTATGGTTCACCGCGATGAGCAGGCCAGACTGAGCCTTAGCGACATGAATCTGGCTCTGCGTAATCCTGATTTAGATGCGCAATTAACAGGTGGCTGGCGTGAGGATGCCAAGTTTGAGGCGGGTGTGGCTGACTGGCAGGGGCAATTCACGCACCTGAATCTGGCGGCTTTGGTGAATTACCTGCCTTTGACGGTCAACCCTTTGGCGCGTGAATGGATGCAGGCTGGACTGGTACAGGGGGCGGTACGAGACGGGACAATCCGCTTGCAAGGTGGCCTGGACACCTTCCCGTATGGCCTGAGCCCGGCGGATGGCAGCTTTGAAGTGGTTGGGATTTTGGGTGAAGGGATTGTGGATTATCAGCCTGCCCAGCCCCAACGTTTGGCCTGGCCACGTCTGGAAGGCATACAAGGCAGCATACGCATGCATAACGATAATCTGGATATTGTGGCTCAGCAGGCGCGCATGCCTATCGCCAAGCAGCCGGATATTGTGCTGCGCGATATTCAGACCCACATCACGTCCTTGGAGCAAAACAGCTTTCTGAAGCTGGAGGGCGTGTCTCAGGCTCCAGCGACCAGCTATCTGGCCCTGGTGCACCAGTCCCCCCTGAACGCCTTGCTGGATGGCTTGCTGGCCGACAGTCGCGTTAAAGGGGATTGGACTGTACCCATCAAATTGCAGGTTCCTTTGGATAATGCGGATGACACCCAGGTACAGGGGCAAATCCAGATGAACAATAGCGAGTTTCAGTACATGCCTGAAGCTCCGTCATTGACGGCGTTAAAGGGCGAGCTCGCCTTCAGTGAAAAGGGCGTCAGTGCCCAAACCTTGACGGGCAAGGTGCTGGGGGGCGACACCCAAATCAGTGGTGTGCTCGAGCCCGGCAAGCCCGGTTTGCGCATAAATGGTGTGATCACTGCGCAAGGTCTGGAGCAATACCTGGAATTGAAGGGCGTGCAGCGTCTGCAAGGGCAGACTCCCTATCAGGTATTAATGAAGCTCGATGCCAAGGGTTCTTTTTCCTTTGGCGCGGAGTCCGATCTGACGGGGCTGGCGCTGAACTTGCCCGAGCCTTTCTACAAACCTGCTGAGCGTGCAGCCAAATTGAAGGCAGATTGGAGCAGCGACTCTGCCGCCAAGATGGACCGCTTGCAGATCAGCCTGCAAGACAGACAGACCTTTTTGTTGAACCTGTTGCATGCTCAAGGTTCCCGTCAAGGCAGCTATTTTCAAAGTGGCAGCATGGGAACGCCGGGGCTGGTGAGTTGGCCCAAACGTGGCCTGGAATTGCATAGCCGCTATGACCGTATGGATCTGGATGCCTGGGAGAGAGTTGTCGAGGAGTTCGGTCAGAATCTGGACGGCAGTCCTTTGATTCCGTCGGGCCGTCCCCTGTTGCCTTTGCTGGAGCGGGTGCGCCTGAAAGCGGATCAGGCATTTTTTAGAGGGCAAGTGCTGGATCAGTTGGAGATGGAAAGCACGGAAGATGCCGCTGGCAGCTTGTTTCTGAGCCTGAAGGCCAAGCAAGCTGAAGGGCGTTTGCAGGCGCAGCATCAAGGTGGCCGCTATACCGGCATGTTCAACGCCAATTTTTCCCATTTGTACCTGAATGGTGGCAGGCCGGATTGGGCTTGGCCCGACGCCGACCTGCCCATGAGCGATGATCTGGTTTTGCCTGCGATCTCGTTCAAGGTGGATGATTTGCAGATACAGGGCGTGCGCTTTGGTGCTTTGGAAGCCAAAGGCAAGCCCGCAGGAAAGGGCCACAAATGGACCCTTGAAAACGTTTCTTTGAACGCACAGGGCATGCAACTGCACGGTTACGGTTCTTTGGCATTGAGTGGGCCACAGCGAGGGCTGGAATTGCTCGCCAATAGCCAGGTAAGCAATTTGGGGCAGTTTGTGGATGTCAGCGGCTTGTTGACAGAGTCCATTAAAGATGGCGAGGGAACGGTTCAGGCCGCCTTGTTCTGGAGTAATTTCCCCTGGTCTTTTGATAAGCGCAACATTCGTGGCCAGTTCAATGTGGATCTACGTAAAGGACGCTTTATTAGCCTGAAATCACGCTCGGCCAAATTGCTGGAGTTGCTCAGCCTGCAGTCCATTTCACGCTTGAGCAGACTGGATATGGACTTGTTCGGCGCCGTGAAGCAAGGCTTTGCATTCGATAGCCTGACCGGGCGCATGAACCTGTCGCAGGGCAAGCTGGAGCTGGATAATTATCAGATCAAGGGCCCGGCGGGAGCGGTCAACCTGGAAGGCTGGATTGATATCAAGGATGAGACGTTGGATTTGATTGCGGTGGTCAATCCGAATCTGGATATGAGCGGCGCGGCGATTGCGGCCTATTTCACGGTTAACCCGATGGTAGGGGTAGGGGCTTTGTTGACGCAGTGGTTGATGCAGATCCCGATGAGCAGTCACCTATCTGTCTCTTATGCAGTGACAGGCAAGATTGATGATCCGCAGCTCAAAGAGCTGGAGGTGCCTGCGGCCAGCACTGCGAAAAAAGAGAAGCAGCCGCGGATTGAGCCTTGAGACCAGGCGCTTTACCCAAAACGCTTTTGCGTAGGTCTTCGTCAGGGTAGCAGCAAGGTTTTTTCGTGATTTAACCCTTATACCAAGGATGGGCCGATGAGCGCACATAGACTGAAACGACTGGCAGCGACATTGGTTGTGGCGGGCCTGTCTTTCCATGCTGTTGGGGCGCAAACCCATCCGGTGGTTCGGGCCGTACAAGAGGTCGAACAGTCCTTGCAGGCCCGTGTTGGTCTGGCCGTACTGGACACGGCAGACGGGCAGTGGTGGCAATACCGTGCCGATGAGCGCTTTCCTATGGCCAGTACCAGCAAGGCCTTGATCTGTGCGGCTTTGTTGGCCCGAGGGCCAGGTGCGATGAAAACTGCCTGGCTGATCAAGGAGGAGGCCATTCAGTCTTACGCACCCACCACAAAGGAGCTGATCGGCCAGCAGGTATCAGCAGCTCAATTGTGTGCGATCACGATGCGCAACAGCGACAATAGTGCCGCTAATGGGGTTTTGGAGATTCTGGGCGGGCCTGAGGCTATCACGTCCTTTCTTCGTGGCGTGGGTGACACGGTGACGCGCCTGGATCGCAACGAGCCCAGCTTGAATGAAGCCACGCCCGGCGACCTGCGCGACACAACGACCCCGCAAGCCATGGTGCAAACTTTGCGGAATCTGGTTTTGGGCGACGCGCTTAAAGCCTCAGACCGTGATCGGCTGATTGACTGGTTGCGCCATAACGAAGTGGGCGGGCCCTTGTTGCGAGCTGGCGTTCCTGAAAGCTGGACCGTAGCAGACCGAACCGGGGCAGCCGCTTACGGCACACGCGGTGTCGTGGCGGTGATGTGGCCCCCTGAGCGTGGGCCGCTGGTGGCGGCTGTCTACATCACGGAAACCAAGGCCTCGATGGAAGCGCGCAATGCGGCCATAGCCACGATTGGCAAGGCCATGGCAGCGGCGGTGGATCAAAAAGCTCGGTTTTGATTTTTTGTGGAGTGCTGACGAGCTTTTTTCCGGGAGCTTATCTGGCTGCCGTTATATGAATGTCGGATTCTGTGGACAAAAAAAACCGCCTTGTGGGCGGTTTTTTGACTACTGAGCAAGGCGCAAAACTTAATAAACACCTTGATGACGCATGGCATTGGCGACTTTGACAAAGCCGGCAATATTGGCGCCGTTAACGTAGTGGATGAAGTCGCTTTCTTGACCATAGTTCACACAATTTTCGTGGATGTCACGCATGATGGAGTGCAGCTTTGCGTCAACTTGTTCACGTGTCCAGTTCAAACGCTGGGCGTTTTGGCTCATTTCCAGACCAGAGACGGCGACACCACCAGCATTGCTGGCTTTACCTGGGGCATACAGAATCTTGGCGTGGATAAAGGCATCGACTGCGTCCAGCGTGCTGGGCATATTGGCACCTTCGGCGACGCAACGCACACCATTTTTGATCAGAATTTCGGCGTCTTTGCCATCGAGCTCGTTCTGGGTTGCGCAAGGCAGGGCGACATCGACGGGGATGTGCCAAGGACGTTTTCCGTGCTCGTACAGCAGGCGGTGTTGTTGGGCATAATCGACCAAGCTGCCGCGCTGTACATTTTTAATGTGCATCAGAGCCGCCAGTTTTTCACGCGTAAAGCCATCCATATCCACCACGCAACCTTGCGAGTCGGAAACGGTCACCACTTTGGCACCCAGGTCCAGGCATTTTTCAATGGCGTACTGAGCGACATTGCCCGAGCCAGAAACGGACACTGTCATGCCGTCTAAAGACAGCCCTTTACGTGCCAACATTTCCTGTACGAAATATACGGTGCCATAACCCGTGGCCTCAGGACGAATCAAACTGCCGCCAAAGCACAAATCCTTGCCGGTAAAGACACTGGCCGCGCTGTTGGAGAGTTTTTTCATCATGCCGGCCATAAAGCCCACTTCACGCGCGCCTACGCCGATATCACCTGCAGGAACGTCGGTGTCTGGACCCAGATGACGGTAAAGCTCAACAATCAGGGCCTGGCAAAAGCGCATGACTTCGCCATCTGATTTGCCTTTGGGATCAAAATCCGCGCCGCCTTTGCCGCCGCCCATGGGCAGGGTGGTCAAGGCATTTTTGAAGGTCTGCTCAAAAGCCAGGAACTTCAGGATAGACAGATTGACCGAGGGGTGAAAGCGCATGCCGCCCTTGAAAGGACCAATGGCATTATTGTGCTGAATACGGAAACCGCGATTGACCTGAACCTGACCACGATCATCTACCCAGGAAATACGAAACTGGATAACACGTTCGGGTTCAACCAGACGCTCGAGCAGACCGTGGTCGGCGTACTGGGGGTTTTTCTCGATGAAGGGCCACAAGCTGGTCATCACTTCCCGTACGGCCTGCATAAATTCAGGCTGACTTGGGTCGCGGGACTGCACTCTGGCTAGGAACTGTTCTAGAGAGATAGATTTCATTGCAAGCGAACTCTGTTTGCAATACTGAGATTTCGAGTAGAACTCAGCAGATTGAAAGAATGGATGCATGGGATTGCACCCGATCAATACGCCCATCGCAAGCAAGCCTCTCGTATAGAGAGGCTTGCGCAGGATGTTCGATTTACTTCTTCATCATGTCGAAGAATTCGGAGTTGGTCTTTGTTGCCCGGATTTTGTCCAGGATAAACTCCATGGCTTCAATTTCATCCATTCCGTGGATGAATTTGCGCAAAACCCAGACCTTTTGTAGAAGGTCGGGTTTGATCAGTAATTCTTCGCGACGTGTACCTGACTTGTTCAGGTTGATGGCAGGGTAAATGCGTTTTTCGGCCAGGCGGCGCTCCAGATGGATCTCGCAGTTGCCGGTACCTTTAAATTCTTCATAGATGACTTCGTCCATGCGGCTGCCGGTCTCGATCAGGGCAGTACCGATGATGGTCAAGGAGCCACCTTCTTCCAGATTACGGGCAGCACCAAAAAAGCGTTTGGGGCGCTGCAGGGCGTTGGCGTCTACACCACCGGTCAATACCTTGCCCGAAGCAGGGACCACGGTGTTGTAGGCGCGAGCCAGACGGGTAATGGAGTCCAGCAGGATCACCACGTCTTTTTTCAATTCAACCAGGCGTTTGGCCTTTTCGATCACCATTTCGGCCACTTGTACGTGACGCGTCGCGGGTTCATCAAAGGTGGAGGCCACCACTTCGCCGCGTACGGTACGCTGCATTTCGGTCACTTCCTCGGGGCGTTCGTCCACTAGCAGGACGATCATGACGGCCTCGGGGTAATTGGTCGTGATGGCGTGAGCCATGTGCTGCATCATCACGGTTTTACCGGATTTGGGGCTGGCTACGATCAGGGCGCGCTGGCCCTTGCCGATAGGCGAGAAGATATCCAGGATACGGCCTGTGATGTTCTCTTCGCTTTTGATGTCACGCTCCAGGCGCATGGGCTGATCAGGATGCAGCGGGGTCAAGTTCTCAAACATGATGCGATGTTTGATGGCCTCGGGCTGCATGCCGTTGACCTTGTCGACCTTGACCAGGGCAAAGTAGCGTTCACCGTCTTTAGGGGTGCGCACTTCGCCTTCAATGGAGTCGCCTGTGTGCAGATTGAAACGGCGTATCTGCGAGGGAGAGATATAAATATCGTCTGTGCTGGCCAGGTAGGAGGTTTCTGGCGAACGCAGGAAGCCAAAACCATCCGGCAGGACTTCAAGCACCCCGTCACCGAAAATCTGCTCGCCTTTTTTGGCGTGCTTTTTCATGATCGCGAACATCAGCTCTTGCTTGCGCAAGCGGTTCGCGTTGTCGATTTCCAAAGTGGCAGCCATTTCTAGCAGCTGCGAGACGTGCAGAGCTTTTAATTCGTTCAGGTGCATGAGTGTGGGGAAGGGCTTTCAGCAGCAGACCGCAGGCCAGCGATGGGCCTGCGTGCGGTTAATCAGAGATTACAGGGAGCTGTCGAGAAACGCGCTAAGTTGAGACTTGGAAAGTGCACCGACTTTAGTCTGGGCGACTTTACCGTCTTTAAACAGCATGAGCGTTGGAATACCGCGAACACCGAATTGAGCAGGAGTGTCGGGATTTTCATCGACATTGAGCTTAGCGATGATAACACGACCTTGATACAGTTCGGCCGCCTCATCAAGCAAAGGTGCAATCATTTTACAGGGGCCGCACCAGGCAGCCCAATAATCGACCAAAACAGGAAGGTCGGCTTTGAGGACGTCGCTCTCGAAGGAGGCGTCTGTAACGTGAATGATGGAGTCGCTCATGGCAAAATGCAAAAAAATAAAAGATAACGAAAAACTATACGTGTGGCGTGACCTGAGCACAATGTATTCTACGGCCAATTGCGACGGTCTTGTTGCCAATTTTTGACAGGATACCATTGCGTCTGGTTGATAATGTGCATTCACTGCGCAACGCGCGCCAATAAAGCGTTTCCCCACTGGCGCCTAACCACTCGTAAAATAGCGTTTTTCTGTACGATCTACCGGGAATCAAGTTGTCTACTACACGTTACGACGAATCTTCTATACGGGTGCTTAAAGGGCTGGAACCGGTCCGGCAGCGCCCGGCCATGTATACCCGCACGGATAATCCCCTGCATATTGTGCAGGAGGTCATCGATAACGCCGCCGACGAAGCCCTGGCTGGTTTTGCCCGTACCCTGACCGTTACCTTGCTGGAGGACGGCGGTATCCAGGTCGAAGACGACGGGCGCGGTATTCCCGTTGGCTTGCATCCTGAAGAGAATGCGCCCGTGGTTGAGCTGGTGTTCACTCGACTGCATGCCGGGGGCAAGTTCGACAAGCTCAATGGCGGAGCCTATGCCTTTTCCGGCGGTTTGCATGGGGTGGGTGTGTCGGTGACCAACGCCTTGTCGCGTCGCCTGGAAGTGCTGGTCTGGCGCGACGGGCAAGCCAATGAAATTGTGTTTGCCGACGGCGAGCTGGAGCAGCCCCTGACCCAGACGGGCACCGTGGGCAAGCGTAAGACCGGGACCCGTGTGCGGGTCTGGCCTGACCCCAAGTACTTTGACTCCGCCCAGATTCCCCTGGCTCAACTGACGCACATCCTGCATAGCAAAGCGGTCTTGCTGGAAGGGGTGACCGTGGAGCTGGTGCAGCAGAAAACCGGCCAGCGCCAGCAATGGTGCTATGAGGACGGTTTGCGCGGTTATTTGCAAGAAGAGATGGACGGCGTGGAGTTGTTGGTGCCTCTATTCGAGGGCCGCCAGTACGCCCCGAAAGATGACGATAATTTCTCCCCTGGTGAAGGGGCTCATTGGGTCGTGGCCTGGACCCTGGACTCTCAGATTGTGCGCGAGTCTTATGTCAATCTGATTCCGACCAGTGCCGGGGGGACGCACGAATCGGGCTTGCGTGATGGTCTGTATCAGGCCGTGCGCAGCTTTGCCGAGCTGCACAGTTTGATTCCCAAGGGCGTCAAGCTGCAGGCTGAGGACGTTTTTGCCCGTGCCAGTTTTGTGCTGTCGGCCAAAGTGCTGGATCCGCAATTCCAGGGGCAAATCAAGGAAAAACTCAATAGCCGCGATGCCGTGCGTCTGGTCAGTGGCTATGTACGCAACGCACTGGAACTGCATCTGCATGCGAATGTGGATCAGGGTCGCAAATTGGCTGAAGTGGCGGTGCGTCAGGCTCAGGCCCGTACCCGTTCGGCCCAGAAAGTGGAAAAACGTAAAAGCTCGGGGGTAGCCGTGTTGCCCGGCAAGCTGACGGACTGCGAATCGCACGATCTGGAGAGCTCCGAACTGTTTCTGGTCGAGGGCGACTCGGCCGGTGGCTCTGCAAAAATGGGCCGCGACAAGGAATTTCAGGCCATCTTACCCCTGCGTGGCAAGGTGCTGAACGCCTGGGAAGTGGACCGGGATCGCCTGTTCGCCAACCAGGAAATTCATGATATTTCCGTAGCCATAGGCGTGGACCCGCATGATGCCCAGTCCGAGCCGGATTTGTCCGGTTTGCGCTATGGCCGCATTTGTATCCTGTCCGATGCGGACGTGGACGGCTCGCACATTCAGGTGCTCTTGCTGACTTTGTTTTTCCGCCATTTCCCCAAGCTGATCGAAGCCGGGCACGTGTATGTGGCGCGCCCACCCTTGTTCCGCGTCGATGTGCCTGCCGCTGGCAAACGCCCGGCTCGCAAGATCTATTGTCTGGATCAGGGCGAGTTGGATGCCACTTTGGAGAAGTTGCGCAATGAAGGCATACGCAACGAGTCCTGGAGCATCAGCCGTTTTAAAGGTTTGGGTGAAATGAGTGCGGAGCAGTTGTGGGATACCACCATGAATCCGGATACCCGTCGTTTATTGCCGGTGCATTGGGGCGAAGATGGCTTAAGCGGCACGCAGGCCATGTTCACCATGCTGATGGGCAAGGGCGAGGCCTCTGCCCGCCGTGCCTGGTTGGAAGAAAAAGGCAATTTGGCCGATCTGGACGTCTAAGCCCGATTTAAGAGTTATTTATGGACAGCAATCAATTGGATTTTGAGCCGGCGGGATCGGACGATAGCATCACGCTGGGGACTTATGCGGAACAGGCTTATCTGGATTACGCCGTCTCGGTCGTACGCGGACGGGCTTTGCCCGACCTGACCGATGGTCAGAAGCCGGTACAGCGCCGCATTCTGTATGCGATGGATGCCATGGGCCTGGGCCCAACGGCCAAGCCTGTGAAATCGGCGCGCGTGGTGGGGGATGTGCTGGGTAAATATCACCCCCACAGTGACCAGGCCGCCTATGACGCCATGGTGCGTATGGCGCAGGATTTTGTGCTGCGCTATCCGCTGGTGGACGGGCAGGGCAATTTTGGCTCGCGCGACGGCGACAATGCCGCCGCTATGCGTTATACGGAAGCGCGCCTGACTCCGTTCTCGCGTTTGCTGCTGGACGAGCTGGACGAAGGCACGGTGGACTTTATCCCCAACTACGATGGCAGCCAGAAAGAGCCGGTGACCTTGCCAGCCCGCTTGCCCATCATGTTGCTTAACGGCGCATCGGGGATTGCTGTCGGGATGGCCACCGAGATTCCGTCGCACAACCTGCGTGAGGTAGCCCAAGCCTGTGTCAGCCTGCTGCGCAACCCGAATTTAAGCGACCAGGACATCCACGAGATCATTCCTGGCCCGGATTTTGCAGGGGGTGGCCAGATCATTTCCGCTGCCGATGATATTGCGGCGGTGTACGCTCAGGGCCGGGGCTCCATCAAGGCACGTGCCCGTTGGGTATTTGAGGAAATGGCGCGTGGTCAATGGCAATTGGTGGTCACTGAATTGCCGCCCGGCAGCTCCTCTCAGCAGATTCTGGAAGAGATTGAAGAACGCACCAATCCCAAGGTCAAGGCGGGCAAGAAATCCCTGAGCACCGAGCAACAGCAAACCAAAGCCTTGATGCTGAACATGCTCGACGCCGTGCGCGATGAGTCCGGCAAGCAGGCTGCGGTGCGATTGGTGTTTGAACCCAAATCCCGCGCCATTGATCGGGACGAGTTCGTGACCACCTTGCTGGCACAGACCAGCCTGGAGCGCAACGTCTCCATCAACCTGGTATGTATCGATACGGACGGTCGTCCTGGCCAGCGCTCCCTGCGTCAGGTCTTGCTGAGCTGGCTGGAATTTCGTCGTCACACGATGGAGCGTCGTACTCGTTACCGTCTGGACAAGGTCACCGATCGTATTCATGTGCTGCAAGGGCGCATGGTGGTGTACCTGAATGTGGACGAGGTCATTCAAACCATTCGTGAGTCCGACGAGCCGCGTGCTGCCTTGATGGAGCGTTTTGATTTAAGCGAGCGCCAGGCTGACGATATTCTGGAAATGCGCTTGCGTCAGTTGGCCCGTCTGGAAGGTTTCAAGATCGAGAAAGAGCTGAAAGAGCGTCTGGAGGAACAGGAGTCTTTGCAAAAGCTGTTGGACGATCCCAAGGCCTTGAAACGCTTGATGATTCGAGAAATCGAAGCAGACGTTAAAACCTATGGCGATGAGCGTCGCACCTTGATTGAAGCGGCCGAGCGTGCTGTGCTGGAAACCAAGGTGGTGGATGAGCCGGTCACCGTGATTGTGTCGCGCAAAGGCTGGCTGCGTTCGCGCCAGGGCCACGGTCATGACGCTTCACAATTCAGCTTCAAGACGGGCGATGGCTTGCGCGATGCGCTGGAGTGCCGCAGTACCACGGATCTGGTGGCGATCGGTACCGATGGCCGGGTCTATACTGTTCCGGTCTCCAGCTTGCCTTCGGCGCGTGGAGACGGTCAGCCCATTACCTCCATGATTGAAGTCAGCCCCAGTGCGCCTATCGAGCACATCCTGGGCGCTCCTTTGGATCAGAACTATTTGCTGGCTGCCTGCGACGGCTACGGTTTTGTGGCCTCTCAAGGCGACATGAATACACGCCAGAAAGCGGGTAAGCAGTTTGTCACTATTGAGGACGGCAAAAAGCTGCTCAAACCTTTGGCCTTGCGTCCGGATGACCAGTACGTAGGCCTGCTCAGCGAACAGGGGCGTTTCCTGGTGGTGGATATCAAGGAACTGAAGGTGCTGTCCAAAGGCGGCCGTGGCACGGTGCTGATCAAGCTGAACGATGGCGATACGCTCAGTCAATGGGTGGCCTTTGGGGAGGCGGGTCTGGCCGTTAGCGGGGTGAATCGCAAACGTCCGTCTACCATCGTGATGGATCTGGATATGCTGGCCAATTATCTGGGCAAGCGCGCAGGCAAGGGCAAGACCCTGTCGCTCAAATTGAACGACCCTGTGTTGCATCGACCTGAACAGGCCTGAATTTGTATAGCCGTCGGAGGCTGGCCCTCCGCCTGATAGATTTCTTTTTTGAGTGTTGGATATGAGTTTCAAAGTCACGGTTCAGCCCAGCGGGCACAGTTTTGACGTTCAGCCCGGACAGTCTGTGCTGGATGGCGCACTGAATGCAGGTATCGTCTTGCCCTATAGCTGCCGCAACGGCACCTGTTCGTCTTGCCGTGGCAAGGTCATTGAAGGTGAGTACGAGGCAGGCCGTGCGCCCGAGCAATTGTTGAGCGAAGAGGATCGCGCTGCAGGCTACACCCTGTTTTGTCAGGCCAAGCCCAGCAGCGATATGTTGATCGAGTCCCACGAAATTCGTATGGCGACCGATATCCAGATTCGCAAAATGCCCTCGCGCGTGGTGGGCCTGGAAAAAGTACGTGATGATGTGATGGTGGTGCGTCTGCAAATGCCGTCGTCCGAGCCATTTCGTTACTACCCGGGTCAGTATCTGGAGTTCATCCTGAAGGACGGCAGCCGTCGCAGCTACTCCATGGCCACACCGCCACGGGAAGACAATCAGGTGGAATTGCATATTCGTCACATGCCCGGCGGCGTGTTTACCGATCACGTGTTCGGTGCCGGTGCCACCGCCATGAAAGAGCGCGAAATTCTGCGTGTGGAAGCGCCTCTGGGTTCTTTCTTTCTGCGTGAAGACAGCGCGGCTCCTATGGTGTTCCTGGCCAGCGGTACGGGCTTTGCTCCGATCAAGGCCTTGATCGAACGCCTGATTCAAACCGGCAGCCAGCGCGAAGTGGCGCTGTACTGGGGCGGGCGTCGACCAAAGGATTTGTACCAGCGCGAACTGGCCGAGAAATGGGCCAGCGAATTGCCTAATTTGCGTTTCATTCCGGCGGTCTCCGACGCTCAGCCTGAAGATGGCTGGACAGGCCGCACCGGTTTTGTGCATCAAGCTGTGCTGGCTGATTTGCCGGACCTGTCAGCCTGGCAGGTATACGCCTGTGGCGCGCCGGGCATGGTTGAAGCGGCGCGCAAGGATTTTGTGGAGCAAGCCCAACTGAATCCGGACAATTATTTTGCAGATGCCTTTACGTCCCTGGCAGATGTAAAGTAAGCGTCTTGGTCAATAGCTCAACAAGCGGACAGTACACATGAAAGTAGCAGTTCTGGGCAGCGGCATTATTGGGGTATCAACTGCCTGGTGGCTTAGCCAGCAAGGTTGTGAGGTGGTGGTCGTGGAGCGGGGAACCGGCCCTGCGCAGGAAACCTCGCGTGCCAATGGCGGCCAGATTTCGGTGTCGTATGCCGAGCCCTGGGCCAACCCGAAAATGCCGTTCAAACTGCTGAAGTGGTTGTTGCAGGACGATGCTCCCTTGTTATTCCGTCCGCGTCTGGATCTGCGCCAGTGGCGCTGGTGCCTGTCGTTCTTGCGTGAATGCCTGCCTGGACGGGTTACGCCCAATGTGCGCGCCCTGGTGGCCATGGCGGAATACAGCCGCAGCACACTCAAGCAATTGCGTCCTAGCCTGGATTTTGATTACCGCCATCAGGAAAAAGGCATCATCACTTTTTACCGTGATGCTCAAAGCCTGGATGATTCTCAGCAGATGGCCGATATCATGCGCGATATGGGGGTGGATCGCCGCATCATGAGCGTGGACGAGCTGGTGCAGTTAGAGCCTGCTCTGGCGTCGGCCCGTGGCCAGATTGTGGGTGGCGACTATACCAAGGATGATGAATCCGGTGATGCCAACCAATTTACCTGCGGTTTGGCGGCCATGGCCAAGCGAGCCGGGGTGGAGTTTCGCTTTTCTACACAAATCACCCGTTTGCTGACGGCCAAGGGGCGTGTGGTAGGTGTTGAGGTCATTGGCCCGGACGGTACGTACGAGTCCATACAGGCAGACGCCTTTGTGGTGGCCATGGGTAGCTTCAGTCCCACCGTCTTACAGCCGCTGGGGATTTCCTGCCCCGTTTACCCGGCTAAAGGCTATTCGGCTACTTTTCCGGTACTGGTTCCCGAGGGGGCGCCCACGGTCAGCCTGACCGATAAAGATCACAAACTTGTTTTTTCCCGCTTAGGCGATAGCCTGCGGGTCGCTGGAACTGCAGAATTGTCGGGCTATTCGCGCAATTTGAACCCCGCCCGCTGTCAGGCTTTGTTAACGCATGTAGCGGATCTGTTCCCAAGCGCATTGGATTTTGATAATGTTCATTTCTGGTCAGGACTGCGTCCTGCCACAGCATCAAATATCCCACTGATAGGCCGCTCTTCCATACCTAACCTGTACCTGAATACAGGGCATGGCACCCTGGGGTGGACGATGGGTGTAGGCTCTGGCCGAGCCCTGGCAGACCTGCTCATGGGACACAAACCCGAACCTGAATTTCCTTTTTTATCATGAAGGATGTATGAAAAATCTACGCGGATTACTGTTGAAACGGGGTGTTATGGCTTTGGCGATGGCAGCGGGTGGCTCAGCCGCTTTGCTGTTCGGGTCGACTGCCCTGGCAGCCGTTGATATTCAGGTCTGGACCGCTTTGAACTCGCACAATCAGGACGAGTTTGAACGCTTGGTTCGGGATTTCAATCGTAGCCAGAGCGATGTCAAGGTGTCGGTCAAGGCTCATGATACGGAAGCTTCTTTAGAACAGGTTTTGCAAGCGGGCAAGGATTTGCCCAATCTGGTGCAATTAGGCGAGATGTCCGGCCTGGACGAGGTCGCTGATCGCCCCTACATCATGCCTATGCACACCTTGCTGGCTCGGGAAAAAATGGATAATGTGTCCTGGTTCCTGGCCTCGAACTCCTTTGTGCGCAATGGCCGCGGTCAATTGCAAGGCTTCCCTTATATGGCCGAAATTCCGGTCATGTACTACAACCTGGACGCGTTTGATAAAGCCAAGATCGAGCCTGCGGTGCCCAGCCGTGTCTGGCTGGATTTGCAGGCCCAGCTCGTCGATCTGGCCAATAAAGGCTCGCGCCGTTGTCCCTTGACTTCGGATCAGTCTGTCTCCATCAACCTGGAGAACCTGGCAGCGGTGAATAACCAGATTTACGGTCTGGCACCGGGTCCCAAGGTGAAAGGCAAAGTGGGCTTTGACTTTGATGTGATGTACATCCGTCACCTGTCCATGATGATCAGTTGGGTGAAATCCGAGCTGATGGTCAAGCCCGGCACATTGCCAGAATCGCCCCAGCGCTTTGCCAAGGGCGAATGTGCCGTCATGTTCTCGAACTCCGGTCATATTGGTGAATACAGCGACACGCGTGGCTTGAAGTACGCAGTGACTGGTCTGCCTTACTATCCTGAAGTGACCCAAACTCCTGGTAAACCGTTTGTGACCGGATCGGCGCTGTGGGCGGTAAAAGGCCATAATGCCGAACAGAATCAGGCTTCGGCCCGTTTCATCAGCTGGTTGGCTCAGCCTGAGAACGCCGCACGTTGGTACCAGAAGACAGGTTTTTTACCGGTGAGCCGCGAAGCCTTTAATGCCACAGGCAACGACTACTACAAGGACAAGGGCGACTGGATGCACCTGGTGGGAGCCTACAGCAGCGGTACGTCGGGCACAGCCAAGGGCAATTTCCGTAACTACCGTCAGATTCGTGCCGTGTTCAATCAGAGCCTGGAAAGTGCGCTGGATGGGCAGCAACCTGCCATGACGGCATTGCGTACTGCCGCCACGCAAGCTAATCGTTTGGTGGCACAGAGAGGACGCTGATTTATCTGTGCGTACAAGCCGATCTAGCGGCTTGAGCAAGCATCCTTGAAGATAGACCCCATGCCCTTGACGGGACATGGGGTTTTTTCTTTGGGTGCTTGCAATGCGTTTTCTTGTCCGTTTCTGCATCGTGCTGATCTGTGCGCTTGGGCTGTCTGCCTGTCAGTCCAGTCAGGGGCCGGATGGTCTGTTGGCCGATCCGGGTGCGCGCGTCTTCAATTTTGATTGGCGCTTATCCGGCGACCCCCAAGTGGGGCCGATGCAGGTCTTTGATAACGGGACGCGCATTTGGCTGCATTTTGCACCAGATCAGATTTTGCCAGCGGTGTTTGGCCGCAGGGACGGACAGGAAGTGCTGCTGTCGCTACGACCTTCGGGGCAGTTTCAGTTAGTCGATGGCTTGTGGGCGGAGCTGGTGTTTCGTGCAGGTAGGGCGCAGGCACAGGCCAGTTTGCGGCGCAAGAGTAGCCAGAGTGAGGGCTCTGCCTTGTCAGGGGCAGAGGAATCGGATGTTTTAGCCCAGCCTTTGCCTGTAGGAGATCCCTTGAAACCGAGCTCTGTGGGGGCGGTACAAGTGCTGGAGCTGGAACCAGAGCCCGCGCCCGCACAGTTGGTGCAACGGGTTGCCTTTCAAGCCAGCTCGGATGTGTGGGCGGTCAATCTCCCGAACCCTGATTCCACTGTTTTTGAACTGCGTTTGAAAGATCGGACGCTAAGGCAGGCGCTAATGCGTTGGGCCAAACAAGCGAAATGGGTTTTCGCGCCGGAACATTGGACTTTGGAGGTGGATTTTCCTGTCAAGGCTGCCGCCAGCTTTAAGGGGAACTTTGAGTCTGCGGTGGTCCAATTGCTGACGGCGGCACAACTGAACGCCCATTCTTTGCAGGCCTGTTTTTATTCCAATCAGGTGCTGCGTGTTCTGGCCAGTCCGCAACCCTGCGACCCGAGTGTGCAGCAGCAGGAGCGGTCATGAATCACCTCTTTTTGCTGCTTTTGGTTTTGTTGTCGGGCTGTGCTTTGCAAACAGCGGGGCATCACCTTGACCCGCCGTGGCTGGACGATGCTGTTTTTTTAGGCACGTTAGACCTGCCTACAGATGCACCGGCCCAGTCTGTTGATAGACCTTGGCTGTTGGGCGCTGCTGTGCCCATCCAGCAAGCCGCTGACTCACCAGACCTGATGAGTTCCAGACAGACATTCAGCTTTTCCTTGGAAACGCCTTTACCCGGTCTGGATGAACTGGCGCGCCGCCTGTCTTTTTTGTCGGATCTGACGGTATCCATCAGCCCGGAGGCGCGACTGCCTTTGGCGCTTTTCTTGCCGCGACTCAGTGTGGGGGATCAGTTGGAAGTGCCGCCCCAATATGGCAGCCTGGTTTTTGAGCAATTACGCTTGCCGGAGTTGCTCAATCAAGTCAGCGCGGTATACAGCATTCGCTGGCGCTATCGGGCAGGACGTATCGAGTTATATCGCACGGAAACGCGTCACTTTGCTTTACCGCCGATCAAAGCCGTGAATGCTGCTTATTTGGATAAACCTGCAGCTAATGCCTTCGAGTCCGCTGTGACGTCTGTGCAGACTGAAACGCCAAGTCTGGAAAACGCCGCCCATGTTTATCTGCAAGACACGGCACAAGCTTTTCTATCTCGCGCTGGAAGGGTCCAGGTGCTTGGGGTGCCGCCCCATGCTTTGTTGGTGACTGATACACCGGAACGCTTGGAGGCATTGGGTTCAGCGTTGAAGCATCAGCCTGAATTGTGGTACTTCGATAGTGCGCGAGCTAGCCGCTCTGTGGGTAGCGGCGGGAGAGAGAAATGAGTGCTTCTACAGCCAAGCGTGAGTATTGGTTTGGTTTGCAATGGGCACGTCACGGACAGGACGCGCGCTGGACTCACACTCGGAATTCGACACAATCGCATTGGGCTTGTTTCTTGGAAGGGCAGGCAGCAGGACAAGCAATAGGCTGGGTACAAAACCGGTGGCTCTATTCCAAACGGACACACTCGATATTGCGATTGGTTCAAGAGGGGCCAACACGGGTAAAACGCAGGCATATGCGGGCTTATTCGGCGGCTGCGTGTTTGGCTGTGCATCACCCTGATGAAGCGGTTTTTCTTTTATGGGCCGTGGCTCCCGGCCTGTTGTGGTTCCTGGCATTGGAGCAGGGTTTGGTTGTGGAAGGCAGCGATTGTGTGCTGACACAGGTCGGGCAGGTGCAGGCCTTGCGACAGGCAATGCAGGAACGCTATCCCGCCATACGTGAACTGCGGCAACCCGATGATGTATGGGTGTGCCTGGAGCAGGGTAGACGAGCGCAGGCTTGTATGCAGCGTCAAGGCGGCAGAGAGCTTTGGCGTCCCAGTAAGGTCCCTCTTCGCTTGCTTGTTGCGCCGTTGCTGGTGGTGCTGGCTCTGGCAGGCGTTTTTTCTGCCGACTCTCGTGGGGTGGGGGCTGAACGACAGCCTGCTGGCAAAGGGGTTCTTGAGCAGGGTGATACATTGCCGCTATCTAGCGCGCAGACTGTTCTGGATCTGATTGAGGAGCTGCCGGCACAAGGAGTGGGCTGGCGCTTGCAGGAGGTGGACTGCCGTCGTCGCGTGGCTTCTTGGGACTGTCATGCACGCTATGGGTTTGAAGATGTACAAAGCTTTAGTTTGGCCATGCAGCGTCAAACTCGCGCTCCGAACATGCTGGCGCTGACAGGGGCAGGGCAGGCTGAATTGCATGTGCAACGCACTTATCTGCCTAAGGAGCAACAGCGCCCATCGCCACAAGGTCAGGGAACGCTGCCTGTTGAGTCATCAGCCAACCTGATTGCCGAATTGAAGGCTTTGCAGCCCGCATTTATGCGTTTTTCGCTTGCCCGGGCACAGGCGCACCACCAATCTCAGTATTCAGGGCAAGTTCAAACCGGGAATCAGGCGGACACACAGCTGCAAGCAAAGGCTGGGGAGCAGACACAGGCTCTGATCCAAGCCAAGGAGTCTCGGCGCACCAGAGATCAATCAGAACCAGATGCCTGGCGTCGTACTTGGAGCAGTCAGTCTCCTTTGCGTTCAACCTACCTGCTCGCCGCACACTTGCCTCAGTTGCAGTGGGACAGGTTGAGCTTGTCAGTGAGTCCGCAGTCTTATCCCTCGCTGCTGGGCAGCGTTTTTATCGTGGAGCTGGAAGGCTATGTTGATGAGTGGGCAGGTTCGGGCAAGGAGGAACGCGAGCAGGTATTTGAGCATTCTATTTGGCGGAGTGCTGATACTTAGCTTGCCAGCTCAAGCGACTGAAGCCATGGTTTCGGTCGTGCGCGATATGTTGCTGCTGGAGGCCGAGCAGGCGCGACAGAACATGGCCTCATGCTCCAGACCATTAGAGGGGCAGGAGGGGGTGGGTTTGGCTCAACCGGACGTGGACAAGAGCAGATCGAGCAAAGCTATTCCTGGATTAAAACTGAAAGCTGTCTATGGGCGGGATACGCGCTTGCTGGCTGAGGTGCAGCATGGGCAGCGCCTGCTCCTGTTTCAGCAAGGACAGTTATGGCCGATAGGGCGCGAGCGAGATAGGCAAATGCGCCTCTTGTCTTTAGATAGTCGCTGTATTGAGCTTGAAATAGGGCTGCCCCGGGAACATGCTGAAAGCCAAAGCCAAAGCCAAAGCCAAAGCCAAAGCCAAAGCCAAAGCCACAGTCGGGGACAGGCTCAGGTTTTGAATCTGTCAACCGCCTCGGATCAGGCTCAGCAGTCGCAGCCGGAAGTTCAATCCATAAAACTCTGTTTGCCTTCCTGAGGCCGGGGGGATGCGTCTAGCCAAACTCGAGCTTTCAAAGTCACCATGATTCAGTTTTCCAGCCCGTATATCCTTGAGCCTGTATGTCATTGACTCCCCAAGGCCAGGAGCCCGTCAAGTCGCAAATCTGGCGCGTCTCCCCACAGTCCTTGAGAAAGAAAAAACCCCAATGTGATTTTCATCAGATCGGGGTTGAAAGTGACCACGGAGCTTGTCGCTCGGTCAGGCTTGAGCCTTGTTCTGCATTAGTCGCGGGTACCGCTCCAAGCGGCAATGGCAGCACGCTCTTCGTCGGTCATTTGCGTCATGTTGCCCAGGGGCATGTACTTGGAGTGCACCACGGTTTTCACCTGTTCGGCGTGCAGCACCGTGTTGTCGATGGTATCGAGCAACATGCCGGCAGGGGCAGCCGTAAAGCCGAAGTCGGCATTGGGTTTGGCCGCGTGGCACTGAACACATCGGGCATCCATGATTTCCTGGATGCGTGCAACGTTGACGGTTTCTGCGCCGTTAGCGGCTGCGGGAGCACTGGCAACGTCACCTTTCAGGCTGGCAGGTGCCGCGAGGTAACCCACGATCAGCAGCAGCACAACACCGGCAGCCGGGTAGGCAGGCTTTTTGATGCCAGCGTGCATCAGCACGAAGTATTGACGGATCAGGGCGCCGGCAAAGATGAACAGCACCATGATGATCCACGCATTAGGGTTGTTATACGTGAACGAGTAGTGGTTGCTCAGCATCAGCAGCAGGACGGGCAGCGTGAAGTAGGTATTGTGTACCGAACGCTGTTTGCCGCGCTTGCCGTCCAGTGGGTTGGGCGCTTGACCGGCTTTCAGTGCCTTGACCATGCGGCGTTGGCCGGGAATGATCCAGAAGAACACGTTGGCCGACATGCTGGTGGCCATGACAGCGCCAGTCAGCAAGAAAGCAGCACGACCCGAGAAGATGTGCACACTCAGGTAGGCCACTACCACCATCATGATGGCCACGGCCACGCTCAGCAGACCGTCGCGGTTCATGTTGGGGCTGATCAAGCGGCACAGGCCGTTATAGACCACCCAGCCCAGTACCAGGAAGGCAATAGCCATGACGTTGGCTTGGGTGCCGGTCATTTGAGCCGCCCATTCCCAGGGGCTGTTGGGGTTGACCAGATAGAACTCGGGCTTGGTCAGGTAGAGCAGGGCGAACAGGAAGAAACCGGACAACCAGGTGGTGTAGGACTTCCAGAAAGACCAATGCAGGTCATCAGGCAGTTCGGCCGGGTTGGTTAGGTATTTCTGGTTGTGATAGAAGCCGCCACCATGGACAGCCCACATCTCGCCAAACACACCGCGTTTCTTGCTTTCTTCGCCTTTAGGCGGTTTCAGGCCGTTGTCCAGCATCACAAAGTAGATGGACTCGCCGATCCAGGCGACAGCCGCAATCACGTGCAACCAGCGCAACAGCAGGTTGCCGTACTCAAGTAGGTAAGCGTACATAAAGATCTCGTATCAGAGTGGTTTCGTATAGAAGCGAAAAGTCGACTTGAATACGCGATCAACTGCCGCGATAGGTAGACCAGGACCAGGGGGTGACAACCAGGGGGACGTGGTAATTGGCATTGGCATCAGCGATACCAAAGCGAATGCCGACCTGATCCACAAAGCGTGGCTCGGGCACAGCCACACCGCTGGCGGCAAAGTAGTCACCTGCATGGAACACCAGTTCAAAAACGCCCGTGTGCATGGCCTGGCCTTGCAGCAGGGGCTCATCACAGCGACCGTCGCTATTGGTGTGTGTGGTTTTGATCAGAGTACGTTGATCGTTTTCGATGGAATAAAGATCGACGCGCACGCCACTGGCTGGGCGTCCTTGAGTCGTGTCAAGGACATGGGTTGATAGCTTTCCCATAAATGTCTCCGGTTTATGGTGATCAAAAAAGGTCCAGCGAGCCCAGTTTTGAGAACCGGCCGGGGGCCAACGGTGCAAGGATCAGTGCGCTGGGTTGAGGCCCCGAAACTGTCGCTCTGTTTGAGGAATCAGATTGTCGACAATTTATGTTGACGATTTTGTCGGGGTACCGAATAATTGTCAATAGTCAATAACGAGAAATTCTATGCTTCAGATACGGCGGCAAGAGGGGATGAGCAGTGAATCCCAAGCGCCCAGCGCCTCCTCGCTGCTAGAGGGAGGCATGGCAGATACGGAGGTCGGGCGTGTTTATAGCCAGATCTTCGATGCGGTCGTTGACCGCCGTCTTTTGCCTGGAACCAAACTGACGGAAGCCACGTTATGCACGATTTTCGAGTGTTCGCGGGCGACCGTTCGTGCGGCGCTGGCAGCCCTCGAACACGACAAGATTGTGGTTATCGAACCCAATCGGGGTGCTTTTATCTGGAAGCCGACGGCCAAACAGACACGGGATGTGTTTGAACTGCGACGAGACCTGGAAGCGCTGATTCTGAAAAAACTGATCAGCTACCCGGATCTGCCGGAGCGTTTGGCTGGCCTGTATGAAATGGTGGAACGTGAACAGCACGCTTTTGAAAATGGCGACCGCATCAGCTGGTTGCGCCTGTCCAATGCGTTTCATGTGATGCTGGCGCGCTGCGCTGGCAATGATGAACTGACCGAGTTGATGCACACCTTGTGCGCCCGCACCACGCTCATCATTGCGTATCACGATACACCGGGCGAACAGGCGTGTTCGTTTTACGAGCACAAAGAGATTTTGGACAAGCTTAGTCAGGGCGATGCCGAAGGCGCGCATCTGGCTATGCATCATCACTTAAGTGATTGTGAACATCGCATGAGCGAAGCGGGTGATGGCAATGCTGCCGATCCTTGGCTGGCCCTCAGCGTAAAACGCTAAACGGAGACGGTATGTCCTTGAGCAAGTACCCTCGTGACCTGGTCGGTTACGGTAAAAACGTGCCCCATGCACAATGGCCTGATCGGGCGCGCATTGCGGTGCAGTTTGTCTTGAACTATGAAGAAGGCGGCGAGAATTGCGTCCTGCACGGTGACCCGGGCTCTGAGCAGTTTTTGTCTGAAATTATTGGTGCAGCCGCTTACCCGGACCGTCACTTATCCATGGAGTCCATTTACGAATACGGCTCGCGTGCTGGTGTCTGGCGGATTCTGAGAGAGTTTGAAAGGCGTGGCCTGCCCATGACCGTGTTTGGGGTGGGTATGGCGCTGGAGCGTCATCCCGAGCTGGCTCAGGAATTCGTGCGCCTGGGTCATGAGATCGCTTGCCATGGCTACCGCTGGATTCACTACCAGAACGTGTCCGAAGAAGTCGAGCGCGAGCATATGCGCCAGTGCGTGAACGTGCTGACGGACTTGCTGGGCCACCATCCCGAAGGCTGGTACACCGGTCGCGATAGCCCAAATACATTGCGTCTGGTGGCTGAAGAGGGCCAGTTCCTGTATAGCTCCGACTACTACGGTGACGATTTGCCTTTCTGGACCGAGGTTCAGCTCAGCGACAATACTGTCAAGCCTCAGTTGATCGTGCCTTACACCCTGGACAGCAATGATATGCGCTTTGCGGCTCCTCAGGGCTTTAACACTGGCGATCATTTCTTCTCCTACCTGAAAGACGCGTTTGATGTGCTTTACGAGGAAGGCGAAGAGGCTCCCAAGATGCTGTCCATCGGTTTGCATTGCCGTCTGATCGGCCGTCCTGGCCGTTTCCGCGCCTTGCAGCGTTTCCTGGATTACGTGCAATCGCATGAGCGTGTCTGGGTGTGCCGTCGTGTGGATATTGCTCGCCACTGGGCCGAGCATCATCCCTATCAGCCCAAGGCCTGATCGGGGCAGGGCCAGGGTTCATGCCTCCTGGCCCATCAAGACAACATCCTGAATCTGAGCAGGGTGCATTCACATTCCGACTCGCCAGGGTCGGAATTGTTGTTTCTGCCCGCTGAAAACAGTACTATCTGACGCTTACGCAGCCGCTCGTAAAGGGAGTGTGGCGTCCGGGCTTCTCACTGCTATGCCGGGGCGGCAGGTGTTGTGCCAGCGCAGCGCGCGCATGGGCTGCAAGGCTGATCGTCTTATAATAGGCAGTTAAATTTTCCATCGCGTTGCATGTAATGAAAACCTCAGAAATTCGTCAGAAGTTTCTTTCTTTTTTTGAATCCAAGGGACACCACATCGTTTCCTCGGCTTCCTTGGTTCCAGGGAATGACCCTACCTTGCTGTTCACGAATGCAGGGATGGTGCAGTTCAAAGACGTGTTCACGGGTAAAGAGACCCGCCCCTACAAGCGTGCGACCAGTTCTCAGCGCTGTGTTCGTGCCGGTGGTAAACACAATGATCTGGAAAACGTGGGCTACACCGCCCGCCACCACACCTTTTTTGAAATGCTGGGCAACTTCAGCTTTGGCGATTACTTCAAGCAAGACGCTATTCGCTATGCCTGGGAACTGCTGACGACGGTTTACCAACTGCCTGCAGAAAAACTCTGGGTCACCGTCTACCAGGAAGACGATGAGGCCTACGATATCTGGGCCTCGGAAATTGGTGTGCCCAAAGAGCGCATCATCCGCATCGGCGACAAGGGCGGCGTGCGTTACAACTCGGACAACTTCTGGCAGATGGCCGATACCGGCCCCTGTGGTCCTTGCTCGGAAATTTTTTACGACCACGGCGCCGATGTCTGGGGTGGTCCTCCCGGATCGCCTGAAGAGGACGGCGATCGTTACATTGAAGTATGGAACCTGGTGTTCATGCAGTTCGAGCGTTCCGCCGACGGCACCATGACACCGCTGCCCAAGCCTTGTGTGGACACCGGCATGGGCCTGGAGCGTATTTCGGCTGTGCTGCAGCACGTGCACTCCAACTACGAAATCGACCTGTTCCAATCCCTGATTCAGGCCGCCGCGCGCGAAACCAAGACCAGCGACTTGAGCAATAACTCGCTCAAGGTAATTGCGGATCACATCCGTGCTTGTAGCTTCTTGATCATTGATGGGGTCATCCCCAGCAATGAAGGCCGTGGCTATGTGCTGCGCCGTATTATTCGCCGTGCCCTGCGTCACGGCCACAAGCTGGGTCAGAAGGGCTTGTTCTTCTACCGTTTGGTGCAGGACTTGGGCCAGACCATGGGCGAAGCCTACCCCGAGCTGATTAGCCAGCGCGAGCGTATCGAACAAGTGCTGCGCCAGGAAGAAGAGCGTTTCAGCGAAACGCTGGAAAACGGCATGCGTATTCTGGAAGGCGCTTTGGCCAACCTGCCAGAGAATGCCAAGCTGGACGGCCAGACGCTGTTCACCTTGTACGACACCTACGGTTTCCCCGTGGACCTGACCGCCGACATCTGCCGCGAGCGTGGCATCGAGGTCGATCTGGACGGTTTTGAAGTCGCCATGGAAAACCAGCGTCAGATGGCACGCGCTTCGGGCAAATTCAAAACCGCCGAAGGCCTGAGCTACTCCGGTGTGCAGACCCGTTTTGATGGTTACACCACCCTGGAAGGCAGTGGCACCGTGACCGCCTTGTATGTGGATGGCACCTCTGTGCAATCCGTGACCCAAGGTCAGCAAGCGGTAGTGGTTCTGGATGCCACACCTTTCTACGCCGAGTCCGGTGGTCAGGTAGGGGATGCCGGTATCTTGAGCGACGCCAAAGGGCTGTCCTTTGAGGTGCAGGATACCCAAAAGATTTCCAATCAGGTTTTCGGACACCAGGGTGTGCTGAACGCTGGCACGCTGACCGTGGGCCAGACCGTTCAAGCCCAAGTGGATACCGAGCGTCGTGAGCGTGTGATCCGTAACCACTCGGCCACGCACTTGATGCACAAGGCCTTGCGTCAGGTGCTGGGCGGTCACGTTCAACAACGTGGCTCCCTGGTAGACGCTGACAAGACCCGTTTTGACTTTGCTCACGATGCCGCCATGACGGCCGAGCAAATCGCTCAGGTCGAAGCCATTGTGAACGAGCAGGTTCTGGCTAACCAGGCCGTGCAAGCCCAGTTGATGTCGTTTGACGACGCCGTCAGCGGCGGTGCCATGGCTTTGTTTGGTGAAAAGTACGGCGACGAAGTGCGTGTACTGGATATTGGTTTCTCGCGCGAGCTATGCGGTGGTACGCACGTTCAGCGTACGGGCGATATCGGCTTGTTCAAGATCGTCTCGGAAGGTGGCGTAGCCGCTGGCGTACGCCGTGTTGAGGCCATCACTGGCACCAACAGCCTGCACTGGGTGCAAGCCCAGGAACGTCTGCTGAGCGATGCCTCTGCCAGCCTGCGTACCCAGCCAGAAGGTCTGGTTGCCCGTATCAGTGCCTTGCAAGCTCAGATCAAGGATCTGGAGCGCGAGCGCGAACAAATGCAATCCAAGCTGGCGGCTTCGGCCGGCCAGGACTTGTTGGCCCAAGCCGTACCCTTGAATGACAGCAGCCGTCTGCTGGTGGCTACGCTGCAAGGCGTGGAAGCCAAAGCCCTGCGCGAAATGGCCGATCAGTTGAAGAACAAGCTGCAGTCTGCCGTGATTTTGCTGTCCATCGTGGCCGACGGCAAGGTCAGTCTGGTGGCTGGCGTGACACCTGACCTGACTGCCAAGGTCAAGGCCGGTGATCTGGTGGGTTTTGTGGCCTCGCAAATGGGCGGCAAGGGTGGTGGTCGTCCTGATATGGCCATGGGCGGCGGTACCGATGCCAGCGTTCTGCCTCAGGCCAATGCCTCGGTACAGGCCTGGGTACAAAGCAAGTTAGGTGCGTAATGACGATGTCTGAGACCGGCGCTTTGCCCAATAGCGATCTGCAGGTGGATGCAAGCGGGCTGAAATGCCCCTTGCCTATCTTGCGTGCCAAGAAAGCCTTGGCGCAGTTGGAGTCCGGGCAAGTGTTGCAGGTCATTACAACCGATCAGCACGCTATTCAAGATTTTCAGGCTTTTTGTCGCCAAACTGGCAATGAACTGTTGGCTCAAGACCAGCAAGCTGAAAAAACTCTGCATTTTTTACGCCGTCGGTAAGCTGACGGCGGTAGAATACTATTTTGTCTGTTGCGTATCTAGCACTGAATCTGCTATCTTAGCGTGTTACTTTTGGCATACGTGCCAGAATAGTGCTAGAATTTTTTGTTTACCTTACACAATAAAGGGATTATCAATGGTGGTAATTCGCTTGGCCCGTGGTGGCTCCAAAAAGCGTCCTTTTTACAACGTAGTAGCCGCCGAGGCGAGCCAACGCCGTGATGGTCGCTTCATCGAACGTCTGGGTTTTTACAACCCCGTTGCTGGCGAAGGTCATGAAAACCTGCGTCTGCAAATGGACCGCGTTAAGCACTTCACCGACAACGGTGCTCAGGTTTCGCCTGCTGTGGCTCGCCTGTTGAAAGAATACTCGGCTAAGGTTGCTTCGGCTGCCTAAGTTGATTCACCTGTTTTTTTAGTGGTGTTAGTGTGAAGCAACCAGCGATTCCTGCTGACCTTGTTGAGCTTGGACGCATTGTTTCCGCTTATGGCGTACGTGGTTGGGTCAAAATCCAGCCGCACTCCATGCAAACCAAAGCGCTGCTGAATGTAAAAACGTGGTGGTTAAAAACGCCCCGGCCTGAATCTCAGGCGGGCGTTTTTGCGTCTGCGTCACCCAGGCAAGTACAAACCGCAAAGCAGCATGGGGCAACCATCGTGGCGCAGTTTGAAGGTCTGGATAATCGAGAGCTGGCTCAAGCTCTTAAGGGGCATACCGTTTGGGTATCCCGTGCCGCTTTTCCCAAAGCGGACGAAGACGAATTTTATTGGGTCGATCTGATCGGCTGCCGCTTTTTTGGCGAGCAGGACGGCCAAGCTGAAAGCTTAGGCGAAGTGGTAGAGGTGCTGGATAACGGCGCGCATTCCATTTTGGTCGTGCATCGTGGCTCCTGGGATGCCGAGGGTGTCTTTACACCTGAAAAGGACGAACAGGGTAGGCCGCAAGAAGAGCTGGTTCCCTTTGTGCAAGCCATTGTGCATACGGTGGATATGTCCGCCCGCGAGTTGCACAGCCACTGGGCGATCTGATCGTTTCAATCCTGTGCGCCTGTAGTGCTTTGGCTTGACTAGCCGGGTTTTATAACGCGTATCTGCTTTTTCTCTTGCCGAGTCCTCATGCGATTTGATGCCCTGACCCTGTTCCCGGACATGTTTGATGTGGTCAGCCAGGCTGGTGTCACCGGCCGTGCGCACAAGCAGGGCATCTGGCAGATGCGGACCTGGAATCCGCGCGACTATACCACCGATGTGCACCGCACAGTGGATGACCGCCCTTACGGAGGTGGTCCTGGTATGGTCATGCTGGCTGATCCCTTGAACGACGCTTTGGATCAGGCTCTGGCTGACCGTGGCGATAAGCCGGAAGTGATTTTACTTAGCCCTACAGGGCGACGCTTTAATCAGGCTGTGGCTCAGGAGCTGGCTCAAGGCCCCGGCGCGGTTCTGGTTTGTGGTCGCTACGAAGGGATAGATCAACGCTTTATTGATGCACGCGTCACCCAGGAGCTTTCTTTGGGTGATTTTGTGCTGTCTGGCGGTGAAATCGCGTCGCTGGCGATTATCGACAGCGTGGTCCGCCTCTTGCCCGGCGTGTTAAATGATGCCGATTCGGCTCGTCAGGATTCTTTCCATGCCGACAATAGTGGCTTGTTGGACAGCCCTCATTACACGCGTCCCGAGGTTTATCGCGATCAGGCTGTGCCTGAGGTCTTGATGTCCGGTCATCATGGTCGCATCCAGGCATGGAGGCGTGAGCAGTCTTTGCGTTTGACCGCCTTGCGGCGCCCGGAGTTGATCGAACAGGCCCGTCAGCGTGGTGAGCTTAACAAGGCAGATGAGCGTTTCCTGGCCTCGCTTGATGACGGGGGAGTGTCATAAGCGGCTTGGGATGAGTGTGGCATTGGGCAAGTAATCTGATGGTGTGCTGCCTAGGGTGGCCCATGAGGGGGTTATGAGTAAAGTTGAGCAACAAAATCGCCAGTCCTGGAATGCGGCAACACTTGCCCATAATAGTCATAAAGGGGATCAGGCTCAGTTCTTTCGCCGTGGTGGTTCTACTTTGTTTCCAGAGGAGCTGGAGCTGCTAGGTGAACTCAAGGGGCGCTCACTGCTGCATTTGCAATGCAATTGCGGGCAGGATAGTTTGAGTTTGGCCACGCTTGGGGCACTAGTGACTGGGGTTGATATCGCCGATGAAGCGATTTCCTTTGCGACGGCTCTGTCTCGAGATACGGGTATTCCGGCTGCGTTTCATCGCGAAGACGTGGTGCAGTGGTTAAGGCAGGCTGCCAGTCAGGGGCTGCAATACGATATTGTATTCAGTAGCTATGGTGTCTTGTGTTGGTTGCCGGATTTAAGGGCGTGGGCGCAGGGCGTCGCTTCTGTTTTGAAGCCTGGAGGGCGTTTGGTGCTGGTGGAGTTCCACCCCTTTGCGCTTTGCTTTGATGAGCACTGGGCGCTGAAATACGATTATTTCAATACCCAGCCCATGGTGTTCCCGGAAGGGGTGGGTGATTACGTAGCGGAATCAGGCGAAGGGTTGCTGCTTTCAGGCAAAACTGAAGGTGTGCAGGAGTTTGAGAACCCGCATCCCAGTGTGGAGTTTAGTTGGGGCTTGGCTAAACTGGTTGGTGTCTTGCTGGAAGCCGGTTTGCGTTTGCGAAAATTGGAAGAGTATCCGTATTCAAATGGCTGGAAGGGTTTTAAGCAGATGCATGAGGGTCCGGGGCGGCGAATGTATGCACCCGTAGGCCAGGCTGGCGTCCCTTTGATGTATGGTCTTGAGGCAAGTCGGGACTGAGCACGCCATTGTTGGGCACGGTTGTGCCATGATGCAGCCAATCTGGGCTATCTATCCTGCTTCGTCATAAAGCACCCCAAAGGTTGGATAGGCATCCAATCTTTGGGGTGTCGTTTATTGCAGCCAGTTTTTTGTGCTGGGAGGCCGTTAGTTCAGGCGAGTAAATTGCTGCTGGACTTTAGCCAGGGTTTCGCCAAACTGAATGACGCGCTGTCGTTCCTGTTCCACTACGGCTGCTGGGGCACGCTCCACAAAACTGGCGTTGCCCAGTTTGGCTTCGGCCTTGCTGATTTCGCCTTGCAGGCGTTCAATTTCCTTGGACAGGCGGATACGCTCCGCTTCCACGTCAATCTCTACGTGCAGCATCAGTTGCGTGGTGCCGATCACTTGTACCGGTGCGCCTGCATCGGTAGGCAGTTGATCGACAATTTCCACGCTTTCCAGCTTGCCCAGCGCAGCCAGATACGGGCTGTTGGCTTTTAGGGTTTCGGCATTGCCTTGGGCAATCAGCGGTACGCGCTGAGCGGGCGAAATGTTCATTTCGCCACGCAGGGCACGGATGGCGTCCACTTGGGCTTTCAGTTCGGCAACCTGGGCCACGGCCTGCTCATCAACCGCGGCGGGGTTGGCAATGGGGTAGGGCTGGACCGAAATGCTGGTGGTTTCGTCAGCGGCACGTTTACCAGCCACCACCGACACCTTCTGCCACAGTTCTTCCGTGATGAAGGGGATGATAGGGTGCGCTACGCGCAGCACCACTTCCAGTACGCGGATCAGGGTGCGGCGGGTGCCCAGTTGCTGCTCGGGCGTGCCGTTCTGGATCTGAGTCTTGGCCAGCTCCAGGTACCAGTCGCAGTACTCGTCCCATACAAAGTGGTAGATGGCATTGGCGACGTTGTCGAAACGGTAGTCAGCAAAACCGCGCTCGGCGTCCTGTTCCAGGCCTTGCAACAGGCTGATGATCCAGCGATCAGCAAAGCTCAGTTCGGCGGGTGCGTCGGTGTGCAGCTCATGACCTTCGGTGTTCATCAACACAAAGCGGGTGGCGTTCCACAGCTTGTTGCAGAAGTTGCGGTAGCCTTCGCAACGCTTCATGTCGAAGTTGATATTGCGGCCCAGAGTGGCGTAGGCGGCCATGGTAAAGCGCAGTGCGTCCGTGCCGAAGGCGGGGATGCCGTCGGGGTAGTCTTTCTTGGTGCGTTTGGTAATGCTTTGTGCCTGCTTGGGGTTCATCAGGCCAAACGTGCGTTTGTGGATCAGGCTTTCCAGATCGATGCCGTCGATCAAATCCACGGGGTCAATGGTATTGCCCTTGGATTTGCTCATCTTCTTGCCTTCCATATCGCACACCAGTCCGTGAACGTAGACGGTGTTGAATGGAACGCGGCCGGTCAGGTGCATGCTCATCATGACCATGCGGGCAACCCAGAAGAAAATAATGTCGAAACCAGTGACCAGCACGCTGGAGGGCAGGTAACGGGCCAGATCTGGAGTTTCTTCAGGCCAGCCCAGATCGGTAAAGGGCACCAGGGCGGAGGAGAACCAGGTATCCAGCACGTCTTCGTCGCGGCGCAGTGGGCCGGTCACGCCAGCGGCGCGGGCTTGTTCCAGAGCTTCTTCTTCGGAACGGGCGACAAACAGGCTACCGTCTTCGGCGTACCAGGCGGGAATTTGGTGGCCCCACCACAACTGACGGGAAATGCACCAATCCTGAATATTGTTCAGCCACTGGTTATAGGTGTTGGACCAGTTGTCGGGGTAGAAGCGCACACGGCCATCGGCCACCACATCCAGGGCAACCTGGGTGATGCTCTTGCCGGGGTGCAGTGAATCTTCCGGAGCGGGCTTGCTCATGGCTACAAACCACTGGTCAGTCAGCATGGGTTCAATGACTGTATTGGTGCGGTCGCCACGTGGCACCATCAGCTTGTGTGGCTTGACGGCCTGTAGCAGGCCCTGGGCTTCTAGGTCGGCCACGATTTGCTTGCGCGCGGCAAAGCGCTCCAGGCCTTGATAGGCTTCGGGAGCGGTGTCGGCAATGTGGGCATCCAGTGTCAGGATGCTGATCATTTCCAGGCCGTGGCGTTGGCCAACAGCATAGTCATTGAAGTCGTGAGCAGGGGTCACCTTCACGACACCGGTGCCGAAGGCTGGGTCTACATAATCGTCCGCAATGATCGGGATGGAGCGGCCGACCAGGGGCAGGGTAACGGTCTGGCCGATCAGGCCGATATAGCGCTCGTCTTCAGGGTGCACCATCAGGGCAACGTCGCCCAGCATGGTTTCCGGACGGGTGGTGGCCACCGTCAGGTGGGTCAGATCACCCTGGGGTGTAGTCAGCGGGTAGCGGATTTCCCACAGATGACCGTCTTCTTCCTCGCTGACCACTTCCAGGTCGGATACGGCGGTGCCCAGTACGGGGTCCCAGTTCACCAGGCGCTTGCCACGGTAAATCAGACCTTGTTCGTACAGGCGGACAAAGGTTTCCAGCACGCCACGGGACAGGTTGTCGTCCATGGTGAAGTATTCGCGGCTCCAGTCACAGGACGCGCCCAGACGGCGAAACTGGCTGGTAATGGTGTTGCCGGATTTCTCTTTCCACTCCCAGACTTTTTCCAGGAATTTTTCGCGACCTAGGTCGTGGCGGCTGATGTTCTGGGCATCGAGCTGGCGCTCCACAATGATCTGGGTGGCAATCCCGGCGTGGTCGGTGCCAGGAATGTAGACCGTATCGTCGCCTTTCATGCGGTGGTAGCGCGTCAGGCCATCCATGATGGTCTGGTTAAAGGCGTGGCCCATATGCAAAGTCCCGGTGACGTTCGGTGGTGGGGACTGAATGACAAAGGGTTCGGACTGATGATCACCCAAGGGCTGGACGTGCTGGCCTCCCTTGAAAAGGTCGGCTTGCTCCCAGCGCGCGTACCAGCGCGTTTCGATTTCCTGGGGTTCAAAGCTCTTGGATAATTGCTCGTCGGAGGTCGTTGCGGATGAGTTGGTCATGGTGATGCGGTCTGCCTGCCCCTTTTGGCACGTTCGGTGCCAGATAGGGCGGGACTAATCCTGGGTAAAAAACGAATGTAAGATGCACTATTTTAAGATGTGGCCGTGCGTCTTTGGCGTGGTAAAATGCCGGGTTGCCGTAAATCTGATGAAAGTGCTTGTTTTCATTAAAAAATTTAGCGCGAACCGTCGGATCTGCATTTTGCTTTACGCAGCAAAGACTACACTATATTGTTCTTATTTGGATTTTCACATGGCTATTGAACGCACTCTGTCCATTATCAAGCCCGACGCTGTTGCTAAAAACGTGATCGGTCAGATTATTTCCCGCTTTGAAGGCGCTGGCCTGAAAGTGATCGCTGGTCGCCTGGTTCACCTGTCCCGTGGCGAAGCCGAGCGCTTCTACGGCGTGCACGCCGAGCGTCCTTTCTTCAAGGATCTGGTCGACTTCATGGTTTCCGGTCCTGTATTCGTACAAGTTCTGGAAGGTGAAGGCGCCATTGCCAAGAACCGCGAATTGATGGGCGCTACCGACCCCAAGAAAGCTGACGCTGGCACCATCCGCGCTGACTTCGCTGAGAGCATCGACGCCAACGCTGTTCACGGTTCCGACGCTCCTGAAACTGCTGCTGTCGAAATCGCTTTCTTCTTCCCAGAGTGCAACGTTTACAGCCGTTAATTGGCTAAACCGCGCAGTACCGGCGGCACTCTGATCAAGACTTGCCCGGCCCACTGGAACTCTGGTGTGCCGGGTAAGTCCTACAAGAAGAGGCTTTTTTGCATTTCTGCAAAAAATGAGTCGCCAGACCGCGTGAAGGTATTATTTTTATGTCATCGCTCGAACCTACCAATATTCTGGGCCTGGGCCCGGAGCAACTTGTTGAACTGGTTGCCCAATGGGGCGGCAAGCCTTTCCGTGCGCGCCAATTGCAGCGCTGGATACACCAGCGTCAACAGGACGATTTTGGGCAGATGACAGATCTGGCGCGCGAGTTCCGCGAGCAGTTGAGCGCCAATTGCGTTGTCACCGCGCCCAGCATGTCGCACGAACACATTTCTACCGACGGCACCCGTAAATGGCTGTTTGATGTAGGCAGCAATAACGCCGTCGAAGCGGTTTTCATTCCCGAGGATGATCGGGGCACCCTGTGCATTTCCAGTCAGGCTGGTTGTACCGTGGCCTGTCCATTCTGTTCCACGGGTTACCAGGGTTTCAACCGCAACCTGACAAGCTCTGAAATCATTGGTCAGCTTTGGTTTGCCCGCCGTGCTTTGCTGGGTGCGCCTGAAACGGCCCGTATCGGGGAAGCTGAACAAACCAGTACGCGCGTCATCAGCAATGTGGTCATGATGGGCATGGGCGAGCCCTTGCTTAATTATGATCAGGTGCTCGGTGCCTTGCGCCTGATGCTGGACGATAATGCCTACGGTCTGTCGCGCCGTCGCGTGACGGTATCCACCTCCGGTGTGGTACCCATGATGGATCGTTTGGCCAAAGATTGCCCGGTGGCTCTGGCTGTGTCGCTGCATGCGCCCAATGATGCGTTGCGCGACCGTCTGGTGCCGCTGAACAAGAAGTATCCGCTGGCCGAGCTTCTGGATGCCTGTAATCGCTATCTGGAGCATGCCCCGCGTGACTTCATTACCTTTGAATACATCATGTTGGACGGCATCAACGATACCGACCAACATGCGCAGGAATTGCTGGATATCGCGCGCATTGTGCGCTGCAAATTTAATCTGATCCCTTTTAATCCTTTTCCGCAGTCCGGTCTGAAGCGCTCCTCTGCCGCACGGGTCAAACAGTTTGCCCAAAGGCTGATGGATGGCGGAGTGGTCACTACCGTACGAAAGACGCGTGGCGACGATATTGCGGCTGCTTGCGGGCAGTTGGCGGGTGATATTCGTGATCGCACCCGTATCGAGCAGCGTTTGCCTGATCGGGCCGTCATTCAAATCAAACAGGAACGTGCATGAGCGAGACTCTGGATCCTACCAAGCAATCGGCGCCGGAAGCGGGCTCAGGTGTGGGTCCCACACTCCGTGAGTTGCGTCTGGCGCAATCGTGTACGCTGAACGAAGCCTCCACCCGCCTGAAGTTTTCGGTTCGGCAACTGGAGGCTCTGGAGGCTCAGGAGTGGAGTCAGTTGCCCGGGGGGCAGCCCTTGCGTGGCATGGTGCGCAATTATGCGCGCTTTCTCGAGACCGATGTCTCGGCAGTGCTGGTCATGCTGGAATCTCAGGTCAGTGATACTGCAGCCCCCAAGCCCGTACCGCGTGATCATTCCGGTTCGGGGCTGGCCAGTACGGATTTGGGCCTATATGCCGAATCACGCGGTGGTTCAGGCTGGATCTGGATTCTAATTATTATTGTTTTGTTGTTGGTAGCCGGTTTTTACGCCATTGATCGGGGCTGGGTTCCTGATCAATGGTTGGTGTTTGATTGGCTTAAGGATTTGAAGAAATGACGCAGGGTCCCGGAACTCCCTCTGCTTGCCAGCCCTTGCCGGTTGGTGCTCAACCCAAACGGGTGACGCGCACGGTGGATGTGCGCTGGGGCGATCATGTCGTGAAACTGGGGGGCTCGGCTCCTGTCGTGGTGCAGTCCATGACCAATACGGATACGGTCGATGCCATTGCAACGGCCATCCAGGTCAAGGAGTTGGCGCGTGCGGGTTCCGAGCTGGTGCGTATTACCGTCAATACCCCGGAAGCCGCGCGAGAAGTGCCGGCGATCCGTGAGCAATTGGACCGCATGGGTGTCAATGTTCCCTTGGTGGGGGACTTTCATTACAACGGGCACAAGCTGCTGGCCGACTTTCCGGAATGCGCACAAGCCTTGTCCAAGTACCGGATCAATCCGGGCAATATGGGCGGAGGCAAGCGTCGGGACGATAACTTTGCCAAGATGATTGAAATCGCCTGCCGTTACGACAAGGCCGTGCGTATCGGTGTGAACTGGGGCAGCCTGGATCACGAGCTGATGGCCCGCATGATGGACGAGAACAATCAACGCGCACACCCTTGGACGGCGCAAGCTGTCATGCGTGATGCCCTGGTGTTTTCGGCCATCAGCAATGCCCAGCGTGCCGAAGAGCTGGGTCTGGACGGCAAGCGTATCGTGCTGTCTTGCAAGGTCAGCCATGTGCAGGATTTGATTACGGTTTATCAGGATTTGTCCGCGCGTTGCGATTACGCCCTGCATCTGGGTTTGACCGAAGCGGGGATGGGCAGCAAGGGTATTGTGGCTTCCACCGCCGCCTTGTCCGTCTTGTTGCAGCAAGGCATTGGTGACACCATTCGTATTTCCCTGACGCCCGAACCCGGTGGCGATCGTGCCCGTGAAGTGGTGGTGGCTCAGGAAATTTTGCAGACCATGGGTTTGCGTGCCTTCACCCCTATGGTGGTGGCGTGTCCGGGTTGTGGTCGCACCAGCAGTACGGTGTTCCAGGAGCTGGCCAACGATATTCAAGGCTATTTGCGTGACCAGATGCCCGTCTGGAAAGATCTGTATCCCGGCGTGGAAACCATGAACGTCGCGGTGATGGGCTGTGTGGTCAATGGTCCAGGGGAAAGCCGCCACGCCGATATCGGCATCAGCTTGCCGGGAACCGGGGAAGTGCCCTCGGCACCCGTCTATGTGGATGGCGAGCGGGTGGTGACCCTGAAGGGTGATACTATCGCTCAAGAATTTCAGACCATTGTCCAGAATTACGTTGAGCGCCGCTATGGCAAGGCTCCAACGGTTTGATCAACACGCTTGTCAGTCTATGGCGAGCAAACCATTAGAATTATGACGCAGCAGTTTCAAAAGCTCCGCGCCCTGACGGGCATGAAAGACACCTTACCGGGTGAAAGCGCACAGTGGGAAGCCCTGGAGGCTCTGGTGCGGGACTGGTTGGCCAGCTATGGCTATCGCAATATGCGTACCCCCGTGCTGGAACATACCCAGTTGTTTGCCCGTGGTATTGGCGAGGTCACCGACATTGTCGAGAAGGAAATGTATTCCTTCACCGACTCGCTCAATGGCGACAAGCTCACCATGCGCCCCGAATTTACGGCGGGCATGGTGCGCGCCACTATCGAACATAATCTCTTGTACGATCGCCCTCATCGTGTTTATGCAATGGGGCCGGTGTTCCGTCATGAGCGCCCGCAGCGTGGCCGCTACCGTCAGTTCCATCAGATTGATGTGGAGGCCTTGGGTCTGCCCGGGCCGGATGTGGATGCCGAGCTGATCGTCATGCTGGCTCGTTTGTGGAAGAAGCTGGGTTTGACGGATATTCGTCTGGAGCTGAACTCCCTGGGGCAGGCGCAAGAGCGTGCCGCCCACCGTGCGGCCTTGATCGAACACCTGGAAGCCCACAAGGATGTGCTGGACGAAGAGGCCCAGCGCCGCATGTATACCAATCCCTTGCGCGTGCTGGATACCAAAAATCCGGCCATGCAGGAAATGGCCAATGCAGCTCCACGCCTGTTCGACTTCCTGGGTGAAGAGTCCCGTGCGCATTTTCAGGGCGTGTGCGAGCGTCTGGATGATGCCGGTATTGCCTACACACTGAACCCGCGCCTGGTGCGTGGTCTGGACTACTACAACTTGACTGTGTTCGAGTGGGTAACGGATCGCCTGGGTGCACAAGGTACGGTGTGCGGTGGTGGCCGTTATGATGGCCTGATCGAATTGATGGGTGGCAAACCTTCGCCTGCCGTGGGTTTCGCCATTGGCATGGAGCGTTTGCTGGATCTGTGCTCGCAAGATGGCGAGCAGCCAGCCATTCCTGAATGTCAGGTTTATATGGTTCACCAAGGCGAGGCTGCCCAGCGCAAGGCCTCACTGTTGGCCGAGCAATTGCGTGATGCCGGTTTGCAGGTGATCGTCCATGCAGGCTCCAGTGGCTTCAAGTCCCAGTTCAAACGGGCTGATGCCAGTGGCGCGCAGGCCGCCGTTATTTTGGGTGACGATGAACTCCAAAAAGAACAGGCCAGTGTGAAATGGTTGCGTGCTGCGGATGGCGCCGAGCAGCAACAGTCTGTTGATTTTTCTGAACTCGCCAGTGTTTTGTCAGCAAGGATTTGAGCATGGCCTACGATCTTGAAGAACAGGAAAAACTAGATGCCATGCGAGCATGGTGGGACCGCTGGGGCACCTTGTGCATTGTGCTGGCGTTTGCCGCGTTGGCTGCGGTAGCGGGCTGGCGCGGTTGGCAGTGGTACCAGGGCCATCAGGCAGGTCAGGCCATGGGTTACTTTGAGGCGCTGGAAAGTGCTGCTGCCCAGACCGGCGAAGAGGCTGATGCCCGCGTGCTGGCTGCCAGCACGACCTTGCGTAACGATTTTCCCAAGTCTGGCTACACCTCTCGCGGTGTTCTGCTGGCTGCCCAGGCCTTGCAGCAACGCGGCAATCTGACGCCTGCTCGAGAGCAGCTGGAGTGGATGGTCAAAACCAACCACGACCCCGCGCTGACCCCGCTGGCACGTCTGCGTCTGGCCGGTATCTTGCTGGAACAAAAGAATTATGACGAAGCGCTGGCTCAACTGGCAAATCCTCCTGCCAGCTTTGCCGGTCTGTTTGCGGATCGCAAAGGCGATATTCTGGCCGCTCAAGGACAGAACGATGCAGCGCGCGACGCCTGGAAACAGGCCGTGGAGTTGCTCAAGCAAGACCCTATTTCGCAGTTGGTCCAGATCAAACTTGATGCCCTGGCAGGAGCTTAACGCATGTCTCTTTCTACTATTCGCCCATCCTCATCCTCTGCCATGCGTGCCTTGCGTCTGAGTGCTCTGGCTTTGAGTCTGACCGCTTTGGCTGGTTGCTCCATGTTCTCCAGCAAGGACCCACGTTTCGAGCCCACTCCCTTGACGGAATACACGCCCGGTGTGGCCGCCAAAATTAGCTGGAGCACCTCTATTGGCAGCGGGGCAGATTCGGGCTTTGCACCGCAAGTGACTGGCTCTTCGGTCTACGCTGCATCGGTCTCGGGTCAGGTCAGCAAGGTGGATCTGGATACGGGTCGTGTGCAGTGGTCGACCAATGCCGGCAAGAAGTTGACGGCTGGTGCAGGTTCGGATGGCGTAGTGACGGCCGTGGCTTCAGTGGATGGCAACGTGATTGCGTTTGACGACTCGGGCAAGGAATTGTGGCGCAGCCGTAGCAGCAGTGCCGTGAATGTGCCTCCTGCCGTTGGTGCTGGTGTGGTTGTCGTGCGCACTAGTGACTACCGCTTGCAAGCCTTTGATGCCAGTACGGGTGATTTGCGTTGGAGCTTACAGCGTCCTGGTCCGGCCTTGTCCTTGAAAACCAGCATGCAGATGCGCATTATCGACGGTTTGTTGCTGGCAGGTATGCCCAATGGTCGCCTGATGGCGATTGACGCCGCTCAGGGAAATCTGGTGTGGGAAGGTAGTATCTCTGTTTCTCGCGGTGCAACCGACCTGGAGCGCATTAATGACGTTGTGGGTGCTCCCCAGGTCGTCGATCCTTTGTTGTGTGGCGCCACCTATCAGGGGCGCGTAGCCTGCTTTGACGTTTCCCAAGGTGGGCGCTTGGTGTGGGATAGGGAATTTTCGGCCGGTACCGGTATCGCAGCGGACAACCATATGTTGTATGCCGCCAATAGCCGCAGCCAGATTGAAGCGTTTGCCATGACTGACGGGCAAACGATCTGGACGCAGAATGCGTTGCGTAACCGTAGTCTGGCTCCTTTGGCCGTCATGCCCCAGGCGCTTGCCGCCGGTGACATGGAAGGCTATGTTCACTTTCTATCGCGACTGGACGGCACCTTGTTGGGCCGGGTCAGTGTCGGCGGTGGTGCCATTGTGTCGCCTTTGGTCGGAACCCCACGCGGGGTTCTGGTCCAGACCGGCAATGGTAATTTGGTCTTGGTTGGAATCAATTGAAAAGCGTTTCTTTTAAGCCCGTAGTGGCTTTGGTCGGTCGGGCCAACGTTGGCAAGTCCACTTTGTTCAACCGCTTGACGCGCTCGCGCGCGGCTCTGGTGGCGAACTTCCCGGGCCTGACCCGCGACCGTCATTACGGCGAAGGCCGGGTGGGTGAACGTCCCTACATTGTGGTCGATACGGGCGGTTTTGAACCTGTCGCTAAAACCGGCATGTTGCTGGAGATGGCTCGCCAGACTCAGCAAGCAATTGCCGAGGCCGATGTCGTTGTCTTTTTGGTCGATGCCCGTGAAGGTGTCAATGCCCTGGATCTGGAAATTGCGCAGTTGCTGCGCAAGCTGGGTCAAAAAGTGCTGTTGGCCGTGAATAAAGCCGAAGGCATGCGTTATGAGGCCGGTGGGGCAGAGTTTCACGAACTGGGTCTGGGCCAGCCTTACCTGATTTCCGCTTCGCACGGCGATGGCGTGGAAGAGCTGATCAATCTGGCTCTGGAGCAGGTGCCCAGCCCCGATTCTGATAGCGAGGGCCAGGACGATGAGGAGTTTCAGCATCGTATCAAGTTGGCGATTGTGGGCCGCCCCAATGTGGGCAAGTCCACCCTGATCAACACCTTGGTAGGTGAGGATCGCGTGATTGCGTTCGACCAGCCCGGTACCACGCGTGATGCCATTGAAATCGAGTTCGAGCGCAACGGGGTGGAATACACCCTGATCGACACGGCCGGTTTGCGCAAACGCGGCAAGGTATTCGAGGCGGTGGAAAAGTTCTCTGTTATCAAGACCTTGCAGGCGATTGAGGCATGTAATGTGGTCTTGCTGATGATTGATGCCCACACGGAAATTTCCGACCAGGACGCCAGCATTGCCGGCTTCGTGGTAGAGACCGGCCGTGCGCTGGTTGTCGGCATCAATAAGTGGGATGGGCTGGACGAGTACCAGCGCGAGTGGATCAAGCGTGAGTTCGATCGCAAACTGCGTTTTTTGAGCTTTGCCAAGATGCATACTTTGTCGGCTCTGAAAGGGCAGGGCATCAATCCCTTGCTCAAGTCGGTCAATGCCGCACACGCCGCCGCGTTCGCCAAGCTGTCGACTCCCAAACTTACGCGTGTCATGCAAGAAGCGGTGGAACAGCAACAGCCGCCACGCAAAGGTATTTTCCGTCCCAAGTTGCGGTATGCTCACCAAGGTGGCATGAACCCGCCGATTGTGGTGATTCACGGCAACGCCCTGGATGCCATTTCGGACAGTTATCGCCGTTATCTGGAGACGCGTTTTCGCGAGGCCTTCAAGTTGGAAGGCACGCCTTTGCGCATCGAGTTCAAATCGTCTAAAAACCCTTATCTGAAGGACGCGTAATGAGCCGTTTGTGGAGTGATCATGTAGCAGGGCTTTCTCCCTATGTACCAGGTGAGCAGGTCAAGCTGGATAACCTCTTGAAGCTGAACACAAACGAGCATCCTTTCGGTCCGTCGCCTAAGGCATTGGAAGCGATCCGCCAGGCGGCGACCGACGATTTGCGTCTTTACCCCTCTTACAGCGCGCAGGAGCTGCGTGACGCCGTGGCGCACAACCATGGCGTCAAAGCCAATAATGTCTTTTTGGGCAATGGCTCGGACGAAGTGCTGGCCCATGTGTTCAGCGCCCTGTTCCTGCGTGGTGTGCGTCCGGTCCTGCTGCCCGATATCACGTACAGCTTCTACACCACTTACTGTTCGTACTTTGGTGTGCCCGCTGATATCGTGCCCCTGCGTGAGGACTTCACGCTGAACGTGCAGGACTATGTGCGCAAGCGCAGCCTGCCGCCCGCCGGCATTATCTTTGCCAACCCCAATGCACCTACCGGTATTCCGCTGTCTCTGGAAGATATCGAAACCATTCTGGCTGCCAACCCGGATACCACGGTTGTTGTGGATGAGGCTTACGTGGATTTCGGCGGTACCTCCTCGGTCAGCCTGCTGGAAAAGTATGACAATCTGGTTGTGATCCAGACTATGTCCAAGTCGCGTGCCTTGGCAGGCCTGCGTGTTGGTTATGCCCTGGCCAGTGCCGACATCATCCAGGCTCTGGAGCGGGTGAAAGACAGTTTCAACTCCTACCCTATGGACACGATTGCCCAGGTGGGCGCCGTGGCTTCCTTGAAGGATACGGAGTATTTTGACCGTCAATGCCAGGCGGTGATTGATGCTCGCGAACAGTTGCGTGCCGATCTGGAGCAGTTGGGTTTTGAGGTTTTACCCTCGAAAGCGAACTTTTTGCTGGCAACGCACCCTAAGCATTCGGCAGCGGGTATTCAGCAAGCCCTGCGCGAGCAGGGGATTTTGGTTCGTCACTTCCGTCAGCCACGCATTGAGCAATATTTACGTATTACGGTAGGATCGCCCGAGCAATGTGCCCGACTGTGTAACAGTTTGCGGCAGATTTTAGGGCAAGGCGCCTGATATACACTTATTAGATAAAAATCTCCAGTTTGGAACGTGCGAATTCAGGGAAAACCCGGTAAAGTAGTGGGATTCGCTTCCATTTCTGGAAAAACAACATAACCGGAGCCTCACCAATGAGCAATAAAGGGCAAATTCTACAAGACCCGTTTTTGAACGCGCTGCGCAAGGAGCATATCCCTGTGTCGATCTACCTGGTCAACGGCATCAAGCTGCAAGGTCAGATCGAGTCCTTCGATCAGTATGTCGTACTGCTGCGCAATACCGTCACTCAAATGGTGTATAAGCACGCGATCTCTACCGTCGTTCCTGCACGCCCTGTTACTTTGGCTGCGGATGAGCAGGCTGAATAAATCCTCACCCAGTTCTTTGTACTCTGAAAGACCCGTCTCGCGGAGCCCGCGGGCGGGTCTTTATTTCTGGAGCAAGCGTTGAAGGCACTGGTCATTAGTGTGGATATGGGCGAGCTGGACTATAAAGCCCATGCGGAAGAATTCGTCATGCTGGCCGAAGGTGCTGGCGCCCAGATTGTGGAACAGTTGGTCGTGCGTCGTTCCCGCCCAGATTCTGCTTACTACATTGGTACAGGCAAGCTGGAAGAGGCCGTCGCGCTGGCCAAGGCGACAGAGGTCGAAGTGGTGCTCTTTGACCATGCCTTGAGCCCGGCACAGCAGCGTAACCTGGAGCGTAAGCTGGAATTGCGCGTTGTCGACCGGGTTGCTCTGATTCTGGATATTTTTGCCCTGCGGGCGCAAAGCCATGAAGGTAAGTTGCAGGTCGAACTGGCGCAGTTGCAGCACCTGACTTCCCGATTGACCCGGATGTGGACTCACCTGGAACGCCAAAAGGGCGGGATCGGGATGCGTGGTCCAGGTGAATCACAGTTGGAAATGGACCGCCGCATGATTGGCGACAAAGTCCGTACCTTGCGAGAACGTCTGGCCAAGGTGCAGCGTCAACGCAGTACCCAGCGCCGTGCCCGCACTCGCAGCGGGACGTTGTCGGTGTCACTGGTGGGCTATACCAACACGGGTAAATCCACCTTGTTCAATGCCTTGACTCGGGCGGATGCCTACGCGGCCGACCAGTTATTTGCTACCTTGGACACCACGACGCGCCGTATCTGGATTGAAGGGGCTGGGCAGGTCGTGATTTCGGATACGGTGGGCTTCATTCGGGAATTGCCGCCGACCTTGATCGCGGCTTTCCGGGCCACTTTGGAAGAGACCGTCCATGCGGATTTATTGCTGCATGTGGTCGATGCCGCCAACCCTCAACGCGATGAGCAAATCGCTGAAGTTCATAAGGTTCTGGAGGACATCGGGGCCCATGAGATACCTCGTATTCTGGTCTACAACAAAATTGACCAGGCTGGCTATGAGCCACGGGTAGAGCGGGACGAACATGGTACTATTGCCCGAGTCTTTGTTAGCGCTTTAGAGCGCATCGGATTGGACGGGTTGCGTGCAGCAATCGTCGAATCAGGTCATTTCGCGGAAAACAATGCGTCTGAACAATAAAATATTCAATCTCAATGATCCCGGTTGGGGACGAGACAGTGGCAAAAACGGTTCCGAGCCACCTCGCCGCCCCGAGAAACAAGATGGCCCGCCTGACCTCGACGAGGTGTGGCGTGACTTCAATAGTCGCTTGGGATCTCTATTTGGCAAAAAGGGACGTCGTTCCCCTCCGGGTGGCATGCCTCCGGGGAGTGGTAATGGCCCCTCCATGCCTAAAGGCTCCCCCAAGCTGCTGATTATCGGCGGCGTGGTGGCGGTAGGTCTTTGGATGGCCAGTGGCTTTACCATCGTGCAAGAAGGTCAGGTTGCCGTGGTGACTCGTTTTGGCGAGTACACCAAAACCTTGAATCCCGGTCTGCAATGGCGCTGGCCTGCTCCGATCGAAGATTACCAAACTGTCAATATTTCCCAGTTGCGTACCTTCGAGGTGGGTTACCGCGGAAGTGCGCGCAACAAAGTCCTGCCTGAGTCCCTGATGCTGACGACCGACGAGAATATCGTTGATATGCAGTACGTGGTTCAGTATCGCCTGTTGCCTACCGGTGCACCGGACTATTTGTTCAACACCAATAATCCGGACGAATCGGTACGTCAGGCGGCAGAAACCGCCATGCGTGAAGTCGTGGGCAAACAGCCTATGGATACCGTTCTGTATTCCGGCCGTACGCAGATTGCGTCGGACGTGCAGCAACTGGCTCAGTCCATTCTGGACCGTTACCGTACCGGTATTCAGATCAGCACCGTGGCTATCCAGAACGTGCAGCCGCCCGAGCAGGTTCAAGCGGCCTTTGATGATGCCGTCAAGGCCGGTCAGGACCGCGAGCGTCAGATCAATGAGGGTCAGGCATACGCCAACAAGGTATTGCCCGAAGCTGCTGGTCAAGTGGCTCGCATGATGCAGGAGTCCGAGGGTTACAAGGCTCGTGTGATTGGTGATGCCAAGGGTGACACCGCACGTTTTGGCAGCGTTGAGGCCGAGTACGTGAAGGCTCCGGGTGTAACGCGGGATCGTCTGTACCTGTCCACGATTCAGGAAATCCTGGAAAGCACCAGCAAGGTACTGGTTGATACCCGTAGCGATAACAACATGCTCTATTTGCCTTTGGACAAGATCGTGCGTCAGGTAGGTAGCCGTACCGATATGGAGCCGTCAGCCCCGGTCGTTTCTGCGTCGGTGCAAGGGCAGGTAAGCCGTTCGCCCGCACCAGCTTCGGTACCCAAAGCGCCGGCACCTGCTAACTCAGCCGGCCTGGATACTTCGCTGGGTTCGCTGGTCAGCCCTTATTCCCCATACGCACGCTAGGAGAGCTTGATGCAACGTTTATTTCCTGCTCTGGTGGCCCTGGCGGTAATTGTCGGTCTGCTGCTGTCTTCCGTATTTATCGTGCGTGAGCGCGATGCGGCGCTGGTTTTTGCCCTGGGTGAAGTGCGCGATACCATTACAACGCCCGGTTTGCACTTCAAATTGCCGCCGCCATTTGAAAACGTGGTGTTCCTTGACAAGCGTCTGCAGACAATTGAAACCAAGGACCCCGAGCGTATTCAGACCGCTGAAAAGAAGAACCTGTTGATCGACTCTTACGTCAAATGGCGTATTTCCGATCCACGCCTGTTTTACGTGACTTTTGGCGCAACGGATCGTGGTGCGGTCGAGCGTTTGCAGGCTCAGATTCGTGACGCTTTGAACGCTTCGGTGAACGTCCGTACCGTGAAAGAAGTGGTGTCTACCGAACGTGATGCCATTATGCGCGAGGTGCTGACTGCCGTTGAAGCTCGTGCTCGTCCTTTGGGTGTGGAAGTGGTTGATGTGCGTTTGCGCCGCATTGACTTCGCTCCCGAGATTTCGGAATCGGTGTACCGCCGTATGGAAGCCGAGCGTACACAAGAAGCAAACCGCTTGCGTGCAACCGGTGCCGCTGAAAGCGAGCGTATCCGTGCCGAAGCCGAACGTCAGCGTGAAGAGTTGCTGGCTGATGCCTACGCACAAGCTCAGGCCATTCGTGGTCAGGGTGATGGTGAAGCCGCTGCTATTTACTCCGATAGTTATGGCAAGAACCCCGAGTTCTACCGTTTCTACCGCAGCCTGGAAGCCTATCGTAGTGCTTTCAGCAAGCAGACCGATACGTTGGTCATCAGTCCTGACTCTGATTTCTTCAAGTATTGGGGCGAGCAAGGATCATCCGCAGCACCTGCGAACTGATCCCCGCTAGAGAACTTAGGGCCGTTGGGTGTTCCACCCGCGGCCCTGATCGTTTATACTAGCGTGTAAGTTACTAACACCACTTCGCATGCGACTTAGGCGGCTTACAAGCCCTAAGTCGCTTTTTGTTTGGCTGGAACTTTCGTTTATAAGTAGTCCGAGGCACGAGTATGTCCAATTGGTTGTTGCCAGAGAGCCTGGCTGATATCTTGCCTGCAGAGGCGCGTCGCATCGAAGAGCTGCGCCGCGATTTGCTAGACTTGTATCGTACTTACGGGTTCGAACTGGTCGCTCCGCCGCTGGTGGAGTATCTGGAATCCCTGCAGGCGGTTTCTGGCACAGATTTGAATCTGCGGACCAGCAAAGTCGTCGATCAAATCTCGGGTCGTACGATGGGCGTACGCGCCGACATGACCCCCCAGGTAGCTCGTATTGATGCTCACTTGCTTAACCGCGAAGGCGTGACTCGGCTTTGCTACTGTGGTTCGGTCTTGCATGCTCGTCCGGCTGGTTTGCTGTCGGACCGTGAGCTATTGCAGATCGGCGCGGAAATCTTCGGCCATGCCGGTATTGAATCCGATCTGGAAGTGGTGCAGTTGGCGCTGGAAAGCGTGGGCCGGGCAGGGGTGCATCACCCTCGTTTGGACTTGAACTATCCGGATCTGGGGCGCTTCCTGATCGAGCGCGATCCTATTTTGAAAACCCGCGTGGCAGAAGTGTGTGAGCTTCTGAACGCCAAGGATGTGTCGGGCCTGCGCGCCCTGGGGCGTGAATCGGGCTGTTTGCCTGAAACCACCCGTTATCTGCTGGCTTTGACCTCGCTGTACGGCGATGGCAGCGTGTTGGAGCGTGCCCGCAGTGTTCTGCCGGACGAGCCCGAAGTGCGCGAAGCCCTGGGCAGCCTGCGCAGCTTTATTGATGCCTTGCCCGGCCACGAGATTACGGTGGACCTGGCCGATATCGGCAGCGGTTATGCCTACCATTCGGGCCTGATCTTTTCGGTCTACGCCGAAGGCTGGCACGATGCCCTGGTCAAGGGCGGACGTTTTGATGGCATTGGCCGCATGTATGGCCGTGCCCGTCCTGCAACCGGCTTCAGCCTGGATTTGCGCAAGCTCTCGGCTGGCCTGGCGCCGGCTCAGGCGGCCCGCGCGGTACGTGCCCCCTGGGGCAATGATGCGGCCCTGAGTGCAGCGGTCAAGCAGTTGCGTCAGAACGGTGAAATTGTGATTCAGATGCTGCCCGGTCAGGAGCTGAATCTGGATGAATTCGTGATCGACCGCGAGCTGGTCTTGTCGGACGGTCAGTGGCAAGTTAGGGCGCTGTAAACCAGACGGTTTATGGCGCTGGTGATTGTTATCGGTCCGGCACCGCGCCGGCCTCCTTTATTCTGATACTAGACATGAGCAAAAACCTTGTGGTGATTGGCACCCAGTGGGGTGACGAAGGCAAAGGCAAGATCGTCGACTGGCTGGCCGAGTCCGCGCATGGCGTGGTTCGTTTCCAGGGTGGGCATAACGCTGGCCATACATTGTGGATTAATGGCAAGAAGACAATTCTGCGCCTGATTCCTTCGGGCATCATGCACGAGCACGTCACTTGCTACATTGGCAATGGCGTGGTGCTCTCGCCCGAAGCCTTGCTGACCGAAATTGCCGAGCTGGAAGCGGCCGGTCTGGACGTGCGTTCGCGCCTGCAGATCTCGCCTGCCTGCCCATTGATTCTGCCCTACCACATCGCTGTGGACCAGGCTCGTGAAAAGCGTAAAGGCGATGGCAAGATCGGTACTACTGGTCGCGGTATTGGCCCTGCCTACGAAGATAAGGTGGCACGCCGTGCCCTGCGTGTTCAGGACTTGTACGACCCCGAAATCTTCGACGAGAAACTGTCGGAAGCGCTGGATTACCACAACTTCGTGTTGACCCAGTACCTGGGCGCCGAAGCCGTTTGCGCCGAGCAAGTGCGTGATCTGGCCATGAAGCACGCTGAACAACTGGCTCCTATGGTCGCTGACGTGTCCAATAACCTGTACCAGGCCAAAAAAGCAGGGCAAAAGCTTCTGTTTGAAGGTGCCCAAGGTGCGCTGTTGGATATTGACCACGGTACCTACCCCTTCGTTACCAGCAGCAACTGTCTGTCCGGTGCCGCTTCTGCGGGTTCGGGTGTCGGTCCCCAGGAACTGAGCTACGTGCTGGGCATTGCCAAGTCCTACACGACACGTGTGGGTTCGGGGCCATTCCCAACCGAATTGCTGGATGACACCGGCATGCGTCTGGCTACCGTGGGTAAGGAGTTCGGTTCCGTAACCGGTCGCCCACGTCGTTGCGGTTGGTTTGATGCTGCCGCCATGAAGCGCTCGGTCATGATCAACGGTATTTCCGGACTGTGCATCACCAAGCTGGACGTGCTGGACGGCGTTGAGCAAATCAAGATTGGTGTGGGTTACCGCTACAAGGGCGAGTTCCTGGACGTTTTGCCTTACGGTGCACACGCGGTTGCTGAAGCCGAACCTGTTCTGGAAGAAATGCCCGGCTGGACCGAGTCCACAGTGGGCGTGACCGACTACGACAAGCTGCCTATCAACGCTCGTCGTTATCTGGAACGTATTGCTGAACTGTGCGATGTGCCTATCGACATGGTTTCCACAGGGCCAGATCGCAACGAAACCATCGTATTGCGCGATCCGTTTACCAAATAAGCGATTTATCGCGGTATAATGCCTTGCACCGTTGTACGGTGCGTACAGAGCGGCCTGAAGGGCCGCTTTGTCGTTCTGGACGCTGCGTTGGCCTACCAGACTCTTGTTTTGCAGGTACCAAAGCGCAGCTAGTGCATTTATATCTGGAATACATATGAGTCTGCCCCCAAATAGCGATACTGATGAATGGGTTTCCTGGGAACAATACAATCGCCTGATTGAGCAATTGGCCCTGAGCATTCACGAATCAGGCTGGAAATTCGACAAAATTGTTTGCCTGGCTCGAGGCGGCATGAGAGTGGGAGACGTTATTTCGCGCATCTATGATGTGCCCTTGGGTATTTTGGCCACCAGCAGTTATCGTGAGGCCGCCGGTACCGAACAGGGCGATCTGGATATTGCGCAATACATCACCATTACCCGTGGCACCTTGGATGGCAATGTGCTGCTGGTCGATGATATGGTCGATACCGGCAAGACTTTTATGCGTGTACGCGATCACTTGCGTGCACAGTTTCCTGCGATCACCGAGCTGAAAACCGCTGTTTTGTGGTGGAAAGGCCACGCACAAGTCGACCCAGACTACTACGTGTCCAAGTTGCCCACAAATCCCTGGATTCATCAGCCTTTTGAGGACTACGATAGCATTCGCCCTCATCAGCTGGACGCCTGGATCCGTAAGGGTACAGGTCAGGCTTGATCGTTGGTATTCAGATACTTGGTGGATAGCCTAATTGCGCCTTGCTTGGTGTATGCCTGCAATCGTGCTACCATGTTGGGCTATCTGTTACGCTAACTCTTTTTACAAAGGTCAGGGATTACATGTCCATTGTTCGCCTGAAAGAAAACGAACCTTTTGAAGTTGCTTTGCGCCGCTTCAAACGCACTATTGAAAAAACCGGTCTGTTGACCGAGCTGCGCTCGCGCGAATTCTACGAAAAGCCAACGGCTGAGCGCAAGCGTAAACACGCAGCCGCCGTGAAGCGCCACTACAAACGCATCCGCAGCCAGCAACTGCCCCCACGCTTGTATTGATCCCTGAATCTTTTGTTCAGGAACTGCTCGCCCGTGTCGATGTCGTAGATGTCGTCGGGCGATATGTGCAGTTGCGTAAAGGCGGGGCCAACTTGCTTGGCCTGTGCCCTTTTCACAACGAAAAATCCCCTTCATTTACAGTCAGTCCGACCAAGCAGTTTTACCATTGCTTCGGTTGCGGCGCTCACGGATCGGCTATCTCGTTCCTGATGGAACACACCGGGGCTTCATTCCCCGAGGCGGTACGCAGCTTGGCTGGGTCCGTCGGAATGACTGTGCCCGAAGCAGATCGCACCCCACGCCAACGTGCTGCCGATGCGCGTCGTAAAGACGAACTGTCGCGCCAGCATCATATTCTTGAGACGGCACAGGGGCATTACCTACGTCAGCTAAAACAATCTCCCATTGCGATCGACTATTTAAAACGTCGTGGCCTGGATGGGGAGACGGCTGCCCGTTTCGGCCTAGGCTGGACAGGTACCGAGCGACGCGGGCTATCGGCTGTTTTTCCGCAATACGAAGACAAGCAACTGGTTGAGTCCGGCTTGGTGATCGAGTCCGAGGATGGTCGTCGCTACGATCGTTTTCGTTCGCGTGTCATGTTCCCGATCCGCAGTACCAAAGGCCATATCATTGGCTTTGGTGGCCGTCTGATCGAAAAAGGCGAACCCAAGTACCTGAACTCACCAGAAACGACGCTGTTTTCCAAAGGGCATGAGCTTTACGGCTTGTGGGAAGGGCGTCAGGGCATACGCCAAGAAGGCTTTGTCCTGATTGTTGAAGGTTATATGGACGTGGTGGCGCTGTCGCAACATGGCTTGCATAACGCTGTGGCGACATTGGGCACCGCGACCACCGAACACCACATCACCAAATTAATGCGCGCCAGCGACAGGCTGGTGTTTTGCTTTGATGGTGACAGGGCTGGGCGCAAAGCTGCTTGGCGTGCCTTGAATACCTGCTTACCCTTGGTTCGTGATGATGTCTCCATCCGCTTCATGTTTTTGGCGGATAACCACGACCCGGATTCGTTTGTTCGTGAGTACGGCGCGCAAGCGTTTCGCGAGCAAGCCCAGCAAGCAGCGGCGTTATCACGCTTTTTCCTGGATGAACTGGCTGCCCATCATCGTATGGACGAGGCAGAAGGTCGCGCGGCCTGTGTACACGAAGCGTTGCCTTTGTTGCTGGAGCTGGCCGACAGCACTTTGAAGGTGCAGATTCAACATGAATTTGCCCGCATGGTGCTGCTCACCCCGGAAGAGCTGGCGCAGCGTTTGAGCACGGTAGAGCCGTTGCGTCGAGCTGTTGTCGATACGCCACCGGCACAGGACGGCCTGGTCGCCAGGCCTGCTGTACCGATACAAGCTGCGCCCGCAACGGATGAGATGGCCCCGTTTGAGGACGGCTTTGATGGTTCCTTTGCCGACAGTTTGCCGATGGATGGCTGGCAAGATGAGCCCGATTGGCAGCCGCAGGAACAATACCAGGAGCGGCCGGTTTCAGGGCGAGGCAAGGGGGGCAAGAATAATCGTCAACGGCAAGAGCGTGCTGTCCTCGGTGGCAGCCGTACCGTGACCCCGATGGCCAAGCGATTGCTGCGCTTGCTTATTGGGCATCCCACTTTGGTGGGAGGGCTAGGCGATCAACAGCTTGAAATTTTGGCACAAAGCCCCCACTTACGGTTGGTGCAAGAGCTGATCGCCTTAAGTAATATCAGTTCGGCGCGTCACGCCGGTGCTTTGCTGGAGGCCGTGGACCCCGAGTCTGACTTGGCCCCTGTGCTTGAGGCGCTGGCCACAGAGCTTTTGGGCGAGGAGGAATTGCCCGATCCCCAAGGCGAATGGCGTGATGCGCTGCATCGCATCGAACTGGATGCGATCAAGGCAGAGCAGTCGGCATTGATCACTACGGGCTTGAAAGAGCCCGAGCAGCGTCAGCGTTATCAAGAATTGACACGCCGTATTGCTTTGTTGAATGCTGCTTATACTCGGCAAGTGAAGTAAAATAATGGGTTATGTGTGGTGTTTGTGGCCGGCCAGGGGGTTAAAACTGGTACGCAAGCAAATGCGGCGGGTTAGCGGATTGTGAACCACCTTATGCCTTGAGCCCATGAGCCAGGGATTAAATGACTTAGGGTTCGCTCGCGCAACACGCCCAGGCGCAAGCCGGTTGTGAACACGCTCATCATCAGGCTCTTTTGCCTGTACGACTCGGTGGCTACACATTTAGTGCCACAGGGGTAAATGGCGTCTATGGAAGAAAATATGACTCAAACGACTGGTAAAACCTCGACGACGGTCTCTCGGTCTGCTAAGAAAACCTTGGCCGCGACAGCAAAATCAGGGGCATCAAGCTCGGTAGAGCTCGATGAGCTTCACGAAAGTGGAGAGCCAGGCGCAGCGCCTGCCAAAAAGGCAGCTAAAAAGGCGGCTGCTAAAAAAACGGTAGCTAAAAAAGCGGCTGCCAAGAAAACAGCGGCTAAAGCCGCTACCGGCGGTCGCCGTGGACGTCCTGCAAAAAATGCCAATAACGACGGTATCGATTTTGTCGATGACGACGAAATGGGCGAAGAAGAGGTCATTCCTGATCTCAAGCCGGTGGCCAAGCGTGGTGCCAAGCGCGCCAAAGCCGAAAAAGACGTTTTTGGGGTACGTGGCCAACTGAGCCCTGAAGAACAGGAAGCCCGTCGCAACCGCCTCAAAGCCCTGATCAAGCTGGGTAAGGATCGCGGTTACCTGACCTACAGTGAAATCAATGACCACCTGCCCGATGATCTGGTGGATGTCGAAGCCATTGATGGCATTATCGGCACCTTCAGTGACATGGGTATTTCGGTTTACGACCAGGCTCCCGACGCTGATACCTTGCTCATGAGCGATAACGCGCCCATGGCATCCAGCGACGACGATGTTGAGGACGAAGCTGAGGCTGCGTTGACCACGGTGGATTCCGACTTCGGTCGCACGACTGACCCTGTGCGTATGTATATGCGCGAAATGGGCTCGGTGGAACTGCTGACTCGCGAAGGTGAAATTGAAATCGCCAAGCGTATCGAAGATGGTCTGAAGCACATGGTGATGGCGATTGCCGCCTGCCCAACCACGGTTAACGAAATTCTGGCCTATGTTCAGCGTGTGCGTGAAGGCGTCATGCAGATCGACGAAGTGGTTGACGGCCTAGTGGACGATGATGGCGAGGAATACGCCGGTTCCGGCGTGAGCGCTGACGATGAGGACGAAGGTCCAGCCGGCGGCATGAGCAGCAAGCAGATTGAATACCTGCGCAATAAGTCGCTCAAGAAATTCGACATCATTGGCGAATGGTTTGACAAGATGCGCGTGTCTTTCGAGACCGATGGCTACAAGAGCCCCGGTTACGTGCAGGCACAGGAAACCATCCTGAACGAATTCATGGGCATTCGCTTTACCGCCAAGATGGTGGAAAAGCTGGCCGACACCATGCGTGAGCAGGTTGCGATTGTGCGTCAGCACGAACGCGAAATCCTGAACATCTGTGTGGATCGTGCTGATATGCCACGTGCGCATTTCATCAAGGCTTTCCCAGGCAACGAAACCAATCTGGATTGGGTGGTGCAAGAGGTTGCTGGCAACCACGCTTACAGCGCCATTCTGGAACGCCATATCCCTGCCATTCAGGAAGTTCAGCAAAAGCTGATCGACCTGCAAACCAGCGTTGTTCTGCCTTTGAAGGATCTCAAAGAAGTCAACAAACGCATGACCACCGGTGAAGCCAAGGCTCGTAAAGCCAAGCGCGAAATGACCGAGGCCAACTTGCGTCTGGTGATCTCGATTGCCAAGAAGTACACCAACCGTGGTTTGCAGTTCCTGGATCTGATTCAGGAAGGCAATATCGGTTTGATGAAGGCGGTGGACAAGTTTGAATACCGTCGTGGCTACAAATTCTCCACCTATGCAACGTGGTGGATTCGTCAGGCCATTACGCGTTCGATTGCTGACCAGGCCCGCACGATTCGTATTCCGGTTCACATGATCGAAACGATCAACAAGATGAATCGTATCAATCGTCAGATCTTGCAGGAAACCGGCGTTGAACCCGATCCCGCAACCCTGGCCCAGAAGATGGACATGCCCGAGGACAAGGTTCGCAAGATCCTGAAAATCGCTAAAGAGCCCATCTCCATGGAAACGCCTATCGGTGACGATGACGATTCCCACTTGGGCGATTTCATCGAGGACAACAACACTGTTTCGCCATCGGATTCGGCTTTGCACGGTTCCATGCGCGACGTGGTGAAAGATGTCCTGGATTCCCTGACGCCACGCGAAGCTAAAGTGCTGCGCATGCGTTTTGGTATCGAGATGAGCACCGACCAGACTCTGGAAGAGGTGGGCAAGCAGTTTGATGTCACGCGTGAGCGTATTCGTCAAATAGAGGCCAAGGCTTTGCGCAAGTTGCGTCATCCTAGCCGTGCTGATAAGTTGAAGAGCTTTCTGGAAAGCCAGTAAGTCTTTAGCTTGTTTGCTTAGGCAAAATAAAAAACCCGGCCTTTTCAGGCCGGGTTTTTTTGTGCTCAGAGACCTGCCTTTTGAAATGTCTTTTCAAGGAGTGGACGCTGCTGTCGATACAAGCTGACTTGTTCTTTGGGTTTGCCTGTTGCAATGGGTTTTTGTTGCTCTTGGCGACGCTGTTAGCGCAAATAAGATCGCGGTTTCAGGGCATCAAGATATCAGGACGGATCCAGATCCAGCTTGAATACGCAGCCTTTGCCGTTCGGTCCACCTTGTACGCTCAAGCTCCAGCCTTGAGCCAGCGCCAGTTGGCGGGCCAGTGCCAGTCCGATGCCTCTGTGGCCCTCTGTACGCAGTCCTGTGGGCAGTTGCTTGCCTTGGCTGAAATGGCGCTCAAAAATCAGAATTTGATCTTGCGTGGCGATGCCGGGGCCGTCATCTTGCAAAGCCAGGACGGAGGGCGCAATCCAGCTCAGTTGTAGTTTGCAGGGTGCGGCATGGTCGATGGCGTTGCGCATCAGGATGCGCAGCAGCATGGACAGGGCATAGGGGTCCAGGGTGTAGAGCAAGGTGTCGGGCACCAAGTTGCTCCAGCGTACTTGGTGGCTATTCGCATCCAGCAGGGCGACGGCCTGCCAGGTTTGTTGAGCCAGTTCGTGAACGTCCACCTCGCGCACATGGCGCTCTGCGGTATAGGCCAGGCTTTCGGCGGCATCCAGACTGGCGGTGACCGCATCGGCTTGCGCCATCATGCGCTGTAGACGCTGTTGTTGTGGGCCTTCGGGCAGTTGCAGCAACAAAAGCTCGCAATCGCTGCGTATGGCGGTGAGCCCTGTACGGAGTTCATGGCCCAGATTAGCGGCGAACTCGCGTTCATGAGTCAGCAGTTCTTCAACCTGCTCCTGCATGCGATTAAAGGCCCGGATCAGACGTCCAGCCTCATCGTCCTGGTGCTCGGGCAGGCCGGAGCGCCCAGGTGCCCAGTTTTCCAGGTGACGGGACAGGGTCAGCATGGGAGCCACGGCGTGGCGAGCGACCCGGCGTCCGAGCAAAAACACCAGCAAAATCGTGGCAGAACCGATCAGGAGCAGAATCAGACCAAACTCGCGCACCCGGTCTTCGTGAGGGGTGGCGCGATACACCAGATACAGTTGCCCTTGCTCTTTATCCTGGCGCAGTACGTGCCAGGTATCGCTGCCTATATGGAACTCGTAAATCCCCGGTCTGGGGACGCGGGCAAATTCAGGTAGGTTGTCCAGGGTTTGGCCTGGCAGGAACCAGTAGCTGTCCAGTTCTGCCCCCAAGGCTTCGCTACGGTTGTAGGCGCTATCGGGCAAGAGGCTAGGGTTGCGGGCGTAGGAGATCAGCATGGCATTGACCATCTCGTCTTCCATGCGTGCAAAGGCCACATAGGCCAGCCCACCCATGATGATGACCAACAAGGCGGCAATCAGGGTCAGGGCCCAGGACACGCGCTGGGTGAGGGTGCTCATGAAGCGGCTTCGGCGTGGCGCTTTGGCCATCTCTTAACTCTCCTGTTGCAAGCGCCAGCCCATACCAGGCAAGGTTTCGACGGTACCTGCACCTGCTTCGGAAAGAGCACGGCGCAAGAGATGGATTTGGCTGCGCAAGGCCTCGGGTGAAGGCGCACCCTGAGGCCACAGTGTTTTTTCCAGAGAGCGGCGAGTCAGAATGGCTTGCGGGTCGCGTAACAAGGCTTCCAGCAACTGGCGGGCTTTGAAGCTCAGGTGCAGCTCTTGTCCATCCACACTGACCAGCGCCGTATCCAGGTTGTATTCCAGACTGCCCCAATGTAGCGAACCGTGCTGTACTTGTGGTGGGCCACGACGCATCAGGGCGCGTAGCCGCGCCTCGACTTCGGCCAGAGCAAAGGGTTTGATCAGATAGTCGTCGGCTCCCAGGTCAAAGGCGGTGAGTTTGCTTTCGAGCTGGCTGCGAGCCGTCAGGACTAACGTGGGGATGGGCGTTTGTTTGGATTGGCGCAGGGCCTGGAGGACACCGAAGCCATCCAGACCGGGCAGGCCCAGATCCAGCACCAGCGCATCAAAATCCTGTTCTTGCAGCAGTGTCAGCGCACCATTGCCGTCGTAGGCGGCATCGACCGCAAAGCCTTTCAGCTCCAGATAGGTATAAAGATTTTCGGCAATGGTGGTATCGTTTTCAACAATCAGGACACGCATGACAGCTTGTTCCACAGGGTTGGGACAGTTCTTGTTCAGCTTACTGCACTTGGGGGCAATCAGGGTAGACGCAGAAGTACGGGTACCCAGCCATTTATCTGCAAGCACTGAGCCAGGGCAAAGACGGGCCAGATCAGGAAGTAGGGCAAGGCGTCGCGCAGGGTACGGGCCAAACCTGTCAGGGACACACGCAGCTCATCTGGGCTGTTCCACAGGCTCAGGCGTGGGGCCAGACGAGGGACGCGCTGGCAGTAGTCCTGATAATCCTGGCCAAAAACCTTTTGCAGCAAAACCTGCTCTTCGTCGATCACATTATTGAAGACGGCGTAGACAAATAGTGCCAACACGGGACCAAGCAGCAGGCTGCCAGATAGTGCGCCCATGCCGGTGACAGCACAAAGTGAGAACAGATACAGCGGGTTGCGGCTGATGGAGTAGGGGCCTTGGCTGATCAGACTGGAGCCTTTGTGCCCACCCAGGTACAACATACACCAGCAACGGCCCAGGACGGCAATCAGCACCAGACCTAGACCGGCCATGCGGGTGAATTGAAAGACCAGCGAATCGCTGGCCCAGGTGGGGGCAAAGAAAGGCAGAATCACGACCATCAGGCCACCAAACACCCCCAAGGTTCGACGACGTTGTACCTGAATGCTGGCCAGATGTTCCCAGGCCTGTGCGACGGTGGCGCGCTTGCTATGGGAAGCAGACCAGCGTTTGGGGTTCACAATCAGCGGATAGAAGGCCAAGCTGCCTAACAACCAGACAATGGCCAGCGAGGCAAAGACCTGCGGCAGATCGAGACGTTCTTGGTCGGTTTCCAGCAAGCCCAGCAAGAACGCGCACAGCAGGCCTGCCAACAGGCCACCCCAGCGCAGGCGGGACTGGTTCAAGGCCCAGCCTGCAAAGTACAAATGCAGTAGACCGGCTCCCACCGCTACGACTGCCCCCACACCCAGCAAGGGTTTGATTTCGGGTATCGACAGGTACATGGACGGCAGTCCGTAGGAGGAGGCAGAGCGCTGCAACATCAGCATCAGCAAGGGAACGGCCAGGAACAGGGCGGTGCCGAGCAGCATGATGCGCTTGCCTGCCACGGCATCCTGTCCACGCAAACGCAACAGTTTCCAAGCGGCAAATGACAGTCCGGCGGCGGCAATCAGGCCGGTCAACAAGCCTTGCGCCTCTTTCATTTCATGGGCCATATGGCCGGGCTGATGGCTGATAGCCAGCAAGGGGTTAAGCGGTGACCAGTCCTGAGTCAGGCTGGCCAACCAGAGAAACAAGAAAGTGACCCCCAGAACCTGGGTTAACAGGTAGAACAAAGCGTTGCGCTGCACCTGAATAGATGTGCCGGACATAAAGAAATCTCGCCAAGAATTCGAGGGAACCGGAACTGGTTCTCTGCTGACGGGCTCAATGTATCGTTGGCAGCGTAAAATCCGCGTGAAATCGTAATGTGCTTTGGCGGGCCGATAAGGAAGAAAACTCGTTCCCGGCTTCAGTCATGGGGGAGGATAGAAGCCGGGCATGCGTTTTTTGGTCTGTTTTAGTGATCGCGCTGATGCACACAGCGGCCTGCGCTGTAGCTGGCTTGAATGCAACGATCGTCACCCAGCAGGGCCAGTACGAACAGTTGCTCTTCCAGCGAGTTCAGCATGGTGCTGCGGCGCGCCATCAAGGGCGTTGCCTTGGGATCCATCACAATAAAATCGGCCTCGGCACCCGGAGCCAGCGTACCGATTTGGCCTTGCATGTCCAGCGCGTGGGCAGCGCCTTCGGTGGCCATATAGAACATGGATGCGGCGGTCAGGTGGTAATTGTTCAGACGGGCTACCTTGTGTGCTTCGTTCATGGTGCGCAGCATGGAGAAGGACGTACCGCCGCCCACGTCGGTGGCCAGGGTGTGCAGCACCTTGCTGTGGCGAATGGACTGGAAGTCGAACAGGCCGGAGGCCAGGAACAGATTGGACGTGGGGCAGTGGGCCGCGATACTGCCGGTATCGTGCATGCGGGCGCGGTCTTGCTCATCCAGCCAGATGCTGTGGCCGTAAATAGCACGGGGGCGCAGCAGGCCAAAGCTGTCATATACGTCCAGATAGCTGCGGTTCTTGGGGAACAGCTCGCTCACCCATTTGATTTCGTCCTTGTTCTCCGCCACGTGGGTTTGCAGAAAGACATCGGGATAGGCGCGGGCCAGTTCACCACAAGCGGCCAATTGTTCCGGGGTGGAGGTAGGGGCAAAACGGGGGGTCAATGCGTACAATTGGCGGCCCTTGCCGTGCCAGCGCTTGATCAGGTCTTCCGAGTCGCGTGCGCCCGACTCGGCGGTATCTTGCAGATAGTCCGGGCAGTTGCGGTCCATCATGACTTTGCCCGCAATCATGCGCAGATTGCGCTCGTGGCTTTCTTCAAAGAAGGCATCCACGGATTGACGGTGCACACTGCCGTAGACCAGGGCGGTGGTCGTGCCGTTGCGCAGCAATTCGTCCAGAAACACGCCAGCTACTTCGCGGGCATGGTCGCTATCGCCAAAACGGCCCTCAGTCGGGAAGGTATATGTTTCCAGCCAAGGCAGCAGGCCGCTGGCAGGGGAGGCAATAATGTCGGTTTGCGGGAAGTGCAGGTGGGTATCGATCATGCCCGGCATGATGATTTTCCCGCTCAGATCCACGGTTTTTGTACCGGCAGGCAGGCTGCGCGACAGTTCGGCCCAGTCGCCACAGGCCTGAATCTGGCCTTGCTCGTTGACCAGCAACAGACCATCACTGTGGTAGCGCACGGCTTCGGAAGGATCTTCCAGTGTGGCGGGGTCTGCAACAAAGTACAGCAGTTGGGCACGGTAGGCGCAGGCGGAGTGTAAAGAGGTAGTCATAGTGTCCTAGAAGTCGAGGTCGCATCAGCGACTGAGCTGGCCCATTTCATAGGCGTGGGCCAGCAATTCGGCGGCGACAGCCACGGCAATAATCGAAGGGGCCTTGCCCTTGATATCTGGCACGCCAATGGGGCAGATCAGTTCCTGAATACGGGATTCGGGCATACCGCGCTGTTGCAGGCGGCGCTCGAATTGACGGCGTTTGGTCATGGAACCGATCAGGCCGACATAGGCGGTATCGGGGCGGCGCAAGATCTTTTGGCACAGCGCCAAATCAAGGCCGTGATTATGCGTCATTACCAGAAAATAGCTATTGCTTGGTGCTTGTTCAATCAGGGCATCGGGGATGTCGGTAATTTCCAGGCTGACATTGCTGGGCACCTGATCGGGAAACAGCTCGGGGCGCTCGTCAATCCACAGAACCCGGCATGGCAGCGTGCCCAGAATCTGCACCAGCGCCTCTCCCACGTGACCAGCCCCAAATAGCAGGATGGTCAATGGTGGGGGCGGCAGGTCTTCCATCCAGACGCCTTGCGTGCCGTCGTAGTCCAGCCGGGATTCATCCACAATCGAAGGGCTTTGGATATCAACCTGCTTGTTGCCGTCCAAGAGCAATTGCGAACGGCGGCTGGTCGCCTGACCGGCCCGCACGGCGCTGTCCAGCGCTTCCAGCCAGCCCAAGTCTTCCTCACCCAGGGTTTCGTACAGCAGGGTGACCACCCCGCCGCAACACTGGCCCAGACTGGGGCCCAGTGGCAGGCGGCTCATGCTCCAGCCGGGGCCGCCGGGCTGGCTGAGCATGACGCGTGCCTGCTCCGCCGCCACCCATTCCAGGTGTCCGCCACCAATGGTCAGCCACTGCTCAGTTTGGCTGAACAGCATGGCCGTACCCGTGGTGCGCGGGGTGGAGCCTTTTGCCAAGGCCACCGAGCACAAAACCAGCCGCTCACCCGCTTTTACACGGGCGAGGGCAAGAGAGGGCCAGCTACTCATTTCGCTTTTCGAATCGCCGCAACCGCCCGCATGACGGCTTCGGCAGTGGCGGGAGCGTTCAGCTCGGGCTCGATCTGGTAGTTTCCTACGCTGGCGACCGCATCGCGGATTGCGTTGAACACGCAAAAGGGCAGCAGCAAGGGCGGCTCGCCCACGGCTTTGGAGCGGTGAATCGAATCCATGGCGTTGTGGCCATCGAACAGATTGACGCGGAAGTCTACGGGGCAGTCGCTGATGGCCGGGATCTTGTAGGTTGACGGCGCATGCGTGGTGAGCTTGCCTTGGGCGTTCCATACTAGCTCTTCCGTCGTCAGCCAGCCCATGCCTTGAATAAAGGCGCCCTCAACCTGGCCAATATCCAGGGCCGGATTGATGGATTTGCCGACATCGTGCAGCACGTCGGCACGCAAAAGACGGGATTCTCCGGTCAGGGTGTCGATCAGCACTTCAGCGACGGCAGCACCATAGGAAAAATAGTAGAAGGGGTTACCCTTCATGACTTTAGAGTCCCAGTGCAGGCCAGGGGTGGCATAAAAACCATCGGACCATAGCTGGACACGGGCCTGATAGGCGTGCTCAACCAGTTGGAAGAAGGGCATGGTCTGGTCACCGATCTGGACCTGACCGCGCTCGAACTTCACGTTGGATTCTTCAACCGAGAACAGCTGGGCCGCCACTGTCGTCAGGCGCTGGCGAATCTGGTAGGCCGCATCCTGAGCGGCTTTACCGTTCAAGTCGGTCCCGGTAGAGGCGGCGGTGGCCGATGTATTGGCTACTTTGGTGGTATCGGTGGCCGTGACCCGGATATGCTCCAGATTCAGGCCCAGCTCATGGGCAACCACCTGGGCCACCTTGGTGTTCAGGCCCTGGCCCATTTCCGTGCCACCGTGGTTTACCAGGACGGTGCCGTCACGATAGACGTGAACCAGAGCACCGGCCTGGTTAAAGGCGGGCACGTTAAAGGAAATACCGAATTTCACCGGCGTCAGTGCCAGCCCCTTTTTCAGAACTGGGCTGCTGGCATTGAACTGACGAATGTGTTCACGGCGCTGCCGGTATTCACTGGTCTCTTCCAGCTCGGCCACCAGTTCGTGAATGATGTTATCGACCACGGTTTGATCGTACGGCGTCACATTGCGGTCTTCTTTGCCGTAGAAGTTAATGCGGCGCACATCCAGTGGATCTCTGCCCAGACGGCGGGCAATGGTGTCCAGTGCCACTTCCATCACCAAAGCCCCTTGCGGGCCACCAAAGCCTCGGAAGGCCGTGTTGGATTGGGTATTGGTGCGACCGCACAGCGCGCTCATGTCTACATCAGACAGGTAGTAGGCATTGTCAAAGTGACAGATGGCACGGGTTGCCACCGGGCCGGACAAGTCGGCAGAAAAACCCGAGTTGGCGGTCATGTCCAGACGGGCGCCCAGCAGGCGGCCTTCGTCGTCGTAGCCAATATCGTATTCGTAGTAGAAACCGTGACGCTTGCCGGTAATCATGAAGTCGTCGTCGCGATCCAGACGCAGCTTGATGGGGCGTTGTAACTTGACGGCGGCCACACTGGCCACGCAGGCGTACAGGGCCGATTGGGATTCCTTGCCGCCGAAACCGCCGCCCATGCGACGGCATTCCACGTGAACCTTGTGTGCGCCAACGCCCAGGCAGTGGGCAACCAACTGCTGCATTTCCGAAGGGTGCTGCGTGGAGCACCAGATATGCACGGCACCGTATTCCTTGGGCACAGCGTAGGAAATCTGACCTTCCAGATAAAACTGTTCCTGACCATTGCACTGGAATGTGCCTTGCAGACGGTGCGGTGCCGATTCCAGCGCTTTCTTGGCGTCGCCTTGTTTCAGGCTCATCAAGGGCAGAACCCCGGCGTTGGCGGCCTTGGCTTCTTGTGGTGTCAGGATGGCAGGCAGCTCTTCATAGCTGATCTTGCCCAGGCGCGCGGCACGGCGTGCCTGGTCGTGGGATTTGGCGATCACCGCAAAAATGGGCTGACCAAAGTAATGCACCACGCCATCGGCCAGAATCGGGTCGTCATGCAGAATCGGGCCGCAATTATTCGCGGCGGGAATGTCGGAAACCGTCAGGACCGCAATGACGCCGGGTGCCTGACGGACGGCTTCCAGATCCACTTCCAGCAAACGGGCATGGGCTTTCTCCGACAGGCCCAGCGCAATGTGGGCTGTGCCCTGCAATTCGGGTAAATCGTCGGTATACGTGGCGGTGCCGCTCACGTGCAAGTCTGCCGATTCGTGCAAAAAGGACACGCCGACGCGTTGCGCCGTGGCGGTGTTCAGGTGGTCGATACTGTCAATTTTCATCACAAAGTCTCCAGGCTGGCTTGAGCTCGGTGAAAGACATTCAACTGGGCGGGACTCAAAGTGTGTTCAGGGTGGGTTTCCAGGAAGAAGCGGTACAGCAAATTGGCCGCACTTTGGTTGCGGTATTCACTGCTGGCACGCATGTCGCTCAGGGCCTGGTAGTCCTGCTGGAGTGCCTGCATGGCAGCCTGTACGTTTTCCTCGTTCCATTCCTGGCCTTGTAGCACCTGCTCGGCGTGGCTGGCACGTTTTGGAGTGGCGGCCATGCCACCAAAGGCGATGCGGGCCTGTTTGACGATTTTGCCATCCAGCTCCACCGCAAAGGCGGCGCACACGGCAGAAATGTCCTGGTCGAACCGCTTGGACAGCTTGTAGGTGCGAAATTGCCATTGGCCCTTGTGGCGTGGGACCAGCAGGCCTTGTACAAACTCGCCCGGTTCCATGGCGGTTTTCTGATAGGCCAGATACAGGTCTTCCAAAGGCATGACGCGCTCAAGCCCACCTTTGCGCAGCACGACACGAGTGCGCATGGCAATCAGGGCCGGCATGGAGTCACCAATAGGCGAACCGTTGGCCACGTTACCGCCCAAAGTACCGGCGTTGCGAATAGGGAAGGAGGCAAAACGCTGGCGCAGTTCCGTCAATTCGGGGTGGTCTTTGATCAGGGCATCAAAAGCGTCGTTCAGCAGCACGCCTGCACCAATGTAAAGATCGTCCTCGGTGGTTTTCAGCTCGCGCAGTTCAACGACTTGGCCGATATAAATAAGATGCGGTAGATCGCGGAATTGCTTGGTCACCCACAGGCCTATATCGGTACTGCCAGCCAGAATGCGGGCTTGCGGATATTGCTCGCGCAATTGGGCCAACTGGTCCAGGGTGCGGGGGGCGTGGAAGGTCTGACCCTGATATTCATAGGCCAGCATGCCGTCCTGACGAATGGCACGCAGCTTGTCTTCAATGGATTGGCGATCCATGCTGACTGCCGGGTAGCTGTGCATGGCCTTGGCCGCATCAATAATGGGGCGGTAGCCGGTACAGCGGCACAGATTGCCCGAGAGCACATCGTCGATCTGTTCTCGGGAAACCGGGCCGTTTTCAGGTGAGTGCGTCATGTACAGACCCCACAGCGACATGATGAAGCCGGGCGTACAAAAGCCGCATTGGGCGCCGTGCCAGTCCACCATGGCTTGCTGTACAGGGTGCAAGGTGCCATCGTCCTGGCGTAGATCTTCAATGGTGTAGAGCACCTTGCCATCGAGCGTAGGCAGTAGCTGGATACAGGCATTGACGGCACGTAATTGCAGTTGATTGTTCTGGTCCAGTTCGCCAATCATGACCGTGCAGGCGCCGCAATCACCTTCGGCACAGCCTTCTTTGGTGCCGGTGCAGTGCAGATCCTCACGGATATACTGTAAAACGGTTCGCGTGGTCGGGGCTTGGGCCACTTCCTGTACTTCGCCGCGATAAATAAAACGAATTGGTCTTGTCTCCATGATCTCACTCGACTGGTTTTTTACGGATCGAAGATAGCATTTGCTTAGGACGCGAACATTTGCTTGGAATGATGTTCACTATATAGGCGTATGAGTGTCTACACGGATCAACGGCGCGGGCCAGCGCTTGTATTATTGAGACCATGCCAAAATTACGAGAACAACTAGATCTGCATTTGCTGCGGGTATTGCAGTCGCTGCTCAAAGAGCACAGCGTCTCGCGTACGGCTATCCGCTTGGGCATGTCCCAGCCAGCCGTCAGTAATGCCTTGCGGCGCTTGCGCGAAATCACGGGCGATCCGATTTTGTTGCGCGGTAAAAAGGGAATGGTGCCTACCGAGCGCGGTCCCTTTTTGCTGGCTCATGCTACGGAAGCCTTGCAAGCGATCGAGCGAATTTCTGCTAGCGCGGAACCCATGGATCCCAGTCAGTCTACTCGGGTTTTCAACCTGGGGGCACCGGACTATCTGGACGGTGCTTTTATCCCGGATATTGCGGAGCGGGTGCGTCGTCAGGCACCGCAGGCCCGCTTGGTGGTCCATACCATCAACCCGGATCTGGACTACGTGCAGGCCCTGGAGGAGGGCGAACTGGACGTGGTGATCGGCAACTGGCTGGAGCCTCCGGAAAAGCTGCATCTGGCGCGCCTGTTTGATGACGAGGTGGTCTGTATGCTGGGCCGTCATCATCCGCTGGCGCAGCGTGGCCTGTCCTTGCAGCATTATCTGGAAATGCCGCATCTGGCCCCTTCAGCTCATGTGACGGACAAGCGCGGCTTTATTGATGGCTGCTTGGCCGAGCAGGGCATCAGCCGTCATGTACAGATGGTAGTGCCGTATTTCGGACTGGTGCCTGGCATTTTGAGCCGCACGGATATGGTATTTACCACTAACCGCCAGTTTGCCGAGTACTATGCCCGCATTCTGCCGATTACGGTTCTGCCTTGCCCGGTTCACTTTCCATTGATGCGTTTTTACCAGTTGTGGCATCCGCGCACGCATAATGCGGCAGAGCTGCTGTGGTTCAGGCGTTGCATTGCCCAGGCCGCCGGCAGGTTGGATGGATTATCAGAGGGAACTCCATGAGCTTGAGTATTGATTTGAACTGCGACATGGGCGAGAGCTTTGGCCCCTGGGTTATGGGCCATGATGAGCAGGTGATTCCGTGGGTGACGTCGGTCAATATCGCCTGCGGCTTTCATGCCGGCGATCCTGGCACGATGCGTCAGACGGTGGCTTTGGCGCTAAGCCATGGCGTGAAGCTGGGTGCCCACCCCGGTCTGCCAGATCTGGCAGGCTTTGGTCGGCGGGTAATGGCGGTTACCCCCGAGCAGGTCTATGACATGGTGGTGGTGCAGGTGGGGGCCTTGGCTGCCGTTGCCCGCACACAGGGTGCCGCCCTGCATCACGTCAAGGCGCATGGCGCGCTCTACAATATGGCCGCCCGCGATGCGGCATTGGCAAAAGCCATTGCCCAGGCGGTAGCCGATATTGATCGCAGCCTGATTCTGTATGCGTTGGCAGGCAGTGTGCAGGTGCAGGCCGGCCGTGATGCGGGTTTGACGGTGGCTCAAGAGGTGTTTGCTGACCGCAGTTATCAGGATGATGGCAGTCTGACACCCCGTCAGCAAGCTGGCGCCATGATTACCGACGCCGATCAGTCCGTGCAGCAAGTCATGCAAATGATAGAGCAAGGCACCGTTACCAGCTTGTCAGGTAAAACGGTGCCTTTGTCGGCCGATACCCTGTGTCTGCATGGGGATCAGGCCGGTGCGGCCGAGTTTGCGCAGCGTTTGCATCAGGCCTTCGAGCAAAGCGGCGTGCGCGTTCTGGCGGTCTGATTACTCTTTGTGCTCAGGCAGATTGCGGCGCGCGGTATCGGTGCTGGCCAGTTCTTCCAACTCACCTTCACTGAGCGTTTTATACATTTCTATCGACGCCCCTTTCAGGCTGGATACGGGAGTCTCTCCTCGTTTGGCGGACAAAGCAGCGCCGGCGGCTTTTTGTTGAGCTTGAGATAAAGCGGGCATGAAGCACCTCCGTTAGAGAAAAGTGGTCACGCCTGTAGTGTGCCAAATGAACAGGACGGCCAAGCAAGCAAATGTGAAGCTTGTTTGCCGTCTTGAACAAAGATCGGGGAAATCGCCAGTTCAGGACACTTTTCGTTTCTGAATCAGATACATAGCCATACCGAAAACCAGGCCCCAGAAAGCGCTGCCGATATTGAGCAGGCTCATGCCCGAGGCGGTAGTCAAAAAGGTGACCAGCGCCGCGTCACGAGTATCCGGAGCCTCCAATGCCATGTGAATGCTGTTGCCTATCGTGCCCAGCAAGGCCAGACCCGCGATGGCGGCAATCAATTCTGTGGGGAAGGCTGCAAACAGGCTGACGACAGTGGCACCAAAAATACCGGCGGCAAAATAGAAAATACCGGCCCAGACACTGGCACGATAGCGCTGACGCGGGTCTGCATCCACTTCCGGCGTCATGCACAGGGCGGCGCTAATGGCGGCCAGATTGTAGGCATAGCCACCGAAGGGGCCAAAGATCAGGCCGATAATCCCGGTCCAACTGATGACGGTGGAGTTAGGGGCATCGTAATTATGGGCTTTCAACACGGCCACGCCTGGAATGTTCTGCGAGCTCATGGTCACGATGAAAAACGGAATGCCGACACCGATCAGGGCAGTCCAGGAAAACTCGGGCCAGACCAGTACCGGCGTTGCAGGCGTCCAGCTCAAAATATCCATTTTCAGCAAACCTTGCAGGGCGGCAATCGTGACACCGGCTACCAGTGCCAGAGGCACGGCATAGCGGGGCGACCACTGGCGCACCACCAGGAACACGATGAACATGCTCAGGCACAGCAACCACTGAGTCTGCATGGCACCAAACAGATCCAGGCCAAAGCGCAGCAAGATGCCGCCTAGCATGGCGCCGGCAATACTGCGCGGCATGTACTGCATCAGCTTTTGAAAACTGCCGCTAAGACCGCAAATTGTGGTCAGCAGAGACGAAAACAGGAAAATACCCACTGCCTGAGACATGGGCAGGCCAAGCAGGCCGGTGGCCAGCAGTGCGGCGCCGGGGGTGGACCAGGCGGTCAGAATCGGAATCTTGTAGCGTAGTGAAAGACCTGCCGACAGCAGGCCCAAACCAATACCCAAAGACCACATCCAGGAACCCAGCTCGGCAGTGCTGGCTCCGGCCGCCTGCGCTGCCTGAAAAACAATGGCAGCGGAGCTGGTATAGCCTACCAGCACGGCAATCAGCCCCGCCGACATATGAGAGATCTGGAACCAACTTAATAAGCGCTGCAGAGACCCGGGGCGGGACAGGTGTGTGGAGGACATGGATGCGTGTGGTGAGGGTCGTAGAGGCTCAAGAAGAATAGGTTTGGCTTATATAACGGCTGGGGGTTTCGCCCAAAATAGATTTGAAAACACTGATAAAGGCACTGATAGAGGTGTAACCCAATTCCCTGGCCGTGCTCTTTACGGACATTCCCGAACCCAGTTTTTGCAGGGCCAGCATAATCATGAATTGTTGACGCCAGCGCCCAAAGCTCATCCCTGTGTGTTTTAGCATATGTCGGGCCAGGGTGCGCTCACTCATGGCCAGCGCTTTGGCCCAGTCGGCCATCGTGGGACGTGCGTCAGGCTGTTGCTGCATATGCTGTGCAATCGTTTGCAAGACCTTGTCCTCGGGCACAGGCACATGCAATTGGCGGCTAGGCATCTGATTCAGGGTTTCCAAAAGGACCAAGGCCAGTCTGTGCGTTTGGCTACCCGGTTCGTAGTCAGCATTCAGATCGCTTAAATGAATAATCATTTCGCGCACCATGGGGCTCAAATCCAGGGTGCAGCAGTGATCCGGCAATTGATCCAGGCCGGGCTGTATGTACAGGAAATGAATCAGCGCCTGATCGTCGGCGCGGGCGCGATGACGAATCCCGACAGGTACCCAGACGGCACACAGCGGTGGCACCATCCAGTAGCCCTGGTCAGTTTGCAGAGTGACGGAGCCATATTGCGTCATGATCAACTGCCCATTGGGATGGGTGTGCAGTGGATTTTCGGTCGTACTGCCCATCTCCATTTTGATGCTGAAGACAGGTCCGCCCTGAGGATTAGTGCTAAAACTCATGGTTTGTCTGGTTTGAGGTATAAGTTGTCATAATATCCTGTTCGCGCCGAGTATGACACAAGATAGACTAGGGTTTTCACCTACTAGCTGCCTGTCATGTCCCTTGCTCGACCTTCCTGGCTCTCCCATCCCTTGCTGGTGCTGATCGGTGTTTTGCTGATCGCCGGCAGTCTGCGGGCTCCGATTACGGGGATAGCCCCCTTGCTGGAGCTGATCCAGGCCGACCTGTCCTTGTCCTCGACACAGGCTGGGTTGTTGACCGCCATGCCTTTGTTCATCTTTGCCGTGGTCTCATTGCTGGCTGCCTCCATCGCCCGTAAGGTGGGGCTGTCCCGTTCCCTGTTTATTGCTTCCGTGCTGATCGCCATTGGCGTGGTGGTGCGTGTCCTGGGGGGCACGACGGAACTGTTTGCCGGTATCGGCTTGCTGGCCATCGGGATTGCATTGGGTAATGTGCTTTTGCCGTCCCTGGTCAAACGCCATTTCCCCCTGCGTATTGGCTTCATGACCTCTTTGTATGTGCTGTTTATGGGCCTGGTGGCGGCTTTCAACTCTGCGATGGCCGTGCCAATGGCAGAGTGGACAGGCCAAAGCTGGCGCTGGTCGTCCCTGATTGTGGTGGGTGTCATGGCACTGGCCAGTGTCGCGGTGTGGGCCACCCAACTGGGAGCGGATCGCCGTGCGGCTCAACGTGCACCAGCCGCGGCTGCCAGCAGCGTGTCAGTGTGGCGCTTGCCCCTGGCTTGGCACATCACCTTGTATATGGGTTTGAACTCGGTGGCTTACTACATGATTGCTAGCTGGTTGCCTGTGATGTTGGTCAATTATGGTTTTGAAGCGGATCATGCCGGCCAGATTCACGGTTTGATGCAGCTGGCGACGGCCATTCCCGCCTTGCTGCTCATGCCTGTGCTCAGTCGTTTGCATGATCAGCGTGCCGTTGCCTTGGCCGGCGCCTTGTTGCAGACCCTGACCTTTGTGGGTTTTTTGGTCTTGCCGTCCTGGTCTCTGCTGTGGGCGGTCCTGTTTGGCATCGGTAGCGGTAGCGTGTTCTTGATTGCCCTGGCCTTGATCGGCGTGCGGTCGACCTCCACTTCGCAGGCGGCGTCCCTGTCAGGAATGGCGCAATGCATGGGCTATTTGCTGGCTGCCTTTGGTCCGCCCGCCATGGGCGGCTTGCATGATCTGTTCGATAGCTGGGGCTGGGCTCTGGGCTTGTGTATTTTGGTCAGTTTCGCAATGAGCTATGCCGGTTGGCTGGCGGCCCGCCCTGCATTGACTGGTAAGGCTTGAGCCGAATTTGTAAGCCGTAAAGAGCTGGATCGTCGAGAGAGGGTCGAAAAAGCGGCCTGTGATTGCGAGATTCTTGCAATCACAGGCCTTTTTTTGGGGACGACTGGCGGATTGCTTGTTCTGCCACGGCTATTGGGAAGTAGCAAGTTTGCCTGTCTTGACGTTGTTGTAGCTATATAGCGACGCCCATTGCTTTGGGGGCAATTTCTGTCCTTATTCTTTGATGCGCAGTGAAAGGGTGTGCAGGCCCAAGCCGCCCAACGCCAGCAGGGCGCCGACCCAGGCGGTGGAGGTCCAGCCCCAACCAGCCGCAATCGTCAGGCCACCTAACCAGGCTCCCAAGGCATTGGCCATATTGAAGGCGGAATGATTCAAGGCAGCAGCCAGTGTTTGGGCATCTCCGGCCACGTCCATCAAACGAATTTGCAAGGCCGGACCCAAAGCCACCAAGGTGCCGATCAGCATGATATTCAAAGGGCCAAGAATAGGGTGGTGGGCCGTAATCATGAACAAGAGCAGCACACCGGTTGCCCAGATCAGCACCAGACGGATACTGCGATCCAGATAGCGGTCAGCATAGCGTGCGCCCAGCAGATTACCCAAGATCATACCGACCCCAAACAGAGCCAGTACAACGGGAATGGCGCTTGCTGACAGCCCGGCCAGCTCCATCAGCGTGGATTTCACATAGCTGAATACCGAGAACATGCCGCCAAAGCCAATCGCGCCTATACCTAGAGTCAACCAGACTTGCTTGCGTTTCAGGGCGCCTAGCTCGCGCAAGGGACTGGCCAAGGTATTGGGAGGGACAAAAGGCACAAACCGCAGCACCAGTGCCATGGTGATCAGGGCAATGATGCTGACAAAAGTAAAGGCCGCCTGCCAGCTCAGCCATTGGCCCAAAGCGGTCGCAATGGGTACACCTAATAAGGTGGCGACGGTCAATCCCAGCATGACATAGGCCACCGCCTGTGCGCGGCGATGGGGCGGCACCAAACGGGCGGCCACCAGAGCCGCAACACCAAAGTAAGTGCCATGTGGAAAGCCTGCCAAAAAGCGGGTGACTAACACGGTTTCATAGCTGGGGGCGATGACGGTCAGAAAATTGCCTATGGCGTAGGCGCCCATCAAGGCAATCAAGAGGCGTCGCCAAGGCCAGCGCGCCCCGAGCACAGCTAACACTGGCGCGCCGATAACCACGCCCAGCGCATAAGCGCTGATTAAATGGCCCGCAGTGGGAATATCGATACCGAGATCCTGGGCGACATCAGGCAGCAAACCCATGATGACAAATTCGCCCGTACCGATGGAAAAACCACCCACTGCCAAGGCCAGAATCGCCAGCAGAACCTGGCGTGGGGATAAAGAGTCGTGTGATGAAGACAAGATAAAAGCCTGAGAAACAAGAGGGGTGGCACGTCCACCCGTAAGAGGCCTTATTGTCACGCAGTCCTGGTGTCTGGCTCAAGATTTCTAGAGCTTGAATAAGGTTATGTAACTGCAGGGTATTGAAGTTCTTTTTAAATTTTTAGTTTTTATTACGTCCTAGCACAAATTAATTTAATGATCTACAGCGTTAGTCCGAAGCAACGTATAGAGATTTTTTTATATTTTTTATATAGAATCACGGTATTGGGTGTTTTGTATCCAATCATTTTCCTGTGGTAGCTTTCCCCTGATTTTGCAAGAAATCGGGGGTTTTTTTTGTTTTACTTATTTTGAGTTTCAATCATTGGTACATTGAAGGTCTAATGTCGAAGCGGCATTCAGCCCTGGCTCAATGCCTTTTTTCAGGCGATTGGGTGGTGTTAGGAATTAAAGAGTGGGCCTGTGCATGTTTGCAGCAGGCCCATTTTTTTTAAGCTGATTTTCTCTTTCTTTGATTTATTGGCTTATCCAGGATAAGTTGATTTTTTGATTATGTCCGGTCATAAATTGTCAAGGTTAAGCGATCCCTTGAAGGGAGTAAAGCAGATAATTTCCAGACTGTATCAAGACTAACCCTAATTTCTGCCATTTTTGTCCGGCTTAATGAAAGAGTAATTTTGCCTGTTTGTATATCTTTTATGACATTGTAAATATGATTATTTTTTATATCTCATTATCATATATTTGATGGTTTTTAAGGATTTGCTTGGCAGGAAGTATTGTGTTCCGAGCTTCTTGCTTGAATCCAATTCAAGTTCATGAGGGAAGAATGCAAGTTGTGTAGATAAGCTCCCAGAGCGCAGCTTGCAGGTCGGCAAGCTATTGTATTGTTTGCTTGTTCAGTCGCTTAATTAAGCGGAAAGTCTTACTGGAATGTTCTTGAATTCGTCTAGCCTGTTTAGTGTGGTTAAACGCATTTGGGGTATTGACGAAAATATGAGCTGTTTTTTAATTTCAATTCATGTCTTTTTTTTTACATGCTGGGAAGGGAGCGATAGGCAAACGTATCAGTGATACAGAAGGGCAAAGTGTTGTTTTACGTTTGATCACCAGGTGAACCCTTTGTGTGCTCGGACTGTTGGCTGGCCAAGCCGGGGTGCTGCGTTAGAATCATTTAGGCAGCATACTCAAGGAGGTGGTCATGAAAGTTGCATTGGGCCAGATGGCCGTATCCAGAGATTCGCAGGAAAACCTGAGCGCATGCTTGGGGTTGATCGAGCAGGCCTTACGGTCTGATGCGCAGTTATTGGTGTTGCCTGAGGGTGTGCTGGCCAGAAATGTGGCCGACCCCGAAGTGGTCCTGAAATCCGCGCAGGCCCTGGACGGGGAATTTGTCAGCCGCCTGAGCGTTGCGACCCGCGATACCGATTTGACCGTGGTGTTTTGCATTCATACGCCGGCAGGGGAAGGTAAGGTCTGGAATACTTTGGTGGTGCTGCGTGATGGTCAGGTGCTGGCGCATTACAACAAGCTCCATTTGTATGATGCCTTTTCGGTGCAGGAGTCGCGCTATGTCCAGCCGGGCACTGAAATCCCTGCCTTGATTGATGTGGCCGGTTTCAAGGTCGGTTTGATGACTTGCTACGATCTGCGTTTTCCTGAACTGGCCAGACGCTTGTGCGTGGATGGGGCTCAAGTCTTGCTGGCGCCTTCGGCCTGGCTGAAAGGACCGTTGAAAGAGCACCATTGGCGTGTGCTGACGACGGCGCGTGCTTTGGAGAACACGGCCTATATGGTAGCCGTGGGGGAATGTGGCGAACGCAATATCGGCCAAAGTCTGGTGGTGGATCCTTTGGGCGTGATCGTGGCCCAGGCGGCAGAGGCACCGGCCCTGCTGTTGGTGGATCTGGATCGGGAGCGTCTGGCGTATGCTCGCCGGATTTTGCCCGTGCTGGAAAACCGTCGTTTTGCACCGCCCGAACTGGCTTGATTACACCCGCTTAGCCTGCTTTTCTGAAGGTCAGATTGACCCGGCCCGAGCCCCAGTGTGGATGGGCCGGGCCTTCCAGTCTGCGCACCCCATGGAAATTCAGTCTGGATGGCCCCCACCAGACCAGCACATCGCCATCGCGTAGACGCAGGGTACGCACCGGGTCGCTGCGTTTTGCGCCACCCCATAAAAACAAGGCTTCACGTCCCAGGGACACCGAGATAATCGGGTGCTGCAAGTCGCGCTCGTTTTTGTCCTGATGCAAGGACATATGCGCCTGCTCATCGTAGTAATTGATCAGGCAGGTATCGGCCTGAAAAGGGCCTTGGCCCGACTCTTGGGCAATGTGCGTTAGCAAATCCTTGAATACAGCAGGCATAGCTGGCCAGGCCAAACCCGTTTGCGGGTCTGTAGGACTGTAGCGGTAGCCGTGCTCGTCCGATGTCCAACCCAAAACGCCACAACTGCTTTGTGCAGCCGACATGCGATGTCCTGATGGAACCTGCATATGTCGCCAGGGGGCGCTGTGCAGCAGTTCTTGAATGGCCTGTGCCAAGGCGCAGGCGTAGGGCAAGGCCAAACCAGGCAGGGCTATCAGGCCGGTATCCAGAGTCAGCACATGGCCGGGAACGGGATCGAAGAGTGAGAGTGTGGACATGCGAGAGTGGGCGAACCAATCAGGGACCAGAGTATAGTAATCGGGATTGTATGTGTGTGACTTTCCAGTAGAGGTGTCTATGGTCGAGCTACTTATTCCACAACGTCAGCACAGCATTGGAGCATTTGAGGTGGGGCGCGTTTTGCCTTTTCGCCAACGGCGTATGGTGGGGCCTTTTATCTTCTTTGATCGCATGGGGCCGCAAGCGCTGAGGGCACCGGTAGGAACGGAGAACGATGTGCTGCCACATCCGCATATCGGCCTGTCTACCGTCACCTATTTGTTTGAAGGGGCCATGACGCATCGTGACAGCCTGGGCGTGGAGCAGGACATTACGCCCGGCGCGCTGAATTGGATGAGCGCCGGTTCAGGTATTAGTCACTCCGAGCGTTTTGAACCCATGCGCACGCAAGGCGGCCGCATGGATGGGATCCAGGCTTGGGTGGCCTTGCCGGAACACAAAGAAGAACAGAACCCGGACTTTGTGCATTACGAAGCCGAGCAATTGCCCCTGATTCAGGACATAGGCCTGGAAGGCCGCCTGATTGCCGGTTCGGCGCTGGGTTTGTCTAGTCCTGTTAGTGTGGACTCGCCCCTGTTCTATATGGAGTTGCGCGTTCAAGGCGGCCAGTCCGTACCCTTGCCAACCGGCCATGAAGAGCGCGCAATTTATATCTGTGCGGGCGAGCTGGAAGTGGGGGGACAACGCTATCGAGCCGGTCAGATGCTGGTCTTTGCCAAAGGCGACAGCCCCCGTATCCTTGCTGAGCAAAACAGCCACTTGATGCTGCTGGGCGGTGAGCCTTTGGGGCCACGCCATATCTGGTGGAACTTCGTGTCCTCGAGCAAGGACCGTATCGAGCAAGCCAAGGACGATTGGCTCCATGGCCGAATCAAGCTGCCACCGCTGGATGATGAGCAGTTCATTCCTTTGCCGGCAGTGTAATGTTTATGTCTGCTGCGGGGCCCTCGGGGCGTGTATCTGAACCGTGACGTCATGGTCAATCGGGGTTTTGACCGAGCGGGCAATAAAACAGTATTCGCCCACGCGATCATGAAGCGATTTGGCCAAGGCAGCGTCACTGTCTGGTGTGATTGTGACACATGGGTGCAAGGTAACACTCTCGAATTGACCGGCCCCGTTGGCCTGTTCGATCATGCTGCCAACAGGGCGGTCTTCATAGGCCGTGACCACAATGCCGGCTTCTGCCGCCAGTCCCAGATACCACAGCATATGGCACTGAGCGATCGATGCCAGGAAAAGCTGCTCGGGGTTCCAACGGTCCGGATCACCTCGAAAGGCGGAGTCTGAAGAGGCGGCAATAGTGTCAAGGCCGACCGCGCTTAGCTCATGATTGCGTGAGTAGGAACGGAGTGTACGGGTGCCGTTTCCAGTGTTGCCGGTCCAGTTGATCAACAATTCATAGTGGTGTGTTTTCATGGCGGTGTTCTGGCAAGGTCGCAAGGAGCCAAAAGCGTAGCAGCGAAGGCGCCAAACCGTACATAAAAAAAAGCCCTGGAAAGAATCCAGGGCTTTGAAGGCTTGCTCATCAGGCTGGTGGATTTGCCTGTATCCGCTCTATGAGCAGACTGGTTTTTTGATTGATGGGCAAGCCTGGCAAACGGAGTAGTACCGCTTGCGCAGAATGTTTAGGAGGCCAATTGTACGGATTGGCGCCAAGCGAAACAAAAAAGACCAGTTTGATAGCAGGGCTATTGCATATTGGCTTATAAGCATTGATTGGCGCTGCTTATCCATTAATCGCGAACAGGGATATTCAGGCCGCGTTGTACTGCTGGGCGGGCCTGGAATTGTTGCAGAACGCGAGCCACATTCTTGAATTGCTCGTACTCCACCAGCTCGCCTGCGCCGTAAAAACCAATCAGGTTGGCAATCCAGGGGAACAGGGCAATATCGGCGATGGAGTAGTGGTTGCCCACCATCCAGTCCTTGCCGTCCAAGTGCTTGTCGATCACACCCAGCAGACGCTTGGATTCGTTGACATAGCGGTCGCGAGGGCGCTTGTCCTCAAAGTCCTTGCCGGCAAATTTGTGAAAGAAGCCTAGCTGACCAAACATGGGACCGACACCCCCCATCTGGAACATCAGCCATTGCAGGGTTTCATAGCGCTGGGCTGGGTCAACCGACAGGAGCTGACCGGATTTTTCGGCCAGATAGATCAGGATGGCACCGGACTCGAACAGGGCCAGCGGCTTATTGCCGGGGCCATTGGGGTCCAGAATGGCCGGGATCTTGTTGTTGCTGCTGAGCGAAATAAACTCCGGGCTGAGCTGGTCGTTGCGCTCAAAGCTGACCAGATGCGGCTCGTAGGGCAGGCCAATTTCTTCCAGCATGATGGAAACCTTGACGCCGTTGGGGGTGGGCAAGGAATACAGTTGCAGATGCTCGGGGTGCTGAGCGGGCCATTTGCGGGTGATGGGAAAGGCAGAGAGATCGATGGTCATGACGTCCTTCACAATGGGGCGTAGAGGAAGTGTTGATAGTAGCAAGCGGGCTGTCGACAGACCGCCGCAGCCTGCTTTTCAGTAAGGTATTGGTCTGCTTACCGGCCACGTGGGCGCAAGGGATCCAGCAAGGATTTCAGACCGTTATGATCCAGTTCGTGCATCAGAGCCAGTAGTTGACCCAGCCGCCCGGAAGGAAAGCCTTCGCGGGCAAACCAGTTCAGATAATGCCCCGGTAGGTCCGCCAGCAAGCGACCTTTGTATTTCCCATAAGGCATGGTGGTGTTCAACAGGGCAAGCAGGTCGTCGCTGGATTCAAGCATGGATGGTTAACGCAGATGTTCGGCAAAGAAGGCTAGTGTACGTTCCTGAGCCAGTTTGTAGGACGCCTCGTGAAAGTCAGGGCGGTGGTCGCAGCCAAAACCATGACCGGCAGGCTCATACACGTAAATGGCCACCTCCTTCTGAGCGTCTTTGATCGTCTGAATGGCGCTGGCGGGAATGGAGTGGTCCTGGGCACCAAAGTGCATTTGCACCGGAATCTTGGGCTGTTCCTGGGCGTTCTGGGCAATCTGCGAACCATACCAGCAACTGGCCGCTTTCAGACCCTGCACGCGGCAGGCGGCCAGCCAGCTCAAGGAGCCCCCCCAGCAATACCCCACAATGCCAATCTTGCGCGAACCCAAGGCGTCCACGCAGGCCTGGATATCCAGCAGGGTTTTATCCTGGGCAATGCCGTTGCGCAGGGCCAGACCGGCTTGCACGTCCTGGGCGGTGTAGCCCAGTTCTACATTCTTTTGCTGCCGATCAAACAGGGCGGGGGACAAGACCCGGTAGCCCTGCTCGGCAAAACGATCGCAGGTGTTGCGTATGTGTTGATTCACACCAAAGATTTCCTGCAACACGATTAAGCTGCGTTCGGCCTTTTCGTCGCCTGCGGCATAGGCCTGGAAACGGTGCTGGTCTGCGCTGGTCAAGCTAAGCGTACTCATGGCGTGTCCTTTAGCTGTAAAACAATAATTCTCTCTTATAACAGTCGCCCGTACTGGGAGGCCAGCCTCAGGACGTTTACAATCCACCCAGAACGGCGGGGGTGTCTAGCTCTCGCCCAAGCCCCTCCTACTTCAATGGAATAATGATGCGTGACGTGCTAATGGACAGTCTGTTCTGGACGATTGTGATGCCCTGGTTCTTGTTTTTAGGGCTATTTCTTGTTCCCAAGAAGCCTTCCTGGTTGCGAAACTACGCCTTTCCCGGCGTGTTTATTGCAATTGGTCTGGGCCTGGTGGCTGCCGTGGCAGTGGGTGTGGGGATGTTCAGTCTTGTGTTGGGCGTGATTGCCTTTGCGGTCTGTTACGAAAAGCCGAAAGCCAGCGCCTGAGTCAGGGACAAACCGTTTGAGAAAAACCATCGCGGCGTGCTGCCAGCGATGGTTTTTTTGTCGCCGTGCCGCCCCAAGGCTCGGCGCCCCCGGCGAAACCTCCCCCTCGGGGATGAGCCTGGACACACAGCAGTCCATTGCGGACTGCTGTGTGCCTAGCGAATCCGAGCGGCATACAAGCCGCGAGGTGGAGCGCAAGCCGAAGGCGCAGCGAGGGGGCTTTTTTGCCGCCGGGCCGCCCCAAGGCAAAAAGCACCCCCTCGGGGGGCAGCAAGCTGTAGGCGCAGCGTGGGGGCTTTTTTTGCCGCTGGGCCGTCCCAAGGCAAAAAGCTCCCCCTCGGGGGGCAGCAAGCCGTAGGCGCAGCGTGGGGGCTTTTTCGATACTCTTCAGCCGTCTACCGGCTCGGCAGGCGTATCCAGCGTCAGCAGGTAGAAAGCCACATCCAGCCAGCGGCCAAATTTGAAGCCCACTTCCTTGAAGGTGCCGGCATGCGTAAAGCCCAGGCTTTGGTGCAGGTGGATACTGCCGGCATTACTGGCATCAATGCAACCGACCAGCGTATGGACATTGGCCTGACGAGCACGACGTATCAACTCTTGCATCAGGATTTTGCCCAAACCTTTGCCACGGTGTTCCGGGTGCACATACACACTGTGCTCCATGGTGTATTTGTAGGCGGGAAAAGCGCGAAAGCTGCCCCAACTGGCAAAGCCCATCAGTGTGCCGGTTTTATCGATCACTCCGACCACCGGAAAGTCATTGGCGCGTTTGGTGGCAAACCAGCTCACCATGGCCTCGGGCGGGCGCGGCACATAGTCGTAGAGTGCGGTGGAGTTCACGATGGCGTCGTTCAGAATTGCCAAAATGGCGGTTGCATGCTGCGCTTCATTGCAGTCTATAAAGTGCAACCCGCTCTCACTGTCTTTCATTGATCCGTTCCTGTCATGGGGTAGGCCGGGATTTCATCGCCAATCGCGACGAGGTACTTGGCGGCATGGCTATGTGGATTGCTAAAGCTCATGAGCGCCCGCTCTGGCCTATTGTGTGGCGTATTTTATTCCACTCTATTGGGTTTCTCATGGGAAATTCCCAGTAAGAAAATGCATGGATTTGCCCTGTTTTGGGGGCTTGGATTCCGCCATCCAGACACACGCTTTAGGAAAAGAAAAACGCGCAGCGTGGGCTGCGCGTTTTTTGGGCCAGTATACAGATCAGTTATCTCTGGCACTTGCCTTGCCGGAGCGGCAGGGCGGGGGTACTGATCAATCGTAGCGCGCCGCAATATTGCGTTCGCCAATGGCCAGGCCGGTAGTCATTCCCAAGCCGGTGTGCATGACCGTCACTTGCGTGCTGCCATCGGCTTGCAGAACCGAAAACGGTCCAGGGCCTTTGGCGCCATACACGCCTTGCCAGCGTTGCAAAACCTGTACCGGGCAACCCAGCACCGTTTCTGCCAGAGCCAGCAAGTACTGATCGGTGTCCTCCTGATTGAAGGGACTGGCTTGCAGACCGTAGTCGTGCGAGTCGCCAATGATCAGGTCACCTTCTGGTGTGGGGCTGATCAGCAGATGGATGCCTTGATCCAGCAAGACACCATGGCGTTGTTGTACTTGTTCACGCAGCGTGTCTGCCAGAGGCAGATCGCTGAAGGCACCGTAGTGCAGGCAGGACAAGCCCGTCAGCAAAGGGCGGTCCAAGGCCCAGCCAGTATCTTGCGCGCGCACTTTGAGCATCTGCAAACGGGTGACCGAGGGTTTGACAGTGTCGAGCAGGTCGCGATGCAGGCTGCTGTAGTCGTGGCCGGGGCACACAAAAATGCTGTTGGCTGTGAAGTTGCCCGCGCTGCTGTGTACCTGGCCTTCTTGCGCATAATGCACATGCGCCTGGGTGTACACATCCACGCCCATGGCTTGCAAGCTGCTGGTGATGGCGGGCAGGGCGTCGCGCGAGTAGATCTGCAAATCATCAAAGCCTTGCAGCGCTCCGTGGTGATGCCCCAAACGGCCATCAAATAGGGAGGCCAGTTCTTTGCCGTTGAGCATTTTGCAGGCGACGTTTTCTTCTTGGGCACGGCCCTGGGCAAAATCCTCCAGCAGTTCCAGTTCCAGATGATTGCGTGCCAGTACCAGCGAGCCATTGCTGCGTACATGGAAACCGGCTTGCTCAGCCAGTTCCAACCACAGACCGCGGCTTTGGCGAGCCAGATCCATCATGATGCCTGGTGCCTGGCCAGTGACCAGAACCTGACCGAAATTACGTATGGTGGCGCCTTGGGCCTGGTGACTGCGCTCCAGCACAGCGACGCTCAGCTTGCGGCGGGCAGCCGCCCAGGCATGTGCCATGCCCAGGATGCCGCCCCCCACCACGATTACATCGTAGTGTTGTGTGTTCATTACTTCTTGGCTTCCGATTTACCGTCGTAACGTTTGGTCCACTCTTCGATGATGCGCTCGCGGTTCTCAGCGGCCCAGACGAAGTTGTTGTCGATCAGACGTTGGTTCAGGTCTGTAGGCAGATGTGGGTTAGCCGTGGCGATGGAAGGAATGGCCAGCACGGCAAAGTTGGTCTTGTACAAGTGGTTGGCTTCTTCACTGGCGGAGAAGTCAGCCAGTTTCTGTGCGGCTTCCAGGTTCTTGGTGCCTTTCATGATGGCAGCGGCTTCGATTTCCCAGCCCAGGCCCTCTTTGGGGAACACCAGTTCCAGGGGAGCGCCTTCTTCTTTCAGGCGAGCGCCACGGTAGTCAAAGGACACGCCAATCGTGTATTCACCAGCAGCGGCCATATTGCAAGGCTTGGAGCCGGAGTGGGTGTAGGCACCGATGTTCTTGTGCAGACCGTCCATGAAGGCCCAGCCCTTGTCTTCACCAAACAGTTGCAGCCAGGCGCTCACGTCCAGAAAGCCGGTACCCGAGGAGGCGGGGTTAGGCATAACAATCTTGCCGGCGTATTCGGGTTTGGTCAGATCTTCCCAGGAGGTGGGCATAGGGAGCTTGTTTTTTTCCAGCTCAATGGTGTTGACACACAGGGCAGCGGCAAAGCCGTCCATACCAACCCAGCTAGGCGGGTTGTTCTGGTCGCGCATTTTGGCGTCGATCTTGTCCAGGCCTTGGGGAGCGTAGGGTTGCAGCATGTCCTGGCTGGCCATCAAACCCAGTGAGGAGCCGGCCAGACCCCAGACGGCGTCAGCCTTTGGGTTGTTCTTTTCAGCCAGCAATTTGGCGGTAATGATGCCGGTGGAGTCGCGTACCCACTGGATCTTAATATCGGGATTTTTTTTCTCGAAAGCAGCCTGATAAGCCTTGAGCTGATCGGCTTCCAGCGCCGTGTAGACGGTCAGGGTTGTAGCGGCTTGAGCCAGGGAAGTGGCGCCCATCAAAGCGGCAGCCAAGGAGCTCAGAACAATGGTTTTCATGGAGAAGTGTCCTTGTGACAGCAAAAGGGGGGTGGGGGTTAGAGGGAGTCGGCAGGGCATTCGCCCTGGGCCATGCGCTCGGTGATTTGCTCAATCACGGCGGGTAGTTGGGCAACGGTATCAATCAGGTAGTGGGGCTGGGCATGGGCAAAGGTGGCCGCTGCGCGATCGCGCAGGGTTTGGCGGCTTTGCTCGTCCAGAGCCAGAAATTCCAGCTCGGTCAGGCCAGCGGCGTTGCCCGACAGCAGCAAGCCCACGGTCCACATGCCGGCATTGCGACCTTCTTCGATACCGACCGGGGTATCGTCAATCTTCACGCAGGCACCGACATTCGTGATCTCCAGGCGAATGACGTTTTCCAACGCCATGGCAGGCCAGGGACGCGCTTGGGGGACTTCGTCAAAAGCCACGTGGTAGTCCACCAGCACTTGCTGGCGGTGCGCGTGTTGCAGCAGGTTGTCCAGCACCAGGCGCGGATAGCCGGAGCAGGAACCAATTTTCAGCCCTTGGCGGCGTGCCCAGGACAGCGTTTCGCGCGCACCGGGAATGGCGGTGGAAAACTCACCCACGCGCTCGTTTTGCATGGGCAAGAAGGTGTTGTAGATACGGTCCACATCACTGTCATCGGGCTCACGATTGTGCAGGGCCATGAACTGGGCATGCACCTCTGGCAGTGCCAGCATGGCTTTGATGTGGTCCCATTTACCGATGCCCATGGCGCTGCGGGCCTGGTCCAGGTTCAGGGTCAAGTCAAAGCATTTGAAGGCTTCCACCAGAATTTGGGTCGGGGCAAAGGAGCCAAAATCCACCAGCGTACCGGCCCAGTCAAAGATCAGGGCTTCAAGGCGCGGGGCCCGGGAGCGTGGCGTGGCTAATGGCGTGTTCGCGCAAGTAGGGGATGGCATTGCGGTCCTATCGGGTTGGGGAAAGGGAAGAGGTGGAACGCCAGGCTTGGCTGCGGCGCAAGGCGGCACGGCTCAGAACATGAACCAGCAGACAGACAAAGCCGGAGCTGAGCATGATGACCGTACACATGGCAGCCGCCGGGCCAATAAAGCCCGCGTCGTCCATATTCATGACCGCGACCGAGGCCAGTACGGTTTGCGGGCTGTACAGAAAGACCACGGCAGACACGGTTGTCATGGCCGATACAAACAGGTAGCGCGAAACCGATAGCAGGGCGGGCAGGCACAGTGGCACGGTCACGCCCATCAAGGTGGAAAGGCGTGGCGCTTTCAGGGACGCAGCCGCCGCTTCCAGTTCGCCGGGAATGGCTTTCAAAGCAGTGACAAAGTTCAGGTGAGCACTGGTGTACAGGTGGATGACGGTACACAGCACCAGCAAGGTCATGGAGCCGTACAGTCCCGCCAAGGGGTTCTCGGGGTGATTGAAAAAGAAGATGTAGCCCAGGCCCAGCACCAGACCGGGAATGGCCATGGGTGCCAGTGCCAGCATGTGCAGCATGCCGTACAGTCCTTTTTCGGCCTTGCCTCGGGCTGGCAGTTTCTCCAGTACCCAGGCACCTAGAAAGATCAGGGCCGAGCCCAGAACGGCGGTAAACAAGGCCATGGTCAGACTGTTACGCCAGGCCAACCAGCCGCCACCGTCCATATTGTTGAAGTCGTAGGACTTCAGGGACAGGCTCAGGTTGTAAGGCCAGAACTTGATCAGCGAGGCCCAGACCGCCATGCCCACAATCGTCAGAATGGCCAGGGAAACCAGTATCAGGACAGCGGTGAAATAACGGTCGCGCTGACGGTGTGGCAGGGGCGAGTAGGCGCTCAGCGATCCTTGAGCCTGGCCACGGGCACGAGCCCGCAGGTGGCGATCCAGAAAGAAAGTCAGCACAGCGGGAATCAGCAACAGCACGCCAATGGCGGCGCCTTTGGAGAACTGCAACTGACCGACCACGGCTTTATAGGCTTCCATGGCCAGTACGTTGTAGGAGCCACCCACGACTTTAGGTACACCGAAGTCGGTGACGGTCAGCGTAAAGACCAGGCAAGCAGCAGAAAAGATGGCATACCGGCTGGCGGGCAGTGTCACCGTCAGGAAACGGCGCCAGGAGTTCGCACCCATGGCGCGGGCGGCGTCATACAGGCGAGCGTCGGCCAGGGCCAGACCCGTGCTCAGAATCATCAGAGCATGCGGGAAGGTGTAGAAGGCTTCACCCAGCACAATGCCCCAGAAACCATAAATTGTCTCGCCGCCCAACCAGTGGCGCAGCAAGCCCTGATTGCCGAACAAGTAAATCAACGATAAACCCGGCATCAAGGAGGGAGCCAGCAAGGGCAATAGGCCCAGGGCACGGAACATGCCTGCGCCCCGTATGCAACAGCGTTGCAGGGCAAAGGCAAAGGCGTAGGCGGCGGGGATGACAATAATCAGCGTGGTTACGCCGACCAGCACACTGCGGCCCACCATGGGCATAAAGCCGGGTGCGCTGATAATCGACCAGAACTGCCCCACGCCCACTAACTGCCCGTCACCGTCCTGGATGGCGCGCAGCAAGATAAACAGCATGGGCAAGGCCAGAAATAGGATCAGCAGGGCAAACAGGGCAATCAATAAGATGCGTCGTACTGCCGAGCCTATCCAGGCCGGCAGCACGGGGCGAATCAAGGGGTGGTTCTTCACGCTGGTTTTAGCTGCAGGCAGGCTATACAGGGTGGTGGATGTCAGGGGCGCAGTGCCAGGCTGTGGCATGGAATCAGTGGTGGGCATGCAGCGCCTCGCTGGGAAGCTGGATTCGGCAGCGACGCGCGGCCAAGGGATCAAGCAAGCGGTCGCCCTGCTCGGGGTTGACGATGGCCTGCACGGTCAGTCCATCCATACCTTCGGGGCGCAGCGTCAGCTTGTAGTGACGACCCAGAAAGATGCCATCCACAATGTCGGCCAAAAAGGTATTGGTGACAGGAGCGGGGCTGTTGTTGTCCAACACACGAATGTTCTCAGGACGAATGAAGAGGCGTCCGGCGCGGGTGGGGGCTTCCTGGCTCAAGTCCAGACGGACACGTTCCACCAGCACTGAACAATCGTGCAAGGGGGTGAAGGGCAGCCAGTTTGCATCACCGATAAAGCCGGCTACAAACGGATCCGCAGGAGCGCGGTACAAGGCCTGGGGGCGATCAAACTGCACCAGGCGGCCTTTGTCCATGACGGCGATACGGTCGGCCATGACCATGGCCTCTTCCTGATCATGCGTGACCATCAGGGTCGTAATGGACAGTTGTTTTTGCAGATCGCGCAGCTCGCTGCGCAGGCGTTCGCGCACCTGGGCATCCAGAGCCGACATGGGCTCATCGAGCAAGAGCAGCGAGGGCGAGGGAGCCAGCGCACGGGCCAGGGCCACGCGCTGTTGCTGGCCACCGGACAGTTGTGCCGGGTATTTGTTTTCCGATCCGGACAAACCTACCAGGTCCAGCATTTCAGACACGCGCTGACGTACTTGGGTAGCCAGGTTCTTGCGTGGAGACAGGCCGTAGGCAATGTTCTGGGCAACGGTCAAATTGGGAAACAGGGCGTAGGACTGAAACAGAATGCCGTAGTCACGCTGTTGGGGCGGCAGGTGGGTAATGTCACGGCCAGCCATCACGATATGGCCTTGGTCCGCTTGTTGCAGCCCGGCAATGCATCGCAGCAAGGTGGTTTTGCCGCAGCCCGATGGGCCCAGCAAGCACACCAGTTCACCGGCTTGTATATCCAGGCTGACCTGGTCCAGAGCAGTAAAGGAGCCGAACTGCTTGTGCAGTCCTTGTATGGTTAAAAATGCAGGCTTGGCGCTCATCCCGGGGTTCCGACTTGTCATGAATGTCATGAACGTCAGTATGGGAGGCGTATATGGCGGCCCTATGACAGTACAACTAATTTCTGTAATACGAGCATCGGATAATTTGGGCTTTCCCTCTTCCCAAGGAGAGCAGCAGCATGCTGGCTCTGGAACTCAAGTCCTTTCATGCCACGGCGCATTGTGGCTCTATTACCAAGGCGGCCCAACAATTGGGCATCAGCCAGCCTACTGTCACATCCCATCTGCGGCAGTTGGAAACCCGCTATGGGGTCGAGCTGTTTTACAGGCAGGGCAAGGGTGTGTACCTGAGTCAGCAAGGGGAACGTCTCTTGCCGCAGGTCGAGCAATTGATGCAGCAGGCCGCGCAGATCGATTTCAGCTTGCGCGATCTGCGCGATCTTAAAAGCGGCATGCTGCGGGTCGGCGCGACTGGACCGTATTACATCATGGCGGTATTACGGAATTTCCATCAGGCCTACCCCGGCGTGAAGATGCGTTTGAGCATTGATAACTCGCAACGGGTTTTGGGGGCCTTGCATGACTATCAGTTGGATGTGATCGCGTCGTCGGCACTGGTTGATGATTCGCGCCTGGTGCGCCTGCTGCTAGCCTCCGATCCTCTGGTCGCTGTGCTGCGGGTGGACCATCCTTTGGCAAACCGTCAGCGAGTACGCATTATGGATTTGTGCCGCTATCCCATTTTGATGCGTGAGCAAGGGTCCATGACGCGCGAGCTGTGCCATCAAGTGTTTCGTCAGGCCGGACAGGAACCAAGCCAGATTCTGGAAATCGGTAGTCGGGAGGCAATCGGGTGGGGGGTGGTGTGTGGCATGGGGGCCAGCTTGCTGCCTTTGCGCGAAGTGCCCGCGCATCCGGATATTATCAGCTTGCCACTAAGCGATGTGTCGGCTCATTTGAGCGAGTTCGTGTATTGCCTGAAAGAACGCGCGCAGGGCCATGCCATACGCGCGTTTCTGGAGCAGGTGCAGGCCGAGTTGCCTGTACCTGTATAGCGAGCAGGATCAAGCCAGTTCAGCCAGACCCTTCTCAAAAGCCTGACGGGCTTGTTGCACGGCGTCGCGCCGTTCCTGAACGGCTTTGCGCTGGCTGGCAATCTGGTCTTCCTGTTGGGCAAGTTGCTCGCTAAACCGCTGGCCCAAGGTGCTTTGAGCACTGACCGCAGCCAGGTTGGCGCGGATGCGCTCCTGTTCGGCCACGGTTTCGTTCAGGCGCTCGACGGCCTGGTTTTGAGCCTGCTGGGCCTGGCTCAGTTGACGACGCAGCTCGATCAGCTTGTCCATCTTGGCTTGTTGTGTGCTGTCCTGGCCGCTGCCACGCCATTGCAGCAGCATGTTCTCGTCAATCTCCTCCAGGCGCAATTCCATATGGTCTTGCAAACTCAGTTGCGCGGTGACGGTAACGGTTTTGCCTTTGGCCACGTTTACCTTCAGGCGGTGTTCCTGTGCGGTATCACTGTCGTGAGCATCTGACTTGAAGGTCCAGCCGTCCTGACGGGGCAACTGGATCAGCACCGTGCGGTCCTCATCCGCGGGGGCCTTGATCTCGTAGCGAAAGTTCTGCACGCGTGTCCATTCCGAACGGGCTACGCCGTCGGTCACACGGGTTTTGCGCAGGCGGTACTCATCCGTCTGTTCTTCGCGGACCTGCACTTTGTTGTCCTGGGCAAAGTAGATCAGGCGCTGCTCGCCAGCAGGCAGACCGGCCAGTTCTGCATCACCGATATGACCATCCGCCTGGTTAAAGACCGTGATGATGCCGGGCGGCAGGCTGTTGGCCTGTTCATTGTTGACCCAGATCGCGGCTGTAGGGTGATCACCGGCCTGGCCGCTGCGGTACACCGACAGGGATTCGGCTTGTAAAGAGGTATCGATAAACGGCACTGAGACCGTCTGGCCGGTGGGCACGCTCAGCTTTTGCGGCAGGCTAAAGCGCACTTGAGTCTGGCCTTCCTGTGCCTGGGTGCTGGCACCCGCGCCGCCCGAAGCCCACTGTTTGGCCATGCTGCTATCGGCGGCGTAGGCCGCGCTTTCCATCATGATGGGAGCGGGAGCGGCTGGCGCCATGCGCGCACGCATGGCCTCGCTGGCTGCTTTGCGGGCGCGATTCGCGCTCAATGTGGCCTGGGTGTCTGCTTGCGGCGCGATGGAGCTGCCTACCGCCACCGGCAGTTCAGGGCGCTCGTTCCAGTAACGCTCCAGCAGACGTTGGCGCAGCATCACAGGCGAACCGGAGCTGAGGGTGACTTTCACATCCTTCCAGTCCTCGCCGCTGGTGTTTTCGAAAATGGCCCAGGCCTGCAGACGGGCCTTGCCGTCCTGCATCATCAGGCGATAGGCGCTTTTCCAGACCGGTGCGGGAATCAGGTAAGACAGGCGCGCTGTTTGGGTATCGGTCTTGTTCAGGACCAGTTGAATATCACGCGATTGTTGATTGCTCTGGCCCGCCAACACGTCGGTGGCCTGCTGCAATTGCTGCTGCAAAGTCTTGTCCAGCACTTCCAGGCTGGTATCCGGGCCCAGCTCCAGAGTCTGGATCTGGCCTTGCTCTGTCAGTATGCTCAAGATGGCCTGGGCGGGACGCTCATTAGTGGCTGCCGTTGCTTGCACCCCCAAGATGGCACCACGTACCAGACGGCCTTGCGAACTGGCGCTGACTTGCTGGCCGCGCAGGGCCTGCGCCAGGGTAGCGGGCGAGCGCAGGTCTTTGGCCGAGAAGGGCAGGCTGTCGAAGCTTTCTTTCAGTGGGGCCAGACCCGACAAAGTCAGGGAGTCAATGCGGTTCTTGCCATCGACGGCCATGAGGGTTTTCAGAATGTCATCGACCTGAGTCAGCGGTACACGCAACTGGGCGGTGCCTGCGTCGGAAATGGGGACTTGTCGCTCGATCTCGGCCATACCAGCGCTGGATAAGGTAATGGACTCGATCTGCTGAGCCCAGGCGTTACTGGCTGCCGAGCCCATCCAGACCAGGAGCAGGGCGCCGGTCAAAGAGCGCAGGCGAGGCGTACGCGCAGCGTGGGGCACAAAGTGGTTCATAGCGCTTCCTTATTCATCCGTAAGCGAAACAAAGGTGTGAAGCGCATTATGCCTAGCCTTGTGGGGCTCTGTCTGTCATTCGGGTAACAAAAAAATGCCACCGTCCGGCTTTTTCCCCTCGGAGCAAAAAATGCTTACGTCATCAAAAGCACGCAAGGCTCTGCTAGGATTTGGGCTGCGCGGCCTGTGCCAGCGCGTGTTTATTCACCCAGTGAAGGATCATTATGATGTGGACGTCGTGGGGCAATGCCTGGGCGGGAATGGGGCTTGCTCTGGTCTTGGCAATCTGTTTCGTCTGGCCTGCCCGACGCTTGTCCTGGAGCCTGCCCATCGAGCTGGAGCCTGAACTGACCAGGCGTTCGCCGCGTACCCATCGCCAATGGGGGTGGGTATGCCAGAGCCTGGCCTTGGTCTTGATGCTATGGGCCGGTTGGCGCTGGCAACTGACGCCAGCGGCAGTGGCGGCTTGCGTGTTGATCGCCGGGACGGCCTTGCTGGCCTGGATTGACGCGGAAACCGGCTATCTGCCCGATCGCCTGACTTTACCCTTGCTGTGGCTGGGTTTGCTGGTCAACCTGGATCACACTTTTAGCAGCCTGCCCTTGGCAGTGATGGGGGCGGCGCTGGGTTACGGATTGCTGTGGCTGTTGAACCATGTGTTCTTGTTGCTGACCGGACGCGCGGGCATGGGGTATGGCGACTTCAAGTTACTGGCTGCCTTGGGGGCCTGGTTGGGAGCAACTGCGTTGCCGGGGTTGTTGTTATCGGCATCGATACTGGGCCTGTTGGCGGCTCTGGTCCTGCGCCTTGGTGGGCGTTTGCAAGCAGGGCAGGCGATTCACTTTGGTCCCTATCTGGTGTTGGGAGGCTGGGTCATGTTGTTTTCGTTGCCTCGCATTTTGTAAAGAAAAGTCTCATGATTTTTATAACTATAAAAAAATGACCGCCGGTTTTCCCTTTGTTGGATTCTATGTGTGTTGATGCGTGCTAATTCGTGACCTTTTTCGGGAGGGGGGATCGACGCGGGGTTTCGTGGATTTTTCTGTTTAAGGTGGCTGCAATAGGCTTGAGTGTGCCTATTGGGTTTAAATCGTTTTCCTCACCGGGCTGTCGTGGTAAAACGTCCGGGGCCAGTCGGGCAGGCGGGAGTTCCGCCCGGGCTGTATGGGTAAGTACAACGCGGTTCTATGGACATTGTCCCGCTGATAAAGCAGACGGGAACCTGAGGATGAAGGCATGATTATTGTTGTTGGCGCCGGTGTGGCGGGTTTAGCGGCGGCGCGTCGCCTGAGTATGCAAGGCCAGGAAGTGACGCTGGTGTCTCCTCAGGAGCCCCAGCCCTCGTTTGGCGAGACCTTGTCCGAACGCGGGGCCGTGGTCTTGACCAGTCTGGGCTGGGCAAGCTGCCTGGACGAGACGGTTGCCTTGCGCTCTCAAGGGCGTTTTTCAGTATGGGGTGGCGCAGGATTGCGTACCGTGCAGGATGAGGACGGGCAGGGCTATTTGCTGGACAAGGCCCGTCTGGAGCAGGTGCTGTTTGAGCGCGTGCAAAAAGAAATGAAGGTCAGTATTCGCCAGACTCGCGTCTTGAGTCTGGAGCATCAAGCGCAAGGAGTCATTGCCAGGCTGGCAGACGGTAGCAGCCTGGAGGCAACGGCCTTGATCGATTGCACCGGCCGTGCGGCCGTGTCCGCCGGTGCGGCAGCCGAGCGCCATCGTCTGGACAGACTGGTCGCTGCCTGGCATGTCTTTGACTTGCCCGAAGGAGCCGAGCCATTAGCCGCTTCTCTGGTGGAGGCGGTAGAGCTGGGCTGGTGGTATTTGTCCCCCATGCCAGGCCATCGCTTGATGGTGGCCTTGTTCTCGGACTCGGATCTTTTGCCTGATGGCTTGAGCCGTGATGGTGCGGTATGGGCCGGTTTGCTGGGCTGTGCTGATGCGGCACGGGTGCGTATGGAAAGCCTGGGTCTGGATAGCAAGATGGCCGACTACACGCCTAAAGTCAGCGCCGCTGCCAGCTGCACAGTGTCTTACTTCGTGGAAGGTCGTATCTTGCGAGCAGGCGATGCAGGCGCGGCCATGGACCCCTTGGCCGCTAACGGTTTGGCAACGGCCTTGTGGAGCGGAACACAAGCGGCGCAAGCTGCTGTGGCCCTGACACAAGGCAATTCGGAACCGGCTCGAGCTTACGAGAAAGACTATCTGCTGGGCTTGGTGCGCCATTTGAATTCGCAGCACGCTTTGTATGGGATGGAGCAACGCTACGCGGCACAGCCTTTCTGGCAACGTCGTCATCGCCCATTGGAATGATGGTGAAGAGGGTGGGATAGCTGAATAACTTGCGATAACACCGCCAGAGTAAAAAAGCCGAAGCAACATGGGCACTGTTTCGGCTTTTTTGTGCTTGGTTATTCTTCAGTGCAGCTGGAGTTTGTTCTGGGCGCTTTGAGTTGCATCCTGAAAGAAGTTCTACTGGTCGGCGGTTGTAGTGCCAGCAGAGAGCTTGGGCGCATCGAGATGATCCCCGCAGAATTTGCATGGCAACTATTCTCGCCCTCAAACACGATTTTCAAACCTTTTGTGTGCTGAATGTACAAAACAAAAAGCCGATCATCTTGCGATGATCGGCTTTTCGGAATTTTGGTGCCCAGGAGAGGACTCGAACCTCCACACCCGAAGGCACATGGACCTGAACCATGCGCGTCTACCAATTCCGCCACCTGGGCTTTGATTAAGGCTGCTGCCCGTCTCAAGCATTAAATTATAGGATGAGATCCCAAAGTAAAGCAAGCGTTTTTCACTCGATAAATTCAATTTCAATTTTTAGTTGATTGGCATTCTCATTATCATTATAGTGTGTCATGTGATATAGCATAAGAGTATGGACATGAAATTCAATACAGTGGATGTCGAGCGCATGCTGCTGGATATGGGCCAGGGCCGAAAGTACTCCGCTCGGGCCATGCAGCTCATGCTGATGGTTCTGCTCAAAGAGGGCAGTACTCACGGTTATCAGTTGATTCGCCGCTTTGCGCAGCTTAGCCAGAACAGCTATGTGCCCAGCGCGGGCGCGGTGTATCCCGCCCTGGCGTATTGCGCCACGCAAGGCTGGGTGCTGATCGAAGAAGAAGGTCGTCGCAAGATGTACAGCCTGACTAAGGAAGGTCAAGCGTATTTGCAAGAGCAAAAGGAAAAGTGCGATTACCTGATGCAGTCCCTGACCTATCGCGGGCGCAAGCTGGTGTGGATACGGCAGATGCTGGCCGAACACAATAGCGACGAGGATTTGAAGGCCGCGCAGGAGCAAACGGGCTGGTTGCCGGAATTTGTCCAGGTACGCCACAGCCTGAAGCAGGCCATGTTTGAACAATCGACCGCCAGTCTGGCGCGACAGGCGGAGGTGGTGGCCATTCTGGAAAAAGCCATCGCCGAAATACGGAACTTGCCCAAGGAGTCTGAAAAATGCAGTCCGAACAATTAACGCAGAAAGTGGCTCATACCCTGAAGTTGCGTTTGCTGACCGTGAAAAAGCGGCGCGAATTGGGTCCTGATATGGTGCGCATCACCCTGGAAGGCTCGGATCTGGAAGGTTTTTATACCCCCGGCTTTGATGATCACGTCAAGCTGATTTTCCCCGACCCGGCCACCAAAGAGTTGCGTCTGCCCCAAATGGGCGATCGTGGCATGGTCTTTGCTGCCGGACAGGAAAAGCCCCCCATCCGTGATTACACGCCTCGCCTGTTCCGTGAACAGGAACTTGAGATGGATATTGATTTTGTGGTCCATGGTGAAGGTCCTGCATGCCAATGGGCCATGCAAGCCAAAGAGGGTGACAAGCTGGGCGTGGCCGGTCCACGCGGCTCCTTTCTGGTCAGCAAGGATCTGGATTGGCAAATCCTGATTGGCGACGAAACCGCTGTGCCTGCCATGGCGCGACGAGTGAATGAACTACCGGCCAACGTGAAGGTGCAGGTTTACGTGCTGGCACGTAATCTGCTGACCGTGGGTGCGATGGAAGCGCCGGACCATGTCACGGTGAACTGGATTCCTTCGCTGGCCGGTCTGAATGGCATTTTGGATGCCCTGCGTGCTGCGCCCGAGCTGAGCGGCATCGGCCATGTATGGGTCGCCGCAGAATATGCCATCGCTCAAAGCCTGCGCGAATACTGGGTGCAAGAACGCGGTCTGGACAAAGGTGCGATTCGGGCCAGTAGCTACTGGCGTCAAGGTGACCAGGGCGAGGATGCCCCACGTCTGGACTAAGCGGCTTTTTGCTGAGGGTAGGGCTGGGCGCGCAAGCGTCCGCCTACGTTCAGGACGGGCTGTAAATCCGTATCCAGCACGGCATTGGGATGAGCCAGACGGTGCTCGTCAATCAAACGGGCAATGGCATCCATGTTCAGCAGCAAGGTGCTGTCGATATCATGCTGGAAGCGAGCCCAATAGCCACCGCGACAACTGGAACCCAGCCAGCGCGGCTCGTAATCCCCGACCGTATCAGCATGCAGTTCACATACCACGGCCAGCCGGGAACATCCGGGGCGCAGGACAATGCGGTAGCTGTGCTGCTCTAAAGTCAGGTGATAGTAAAACGGTGCAGACGACATGAAATACTCCTGTTTAGCTCTTGGAAGGCGCTTCCGGGTGAGCAAGTTGGATTAAAAGACCCTTTGCCCGGTAGGGGCCAAGCATAAAAAAACCCGCTGGCAGCGGGTTCTTGTCTTGATGATCCCATTGATTGCCAGATGGCCATATCTTGAATCCACCTTGTGCGGGTACACAGGTTGGCATGGGTTGCCCCAACTCTTGATATAGCAATAAGCATAAAAGCGATTCTTATGAAGTGCAAGGGCCGCGTTTATTTCCGTCGGATATGAAAAAATACAGAAATAGTTTGCATCATTTAAAAATCGTGCTATAGTTACCTTCTGTCTTGCAAGGGTTGGTTGAAAAACAAATTCCGCAGTCAGAGCCCAGGTGGCGGAATTGGTAGACGCGCATGGTTCAGGTCCATGTGCCTTCGGGTGTGGAGGTTCGAGTCCTCTCCTGGGCACCAAAATTCCTAAAAAGCCGATCATCGCAAGATGGTCGGCTTTTTTCATTCCAGCCCAGAAAGTCAGGTGCTTGAGCACCTGACGTGAGGACGAGAAAGGTCGGGCATGCAAGCCCGACCGGGGTCGCGCCTGTGTGACCGAGTCCTCTCCTGGGCACCAAAATTCCGAAAGGCCGATCATCGCAAGATGGTCGGCTTTTTGTTGTGTGTGTGTTCAGAGTGATGATTGGCCTTTTCTATTGATTGCAGCCCGCGTCTGATTAGTCTTGTGCACTTGGCTTTCTCGCAGCCCCATGGCCCAGCAGTTGCATGAGCTCCTGCCTGTAGTAGGCCAAGCACCTGTATGCTCTTGAGTCATAACATTGGGGTGGCTGTACTCTGCGGTTTTGTCCCGGTGATCGTCACGGGATTGCCCTCCTGGACGAGCTAGCCTGTGGCGCCCAGCTATCCCCTGCTTATGGCGGCGTTACTCAGTATCGTGGCGTTGCTGTCAGTCAGCCGCAAGCTGAGCTTTTTTATCTATGGTGGCTTCTTGTCTCTTGCCGTATTTATAAGATGTATTTAATATATATCTTTATGGGCGGTGGCGATTTCATCAACTGCCTCACCTCATGTTAAAGGGATAGAAAATGCAAGTTGGAATGCTGAAACTGGCGGGTCTGCGACATCCTGAATGTGCCGATAAAGTAGCCATTGCCTTGGCGGCTATCGATGGCGTGCAAGCGGCAGATGCCTCATTCGAAAATGCAAAGGCATCGGTCCGTTTTGATGAAACCCAGGTCTCGCTGGAAGACCTCCATGCTGCCGTTGAGCAGGCAGGCTATCAAATCGCCAAACCTGTGCATGGTGAAGATGGTGCTTGTTGCGGTGGTTGTGGCGGTTAAACTCACTACATCCTGGAGTTGAAAACCGATTGTAGAAACACAGTCGGTTTTTTTATGGCTGTACGAAGCAGGGGCAGGCACGGGTGTGATGGGGTGGTGCCCTGAGGGTTTCAGCTTGGTCCCGCCAGTGCTTGTTTGCCTATGCATTCACAAGCTTGTAAAGAAAGCAGCCGATTATGTGGTGATGATTCTTTATGTGGAAATGGCTGTGTTCAAACAGGAAAGGAGTCGCATTGCTGCTCGTTTTCTGACGCAGTCAGGCTTTGTCGCACTGATGCTGAAGGATATTGAATTGGTGAAGCAGCAAACTACAAAAGGCCGATCATTGAGAAATGATCGGCCTTTCGGAATTTTGGTGCCCAGAAGAGGACTCGGTCACACAGGCGCGACCCCGGTCGGGCTTGCATGCCCGACCTTTCTCGTCCTCACGTCAGGTGCTCAAGCACCTGACTTTCTGGGCGAGAATGAAAAAAGCCGACCATCTTGCGATGATCGGCTTTTTAGGAATTTGTGGTGCCCAGGAGAGGACTCGAACCTCCACACCCGAAGGCACATGGACCTGAACCATGCGCGTCTACCAATTCCGCCACCTGGGCATATCGTTGTATGCTTATGGTTGTGCCAAAAGCTTTTTAACGACTTCGCTGCGTGAGCAGCAAAGAAAAAAGATTATAGGCATACTTTATTAATAATGGAAGTGTCCTTTTGAATAAAAAACATCAAGACAGTACTGAGGACCGTATTCAATCAACGGGCCGTTATGAGTTGCCGCCTGACTTTGACCCGGATACCCCGACGCGGGAAGTGATCTTGGCGGGGCTGCGCGAGGATGCAGACGGCCTGACCATGCAGGCTCTGGCGAAAAAGCTGGGCCTGGGCAAAGAAATTACGGTGGGTTTTGAGCGGCGTGTACGCGCAATGGAGCGCGATGGGCAACTGCTTATTTCCCCCGAAGGCAAAATTCGTAAAAACAGCCAAACTGGCTTTATCGCAGGCAAAGTGTTGGGCCATCGCGACGGTTTTGGTTTCTTGCAGCGCGACGATGGGCAGCCTGATCTGTTTTTGTCGCCACGAGAGATGGCCAAAGTGTTGCACGGCGACCACGTTATGGTGCGTATCGTCGGTGAATACCGTGGCAAACCAGATGCCTCGATTGTCGAAGTTACTGCGCGTCATACCAGTAAGCTGGTGGGCCGGTTCTTGCGCGAGCGTGGCACGTTTATCGTGGTGCCCGAAGATCAGCGTATCAAGCACGACATCCTGATCCCAAGTGGAGATCAGGGCGAGGCCGAGCCCGGTCAGGTCGTCACGGTAGAGATCACCCAGCAGCCCGAGCGCCATCGCCAGCCTTTGGGGCGTGTCATTGAAGTGCTGGGGGAAATTGATGATCCCGGCATGGAAATCGAAATAGCGGTGCGCAAGTTTGAAGTGCCGGTCGATTTCTCCGAGAAGGCTCTCAAGCAGGCAGCCCGTATTCCTGCCAAGGTAAAGCCATCGGAATACAAAGGTCGCGTTGATCTACGCGATGTCCCTTTCATCACCATTGATGGTGAAGACGCACGGGACTTTGATGATGCGGTGTATTGCGAACGCGTTGATATTGGCACGGGCAAACGCTCGCGCTGGGCGTGGCGATTGCTGGTGGCGATTGCCGATGTCAGCCATTACGTACGCTCCGGCGATGCCTTGGATGAAGACGCTCTGGAGCGGGGTACCAGCGTGTATTTCCCGCGCCGTGTGATCCCCATGTTGCCAGAAAGCCTGTCCAACGGGATCTGTTCTCTGAACCCGTCGGTAGACCGTCTGGTCATGGTGTGCGATATGGTCGTCTTGGCTGATGGTCCCAAGTCCGGCACCGTATCGGCCTATCAGTTTTATGAAGCGGTCATTCACTCACATGCGCGCACCACGTATTCCGATATCTGGAGCGCCCTGCAGCAGCCTACAGGTCCGGCCGCCGCACAGATTCAGCATGTGCTCGAACCTGTGCAGAACCTGTACTCCTTGTACCGTTTGTTGGCCGAGCAGCGCACTGCACGAGGTGCCATTGATTTTGATACGGTTGAAACCAAAATCGTGTGTAACCCCTTGGGTCGCATCGAGCGTATTGAACCTCTGGTTCGTAACGATGCCCACAAGCTGATCGAAGAGTGCATGTTGGCAGCCAACACCTGCGCTGCCGACTTCATTGCTCGTAGCCGTCGCAATGGTTTGTACCGTGTGCATGAGGGCCCAACGCCACCCAAGCTGGAAGCCTTGCGCGAATATTTACGTAGCTTGGGTCTGACCCTGGAAGGGGGCGACGAACCGACTTCTGCCGATTACGCCAAAGTGGTGGCCGCCGCTCGTGGTCGTTCCGACTTCGCCATTATTCAGACCATGTGCTTGCGTTCCATGCAGCAGGCTATTTACAGCCCGGAAAAAACGGGTCACTTTGGTCTGGCTTATTCACAATACGCTCATTTCACTTCGCCCATTCGCCGTTACCCGGACTTGCTGGTGCACCGCGTCATCAAGGGTATTTTGAAAGGCCAGCGCTACATTCCGGCGATTGCCGAAGAACCGGGCGATGCCGCCTTGCCAGCCAGCAAGCGCGATTTTGCACGCTGGGAAAAACTGGGTGCCTTGTTGTCGGCGCGCGAACGTCGTGCTGATGAGGCCTCTAAAGATGTGGAAGCCTGGCTCAAGTGCTGGTTTGTCAAAGAGCACGTGGGCGAGGAATACTCTGGCAAGATCAGTGGTGTAACCAGCTTTGGTTTGTTTGTGACGTTGGATACCTTGTATGTGGAGGGCCTGGTTCACGTCTCGGAGCTGGGCGCAGATTACTTCCAGTACAACGAAACCTCGAACGAGTTGCGTGGTGAGCGCACTGGTTTGCGCTATCGTCTGACCGATGCGGTACAAGTGCAGGTCGCCCGTGTTGATCTGGAGGCGCGCCGTATTGAGTTCCGTCTGGTTAAAGGCGTGGGCTACAAAGCGGTGAAGGCGGCGGCCGAAGGGTCTGATCCGTCCGAGCGGCCCATCAAGAAAGCGGCTTCAACCAAGCCGCTGGCCTTGAAGGGCACCACGGCCTCCCAGCGACGAGCTTCTCAAAAGCAGGCCGAGCGGGATGAAAAACGCAGTACGGAGAAGGCAGCCAAGTCCGCCAAATCCACGCGCAGCCCTAGAGGGCGACGCCGATAGGCGTACAATGCCAAGCCGGGCTTTTTGCCCGGCTTTCTTTATTTGCTCTTATTTCCCCCAAGGATTGTTATGCCTCAGCAGGTTTTGGCCGGTTTCCATGCCGTTATTGCCCGAGTTCGTTTCAGCGCCGCTTCGGTGCGCGAGGTCTATGTGGATCAGACCCGGCGCGACAAACGGATGCTGGCCTTTATCGAACAGGTAGAGCAGGCAGGCTTGAAAGTCATGGCCGTGCCGGTCGAGCGTCTGGATGGTCTGGCCAAAGGCACACGTCACCAGGGTGTGGTGGCATTGGCTCTGGAGCAAGAGCTGGCCGTTGATGTCAACGAATTGCTGGATGATCTGGAAGAGGCCGGTCAGGTTCCTTTTTTGCTGATTCTGGATGGGGTCACAGACCCTCATAACCTGGGTGCCTGCCTGCGTAGTGCCAACGCAGCCGGCGCGCATGCCGTGATTGCGCCTCGTGATCGTGCCGTGGGTCTGAACGCGACGGTCTCGCGCGTGGCTTGCGGTGCAGCCGAATCGACACCTTACATTACGGTGACGAACTTGGCCCGTACCATGCGCATGCTGCGTGAGCGCGACGTCTGGCTGGTCGGTACCAGTGATCAAGCCACCCACACATTCCACCAGGTGGATGCCCGCCGCCCCATGGCCTGGGTGATGGGGGCCGAGGGCGAGGGCATGCGCCGTCTCACCCGTGAAACCTGCGACGAGCTGGTTTCCATTCCCATGATGGGTGCGGTAGAAAGCTTGAACGTCAGTGTCGCCAGTGCGGTTTGTCTGTACGAAACCTTGCGTCAACGTAGCCAGGCCTAATTTCTTTTAAGTCTTGTTACTTACTTAATTACTTATTTGTATAAAAAACGGCGGGCTTCATTCGCCGCTTCACCAGATAATAAGTAATTGGCCGTCAGCCGGGCAAAACCCAATCGGTGCTGACGGTGTGTACACGCATTATGGGCTTTGAAACGATCATGGAAGAAAACGGCTTTATTACCTCTACCTTGCACTCTGACCGTCGTTTGGGTACGCAGTATGGCGCTATTCATCAGCCATTGCACCCATCGACCGAGTTCGGTTTTCAGGATGCGCGTGAGCTGGCCGCAGTCTTTCAGGGCAAATCCGGCTTTACCTATTCTCGTCAGGGCACACCCACCACGGCGGCGCTGGAAGCCAAGATTACGCGTATGGAAAAAGGGGTGGGCAGCGTCAGCTTTGCAACCGGTATGGCCGCATTGACCGCGACCCTGTTTACCTTGCTGCGCCAGGGTGATCACCTGATTGCCAGCAAATATCTGTTCGGTAACACCAACAGTCTGTTGGGCACCTTGCGCGACCTGGGTGTTCAAACCACGCTGGTAGACGCAACCGATGTGGCCCAGGTGCAAGCCGCGCGTCAGCCCAATACTCGCATGGTGTTTCTTGAAACCATTGCCAATCCGGGCACACAGGTGGCTGATTTGAAAGGGGTGGGGCAATGGTGTCAGGACGAGGGCTTGTTGTATGTGGTTGATGCCACTTTGTCCTCGCCTTACCTGTCGCCCGGCCGCGAGTTCAAAGCCTCTTTGGTGGTCAACTCGCTGTCCAAGCACATTGGTGGCCACGGTAATGCTCTGGGTGGCATGGTGACAGATACAGGTCTGTTTGATTGGACGACCTATCCTAATATTGCCCAGGTGTACCGCAATGGCAATACGCAGAACTGGGGCCTGGTACAGATCCGTAAGAAGGGCTTGCGCGATATGGGCGGCACCTTGTCGTCCGATGTGGCCCACCGTTTGGCTGTAGGCTCGGAAACCTTGCCGTTGCGTATGGAGCGCATCTGTTCCAATGCGCTGGCTTTGGCGCGCCATTTGAAGGCTCACCCCAAGGTGAAGCACGTGCAGTATCCGGGTCTGGAGGATCACCCCCAACACGAGCGTACGGCTCAGTTGTTCGGCAATCGCTTCGGCGGCCTGATGAGTGTCGTGCTGGAAGAGGGCATCGAAATTTTCGACTTCCTGAATCGTCTGAAAGTCTTTGTTCTGGCTACGCACCTGGGTGACAACCGCAGTCTGGTGCTGCCCGTTGCCCATACCATCTACTACGAGATGGGGCCCGAGCAGCGTGCCCTGATGGGTATTTCCGACAATCAGTTGCGTATCTCTGTGGGTATCGAAGAGATCATTGATCTGACGTCCGACTTTGATCAGGCACTGGCCCAGTCTTAAGTTCTTTGCACAGCTAGCCATGGTTCAGCCTGGCTTGTATCAGGGCTAGATGCTGCATCGCTTGTTGTAACTCGCTGCACTCCAGATTCGCGTAGCCAAATAGCAGATGGCGTGGGTCGCTGCCGTCCGCTTCCTGGCTGGCGGCCTGTGCCAAAGGGTATAGGCGTATGCCATAGCGAAGCGCTGCCGCAGCAACGTGATGGGCATCCGGGCCTTGTGAAGGCAGTCGGAAAGCCAGATGCATGCCAGCATTGTGTCCGCTGACCACTCCGGTATTTCCCCATGCTTTTTTCAGTCCCTGCAGCAGGGTATTGCGTTGCTCCAGGTAACGGCGACGCAAATACTGCAGGTGCCGAGGATAGTCATACTCATCAAAAAAACGTGCCAGAATAGCTTGTGTTAACCAGGGCGATCCATTGTTGAGCAAGGCCTTGCGAGCAATAAAGTCCTGGCTCAAATGGGGTGGACAGACCATATAGCCCAAGCGCAAACCAGGCCCCAATGTTTTCGAGAACGAACCCAGGTAAATTACCTGTCCGGGGCTCATGGCCTTGAGCGGCGCGGGTAGGGCCGGGCCATAACAGAAGTCTCCGTCGTAGTCGTCCTCAATAATCAAAGCACCGCTGGAGCTGGCCCAAGCCAGCAGCTCCTGCCTGCGCGGCACTGTCAGCGTGTGCCCCAAGGGGTATTGATGGGAGGGCGTGACAAAGGCTAGTTGGACCGCCCTGTTGGGCAATTGATCGGTGCATAAGCCGTGTTGATCTACAGGCACGGGAATGCCCTGAGTACGATGGCGTGCCAGTAGATGCCTGAAGCCGTTATAGCCAGGCGATTCGTGCACCGCACAGCTGTTTTCGTCCAGAAAGTGAGCCGCAATCAGGCTCAAGGACTCCTGCGTCCCTGCCGTAATGAGGATGTGGTCCGGGTCAGCCAAAATGCCTTTGCTGGCGGCCAGATAATCTGCAATTTGCAGCCGCAAACCCCATAAACCTTCAGGCGGTGGATAGTCCGTCATACCAGTGCCTGCATAACGCAATAGTTGATTGGATAGGTAAATGAACTGGCGCAGCGGAAAGGCATGAAGCGAGGGGCGCCCAATCTTGAAATCAAAACGAACCGGCACACTGGCGGCGGGCACATGAACACCGCTGGCCAGGGCCGTGCTGGTACGCAGGTTGCGTGAACAGTGGGCCGTCTCCATGACAAAATCCGGCACCAGTCGACTGCGCCCGTTGCGGGTGGGCGTGGCGACAAAAAAGCCCCGGCTGGGTTCGCTATGAATCAGGTTGGAGTCGATTAGCAAATCATAGGCACCCATGATCGTGTTTTTAGAAACCTGCAGCAAAGAAGCCATACGGTTGATTGAGGGCAGGCGATTGCCTTCCTGCAAACGTCCCGAACAGATCAGGGTTTCAATTTGACGTGCAATTTGTCGCTTATACGGTGGGCTATGGGTATGAGAGAGCGTAATCGGTAAAGAAAACATGGCGGGACTGGAAAAATAATCAAAACCATCAAGGGCGAGCCAAGCCGGGCCACTATAGGCAGCAGCCTCTAGTTTTAACTTGAGTTAGCTCAAAGTGATGATTCGTTCGTGATAAATTTATCCGACTTCTTGATCTGCCAACTGGCCTTTTGTCATGGATATTTTTATCTCAGTAAGAGTGTTTAATTTATTGTAATTACGATATAAAAAAACCATTCCCATTATGTAATCTGTATCCATACCTTCTCAGTAAAAAATAACAATCGTTATAGTTGTTATGGTCTTGCCCTTTAGCAAGGCAATTGTTGGAGGTAATGGAATGTATAGAAAAATGATGACCCTGGCCTTCCTGTCTACCAGCGTCAGTGCGGCTCTGGCGGCACCGACGCAAGAGCAAGTGCGGGTAGACAACTTGTTTCAGCAAAACTGTGCGGTGTGTCACGCAGCCGACCGGGGAGGGTATATTGCTCCGGGCTTGCACAGTGATCGCCTGGTTCAAAGCGAGATTGCCTTGCGCGGCACCATCATGACTGGAATCCCGGATACCTTGATGCCGCCTTTTGTCGGACGTTTACCCGACGAGGATATTCGTGCCCTGGCCAAGATGATCAAGAACGAGCCCGTGGTGGAACGCAGTTGGGACATGGATCAAATTCGTGCCAGCGTGAAAGTACTGGTGGACGAATCCACCTTGCCCAGCAAGCCCAATTACGAGATCGACTCCGTCTACGACTTGATGGTCATCATGGCCCGGGGACGCTACGGTCGGGGGGATGGTTCTAATCAGGCACGCGCCGTTTTCATCAATGGCAAGAACAATCAGAAGGTAGGAGAAATCGCCACGGTTGGTGCGCCACATATCATGGAGTTCAGTCCCAGCCATGAGCGTTGGGGTTACCTGAAAAGCGATGATGGTCACGTCTACAAAATTGACCTGTACACCTTGCAGATTGTGCGGCAGGCCAAAGTGGGCCTGACGGGGACCGGTATTGCATTGTCCAAAGATGGCAAGTGGTTGGCACTGAGTTCTTTTGTGCCCAATAGCATGGTCATCCTGAAAGCCGACACACTGGAGCCGGTGAAGTATCTTGCTCTGGAGGGCGAGGACCCGGATGGCAATTTCATCAAATCCGCCGGCGGTCCCATCATTGGCAGCCGCATCAATAACAAGTTTGCACTGACGCTGCGCCAAGCCGGGCAGATCTGGATTATTGATCCGGACAAGCCAGACATGCCGGTCACCAAACTGGCCAAGGTGGGCCGCATGTTGCATGACACTTTCCTGACGCCTGATGGTCGCTACTCCATGGTGGCTTCCTACGATGACAACAAATATGTGGCGATCGACTTGAAGGACGACAAGGTGGTGCGTGATATTCCAGCTGGCTGCCAACCGCATGCAGGCTCGGGGGCGGTTACCGAAGTGAATGGTCGCATGCTGGCTTTCGGTACCAATATGGGCAGCTGCAAGCTGGGTTCGGTTGTTACGGCCTGGGATACCAAGGACTTTTCCGTGGTGAAACAAATCCCGGTAGCCGGGGCCACCGAATCGCCTGCCGCACATCCCAATGCACCGTATGTGGCGGTGGACATTATTGACAAGGACAAGCGCGCTTCCTGGATTCAGTTAATCGACAAAAACACCTTGTCGGTGGCGAAAACCCTGGATGTGGGCGGCCATGCCTTCTTCCCTAACTACAACCGCACAGGAGATTACTTGTACGTCAGCTCGGGTTACTGGGGGGACCGTCTGAAAATCTACGACAGCCGTAGCCTGGAGCTGGTAGCCGAGCACAAGATGGAAAGCCCATCGGGTATTTTCTCTCGCGCTCGCACTCGCTGGCTCACCATCGGTCAGCCTGAAACCCAAAAATTCTAAGCAAAGGAATGTCATGAAACAGCTTTTTATGGGTGTGGCTCTGGTTGGTCTTTTAGGCTCAGGTGCAGCGTTGGCGGCGGATAAACCCGCCGGTTTACAAGGTTCGCATGGGCAGTCACAACTGTCGGCCCAGGCGTCATCCATGTTGCCTTTATGTGCCTCTTGTCATGGTCTGGAAGGTGTCAGTACGGAAGGCATGTACCCCAACTTGGCGGGGCAGAAGGTGGAGTATCTGGTCAAGCAGCTGCAGCAGTTCAAATCCCGAGAGCGTAACGATCCCATCATGAGCCCGATGGCTGAACCGCTCAGCCCGGAAATGGTGAATGAACTGGCTGCCTACTTTGCCAGCTTGAAGTAAGTGTGAACTGGGCGCCAGTTTTTACTGGCGCCTTAAGGATGTCCTGCAATGAATGTGTTTCCCTTGTTCTTCAATCTGACTGGCAAAGCCGTTGTTGTTGTAGGTGGCGGCTCGGTTGCCGAACGTAAAGTTCGGCTCTTGTTACGCGCAGGAGCGCGGGTGACGGTGGTTGCACCGGAACAGACTCCCTGGTTACGGGCCAGCGCGCAAGCAGGGGCGCTAAGCAGCTTGTTCACTGCTTTTGTCGCCGAGCATATTCGCGAGGCCTGGCTGGTTATCGCGGCCACCGGACGACGAGAAATAAACCGTATCGTGGCTCAGGCGGCCGATGCCTTGCATCTGCCCTGTAATGTGGTTGATGACGGGCAACTGTCCACCGTGCAGGTTCCTGCCATGATCGACCGTTCGCCTTTAATGATTGCGGTTTCCTCGGCAGGGTCTGCACCTGTGCTGGCGCGGCGGGTTCGGGAGTGGATAGAAAGCGAGTTGCCTGAATCCGTAGGGGACTTGGCCGGTCTGCTGGCTCGTCGTCGAGCTGATATCAAGCAAGCTTTTCCCGAGGTGCATACTCGCCGTCATTTTTTTGACTACGTGCTTGATGGCCATATTCCTGACCTCCTGGCACAAGGAAAGTCCACCGAAGCATTGGCAGCTTTTGATGACGCCTTGCAGAAGCAGACCCCCCAGCAGCATGTTCAGGTCACCATTTTGCCTATCGCGGATTTGGAGGCCGTGGACTTGTTGACGCTGCGCGCCCTGCGAAAATTGAATCAGGCGGACTGGGTCTTGTACCTGCCTCTGATCCTGCCCGCGATTCTGGAAAAAGCACGCCGTGATGCCCGTTTGATGGCCTTGGATCAGGCCGGTGTGGTCTTGCAAGATACCCTGTTGAATCAGGCGTTCTGGACACCGCTATGCCGTTCATGGGCGCCAGGAGAGCGTATCGTCATTGCCTGGAAGTCTTCGTGGGATGTGCAACCTTTGCTTGAGCTGTTAAAGCAGCAAGGCTTGAGCTGTGAACTGGCTTAGAAGTGTTGGAGTGATGAAGAGCTAGGTGGCGTGTGCTTGCTACGTTATATGGAGCTGCTTGAGTGAGGCAAGAATTCTTGCCTCACTTTTTTTGTCTCTTGTTTGTGCAGGCTTATGGGCCTGGAAATGATGAACTTTGCCAGCATCCACATCCACATCCACATCCACATCCGCTTCAGCACCAGCATTGGCATCTGCACCAGCACTGGCACCGGCAGCATCATCATCGGTGTTTGTATTTGTACCGGTACAGAGTATGCAGGAAATCCGGGGTTCGGGTCCGTCTCCGTCCAGACTTTTATCCGAACTTGGCTATGTCTGGAGACTGTATTCGCCTCTCAGTGCTGCTTTACTGTTCTGGACAGTTGCTTTGCATGGTTTCGTGGCCGGGCGGGGAAGGGGATTCGGGATTGGGGTACAGCGAAAAGGGCTTTGACTGGCTTCTTGATTGGGCAGGCTCAGGCAGTAATTTCCCGGTTATTGAGATAGCAACCCGGATCTTCTGCCCATACATTGCCCGTACTTTTTTCTGCCCTGGTGCGCGTATTACCATTGCAAATATCCAGGTAGGCGCATCTCGCACAGCGTCCCTGTACAGGCCTTGGCCGTTGGCGCAGTCCCGCTAACAAAGGATCTTGATTGTTGGACCAAATCTCTGAGAAAGGCTGTTTCAGCACATTGCCTAAGCTGTAGTGCCACCACATGGTGTCCGGGTGTACATTGCCACGGTTATCAATGTTCGCAATTCCTTGGCCGGAGGAGTTTCCACCCCATTGACGCAACATGGTCAGAATTTTTTTAGCCTGATCTGGGTAGTGGCGTCGTACCCAGTGCAGGAAGAAAACGCCATCGGCATCATTGTTCCCTGAGGTAAATTCCTTGGGTTTTCCAGCTTTCTGATACGTCATGCAGGTCGTGAAAAGTTGTTCCATGGCCCGCCGGGTGACGGCGTGATGGCTGGCCAAAGCGCGATTGCTAAGACCTCGGCCCGCGTAATTTAGATGAGAGAGATAAAAGCGGTCGATTTGCTCCTGGTCCATCACTGCCAGCAGGCCATTGAGGTCAGCCGCATTTTCCTGGGTCAGAGTAAAGCGCAGGCCCACTTTCAAGTGTTTTTCGCGACACAGCCGTAAACCATGCAAGGAAGCAGCGTAGGCTCCGTTTTCACCACGAATCCGGTCATGCCTGGCCTGCAAACCATCTAGGGATATGCCGACATAGTCAAAGCCGCAGTCGGCAATCTGGCCGATATTCTGTTCAGTAATCAGGGTGCCGTTGGACGATAGCCCTACGTACATACCCAGTGTTTTTGCGCGTCGACCCAAGTCGTAAATGTCTCTGCGCAGCAAGGGTTCACCGCCGGACAGAATCAGGGCGCGCACACCGAACTGATGTAGATCGTCCATGACAGAGCAGGCCTGCTCGTAGCTCAGTTCGCCGGGAAAATCCTTGTTGGTGGAGGCAGAGTAACAGTGGCTGCAATGGAGATTGCAACGACGTATCAGATTCCAGATCACCACAGGGGCTTTGCTGGCACGCGTGGCGGCAACAGGAGAGTGCAGGGCAGCGATAAAACGGGATATCCGGAACATGCTCAAGGCCTCCGCAGACGCAGGCCGGTCTTTTTAAGAATGGCCGTAGAAAACAAAATGTCGTGATCGTGCAAGACACCCGGAAAGTGCTGCGTGATGTGCATGCTGATGTTCTTTGCTTGGGCACGGACCGTGTCATGGTCCTTGCCATGCAGCATGGCAAACAGGTTGTATGGCCACGCAGGCAGACGACGCGGGCGACGATAACAATGGCTGACTCCAGCTTGTGAACCTAACCATGTACCCACGGTGTCCAGGCGCTCGTCTGCAATATTCCAGACGCACATGCCATTGGCTACATAGCCCAGGGCGTAGTGATTCGGGATGGCTGCAATCCGTCTTATCAAACCTTGGTCCAACATGGTTTGAAACTGCTTCATGACATAGGCTTCGGAGACGCCTAGCGCCTGCGCCAGCCTTAGGTAAGGCTGCGGCTCTATAGCCAGCCCCTGCTGCGAAGCATGTATCAGTGCGGTATAGGCAGGGTTCAAATGCTCCATGTCAAAGCTCCAGTTTCAGGCTAAGTGCGTATTCCTGTTCTTTTGGAAAAGCGAAGACAGGTAAGCCGGTTTCGGTTTCGATTGTGGTCAGGCAAGCCTCAAGGTCTTGTGCGCTTGCCGTGGCCAGTACAAACCACATATTTAAGGCGTGAGCGCGTCGGTAGTTGTGGGCGACTTCGGGATGGCGGTTCACGGCTTTGACAACGCTGTCCCACCGTTTTTCCGGTACAGACATGGCGACCAGGCAGTAAGCGCCGCCTAAGGCTTCAATCTGGAAGAGGGGGCCAAAGCGGGTCAGGACTCCGGATTGACGCAGGCACTGGACACGCGCAATCAGGTCGGATTCGCTTAAAGAAAGATCAGGAGCCAGTCGTGCAAAGGGGCGGGAGCAGATGGGGAAACCCTCTTGCAAGCGATTGAGAATGTGGCGGTCGGTGTCGTCTAACTTGACCGGCGCATGCAGTGGCGTCGTGTGAGTGTCAGTCATGATAGGCCGGGCCAAGCAGGGCTCCGCGTTGTTTGAAACAGCGAGTGGAAAACAGCACGTCCTGTGGGAACTGTCCCAAGCCTAAACGGCTATTCAGTTCCGCATGGTGAGCCAGTACGTGCTGGCGATCTTTGCCGTGAATCATGCAAAACAGATTGTGATTCCAATGTGGCGGGTGGGGCTGTCGTTGGTAACAAAGCGTGATGCCGTTTTGCCTGGCCAGTTCCTCACCCAAGGCGTCGATACGATGGTTGTCTACCGTCCAGACACACATGGCATTGGCGCTATAGCCCAGCGTGCGATGGCGTAAAACCAGACCAAACCGTCTGAAAACACCTTGTTCCAGAAAGCTGCGCAGGTGTTGCAGAACTTGTTTCTCACTCATTTGGGCATGCTCTGCCCAAGGTTTGAAAGGTTCGGCTTGTATCTCCAAGCCTTGCAAGGAGCGCTCCAGGAGTTTGCGTTCGGCGCTGCCTAATGCAGGCAGACTATGGCTTGGTGCCAAGGGGCTGGCAATTTTGACATGAGTAGTCAGGCTAAACCCCAGGTCAATGTGATAGGCCCGGAGCATGGGTAAGGACAAGGGCAACAAACCGGTGTATTGGGCGATGTGGTCCAGGGTTGCCTGCCGTTCTTGCTCATTCGCACAGGTCAGCACAAACCATAGATTGACCGCGTGTTCGCGTGCGTAGTTGTGGTTCACAGCGGGCAGGGTGCTGATCCAGTTCGCAATCCTGTCCAGATCCTTGGCTGGGATAGGCATGCCCACCAAGGTGCTGCTCATGCAGGTGGGGTTCAGCACCGGCCCGATACGGCTGATGATGCCATCGCTGCGCCAGCCTTGGAGATAGTCCATTACGGCTTGCTCGCTTAGTCCCAATAGCAGCCCCAGCTTACGGAACGGACGGGACTCCAGGGGGAAGCCGTGTTGCCAGGCATTCAATAGTTGAAAGGCAGAAGGGGAAAGATCAGAAACCAATGCGACCACTCCGATGCGTAAAAAACACCCCGCTGGGTTGCTGAATCTCCAGGCTGTCCAATCGCTTGAAACTGCGGGTGTCGTATACGCTGACTCGATTATCGTCTCGTGCTGAAATCCAGACAGCCTCGCCGCGTGGGGTGAACTCCATGTGGAGAACCGCTTTGCCTGCGTCCAAGGTCCGAATCACTTCTAAAGTGGCAACATCAATGACCTGTACCTTGTCGTTGTCTGGGAATGCAAAGTTCACCCAGACTTGCCGGCCATCGGGCTGAGCCATGACGAAAACGGGTTGGCCCTGAACAGGGATGCGAGTTTTTTCTTGCCAATCCAAGGTGCTGGCCACTAGTACTTCATGGCGTCCAATGGCAGGCAAAAACAAGTCCTGACCCGCTTGGGACCAGCCACGCAGATGCGGCATCTTGTAGACGGGCAGGGCGGTTTCGCCTTTGCCATAGCCTGGCAAGATTTTTCGGACTCCATTTTCAGGCTGCCATAAATCCAGCATGGCCAAAGCGTCTTCGCCAAACAGGCCGGCAATGTAGTAGCGTCCGTCTGGGGTGACCATGGCATCGTAAGGTTGGCTGCCTGCCGCAAAACGCCGTGTTGTGGGGCGCAGCGGGTCGGATAAGTCGGTGAGCCAGATTTCACCGGCCTCGAACAAGGAATAGGCGAATTGCTGATTCGGTAGGTCAGCCAGTCCAACCACCTTGGCGCGTTTGTCGGGGGCGTAGTAGGACGGAACCTCACTGACCAATTCCAGGGTTTTTGCGTCAAAAACCTTGATACCGCCCGGTTCGTAGTTCTGTACCACAATCAGCTTGCCGTCCTGGGAGATCGCCCCACCTATGGCATTGCCGGACTGAATAATGCGGCGGACTACAACTTGTTTGATCAGGTCCACTTTGCTCAGCCCGCCATCACGTCCGAATATATAGCCATACCGTCCGTCGCGCGAATAAGTGATATGAGCGTGGGAGAGGTCACCCAAGCCCTCAATACGCGCCAAGCGACTGCGGTGACTGGTCTCAACAAGGGCTACGCTGCCTGTGGCGCGCTCGACGATCAGCCCCAGGTCGTTAGTGCCGCGTAGTGAGTTGGCACAGCCGCTTAACACGACAAGCAGGCTAAGAGTCATGAGTGCTTTCATGGTGCTGTATCCGAGTTCTGGAGAAGGAAGTTCGCCAGCCATAAACTTTCCGCTGGCTGCAAAAAGCGGTTCCAGGCAGGCATGGCGGTGCCGGGGCGACCTTGCATGATGGTCAAGGCGATTTGTTCTGGGCTTTGGCCTTGCAAGGCATCTGCCGTCAAGGCTGGGCCTAGACCTCCTTTCAAGAACAAGCCATGACAGGAACCGCACTCTTGATGAAGTAGTGTTTGTAAAGAGAGGCGCTGCTCTGAAGTCAACGTGACGTCATTTGCAGTGGCTTGTTGCGGGTCAACAAGGATGAGCAATACAGGCAACCCAATCCGGGCCAGAGTCCGTCTGCCGCAGCGTTTTAAAGAGAAGTGCAAACCACTCACATCAGTGCCCAGGATGATTCGGGTGTGAGTGTGTCTTGCGTGTTCGATGTGGGCTGCGGGTAGTCTGGGTGTAGCTGTACAACTTGCCCAATGATCAGCAAGGCAGGAGGGCTAAATGTCTGTGCTAGCTGTGGAAGTGTCTGCAACGTACCCAAGCCCCATCGCTGGCTTTTAAGTGTGGCGTCCTGTGCCAGGGCGATGGGCGTATGTGGGCTGCGTCCATGTTGGATCAAGGCCTGGGCGATATGACGGCAATTGGCCATGGCCATGTAAAACACCAGCGTACAGGTGGGGTCGGATAGGGAGGCCCAGTTCAGCTCCAGCCCTTGGTTGTTCCGCAAATGTCCGGTGATAAAGCGCACACTGCTGGCCAGCCCGCGATGAGTCAAGGGAATGCCTAAAGAAGCCGCACAGCCCGTCGCGGCAGTAATTCCAGGCACAACCTCGGCCCGGACGCCGTGTTGTTGCAGATAAAGCTGCTCCTCGCCGCCGCGCCCAAAAATAAAGGGATCACCGCCTTTTAGGCGGATAACGCGCTGATGCGTTCTGCTCAGTGATAAGAGGATGTCGTTGATGTCGTCCTGCATGCTGGGTTTGCAGGCGGCCACCTTGCCAACATCGTGCAGGGTGGCTTCAGGGTTGATGCAGCTCATGATGGCGCGGCTGACCAAGCGGTCATAGACCACAGCATCTGCATGTTGCAGCAGGTATAAAGCGCGTAGTGTGAGAAGTTCAGGGTCGCCAGGCCCCGCCCCAACCAAATAAACCTTGCCGTGCATCGTTGCGCTCCTTGACGGTAGCAAGTACCGAAATACAGTCAAACAATGCAGAAAATTGTAGGAGAGCAGACCGCTCTGATATGGGCACGGTTGGTGCTCAAGAGAAGGGTGCAGAGCCTTGCTCCTGTCACTCAGATAAGGTGTTATCTGTTGTTAAGTCCGGCTCTCGTAAGGGAAATTAGGCTGAGAGTGGTTTTTGCGGCTGCAAAGAGGGGCGCATAAGCGGTTGAAAAACATTCAAAATCACAGTATCAGTTGGCTAATTTTGAAGTTTTAAAAGTTCAAATAACATATTTGCGACGGCCTGTTAAGTTTCGCGGCACAAATTAGGGAAAGTCCTGCAACTTGTATCAACAGTGAGCAATGATGCGGGTTACAGAGGTTTTTTGCTTGACACGGGTATTAAACGAAGGCTTAATACGCGGTAGCCAACCGGGGTGCTTATGCGCCCGGTAGCAATGGCAGACGGCAGTGCTTAGCTGCCCTTTCGTTTGTCACTATTAAGTCTGACCGCCACACACTGGTTCCCGCTGGGGGCCCGTAAAATAATTTTCAGGGGTATTTTCTCAATGAATAAAACCGAGCTTATCGAATTCATTTCCACCAAAGCCGATCTGTCCAAAGCTGACGCTGGTCGTGCGCTGGATGCGTTTATCGATGCCGTGACCACCACGCTGAAAGAAAAAGATACGGTTACTCTGGTTGGTTTTGGCACCTTCGCTGTGTCGGAACGCGCTGCCCGTTCGGGTCGTAACCCACGTACCGGCGAAACCATCGAGATCGAAGGCGCAAACGTGCCTAAGTTCCGTCCCGGTAAGGCTCTGAAAGACGCCGTGAATTAATTTTTAAATTAATTGACGCAAAAGACTTGCAAAAAGAAATCTTTGATCCTATAATTCTTTTTCTTCACAAGAAGAACGGCATCGCAGAAATGGGTGCTTAGCTCAGCTGGTAGAGCGGCGCCCTTACAAGGCGTAGGTCGGGGGTTCGAACCCCTCAGCACCCACCATTTCTTTTGCTAGTCGAATCAAGCACTTAGGTAAAACTAAGTGCTTTTTTTGTGCCTGTTTAGCCCGCTTTTTGGATAGCCTCAACCAACCAGGATTGGCTTGCTACCCACTCAACTACGCCCTGCATTGAAGCCTGTTTAAGCTTGGATGGCGTGCTGGGAAAATGTAATGGCTTGTAAACAGGTCCGCACAAACGGCACCTGGGAATACGTATTCAAAAAAGCCGGGTTACTGGAAAAACCTGTCCATATGACCTTCGTCTCTGAGCAAGGGGCGATGAGTATGCCCAGCGGTTTGATGTCCTTTGCGGGATTGGGACATCATTTCTTCAGCGCATCAGCCAGACGGTCGCATCCTGACGATTAGCGCCTTGGACAGAGAGTGCCAACCGGAAGCCCATCCATTCCCGAAGAATGTCGCAGCACAGCGCACGATTGTGCGCATGCATGAGGATTGGCCGTTGGCCAGGATTACTGTCGGCTGGGTAGATAATTGGATCATCAGAAATGAAAAAGGTGGGGCTGCTGCGCCAGTTATCATTCGTGCCCGCGTAGGGGGCACGTTGCACCGACTGGGGAGTGAGAAAAGGTTACGTCCAGTTTCCTGATCATTCACAGCGTCTCGTTACCGGATGGGTACGCACATCAAGTTGGATGCTGCGCTGTCGGGTGGCGGACGTGTTGATATGGGGCGGGACCGTAGGCTTAGCGCGGTGAGTACGAAAGGAAATTGGCGATCATTCAAGAGGGCCGACTTCCGCGAACAAGGACTGATCTGCCGTATCCGCCAGCTTTGGAGTGCATTGTCATGCGACGGTGAAGTGGTTGGCATGCTAAATTACGCAACTCCCCTCCAGTTGGCGGAGGCCCGCAATAAGTCAGGATGAAATGGCAAACGAACATAACTTAATGCTTGTGATCGGCGCTGGGCTCAGTCTTATAGCTGCCCTGCTGCATGTTGGGGTGATCATTGTTGGGCCTTCCTGGTATCAACTGTTTGGCGCAGGCGATCGCTTTGTGCGTGCGGCTCAGGCTGGCCGCTGGTTTCCTGCGGTGTTTACAGCAGGGATCGCCTTAGTGCTTGCGGTATGGGCGGCCTACGCGCTGTCCGCTGCTGGCGTGATCGAGCGCCTTCCCTTGGTGCGACCGGCTTTGATCGGCATTACCTCGATCTACTTGTTGCGCGGTTTGCTTGGGCCGTTGGCCCTTGCGGGTACCGGTCGAAGCCGCCGGTTTATCATGATCAGCTCAGCGATCTGTTTGGTTTATGGGCTGGTGCATCTTTTTGGGCTGGTGCAAGTATGGGGCTCTCTAGTCTAAATGGTTGTGTGCCGGGTTAAGCATCAGGCGGCTATTTAACCGACCCGCGACATTAAGCACGTAGACTCCGCCAGCTTAAACACTCTGGCACTCCACATCGATAAAAAAAATCCCGTCATTGATGGTGGGAGACATATTGTTGCGGCTATCAGTCAGTCCCCTGATGCAGTACGGGTTCACACTACCCACTTTTCACGCACCCACTGCTCAAGCACATTTACGTGTTGAATGAGTTGCACGGGGACGCCGGCTTCCTGGCCACGGCCCTTAGAGGTGGTGGGGGAGAGGTGTTCCGGCCATAGGTATGCTGGGGGCGGTGCGCAACTGATTGCAGTTGTCAGCTCCCCAGATTCAGCGGCAAACCAGCCAGGGAAGGCGGCATTCAGTCGTTCGACACGCTCCTCACCAATGCGCTTTTGACCTGTTTTTCTTCCAGGGGAGAGCATGCGAGAGACGTAGCTGGGGCCAACGTCAATTCCTGCATTACCTGCGAGTAAGTGACCTATAGGTATTCAGATATGGGCACAGTGCTCTGGGATATCGACGTATAGCGGGGCGCAAAGTCATGAGGCCGAGCACCCTTCATATGCTTCGTTGATGATTCGCGCAGGTGTGGCGTCGGTTTAATTTGTAACGGCGCTATCTATATCTGCAAATAGCGTCCATAGTGTGTCCAGGGACATTTTTCCCCTGATTAATTAGGACATACATTGAAAACAGAAATTGGTATCGTGAAGTGGTTCAATAACGAAAAAGGCTTCGGCTTTATCATGCCCGAAAGTGGCGGTAAAGACCTCTTCGCACACCACAGTGAAATTCAGGGTGCTGGGTTTAAATCTCTTGAAGAGAACCAACGAGTTTCTTTCGTTGCAGGCGTAGGCCAGAAAGGCCCTTGCGCTACCCAGATCCAGATCATTTGATCCTCTGCTTGCCTGATTAGGCAAGCGTTGCGTTGATCAATAAAGCCGGGCCCTTTGAAACATTGGGTTCGGCTTTTTCAATTCTACTTATCCGGTCCAAGGCAAGGTAGGGCCGAGATGATTTCGCAGTCTTGCCAAACTTGTCGCTGCTTTTTGCCTGCTCTTGAGCGCAGCGACTATTTCAGGTGACACTAGGCTGGTCGATATGCGCTCCTTGGGTCTTCATGAGCAAACTCCTCTCTTGTCTGTCTCCACTTGCCACTCTGATTCTGGCTTGGCTGGCCTTCATGTTTCTTCTGTTTTTCCCACCGCTGTGGATCCTGTGGCCGGTGTTGGTCGTGAGCCTGGGCTGGATCAATTACAGAGGAATTCGCTACGCGCTGAGTATGAATGACAAGTCCAAGCCGTGGCACCTTTGGTTCAATGTCGGCGAGTGTCTGTTGGCGGCGATTGTTCTAACTTTGCTGATCCGTGACCTTAGCGTTCCTGCCGCCTGATTTTTTCCTTGTCGTACAAGAAACGCGCTTATGTGTTCGGGCCCTTGGCTTGATCGCTGGTTGCCTTTAATCGCTCAACGTGAAATCGCCTCGCCGGTGCTGGAGATAGGCTGTGGTTTTGGTGACGACACGCTGACCTTGATCCGGGCTGGCTTGAAGGTGATGGCTTTTGACCTTTCGCCTGAATGCGTGGCGACCGCGCAGCAGCGTGCGCCCGAGGCGCAGATTGAGTGCAGGGATACGCGCGGCCCTTGGCCGGAAGCGGCGAATAATCTTGAGCTTGTTCTGGCCAGCCTGTCCTTGCACTACTTCCCATGGGATGAAACCCGGAACATTGTGCACAGAATATGGAGCAGTTTGCGGCCCGGTGCCTTGTTTCTATGTCGTCTGAACTCGATCGAAGATGTGAATTTTGGTGCCGGGCAGGGCGAGTTGATTGAAGCCAACTTCTAGCGCGATCAGGGCAATTGCAAGCGTTTCTTTGATCGGGCTAGCGTAGACCAGTCTTGATCCGGCAGCCCTTTCCGCCCCCTCCATCTCCCCGCTATATCTAACCAAAGAATCGGTATTTAGCCGGGTGTAACACCCTTGCTAGACTCGTTCTCATTGCTTGGAAATGGTTTCTAGGGGATGGGACATGAAGCGGATTCAACAGAAGTGGAAGGGCGTTCGGGCGGGGGCTTTGCTCGCTTTGGTGCTGGCGGCGGCAACGGCTGTTGCGGCCGAGGTCAGTATTCTGAATGTTTCGTACGACCCAACGCGTGAGCTGTACGCTGAATTCAACAAGGCTTTCCAGGCACATTACAAAGAACAAACAGGTGACAGTGTGGTCATCCGTAGTTCCCACGGTGGCTCCAGCAAGCAAGCGCGTACCGTTATTGATGGTGTGCCCGCTGATGTGGTGACACTGGGTATTGCTTCCGATATCGATCAGATCGCCCAGTCCGGTTTACTGGACAAAGGCTGGCAAGCTCGCCTGCCGGACAACAGTACGCCTTACACCTCTACGATTGTTCTGCTGGTGCGCAAGGGCAATCCCAAGGGGATTGACGACTGGAACGATTTGATTCGCTCTGATGTGAAGGTGGTGACGCCTAATCCTAAAACCTCGGCAGGGGCACGCTGGAATTATCTGGCTGCCTGGTTGTATGCCTTAAAGCAAGGTAATGGGGACGAGGCGCAGGCCCGAGATTTTGTGGCCAAACTGTATCGCAACGTCAGCGTGCTGGATTCCGGTGCGCGTGGATCGACCACAACTTTTGTGGAGCGAGGCATTGGCGATGTATTGATTGCCTGGGAAAACGAGGCTCTCTTGTCGGTGAAGGATCTGGGGCCTGATCGCTTCGATATTGTGGTGCCTTCCAGCAGCATTCTGGCCGAGCCGCCTGTGGCATTGCTTGACACTAATGTCGCCAAGCATGGCACAGAAAAAGTGGCCCAAGCCTATCTGGAATATCTGTATAGCCCGCAAGGGCAGGAAATCGCCGCACGTCATTTTTACCGTCCTCGCCTGGAGTCGGTGGCCGCTAAGTACCGCGATCAGTTTCCGGCGTTGAAGTTGTATAAGGTGGATGATGAGCTGGGTGGCTGGACACAGGTGCAAGCCAAGCACTTTGCGGATGGCGGCGTGTTCGACAGCATCTACTTGAGCAGATAACCCTACTATCACCGAGGACCGTCCGATGTTACAGGCTCGTCTGTGGGGATTTTTGCCCGCTGTGCGCAAGCAGCGGGCTTTACCAGGCTTTGGTCTGACGATGGGTTTATCCATCAGTTATTTAAGCCTGATTGTGCTGATTCCCTTGTCTGCTGTTGTGCTCAAGACCACCTCTATGGGCTGGTCGGCGTTTTGGGAAACCATTAGTGCCGCGCGTGTCTTGGCTTCTTTGAAATTGACCTTTGGCATGGCCGCGTTGGCGGCGTTGATCAATGGTGTGTTCGGCTTGATTCTGGCTTGGGTTCTGGTGCGATACCGTTTTCCTGGACGCCGCATCGTGGATGCTTTGATTGATCTTCCCTTTGCCCTGCCCACGTCGGTAGCCGGTATTTCACTGGCCGCTATTTATGCGCCTACCGGCTGGATCGGTTCCTGGGCTGAACCTTATGTAGGGCAGATTGCGTTTACCCCTTGGGGGGTGCTGATCGCCCTGGTGTTTATTGGCCTGCCTTTTGTTGTGCGTACCGTGCAGCCGGTTCTTGAAGAACTGGAGCAGGAACAGGAAGAGGTTAGTGCGTGTTTGGGGGCGGATCGCTTCCAGACGGTCACCAAGGTCATTTTGCCCGCCATTTTGCCTGCCTGCTTGACGGGCGTGGCCCTGGCTTTTGCTCGTGCGGTGGGTGAGTACGGTTCGGTGATTTTCATTGCTGGTAACGTCCCTATGGTCTCGGAAATTACGCCTTTGCTTATCGTGATCAAGCTGGAGCAGTTTGACTATGCGGGAGCTTCGGCCTTGGCTGTCCTGATGATGGTGTTGTCCTTCATCATTCTGTTGGCGATCAACCGTTTGCAGTGGTATTTGCAGTTGCGTCACTCAGGGCAGGCCAGTGCTAAAGCGGCAAAGGTAGCAGCGCCTTTATCTTTGGAGGGCGCACGATGAGCAGCCTGACAATAGACACCGCTGTGCAGGCGGTGCCGGTACAGACGGCACGTTTGCGGGCGGCGCAGGATGAAGGCCCGGCCGTCAAAGCCATACTGATTGGCATTGCCTTGCTCTTCTTTGTGCTGTTCTTGCTGCTGCCCTTGATCCTGGTGTTCATGACGGCCTTTAGCCGGGGCATCATGCCGTATCTGTCCGCCTTGAGCCAGAGCGATACCTGGCATGCGGCCAGCCTGACGGTTCTGGTTGCCGTGATTGCGGTGCCGTTGAATATTGCATTTGGCTTGGCGGCGTCTTGGGCCATTGCTCGTTTTGAGTTTCGTGGCAAAAGCCTGTTGACCACCTTGATCGACTTGCCATTTTCGGTATCGCCCGTGATTGCCGGTTTGATGTTCTTGCTGATTTTTGGTCGACAGGGCCCGTTTTGGGACTGGCTGGATGCCAACAACATTCGTATCGTCTTTGCTTTGCCCGGTTTGGTCCTGGCGACTTTGTTTGTCACTTTTCCCTTCGTGGCGCGCGAGTTGATTCCACTGATGCAAATGCAGGGCAGTGAGGAAGAACAGGCTGCGCGGGTGCTGGGGGCCAATGGCAGACAGATGTTCTGGCGGGTAACGCTGCCCAAAATCAAGTGGGGCCTGCTGTATGGCGTGATTCTATGTAATGCCCGTGCCATGGGCGAATTTGGGGCGGTGTCGGTGCTGTCGGGCCATATACGGGGCCAGACCAACACGCTGCCTTTGCATGTAGAGATTGAGTACAACGACTATCACACGGTGGGCGCGTTTGCGGCGGCTTCGGTGTTGGCAGTCTTGGCTTTACTGACGTTGGCGCTTAAATTGTGGGCCGAGCGCAAAATGGTTCAAGACGGTCATCACGGATGATCGCATTCGGAGTTCATTATGAGTATCGAAGTTCGTCATCTATCTAAACAGTTTGGTGCGTTTACCGCACTGGGTGATGTGACATTGGATTTTCCAGCGGGCGAGCTGGTGGCCTTGCTGGGGCCTTCTGGCTGCGGCAAGACAACCTTGCTGCGTATCGTGGCTGGCCTGGAATATGCGGATGCGGGTCAGGTGCTGATCAACGGCAAGGATGTAGCCGCCGTGGGCACGCGTGATCGCCAGGTGGGTTTTGTGTTCCAGCACTATGCCTTGTTCCGTCATATGACGGTGTTTGAAAATGTTGCCTTCGGTCTGCGTATCAAACCGCGTAAGCAGCGTTTGCCCGAAGCCCAGATTCGTCAGCGTGTGCATGAACTATTGGAACTGGTGCAACTGGACTGGCTGGCCGATCGCTATCCAGCGGCCTTGTCAGGTGGCCAACGACAGCGTATTGCTCTGGCACGTGCCTTGGCCGTAGAGCCGGGTGTCTTGCTGCTGGACGAGCCCTTTGGTGCTTTGGATGCCAAGGTGCGCAAAGAGTTGCGCTCCTGGTTGCGTCGTCTGCATGATGATCTGCATATCAGCACCTTGTTTGTGACGCACGATCAGGAAGAGGCCATTGAAGTGGCGGACCGTATTGTGGTGCTGAACAAAGGTCGGGTTGAGCAGGAGGGTGCTCCGCAGGATGTCTACAATCATCCAGCCAGTCCCTTTGTGTATGAGTTTCTGGGGGCAGCGAATCGCTTGCCGGGTCAGTTCGAGCACGGACGCTTTGTCGCTGATCCTCAGTTGGGGCAATTCGAGTCCAATCAGGCTTTGAATGGTCAGGGTACAGGGCAGGGCGAGGCTGTCGGATATGTACGTCCGCACGATCTGGATTTGCAGCGTCAATTGGATGGTCAGGGTATCGTCGTAGCCGTGCAGCGCATTATTCCTCTGGGCGCGACGGTGCGGGTTGAGTTGGCCTTGAACGAGGGGGAGCGAGCCTGGGAAGCTGAGTTTGATCATCAGCGCTGGTCGCAGCTGGGCTTGCGACCTGGTGAACGGGCTTTGGCCTTGCCGCGCAAGTTCAGCGCTTTTCCTATCGAGCCTGAGGCTGAAGTGCGTTTGTCCTGATTTTTTGCAAATTATTCACAAACAGGCTGCCCTTAGGGCAGCCTGTCTGCGTTAGTATCTGGAAGGTTTTTGTGAGGCGGGTTGTCAGCAGAAAATATTATAGAGATTCAGTATTGAGAATCATTCCTGTTTCTGTTAAGATTCGATACTTCACTGGGCATCCTGTCCGGTCCCGTCATGGTCCATGCGGGTTGCAGAATGTGTAGAACGGATTATGACCGGAATTGCTTCTCAAAAGAATAATCGCTCGATGCTGGCCTTGAAGGCAACTGGCTTGGCATTAGCACTGGGATTGCACGTGGGTGTCGTGGCTACCATCTTGTGGACGGAAACCCCCAAGATTGTGGGCGAGCCCGCCCCGATGGATGTTGTCGGTGTGACCCTGGTGGAAGTGTCGGAGTCCCCGGTTCAGCAAGAGCAGGTCAGCGCCCCCCCTGAGGAGGTGGTGGCTGAGCCTGAGCCTGAACCTGAACCCGAGGTGGAACCCGATCCCGAGCCTGAGCCCGAACCCGTTGTTGAGCCGGAGCCTGAGCCAGAGCCTATCGTGGAAAAACCACCCATTCCCGAGCCGCCCAAGCCCAAACCAAAACCCAAGCCGAAACCCAAGCCCAAGCCACAGCCCAAGCCTGAGGTTCCACCGGCAGAAACGCCACAGCCTGCTCAACCAGCAGCGCCGGCCGCTCAAGCAGGCCCGGCAACGGACAACACCTCCCAAACCGCTGCCCGCTCTACCGATGGGGACCGACCCAAGCTGATCGGTCGTGTGGATTATTTGGGGCGCCGTCCTGTGCCTGTGTATCCAAGGGCGTCGGAACGCCGTCGTGAACAGGGCCGCGTGGTGGTTCGTGTAGTGATTTCAACCCAAGGAACCGTGCTGGAGGCCAAGGTGCAAAGCTCTTCAGGCTATGAGCGTCTGGATGAGTCAGCATTGAAGGCGGTACGCACAGCGCGTTTCAAACCGTATACGGAAAATGGTGTGGCCTATCGTGCCATGGCCGATATTCCTTTCGACTTTGTTTACTAGGATATATCAATGATGCAGGAACTATTTCAAAGCGTATGGGTAAGCCTGGCACAAGTTGCAGGGCCTGTTGCCGATCAGGCTGCCGCCAGTGTTGCTGCTGCTGAGGAAGCGACCGGGGTGCTGCACTTTATCCAGCAAAGTGATGTGGTTGGCAAGACCTTGTTCGTGATCTTGGCCTTGATGTCGGTTGCCAGTTGGTACCTGATCATCGTCAAGGGCGTACTGTCCTTCCGTCTGAAGCGTCGCTCGCAAGGTTTCATGCGCGAGTTCTGGTCCGCCAGCTCCCTGGAGCAGGTTGAAAACGAAATCGCCACTCACGGTGCCCGCGATCCGTTCAGCCATTTGGCCAGTCACGCCATCCACGCTCAAAAACATCATGTGAAATATGGCGCTATGCGTCTGGAAGAGAAGGGTTCTACCGATGCCTTTGTCTCGCGCATCATGCGTAAAGTCATGGACGAAGAAACCGCCAAATTGGAAAACGGCCTGACGCTGCTGGCTTCGGTCGGTTCCACCGCCCCGTTTGTGGGTTTGTTCGGTACGGTCTGGGGGGTGTACCACGCACTGATCAATATTGGTCTGTCCGATGGTGTGACTCTGAACAAGATTGCTGGTCCTGTGGGTGAAGCGCTGGTGATGACGGGTCTGGGTCTGGCCGTGGCGATTCCCGCCGTGTTGGCCTACAACGCCTTTGTGCGTACCAACCGCGTTTACTTGTCCCAACTGGACGCCTTTGCCCACGATTTGTTTACATTCCTGACCACAGGCCAACCCGTGCAGGACAACCAACCTGTTTTGCGCCGCGTTCCTAGCTCGGGTGGCGGTGCGACATCAAACGCGGCAGCGGCTGCCAAGCGGGAGCACTAATCATGGCTTTTGGCAGCTTTGACAATCGCAATTCGGGCTCTGCGCTGTCCGAAATCAATATGGTGCCCCTGATCGACGTCATGCTGGTTCTGTTGGTGATTTTTCTGATCACCGCTCCGCTGCTGTCGCACTCGATCAAGATTCAGCTGCCCCAGGCCACATCCGAGCCGGTTCAGCAAGATCCCAAGACGATTGATCTGGCCATTGACGCTGAAGGGCAGATCTTCGTGAATGAGCAGCCCGTGGCGATGGAGGACTTGACTGCCACGCTGGCTCCCTACTCCAAGGATGAGCCTCAGCCTGAACTGCGTATCCGTGCTGATACCGATACGCGCTATGAAACACTGGCCCAGGTGATGAGCCGCTCCAAGGCGTCCGGTCTGACCCGTCTGGGTTTCATCACTCGTCCAGGCCCCACGACCAAGGCTGCCGGTCAAGACGGTCAAGCCAAGGATGGCGCCGCTACCCAGCAGGAAGCCGAGCCTGCGTCTGCTCCGTAATTCTGGGTTCTGGTTCGTGTTGTTTTTTCTGGCCCCTCGCTTTGCATCTGCAACGCGAGGGGCCAGTTTCGTAATAAAATCTCCCGAATGCGTGTACTAGTTATCGAAGACGACGCCATACTGGGCGCCGCACTGCAGGAATTTCTCAACGACCAGGGCTACGCTGTTGACTGGCTCCAGGAAGGCGAAAGTGCCTTGAAGGAGCTGACTGCCCAGGTCTATGACCTTCTGCTTCTGGACTTGAACTTGCCCGGTATCAGTGGCCTGGAGGTGCTGCGCCAATTGCGTCGGCAAGGCAATGCCATTCCCGTTCTGATTCTGACTGCGCGTGATGGCGTGGATGATCGCGTCGGTGGTCTGGACGCTGGTGCGGACGACTACCTGATCAAGCCCTTTGACCTGTCTGAGCTGGCCGCCCGAGTACGTGTATTTGGTCGTCGGCGTAGTGGCCAGGTACAGCCTATTATCGATGTCGGTCCCTTGAGCTTTGATACCATTGGCCGCGAGTTGCGCTGTGCGGGTCAACGCGTCACTTTGTCGGTGCGGGAGTTGTCCGTACTGGAAATGTTGATGATGCGCGCGGGCCGTGTGGTCACCAAGCAGCAAATTATCAACTCACTGTCTGCCTGGGACGCCGATTTCAGCGACAATGCGGTCGAGGTCTACGTGTATCGCTTGCGCAAGCGCCTGGAGGGCACCGGGGCGGTTATACAGACTGTGCGCGGCTTTGGTTATTTGCTCGATGTGGAGAGCGTGGCCGGAGCATAACGGCAGCCCGTGCCTGCTGTCTGAAAATCTAGGTCAACCATGCCCGATCAGCATCTTTCTCCAGCGGTAAAAACCTCCTTGTTGCGAGGCTGGCTGGAGCGCTTTCTTGCCCCCGGTTCTTTGGCCCGTAAATTGATGGGCCGTCTGTTTCCCCCGATCTCCATTCTGGTGGTGCTCGACTTGAGTGTTACCTGGATACTGACGCGACGCATGAGCCTGGAAGATTGGCTGCTGCGCGATATTTTCTGGACCATGGCGCTTAGCCAGGTATTGCTGGTCAGTCTGATTGCCTGGGTGTTGTTGTCGGGGATTCGCTCGCAACTGGCTTCTATTGATGATTTATCACAACAGATCCGCAATCGGTCCGATGATGACTTCGAGCGCCTGGATGCCAGTGCTTTGCCCGCCGAAGTGGTGCCGTTGGTGGAGCACTTTAACGAGTTGCTGGAACGCCAGCGTGATACCCTGCAGGCGCAAAAACGCTTTATTGGTCATGCGGCGCATCAGTTGCGTACCCCTCTGACCGGTTTGCAACTGGAGTCTGAGCTGATGTTGGCACGACCGTTGCCAGAGGACATTCGCCAACGAGCCGAGCGCATCAAAAGCGTGTCGGACCGCATGATTCGCCTAGGTCAGCAGTTGCTGGTGCTGGCGCGCACCGATGCAGATAGCAATATCAAGGACAGTTTTGTACGTCTGGATTTGTGCGAATGGGTGCGTGAAGAAGGCGGTGATTGGTTCTTGCAGGCTCGCCAGCATGGTGTGGAAATCCATTTGTTGGCGCCTGAAAAGCCGGTCTGGATTGATGCTGCCCCCATATTATTGCGTGAGCTGTTGTCGAATTTGATGGATAACGCCTTGCGCTATGGGCTAGGTACAGACCGCATTGTTTTGCGGGTGGCCAGTAATCCGCCTTCTTTGTCGGTGGAGGATCATGGGCCGGGTATCGAGGCCAGCGAGCAGCAGCGCGTATTTGAGGCTTTTTACCGTTCCCCTGGCACGCAGGCGGGGGGCTCTGGTTTGGGCTTGGCTATTGTGCAGGAAATTGCCCGTGCACATGGCGCCTGGTGGAGCTTGATGAGTCGTCCTGATTTTCCGGGTACTCGCATCACCATTGTTTTTCCCGGTCCGCGTATTGGTGCGCGTCTGACCCGGCACGATACTTTGATTGGAAATTAAGCCTTGAACACAGCAACAGAAAACCCCAAGAAAGCGGCGCAAGCCGCCTTGTTAATGGGCGCGTTAGGCGTAGTGTATGGCGATATTGGAACCAGCCCGCTCTACACCATGAAAGTGGCCCTGAGTCCTTATGGACAGCCCGGCGCCGAACAGGTCTATGGAGTGTTGTCTTTGTTGTTCTGGCTGTTGACGGTGGTGGTCTCCATCAAGTACGTCACGGTAGTGTTGCGCCTGGATAATAAAGGGGAGGGCGGTACGCTGGCACTGATGGAGTTGGCTGCACGTGGCATTCAAGGGCCGCGTCGTCAGATCATTGTGGTGCTGGGGCTGATCGGCGCGGCTTTGTTTTACGGGGACAGTATTATTACGCCAGCCATTTCTGTGATGTCTGCGCTGGAGGGCATAGGTATGGTGTCCCATGTGCTGGATCCCTGGATAGTGCCTCTGGCGCTGGGGGTCTTGCTGGCCTTGTTCTTGATTCAGTCGCGCGGTACGGGAACCATGGGCAAGCTGTTCGGTCCCATTATGTTGACCTGGTTTCTGGTGTTGGGTGGGCTGGGGCTGTGGCGTGTTATTGAGCACCCGCAAGTGTTGCTGGCTTTGGATCCGCGTTGGGCCGTGGCCTTTGTTGCTGAGGCACCCTGGCAAACCTTTTTGCTGCTGGGGGCGCTGGTACTGGCCTTGACCGGTGCCGAGGCCTTGTATGCCGATATGGGACACTTTGGTCGTCCATTGATACGTAAAGCGTGGTTTATGATCGTGATGCCTTGCCTGGTCCTGTGCTATTTCGGTCAAGGTGCTTTGCTGATTTCTGACCCGACGGCGATTCGTAATCCCTTCTTTTTTCTGGCTCCCAACTGGGCTTTGGTACCGATGGTCATGCTGGCCACGGTCGCAACGGTGATTGCGTCCCAATCCGTGATTTCCGGCGCGTTCTCTGTTACCCGTCAGGCAGTTCAGCTTGGATTCTGGCCACGCATGGTGATTCAACACACGTCGGCTAAAGAAGAGGGGCAGATTTATCTGCCGCGTGTGAACTTACTGCTGTGTGTGGCAGTGATGATTCTGGTTCTGAGCTTTGGCTCCTCGGATCGTCTGGCCCATGCGTACGGTTTTGCGGTAACAGGGACGATGTTGATGACCAGCTTGCTGGCCTTGCTTTTGCTGCCGCGCCGCGCCAGCGGAATCAAGCGTTGGGCCTGGTTGGGGTTGTTGGGTATTTTCCTGATTCTGGACGTGCTCCTGTTTTCGGCCAATGCGCTCAAGATTTTGGAGGGTGGCTGGCTACCCTTGTTAGTGGGCTCTGTGTTGTTGGGCCTGATGTTGACCTGGCGTCAGGGGCGGGCTGCTTTGCACGAGCGCCTGCTGGAAAACAAACAGCCGCTGAAAGAGTTTTTGCTGAGTCTGGAGGAGTACGCGCCTACCCGCGTACCGGGTACGGCCGTATTCATGAGTACGATTCCCGACTCTGTTCCTCCGGCGCTATTGCATAACCTGAAACACAATAAGGTTCTGCACGAGCAGGTCTTGTTCTTGACTGTGACGAGTGCCGGTGTCCCTTATGTTCCATTTGGAGAGCGTTATACCCTGCAACGTCTCAGTCGTGGCAGTTGGCAGGCGGTCGCTTCCTGGGGTTTCAAGCAGGAACCTAATGTGCCGCAATTACTGGAGCAGATCACCCTGGAGCACCCAGAGCTGAATCTGGAGCCGATGCAAACGTCCTATTTCCTGTCGCGCCAGACGGTGATGATTCAATCGCGTCAGCCTTGGTATTTGGGCTGGCGTCGGCGCTTGTTTGCGTTCATGGCTCGCAATGCCAGCCGCAGTACCCGCTTTTTCAAGATTCCGCCTAATCGTGTGGTGGAGATGGGTATACAGGTGGAGTTGTAAATTGGAGATGGGCTAAAGAAACAGCCCGCAGAAATGAAGAATGGGCCTTGCAAGGCCCATTCTTTTTGTTTGACTACCTGCCAGGATAGCCGTGTGCATCGTGCACTTACGGGGCAGGCATCACCGTCGTGGTCTCGCGCAAAATACCGCCGCCTTCCACGCTACCGCGCACCGTTGTGTCCTGGCCGGTCATGGCTTTCAGGCAGTCTTGCTGGCGATCCGCAGGCAGACGATGGCAACGCGCCTGGCGATTGGCATCCATATTGTGGTCGCGTTTGTCCAGCTTGTGGTGACGCGCGGCTTGCAAAGCGGCACCAGCTTCGCGACGGCAAGTGGTGCGCTGCTCACCGGTGAATTGTTCACAGCGCTGGATATCGCGTTGGTAGTCTTGGGACGGGGTTTGAGCCCAGGCAGCGGGTGAGAGCAAACCTAAGCTGAGCAAGCTTGCTTTCAGAATTCGGGATGGGCGTGTAAGTAGACTCATCGATCTCACTCCTTGACTTGCTAAGGGAATCACCGGCTTGGCGAGCGCTGTTACGAGCAGGTATGAGTAGCAGGCCGCAAAGCCCCAAAAACGACTGCGTATGGGGCAATTCCCGATACGCAGTAAACACTTACTAGTATAGGTGGAGCAGGTGCAAGTGAGGGTAATAAAACTTTTCTAAACCCCCATGGTTTGATTCAAGTCCTGTCGCTGCTTGGCGGTTCAGCCAATTCTTTGGGTAGAGGCGCTTTATGTGGCATGTCCAGGTAGCCCGGTTCATCCGGGCCATATTTGGCTAGACGCTGGCGATGCTCTCGCTTGATGGCGGCGCGCATCAAAAAAATGGCTGTCACCGGCGAGGTAATGATCAAGAGCACACTCAGGATGAGCGGGTGCAGGATAGGACGGCTCATCAAGTGGCTGGCGCTGATGGCTACGGCCAGCACCATAAAGAATGTACCTAATGTATTGCCCATAGTGGGGGCGTGGATGCGAGAGTAAAAATGCTTAAAACGCAGCAGGCCAGCTGACCCCACCAGAGCCACGATGCCGCTCAGTACTAGTAAAAGGGCGACCGGGACGGCCAGCCACCAGGGCAACAAAGGTGTAGTCATGGTTCGATTACCTCGGCGCGTAGCAGGAATTTCGCCATCGCTGCTGAACCTACAAAACCAAACAGGGCAATGAGCAAGGCGATATCAAAATACAGGGTGGAGTCAAAGCGGATGCCAAGGGCCAACAAGGCCAGCATGCCGTTGATGTACATGGTGTCCAGCGCCAGTACGCGGTCGGCGGCCGACGGACCCTTAAGTAGACGGATGACGGCGCAGCCCATGCCCAGGACAAAGCAGCCCAGGGCAAACTGACAGGCCCAGTAAACAATGTCTATCATTGGAAAATCTCCAGTAGCGGTTCTTGATAGCGCTTCTGAATAGTGTCTAACCAGACCTGCTCGTCTTGTAGATCCAGAATATGCAAGGTCAGGACGCGGGTTTCATAGTCAAAGCCGGACCAGACGGTACCTGGTGTATAGGTAATGATGCAGGCCAGCGCTGCCAGACCGTGCGGGTCGGTCATGCGCAGGGGAATGGCTAAAAAACCGGGTCGGGGCGCATCGCCGCCTTTCAACACCAGATGGCCCACGGCAATATTGGACAGTGCAATGTCCCACGTGACTTGGCAGATGAGTTTCAGGGCCAGAAAGGGATGACGGATACTGGCTTTAACTGGACGAAAGGGAATGGCAGCCAAACTCAGGGCGATGGCCAGGAACAGGCCCAGCACCACGTAACCGGCCGAGAGTGAGTCGTTCAGCAGCAGCCATAGACTCAGTAAAAGCAAAGGCAGAAACAGATGTTTGGTGTAGCGTCGCATCAGAATCCCTCCGCTTGAACAGAACGCACAGGGTTTTGTCGCAAGACCGAGCCGATGTAGATACGGGGCTCATCCAGTTGTTGCGCCGTCTGTTCCAGGTAAGTCGTGATGGGGCCGGCATACCAGCTCAAGATCGCGCAAGCCATAATAATGCTGGCGATGGGGGCGGCTTCGATCAGCTTCAGGCGGGGAATCGTCAAGGAGCTATTGCTCCAGAACAGACGGATCCCCACACGCACCATGGCGATCAAACCGGCCACACCCGAGATCAGCACGGCGGCTGTCAGAATCCAGGCGTTAAGCGGCTCTGGCGATTGACCCGAGGCTTTCAGGGCGGCCGTCAGCAAGGACAGCTTGGCCACAAAGCCCGATAGCGGCGGCAGGCCCACAATCAGCAAGGCGCAGGCAATAAAGGACATGCCCAGAAATACCATTACACCGGGGATGGCCACGCCGACCACATCATCGCTATGGTCTTCGGATTCCGGGTCGTCCAGATCAAAGACCTCCTGACTGACTGCCAACAGGTCGGCTCCAAAGGGCTTGGTGCGGCTGACCAGCTCCAGCAGCAGAAAAAACGCACCCAGAGCCAGTACGCTGCTCAGCATGTAATACAGGGCAGGGCCTGTCAGAATGACTCCTGGCATACCCAGGGCGGCCAGCAGGGTGCCTGAGGACACGATGATGCAATAACTGGCCAGCCGTTCGGGTTGTTGTGCGGCCATCACGCCGATAGCGCCAAAGGTGAGAGTGGCAATGCCCGCCGGGAACATCCAGGCCACGCCAAAGGCGGCCGGGGCTCCGGTGGGAAGTAGCAAGGAGCCGATGCGCAGCAGTGCGTAAATACCAACCTTGGTCATGATGGCGAACATGGCAGCGACTGGAGCGCTGGCATTGCCGTAGGCATTGGGTAGCCACAAGTTCAAAGGCCAGGCGGCGGCTTTGATCAGAAAGGCGATACCCAGGATGGCCAAAGCTGACTCGAACACCAGGCGGTCCGCGTCGGGCAGGGAGCCGGCACGCAGGGCTAAATCGGCCATGTTCAAGGTGCCAGTGACACCGTAAATCAGGGCGATGGCAATCAGCAGCAGGAAAGAGGAGATCAGGTTGACGGCGATGTAGTGCAGTCCGGCACTGACGCGGGCGGCGCCCGAACCGTGCAGCATCAGACCATAGGATGCTGCCAGCAAAACCTCGAAAAATACAAATAGGTTGAACAGGTCACCCGTCAGGAAAGCGCCGTTCAGACCCATCAATAGCAACTGGAACAGGGAATGGAAATGTACCCCTACGCGGTCCCAACGGGCCAGTGAATAGAACCAGCAGCAAAAAGCGAGCACATTGGTCAGAACCAGCAAAAAGGCGGCCAAACGGTCCACGACCAGAACGATTCCGAAGGGGGCCGGCCAATCCCCCAGCAGGTACACTCCGACGGATTGTGGCCAGATCGGGGCCAGCGTGCCATCGGCCAGTAACAATAGATAAACGGCACAAAACAATTGGGCCAATAAGGAGCCAAAGGCGATCAGCAGCTTGTAGTGACGGCGCTTGTCGCGCAGCATCACCATCAGGGCCGCAGCCACCATAGGGATGGCGACCGGCAATACGGGCAAGTGTTGGTTGAGTAGACTCACAGATCGTCTTCCTCGCGGCCATCAACGTGGTCAGTGCCGCTCAGGCCGCGATTGGCCAGAATGACGACCAGAAACAGGGCGGTGGTGGCAAAGCCAATCACAATTGCGGTCAACACCAAAGCTTGGGGCAGGGGGTCCGCATAGTCCACCCCCTGTTTGCTGGCGTTGATAACGGGAGCGGCGCTGATTTTGAGCCTACCCATACTGAAGATGAACAGGTTCACGGCGTAGGACACTAAAGCCAGTCCCATGATGACCTGAAAAGTACGTGGGCGCAGCAGGAGCCAAACGCCTGAGCCGGCCAGTACACCAATCGCAATTGAAAGCACGATTTCCATTATTTGTTCTCCATCCCGGATGAAGCGTTCGAGGCGGATTGCAGCGACGGTAGTTTGCGATAAAAACGTAGGGACTGGTGAGCCAACGCGATCAAAATCAGGATGGTGGAGCCAATCACCAGCATGAACACGCCGATGTCAAAAATCAGTGCGCTGGAAGTATGCACATTGCCAACCAGGGGCAGGTGCAGATCCCAGCTTTGGGCCGATAGAAAGGGCTTGTTAAAGGCCCAGACCAGCATGGCGGCCACACCGGCGGTCAACAGACCCAAGCCAATCCAGGTTTGAGGTTGAATCAGTGGGCGGGATTCCATCCACACCACGCCGCTGACCATGTACTGCAAGATAATGCCGGTTGCCATGATCAGGCCTCCCACGAAACCACCACCAGGCAGGTTGTGCCCGCGCAGCAGGAAGTACAAGGCGATCAGCGTAGAGATAGGCAGTAGCAAGCGCAGCAAGACGGCAGGGATCTGCATGATGCCTTCGGGCAGGGCAGTCTTGGGGTCGGGCTCCACAAAGACAGCTTCGCGGCTGTCCTTGACGTTCTGGCGACGGGCCAGCGGCTGGGCAATGGCTTCAATGGGGGGGCGGAAACGACGCAGCAAGGCGAAGACCGTCAAGGCAACAATAGCCAGCACCACGATTTCACCAAAGGTATCAAAGCCACGGAAGTCGACCAGAATCACGTTCACGACGTTGGCCCCGCCGCCCAGAGGCAGCGCTTTCTCGACAAAGAAGGGGGAGATACCGCTGGGGTGAGGGCGCGTCATCATGGCGTAGGCCAGCACAGCAATACCGCAACCGGCCAGAATGGCAATGATCAAATCGCGGCTACGGCGTAGCAGGGCGCGAGCACTCTTGTCCTGATTGCCGGGTATATCGCTGACCCGTTGTGGCAACCAGCGCAGGCCCAACAAAATCAGCACCACGGTGACTACTTCTACGGCCAATTGAGTCAGTGCCAGGTCAGGGGCCGATAGCCAGGCAAAGGTCAGGCTGGTAACCAGACCGGCACCTCCGGATAGCAACAAGGAGGCCGGACGGTGGAACTTGGCTTGACGGGCAGCACCAATCGCGCAGGCAATTCCCACTGCCCACATCAGGACAAAGAAGGGGTCAATGGGTGTAGAAATGGTGGATTTGAACCAGTTTCCACGGGCCAGAGGCAGGGCGGCAACGCAGAGTGTTGCCACAATGATCAGCAGCATCTGACGTTGCAGGCGTGGCGAGTACAGTTTGCCTACCGCCCAGTTTGCGGCCACTTCCAGATATTCCATGGCCAGCTCAAAGAAGCGCCTGCCATCGGCACGGGTCAGCAAAGGCGTGCGGCCTTGGCGATTTTTGTAGAAACGGTTGATGATCAGAACGAAGATCACGCCCATGCCGGTGGCAAGCAGGCTCATGATCAAGGGCAGGTTGAAACCATGCCAGACGGCCAGGTTGTATTGGGGCATTTCAGCGCCCAGAATGGCGTTGGCCGCAGTATGCAGGAAGGGGCCAAACGTCAGGCTAGGAATAATACCGACCAACAAACAGGTCAGCACCAAAATGGCACTGGGGATCAACATGCGGCGAGGCGGCTCATGCGGCTGTCGTGGCAAGTCGGTGGCGACAGGACCAAAAAAGACCTGGGCGATAAAGCGTAGGGAATAGGCCACGCTAAAGGCCCCGGCGATGACCGCCACAACGGGCAGGGCGTACTCCCAGATATTGCCGTTACCGGCCAGAATGGTCTCGGCAAAGAACATTTCTTTGGAGATAAAGCCGTTCAATAGGGGCACGCCGGCCATGGCGGCTGCCGCGACAGTTGCCAGAGTGGCTGTCAAGGGCATGGCGTGGCGCAGACCGGATAGCCGATTCAGGTTACGGGTTCCCGTTTCGTGGTCCACGATACCGGCTGCCATGAACAAGGAAGCCTTGAAGGTGGCATGGTTCATCATGTGAAACAGCGCCGCGACCAGCGCAAGCGGGCTGTTCAGCCCCAGCAGCAAGGTAATCAGACCCAGATGACTAATGGTGGAGTAGGCCAGCACGCCTTTCATATCGCGCTGGAACATGGCTACGTAGGCTCCCAGTGTCAGAGAGCACAGACCGGCGCCACCAATAATGACAGCCCATTCTGTCGTGCCCGACAGTGCAGGCCACAGGCGTGCCAACAGGAATACGCCGGCCTTGACCATGGTGGCCGAGTGTAAATACGCCGACACGGGAGTGGGGGCGGCCATGGCATGGGGTAGCCAGATATGAAAGGGGAACTGGGCACTTTTAGTGAGCGCGCCCAAGGCAATCAGGATCAGCATCCCGGTATACCAAGGGTGGTTGCGAATCTGCTCGCCCGACTCCAATACCACGCTCAGGTCATAGCTGCCAGCGGCCTGGCCCAGCATGAGCACACCTGCCAGTAAACAGAACCCCCCGGTGCCGGTGATGATCAGCGACATACGCGCACCCCGGCGCGCATCCATGCGGTGATACCAGTAGGCGATCAGCATGAAGGAGGAGATGCTCGTCAGCTCCCAGAACACCACCAACTGGATCAGGTTGCCCGACAGCACCACGCCGAGCATCGAACCCATAAAGGCTTGTAGAAAGGAGAAGAAGCGTCGGACTGGATCTTGGGCTGACAGGTAATAATGCGCGTAAAGGGCAATCAAGGCCCCCATGGCAGTAATGATGACACTGAACAGCCAGGCATAGCCGTCCATGCGCAGCTTGAAGGTCAAGCCATGAGCGGGAATCCAGGAACGGGATGACTCCAACACCTCTCCGCGAGCAATGTCTGGATAGGCGTAGAGAGTCAGTAGGGTGCAGGTAATGGCAACAGCGCCTGCAAGAGATGCTTGGAGTTTGCGAGAGTTCGCGGGCATCAGGGAAGATAGCAAACTACCGATGAACGGCAGTGCTAGGATCACGAGCAAATACATCTGACTCCAACAGGCGGTGATTTAGGCGGCTAGCGCTTAATAATACGATATATGCGGCTAATTTCAGTCCAACTGCGAGAAAAAAAGCGTTTTTTTAGTTCTTGCGGGCTTGATGCAGGTCAAGCGCATACGTGAGGTTTTCTCTCACAATAAATGCTTGACTAGAAGAAACCGGTCTTTTTCAGGAGGCCCCTGTATGCCGCAAACTTTGGAAGCATCGGATACCAGTGCTCCGACCGCGCAAGATATTGAAATCTCAGAAGCCCTGATCCGGCGCTTTGATCGTTCTGGACCACGTTATACCTCCTATCCCACCGCAGACCGTTTTTTTCAGGACTTCCCCGCCCAGCCCTATATTCACGAGCTATCGCGACGGGCCTTGAGCAGCAGCAATCCCCCTTTGTCGGTGTACCTGCATATTCCGTTTTGCCAGTCGCTTTGCTACTTTTGTGCCTGCAATAAAATTATTACGCAGGACCGTAGCAAGAGCGAGCAGTACCTGGATTACCTGCTGCGCGAAATTGACATGGTTACCCAATACATGGATGCGGACAGGCGCACCGAACAATTGCATTTGGGCGGCGGCTCGCCCACGTTCCTGGATAACGAGCAACTGGCTCGTCTGATGGCCAAGCTTAACGAGCAGTTTGCGTTTACGGACGATGCGGAGTTGGGCATCGAAATCGACCCACGCACCTTGGCGCAAGGCACTCTCCAGAACCTGGCGGCTCTGGGCTTTAACCGTACCAGTTTTGGGGTGCAAGACTTTGACCCCAATGTGCAAAAGGCGATTAATCGTATTCAGCCCTTCGAGATGGTCAAACGCGCCATCGAAGAAAGCCGGGCGGCCGGTTTTCAATCCATCAATACGGATCTGATCTACGGTTTGCCTTTGCAGACTCTAGAAAGCTTTGCCATCACGATTGACTCGCTGGTGCAATTGCGTCCAGATCGCATCGCTCTTTATAACTACGCGCACTTGCCCACGCGCTTTAAGGCTCAGCGCTTGATTAACGAAGAAGAATTGCCTGACGCCGACCAGCGTCTGCAACTGTTCCTGATGTCTTCGCAGCGTCTGTTGGACGCCGGCTATGTTTACATTGGTCTGGATCACTTTGCCCTGCCTACCGATGAACTGAATCTGGCCCGTCTGGACGGGAGCTTGCACCGCAACTTTCAGGGTTACACCACCCGTGCAGCCTGTGATCTGGTCTCTTTCGGTGTGTCGTCTATCGGTCAAGTGGGGACCATGCATGTGCAAAATGCCCGCAGCCTGCGCAATTACTACGCCGATATAGATCAGGGGCGTCTACCGATCGAGCGCGGCATTGTGATGCAGCAAGACGATCGCCTGCGGGCGGAAGTGATCATGCATTTGATGTGCAGCATGCCTGTGCCTATTGCGCGTCTGGAAGCGCGTTATGGTATTGATTTTGCTAGCTATTTTTCTTCTGAGCTGCAAGAGCTCCACAGCTATGCCCAAGCCGGCTTGCTGACGGTCGATTCCCAGTCTATCCAGGTGTTGCCCAAAGGTCGCCTGTTTGTGCGCGCCTACAGCATGGTGTTCGACAAGTATTTGAGCCAGGAAAGCGGTGCACGCTATTCCCGCCTGATTTAACACAGTGGCCGTCTTTGCAGACGGCCACGATTCTATTGCCCTGTTTCGGGTCCCGACGTGGCCGGCAGGTTCTTGCATCAACCTAAGGTATTAACATCGTGCTAAAGACGGATTTACGTCTCATGTCCCTGAAGGGAAAACTGCTTTTGCCTATTGTTCAAGGCGGCATGGGAGTCGGTATTTCGGCGTCCCGGCTGGCGGGTACAGTGGCCGCATTGGGAGGGCTGGGGACGATCTCCAGCGTGGATTTACGACGCCATCACGAAGATCTCATGGACAGCACCGGGGGAGGTGTCGAAAAAGGCGTAGTCGATGCGGCTAATTTGCAGGCGCTGGACCGTGAAATTCATCGGGCTCGAGAGCGATCAGGGGGAAAGGGGGGGATTGCAGTTAATATCATGAAGGCCGTTTCGCAGTATCCCGAATATGTGCGTCAGTCCTGCGAGAGCGGCGCAGACGCGGTGGTGGTAGGCGCTGGCCTGCCCCTGGATTTGCCTGAACTGGTTCAGGATCACCCCAAAGTTGCCCTGATTCCTATCTTGTCGGATGTACGTGGCGTCACCCTGCTGGTCAAGAAATGGCTGCGTCGCAAGCGTCTGCCGGACGCCGTCGTTCTGGAAAACCCCCGTTATGCCGCAGGTCACCTGGGCGCCGCCGACGATCAGTCATTGAACAAACCTGAATATGCGTTCCAGCGTGTGCTGGAGGGCTGCCGAGCCTTGTTTCGCGAGCTGGGCCTGGAGGCCGAGCGTATTCCCTTGATCGCCGCAGGCGGGATTCACCGCCCTGAACAACTACGTCAATTAATGGATTGGGGTGCAGACGGTGTGCAAATGGGGACAGCGTTTGCGGTCACTGAAGAAGGTGATGCGCATGAGAACTTCAAGCGCGTTTTGTTGGATGCGGAGCCCAAGGACATCGTGACATTCATGAGTGTGGCCGGCTTGCCCGCTCGCGCTGTTCGTACGCCTTGGCTGGATGCCTATTTGCACAAAGAGCAAAAACTGCAATCGGTGGCGCGTGAGCGTGCTTGCACGGAAGGCTTTGATTGCCTGGCCCATTGTGGTTTGCGCGATGGTGTGCAGCGTCATGGTCAGTTTTGTATTGACCGTCAGCTAGCCTACGCCTTGAAAGGGGATGTGGAGCGTGGTCTGTTCTTTCGCAGTTCCGAAGCCCTGCCTTTTGGCAAGGCGATGAAGTCGGTGCGCGAGCTGATGGACTATATGTTGAATGGCCGTAGTAAAACGCCTGGGGTGGTTCCTGCTGGCTAAAATGAGCAGTATGACGAGGGGGCGGGTTAATGACCCGTCGCTTTGTCACACTTTGTCTGCTTGCTCACTGTGTCCAGCTTATCTGAGCTATTCAAAGAGCGATCTTGATAAGAGCTAAAGCATCGACAGGGTTTTAGTCCTTGATTTCACGTATCAGGCCTTGCTCACTGCCATCGATCGTATGTACCGCTTCATGTCGTTGCGTTTCCAACGCCAGGCGTCGCGCAATTTCATAGCATTCTTCAATATGCTGGTTGCCCACTTTACGCAGCACGACAAAGCTGATGGATGCCGAGATGGCACTACCAATCAAGGGGACATATTTGGCGCCGTATTTGCCGGCCAGTTTTTTGGCTCCCAGGCGCACCAGAATATTGATGACACGGTCCGTTGTCAGAACCCGTCCCACCATGCCCAGCCCCATGCTGGTTCCACCGACGACTACCAGTTTTTTAAGCTCCGGGCTTAGGGCGTCCACATCGTTGGCGGTCAGCCCAAAGCGGGCATTGATGATGGGAATGACCTTCATCAAAATAGCCACATCTGCGCCCACATCCACACCGGGGATGGGGACCACGGCAGCGGCCGCCGATAGCAGGGCGCGTCGACTGATTAATTGGCGACATTCTTCGCGGGTTTTATCCAGTTCCTGCAGTGTCATCGAGCTCATGTGTCTGTCCTGAAATCAAGGCGGAGGGATCTGTGCAAGCCTTAACACATATGGGGCGGGTAGGCCGGGTTTCCAGTAAGGGGTGGCGAAATTGTGCTTCTAATCGTAGTTGATATCGCCTGTTTTAGGAAAAAAGCGGGGTATTGGTCGCATATGAAATTTTTACTTTCAAATGCCATCAGAGTTTGCCTTAAGTGAGATTGCAGGCTTTTAAATCAGCGTGTCTTTTTTTGTTGCACTTGGTGGTGTTCTTTATGTCCTTTTGAGGTCTCTCATTCATGCTCAGAGGCGCTGATTTCCATTAAACTGGCGCCGAAAATAGCATATTCCATAGGGGAAGAACGATGCATCGCCAGTCTTTGCTGGGTTTGGTGTTCTTGCTGAGCGTCAGTAGCGCTCAAGCCATTACGATAAGCAGTTTTTCGCCTCAGGGGGCGACATCAGATTTACGGGACGTCAAAGTTACTTTTGCCAAACCCGCTGTCCATTTTGGGGATTCGCAATTACCTGCGCCCGTGCTGGTGCAGTGTGATGATCCCGCTGTGGTTGGCCAGGGCCGCTGGCTCGATTCCCGTCGTTGGATTTATGAGTTTGACGAGCGCCCAGGGCCAGGGTTGAGTTGTACGGCGGTCGTGTCCAAAAGCTTTCGCAGCATCAACAATGAAGCGATCAGCGGGCCGGCTCAGTATCGTTTTAATTCTGGCGGTGCCATTTTGGAAAGCAACCGCCCGTATTACAACATTATTGATGAGGACCAGGTTTTTCTATTCAGTTTCAATGCGCCTGTTAATACCGGCTCTTTAATCAAGAACGGCTATTGCCGGGTAGAGGGTATTGGCGAGCGCATTGGCCTGAAAGCGGTTGAAGGTGCCCAGCGCGATGCGATGGTGCGCTCTGAGTTCTATGTGGATGAGGTAGACGAGCGTTACCAAGCCGTGCAGTGTGCGCGGCCCTTGCCAGCCGATGCCACCGTGTCGGTGGTGCTGGAGCCGGGCATCATGACCCAGATCGAAAATCGCAAGGGTGTCCCTAATACGGATCGTTACACCTACGATTTCAATGTGCGTCCTGAATTTACGGCCTCGCTCTCTTGCATGCGAGAGCGCGCCGAAGCACCTTGCACGCCAGTTGGCAGCTTCGGTGTTCAGTTCTCCGCGCCCGTCGCGTACGAGTACTTGAGCCAGATCCGTTTGGAAGCGGGCCAACAAGTTTGGGAGCCTGTGTCTGATAGTGATGAGGCATGGCAGGATCGTGGCCCCGGCCAATACCTGCGTTTTCAGGGACCTTTCCCTGAAAACGCTAAGCTGACGGTCAAAATTCCGGACGGCCTGACTGACGACGCTGGCCGCAGTCTTAAGAACCCGCAGGTTCTGAGTAATGGGATGAGCACCACAACGTATCCGCCGCTGGTGAAGTTTGCCGTGGAGCCTTTTGGGATTGTGGAGCGTTTCGGCCATGCCGATCGCGAGGGTTCGGATGATTCTGATCCCCCGGCCATTGGCTTGAGCCTGCGTAATGTCGAGCCGGATCTCACGACTGAGCAAATGCTGGTGTCGGCCGGTCAGGTGGGGGCCTTGGCCGTAAAGGATGATAGAGAGGTCCTAGCCTGGTATTCCCGTCTGCGTCAGCTGGATTATTCCTGGAGGGTCAGTGCGGAACGACTGCGTGACATGATGGGCGGCGATTTCCATATTACCGCTCCGATTGATCAGTACGGTCAACTGGACCTACGTGCTCAGCCTTTGCTGGTCGGCAAAGAGGTCAAGAAGCTGGACCTGCCTGGTATGGATCAAAAAGATGAACGTCCTTTTGAGCTAATTGGTGTGCCGCTCAAAGAGCCAGGTTTTCATGTGCTGGAAGTTGCTTCCCCACGTTTGGGCGCGTCTTTGCTGGAATCGGCAGGCACCATGTACGTGCGCAGCTCCGTGCTGGTGACTAATCTGGGTGTACACATCAAAAAAGGGGGGGACGACTTGCTGGTTTGGGTGACCACCTTGGATGATGCCAAGGTGGTGCCGGGCGCCAAGATCCGTGTCATGAACTGCCGTGGCGAGGAACTGGTGCAGGGCGAGACGGACAAAGACGGGATGTTCCACCATCCGCAGTCAGTGGACAGCGCCGACTACTGCCAGGAAACAGGTCTTTCCGGCTTGTTTGTGACAGCGCGCATCGACAAAAGCAACCCCATGGCGCGCGGAAAAGCTGATTTCAGCTTCGCCTTGAGCGAGTGGAATTCGGGTATCGAGCCCTGGCGCTTTAATGTCCCCTACAACTGGGGCGGTCGCGACGACCCTGTGGCCCACACCGTCATGGATCGCAGCCTGTTTCGTGCTGGTGAAGTGGTGCACATGAAGCACTACGTGCGCGAACGCGTACGTGACGGTTTCAAGGCTCCCGATCGTTATCCCGAGGCGATGATTGTCGAGCATGATGGCAGCGGCAAGCGAATTGAGTTGCCTTTGAAGTGGCAAAAGACCGCCGCTGGCAGTGTGTTTGCCTTGAATGACTGGAAGATCCCCAAGGATGCCGAGCTGGGTGTTTACCGTTTGCGTACCGAAGGTGAAAACCAGTACTTCAATTTTGGCGAGTTTCGCGTTGAACAGTTCAAGTTGCCTGTTTTGGGCGGCAGCATCAAGTTGGGTGATGGCCAGGATCGTCCTTATCTGGTTAGCCCCAAACAGATGCAGGCTGATTTGCAACTGCACTATCTGTCAGGTGGTCCTGCTGACTTCTTACCAGTGCAGTTGTCGGCGGTGGTTCGTACCCAGTCGCCTTCATTTAGCGCGTATGACGACTATAGCTTTGCTCCTCCCCAGACGGTTGAGCAATCTGACGCCTCGAACGCGCGCGTTTTTCTGAACAAGCAGCGCCTCCAGTTGGATGCTCAAGGAGGTTTGCGTGCCAAGCTGGATGATCTGCCTGTGGTGGATCGACCTTCCGAATTTCTGGTGGAAGCGACCTTTGCCGATCTTAACGGTGAAATTCAGACCCTGACCCAAACGGTGTCTGTATGGCCTGCCGATGTAGTGGCTGGTCTGCGTGCGGGTAGCTGGTTGGCCGCCGGTTCGTCCACCAAGCTCTCGGCCATTGCGGTGAGCCCTGACGGCAAGCCTCTGAGAAACGTGCCCGTGCGGATTGAAGCTGCCAATGTGCAGCGCTTCTCGATTCGCAAGCGTATGGTGGGTGGCTTCTACAGCTACGACAATCAGGAGCAGCGCGAAGACCTGGGCACGATCTGCGAGGGCCGCAGTGACGATCAAGGCCTGGTGCAGTGTGATGTGAAACTGGACAAGGGCGGTCAGGTCGAGCTGCGTGCGATTGCGCGTGATGGCGAAGGCCGTGAGTCGGTCTCCGCCAGTAGTGTTTGGGTCAGCGGTTCGGGCGATATGTGGTTTGGTGGTCAGAACGATGACCGTATCGACGTGATTCCTGCGAAAAAGACCTGGGCTCCTGGCGAGACAGCCGAGTTTCAGGTGCGCATGCCTTTTCGCGAAGCCACGGCCCTGGTGTCAGTGGAGCGTGAAGGAGTCTTGCAGGCTCAAGTGGTTCAGTTGGAGGGCGATAGCCCGAACGTCAGTGTAGAGATCAAGCCTGAGTGGGGGCCGAACGTCTATGTGTCTGTGCTGGTGCTGCGTGGCCGACTGCGTGAAGTGCCTTGGTACTCCTTCTTTAGCTGGGGCTGGAGTCAGCCTTTGAACTGGTACAAGGCCTACTCGGAAGGCGGTGGCGAATTTGTGGCCCCGACGACCACCGTGGACTTGTCCAAGCCCAGCTATCGTTTTGGTTTGGCCAGCATTGAAGTCAGCAGCCAGCAAGATGCGCTGGATGTGAAAGTGACGACAGACCGCAGCCAGTACGCCATTCGCGAACAGGCCAAAGTTGATATTCAGGTTCTGAAGTCCGATGGCACACCGGCAGCCGGTGCGTCTGTGGCCTTGGCCGCGGTGGATCAGGCCCTGCTGGAGCTGAGCCCGAACAATAGCTGGAACTTGCTTAACGCCATGCGCGCCTTGCGTGGCTACAACGTGCAGACCGCCACGGCGCAGTCTGAAATCGTGGGGCGTCGTCACTATGGTCGCAAGGCCGTAGCGGCCGGTGGTGGCGGTGGCAAAAGCCCCACTCGCGAGCTGCTGGATACCTTGCTGCTGTGGAACGGTAATGTGGAGCTGGACGCACAGGGTCGCGCAACGGTGACTGTCCCGCTGAAAGACTCCCTGACCCAGTACCGCATCGTGGCTGTGGCTGATCTGGCGGGTGATCGCTTTGGTAGCGGTTCGGCCCAGATCGTCACCACGCAAGACCTGCAAATCATTTCCGGTTTGCCTGCCATTGCCCGTGAAGGCGATGACTATCAGGCCCAGGTGACGCTGCGTAATAGCAGCCCACGTGCCATGACCGTGAAAGTGCAGGCGAAGTACCGTGGTAAAGGCTTGCCATCGGCAGAGTTGCCTGAGCAAACCGTTGAGCTGGCTTCCGGTTCGGCCAAAGTGCTTGTTTGGCCTATGTCGGTTCCACTGTCCAGTGGATCGGCCGATTCGCACCAAATGGAGTGGACGGTTGATGCACAGGAAGTTCAGCAGTCCGGTGTCACGGGCAAAGCAGCCAAAGACAGCCTGACGATTAAGCAGGAGGTCTTTACTGCCACCCCCATCACCGTTCAGCAGGGAACACTGGTTGCTGTGGGTATTGATGCCCCCCTGAACATGTCGGTGCAGGCACCGGCTGGTGCCTTGAAGAACGAGCAAGGGGTGGTTCAAGGAGGGCTGCAGATGCTGTTCCGCTCTTCTTTGGGCGGCGGTATGGAAGGGGTGCGTGCCTGGTTTGAACGCTATCCTTACAGTTGCTTTGAGCAGCAAGCCTCGCGCTTCATGGGCCTGCGTTCCGAACAGGCTTGGGCTGGTCTGATGCAGCGCATGCCTTCGTATATGGACCAGAATGGTTTGCTGCGTTACTTCCCAAGCAACTACGGTTGGGGCAGTCGTGTGCTGACCAGCTACATCCTGGATATCAGCTATATTGCTGAATCCATTGGCCTGAACTTCTCCATTCCGGATGGCTTGCGCAACGAGATGCTGCAGGGCCTGGAGAACGTGGTCAATGGTCGAATCCCGACTATGCAAACGGTGTCTCGTCAAGAGCGTGATATCGAGGTAATTCGTGCTGCGGCTGTGTTGGCCAAGTACGACCGCGCTCGCGTCAATATGCTGGATTCGGTGGAGCTGAACCTGCAAAGCTGGCCAACCGAAATTCTGCTGGCCTGGGTTGATCTGACTCAGCGTTTGCCAGGCATCAAAAAAGCCGAGCAGACGCGTAAAGAAGCCATGGGTCTGATTCAGGCACGCCTGATCAGTCGTGGTACCCGTCTGGTCTTTGGTGAGGATGCGCTTAACGGCAGCCCATGGGCCATGACCAGCCGTGTGACCAACCAGGCTCGCCTGATGTTGCTGGCCAATCAGATGCCGGACTGGACCGAGGATATGCCTCGCCTGGCCCAAGGTCTGTTGGCAGAACAGCAACGGGGTGTATGGCGCATGACCACTGAAAACCTTCTGGGTAGCTTGGCCATTGAGCAGTTCAGCCGTCATCATGAACAGCAACCTAGCGGCCAGTCCATGGTGATTCTGGGCTCGGAAACGGCCCAAGTGGTGGACTGGGACATGCTCAAGCCTGACGGCCAGGGTGTGCGTTCCGCCAAGATTGACGTGCCTTGGCGGGGTGATCAGGTCGATAACCTGAGCGTTGAGCAAATGGGCGAAGGCAAGGCCTGGATCGACGTCCGTTCCCTGGCGGCGGTGCCTGTGACCAAACCTATCTCTGCTGGCTTGAGCCTGGAGCGTCATATTGAGGCTGTGGAGCAGGCCAAGCCTGGCGTGTGGAGTCGTGGCGACATCATGCGCGTGAAGATCAAGGTCAAGGCCCAAGGTCAGGCAAGCTGGGTCGTTGTGTCTGATCCAGTTCCTGCCGGAGCCACGATCTTGGGCAGTGGCCTGGGTCGCGACTCTGCCATGGCAACAGCCGGTGAAGAACAATCCGGCCAGTGGCCCAGCTTCGTCGAGCGTCGCTTTGATGGTTACCGTGCTTACTACGAGCGCTTTGAAGAAGGCACGACCGAGGTCAGCTATACGGTGCGTTTGAACACTGTGGGCCAGTTTGTGTTGCCAGCCAGTCGTGCTGAGGCCCTGTACGAGCCTGATGTATTTGCCGTCTGGCCTAACGAGCAAGTTCTGGAAGTTGTGGATGCACCCGTCAAGTAAAGCAGGACTGCTGGTGCTGGGACTGGCCCTGTGGGCCAGTCCTGGGCAGGCTACCCCCAGCTACGAGGAGGTTCGGCAAGCGTACCGCTCTTCCGATGTACAGGTTCTGGATCGCCAGGGCCAGCTTATCCAACGAGTCCGTCTGGACTTTCATCAACGACGCGGCGACTGGGTCGCGCTGGAGCAAATTTCTCCGGCTTTGCAAATGGCGGTCCTGATGTCTGAGGACCGCCGTTTTGAGTCTCATGGTGGGGTGGATTGGTTATCCGTCGGCTCTGCGGCCTGGGATGGTCTGTTTGCCGGGCGGAGTCGCGGTGCCTCGACCATTACCATGCAGCTAGCCGGTCTGATGGACCAGGATCTGCTTGGTGGTCGTGGTGGGCGCTCGGTCTGGCAAAAGCTGGATCAGGTGGTGGCGGCCCAATCGTTGGAAGATACCTGGAGCAAACCCGAAATTTTGGAAACCTATCTGAATCAGGTGGCTTTCCGGGGTGAGCTGATCGGGGTGGATGCGATGGCGCGCACCCTGTTTCAAAAGCAGGCCGCAGCATTGGACGCGCGTGAGTCGGCCATTGCCGCTGTGTTGTTGCGCGGCCCGAATGCCTCGGCCTTGACGGTTGAACGCCGGGCGTGTTTGACCTTGCAGGAAATGGGGCGCGCCGAGCAATGTCGAGCGTTGAGTAATCTGGTGCCGGTGGCTTTGCGCCGGGCCGGACAAGCCCCCTTGGGGCAGGCTCAACGGGCGCCGCATTTTGCCCGTTGGGTCTTGGATCAGAATCCGCAAATCAAAGCGGGTGACAGTGTCCACACAAGCTTGGACACGCGATTGCAAATGCAGGTGCAGGCCAGTATGCGGCGACACTTGCTCGATCTCAGTACCGCGCGTGTGCAGGATGCTGCCGTTGTGGTGCTGGACAATCACAGCGGGCAGGTTCTGGCCTACGTCGGGTCTAGTGGTGACCTGTCCGAGGCGGCCGAGGTGGATCATGCTCGCGCTTTGCGGCAGGCCGGCTCTACGCTCAAGCCTTTTCTGTATGAGATGGCGATTGAAAAGCGACTGTTGACAGCGGCGTCTTTGCTGGAGGATTCCCCGCTGAATTTGTCCACCGGTAATGGCCTGTATATCCCGCAAAACTATGACAAGCAGTTTGTGGGTTGGGTCAGTGCGCGCAATGCCCTGGCCTCTTCGTTGAATATCCCCGCTGTGCGGGTGTTGACCATGCTGGGGCCTGCCAATCTGGTGGATCGCTTGCGTGCGTTAGGCATGAATCTGCGCCAGGATGGCGATTTCTATGGGTATAGCTTGGCTTTGGGCAGTGCGGATGTCAGCTTGTTGGAGTTGACCAATGCCTACCGTGCTCTGGCCAATTTAGGCCAGACTCAAGCCGTGCAAACACGTATGGACCAGCAAAGCGCTGTCTTTCATCCTGTGATGGATGCAGGCGCTAGCTGGATTGTGGGCGACATATTGTCGGACCGTCAGGCGCGGGTACTGACCTTTGGTTTGGACAGTGCCTTGAGTACACCGTTTTGGAGTGCGGTTAAAACCGGAACCAGTAAAGATATGCGTGATAACTGGGCCCTGGGGTGGACAGAGCACTTTACCGTCGGTGTTTGGGTGGGAAATAGTGCCGGTCAAAGTATGCAAGATGTATCAGGCGTTAGCGGTGCGGCACCGATCTGGCACGAGGTGATTTCGATCCTGCAGCAGCGTCGCCCCGGCCGTCAAACGGCTATGCCTGCTCAGGTGCAGAGGCGGCAGATTGAGTTTTTGCCTGCCATGGAACCTAGCCGTGAGGAATTTTTTGTCGAAGGCACGCAGACTGATCGCGTGGTGTTAAGTGATGTGGAACAGGCCTATGCTGGCCCGGCCCGTATTCGCGAACCAGTCAATGGCACTATTTTCGCGCTGGATCCGGATATTCCACCACAAAACCAGCAACTGCGATTGCTGGCCCAAGGACAGATTACCGAGCCCTTGGTGTGGTGGGTGCAGGGAGTAGAAGCGGGGAAGGGGGCACAGTTGCGAATTCCGCTGGTGCCGGGAACGCTGCGAATTGAATTGAAAACGGAACACGGTCGCTTAATGGATGAAGTCAGCGTACAAATTAGAGGTGCACAAATGACAAGCTTTAACAAAGATTAACCGCTTGCACTTTTACATGGCTGATACACTGCTATCCTTATTGATTCTTCGTAAAGAGAGAGGGAAACTTCATTATGATGACTTTACGCGCGCTCGCTCGAATTTTGGCTCCTGTTGGCTTGGTCGCACTGGCCGCTTGTCAGACCGTTCAAGAAAAACCGAGCGATACCGCTGGTGCTTCCAGCACCGCAACGCAAACAACTCCCTCCACGCCAGCAACTGGCGCTCAGCAGCCTCAAGCACAGGCAGGTGCCCAGCAGCAAGCCGCACCGGTACAGATTTTCCTGGCTGACACGCAGGAGCAAGCGGGTTGGGCTCGCGTCGATGTCCAGCCCAATGGTGTTCTATTTGTGAATCCGCGTGCCGTGGTGGTGCGTCAGGATCTGGTTGGCGTACAGGCCGGTACTAACGACAGCAAGGAAGGCTTGTTGGCGTTGGATTTAACGCCAGAGGCGGCTCAACGTTTGCTGCAAGTGACCACTCAGTTCCCCAAAAAGCGCTTGGCGTTGGTCGTGGGTGACACGATGTTGGCTGCTCCCGCTTACGGTTCGCCCGTTAAAGATGGCCGCCTGATTTTCATGGTGGGCACTGAAGCTAACGCCTTGGCTGCTGCGCGTGCCATTGCCGGTCAAGAAGCGACACAAACCAACGGCAAGAAGTAAGCCCTGCTTACGACTTTAATGCCACCCTGGTCTTGGGTTCATCCATGCCTGGCTTGTTGAAAAATGCGGTGGGTGTCCACACCCACCCCTCTTGTTAAAAACAGGAAAGTCGGTATGGTGACCCCGCCCAGCAGTTTTACTTTTTATATCCTTTCTTTTCGGGTTCTGATCAGCCTTCATGGGGCCGCGCTCTTATTCATCATGTTGATGGGCACTGGAGCGATCGGATCCGTTTTTGTCCCCGCTTTTTTACGTCTGCCCCTGTTCGTCTTTCTGATGGGGCTGGTCTCGGCGTTTCTGGCCTTGTGCTGGAGCCATTGGACCCTGGCGTGGCACAGCTCCAAATCAGGGCGTCGCTGGGCCTGGATTCCCGGTTTCTGTTCGGCCTTCTTTCTGGCCTTGAGCCTGGCGCTTTTTGTGATCGGTGTCTGGGGCACCTTGGGCCTGGCTGATTTTGCCTACCAGCATAGCGAGTGGCTTACCTCCGGTCAGTAAGATTACGAGGGCCTCTTGGCGCCCAATGATGATCAGGCCGCACCTTCTACCACGCCGTATCGGCAGCATCCCTAATTGTTGTCTTGCTTTGCTCCGTGCGCGTAGCGAGCAGCGGCTCTGAGCGGCTGCGTAGATTGTCGTTGTATTTTCTGCAGTGGGTTCAATTCTTTCTCGCTTTTTGATCAATTGCGGTCTTAAAATATACGCATTGCGTATGTTTTAGAAGCGAGAGCTGATATGGCCGTCTCCCAACAAGTTTTTTTGCGTGATGCAATGCGTCGCCTGAACCTGACTCGTGACGTTTTTGCGGCACGTATTGGGGTCAAACGCCGTGCATTGGATACCTGGCTGCTGCCTGAAGGCTCTTTGGAGTCGCGGGCCATGCCTGAAGTGGTGCAGCGGTTTGTCACGGAAATCGTGGAAAATGAAGCATTGCTGAGCAAATATGCGCAAAGCGCACAGTCCGGTCCCTTGCGTGATCGCATTGCTACCGGCGGCAAACATCAGCTCTTGTCCGTAGACCAGTTCACCCGTGAAACCGTGGAAGAGCTGTGCAGCCTGGCCGACATCATGCAGCCTATCGCCCGCCGTCAAAAAGTATCGCGCGTGCTGGAAGGTGCTGTGCTGGGTAACCTGTTTTTTGAAGCCTCCACCCGCACCCGCGTCAGCTTCGGCTCGGCCTTTTGCCGCCTGGGTGGTTCGGTATGTGACACCACCGGCTTTACCTTTTCCTCCATGGCCAAAGGCGAGTCCATTTACGACACCAGCCGCGTCATGAGCGGCTATGTGGATGCCATGGTGATCCGTCACCCTGAGCAAGGCTCGGTCGCGGAATTTGCACGTGCCACCAATATTCCTGTGGTGAACGGTGGTGATGGTGCTGGCGAACACCCCAGCCAGGCCTTGCTGGATCTGTACACCATCAGCACGGAGTTTTCGCGTCTGGGCAAGTTGCTGGATGGCGCACATATTGCCCTGGTGGGTGACTTGAAATATGGCCGTACCGTGCACTCCCTGATCAAGCTGCTGGGCATGTACCGTGGCCTGAAATTCACCCTGATTTCGCCCCCCGGCCTGGAAATGCCTGAACACATTGTGGAGCAGGTTGCCAAGCAAGGTAAGCATGTCATTGAACAGACCAGTTCCTTGGAAAAAGGTCTGCCCGGCGTGGATGTGATTTACGCCACGCGAGTGCAAAAAGAGCGTTTTGAAGAAGGGCAGGATGGCAGCTTTACGGCTGACTTCCAGGTTAACAAAGCCATTATCGACCGCTGCTGCGGCCCTGATGTGATTGTGATGCACCCACTGCCACGCGATAGCCGCGAAGGTGCCCATGATCTAAGTGTGGACCTGAACCACGACCCGCGCCTGGCTATCTTCCGTCAGGCTGACAACGGTATTCCCGTACGTATGGCGATCTTTGCTGTGCTGCTGGGTGTGGAGACGCTGGTGCAGCATTCCATGCGTGATGTGACCTGGGACCCGCCATCGCACGTCGGTCCTGATGATGCGGTTTTCCATGGCATGTACTAAGTTGAGTAGATGCCAGCGCTAATCCTGCGCCAGCATTAAAAAAACCGGGGCTCTGATTCAGAGCCCCGGTTTTTTGTCTTTAATCACAGCGCTTTTAAAATCGGCTGGGTGAGCAGATTGATAGCGGTGACATGCCACGCTGAATCGTCGCTTGCAGGCGAAAGCTCAGCCCAGAAAATCCATGTTTATTTGGATGTAGGCATGGCAAATTCCGCACCCTTGGAGATGCTCTCAGGCCAGCGTTGCATGATGGATTTCTGGCGTGTGTAAAAGCGCACGCCTTCTTCACCGTAGGCGTGCATGTCGCCAAACAGGCTCTTTTTCCAGCCACCAAAACCGTGCCAGGCCATAGGGACAGGAATTGGGACGTTGATACCGACCATACCCACGTGGATACGGCGGCCAAATTCACGGGCCACGTTCCCGTCGCTGGTAAAGCAAGCGACACCGTTGCCGAACTGGTGCTTGTTGATCAGTTCAATGGCACTGGCTAGATCCGGTACACGTACGCAGCACAGAACAGGGCCAAAGATTTCATCCTGATAGACGCTCATGTCGGGGGTGACGTGATCGAACAGGGTACCGCCCATCCAGAAGCCGTCCTTGCAACCTTCACCGGCTTTGGCACCGTCAAAGTTACGACCGTCTACCAGCAGTTTGGCGCCTTCTTGTACACCTTTGTCGATGCAGCTGCTGATACGCTCGCGTGCTTGCTGCGTCACGATGGGGCCCATTTCTGCCGCTGCATTGGTGCCGTTCAGAATCTTCAGGCTGCGAGTGCGTTCTTCCAGCTTGGGCAGGATGCGCTCGGCAGAGTCACCCACCAGTACAGCGACTGAGATGGCCATGCAACGCTCGCCTGCCGAACCGTAGGCGGCACCGATAAGGGCGTCCACGGTCAGGTCGATGTCGGCGTCAGGCATGACGACCAGGTGGTTCTTGGCGCCACCCAGTGCCTGGACGCGCTTGCCGCCAATGGCGCCCATTTCATAAATACGGTTGGCAATTGGGGTGGAGCCCACAAAGGATATGGCTTGCACGTCCTGATGATTGACCAGGGCCTCAACCGCGTCTTTATCGCCTTGCACCACGTTGAACACACCATCGGGCAGGCCAGCCTGCTTCAGCAGCTCGGCAATAAACAGGCTGGGGCTGGGGTCGATAGGGCTGGGTTTGAGCACAAAGGTGTTGCCCGCAGCAATCGCTACAGGGAACATCCACATGGGCACCATGACCGGAAAGTTGAAAGGGGTGATACCCGCGACCACACCCAGGGGCTGGCGCATGGTCCAGTTGTCGATATTGGTGCTGACCTGTTCGGTGAAATCGCCTTTGAGCAGTTGAGGAATGCCGCAAGCAAACTCCACAATTTCAATGCCGCGAGTGACTTCGCCCATTGCATCGGACAGAACCTTGCCATGCTCGGCCGTAATCATGGCGGCCAGCTTTTCCTTGTTCTCGTTGAGCAAGGCCAAAAAATTGAACAGGACACGGGCGCGGCGAAGTGGTGGGGTGTCGGCCCAGGCGGGGAAAGCGGCCTGGGCACTGGCCACCGCAGCGTCAATATCTTGCTGGCTACCCAGTCTGACTTTGGCGCTAACCTGGCCGGTGGCCGGGTTGTATACCGGTTGAGTACGGGTACCGGCGCCAGCCTGCTGGCCACCTCCGATGTAGTGAGCAATTTCGGGGGTGTTTAACTCTGTCATGGTGATGCTCCTGCTGGGATGAATTAAAACAAGGGGCGGTAACCTGATCGGGCCGGGCTACCGCCAGCGTACCAGGTACCTAGTGAGACACAGCGGCAATACCAACTGCGGTTTCAGCGCGGACTTGCTGGGCGTCAAACCCATCACGGTCTTGGCTGGCGCGACGGCTGTTGTCCAGTTTTGATACAAAGTAGATCATGAAAAATGCCAAAGGCATGGAAATCAGGGTGGGGAAGTCATACGGGAATACTGCCTCGGAAAAGCCCAGAATGCGTACCCACACGGCTGGAGACAGAATCACCAGGCCCAGCGCCACGAGCAGGCCGCTCAAACCGCCATAGATAACGCCTCGGGTAGTGACACCGCGCCAGTACATGGACATCAGCAAGACCGGGAAGTTAGCCGAGGCGGCAATACTGAAGGCCAGGGCAACCAGGAAAGCCACGTTTTGGCCACGGAACAACAGGCCCAGAAAAATGGCCACGAACCCAATACCGATTGATGCCAGGCGGTTGACGCGCATGGCTTGCGATGGCGTGACGTCGTCACGGCGGATGACTTTGGCGTACAGATCGTGAGCGACCGCTGATGCTCCTGCCAAGGTCAGGCCACTGACCACGGCCAGAATCGTGGCAAAGGACACGGCGGCCAGCAAACCAAACAGCAGATTGCCGCCCAAGGCCGTTGCCAGATGCATGATAGGCATGTTCGAGCCGCCCAACACCATGCCCCCAACCTTGCCATCCACATAGAACTCGGGGTGGTTGGGCAAGATGGCCATGGCAGCCAGACCCAGAAAGCAGATCACCACAAAGAACACGCCCATCAGCCCGGTTGCCACGAATACCGATTTACGGGCTGCGCGTGCATCAGGTACGGTGAAAAAACGCATCATGATGTGGGGCAGACCTGCAATGCCAAACACCAGGGAAACGGCCAGGGACAGACCCGAGAACGGATCGGCCATCAGCTTCCAGGGGCCCTTCATGGCTTGGCCTGCCTGATGATGATCGGCAGCAGCGCTGACCATGGCAGAAAAGTCAAAGTTGAAATACCACATGGCCAGGGCAGCCATCAAAAAGCCATTACCCATCATCAAAATCGCCTTGATGATCTGTACCCAGGTGGTTGCCACCATGCCGCCCACCACGACGTACACCATCATGAGCAAGCCCACGGCCACCACGGCATAGGTGTAGTCGATGCCAAACAGCAGTTGCACCAGTTGCCCTGCGCCGACCATTTGCACGATCAGGTAAAACAGCACTACCGTCAGCGAGCTGATCGCAGTAAAGATGCGCGTGCTGCGTTCATCCAGCCGGTATGAGACGATGTCGCTCAAGGTGTAGCGGCCCAGGTTGCGCAGGCGCTCGGCAATCAGAAACATGATGATCGGCCAGCCCATGAAGGCGCAAACCGCATACAGCAGCGAGTCAAAGCCGTTGGTAAAGGCCAGGGACGAAATGCCCAGCAAGGTTGCAGCGGACATGTAGTCGCCCACAATGGCCAGGCCATTTTGCGTGCCGGTAATGCCGCCTCCTGCCGTGTAAAAGTCCGAGCTGGAACGTGTGCGCGACGAGGCCCAGTAGGTAATGCCCAGGGTAACCAGGACAAAAGCCGCAAAGATCAGAATGGCTTGTGTATTCATGGGCGTACCTTTGCCAGTACTCGCTCGCACAGCGGGTCAAAGCGGGTGTTGGCGATATGGATATACACGCCGGTTAATAACCAGGACACAAAAATCAGTCCTATTCCGTACACCATGCCACTGTTGACAGCTCCTCCACTGCCCAGCTCATGGGTTAGAACGCCGGGCCAAAAAATGGCCGTTACGATGAGCAGGCCCGTCAGCCCCAGGCAGAGGCCGGCGCAGGCAAATGCCAGACGCCGCCGCTGCGACTTGAGTTGCTCATATTCTTGTAGTCCGGCTAGTTTCCGGCTTAACTCTTGATGCGACAGCATGGTTTTGTCTCCGTATTGTTGTGATTACTGCCCATGTCCGCCTGGCCGATATTATTTGGTCGGCTTCACTTTATGAGCTTTCTTATTAACAAACTCGCCCAAGCGTTCTTGAACATCCCGCCCGGTCTGTACTACCGCTGCCATCAAGCCCTCGGCAAAGAGGCCGTCGGTGGCAGACATATCGGCAATGCGGCTGATCGAGCTGACAATGGCGTAGTTCGACAAGATGGCATTGCCTGCAATGCGCTGGGCCAGTTCCAGGCTCAGCTCATAGGCTGTTTTGGGATTGGCTTCGTTGTTGCATACGTAATGCGCCAGCCCCAGTCGCTCTCCTTCCACGGCATCGAGCACCCGACCTGTCAGCATCAGTTCGATCATGCGGTTGGGAGAAATGATTTTTGCGGTGCGAACGGTAGCGCCACCGCCGGTAAAGATGCCGCGTGTGCCTTCAGGCAGGGCAAAGAAGGTGCTGCTGTCGGCCACGCGAATGTGCGCTGCGCTGGCCAGTTCCAGGCCCCCACCCACGACCGCGCCTTGCAGGCAGGCAATGACGGGGATGCCGCCGTGTTCGATCTTGTCAAAAGCACGGTGCCAGCTTTGGCAGACGCGCAGAAAATCCACGGCGCCGCGTTCCTTGTCATGGTGTTCTTTCAGGTCCAGGCCCGCGCAGAAATGGTCGCCTTCTGCCTTCATCAGAATGACCCGGATGTGCTCGGGAATATTGGAGAAGTAGGCATCAATTTCAGCAATGGCATCTTCATCCAGAGCGTTGCGCTTGTGCGCCTTGTTCAGCGTGACAATTCCGATGTTGTCCAACTCGGTGGTGAGCAGGAAAGGGGCGGCCATAAAAAACTCCTTGTGTTACGTAAATGCGAAGGCAGTGGTGCAAATCAGCTGGGATCGGTTTGATCCGCCAGCATTTTGCGCAATGCCATTTTTTGAATCTTTCCAGTTGCCGTCATGGGCATCTGGTCGATGAAAATTACTTTGTCGGGCACCGACCAGCGGGTGACGCGGTCCTGATAGCGCTCCAGCATGTGGGCCTCGTCCAGATCCGCGCCTTCGCGTGGCACCACGAACAGCACGGGGCGTTCGCCCCATTTGTCGTCGGCCTGGGCGATGCAGGCAGCCAGCTCAACCAAAGGCTCTTCCATGGCGATGTTTTCGATCTCGATCGAGGAGATCCATTCGCCGCCGGACTTGATCACATCCTTGCTGCGGTCGGTAATGTAGACGTAGCCGTCGGCATCGATGGAGCCTACGTCGCCCGTGCGGAACCAGCCGTTTTCACTGGCCAGGTCGGGTTTGCCGTAGTAGCGGTCCATGATCCAGTTGCCCTGGATCAGCAGGTGGCCGCTGCTCTTGCCATCGCGTGGCAGGGTATTGCCTTCGTCGTCAACGGTTTTCAGGCGTGCGCCGAACAGGGCGCGGCCTTGCGAGGCCAGCACGTGCTGTTTCTGGGCTTCGGGCAAGTCCTTGTGTTTGGGCAGCAATTGGCACACCGTGCCCAGCGGCGAGGTTTCCGTCATGCCCCAGGCGTGGCGCACGGTAATGCCGTAGCCCGCCCAGGCTGCGATCATATTGGGTGGGCAAGCTGAGCCACCGATCAGAATGCGGCCCAGGGTGCTGAACTGTTTGCGATTGGCTTTGGCATAGTCCAGCACGGTTTTCCATATGGTGGGTACACCGGCAGACAAGGTGACGCCAGCGCGTTCGCACAGGGAATAAATGCGCTCGCCTTGAAGGTTGGCACCGGGCAGCACCAGCTTGGCACCGGACATCAGGCCGGAGTAAGGCAGGCCCCAGGCATTGACGTGAAACATGGGGACCAAAGGCATGACGGCGTCAGCGCTGGCAATGCACAGTGCGTTCGGGTGGGCCGAGGCGTAGGCATGCAAGAGAGTGGAGCGATGGGTGTACAGCGCGCCTTTGGGATCGCCTGTGGTGCCAGAGGTGTAGCACAGGCCGCTGGCGGTATTCTCGTCAAACACGGGCCATTCAAAGCCCGTCGTGTCGTTGCCCAGCCAGCTTTCGTATTCGTCGGCCAAAGGGCCTTGAGCTTCACTGCCCATGCGTACCCACTGCTTAACGGTGGGGCAGTGGTCGCGCAGATAGCTGACCATTTCTTCGAAATGTTCGTCGTAGAACATCACCGTGTCTTGGGCATCATTGATGATGAAGGCAATTTGCTCGCGCGTCAGACGCGGGTTCACGGTGTGACAGATCAGACCGATGCCCGAGGTGGCGTAGTAAATTTCCAGGTGGCGGTAGGTGTTCCATGCCAATGTCGCCACGCGTTCGCCGGGCTGCAGACCTTCGCGGCGCAGTCCCAGAGCCAGATCCTGAACCCGGTGGGCAAATTCAAGATAGCTGTAGCGATGAAGCTCGCCATTATCCAAAGCGGTAACAATCTCCTGCTCAGGGTTATTCTCTACGGCGTGGGTGAGAATTGAACTGATGAGCAAGGGCATATGCATCATATTTCCAGTGCCTAACATGGTGATGTCTCCTTGTATTATGTGTGTCAGCATAGGATGGTTTAGCACCTTACCCAATAGCGAATACTGACGTCGAATATGCAAAAAGTGACAATCTTTGAGAGGTCATAGGAAATGAATGCTTTGCCCGGCACGCTCCCGGTGCCCGTTGATGCAGCCCATACCGCCACCGTGGCGCTGGATCTGGTTCAGGACTGGTTTCACAGCCTGCGCACCAGCTATTCCGAAGAGGTGCTGGATCACTGCCTGAAGCAGGCGGGCATCGTGAAAGACTTTATTGATCGGCCCGGCGCTCGTTTGACGCGTGATCAATTAGTGCGCTTGTATCAGGAAAGCGCTAGGAAAACGGGCGATGAGATGATGGGTTTCTGGACTCGGCCCATACGTGCCGGGGCCTTGAAATACATTGTGCGTACCGTGCGGGATGCGCCGTCCATCAATGTGGCCTTGTATCGCTTCACCCAGTTCTGGAATTTGCTGCTGGATGATTTCAGCCTGAACCTGATACGCACGGATAAAGAATTGGGTATTGAACTGGTGCCGCGCTACCCCACCGCCTATGTGCATCGTTTCGGTCATGCTCTGATGCTGAAATTGACACACGGGATTGTGTCCTGGCTGATGGGGCGCGAGGTGCCCGTGCAGCAAGTGGCCTTTGCGTTTCCGAGGCCGGCTTTTGCGGCGGACTACTCGGTGCTGTTTCCGGCTTTAGTCAGTTTTGATGCGCCGTACTCCCACATCTTGTTCGGGGCGGAGCTGGGCCAGGTGCGTCCGCAACGCACTCAGGTAGAGGCCAGGGCCTTTCTGGAACGGGCGCCGCGTGACTGGATTTTTACCTCCTATCACGAGCACGCCTTGCGCCTGAAAGTGCGGGAGATTCTGCATACCGATTTGGGCCACACCTTGCAAGACGTGTCCGGAAAATTGCATATGTCGGCGCGCACGCTGATACGCAGGCTGCAAGAAGAAGGCCTGTCGTTTCAGGGAATCAAGGATGAGTTGCGCCGAGATTTGGCGATTTTTAAATTGTTGCGCAAGGATATGTCGCTGGCTGAAATTGCTTACGCATTGAAGTTCAGTTCGCCAGCGACATTTCACCGGGCTTTCCGTCATTGGACGGGCATGACGCCCGGTGTGTATCGCGCCGCCCAGCAGGAGCTGGCCTGAAGGGCGGCCCTGGCCGGGTTTGAGCCCGGCCTGGCCTTTACTTGCGTTCGCCGCCCAGGACTTCGACCAGATCGCTGATCATCTTGGCCAGCTCGGAGGTCATCAAGGTCAAGTCGGCATCAAAGATTTCGTCATCGTTGACGGCCGTCACATCTTGTTTTTCAGTCAGGATGTCCAGCGGGGCCACGCGTTTGATGTCCAGCGCATCGGTCAGTACAAAGCTGATGCGATCCGCCCAGGTCATGGCCAAACGAGTGCATTGCTTGCCGGCTTCAACGTGCTTGCGCACTTCGTCAATGTCGGCGCTTTGCTTTACGTAGCGCACGGCGGCACCGCTGTCGCCGGTGGAGCGCAGCTCGGTGTCCTGGTCGACCGTGAAGTTGGCCAGTTGCTCTTCGTCGACCAGCCAGGAGGTCATGGCCGCACCAGGCGATTGCTCGGTGTACAGAGGCTGCACGGGGAAGGGTTCCACGCTCTTGGCCAGCAGGCCCAGCACTTCGTCGCTCTTGGCCGTGGCGGCGGCATCGATGGCCAGCCAGTGGTTGCGCGTATCCAGCCACACACGGGTGTCGCGCGAGACGGCGAAGGCACGCGGCATCAAGTCCACAATGACTTGTTCTTTGATTTCCTTCATTTGCTTGCGGCCGGGTTTGTAGCCTTGCTGCTCTTCGATATCACGTGCCTTTTCACGAGCGACCTGATTGATCACGGTGGTGGGCAGCAGCTTCTTTTCGGCGCGCAGGGCGATCAGGTACTGACCGTTGACTTCATGCACCAGGGCGTTGTTCTCGCGTGGGCTGACCCAGCCCAGGCTTAGCGGCTCCTGGCTGGAACCAGGGGTGAAGCTGTGTTTGGAAAGAGCTTCTTCCAGCTCTTCGGCGGAACATACCCAGTCGGGGGAGAGGCGATAGATGCGTAGATTCTTAAACCACATGGATACGAAGATAAATAAACAGAAGAAAAGGGGCGGGCGTTAAAGCCCGAGGCAATGTTCGATTGTACGCGCAGATCTTCCTGTGTCGCCCCGCCATTTACGGACCCTTGCATTTGCTTGACAGGGGGCGGGAAATGACAGGCGCAAGGCGTTTTGATACCTGAGCTTGCTAACGATTGATGTCGTTGTGGCGGGTTTCGCGCACAAAGGGCGCACCAATCGCCACAGTCACCAGACAGATCAGAATCGGGTACCACAAACCATCATAAATATTGCCAGTGACGGCAATCATGGCAAAGGACAGGGTGGGCAAAAAGCCCCCGAACCAGCCATTGCCAATGTGATAAGGCAGACTCATGGAGGTGTAGCGGATGCGGATCGGGAACATCTCCACCAGCATGGCCGCAATGGGGCCATAGACTGCCGTAACCAACGCCACCAGATAGGTCAGCAGGACCACCAGCATCACTTTATTGATCTGCTCCGGGTCTGCGCCATCCGGGTAGCCGTACTGGCGCATGGTCTGGGTCAGCTCATTGCGCAGCTCTTGCGAATGCCGGGCAAAATCGGCACGGCTCAGATGTCCGCCTTCAAAACCATCAATCACATGATCGCCAATGCGGACCTGGGCCACTTGGCCGGGCGTGCCCTTGACGTTGTTGTAGCTGACCGCGTGGCTGGCCATATAGGACTTCACGATATCGCAAGAACTGGTGAAGGTGTGGCTGCCTACCGGATTGAACTGGAAGGAACAACTGGCCGGGTCGGTAATGACAGTGACGGGCGCATTGCGTTGTGCCTGAACCAACGCGGGGTTGGCGAAATAGGCCAGGCCCTGAAAGACCGGGTAGTAGGTCAGGGCGGCCAATAAACAGCCCGTCAGAATGATGGGTTTGCGCCCGATTTGATCTGAGAGCCAGCCAAAAAAAATAAACAGCGGGGTGGCCAGCAGCAGTGAAATCACCATCAAGGTTTGTGCCAGCGTGGCGTGCAAACCCAGCATTTGGGTGATGAAAAACAAGGCGTAAAACTGCCCCGTGTACCAGACCACGCCTTGGCCTGCAGTCAGGCCGAACAGGGCCAGCAAGGCGATGCGCAGATTTGCCCAGCGCCCAAAGGATTCGGTAATGGGCGAGGTCGAGAGCGTGCCTTCGTCCTTGATGTGCTGGAAAGCTGGGGACTCTTTCAGGTTCATCCGTATCCAGACGGAAATTGCCAGTAGCAGCACGGAAATCAGAAAGGGAATGCGCCAGCCCCAAACAACAAACGCCTCTTCGCCGACCAGACTGCGTATGCCCATGATGACCAGCAGGGACAGCAGCAAGCCGACCGATGCGGTAGTCTGAATCCAGCTGGTGTAAAAGCCGCGACGGTGCTGGGGCGCGTACTCGGCCACATAGGTGGCGGCACCGCCATACTCGCCACCCATGGCCAGCCCTTGCAGCAGACGCAGGACGATCAACATGATGGGGGCGGCAATCCCGATGGCTTCATAGCTGGGTAGCACACCGACTAAAAAGGTGGACAGCCCCATCAGCAAAATGGTGATCAGAAAGGTGTACTTGCGGCCCACCCGATCGCCAATGCGGCCAAAGAGCAGCGCGCCAAAGGGGCGTACGGCAAAGCCGGCGGCAAAGGCCAGCAGCGCAAAGATGAAGCCAGCCGTCGGGTTAACAGCCGAAAAGAAGTGTTGCGCCAGAATGGCGGCCATGGAGCCGTACAGGTAGAAGTCGTACCACTCGAACATGGTGCCCAGGGCGGAGGCAAAAATAACCTTGCGGCCTTGAGCATCCAGCTTGTTCTTGGCTTTGGGGATGGCAGCACTGGTGATTGTCTGGGGCATGTGTTCAGGCTCTCCAAGGCAAAGACAGTGGGAAACTGACGCGCAGGCGCAGGCCGCTTTCCTGGCCGCCGGTCAGTGGCATGAAATCGATGGAGGCACCGTGAATCTCGGCAATCTCCCGCACAATGGCCAGTCCCAGACCACTGCCGTCCGCCTGGTTGCCCATGATGCGATAAAAACGGTCAAAAATCCGAGCCTTGTGTTCGGCGGGAATGCCGGGGCCGTTGTCCTCAATTTCCAGCCAGGCCTTGTCTTGCGCCTGGCCGGTACGCATGGTGATCCAGCCACCCGCCGGGGTATAGATCAGGGCGTTATCCAGCAGATTGTTGATCAGCTCATCGAGCAGGACCGGGTCGGCCTGCAAAAGGATGGCCTTGCTATTGTTTTCCAGGCCCAGATCCAGCCCAAGCTGCAAGGCATCCGGTACCCGCTGGCCCACATGCAATTCAGTCAGCGTGTTCAGGTCCAGGGTTTGCTTGGTAGGGGCATACAGGGCATCGCTGCTCTCGGCACGAGCCAAGGCCAGCATTTGGGTGACCAGGCGCGTGGCGCGGTCAGTGCCGCGTACCAGTTGCTGCAAGCTGGCTTCGGTCTGCTTGGGGTCGCGTTCACGCAGGGCCAGTTCGGCCTGAGTGCGTATCCCCGCCAGCGGGGTTTTCAACTGGTGGGCCGCATTGGCCACAAACTGCCTTTGAGTCGCTGAAAACTGTGCTTGCTGGGCCAGTAGTCCATTCATGGCATCAATCAGGGGGACGATTTCGGCAGGCGCTTGTTCCTGGTCCACCGGTGACAAATCGCCAGGCGCACGGGCGCGCAAACGTGCTTGCAGCAGGTTCAGCGGCTCCAGACCATGTGTCAGCCCCAGGCCTGCCAGCATGGCGGCCAGTGGGACCAGAATGAATTGCGGTGTCAGCATCCCGATCAGAATTTCTCTGTGTAGCACTGCTCTATGTTCATTGGTTTCGGCGGCAACGGCCAGAAAGGGCGTGTTGTTTTTGTCCTTGCCGCCCCAGACATAGGCCAGCCGCAGGCTTTGATCGTCCAGAACAACGTCACGGTAGCGCAGCAGGTCAGTGTCATATCCCCAACTGTCGGGAACCGGCAAATTGGCATTGCCGGCCAAAGGGTCGCCATTGGCATCGCGGATTTGCCACAGCGTGGGCGTAGGACTTTCCTGGCGCAAGATGGTCTGTGCCCCGTGGGACAAATGTATGGGCTGACTCAGGTCCTGGTGGCTGATTTCCACCCTCAACAAGTCCAGGTGATCGCGCAAGGTGCGGTCGTAGGGGGAATTTGCAATGTGCTGGGCGATGAAATAGGTAATGACAATGCCCACCGTCCACAGCAAAAACAAAGGCCCGAAAATCCAGATCATGATCTTGTGGATGAGCGGGCGCGGCGCAACGCGCTTGCCTTTGGCCAGCGCGGCAGTGTTCTTGGGCGGGGGTGTAGCGTGCTGCATGGACGATCCCTTAGGCTGGAGCGTCTTCTCGCAGTTTTTCCGGTTCCAGACAGTATCCCAGACCACGTACAGTCAGGATGCGTACGCCGCTGGGCTCCAGCTTTTTGCGCAGGCGATGGATATAGACCTCGATGGCATTCGGGGTGACTTCCTCGCCCCACTCGCAGAGCAGGTCCACAAACTGGTTCTTGCTGATCATGCGACCGCTGCGTGACAGGAAAATCTCCAGCAAACTGGTTTCGCGTGCCGACAGCTCCAAAGGCTGATTATCTATATAAGCCATGCGCCCTTTCAGATCGAAGCTTAGCCGTTTGTGATGCAGCAAAGCGCTGCTGGTGCCCGTGCTGCGACGCGTCAAGGCACGTACACGGGCTTCGAGCTCGGTCAGGGCAAAGGGTTTGGACATATAGTCGTCCGCGCCCAGGTCCAGGCCGCGTACGCGCTGTTCTACGGTGTCGCTGGCGGTCAGAATCAGAACGGGCAAGGTGTCCTGGCGCTGGCGGATTGACTGCAGCACCGACAGGCCGTTTTTTTTGGGCAGATCCAGATCCAGGATCAGAAGGTCGAAGCTTTGCAACTGCAAGGCGGAGTCTGCGCTATCGCCATCGTGCACGACATCGACCGCATAGCCTTCGTAGCGTAAGGAACGAGAAAGTCCATCCGCGAGAATACTGTCGTCTTCGGCTATAAGTATGCGCATGACCCTACACAAACAAATGATTGAATGGCTGTTCGGCATTGTTGCATAAGCTCGACAGGCCGGTCAGTAGGGGATAACGATGGCGCTTGGTGAATATATTTGAATATCTGTGTATATATACAGTATAATTTGATGCAATAATTAGGTTTGATTTTTAATTGCCGTGCCCGTCCGTTGGGGCGCCATTCCACAGTCAAGGATTTTTCATGGACGATAAAAACAGTAAAGCAGTGGCCTCGGAACGTTCCAAAGCGCTGGCCGCCGCTCTGTCGCAAATCGAAAAGCAGTTCGGCAAGGGCTCGATCATGCGTTATGGCGACGACAACGTCGAGCATGACATCCAGGTGGTCTCTACGGGTTCGCTGGGTCTGGACATTGCTTTGGGCGTCGGTGGCTTGCCACGCGGTCGAGTTATTGAGATTTACGGCCCGGAATCCTCGGGTAAAACTACGTTGACTCTGCAAGTCATTGCAGAAATGCAAAAACTTAAAGGCACGTGTGCCTTTATTGATGCCGAGCACGCGCTGGATGTGCAGTACGCGCAAAAGCTGGGCGTGAACCTGGGCGATCTGCTGATCTCTCAGCCCGATACCGGCGAACAGGCCCTGGAGATTACTGAAGCCCTGGTGCGTTCGGGTTCGGTTGATCTGATCGTTATCGACTCAGTGGCGGCCCTGACTCCCAAGGCTGAAATCGAAGGCGATATGGGCGATTCCCTGCCCGGTCTGCAAGCCCGCCTGATGAGCCAGGCCTTGCGTAAATTGACGGCAACCATCAAGCGCGCCAATTGTATGGTGATCTTCATTAACCAGATTCGTATGAAGATTGGTGTCATGTTCGGCAACCCTGAAACCACCACGGGTGGTAACGCACTGAAGTTTTATTCTTCCGTGCGTCTGGATATTCGCCGTATCGGTTCCATTAAACGTGGCGACGAAATGGTGGGTAACGAAACCCGAGTCAAAGTGGTCAAGAACAAAGTTGCACCGCCTTTCAAGCAAACCGAATTTGACATCATGTACGGCAGCGGTATTTCTCGTGAAGGCGAGATTATCGATCTGGGTGTGCAAACGGGCGTGGTCGATAAGGCGGGCGCTTGGTACAGCTACGACGGCAACCGCATTGGCCAAGGTAAGGACAACGTGCGTGAATTCCTGAAAGAGCGCCCCGAACTGGCCCGTGAAATCGAAAACAAGGTGCGCGAAAAACTGGGTGTTGCCCTGATGAGCGCTGCTGTCAGCCGCCCAGCCGCTGCTCCTGTGGTTGATCCGGCCGAGGGAGAAGTCTGATTTTTCCCCCAGAGTTCGATGATGAACCCTTTGAGACAGACCCGGAGGAAATCCGGGAGCGTAAACAAGCTCAAAGGGAACGTATTGCTGCGCTTTCTGCCCGGCCCACACGGGCGGGCAGAAACGTAGAAGAAAGCTCGGGTGAGGATGCTCCGGCTGCGGAAAAGAAAGCCCCGTCCAAACGGCCGGGGCTGTCTCTTAAAGCCAGAGCCTTGAACTTTTTATCCCGGCGCGAATACTCGCGCCTGGAATTGGGCCGCCGACTGGCCCCTCATGCAGAAAGTGCTGAAGAAGTGGAAGCCTTGCTCGACGCTTTGGTTGAACAGAAATGGCTGTCCAACGAGCGCTTTGCGCATAGTGTCGTCAACCGCCGTGCCTCGCGTGTGGGCACCCGGGTCATTCTGCAAGAACTGCGCCAGCATGGCGTGGATGTGGAGCAGACTGAAATCATCAAAGAAGAATTGATGGCGACCGAGCTGGAACGGGCCAAGCAAGTGTGGGGCAAGAAGTTCAGTGCGCCCCCAGATGATCCCCGCAGTTACGCCAAACAATATCGCTTCATGGCCAGCCGCGGCTTCTCGGGCCGTATCTTGCAGCAAATATTGGGTGACTGGGAAGACGATCCGGCTTGAATTTCTTCTTTCATCTGCAGTGCTGCCTTATGTAGTGCCCCTGGCTTGTAGTACTGACGCCCTCAAAAAAAGCGGGTGCGTTCGAATTGAATCACACTCGCCTGTACGTTCCCTCTATCTATAGAGTGGCTCAAGCGTTTTGCCATGCCACCGTTAAATAGTTCAAGGTTGCGCGGCCACAATGCCTTGTAGGCTTTTGAAGCAGGTCTCGCGTGCTTGCGCCAAAAAGGCCTGTACATAATCCGCCTGTAAGTCCTCGCCGCGCACTGCGGCGTAAAGCGTACGCCAGATACCGTGCTCGCCCAAACGGCAGGTACGAATCGAAGCCGGGTTCAGAAACTCCGTCAAAGCCCAGTTCGGCAAAGCCGTCACGCCGCGTTGGCTGGCGACCAGTTGCACGATCATGGGCGTCAGTTCGGCCTGTCGAACAGCGGCAGGCTCCACATCGGCTGGTGTCAGGAACTGCGTGAAAATATCCAGACGATTGCGTTCTACCGGGTAGGTAATCAGGACTTGATCCGTCAATTGGAAAGGCTCTACATAGCGGTACTGTGACAAAGGATGTTGGTTGGATACGGCCAGCACCAATTCGTAGCGAAACAGGGGCTCGTAATGGACGGCCGGATTGTCTTGCGGGTCTGAGGTAATTACTACATCTAGATCCCCCCGCATCAAGGCGGGCAAGGGCGCAAAAGAAAACGCCGCACTCAAGTCCAGCGTGACATCAGGCCATTGCTGCCTGAATGCGTCCAGCGCGGGCATCAACCATTGAAAGCAGGAATGGCAATCAATCGCCACATGCAGGCGCCCCGTACGTCCGGCGGCAAGCCGTTGCAGATCACGTTCGGTAGCACGTACACGCGGCAAGATGTCATCGGCCAGAACCAGGATGCGTAAGGCAGCCGTGGTCAGGCGGGCAGGGCGGGTACGCCGGTTCAGTAATTGCACTTGAAGTCGCACCTCCAGATCTCGCAGTTGGTGCGAGAGGGCGGACTGTGTGACATGTAGACGCTCGGCGGCTTCCTGCAAGCTGCCGCTGTCACGAATGGCGGTTAGGGTCTCGAGATGACGAATTTCAAGCATGTTGAGAGAAACTCATAATTAGCATGGTTTATTTGATTTTTTTTCAAGTAATTATACAGGCACAATAGTTTTCGAGCGCCTGATGCGGGCCTCTTATTTCTAATTTATGGGTTTACTATGACTGTTATTCATAATCTGGGTTTTCCCCGTATGGGGATACAACGCGAATTAAAGCGCGCTTTGGAAGCCTATTGGGCCAGCCAGGTAAGCCAGCAAGAGCTCTTGGATACAGGCAAGGCCTTGCGTGCTCGGCATTGGGATTTGCAAAGCAAGGCAGGCCTGGACACCGTGCCTGTGGGTGATTTTGCCTGGTATGACCAGATTTTGGAGTGGAGCACCTTGCTGGGAGCGGTTCCCGCCCGTTTCGGCCAGGCTGAAAATGCCCCCGTGTCTTTGGATACTTTGTTTCGCATGTCGCGTGGCCGTGCGCCCAGCGGTAGGGCTGTCGCCGCTTGTGAAATGACCAAATGGTTCAATACGAATTACCACTACATTGTCCCTGAGTTCACGCCTGGCCAAAGCTTCCGGATTGCCCGTGAATGCTTGTTTGAGCAGGTTGACGAAGCCCAGGCTTTGGGACACAAGGTGAAGCCTGTCATTCCCGGCCCGCTGACCTGGTTGTGGCTGGGCAAGGGCGACGCGTATGAAGGTCTGGCTGATGTGGGCAAGCTCGCTTTGCTGGATGCTTTGTTGCCCGTTTATGAACAAGTGCTGGCTCGTTTCAAAGCCCAGGGTGTGGAATGGGTACAGATTGATGAACCTGTTCTGGTTCTGGATTTGCCTCAAGAGTGGCAGGACGCCTTCCGTTGTGTCTATCAAAGCCTGAACCAATCCGGTTTGAAGCTGCTGCTGGCGACCTATTTTGATGATCTGCACGAAAATGTCACGGTCTTGAAAGACTTGCCCATTGCGGGCGTGCATGTGGACGCTGTGTGCGCACCGGCTGCTTTACAGGCGGTGCAAGCGGTATTGGGGCAAGACCAGGTGCTGTCTGCCGGCGTCATCTCGGGGCGCGATATTTGGCGTACTGATTTGGAAAAAACACTTCAAACTCTGGAACCCTTGAAAGCGGCCTTGGGTGAGCGACTGTGGATAGCACCCTCCTGCTCGCTTTTGCATGTGCCCGTGGACGTACAGAGTGAAACAGGCCTGGATGCTGAACTAAAGAGCTGGCTATCCTTTGCGGTGCAGAAACTTGATGAACTCAAGCTGTTGCAAGGGTTGCTGGATGGTACCTTGGATGAAGCGGGGCAGCAGGCGGTTCAAGCTCAACAAGCTGCTTTGAAAACGCGCCGTGAGTCCAAGCGTACGCACAATCCTGCGGTACAAGCCCAGATGGCCAAAATTAACCAGTTCAAGCGTCAACGAACTCCATTTGCTCAACGTATTGAAGCTCAGCGCAACAAGCTGAATTTGCCCGCCTATCCCACCACCACTATTGGTTCCTTCCCTCAGACCACTGAAATTCGTACGGCTCGACGCGATTGGCGTGGCGGTGCGCTCAGTGATGCGGCTTATGAAAAAGCCATGCAGGCTGAAATCGAGCAAGTCATCCGTTTTCAGGAACGCGTTGGGCTGGATGTTTTGGTGCATGGCGAGGCCGAGCGCAACGATATGGTGGAGTATTTTGGGGAGTTGTTGGGTGGTTTTGCTTTTACGCAAAATGGTTGGGTGCAAAGCTACGGTTCGCGTTGCGTCAAGCCGCCAATTATCTTTGGTGATGTGTTGCGGCTGGCACCGATGAGCGTGGCTTGGTCCTCTTATGCCCAGTCTTTGACCGAGCGTCCCGTCAAAGGCATGCTGACCGGCCCGGTGACGATGTTGCAGTGGTCCTTTGTTCGTGACGATCAGCCGCGCGCTGATACCTGCCGTCAATTGGCGTTAGCCCTGCGCGATGAGGTCTTGGATCTGGAGCAGGCGGGTATTCGTGTCATCCAGCTTGATGAGCCGGCCTTTCGTGAAGGTTTGCCGCTACGTCATGGGGATTGGCAGGCGTATCTGGACTGGGCAGTGGATTGCTTTCGCCTGTCCACCAGCGCCGTGTCCGACGAAACCCAGATCCATACCCATATGTGCTATTCGGAGTTCAACGACATTATGCCGTCCATTGCCGATATGGACGCAGATGTGATTACGATCGAAACCTCACGCTCCAACATGCTCTTGTTGGATGCCTTCGAGAGCTTTGAGTATCCCAACCACATCGGCCCGGGTGTTTACGACATTCACTCGCCTAATGTGCCTGACAAGGACTGGATGGTCCGATTGCTGGGGGAGGCCGCCAAGCGCCTGCCTGCCGACCGTTTGTGGGTGAATCCGGATTGCGGTTTGAAGACGCGGGGCTGGGCTGAAACGGCAGCTTCCTTGCAGGCCATGGTGGATGCGGCCAAAGCATTGCGGGCTGCTGCCTGATTTAGTGCAGGCATGAAATAAACCGCCTGAATGGAATGTCAGGCCAGCGCACGTCCCACCTTGTTGCCGGATTTTCCTAGCATGAAAAAGCGACCTCCCGCCGGGTGGTCGTTTTTTTCATGCAAATTTGGTATACCGTAGTATCGATGCCGCGTAGACCCTGTGTTTGGCCCGCTTTGGATGTGCTTGCTGATTATGTAAGTGGCTGATACGGAACATACGAGGTGCGTTATACTTGATCGGTTTCAATCTTGCCGCCTCGTCCATATCAATGCCTTTGCCCCCGCCGTCCATTGCCCGTGAACCAATGCATACCCGTACCATCACGGTACAGTCGTTTGCACGGGAAGATGGCCTCTGGGATCTGGAGGCCTCGCTGCTGGATGTGAAGTCCTACGACTTTCCCATACGCAATGGCCAAACCCACAAGGCAGGCGATCCCGTGCATTTAATGCATCTGCGTATCACCATCGATAGCAGCTTCGAGATTGTGGACGCGGTGGCGGTCTACGATGCGGCCCCTTATCAGGACAACTGCTCGTCCATTTCGCACGCCTACCGGAAATTGGTAGGCCTGAATTTGCTCAAGCAGTTTCGTCAGGGTGTCAAAGAGCGCTTTGGGCGCTCGGCTGGCTGTACGCACATGAGCGAGTTGGCGCAGGTTTTGCCAACTACTGCGGTACAGACCATGGCCGGGCGACGTCGCAGCAGTGGAGAATCAGAAATCTATCGCACCGATAAGCAGCCTTTCCACCTGGATGGCTGTCATGCCTTGCGTTTGAGCGGTCCCGTGGTTGAGGAGTTTTATCCCATCTGGTATCGACCCAAAGTCACCGACGGGATGGACTAGTTTTTTGTTTTAGTCAGGTCTCGGGCTCTGGCCTGGAGTTCCTGCCTTCTTTTTTTATTGTGTTTTTAGACTGACAGGTATCACATGAAAATTCACGAATATCAGGGCAAAGCACTGCTTAAGCAGTTTGGCGTTGCCGTGCCACGCGGAATTCCTGCCTTCTCCGTCGATGAAGCGGTTGCAGCTGCGCAGGAGCTGGGTGGCTCTGTGTGGGTTGTCAAAGCCCAGATTCACGCCGGTGGCCGTGGCAAGGGCGGTGGCGTCAAGCTGGCTCGCTCGATTGACGAAGTGCGTCAACTGGCCTCGGAAATCCTGGGCATGCAGCTGATCACTCACCAAACGGGTCCTGAGGGCCAGAAAGTGGGCCGTCTGCTGATCGAGGAAGGCGCGGACATCAAGAAGGAATACTACGTCGGTATCGTTACCGACCGTGCTACCCAGCGCGTGGCCGTGATGGCGTCCAGCGAAGGCGGCATGGAAATTGAAGAAGTGGCCGAGCGTGACCCCGACGCCATTCTGAAAGAATTCGTGGACCCGGCTGTTGGCCTGACCGACGAGCAAGCCACCAAGCTGGCTCGCGGTATTGGCGTTCCTGACGCTTCCATCGAGAAAGCCGTTGCTGAATTCCAGAAGCTGTACAAGTGCTACACCGAAACCGACGCTGAACTGGCCGAGATCAACCCTCTGATCCTGACCGGCTCGGGCGACATCATCGCTTTGGACGCCAAGTTCAACTTTGATGGCAACGCCTTGTTCCGTCACCCCGATATCGTGGCTTTCCGTGACCTGGCTGAAGAAGATCCTGCTGAAGTTGAAGCCAGCAAATACGATCTGGCCTACATCCAGTTGGACGGCAATATCGGCTGCCTGGTGAACGGCGCTGGTCTGGCTATGGCAACCATGGACACCATCAAGCTGTTTGGCGGCGAGCCTGCCAACTTCCTGGACGTGGGCGGTGGCGCTACGGCCGAAAAAGTGACCGAAGCCTTCAAGATCATGTTGGCCAACAAGGGCGTCAAAGCCATTCTGGTTAACATCTTCGGCGGCATCATGCGCTGCGACGTGATCGCTGAAGGCGTGATCGCTGCGTGCAAGGCCGTCAACCTGAACGTGCCTCTGGTGGTACGCATGAAGGGTACCAACGAAGAGCTGGGCAAGAAAATGCTGGCCGATTCCGGTCTGCCCATCATCAGTGCTGACACCATGGCCGAAGCGGCGACTGCTGTTGTCGCTGCCGCCAAGTAAGAAAAGGTTGAGGATTAGCAAATGTCGATTCTGATCAATAAAGACACCAAAGTCATCACGCAAGGGATCACCGGCAAGACCGGCCAGTTCCACACCCGCATGTGCCGTGAATACGGTAACGGCATGGAAGCCTTTGTGGCTGGCGTGAACCCCAAGCGTGCTGGTGAGGATTTCGAAGGTGTACCTATCTACGCCTCCGTGTCCGACGCCAAGGCTGAAACTGGCGCGACCGTGTCGGTTATTTACGTTCCACCCGCAGGCGCTGCTGCTGCCATCTGGGAAGCTGTCGAAGCGGACCTGGACCTGGTTATCTGCATTACCGAAGGCATCCCTGTTCGCGACATGCTGGAAGTTCGCAACCGCATGCGCGCTGAAAACCGCAAAACCTTGCTGCTGGGCCCGAACTGCCCCGGTCTGATCACTCCTGACGAGCTGAAGATCGGTATCATGCCCGGCCACATTCACCGCAAGGGCCGCATCGGTGTGGTCAGCCGCTCCGGCACGCTGACATACGAAGCCGTTGCACAAGTAACCGAACTGGGCCTGGGTCAATCCTCGGCTGTGGGTATCGGTGGCGACCCAATCAACGGTCTGAAGCACATCGACGTACTGAAGATGTTCAACGACGATCCTGATACCGATGCCGTTATCATGATTGGCGAGATCGGCGGTCCAGACGAAGTCAACGCGGCTTTGTGGGCTAAAGACAATATGACCAAGCCCGTTGTTGGCTTCATCGCTGGTGTGACAGCGCCTCCCGGAAAACGTATGGGTCACGCTGGTGCCCTGATCTCCGGCGGTGCCGACACGGCCGATGCCAAGCTGGAAGTGATGGAAGCCTGCGGTATTCGTACCACTCGTAACCCATCCGAAATGGGTAAGCTGCTCAAGGCAGTGCTGTAAATAGTCGTACCAGGGCCCGCTTCGGCGGGCTCGTTGTCTGGCTGCTTTAGGCAGCCGGGCAAGATTGGCCAGCCGGTTTCGTCAAGAAAAACACCACAACCGGGCGCATTCCTTCCCGAATCTGGCCAGCCTGATCATGCTCAAACGAATTAAGTAAGAAAAAGCCCCCATCTTGCATAGGCTAGGATTAGCTTGCTGCGTTAAGGGGCGTTGTTGTCTTGGAACGGCCTGGCTACAAAAAAAGAAAAGTTGTCCAGCGTCTGGGAAGAGGGCTCACGTTTAGCGACACGGGAACGAAATGATTGAATTTCTCCAAACCCTGCATTGGGGTTCACTGTTTCAAATTGTACTGATTGATATTCTGCTCGGTGGTGACAATGCGGTTGTGATTGCGCTTGCCTGCCGCAACCTGCCTCAGCAGCAGCGCATGCAAGGCATTTTGTGGGGTACTGTAGGCGCGATTATTCTGCGTGTCATCCTGATCTTCTTTGCGCTGACCTTGCTGGACCTGCCCTTGTTGAAAGTGGTGGGCGGTCTTTTGCTCATGTGGATCGGCATCAAGCTGTTGATGCCCGACGATGATGCGCACGGCAATATCCAAGGGGGCGGCACGATCTGGGCCGCCGTTAAAACCATTATCATCGCCGACTTTGTGATGAGCCTGGATAACGTGATTGCCATTGCCGGTGCAGCGCAAAACGCGCATCTGGACCACCAGTTGGGCTATGTGATCTTTGGTTTATTGCTCAGTGTCCCCATTATTGTCTGGGGCAGCACTCTGGTCCTGAAATTGATCGACCGTTTCCCTATCGTGGTGACCCTGGGTGGCGCTTTGTTAGGCTGGATTGCAGGCGGCATGCTGGTCACAGACAAGATTGTGGAAAATCAATTTGGCGTGCAGCCCCAGCCTGTTAAACTCGGAGCCGAGATTGTTTGTGCCTTATTAGTGGTGGCGCTGGGCAAGTGGCTGGCGCACCGTAAAGGTTCTACCAAGGAAGCATAATTCTATGGCAATTTTTAAATCCTCTGACGCCAAAGGTCAGGAAAGCGGTCTGTCGCTGCTACAAGGCTTAGGTATCCTGGCCATTATCGGTATTGTTGCTGCCGCTATCGTGCGCTATTTCGCTGCGTGATTGTTGTGGCTTCTACTCCTCAGGAATTGGTGATTGCCACTCGTGCCAGTCAACTGGCCTTGTGGCAAGCCAAGCATGTACGCGACCGTTTGCAGCAGCTGTACCCGCAATGCAAGGTGTCCTTGCTCGAAATGACGACCCGTGGCGATCAGATTCTGGACCGTACGTTGTCCAAAGTGGGCGGCAAGGGATTGTTTGTCAAAGAGCTGGAAACCGCCTTGCTGGATGGCCGTGCCCATCTGGCGGTGCACTCTTTGAAAGATGTGCCAGTGGTATTGCCCGAGTCCTTTGATCTGCCCATCATCATGGAACGGGACGACCCACGCGATGCTTTTGTTTCCAATACTTATGCCAATCTTGCGGCTTTACCTGCTGGTGCCATCGTAGGGACTTCCAGCTTGCGCCGTGAGTCTCAGATTCGTGAACGCTACCCGCACCTGGACATCCGTCCGTTGCGTGGCAATGTCCAGACACGTTTGTCCAAGCTGGATCGTGGCGATTACGACGCCATCATTCTGGCTTCGGCTGGTTTGCGCCGTCTGGAGTTAGCCGAACGTATCCGCGATTACATTTCGATTGAAGACAGCTTGCCGGCGGCCGGACAGGGGGCTTTGGGCATCGAGATCCTGAAAACCCGTACCGATGTGGCCCACTGGCTGGCGCCTTTGGCTCATTCCACCAGCCATGTGTGTGCGCTGGCCGAACGGGCTGTATCGCGCGCCTTGGGCGGTTCCTGTCAGGTGCCTTTGGCCGCTTATGCCACGCTAGATGGTGACGAACTGAATCTAAGCGGCCTGGTGGCCGAGCCTGATGGTTCCACGGTTTACCGTGCCCAGATCAGTGGTGCAGCTAAAGATGCGGAAGAGCTGGGTCTGTCTCTGGCGGACGACCTGAAGCAGCAAGGTGCCCAAGCCATTCTGGATCGCTTGCTTACGGAACTACCCGTAGAAGGTGAGTAAAGCGGCATGAACCTGCCCTGTGTCTTGCTGACCCGCCCTGCGGGACGGAATGAAACCCTGTCGGCCGCCCTGGCTGTGCAGGGTTTTTCTTCCTTGGTCTTGCCTGCCTTGAGCCTGCAGGCTCAAAACCTGTCTGAGGAACAATGGCAAGACCCCAACGATTTTGATCTGGTGCTCTTTGTGAGCAGCAGTGCCGTTAATTTCTATTTTGCGGCCTTGCAGGCGCGTGGCCGGAGCTGGCCTAACAACGTATTGCTGGCCGCTGTTGGTTTGGCCACCGCCACCCGCCTACGCACCCAGCCGGGCGTGTGTTCAGAAGCTGTATTACATCCTGAAAGTGCTGACTCCTTGCAGGATTCAGAGGCCCTGTGGACGGTGCTGGAGCCTCGGCTCGCGCAACTTGAGCGGGTGCTGATTGTGCGTGGCCATAATGGCCGTGAGTGGTTGGGGCAACAACTGGAGAAACGCGGTATTCAGGTTCAGCGTCTGGCCATTTACCAGCGTAGTCCTGCTCAGTGGAGCGTGGAGCAGGGCCGTCAAATTCGTGCCAGTTTGCAGGCAGGCCGTCTGGCCGTGTTGCTTAGCAGCTCTCAAAGTGCCGATGCGGTATTTGCTAATGTCCAAAGCCTGGGTTTGATGGATGTTTGGGCGCGATGCGCCTATGTGGTCATTCATCCGCGTATTGAGGAACATTTACAGTCCTTATTGCGGCAGGCTGGAATCACAGCGCCACCAATGGTAAAAAGGTGTACGCCAGACGATGATGACATTGTCGCTGCCTTGATGGCGGTGCTCTCGCGCGATTAGCCTTACACGGATTACAATCTTGCCATGAACGATAAAACAGAGAACGCATCCGCAAGCGAACCGGAGACTCCGATTTCCAGCCCAGCCAGTACACCGGCTTCTCGTCCGTACTCCGATCCTAAAGAAAGCACCACCACGCCTGAACAGCGTAAAAGTGGTGCAGGTCCGGCTTATGCCTTGACGGCTGTTGTTGTGGTGCTGGCTGCTGCCGGTCTTTGGTACCAGAATTCATTGCTGGAAAAGCACAAGGCCGAGCTGCAGGCCCAACTGGCAACCAATATCAACACCACGGAGCAGGCGCGCCAAACCGCGCAGCAGGCGCTGGCATTGGCACAGCGTCAATCTGACAAGTTCGCCCAGTTGGAGAAATCCTTTAACGATTCCACCGAACAGTTTCATGATCTGAGTCAAGCCTTCCAGACCATGACAGACAGCGGCTCGGAATTGGTTCTGCTAAATGATATCGATCACTTGGCCACGATTGCGCAGCAACAACTGATGCTCGGTGGCAATGTAGCCAACGCCATCGTTTCTCTGGAAGCCGCCCAGGCGCAGTTGGCGCGTGCCAATCGTGTCGGTCTGGCCTCCTTGCAACAAACCCTGAATGGCGATCTGGAACGCCTTCGAGCGGCAGCCACAGTGGATGTGGCCTCTTTGTCCCGCCAACTGGACACCTTGTCGCGCTACGTATCGGAAGCTCCTTTGCTGGTGCCCGATGATGTTGCCGGCGGTGCGAACACCGAAGCCCTGGACTTGTCGTCCGAGGCGGTTGCGTCTGCCGAGTTGCCTGCGGATGCCCCTTGGTGGGAACGCAGCTGGAATACGGTGCAGCAGTGGGGAAGTAGTGCGTGGCGCTCTGTCAGCCACGATCTGGGGCAGTTTGTCTCCATTCGTCGTGTAGACGATGCCGCTGCTTTGTTGATGTCGCCCGATCAGGCCGCCCGTCTACGTGAAAATCTGCGTCTGCGCATTATGGCCGCACAGTTGGCCATGATGATGAACCAGTCTGCTGTCTGGCAGACCGAGCTCAATGCGGTGGCGACGGCCCTGGAAAAACGCTTTGATACCCAGTCGAATCAGGTTCAACAAGCCTTGCGCCTGACCCGTCAATTGCAAGACACTCGCATCGGTGCGCGTTTGCCTACCGTGAATAACACCTTGGCAGCCATTGAAAGCCTGCGTCAAGCCCAGGCTGGTCGTAGTCAGAACAACACCGACGACACCACGACGGAGCAGGGCGACACCGGCCCCGTCCCGTCCGACTCTCCTCAATCCACAGAACCAGCCAAGCAGGAGGAGCCTGCTGCTTCTGCTGCTGAGCAGGTTGAGTCTGGCGCTCCCGCTCAAGCCGAGACGGAACAGCCCGCGCAGGCGCAGGGGTAAGGTATGCGTACTTGGTTTTGGACTCTCATCTTATTTGTCGCCGCAGTTGCCTTGGCCTTGGTCTTGCGTGAACATGCTGGTAACGTCTACTTGGTGACACCGCATTATCTGGCGCGTGCGTCGCTGACCTACGTGGTTCTGTGTACGCTCGGTCTATTCATCGTCCTGTATGTGCTGTTGCGCCTGCTGGCGTGGTTCAGTGATGGCCCGGAGCGTTTTCGCCTGTGGCGCGGCCGCCGTGCTCAACGCCGCGATCAAACCTTGCTGGAAACCGGCTGGATCAGCATTCTCGAAGGCCGTTACGAACAGGCCGAGAAAGACATGATGAAGTTGATGAGCAAAACCCGCTCGCAGACCAGCAAAGTCGTGGCAGGTTTGGCAGCGGCACGTGCGGCACATTATCAAGGTCAGATTGCCCAACGTGATGAAGCTTTGGCGGCCGCTCGTGCCGCTGCGGGCGATGATGTGCGTTTGAAAGAAGCCAGTGCCGTCGCCTCGGCCGAGCTGTACCTGGATCAGAACCGTACAGAAGAAGCCATCGAGCTATTGCAGGGTTTGCAGGACGCCAGTTCGCGCCATCTGCATGCCACTCGCTTGCTATTGCGCGCCTATCGTCAACAAGGCAATGCCGAACGCGTGTATGAATTGACCCGTTTGCTGGTGCGTCGCAGTGGCATCGAGCGTCAAGAGGCGCTCAATTGCATTGAATTTGCTGCTGCCGCTCGTTTGCGCGCGGGCGGTGTTGAACAGTTCAAGGCCTTGTGGTCGGACCTGAAATCCGAAGAGAAAGTCTTGCCCGGCATAGCGTTGGAAGCCGCCCTGATTCAAGAGCGTGAAGGTAATTACGAAGAGGCCGGCCGTATTTTGGAACCGGCCATTGCGGCTAGTTTCGACAGCCGTCTTCTGGAAGCCTACGCCCAGTGCCCACCTGAATATGTGGGCCGTCGTTTGGCCAAGGCCGAAGAGTGGTTGCGTAGCCAGCCCAACAATCCGGTCTTGCTATCCACCTTGGGCCACCTTTGCCTGACCAGCCAGCTGTGGGGGCAGGGCGAGCACTACCTGTTGCGCAGCCTGAAAATCCAGGGTGATCTACGCAATCACGCCTTGCTGGGGAACTTGTACGACAGCTTGGGTCGCCACGATGAAGCCGTTTCTTACTGGCGCAAGGCGGCTTCCATGGCCGGTACTTTGCCGATTCTGGCGGTCAGCACGGCCTTGCCAGCGGCTGATACGCGTCATGACCCCAGTCATACTGATGCGGATAGTTTGCCATCGCAAAATGACGATGATCTGCCTCGTTACACCTATGCCGCCAGCGTCGTGGCCGAGGACCTGCCTGATCAAGGTCGTCCCTTGCCCGTCGTGGCCGAACCCGTGCCTCCTGCAGCTTCGCCTTCGCAAGATAGCGTGAGTTCCTCTTCGGATCTGGATGATTACTTTGATACGGCTCCCATTCCTGGGGTCGATCTCTCTCAAACTTCGGACCGTCCTCGACGCTCCAATGATTAATCTCTTTTATTTTTAAAGGTTTGCACGAATGAGCCTCGCCCAAGTACCTGCTGGCAAAAAACTGCCTGACGAGATCAACGTAGTCATCGAAATCCCCATGAACTCGGACCCCGTCAAATATGAAGTTGACGAGAACGGCGTGGTTTTTGTGGATCGCTTCATGCTGACCGCCATGCACTACCCTTGCAACTACGGCTACGTTCCGCAAACCATTTCGGACGATGGCGACCCGGTTGACGTGCTGGTGATCGCTCCTTTCCCCATCCAGATCGGTGCCGTGATCCCTTGCCGTCCTATTGGCGTGCTGCACATGGACGACGAGGCAGGTGGCGATGCCAAACTGCTGGCTGTGCCTACCGACAAGCTGTATCCCCTGTACCGCAACGTGAAATCGCCTGAAGACCTGCAGCCTGAAGAGCTGGAGCGCATCAAGCACTTTTTCGAGCACTACAAAGACATCGAAAAAGGCAAATGGGTCAAGGTCAAGGGCTGGGAAGGTATCGAAGCTGCCAAGAAAGAACTGGTAGACGGTGCCAAGCGTTTTGCTGACGGCCAGGCAAAATGAGCACGGTTATCCCCGCGCCGGCAATGGCGGCATTGAACGTACAGGGCAGTGAGCAGGTTTTTCCTGTGCGCCGCATTTATTGCGTCGGCCGCAATTACGTCGAGCACGCACAGGAAATGGGTTTTACCGGTCGAGAAGATCCTTTCTTCTTTTGCAAACCGGCGGACTCCATTTTGAATGTGCTGCCCGGCCAAGTCTGCGACATGCCGTACCCCTCTCGCACCCAGGATCTGCACCACGAGATCGAACTCGTCGTTGCCTTGTCCCAGGGCGGGCGTGATCTTACGGTCGAGCAGGCTGCTGAATGTGTGTGGGGATACGCGGTGGGTCTGGACATGACCCGCCGAGATTTGCAGACGCAAGCCAAAAAAGCCGGTCGTCCTTGGGAAGTGGGCAAAGCTTTTGACCATTCCGCACCGACCGGCCCTCTGGTGCCACGCAGCCGTATTGGTGAGCTATCCCAAGGTGCGATCACCCTGGACGTCAACGGCGAGCGTCGTCAGACCGGCGATTTGAACCAGCTGATTTGGAATGTGGCTGAGTCCATCGCTTATCTGTCGGGTCTGTTCGAGCTGGTCCCTGGTGACATTATCTTCACTGGAACCCCAGCCGGTGTCGGCTCGGTGGAACGAGGCGATGTGATGCACGGGGCGATCGACGGTCTGGGCAGCATAGACGTGCGTCTGGTCTGACCCAAGTCTGACTAGCTAGTCATAAACCCGTCTGGAGAGTCGTCTCCAGACGGGTTTTTTATTGGTGCTGCTTGTGTTGCTCATGAGGTAGGGCGGGGATGGTGCTACAGGCTGGATGGAGGCTGTTTCACTGTCTGCCTTGGCTGATCAAGGGATGCCAAGCTTAGTGTAGGGTTGGCTGCGCCATAAACTGTGCAATAGCAATGATGATGCTGATACTCCCCACGATATCCAGATTTTTGCTTGTTCAGATCAAACCATAATAACAATAATGAGAATCGTTGTTATTATTATGTCCGTCTTGTCTATTTACCCCATGCTGTTTTATGTCGCGTTTTTCGTCCTCACGTAAAACTTGGCTCGTGCATTACCACGAGCTGGTCAAGACGTGGACGCGGCGTTCATCAAACAGCGTTGACGGGGAAGATGTGGCCCACGATGCCATTGCCGGAATGCTGGAGCAAGATGCAGCCCGGATTAGTAATCCCAGGGCTTATTTGCACCGCAGTGCGGCCAATAGTCTGATACAGCGACAAAAGCGGGAGCAGCCCGCTTTAACGATTCCCTTGCAAGATCTGAGCGAACAGGATCACCCCGTGGTATCGGGCGCCGAGGAGGCGGCCTATTGCGGGCAGCTTTCGGAAGCCTTGTTAGCGGCCCTGGATGAATTGCCACCTGTCTGTCAGCAGGTGTTTTCCTGCCACAGGCTGGAAGGCTGGACTGTGCCCGAGATCGCCAGTCATTTAGGTTTGTCTGTTAGTTCGGTAGAAAAGTACCTGACCCGCAGCATGCGTCATTTGCAGCTTAAGTTGCAGCAGTTTTCCTCTTAATATAGCGATGCACGCCATGAGCACTATTCTGTCTTCACCCGCATTGCTACAGGAATTAACCGGCGAGCTATCGTAGCGACTATGAGCGTATCCCATTCACTTCCTATTCCTGATGATCCCCATGACGCCGCTGCGTTCTGGTTTGCGCGCGTGCGAGGTGGCTTGATGCAGGAGGGGGATCAGACGCTGCTTGAGCAATGGTTGGAACAGGCTCCGCGTCATGCGCAGGCCTATCAGGACATGGAAGCCATGTGGTCGATTGCGCAGGCAACACCGGATGCCGCTTTCAAGGCACGCTTGGCACAGAACACTCGCCCTCGGGCACCGCAATGGGGGCGCAGAGCGTTTATCGCAGGTTTGGGAAGTGCCTGTGCGGCGGCCGCGGGAGTCGCTGTTCTGGGGCCGCAGCGTTGGCTGGAAAGTGAGCAGTATGCCCAGCGTTATATCAGCCGCAAGGGTGAACGTCTTGAGCAGACCTTGCCGGATGGATCGCTGATCAGTCTGAATACTGACAGCGCGGTGCACGTTTCCTTCTATCAGTCCGAGCGCCGTGTCGTGCTGGAAAAAGGGGAGGCTTTCTTCCAGGTACGCTCCGAGGTCGCTCGGCCTTTTAATGTCGATGCGGGCCGGGCGGTGATACGGGTGACGGGCACTCGTTTTAACGTGCGACGAGACACGGACACGGTTGATGTGGCGGTTGAATCCGGTTCGGTGCGCGTACAGAGCGGACCCTGGTGGAACAGCGCCTATTACGACTTGGTGGGTCAGCAAGGACTGCGATTGGGAAGTGGCCGTTTTGCGACTGTGCAATCAAGAAATATCGAGCAGATGCTGGCTTGGCGGCAGGGGAAGGCGATTTTTGATGCCGAGCCACTGGAACATATCGTGGCTGAGCTCAATCGCTACAAGGAGCCAGGCATCGTGCTGCACAGCCCTTCATTGCGTGGGCTGCGAGTGACAGGTGTCTTCAATGTGAATGACCCCCAGGCTTTTCTGGAAGTCCTGCCCTCATTGGCACCCGTGGTGATTGTGCAAGGGCCGGATGGCCGATGGGGTATTGCGGCTCGTTAGACCTCATATTCTCTGAAAGATACAATTTCTTTCAATTTAAGAACGAGAATCGTTACGGGGTGTGCTCCTGATTGACTCTTATGAGGGAAGGGACAGTTTTGTGTCCCTGATTGCCTTTGGCCAAAGGGCTTGTCGCTTTGTGCGTCGCTTTCCTTATAACGAGTACTACGGTGTATCCACAGAACACAAATAAACGATGGCTTCTTTTTGCCTTGCGTCCGGTCCAGGGTGTCGGGCTCAGCGTATTGGCACTGGCCTTGTCGCTCAGCCCGCTGGAGCCAGTGATCGCGCAGGATGTGCCTGCCTTGTCTATTTCCATTCCTGCTCAGTCCCTGAATCAGGCTCTGCTTGAGTTGGGCCAGCAGGCAGATATTCAAATCTATTATTTGCCCGATACCGTCAGTGGCTTGCAGGCACCGCCTGTTAGTGGGCGCATGACGCCGCAGCAAGCCATGCAAAGTTTGCTGAAGGGAACAGGAGTGCAGGCCAGTTGGAGGGGGAGAACAGTTTCCTTGACCCGTTCCAGTCGTGATGACACCACGCAATTGGCTCCGATCACGGTCACGGCCAATACGGGCCTGGCCACAGAAGGGAGTGGCTCCTATGTCGCGATGGGGCCGTCGACATCGGCCAGCGGACTGGAGCTCTCGCTGCGTGAAACACCGCAGTCGATGACCGTCATTACGCATCAAAAAATCGAGGACAAGAATTACCGTGCTCTGGATGAGTCCTTGCGTGATGCGCCGGGGATTGTGGCCGTGCAAGGCAATGGCGATTCGCGCTGGGAGTATCTGGCGCGTGGTCACAGCATTTCCAATATTCAGTACGACGGCATCACGACGTCCACTCAAAGCTATTCGCGCGATATTCTGGCCGATGATGATTTGGCCATGTATGACCGGGTGGAGATTGTGCGGGGGGCCACGGGCTTGCTGGAAGGGTCTGGCAACCCGTCGGCATCCGTGAATCTGATCCGCAAAAGACCGACTTCGACACCTCAGTATTCGGCCCGCGTGACGGCCTCATCATGGGAGAACGCGCGTGGCGTGGTGGATCTGTCCAATGCGCTCAATGAGTCCGGCACTGTGCGTGGCCGTGCGGTCATTGTGGCCGGAGGTGGCAAACTTTACCGGGACTACAACCGCCAGAAGGAACAACTGTTCTATGGCGTGGTGGACGTGGACCTTACGCCCGCCACCACCCTGAGCCTGGGTTTGTCACGGCAGCGGCAACATAACGACGGTTATAGCTGGGGAGGATTTCCGACCCGTGCAGATGGCTCGTTTTACGATTTGTCGCCTCATGATTTTCTGGGCAGCGACTGGGAGTATCTGGATCGCCGTCAGACAACGCTGTATGCAGACCTGGAGCATCGGTTTGACAACGGTTGGGTCATGAAAGCCCTGACTCGCGCGGCGTGGGCCGAGTCCGATTACGTTGCGAGCTACCCCTGGTATACCGGCGGCGCACTGCGCAAATTTACTCAAAGCGTGGATATGCGTGACAAGCATTACGCGTTCAACGTCAATGCAAATGGTCCCTTGACGCTGTTCGGGCGTGATCATGATTTTTCTATCGGGATCAATGCCAACAAGGAAAATGAGCGGGTGGATGGCAGTTCCGCCGCCAACATTCCGCTTGATCCGGAGAACTGGAGTCCCACCTCGCAGGCCAAGCCGACCTTTGGTCTGAATCCCTACTATGTAGATGAGAACAAGGAAGAACTGGGACTCTATGCCTCTGCACGCTTTGATATCGCGGACCCATTGAAACTCATACTGGGTGGTCGTGTGAGCTGGTTCAAGTCCAAGTCGCAATACTATAAAACGGACTATTCGGCGGATGCCGAGTTTGTGCCCTATGTCGGCCTGGTTTATGACTTGAATGACACCTATTCGGTCTATGCAAGCCACACCGGTATTTTCAAGCCGCAAAGTTATTACGACATTAATGGCTCCTTGCTGGACCCGGTCAAGGGGACGAATAATGAGCTGGGCCTGAAGGGCGAGTTTCTGGACAAGCGCCTGAATGCATCGATCGCGCTGTTTCAGCTGGAGCAATTGAATCTACCCACGCAGGTAGCCGGTGTGACCTACTGCAATCCCGCTGTGCTGTATTGCTATGAGGCGGCAGAGAAGGTGCGTACGCGTGGCGTGGAACTTGAGGTGGCCGGTGCCGTGACCGATCGCTGGAACGTCAGTGCAGGCTATACCTACGCACGCTCTGAATATGCTTCGGGAACCAGAAAGGGTGAGTTGTATAACGAACGAAGCAGTCCAGAAAATATGGTGAAAATTTTCAGTACATACCGACTGGGTGGCGCCTTGGATGGCCTGACCCTGGGTGGCGGCGTGCGCTGGCAAAGCAAGGTGTTCTACAAGGGGTCAAATTTCCGTATCGAGCAGCCTGGCTACGCCATTGTGGATCTCTTGGCCAGATACGACTTCAACCGCAATACATCCGTGCAGTTGAATATCGATAACCTGAGCAACAAGCAGTACTACTCAAAGATCGGCTCCAGCATTAGCACCGGCAATTACCTGGGCAAACCTCGCCAGGTCTTGCTGACGGTCAGTCATCGGTTCTGAGTTTGCATCTGTCATTTTTCCTGGCCGTTTCCGCCAGGGGTGTTTTCAAAAAGGTTTGTATGTCCAAGAAATTTACTTATTTAACGCGCAGCAAGCGTTCCGTTCTTGCAGCCGCGCTGCCCTTGTTTTTGCTGACTGGCGTGTCTCATGCGGCACCCACGCCAGTAGCGGCGACTGCTGCCGTATCTACTCCGGTGTCAGAGGCCGTCCTGCAACGGGAAGTTGCGCCGGGCATTTACGAGCTGGTGTACAGCCCGGCCTCCAAGGCCGTGTTTGTGGCAAGTACGGAGGAATTCACCAGCAAGGGGGGCGGTTCGATTTATCAGCTTGATCCGATAACTCTGGCTGTACAGAAAAAGATTGATCTGCCATTCAAGCCATTTGCCTTGACCTTGGATATACGCAGCAATACGCTGTATGCCGGTCATACTAGGGATGGTGCCGTTTCGGCCATTGATGCGTCAACAGGAACCCTCAAGGGAACCTTGCATCATGGCGTCAAAGATGCCAAGGGCGAGCCGGTACACACACGCCAGATTGTGGTGGATGAAGCTGCTAATCAGGTCATCGTCAGTGGTGTGACAGATCTTGGTTTTATCTGGGTCATTGACGGCAAGACCTTCTCGACAAACCGTATTCTGCGCGACCTTGAAGCGCCCACGGCAGGTTTGACCCTGGATGCAGCGAACCATAAATTGCTGGCCAGTGGCACGGCGGCCTATGCAGTGTTCGACACGCAAAGTTGGGAACTGGTTGGTGAAAACCGCATCGCGGAGAAGCTGTCGCCTAGCGATATCAGGCGACGTTTTCTGGTCAATACGGCCTTGGATAGCAAGAGTGAACGCTTGTTTGCCAATCAACTGAATAATAGTGAAGGCACCTTGGTGTTTGACCTGAAAACGGGTGCCATTCTGCACAAAATCCCCACGGGATACATGCCGGTGGGGATACGCTATAACCCGATTCGCAATGAAGTGTATGTAGCCAGCCGAGGCAGTGGAACGCTGAGTGTCATCGACGCTAGCAGCTATGCCATCAAACAGACTATTACGCTGCCCGTGCATCCGAACACGATTTCCGTGACGCCTGACGGCCAGCAGCTTTATGTCAGTGTAAAGCGGCCATTTGCAAAAAAAGGGGAGCCGGAGCCCATTGACCAGGTGGCTCGTATTGACCTGCAAGCTTTGTGACGCTGACAGTGCCAAGTGTTATATGAAGTAGCTGCATAGACCGTAGCCGGACAAGCCCATCCGGCTCGGCTTTTGCGAATATTCTGGCTCGCTGACAAGGGGCAGACTGTGAACTGACTTTTGGGAGATTCCAATGAGACAGTTCATCAGGCGGCAGCGCGGCCAGGGTATGGTCGAGTATTTAATTATTGTGGCTTTGGTCGCTGTGGCGGCCATTGCGGTGTACCAGTCCTTTGGTCAGGTGATTCGCAACCAGACTGCGGCCATGGCCAAGGAATTGGCGGGTGAGGATGGCTCCGAGCAGACACAACAAGCGCAATCAGCCGCTTCTGCTGCGGCCGCTCAAGGCAGCGCCAAGAGCCTGAAATCTTTTACGGGCAATGCGCAATGAGGCAGCCCGACTATCCACAAGAGGGGGCGGCGCTGGCCTGGGGGCTGATCGCGCTGGCGCTCCTGTCTATCGCCTGGGGCGGCTACTTTCATGTGAACCAGATTGCCGAGCAGCAAGGGCGCTTGTCCTTGGTGCTGGATGCGGCGGCCTATGGTGCCGCCACCGAGCAGGCGCGTACCTTGAATCTGCTGTCTTATATCAACCGGGCGCAGTTGGGGCATCAACTGGCTTTGGGGCATTTATTGACCTTGGCAACGTGGGACAGGGCGGCGCAGACCCAGTCCGGGCAAGCGCGTCGGGCGAATCCACCTGCGCATTTAGTCGCCATGATGTTTGGCCCTGCTCATGGCCTGGCGTATACCCAGGCGCGTTCTGCCGGGGACAATCAGCAGGCCTTGGAACAGGCTTTTCAAGCCCATCAGCGTTTGATTCATCAAGTTCTGGCGCAGGCCCAACAGCAGTTGGTAGCGGGTTTGCCGCAGCGCCGACAGGCCATTATTCAGGCGACCTTGGATGGCAGCTTGCCAGACTGGCCCGCCCAAGCAATTCGCTGGCAGCTTGAGAAGGACGATTGGCCGCAGTTCCTGTCACCACAATCCGGGCAAACACAGTGGCAGCCGGGTTTGACGCATTTGGTGTCCTTGTATGGCTTTCTGGCCCCTCGGGATTACGAGGCTCGCTCTTATCCCGGTGTGGATCGGCGTTGTCCCTTGTGGCGGCATCGTTTGCGTCGCGCAGGTCGTACCGAATTTGATCGTTCGGGTCGCTGGCATTCCAACGATACGCAATCCATGCATATGGTGCGTTCCAACCGTTGGATAGGCTGTTATTTCCGGGAATATGCCATGGCGTGGGCCTTGCAAACACCTGCGCATGCGTCCGGGATTGATGCACCGGATGACTTTTCTGGGCAGAGCTTCTGGAAGTGGGCGCTGGAGCAGGGCAATGGCTCTTTGCTATCTGCTCAAGGCAATACGGTGGCGCAATCCTGGGCACGACGCGATGCCAGGCCCTGGAGTCAAAGGCCGTGGGTAGATGGGTACGCTTTGTCAGATTCAGAGCACAGCGCTGGCCCCGATCTGGTGCTGACCTTGCAGGCCCAAGGCCATTTGGGTCAGACCGTTCATACACGGGCGGCGGCTCAATCGTTTTTCTCCTGGCCACCGGATAGCGCAGATTCTGGGGTGAGCCCCAATCCCAGTCTGTTCCTGCCTTTCTGGCAGGCACGGTTGATGGATCCAGGGGGGCGCCAATCATGAGTAAGCGACAAAAAGGGATGGCGCTGATCGAGGCTTGTTTGCTGGGTGTGGTGTTGGGCTTGATGGTGATGGCGGGGCGTTGGCTGATGCAGCAGCAGTATCGCTTGCAGCAAATGCAGCACAGCACGCATTTGAGCCTGTTTATGCATGACGCTCATGGCAAGCCGGTTTCAGTTGGAAGCAGTCCTGCTCACGAGACGGCACCTGCCCGATTTTTGGCATCCCCGATAGCGACAGCCCAGTCCCTGCAATGGGAGCTTTTGAGTCTGCGTAGCGGATTTTGGACGGCACAGTCGCGCGTTTCCATTCCGTGGCCGCGCTGGCTGGAGGCGTCGATGACCAAGACGCGATTGCAGCGTCAATCTCACTTGTGGGCGGCTGCGGGGCAGGCGGCCAGTACACAGCAGACTCGTCAGCGTTTGGAAAACAGTACGACTGCTTGGGGTGAGGCAGTGGGATCGAGCAGACCCGCTGCCAGAGAAACGATACGACATGCAGGGCCTATGGACGCGGCTTGGGGACGAGCGCAAGCTGATGTGGATTGGTTGAGTCGGTGGCAGGGCTACGTGCCAGATCATGGCCCCAAGGAGCAGCCATGAGACAACTGCTTGCCTTGCTCTTGCTGTTCTTGTTGATGTTCAGCCCTGTGCCGGCCAAAACGCAGGCTTTGACCGGGCCTATACAGGATCCCCGGATTCAGTGGGATCAAATGCAGGCGGCACAGACTGCTGTTGGGCCCGTGTATAGCTGGGGGCTGAAAACTAGCCTGGATGCGCAGACCTTGGCTTCTCATCTAGAGCCATTCTGTGGTGTGCATTACGGAGCAATCAGAACGGAGGGGCAATGGGTGTTCCTGCGTGCCAAACAGGGCAAGAACTGCGTTTTGTGGCTGGAAGATATACAAACCCCTGTCTTGTCGGGTTTGTTAAGTGTTTCTGAAAACGCTCAGGCGTTTGCCCCGCCACCTCTTTTGTCTGCAGCACCACCCATTGGCGGTGCAGTCTTGTGGCAGCACGAACAGCCAGGGCAAGTGCAAAGCTGGCTGTTGGTGGCCGAACCTGGATGGCAAGCTGATTTGCGTCGCAAAGATTGGGGAGCGCAGGCGGGTGAGCGTTACTGGCGCAAAGGTCCAGCCGAGCTGGATGTGATGGAACTGGAGCATGAGCAGCAAGATTACTTGCTCTTGATCTGCCGTGCCTGTGAAAAGGAGGTCTCATGATGCGAGCAAAGTTCTTGTGGCTATGTCGTCATCCCAGCGCAGGCTTTGGCCTCTTGGCCTTGTTGGCTGGTTTGATGGCAGCCGGGACCAGTAGTCGTTATCTGGACCGGCAGGAAAAAGCGTTGCAACAGGCGGCGCATCGTGTCCAGTTGGATCGGGTGGTGGCCGCGTCCAGCCTGGCGGCGGGGACCGTGCTGCAAGCGGAGCATCTGGCCGCCCGTGCCTTTCCTGCAGAACTGGTGCCTAGTGATAGTTGGGATGTGGCGCAGTTTGAGAATCTAGTAGGGCAAGTGCTGAGCCAGCCTTTGCGAGCAGGTGACTTGATCAGTAAGGCGCACGTGCAGGAAGTCAGTAGCCCGTTTTCACAGCAACTGTTATCTGGCAGGCGTGCATTGACTGTACCGGTGGATGCGATCAGTTCGGTGTCGGGTTTGATTCGACCGGGAGACTTGATTGATATCTATGTCAGCTTTGATGACAGGCAACGGCGGGTTACGGCGCCGTTGTTGCAGTCTGTTCTTGTTTTGGCAACAGGACAAAAGTCGGGTGAAGGTTCAGCCACGGCCCGATTGGATAAGGATGCCTACAACACCTTGACCTTGGATGTGGGTCCGGACGATGCCTTGAAGTTGCTGGCGGCCAGACAACATGGACGTATCAGTGCCTTGCTGCGCAATCCGGATGATCACACGCCCCATCAGGCTGCCGTGCGCGGTGAACTGGCCGATATTCTGGGGCTGGGGCCGGGTGCAAGGCCCAAACAGTCTGTGCCGGTTTTGTACGGCAACAAACCGGCAGGGCAACTTGGGCAGGCTGAGGTGGAGCGCCTGGGTTGGCTGGATATGCCAGACAGTTTTTCTGTGGGGCAGCACCATGAGTAGAAATCGCTATTGGCCCAGGTGGGCAGTTGTGAGCTTGTTGTTCGGAGCCCTGTTTGGCGCAAGCTTGCAAAGTCAGGCTCAGGGCTTGGGGCTGCAAGTGGGTGAGTTGATGGTGCTGCCCGAGACACAGGTTGAGCGGGTAGCGGTGGGGGACGGTGACATTGTTCACGCCGTCACTACAGAATCGGGCGAGCTTATTTTGTTTGCGCGCAAGACCGGGAGCACTGTGGTGCAAGTGTGGTCCCATTCCGGGCAAAGTCAGTCCTACCACGTTGAGGTGTCACCCGAAAACCAGAGGCAAACCTTAGCGGAGCTACGAAGTTTGCTAGAGCGCATTCCCGAGCTACGTGTCAGCGAATTGGGCGGAAAGCTGGTGCTGGAAGGAGAGGGCTTAAGCGATCAGGACAAGCAACGCATTCAGGCGTTAAGCCAGGAGCACCCTCAATTACTGGATTTTACGCAGCAGGACGGTTGGGAGCCAATGGTCTTGTTGGACGTTCAGGTGGTCGAGGTGCCGCGCAACAGCCTGCGGGAGCTGGGCGTGCGCTGGGATGGCAGCTCACAGGGTGGTTTGAGTATGGGAGGTGCCTGGGATGCGGCCACCCATCAGTTTCTGGATAGGCCGGGTGAAGCGGTCCTGCCTTTGGCATTCCCTGCCAAGCAGGGGGCGGCGTTCTTTGGCGTTGGCGCCTTGATGTCTGCTCGCGTTCAAGCCATGGCGCAGGAAGGGCATGCGGTGGTTCTGGCGCAGCCGCAGCTTCTGGCGCGTAGTGGTTCGCAAGCCGAGTTTCTGGCTGGGGGCGAGCTGCCTTACACCACCACGGATGACAAGGGAAACAGCAAGACCAGCTTCAAGCCTTATGGTGTATCTCTGCGTATCGTGCCGAGGGTCGAGCGTGGTGGCTTAGTGCGCTCGCAGATTGAGGTCGAAGTCAGCTCTGTGGATGCCAGCTTGTCCCAACCTGCCGGGCCGTCGTTGAAAACCCGACGAGCTTCAACCGAGTTCAACGTGCGTTCCGGGCAGACCTTGGTGCTGGCAGGATTTATTTCACGTGAAGAGTCCCGGCATGTGGATCGCTTGCCGGGGCTGGCCAGTTTGCCAGTGCTGGGTGCCTTGTTTCGTTCCGAACGCTTTGCCCGGCAGGAGACGGAACTGGCGGTCTTTGTGACCCCGACATTGGTGGCGGCAGAACATCCGGATTTGTTGGCTCGGCAGGCGAATGCTGCCCAGTGGCTGGACCAGACTTTTCCTGACGCTCCACGCTTGAACACGCCTGTGCGCGCCACTCCAAAGGGGGCAGGACAAGGAGCCTGGTCGCAATGGGCAGAACCCGATAGTGAGGTGTTTCGTGTTGAACCTTGAACTTGAGTCAGAGTTGGGGGCGACACGTCTTTGTGCGGTCAGTTTGCCGGCCTTGATAGGGCGTGACCCTGCCTGTGATGTTGTTCTGCCATCCTGGCGTATCGCACGGCAGCATGCCAGTTTGTTGCAGCGGGCAGGGGCAGTGTACATCCAGGATCATGGCTCTTTGACAGGGGTGCAGCTAAACGGCAAACGGGTTTATGACGACGGGCCCTTGCGCCTGGGCGATGTGCTGATGTTGGGTGGGTTCAAGCTGCGGATTACGGGCTTTGGGCAGGAGGTTCCATCACGAAGTGATGGGGCTGTTTCGAGCTTGAAGAGTCCATTGGTAGCCCCGGAACAACCGTCTTTTGTATTGGAGGAGCCGCGACTGACCGCACAAGGCGAGCAAGGCTTTTTCACTTCCGGGCAAGCAGATCTCCCAGTATCCGACAGTGAGCTATTCAGGCAAGAGCAGCAACGCTTGCATCAAGCCTTGTTGAGTGCTTTGGAGCTGGAGCGTCGGGACTTGTCTCGCGTAAGCGACAAGCAGCTGGAGCAGGAAGCCTTTGATTGTCTAGGTCGCTTGATCCAGGCCCAATGTGCTGTCCCCAAGCATGAACAGGCCAGACTGCAGGCCAGTGTCTGCGCTGAGGCGGTGGGTTTGGGACCTTTGGAGGCCTTGCTGGCAGATACCTCGGTCTCGGAGATCATGGTCAACCATTACGACCGAGTTTTTGTCGAGCAGGCGGGGCGGCTCCAAGCCCATCCTCTGGTGTTCAGCAGTGAGTCGGCCTTGCGGGCGATTATTGACCGCATCCTGGCTCCCTTGGGTAGACGGCTGGATATCAGCTCGCCCGCAGTGGATGGACGATTGGCCGATGGCTCGCGTTTCCATGCGGTACTGTCGCCCATTGCGGTCAAGGGTACCTGCGTGACCATACGCAAATTTCCCAAACGACGCCTGGGGCTGGAGGATCTGTTGCAGACGGGTAGTTTGTCGCCGGAGATGGCCTATTTTCTGCAACAGGCGGTGCAGCGGCGCTGCAATATTCTGGTCTCAGGCGGAACGGGTACAGGTAAAACCACCTTGCTGAATGTGCTCAGCACCTGCATCGATTCGGGAGAGCGAATCGTGACCTTGGAAGATGCAGCCGAGTTGCAGTTACAGCACAGTAATTGGGTGGCTTTGGAGTCACGGCCTGCGAATGCAGAAGGTCAGGGGCAGGTGGATATACGGAGCCTGTTGCGACAAGCCTTACGCATGCGGCCAGACCGGATTGTGGTCGGAGAGTGTCGGGGGGCGGAGGCCTTTGATATGTTGTCCGCCATGAATACAGGCCATGAAGGATCGATGGGGACCTTGCATGCGAACACCCCACGTGATGCCTTGTCGCGCCTGGAGGGTATGGTCTTGATGGCGGGCCTGGATTTGCCTTTGCTGGTCGTGCGGGAGCATATCGCGCGGGCGCTGCACATTATTGTGCAACTGAGCCGTTTGCCCGATGGCAAGCGTTTAGTTCACGAGATTGTGGAAGTAACCGGTATAGAAGCGCAGCGTATTCAATTGCAGACTCTGTACAGTTACCGCCCGGAGTTTGGTTTTACGGCCAGCGGCTTGAGGTCTGAATATGTCTCCCCATCAGAGGGGCAAGCATGAAATTGCTCAGTATTTTGTTGATTGTCTTGGCTACCACCGCTTTGGCTTATGTGTTGCTGCGTTCAGGGCAGCGTCTTGCTACGCGCTATAGAGAGCAACTTCTTAAACAGTCCGAGCAGAGCTTGCAGTCGCATTTTGTGTTCGTACGCAGCCAGTATCTTGCTTTTGTGGCCTGGGCTGGTTTGCTTCTGATCTTTCTGGCCGCATGGTGGCTGATACCGTCGTTTTGGCTGGCAGCGTTGGTGACCTTGTTGGCTGCGGTAACGCCTTTAGTGGTTCTGCGCTGGATGGGACGGCGTCGCCTGGAGACGCTACGACGACAACTGCCGGACTTTGTGCTGTCTTTGGCCTTGAGTCTGCAAGCAGGCTTGGCTTTGCAAGCGGCCTTGCAGCAGTTGGCTCAATCTTTGCCTGCGCCCTTAGGGCAAGAGTTGCGTTTGCTCTTGCGTCAGCAGCGCCTGGGTGCGAGTGCCAAGGACTCGTATCAGGAGCTCGTGGAGCGAGTGCCGGTGTCAGAACTGGCCATGTTGGTCAGTGCCTTGCAGATGGGCCAGAGTACGGGGGCGGGGTTAGGGGAACGCTTGAAGATACTGGCGCAAACCATTCGGGCACGTTTGACTATCGAGGACAAGATTGTTGCCTTGACCGCTCAGGCCCGTTTGCAGGCGCGAATCATGTTCTGCTTGCCGGGTTTTGTGGCGGGAGCTTTATACCTTCTGGATGCCACAGCATTTGAGCAAGCCTGGTTCAACACATTGGGCGTTTGGGTGGCGGGAGCGCTCGTAGCCATGCTGCTGATGGGGTTGTGGTGGATGCAAGTGATTCTGCGAGGGGAGGGGTGAGTATGCTCGCAATGATCTGGATACTCTCTGCTCTGAGTGCGGCCTTGTTCCTGATCGCATTGTTGTGGGCGTGGCGCGGTCGTTATCTGCTTTTGCTGCAAGGTGGCAGCAGTTTGGGGCAGGCGGCTTGGCAGGCGTGGGAGGCACCGTTTTCCAGAGTTCTGAGTCTCTGCCTATCCCTGCCTTTTGTACATGAGTGGCCGGAGCGATTGTGGGGTTCGTATGCCCAGGAGGTACGGGGCTTTTTAAGCAAACGTGTGGCTTTGACTGGACTGCTCACAAGCCTTGTTAGTGCTTTCTTGTTGACTCAGGGGGCTTCATTGATGGAGCTTGCAGGGCTGACTGTGATTGGTTTTTTCCTGAGCGTATTACAAGCTATCTCACGGGGAAGAAAACTGCAGCGTCAGCATCATTCCCGTTGCCGCCGGGATTTGCCCTTCTTTCTGGATCTGCTGGTGCTGGCTGTCGAGTCTGGGCTGGGCTTGCAGCAGGCCTGGGCGCGTGCAACGCAGGCCCTACCGCAAGGCAGTTTGCTGATCAGTTTGAACAAGGTACAGGGCGAGGTTCGGGCAGGACGACGCTTGCCACAAGCGATGCGCAATGTCGCTTTGAGCTTCAGGCAGGCAGAGCTGGAAGAGTTGGCCTTGTCTTTGGAGCTGGCGCAGGACACGGGATTGTCCTTGGCCTTGTTGCTACGCTCTCAAGCAGAAAAGCTGCGTAGTCATTTGCACCTGGAAGCCGAGCAAAGAGCCCTCAAGCTGCCCGTTTATTTGCTGGCCCCTTTGGTCGTGTGTATTTTCCCCTGCACATTCTTGGTGATTGCGATGAGCCTGCTCGGCCCGTGGCTGGCAGGGGGAGGCTAGGGGATGTCCAGATCAGTATTGATCAAACAGCCGCTGCAACAGACGCAGCGACAAGCCCTGTATTTATTTGATGCCAGTACGTTCTGGGCCCGTTGGCGCGGCTGGAAGGCACTGCCACAGAACAAGGGTTTCGCAACCGCCGTGTGGCTGCGACCGTGCAGAGCGGTTCATTTATGGGGAATGCGTCAGGCTCTGGATATCTGCTTTCTGGATGAAAGTGATCAGCCTTTGAGGTTTTGTCCGGCAGTATCGCCAGGAGCAGTACGGTGGCATAGGAAGGCCAGATCGGTCCTGGAAGCGCCGCTTGGTTATCTGTCAGGGCCGGAGCAGTTTGCAACTTGGGCCGCCGCCCTGCAGAAAATACGTCAAACAGGGGGCGGGGTATGGTTGGACTGGGCTTAGCCTTGCTCAGTATCGCGCATCGGATCACCAAATACGCTGCGGTAAGCCGGGTAGAAGCTGGCGTACAGGATGGCGGCCATGGTCAGGTTGATAGGTGTCAGCACCATGGTGGCTGTGCCTGGGCTCAAACCGGCCCCCAGCAACAGCCCGCCCAGGGTTTGGATGGCGAAGAAGGCCGCCGCCCAGCACAGGCCGTACAGCAGGAAGGCGGCTTTGTTGCGCCAGCAAGCCACCATGGAAAAGAACAAGGCTTGCTTGACCGGGATGGCATGCCAGCCTACCAGAGCCGGAGCGTGCCAGAACAGGGCGGACAGGCCCAGGTACAGCACGAAGAACAAAATAATAGGCTTGCGAAAGGCCGCCATGACTTCCTGTGGAGTGGCATCGCTATTGTCCATCAATTGCGATAGCTCATTCACAAAGGGGAAGGTCGCCACAAAGCCCACGACCAGGCAGGCCAGCAGATAAATGAGGCCCAGCTTGATCAGGCGGTTGCGTACAGGAGCGGGTTTCAAGGGCTCGGTCCACATGCCTAGGCGGATGACCTCCCCCTGATGAATGCGGCGACAGGCATTCTGAATAATGAAGGTCATGGTCGGGACCAGCACGATCAGCACCATTTGGCCTACGATGGGAAAGATATTGCTTAGGTTGATCAGGATAGAGGTGATCAAGCTCCAGAAAAACAGAGCGGCTGGTTGCAGCTTGAACAAGCGCATTCCTTCCTGAATCCAGTACCACCCGTAAAGAAAGGGGAGCTTGGCTGCTTGCATATCAGTATCCGTATTTATCGAGGGAGCGCCGGTACAGCATGGTCGCGACGCTGACGCAACACACGCTCAAAGTGCCGTGGGTCGTGCGGCTTGAGGGTTTGAGCGGGGCGAGGTAGATAAAAGTCGTACAGGCGCGAGATCCAGAAGCGCAGCGCGGCAGCTTGAATCAATATCGGCCAGGCGATGTGCTCTGCTTCAGTAAAGGGGCGTACCTGGGCGTAGGACTCCAGCCAGGCCTGGGCTTTTTCCTGGTTCAAGGCACCGCTCAGACGGTCAATACACCAGTCGTTAACAGCCACAGCCACGTCAAACAGCCAGGTGTCGCAACCGGCAAAGTAAAAGTCGATGATGCCGCCCATCTGGGGCGCGTCCGAGGTGCCTGCAAACAGCACGTTGTCGCGGAACAGGTCGCAGTGGGCCGGGCCTTGCGGCAAGGAGCGATAGGTATCGCTATCGGCAAAGTTGCTTTGTTCTTGTAGAACGGTCTGTATCAGTTCGGACTGGCTGGCATCCAGGAAGGGAAGGACTTGGGGTACGGTGCTTTTCCACCAGCTCAAGCCACGCAGATTGGGCTGTTCCAGGGGGAAGTCCTGAGCGGCCAAGTGGGCCTGGGCCTGGGTGCGGGCGATCTGCCGGCAGTGTTCCACCGTAGGCTCGGGCTCGTAGCCGCCACGCAAGCGTGTCACAATCGAGCACGGTTTGCCGTGCATGACACAGATGCGTTTACCATCGCGGCGTGTCATCGGTTCTGGCACCGGAACGCCCTTGGCCGCCAGATGGTGCATCAGCTCGATGTAAAAAGGCAACTGTTCCAGCGTCAGGACTTCAAATAAAGTCAGAACGTACTCGCCCTGGGTTGTGCTCAGAAAGTAATTGGTGTTTTCAATGCCGGCGGTAATGCCTCGTAAGGACACAAATTCACCAAGTGTGTAGTGTTCCAGTAGTTCACGGGCATCAAGTTCGCTGACGGAAGTAAAAACAGCCATGCTTTCAGTAAGGGTCCGGTTGTTGGCGCACTATTAGGCGCGCGAGTAGGTCAAACGGCCGATTTTAGACTAGTGCGCCGGTTTTTTGGGGCCTTGCGACGATTTACCGCGCTTTATCTTCATCCTGTGGTCGGCTGAAACCATTAAAATGGGTGTTTTCCCTTTTTACCAAGCCTGTTATCAGGCTCTTTGCTCCCTGTTTATGACTAATTTTGTGATGCCGGATAGCCAGATGTGGCGTTTGAGTGTGGCGCCCATGATTGACGTGACTGACCGCCACAGCCGCTTTTTTCATCGACTGCTGGCGCCGCGCACCTTGCTGTTTACGGAAATGATCACCACCGGCGCGTTGACGCACGGCGATCAGGCGCGCCATCTGGATTTTGATCAGGCCGAGCATCCGGTGGCCTTGCAACTGGGTGGCAGCGATCGGGACGCCTTGGTCACCAGTGCCCTGGCCGGTGAAAAGTGGGGCTATGACGAAATTAATCTGAACTGCGGCTGTCCCTCGGAGCGAGTACAAAAAGGCGCTTTTGGTGCCTGTTTGATGAACGAGCCGCAATTGGTGGCTGACTGTGTGAAAGCCATGCAGGACGCGGTGTCTGTACCTGTTACCGTCAAGCACAGGCTGGGGCTGGATTACAACGAGTCCTATGATTTTGTGCGAGATTTTGTGGGGACGCTGTTCGAGGCCGGTTGTCGTGTCTTTACGGTGCATGCCCGCAATGCGGTTTTGAAAGGCTTGTCGCCCAAGGACAACCGGGAGATTCCACCTTTGCGTTATGACATGGCCATGCAACTGAAAAAGGACTTTTCTGATGCACGGTTCATCTTGAATGGCGGCATTCAGGAGCCTGATCAGGCGGTCGCGTTGGAAGAACAGTTCGATGGTGTGATGCTGGGCCGGGCCGCCTGGCATACGCCTGCGATATTAAGTGAGATTCATCGTCGCCTGTGGCCCGAGGATGTACTGCTGGATGAAGATTCGGTCGTCGAACAGATGATTGCGTATGCGCGGCATCATGTTCAGGCCGGTGTTCCGTTGCGCATTGTGATCAAGAGCATGCTGGGCTGGCCGCACGGCAAGAAGGGCGCACGCCAGTGGCGTCGTACCTTGTCGGATCACACCTGGCTGGCCAAAAACGACCCAGGCCTGCTTGCGCAGGCCTGGGAGCAATTGCAGCGCCGACAGTAAAGGCGGCTGGACTCGGTGGATCAGGGCGCGCTGGCCTGCTCGGAATCGGTAGGCCAGTCGCGTATATAGGCTTTGAGCATATTGTTCTCGAACTGTTGGGCGTGAACAATGGCGCGCGCCATATCAAAGAAGGAAATAACCCCCATCAGCACCGGGCCATCCATTACGGGCATGTAGCGTGCATGGTTGTTCAGCATCAGACGCTGCACTTCGTCGGCGCTGGTGTTGGGGGTCACACTGACGGGGGCGTCATCCATGATGCTGCGCACGGTAAACCCCTGGGCTTTATTACCCTGGGCGTGCCAGTGGCGAATGATCTCGCGAAAGGTCAACATACCCACCAACTGACCATGTTCCATGATCACCAGCGAACCAATATCCAGCTCGCTCATGCTCTGTACCGCTTTTTCGACGGTCATTTCGGGGGTGCCTGTATAAAGCGTGTCTCCCTTGACACGCAGGATTTCACTGACTTTTAGCATACTGGGTCTCCTGACCGGGATCGGCGTTTAGTATGGCTGGTTGTCCTGTCAGAATGCCTTGCGGCGACTCAAACAGTTCTTCCAGATTGGATAGTCGCTGATCGAAAAACTGAGAAAGATAATTGAATACATATTCTAGCGGACCCTCGTGAGTATGGGCGCGGTCCAGCAAAAATGCGTTGGTCAGTTGTTTCAGGCTGACTTGACGCAAATCACAACTGAGCACCCATTGCTCGTCACTGTCTTGCTGGGTGTCAGCAATCAGCCCCATGGATTTGAGCTTGCACAATATGACGTACAGCTCGTCCGGGTCGCGTTCCAGCTTGTGGCTGAGTTCACGTACGCTAAGCCCTTGCTGGTTCTGGCGGGTCAGCCACAACTGATAAAGCAGGTTGACGGCATCGGTAAAAGCGATGCCGGGCACATTGGTCTTGACCCAGTTACGTCCACGCCAATCGGGCAAAATTGCCACCATGGAAGCGCCTAGCAAGACGATCAGCCAGGAGATATAAATCCACAGCAGGAAGATCGGCAGGATGGCAAAGGCACCGTAAATAATCGTGTAGGTGGGAAAGCGAGTCAGGTAAAAGGCAAAGCCGGCTTTCATCAACTCCAGCAAGGCGGCAGTGACCACCCCGCCGATCAGGGCATCACGCCACCACACGCGGCGGTTGGGCACATACATGAATAGCGCCGTCAGACCCAGGGTCGTAAACAGGAAAGGCACATAGGCCAGAGCAAAGGAGACAATGCCAGACAGGTTGCCGATATAGCCCATGGACTCCCGCGCCAGAATGGTGGTGGCCCATAGGCTGGCACCGGTCAGAATCGGACCTAGCGAGATAATGGCCCAGTACACCAGCAGGCGCTGGCCCAGGGGGCGCTGCGTATGAACTTGGAAAATATTGTTGAAGGTCTCGTCAATGGTCATGATCAGCATGATGGACGTGACAATCAGGAACAAGCTACCCACTGCGGTCAGGCCGGAGGCTTTGGCAGCAAATTGGTTCAGATACAGCATGATGTTCTCTGATACCACCTCGGGCATCAGATTGCGGGTCAAGAACCCTTCCAGAGCACTTTCAAATTCCTGAAACAGGGGGAAAGCGGTGAACAGGGCCAGCACCACCGTCAACATGGGCACAATGGCCAAAATGGTGGTGTAGGTCAGGCTGGAGGCCACCTTCATCAGATCTTTTTCGGCCACCCGTTTGATGGCAAAGCGCGCCACACTTAAAAAATGGTGCTTGGCAGTGGGGGCGGGCGCGGGCTCCTGCCGCAAAGCAGGGTCGATGTTTTCTGGATTCAAGTCTGTTTGTTCAGCTTGCTCAGAGGACATAGGAAAGTTCTCGTCGTTTTTCATAGCGGTTTGATGCGGCGGACGCTGCTTTTCGACAGGGTTCAGGTGATAATAACAGCATGCATGAACCTTTAAACCCCATACTTCATCGAGTGGCGGCCCTGGCTTTGGTCGCCTTGATTGCTTTGTGCCTGGCCTGGGAGCTTCATTTTGCGCCCTTGAAACCCGGCGGCTCCTGGCTGGTGCTGAAAGTGATTCCTTTGGTGCTGCCGCTGCGCAGCGTGCTCAAGGGCAATTTGTATACCCTGCAATGGACGTCCATGATGATTCTGCTGTATTTCGCAGAAGGGGTCATGCGTGCCTGGTCTGACCCGGTGGCGGATGTGTTGCCCTGGGCGATGGCAGAAATTGTCTTATCGCTGATTTATTATTTCTGCGCCATTTTCTATCTTTGGCCAGCCAAGAAAGCGGCCAAGCAGCGTAGCAAGGCCGAAAAAGCCGAGGCTGCCAAAGCCGCCAAATCGGCCTAAGGGGGTCTGTATGTCCAGCTTGTTCGATGGCCTGGCCATCAGTCACCATTTTGCCGATCTGCCATCGGCTTTCCATACGGCGGTTCCGCCGCAACCCTTGGCCAATGCCCGCTTGCTGCATGTCAATAAAGAATTGGCGGCGCAACTGGGCCTGGATGTTTCCCGTTTGGGTGAGCAGGAGTTCCTGGATGTGGTCAGTGGCCAGGCTCCCTTGCCCGGTGGCCTGACGGTGTCGGCTGTATACAGTGGTCATCAGTTCGGTGTCTGGGCTGGGCAATTGGGCGATGGCCGCGCACATTTGCTGGGGCAAATCGACACGCCCACGGGCCCGCAGGAATTGCAGTTGAAGGGCGCCGGTAAAACCCCGTACTCCCGTATGGGCGATGGCCGTGCCGTGCTGCGTTCCAGTGTGCGCGAATATCTGGCCAGTGAAGCCATGGCCGGTTTGGGTATTGCCACCAGCCGGGCCTTGGCCCTGGTGACCTCGGATACGCCTGTGTACCGGGAGACCGTGGAAACGGGCGCGATTGTGACCCGTGTTGCCCCCAGCTTTGTACGGTTTGGCTCGTTCGAGCATTGGGCTAGTGACGCCACGCGTGTGCGTGAGTTGCTGGACTACGTATTACGAGAGTTTTATCCGGAACTGCTGCTCGAAGGCGATTCGGAGCAAGAGCGCGTCTGCCGTTTCTTGCAGGCAGTCACGCACCGCAGCGCCCAGATGGTGGCCGACTGGCAAACCGTCGGTTTTTGTCACGGCGTCATGAATACCGACAATATGTCCATTCTGGGCCTGACCATTGACTACGGCCCGTACGGATTCATGGATCAATTCCGCGTGAATCACGTCTGCAATCATAGCGACAACCAAGGCCGTTATGCCTGGAACGCGCAGCCTGCGGTTGTGCATTGGAACTTGTACCGCCTGGCCAGCGCCTTGATGGTGCTGGAGCCAGATGTTGAAACGGTCAAAGCGCATCTGCAAACCTTTGAAGCCAGTTTTCTGAATCGCTATCACGCCAACTTGCAGGCCAAGTTCGGCCTGCGTACCTGGCAGGCTGATGATGCCCAACTGGTCGATGATTGGTGGCGCTTACTGCATAACAGCGGGGCGGATTTCACCTTGTCCTTCCGTGCTCTGGCACAGGCCAGCAAGGCGCCCGAGGCTTTCCTGAGCCTGTTTGAAGGTTCTGAAGATCAGGCTCAGGCTTGGTGGCAAGCCTATAGCCAACGTCTGACACTGGACGGCTCTGACACGCCAGAGCAGCGCGAGGCTATGAATCGCGTCAATCCCTTGTATGTGCTGCGTAACCACTTGGCCGAGCAGGCCATTCAGGCCGCTGCCAAGGACGATGCCAGCGAAATCGATACCTTGCTGATGTTGCTGCGCGATCCCTACACCGAGCGGGCCGGCTTTGAGGCTTATGCCATGCCGCCACCTGAGGGCAGTGCGGAGCTGGCAGTCAGCTGCTCTTCCTAAAATAACCCGGTGCGATGCAGAACATGTCCGGATTCGGGAACAATGCCATAATCGTGCCTGTCTTTTATTTCCCCCCCTTTATTTGCGTTCACTCTCTCTATGTCCGGCAATACTCTAGGTAAAAGTTTCCGCGTCACGAATTACGGCGAATCTCATGGTCCAGCGATTGGCGCAGTGATTGATGGCTGCCCTCCGGGCCTGGAGCTGTCTGAACAGGATATTCAGTTTGAACTGGATCGCCGCCGTCCTGGCACCTCGCGCCACGTGACTCAGCGCCGCGAGCCTGATCAGGTGGAAATCCTGTCCGGCATTTACGAAGGCCGTACAACGGGCACGCCCATTAGCCTGCTGATTCGTAATTCCGATGCACGCAGTAAGGATTACGGCAATTTGCTGGACACCTTTCGCCCCGGACACGCCGATTACACCTACTGGAAGAAGTTCGAGAACCGTGACCCGCGCGGCGGTGGTCGTTCCTCGGCCCGTCTGACTGCACCTACCGTCGCAGCCGGTGCGATTGCCAAGAAATGGCTAGCCGAGCACGTTGGCGTAAAGATTCGCGGCTATATGAGCCAACTGGGTCCTATCGCGATTCCTTTTAAAAGCTGGGATGTGGTCGAGCAAAACCCTTTTTACGCGCCGGATCTGGACGTGGTGCCGCAGCTGGAAGCCTATATGGATGAGCTGCGCAAAGAAGGTGAATCCATTGGCGCCCGTATTGAAGTGGTGGCCGAAGGCGTACCTGCCGGTTGGGGCGAGCCTATTTACGACCGTCTGGATGCCGATATCGCCCACGCCATGATGGGGTTGAATGCCGTCAAAGGTGTGTCCATTGGCGCTGGCTTTGATTGCATCACGCAAAAAGGCTCGGAGCACGGTGACGCGCTGTATCCGGACGGTTTCAAGACCAATCAGGCCGGTGGTGTGCTGGGCGGTATTTCGTCCGGGCAAGCCGTGACGGTTTCCCTGGCGATCAAGCCGACCGCCAGCATTCGCACCCTGCGTCCTTCTGTGAACCGTGCGGGCGAAGCGGTCGAGGTGCAGACACTGGGTCGCCACGATCCTTGTGTGGGCATTCGTGCTACACCGATTGCCGAAGCCCTGTTGGCGATTGTGCTGATGGATCATTGCCTGCGTCATCGCTCGCAGTGCGGTGTCTGAGTCTGAGGGTTTGCTCAGGGGCCTAGCACTTCATCTTCTTGTCGGATTTGTTTTTTGGAGCTGAGCATGAAAGGTATGGCGACAGGAAAACGCTTTTTGGCAGCCGGTTTGATACTGGCCATGACGGGCTGCGCCTCGGTGCAGACCACGCAAAGCGGGGCGGTGGGGGTCGAGCGTAAACAGTTCATTTCCAATCTGGTGTCCGAAGCCGAGCTGAATCAGGTGGCCGCCCAGAATTATGCTCAGGTGCTGTCTCAGGCGCGGCAGAAAAAGGCGTTGGATACGAACGCGTCCCAGACTCGTCGGGTCAAAACCATTGCCCAACGTCTGATTGGCCAAGTCGGTGTTTTCCGGGCGGACGCCCGCTCCTGGAACTGGGAAGTTCACGTCATCAATGAGGACGAGGTTAATGCCTGGTGCATGCCGGGTGGCAAGATGGCGGTTTTCAGTGGTTTGATCAAACGGATTCAACCCACGGACGCGGAACTGGCAGCCGTCATTGGCCATGAAATGGCCCACGCCTTGCGCGAGCATTCGCGTGAGCAGGTTTCCCAGAAAATGGCGACCTCCTTTGGCTTGACTGTCCTGTCCGCCCTGACCGGCGTGCAAGCGGTGAATGATCTGGGCGGTACGCTTAGCGAAGTGATGTTTGAGTTGCCCAATAGCCGCACCCATGAGTCCGAAGCGGATTTGATTGGTGTTGAGCTGGCTGCGCGAGCAGGCTACGACCCGCGTGCGGCAGTGACTTTGTGGCAGAAGATGGGAGCCTTGGAGCAGGGTAGAAGTCAGCCGGAATTTTTGTCTACCCATCCGGCTTCTTCAACCCGGATTGCAGATTTACAGGCAATCTCGGAGCGGGTCATGCCTTTGTATCAGCAGGCGGCTAAGCCGTGAAAGGCTGATTTTTTGAAGTCGAATTTGAAATAAAGAATGCCCTTGATGAGGCTTTTCTGAGGATTGCCAAGCGTCGCTCTCATCATGGAGCGGGAACAGATGTCCCCATATAGACTCCGGATAGATTTAAGCAGGCTTACTTTATTCCGTATCGATTATCTTGCAAAAATTGGGCTGACCTTAGGTTTTTGCAGTGCAGGCCTGTCCTTGGCCGACGGTCCTTGACACGTGCGTTCGCAGAAGCTGCCGCCGGCCTTGCGGATCCAGAGCTCACCGCTCGCAACGGTGCGGGACAGGGGCATTGTTTAATATAGGAAACCCTGGTTTTATCAACCAGTTGGCCTATTTACCTAATTGCTTCCCATCCTCAAAATGCACCCATGAGATCGCGCCATCGTACCTTTCTGTATGGTTTTTTGATCTGGCTCGGCCTGTCCTTGGCCGGTGCCACCGTGTTGACGCGCGTTGAACTGTCGCGGCAACAGGAGGCGTTCACGGTGCAAAGCAATATTGCCTACCGGCTGCTGGGTCAGCGTCTTGCCCAGCATGACGCCATTTTGCAGATGCTGGCTCTGTTGCAGCCGCCTGTGCAGCGCATTGAACGTCTGGGAGCGCTGGAAGCCATGTTTCCCCAGGTCATGGCGATCTATCGCGAAGAGAGCGATATCGCGTGGGCCAATCCTCAGTGGCAGCAGGCGCAGTTGCAGTCCTTGAAGACCGAGCGCGCCGTATTGACGGACGTGCGACTGGCACAGGGGCGGTATGTCCTGCTGGCGGCGGCGCACCCGGCCAGCTTTGCCGTGCTGCTGGACTTGAATGCCGCCATCGCCTGGGACGAATGGCCTTTCCGGCGTAATGGCAGCCCGGTGCGCGTGGTGCTGGAGTGGCAGGATCAACAATGGGTGATCAGTCCGGGGTTGGACCATGCCGGGCCTGTGGTGTTTCAGTCTGGCAAGACCTTGGCCTCCCCCAGCCAGCGTTTTCAATTGCACACGCGTCGCGTCGTGAGCTATGCCGACCTGCCTTGGGGGCAAGTGGCGCTGTTCGCGCTGGCCAGCGCCTTGCTGGTGGCGCTGATCATCTATGTGCGCAAGCAACGTGAGCAGACCTTGCGTGCGCAGGAGCTGCTGCGTATCGGGCAGGTGGGCCGCTTGAATTCGCTCGGCGAAATGGCTGCGGGTCTGGCGCATGAATTGAACCAGCCTTTGACCTCCGTATTGGCTAATACCCAAGCCAGTCTGCGCCTGTTGCAGGAAGACCCCCCCGACCTGGAGCCTGCGCGTGAGGCCATGGCACACTCGGTGGAGCAGATCAGGCGGGCGGCCAGCGTGCTGACGCGTCTGCGGCACAGCCTGCGTGAAAGCGGGCTGGCTGATCAGTGCTACCCGTTGTCCTTGACCCAGGTGCTGGAGGAGTCTGTGCACTTGCTGATGCCGGAGTTGGAACGGCATGGCATTACCCTGGAGAAACGTCTTCCTCCACATGATGTCGATGTGGTCGGCGAGCCCGTGGCGCTGGGACAGATAATTCATAATCTGCTCAATAATGCCGTATCCGCCTTGGGCGCCGCCCAGATCAGTCATCCGCGTATCTGGATCGAGGTGCTGCCGCGACAAGGGCGCGTGGTCTTGACCGTGCGTGACAACGGCCCGGGAATCGACCCGCAGCATCTGGATCGCGTGTTCGAGCCCTTCTTTACGACGCGCTCCGACGGCCTGGGCCTGGGCTTGAGCCTGAGTGAGTCCCTGGCTCAGGCCATGGGCGGTGGCTTGACAGCGTTCAACGATCCCATGGGAGGGGCCGTGTTTGCGCTGGAACTGCAACGAGTGGACGAAGAATCATCATGAACCCGACCGAAAATGGCCCCAGCTTATCGCCCTTGATCCATCTGTTGGACGATGACGCCGCCGTGCGTCAAAGTCTGGCCTTGCTGATCGGCACGGTAGGGCTGCGGGTGCAGACCTGGGCGGATCCGCAGCAGTTTCTGGAGTCTTTCGATCGGCAGTCTATCGGGGCCTTGATTCTTGATGTGCGCATGCCTGGCATCAGCGGACTGACCTTGCTCGATACTTTGGTCGAGCAAGGCGTGGACCAGCCCATCATTCTGTTGACCGGGCACGGCACGGTAGACATGTGCCGGCGCGCCTTCAAGGTGGGCGCCGTCGAGTTCCTGGAAAAACCGGTCGGTGACGATGTTCTGCTGGACGCGGTACAGCAAGCTGTGCGCCAGCACGTGCGCCGCCGTGAGCGCTTTGCGGCCGATCAATGGGCGCGTGAGCGCTACACCAGCTTGTCCGAACGCGAACGCGAGGTGCTGGCGCTGATTGTCGAGGGCCTGACCAATAAGGAGATAGGTCGGGCGCTGTCGCTGTCGCCCCGTACGGTTGAAACGCATCGCGCCAACCTGTTTGCCAAACTGCAGGTCGATAACCTGGCCCACCTGATTCGGTATTACGCCAGTTTGGTGAGTGCCTCTCCGTAAAACTACGTAGAGGCGAGGGTAAGCGTCCGAATAGTCCCGTGCGGGCGGCGCAAGTATAGTTTTTCCATGCCGACAATGTTGTCGGAACTGATAAATGGAGATTACTGCTATGTTGCGCTCTTCCCTTTTGATGGCTTTGTTGTTCGCCGCTGGTGCCGCCCAGGCCCAGGGTGTGCTGACCGAAAAAAACATCTCCCTGGATCTGGCTAATCGTCTGGCTGCCGAAACCGTCAAGCAATGTTCGGCCAAAGGCTATAACGTGGCGGCGGCTGTGGTTGACCGTGCCGGCGTGCTGCGTGCGTTCCAACGCGCTGACCAGGCCGGTCCGCATACGGTCAATGCCAGTATCGACAAGGCCTATACGTCCGCTTCGGCCCGTAGCTTGACCAGTGCCATGCTGGAGGGTTCGCAGAAAAATGCTGGCGCCGCCAATCTGGGTGATATCCAGGGTTTTTTGCTGCTGGGCGGCGGCGTGCCGGTCAAGGTCGGCAATGACACGATAGGCGCCGTCGGCGTGGGCGGTGCGCCTGGCGGCCACCTGGACGAAGCGTGCGCTGTAGCGGCCCTGGAAACCCTGAAGGCCGATTTGAAGTAAACGCATTCCTGCAGACTGGGGAGCCGCCCCTGAATTGACCCCCGAAGCTTGGACATTACTCCAACTTTCGGGGGTTATGACATGGCGAAGTACGACGAGCGGTTCAAGTTCGATGTAGTGCAGCGATATTTATCGGGCACCGATGGACTGAAGCGGGTTGTGGCGTAGGTATCTTGCTTCTTGCCGTTGCAGAATCATTCCTCGCGTTTACCTGCGCATGCTGATGGCCAGACGATTGAAGGCGCTCATCAAGGCAATCGCAAAAGTCAGGTCTGAGATCTCTGCCTCACTGAAATGGGCTTTTAATGGCTCGAAGTGCTCGTCCGCGGCATGGGTGTGGGCGATATCCACCACCGATTCCGTCCATTCCAGGGCCGCACGTTCGCGTTCGTTAAAGTGCGTGCTAACGCGCCAGCCTGCCAGGCTGTCTATCTTGGCATTGGCCACGCCCGAGCTGCGTAGGGATGAGGCGTGCATCTCCAGGCAGAAGGAGCAGCCATTGATTTGTGAAATTCGCAGGTTCACCAGCTCAATCAGCTCTTTACCTAGGCTGCTTTTGTCCAATGCCAGCTTCGTTTGCAGCAGACCTTGATAGGCTTTGGGAGACAGGGTGTCGTAGGGAAGGCGAAGTGTACTCATGGCGTATCCAATCGAAAGTAAGACAAGGGGGGAGCAAGCTACCGTTCGTTAGCGATGCTTGATTCTTCCGGTTTTTAGCAGCCTGCTTATTCCTCTAGGCCACGTGCTTTACTGACCGATTATGCATGAGTAATGCCCTAGTCATTGATGACTGGAAATCAGTAAATATCAGTTGTGCCCCGGTGACCGGATGCCGGCCGTGCGCTGTCGCGCCAGTAGGGCCTTCAATCATGTTGAGACTGCTAGGCTTTTTCTTTATTTGGCTATCCTGGTAGTTCTAATACTAGGATAGTGAATGTCCTTGTCCCAGTTACTGCGCCTGTCATAATAAGAAAAAATTTATATGCAGCCTGCTCTGTGCGGGTTGTCGTCTTAACTGAATCGCGAGAGCGCAATGGCAAAAACTTTATACGATAAGTTGTTCGACGAACACGTCGTGCATCAGGACGCGGATGGCACCTGTTTGATCTACATTGATCGCCACTTGCTGCATGAAGTGACCAGCCCCCAAGCCTTTGAAGGTCTGACACTGGCTGGCCGCAAGCCGTGGCGCATCAGTGCCAACCTGGCTGTGGCGGACCACAACGTTCCCACCACTTCCCGCCAGAACGGCATTACAGATCCGATCTCGCGCCTGCAGGTTGATACCCTGGACGCCAACTGTGAAGAGTTCGGTATTACCGAGTTCCGCATGAACGACGTGCGTCAGGGCATTGTGCACATTGTTGGCCCCGAGCAGGGCGCCACCTTGCCCGGCATGACGGTGGTTTGTGGTGACTCCCACACCAGCACGCACGGAGCCGTGGGCGCTTTGGCTTTTGGTATCGGCACATCGGAAGTGGAGCACACGCTGGCCACCCAGACTCTGCTGATGAAGAAAAGCAAAAGCATGCTGATCCAGGTGGACGGCACGCTGCCTTTTGGCTGTACCGCCAAAGACCTGATCTTGTATGTGATCGGTCAGATCGGGACGGCCGGTGGTACAGGCTATGCCATTGAGTTCGGCGGCTCGGCGATTCGCGCCTTGTCCATGGAGGGCCGCATGACCGTGTGCAATATGGCGATTGAAGCCGGTGCGCGTTCGGGCATGGTGGCGGTGGACGAACAGACCATTCAGTACCTGCGTGGCCGTCCTTACTCGCCCAAAGGCGTGTTGTGGGATCAAGCCGTGGCCTACTGGAACACCTTGCATACCGATGAAGGCGCCGAATTTGACCGCGTGATCCGTATCGACGCCAGTCAGATCACCCCTCAGTTGACATGGGGCACGTCACCGGAAATGGTGTTGCCTATCGACAGCCGCGTACCGGATCCAGACAAGGAAAAGGACGACGTTGCCCGCAACGGCATGGAACGCGCCCTGGAATACATGGGCCTGACGCCCAATATGCCTTTGACCGATATTCGCATTGATCGCGTATTCATTGGCTCCTGTACCAATGCCCGAATTGAAGACTTGCGTGCGGCCGCCAGCGTGGCCAAGGGTCGCAAAGTGGCGTCCAACGTCAAGCAAGCCATGATTGTTCCTGGCTCCGGTCTGGTGAAACGTCAGGCCGAGCAAGAAGGTCTGGACAAGATTTTCCTGAATGCTGGTTTTGAATGGCGTGAGCCCGGCTGCTCCATGTGTCTGGCCATGAACGCCGACCGTCTGGAACCTGGCGAGCGTTGCGCTTCGACCTCCAACCGTAACTTTGAAGGACGTCAGGGGCAGGGTGGTCGTACCCACCTGGTCAGCCCAGCCATGGCGGCTGCCGCCGCTATTGCTGGCCATTTTGTCGACGTGCGTTCGTTCAACTGAGGAAATCCACACCATGCAAGCATTTACTACTCATGAAGGTCTGGTCGCACCCTTGGATCGGGAGAATGTGGATACGGACTTGATCATCCCCAAGCAGTTCCTCAAATCCATCAAACGCACCGGCTTTGGCCCCAACTTGTTTGACGAACTGCGCTATCTGGACCACGGTGAACCCGGCATGGATAATTCCCGCCGTCCGCTGAACCCGGATTTTGTGCTGAACCAGGACCGCTACCAGGGCGCTTCTGTGCTGTTGGCGCGTAAGAACTTTGGCTGTGGCTCCAGCCGCGAGCACGCGCCCTGGGCGCTGATGCAATATGGTTTTCGCGCCATCATTGCGCCGTCTTTCGCCGATATTTTCTTTAACAACAGCTTCAAGAACGGCTTGCTGCCTATTGTCCTGAACGAGCTGGATGTTGCCCGACTGTTCGATGAAGTCAAAGCTTTTCCCGGCTACAAGCTGCGTATTGATCTGGCCGAGCAGCGCGTCATCACACCTGAAGGCCGGGAGTTGCCATTCACCATTGATGCCTCGCGCAAGCACAGCCTCTTGAATGGCTTGGATGAAATTGGTCTGACCTTGCAGAAAGCGGACATGATCCGTCAGTACGAGGCCGAGCGTCTGGCCCGCCACCCTTGGTTGGTCGGCCAACCTTGAACATGGGTGCCGGCCTTGTAGAAGCCTCGCTGTTGCGGCCTGCCTATGGCGGCCAAGATGCTTCGGTCGTCGGGCCGGCGCTCTTCACTCTTACTCTCTAATTTTTACGTCCTACTCATCATGACTCATAAAATCGCAGTATTGCCCGGTGACGGCATCGGTCCCGAGATTACCGAACAAGCTCAGCGCGTACTGGGCGCTCTGGGCATGGATCTGGAAATGACCGTGGCTCCGGTGGGCGGCGCCGCTTACGACCTGCACGGCCATCCTCTGCCACCTGAAACACTGAGCCTGGCCCAACGCTCCGACGCCGTGTTGTTCGGGGCTGTGGGTGATTGGAAATACGATTCGCTGGAGCGCCACCTGCGTCCCGAGCAAGCTATTTTGGGCCTGCGTCGTGCCATGGGCCTGTTCGCCAATCTGCGTCCCGCCATTCTGTACCCGCAACTGGCTAACGCCTCCACCCTGAAACCAGAAGTCGTGTCCGGTCTGGATATCCTGATCGTGCGTGAACTGACGGGCGATATCTACTTCGGTCAGCCGCGCGGTGTGCGTACCGTGGAAGAGGGCAACTTTGCTGGCGAGCGTCAGGGTTTTGACACCATGCACTATGCCGAAAGCGAAGTGCGCCGTATTGCCCACGTGGGTTTCCAGGCCGCACAAAAACGTCAAAAGCGTTTGTGCAGCGTGGACAAGTCCAATGTGCTGGAAACATCCCAGTTCTGGCGCGACATCATGATTGATGTGGCCCGTGAGTATCCGGACGTGGAATTGAGCCACATGTACGTGGACAATGCCGCCATGCAATTGGTGCGCGCACCAAAAGAATTCGACGTGATTGTCACAGGCAACCTGTTTGGCGATATCCTATCGGATGAAGCGGCCATGTTGACAGGCTCCATCGGCATGTTGCCCTCGGCATCTCTGAACGCATCCCAGCAAGGTTTGTACGAACCTAGCCATGGCTCGGCACCCGATATCGCCGGTCAGGACAAAGCCAATCCTTTGGCCACTATTTTGTCCGCTGCCATGTTGCTGCGCTACTCGCTCAATGCAGAAGACCAGGCCAAACGTATCGAAGCAGCGGTTGCCAGCGTGCTCGAACAAGGTTTGCGTACTGGCGACATCTACGAAGACGGTTGTCAATTGCTGAGCACCAGTGCTATGGGGGATGCAGTGCTCAAGGCTTTGCGATAGTATCTTCTATCGTTTTATTTTTTTATATATCCAGGTGGTACTACTATGACTCAAGCGGTAGGTTTGGTCGGCTGGCGTGGGATGGTGGGCTCCGTGCTCATGCAGCGCATGCGCGACGAAGGCGATTTTTCCCTTTTTCAGCCGGTGTTTTTCTCGACTAGCAATGCTGGCGGCGCAGCTCCCTCGTGGGCTGACGGCGCTGGCCCTTTGCAGGACGCCCACGATATTGACGCTTTGAAAAAGCTGCCCATTATTGTGACCGCCCAGGGTGGAGATTACACAAGCCAGATCTACCCCAAGCTGCGTGCCGCCGGCTGGAATGGTTTGTGGATTGACGCGGCCAGCACGCTGCGCATGGATGAAAACTCTGTGATTGTGCTGGACCCGATCAATCGTCCTGTGATTGATGCGGCGCTGGCCAACGGTGGCAAGCAATTCATCGGCGGTAACTGTACGGTCAGCTGCATGCTGATGGGTCTGGGCGGTCTGTTTAACCAGAATCTGGTTGAGTGGATGACCAGCATGACGTATCAGGCGGCGTCGGGCGGTGGCGCACAACACATGCGCGAACTGCTGACTCAGTTCGGTCTGATCAATCAGTCCGTCTCCAGCCTGCTGGACGATCCTGCATCGGCCATTCTGGATATCGACCGTGGTGTCTTGCAGACACAGCGCGATCCCAATCTGCCGCAGAAAAACTTCGGCGTTCCGCTGGGCGGCAGTCTGATCCCCTGGATCGACTCTGACCTGGGCAATGGCATGACGCGTGAAGAGTGGAAAGGTGGCGTGGAAACCAACAAGATCCTGGGCCGTGGTGCGCAGGACAAGCATATTCCTATCGACGGTCTGTGCGTGCGTATCGGTGCCATGCGTTGCCACAGCCAGGCTCTGACCATCAAGCTGACTCGTGATGTACCGCTGGACGAGATCACCGATATCCTGGCTGAAGGTTCCAAGTGGGCCAAAGTCATTCCTAACGAGCGTCAAGCCACGGTAGATTCGCTGACTCCGGTTGCCGTGACTGGCACGCTGGATATCCCTGTGGGGCGTCTGCGCAAGCTGAACATGGGTCCCGAGTACCTGAGCGCCTTCACGGTTGGCGACCAGTTGCTGTGGGGCGCAGCTGAACCGCTGCGCCGCATGTTGCGTATTGCTTTGGGCGAGCTCTAATCATGGTTGGCCGCCTTCATCCCGTACGTACGCTGGGTTCGGCCCTGCTAGTGGCCGGGATGCTGGCGGCCGCACCGGTTTGCGCTTTGGAGATTGGCCATAGTCGTTTGGTGTCAGCTCCCAATCAGGTTTTCAAGCTGGATGTGGGTATTCGACAGATCAGTCCGGAAGAAAGCCTGTCCTTGAAAGTGGCACCTGCTCCCTTGTCGGTCTGGCAGCAGGCTGGCTTGACCCCTCCGGTTGATCTGAATTCCCTGAAGACCGTGATCGAGCGTGACGAGCAAGGGCAAGTACGACGCATTCGGCTCTCTTCCGAGCAGATGTTCTCCGGTTCTGTGGCCGATGTGCTCTTGCAGATTCAAAGTGATAGCGGACAGTTCCTGCATCAGGTCAGCGTGCTGGCTCCGGCTCCGGTGGCTGTCAAAGCGGTGACTCAAGCACAGGCAGGCCATCAGGCGCCGGTGTCTGTGCAGGTTTCCGGTTCGACCACTCCATCCAATGTGAAGGCACAAAGCGCGGTACGCGTGAAATCCGGCGATACCTTGCATGCCTTGGCGCGTCGCCATGCCGTGGATGGTGTCAGTGCCTATCAGTGGATGATGGCGGTTCATAAGCAGAATCCGAATGCGTTCATCAAGCAGAATATGCACCGCCTAAAGGCGGGCCAAACCTTACAGATTCCCGATGTGGCGGCGATGTTGTCCATAGACGATGCTCAAGCTCGTCGCCTCTATGTCGATCAGGCCCAAGCGTTGCGCTCTGCGGCGCAGGAGGGCCAGGATCAGGCTGATGCCTCCCAGGGTGTGGCGCAAACGGGTTCAGGCGAGCCGGGAGCTCAGGCGCAAGGCCAGGATCGTTTGCTCTTGTCGGCAGGGACGCAAGCCCGTGACGCCAAGCAGCAATTGCAGCATCAACTGCGCGAGACGGGCGACCGTGTCTCGCAATTGGAAGAGAATGTCTCCACCCTGGGCCGTGCCTTGCAGTCTCAAGGCGAGGCCGCTAAAGATTTAATCCTGGATTCGGCGCAAGAGCTGGGTCTGGGGGATGCCGGTAGCGATGCTGCTACGGGCAACACGCATTCTGGCGCTTCGGGCGCCGCTTCTTCTGCCGCCGTGGCAGGAGCGATTTCCGCACCATCTGAGTCCGAGCAGGGCAAGATGGCCGGTGCAGTTAACAAGGCAAAAAAGACCGTGTCCTGGATTCAAGAACATATGTTGGCCGTGATGGCCGTAGTACTGGCGTTAATTGTGGTCCTGGTGACCTGGGTGTTGCGCCGTGCCAATACCGAAAATCGCCATGGCGATGACTCGCCCGCACCCGTTAGCGAAGCGATGGTTCGGGAAAAACTGGAAAAAATCAATCTGGACCTGGATCAGCCGCCTTCGGACGAGCCTCCCGTTCGTCAGTAAGGCAAACCCACCATGAGACGTATTGCATTGGGTGTCTGCTATGAAGGGACGCCCTGGCTGGGTTGGCAAAGTCAGGCCGGTGGCAACACCGTTCAAGATGTTCTGGAGCAGGCACTGCGCCGTTTTACGGCCCAGCCTGTCTCTACGATCTGCGCCGGTCGCACCGACACCGGCGTTCATGCCCTCAATCAAGTAGTTCATCTGGACACGGCTGCCGAGCGCAGCCTGGAGTCGTGGGTGCGTGGCTTGAACGCCTTGCTGCCGAATTCCATTGCCGTGCAATGGGCACGCGAAGTGCCGGATGATTTTCATGCACGCTTCTCGGCCCAAGGTCGTCACTACGTGTATCTGCTGCGTCAGCACCGGGTGCGTTCCCCCTTATTGCATGGCCGAGTGGCCTGGGTTTTTCGTCCTTTGGACCTGGCCCTGATGCAAGAGGCCGCCCGGCATCTGGTGGGCGAGCACGACTTCAGTGCATTTCGTTCCTCGCAATGTCAGGCGGCCAGCCCGGTGCGTACCATGTCGCACATTCATATCGAGCAGCAGGGCGATTTTTTCCTGTTCCGTTTCAGCGCCAATGCTTTTTTGCATCACATGATTCGCAACCTGATGGGTATGCTGATTTATATCGGCCAAGGCCGACAGCCGCCAGATTGGGTTTTGCATTTATTGGCGCAGCGCGATCGCCGCTTATCGGCTCCGACGTTCGATGCCAGTGGTCTGTATCTGGCCGGGGTAGATTATCCCCAGCAGTTTGATATTCCTACCCGCAATCCCTACGATTTGCTCTATGAATTAAGTGGCTTGCGATTTGCTGAAACGGTCTCAGAAAAATCATGATTTAGCCCGTGTCTAAAGGGTTTATCCCCGGTATTCGAACCGGCTTCACATGCTTGAATCGTATAAAATGTGAAGCCATTTTGTTTCTTACATTCTTATCTGTATAAGGCCGACCACCTTCGAGCATGAGCCACAAGCGAATCCAGAAGGCGACCATATCCTGAGCAAGGCCATGAAATTTTTCTTACGATTGTCTAGTTTGATCGACCGTCTGAATACGGTCGTTGGTAAGTCCGTGACCTGGCTAACCCTGATCGTGGTGTTGGTCAGTGCTATTAACGCCATCGTTCGCAAGGTGTATGGCATCAGCTCCAATCAGTGGCTGGAATTGCAGTGGTATTTGTTCGGTGCCATTTTCTTGCTGGCGGCCGGTTATACCTTCTTTGTGAATGAACATGTACGGGTGGATGCGTTAGCGGAACGTTTTCCGCCGCGTGTTCAGGTCTGGATCGATATTATTGGCGTGATCTTTTTCCTTCTGCCCGCAACCTTGCTGATTTTTTGGCTCTCTATTCCGTTTTTTGAGCAGTCCTATGTGCTGAACGAGCAGTCCTCCAATACGGGTGGGCTGGTGCGTTGGCCTGTCAAGTTACTGATCCCCATTGGTTTTGCCTTATTGGCTTTGGCCGGTGTGTCCCACCTGATCAAATGCATAGGCTTTTTGCGCGGTGTCTGTCCCAACCCCTTATTAAGGAATGGTGGGCTGAGCGCAGAAGAAGAACTTGCCCAGGAAATTCGTCAGATTGCCCAGGCAAACGAAGCAACAACCTCTGTTTCTAAGGGCCAGTAACAATGGAATTTCTGGTTGATAATCTGGCTCCGATCATGTTCTTTAACCTGATCGTGTTTTTGCTATTGGGTTTTCCCGTTACCTTCACCTTGTCGGCAATCGGGATTTTATATGGTCTGGTCGCCATTGAACTGGACATGATGCAGCCGGCCTTATTCCAGGCCTTGCCTCAACGGGTATTTGGTATTGTCGAGAACGATACCTTGCTGGCGGTTCCCTTCTTTACCTTAATGGGGCTGATCTTAGAGCGCTCAGGGATGGCGGAGGATCTGCTCGATACCATTGGTCAGCTATTTGGTCCTTTGCGTGGTGGTCTGGCCATTGCCGTGGTGCTGGTCGGTGCCATGTTGGCTGCTACGACGGGTGTGGTGTCGGCCTCCGTGATCTCCATGGGCTTGATCTCTTTGCCCATCATGTTGCGCTATGGCTATGACCGCAAGTTAGCCACAGGGGTGATTGCAGCCTCGGGCACGCTGTCGCAAATCATCCCGCCTTCCATCGTACTGATTATTCTGGCTGACCAACTGGGGCGCTCCATCGGTGATATGTACCGAGGTGCCATGCTGCCCGGTCTGCTGTTGGTGGCGACCTATGTTCTGTACATTGTGGTGATGTCCTACATCAAGCCCAAGTCGGCTCCTGCCTTGCCGCCTGAGGCCCGTGTGTATGTGGAGCCTAATGGCAGCCGTGGTTTGACCTCGCTGATCGTCTTGAGCATTGTGGCATCGGCCGTGGCCTACTTTGGCTCGCAGCACTATTTTGCCACTCACCCCAATATCCCCATGGACGAGCACATCGTCGTGCTGATGCTGTTGTGGGGGGTAACGGCCTGGGTGATCGCGCTGATCAACAAGTTGCTCAAGCTGAACATGCTGTCCAAAATCGCCGAGCGCGTGATTTTCGTGATGGTGCCACCGCTGTTCCTGATCTTCCTGGTGTTGGGCACCATCTTTATTGGTGTGGCTACCCCCACCGAGGGCGGGGCGATGGGGGCGGTGGGGGCCATCATCATGGCCGTTACGCGTGGCCGCTTATCCTGGAAGCTGCTGCGTCAGGCCATGGAATCGACGACCCGCCTATCGTGCTTTGTGGTCTTCATTCTGGTGGGTTCGACCGTCTTTAGTCTGAGCTTTCGCGGCATCAATGGTGACCTGTGGGTCGAGCACCTCTTGATCGACATGCCCGGCGGGGAATGGGGCTTCCTGATCATTGTCAGTATTCTGACCTTCCTGCTGGCTTTCTTTCTCGACTTTTTCGAACTGGCCTTTATTATTGTGCCGCTGCTCGGGCCAATTGCTGACAAGATGGGCATTGACCTGATCTGGTTCGGTGTTTTGTTGGCGGTCAATATGCAGACCTCCTTCATGCACCCGCCTTTTGGCTTCGCGTTGTTTTTCCTGCGCTCGGTGGCCCCCAAAGATGACTATACCGACAAGGTGACGGGCGAGCGTATCAAGCGTGTGTCGACGACTGATATTTATTGGGGCTCAGTGCCGTTTATTATCATTCAATTGTTGATGGTGGCTGCTGTTTTGACCTTCCCTGGCTTAGTCACACATTACAAGCACGGCGAAGTTTTGCTGGATGATTCACAAATTCAGTTCGGTACAGAATCGACCTATGGTTCTGACAGCTATGGATTTGGAATGGATGATGCCGCCAGCAGTTTCCAGTAAGGACGCGTTATGATTCACACGGGGGCATCTGGCCCCCGTTTTTTATTCGAGGATGTGCGATGTTCAGCCGTACCCGAGTCAAGATTTGTGGTTTTACCCGAGCGCAGGATATCGATGCTGCCGTGCAGTTGGGCGCAGATGCAGTGGGCTTTGTTTTCTACCCGAAAAGTGCTCGCATGTTAAGCACGGAGCACGCTGTCGCCTTGCGCGCCCGTGTGCCGGCGTTTGTGCAGGCAGTCAGCCTGTTCGTGAATGCCTCCGAGAACGTTGTGCGGGAAATTCTGGAACAGGTACAACCCGATTTGCTGCAATTTCACGGTGAAGAAAGCCCGCAAGAGTGCCGGCGCTACGCACATCCCTATATCAAGGCTTTTCGGGTGGGCGCGCCCGGTCTGGATACAGTGGACGGTTTGCTGGAACAGTGCCTGAATTATCGCGATGCACGCGCCTGGTTGATGGATGGTTATCACGATGCTTACGGTGGTACCGGCACGGCCTTTGATCCCGAACTGATTCAAGGTTTGCAAGCACGTCTGCAAGACCAGGATGGCCTGCCTCCCTTGGTTCTGGCCGGAGGGATGCGTATTGACAATGTGGCTGAGCGAGTGGCCTTGCACCGCCCGTATGCCATCGATGTCAGCAGTGGGGTAGAGTTGGAACCCGGTATCAAGTGCCACACGAAAATGGGTCAATTCATGCAGATCTTGGGCAAGGCCTCCTGACTCAGGGAATCTTTTAGCCGCGCCGCTGTCTGTCTTTATTGCCCCGACCCGCTTATGGCGGGTCTCTTTTTACTTGGTCTTGTCAGGATTGATGTTTATGCAAAGCATACAGCTCGGCCCCTTTACCTTTGCCACCTCTTTGTTTGCTTTTATGGTCGCGGCATTACTGGGGTTGTTTCTGGCCGCCTGGCTGGATAGACGCAGGCAGACCCGGGCCGAATCGGTCTTGTGGCGGGCGATTATTTTGGGCGTGCTGGTTGGACGTTTGGGCTTTCTGATTCAGCAGTGGGAGTTCTACCAAAGCGAGCCATTGCACTGGCTGGATCTGCGTGACGGTGGCCTGATGATCCCTGCCGCTGTGACGGCAGGCTGGTTTTATGTGCTGTGGCGTGTGCTGCGTGACAAGGCGATGCTGCCAGCCGTGTCCGGCGGCCTGGCCGTGGGTGTAGCCGCTTTTTCTTTGATCATGGTGGCAGTCGGCCGAGGCGGTGTAGAGCCGACCATGCCATTGCCCGAAATAGACCTGATCCCCATGCAGGCTGATTTCAGCGCGCCGCAGAGCCTGGATCAATATCAGGGGAAGGTGACGGTCGTCAATCTGTGGGCCAGTTGGTGTCCTCCTTGTCGTCGAGAAATGCCGGCTTTCAAGCAGGTGCAGTCCAGCCGTTCGGATGTCAATATTGTGTTTGCGAATCAGGGCGAGGAACTGGGTGAAATCCAGAAGTACCTGATGGACGAGAACCTGGAGCTGGGCAATATGTGGCGTGACCCACAAATGAAACTGGGCCAGGCCGTACGTAGCCGAGGCTTGCCAACCACCTTGTTCCTGGACGAGCAGGGCCGTTTGGTGGATGTGCGGGCAGGGGAGTTATCGGCAGCAACCTTGAACGACAAGATCAATAAGTTGAAGTGAGCAGTTTGGATGTAGCGTTGTTTGGCGCGTGTTGAGCAGGGCGTTGGAGCAGTAGCGTGCTTCAGCGCTCTTTTTGTTTGGATGGAGAATACAAGTTTATGGAGACGCTTGTTAGGAATGATTTACTTGTTAATTGTTTGCTGGTTTGGTTTTTAATTATTTTTATAAAATTATCTAACTTTTTTAATTAATCTATTAGTTAGGCGTAGTGCTGGATGTTGATTGTTTAATTCAATCGGTAAATAGTACTTCCTTAAGAATGTAAATTAGTATTTGCTGCTACTATGTGCCGAGGTTTCTCATCTGTTTATAAGGGTTTAGCCATGAATTTGACAGATAAAGGCACGAAAACCGCCAAACTCTCAGCACCCGATAGAATCATTTATGCAGACAGATATCTTATTCATGGTCCGGATGATATTACGGCATATATGAAAGGCGTTTGCTATGACGCAGCAGCGTATATGCGTTATTTGTATAACGCCAAAATTAGTTATGAACAATTAACGTCCATATCTGCCCAGAACTGGCTACCTTTATTTAATTTTTCAAAAGGCAGGAAGTGGGATGGGCAAAGCTCTTTGCCCGGAGGCAAGGCTATTGGATTTTGTCGAGTCGCAGGCATGCAGTTCTTCCATGCCGCCATTGCGGTGGGTGGAACGGAGATCAGAGCGATTAATGGCGGTCTGCTGGGGGCAGGGTGGCTGCATCCTGTTGATTTGCGCAAGGTGCTGAATCAAAAGAATCCTGATGGCTCATTCAGGTACGATGGCACCACTATTTTTGTGTACATTTCGGATCTATAAATAAGCTCAAACCAGCCCTTGAAAAGGCGTTCGTAACTGCCTATCAAGCTGCCTTGATGAACTATTCAACGTACCGGTTGGGGTTTTGCTTCCAGTCAGTAAAATGGCCCGGTTTCCAAGAAACCAGGCCATTTTCATTTGTCCTTCCGATCAAGCACGTTGCAGTTGTGCTTTTTCATTTGGTGTTTCTGGACGCTGCGCATATTTATTCGCAATGAATGCACAAGCCATCAATTGAATCTGGTGGAAGATCATGATGGGCAGCAGAGCTGGGCCAATCGCAGCACCGGTAAACAGGACCTGGGCCATGGGCACGCCGGTTGCCAGACTTTTCTTGGAGCCACCGAAGACAATCGCAATTTCGTCTTCTTTATTAAAACCCAGTTTACGAGCCAGCCAAGTGGTCAGGAACAGGATGATGGCCAGCAAGACCAGGCAGACCACAGCCAGAATAGCCAGAGACTTGGGCGGTACGGTCTGCCACAGTCCACCAATGACCGAGGCGCTGAAAGCGGTGTAGACCACGAGCAAGATCGAGGATTGATCGACGCTGCGCAGCCATTTGCGGTTGCGATCCATCCATTTGCCAATCAGGGGGCGCATCAGGTGGCCGACGACAAAGGGCAACAACAACTGCAGGCTGATCTTTTTGATGGCATCCAGGGTCGAGGCGGCCGAGCCACCATCAGCATCCAGCAAAAGCTTGAGCAACACTGGCGTGAGCACAATACCGATCAGGCTGGAGGCTGATGCGCTACAAATGGCAGCAGGTACGTTGCCACGAGCAATGGAGGTAAAGGCAATGGCCGATTGCACGGTGCCAGGCAGGGCACACATGTACAGAATGCCCACAAACAAAGGCATGCCCAGCAATGGCAGCAAGATGGGCTTGGACAGCAGACCCAGCAGCGGAAATATGACAAACGTGCAGCCAAAGACCAGCAAGTGCAAACGCCAGTGGGTTGCTCCGGCAATGATGGCTTCGCGGGACAGTTTGGCGCCGTGCATGAAGAACAGTAGGGCAATGGCCAGACCAGTGATCACATCGAAGATCACCGCACCTTGGCCGTAGGCGGGAAAGAAACTTGCCAGTGCCACCACGCTGATCAGAATCAGGGTGAAGTTGTCAAAAAGCAGTCGTAGTTGAGAGAGCATGGATTTGTTAGAGGCTTGAAAGGCTTGTGTTATGAAAGGCCTCACTGTACCGTAGACTTTTTTGGGGGTTTATCGCTAAACGGATATGGATTATCGACAAACGGACATTCTGATGCCGGCGGAGCCAATTCCAGCGAGTTTGCAGCAGTTGCGCTACCTGCCCAGGCCTTTGTATGGCCAGGAGCGTACCTTGCCCAATCAAGCTATTGCTCGTCCTCATCGACATCCCTGGGTGCAGTTTTCCTATGCCCTGACTGGGGTGATCGAGGTGCGCACGGCCAGTGGTCGTTTCATGGCACCGCCTCAGCAGGCGGTATGGGTGCCTGCAGGCGTTGAGCATGGGGTGCGTAGCTCGCCCGATGCTCAGATTCGTAGTCTTTATATTGATGTCAGTGCCTTGCCTGAAGCACCAACGGCGTGTCGCGTGGTGATCGTAGACCGTTTGTTGCGCGAGCTGATTCGCGAGTTCAGCCTTTTGCCTGTGTTGTATGAGCGAGAGGGGGCACAGGGGCGCCTGGTGCAGGTCTTGCTGGATCGTTTGCTGGCTGCACCTGAAAGCGGCCTGATTCTGCCCTGGCCTTCGGACCCGCGCCTCTTGCAGGTGTGTGAGCAATTGCAGGCCCACCCATCGGGTGACTGGAGTTTGCAGGATCTGGCAGAGCAACAGGGTTTGTCCGAAAAAACCTTGAGCCGTTTGTTTCGCCAGCAAACGGGGTTGACGTTTCGGGTCTGGCGTCAGCGCTTGCGTGTCATGAGTGCCTTGCCTCTTTTGGAGCGACATGAAAGGGTGACCGATGTCGCCCTGGCATGCGGCTACGACAGCATGTCGGCCTTTGTAGCGGCTTTTCGGGATTTGATGGGTCAAACCCCTGGCGAATTTTTCCGTCGTCCACTGGGGCCGCTGGACGAGTAAATCTGCACAAAGCGGCACAGCAGACGACGGGCGTCAGGCGTGTCCTGAATGGGGTCTGCCAGGGTTTTCGGGTCTATGCCCTGGGTTCGCCAGGACTCAGCCTTTCGCAGCACGCAGTATCGCAGCAGGCCGGCAAAAAACTCAGGATGAAACTGGATTGACCACTGCGCGGGGCCGTACCGCAGGATTTGATAGGGGTCGTGGGCGGAACTGCCCAGCACTTGCACATGGTCCGGCAAACTCAGCACACTTTGCTGGTGCGTGAGCAGGGCAGGGAACTGCATGGGTAGATGGGTCAGCAACTCATGCTCGTGCGCCTGCTCGGACAGGTGAATGGGTAGATAGCCCACCTCGGCCCCCAGAGGATGGTAATCCACACGTCCGCCCAAGGCGTGAGCCATTAATTGATGACCGTAGCAAATACCCAGCAAAGGCATGGGGGTCTGATAGCGCTCCCGAATCCAGGCGGCCAGATTTTCGCTCCAGTCCGGCTCGTCAGTGACCATGCTCCAGGAACCGCTGATCACGACAGGGTGCGGGCAGTCTGCTGCGGGCAGGGCCTTGTCCTGATGGACTCGCCAAGTGTGGACATTCACCTCCAGAGCTTGCAAGGCACGTTTGAACCAGGCGTTCTGATTCCCGAAACGTTGCTCCACATCCGGTGGAGGGGAGCCGGCTTGCAGAAAATGCACGTCTATCATGTCTGTCCCCGCAGCAGGCCCCAGGTGGCCATGCCCAGACCCAGCATCAGCAAGGAGCCGACGACATGGATGGCGATGCCGCCCAAGGCCCAGATATAACGCTGTTGCATCATCAGGGTCATGATTTCGGCAGAGAAGGTAGAGAAGGTCGTCAGGCCGCCCAGGAAACCTGTCATGATGAACATGCGCCAGCCTTCGTGGCCCAGCCCCAATCCGCTGAAATAGGCCATCGCAATGCCCATCAAATAGCTGCCAAGCAAGTTAGCCAGCAAAGTACCGGGGGGCAGCGTAGGGAACAGGACATTGAGACCTTGGCTCAGGAGCCACCGCAGCAGTGCGCCCAGTGCACCTCCGGCGGCAATATACAGCATGGCTACGGGCATGAAGCACCTTCGGGTAGGGGGCAAACTGTCAGCGAGCAGTCAGCCGGTCGCGATATATACCTTAGATAGCGTGTCATTATGCGCCTCTATAGCTGAAAAGGCGACCTTGCCCAAAGCGCTGTAGCCAGCTAATGTATGAGCGCAATTATCAGACGGACCGCCGTGGATTTCGGTTAGCCCGCCCTTTTTTTGGAGACTTTGTGGTGAGTATTTACGATCAGGATTTGCCCCAGACAGACGCCAATTATCGTGTTTTGTCCCCGCTGGATTTCATCGAGCGCAGTGCTTTTGTCTACCCTGACTACCCGGCTCTGGTTTACGGGCCCGCCCAAAACGGCATCAAGATGAACTGGTCGCAGCTTTATGCTCGCACCCGTCAGCTAGGTAGTGCCTTGTCCAAGGCAGGGATAGGCAAGGGCGACACCGTGGCCGTGATGTTGCCCAATACTCCGCCCATGGTTCAGGCTCACTTTGGCGTGCCGATGTGTGGCGCCGTGTTAAACACCTTGAATACCCGTCTGGATGCCAGCACCATCGCTTATATGCTTGATCACGGCGAAGCGCGTGCGGTTCTGGTGGATAGCGAATTTGCCGCCGTCATGAAAGAAGCCCTGAGCCTGCGCGAAAGCAAAGAGCCCATTCTGGTTATTGACGTCGTGGACACTTATTTTGACACTGGCGCAGAGCGCATCGGCTCGCAAACCTATGAAGAGTTTGTTGACGGAGGTGACCCGGATTACGAATGGCAATTGCCCGCCAACGAGTGGGATGCAATTGCCCTGAACTACACCAGCGGTACTACCGGCAAGCCCAAAGGCGTGGTCTATCACCACCGTGGCGCGTATCTGGGGGCCTTGTCCAACGTCTTGGAATGGGACATGCCCAAGCATGCGGTCTATCTGTGGACCCTGCCCATGTTCCATTGCAATGGTTGGACTTTCCCTTGGGTGATCGCGGCTCGTGCTGGCGTGAACGTCTGTTTGCGCAAGGTGGAAGCTCAGGCTATGGTGGACAATATGGTCGATTATGGCGTTACCCACTACTGTGGTGCGCCCATTGTGCATTCCTTGCTGGTCAACTCCGACGAAGCCTTGAAGTCCCGCCTGCCCAAGGGTGTGTCGGCCATGGTGGCAGGCGCTGCACCTCCAGCCACCATGATCGAAGGCATGGAGCGTATGGGTTTTGTACTGACCCACGTTTATGGCCTGACTGAAACCTATGGTCCGGCCTCGGTCTGTGCACAACATGCTCCCTGGAATGAACTGGGCATTCAGGAACGTGCGCAGCGCAATGCCCGCCAAGGCGTGCGCTATCACCTGCAAGGGGCAGTGCAGGTTCTGGATCCACAGACCATGCAGCCTGTACCTGCAGATGGTCAGACCATGGGCGAGATCATGTTCCGTGGCAACATCACCATGAAGGGCTACCTGAAAAATCCCGAAGCCACTCAGGAGTCCTTGGGAGCAGGCTGGTTTCATACTGGCGATCTGGCAGTGTGCGAACCCGACGGCTATGTGCGCATCAAGGATCGCAGCAAGGACATCATCATTTCCGGGGGCGAGAATATTTCCTCCATCGAGATTGAAGACGTCATGTATCGGCATCCGGCCGTGCAGGCGGCCGCTGTCGTCGCTCAGCCTGATGAACGGTGGGGCGAAGCGCCTCATGTCTACGTGGAACTGCGTCCCGGTGCGGAAGTCACCGTGGAAGAACTGCGCGCGCATTGCCGTCAGTACTTGGCTGGCTTTAAAATACCGCGACATTTCAGCTTTATAGAGTTGCCCAAAACGGCAACAGGTAAAATACAGAAATTCGCGCTGCGTCAGCAGGCCAAGCAAGCCGCTTCGGACTAAGACCAGCGTTTTCTAAAAAGCACACAGGTCGCTTTATGCGGCCTGTCTGCACTTAAGGAACAGGACGGTTAGGAATGCCATCTTTTGACGTTGTATCCGAGGTCAATACCCACGAATTGCGTAACGCAGTCGAACAAGCCAGCCGCGAGTTGGCTACCCGTTTTGACTTCAAAGGTACGGATGCCAAATTTGAACTTGAAGACGAGAACACCATTTTGCAGTCGGCTCCCAGCGTGTTTCAACTGGAGCAAATGATGCAGATTTTGCGTGGTCGTATTGCAGCCCGTGGTATTGATGTGCGTTGCCTGGATACGGAAAAAGTGCTGGAAAACGTGGCCGGTGCCCGTCAGAAAGTGAAAGTGCGCCAGGGGCTGGATCAGCCTACGTCCAAGAAGCTGATTGCCGCCATCAAGAACGCCAAGCTGAAAGTGGATACGCAGATTCAAGGTGAGAAACTGCGTGTGACTGGTAAAAAGCGGGACGACTTGCAGGCTGCCATCGCGTTGCTTAAACAGACCGAGGTGGAATTGCCTTTGCAGTACGATAACTTCCGCGATTAACAAAGTGAAATGGCACGGTGGCGGTAGTGGGCCGCTGTGTAGTAGGTATGACTTTACAGATTGAATTAATGCGTTTGCACGATCTGGACCAGGTGCTGGAGGTTCAGGCTGATGTGTATGACGCGGATATTCTGGAAGATCGCAGCTTTTATCAGAACCGCCTGGAACTGGCGCCGGAGAGCTGCTGGGTGGCACGCGATGCCGACGATCAATTGCAAGGGTATCTGGTGTCCTATCCCTGGGCGGGGCTGTTGCCGCCGTCCCTGGGGGATGCCTTGAACAGCTTGCCTGCGCCTGCAGACCAATGGTTTATTCACGATTGCGCCGTGATGCGCCGAGCACAAGGCCGTGGTGTGGCCGGGGCCTTGTTGCAGGCCGGTCGTCGCTACGCCTGGCAGCGTGGTCTGCGTCGTTGCAGCCTCGTGTCTTTAGGACCGGCAGTAGGGTATTGGCAGCGTCTTGGCTATAAGCCCATTGAAGGTGTTCCTGCTCCCGTGCTGGAAGCAAAGTTGCGTCAGTATGGCGATCAGGCCAGTTTCATGGACTGTCTGATTGTCTAAAAAATGGCCGGAATATTCCGGCCATTTTTTATTTCAGGGCGCTGTGATAAGAGCGTGTGGTGTATTGATTCTGTTTAATGAGATTGCATGTTTTTTTTATCAGGACGGCAGCCAGAAAATGGGAAAATCCACGAATGATTGCCCCCCGATCACACAGAAAGATGTTTATAGCAATCTGCTGAGACTGCGTACTATCAAGCTGGCACCAATCAATATCAAGGTAGCAAAGGTGATGTGGCGTACTGCGTTCACGCTGATAGGGGGCGGAAAGCGTTGTGTGAGGAGGGTGACCAAGGCCACGCAAGGGACGGCTAATAAGGTGGTGGTCAGCGTAGCTTTCGGAAAGCCGATAGTAATGAGCTCGTACAGACTGCGGGAAAAGGCAGTACATGCAAAAATCAGCAGCAGCATATTGCGAGTGACGGTCAAGCTGATGGGTTGCCTGTACAAGTGAAAAATAATGGGTGGCCCAGGAATACCAAATAAGCCCCCACATAGCCCAGAAATAAAGCCTACGGAGAAGAAAGATCGTAGGCGGGATATTTTTTTCTGTTGGCGGGGGCGTAAGGCAAAGGTGATGCCGCCATAGCTAATCACGCAGCCCAGCAGGAGCTCCAAAATACTGGTGGCCTGGGTATTTAGGAAATTTAATAGCACGACACCCAGTATGCTGGCGGGGATGACACCCAATAGGGTGGTATTTGCCAAACGCCAGTCTATATGGTGCAGGTGTCGAGGTAAGGCGACACCGCTATTGACCAGGCTTACCAGGCTGACTACTGAGGCAATAAATGGCATGTCCGTCAGTCCTGCAGCACTGTTGATCCCTATAACAATCATCGCCAGACCAAAACCTGTGACGGTTTGAAAATAGGTGCCGATAGCAATAATGAGCAGTAAAAGCAGTGTGGAGGTCCAGCTCATGATGTGGACAGCGCTTGCAAACAGGTGATAGCGATGACAGCGTAAATATCGTCACTGCTGCAGCCTCGGGAAAGGTCGTTGGCAGGTTTTCGTAAACCTTGTAGCAGGGGGCCAATAGCGGTCAGTTGGCCCAGACGTTCAGCGGTCTTGTAAGCTATGTTGCCTGCCTCAAGGTTGGGGAAAATTAATACGTTCGCCAGTCCCTTCACATGTGAATCAGGTAGTTTGCGCGCCGCAATAGCAGGTACTAAAGCGGCATCCAACTGTATGTCTTCATCAATGGCTAAATCAGGGCAACGTTGCTTAACCAACTGTGCGGCCTTGATAACCTTATCGACGGCGGGGTGGTTCGCGCTTCCGGCAGTAGAGAAAGACAGCATGGCGACACGCGGTTCCGTCTGCAGCAAGGCTCGGGAAGACTGAGCAGCCGCTTGGGCAATACAAGCCAGTTGTTCGGCAGTAGGGTCAACCACTAAACCGCAGTCACTAAAAATCATTCCTCCTTGAAAGGGGTGGTGGGCTTGGCACATCAGCATCAAGAAAAAGCTGGACACGAGCTCTGTCCCAGGTGCTTTCCCGATTAACTGCAAGGCACAACGAACCACATCGGCAGTGCTATATACCGCCCCAGCAACAGACCCACCGGCAACACCGCTATGCACCAGCATGTTGGCAAAACATAAGGGGTCTTGTATTTGAGTCGCGGCATCTTCGGCGCTCATGCCTTTGGGAGCCCGCAGGGCTAACAACTGTGTCTCCAGGCAGGCCCGCAAGGTGGAGTCACGAGGATCTTCGATGCGCAGGCCCTTCAGTGAAATCGCATGTTGTTGAGCGCAAGTCTCAATAGCGACGCGAGACCCTACGACAATAATCTGGGCGACGCCGTCGGTTTGGGCGCGTTGCGCGGCGCTTAACACTCTAGGGTCATCGGCCTCGCACAATACGATGGTGGCAGGTTGACGACGTGCCGCCTCAATGATGTTGTCCAGTAAGCGCACTCTACACCTCTTCTTGATTATTGAGATTAATTGTTCTGTTTAATGAGATATATAGCAGATTTTTTGGGTTTGCAACAAGATTCAAGTATTTTTTGCTATACAATGGCCTGTAAAGAGTCTAAAAAAATGAGTCCTGTATATGACTGAAAAACAAGCAAAAGTACGTGAGTCAAAAGTAAAGAACGCTGGCGATACACCCACTATGCGTTTGTTCAGCATCTTGGAACTCATTGCCAGTCAGGATCGTATGTTTGCTCTGCAGGATGTGGTCGATGCGATTGAGCTGCCCAAACCAACCGTGCATCGTATGTTGCAGCAACTGGAAGGGGCCGGTATGTTGGCCCGCGATACGGATGGCAGGCATTACTGTGTGGGCGGACGTTTACGTCGCCTGGCTGAAGATTTACTGCTCAACGACACGAAATACGGTGCCAGGCGGGCGGTGCTGCGCAATTTGGGTAACGAGCTAGGTGAAAGCTGTAACTTGACGGCACTGTCTGGTGGTGAGGTGCTCTATCTGGACAGGGTTGAAACCGAGGCGCCTTTGCGCTTTTATTTACGCCCCGGATCACGAGTGCCTATTCATTGCTCTGCCAGCGGTAAAGTGCTGTTGGCACAAATGAGTCCTGCACAACGTCGTCGTTTGTTGGCCGAGATTTCCTTGGAAAGCTATACCAAAAACACCATCACCACCTTGGATGAGCTGGAAAAAGAGTTGGCGCTGGTTAAGGAATGTGGCTATGCCTTCGACAACGAAGAGTTTTTGCCTGGTTTGTTTTGTGTGGCGGTATTGGTGCCTCGCGCTGATGGCGGGCGCTCCAATATGGCGGTTGCCATGCAAGCACCTGTGATGCGTATGACACCCGATAAGGCGCTGTTGTGTTTGCCCGCATTAAAACGGGCGGCTACCGCTTTGGCTAAGATTGAGACCCAGGGCCACAGCGAGTAGGGCGTAGGCTACGCACAAAGTCATCCAGAAAGTGGTTATCCAGGCCGTGCTCAAAATCTGCAATCAGCGTATTCGTATAGAGCCGACTTAGATCCAGACCTATGCCTATACCCCACACCTCTATGCCTTGTTGGCTTGCCTGTGCCAACACCTGTAGCAGGTGATTTTCCAAATAATGTTCGTGATTGCCGAGCTTGGTCGCACTGTCCATCGGACAGCCATCCGATAGCACATAGAGAATCCTGCGTTCGCTTTGTTGTGACAGCAATCGTCGGCATGCCCATTGCACGGCTTCGCCATCAATGCCTTCACGGTAATAGTCCAGTTTCATCAGTGCGGTGATGGCTCGGTTTGCTCGTTTCCAAGGTGTGTGTGCCGACTTGAAAATACGATGGCTGACTTCATTTAATCGGCCCGGATTGGCAGGGCGTTGCCGTGCCATCCAGCGCTTAAACGGCTTGCCGCCATTCCATGCATGCGTCGAGAAACCCAGCACCTCTGTTTGGGCACCGGCTTGTTCCAAAGCGCGGCTAAGCATGTCCACCATTAGCGTTACCGTTTCGGCATGGTGTTTCATTGAACCTGAGCAATCTACCAGGAAGCTGATACTGCATGGTGTATGGGCGGCCAGCATCGCTTGTCTGAACAGACGACGCTCGTTGGGGTTGCTCACCAGTTGACTTAGCCGTGCACCATCAATGTACCCATCTTCTTGATCGTTCTCCCAGCGCGGGTTGCTATATACCGTCAAGGCACGCCGGAGGCGTTGTACCAGCAGGTTCAGGTGCACGTGCTGGTGGGCAATACGCTGATTAATCTGCTCCCTATAGGCGTTGAGCAACTCGGGACGTATGAGTTCGGCCAGCTGCTCTTCTTTGTCATATTGTTCGTCGTACACCTGATACTGTTCTTGCGTATGCCGAGACGGCGGCTCGGTATTGCTGATAGTGTGTGCAATTGACGCCACTCCGTCCCCGTCAAAATCCAGCAGTAGCGAAAAATCATCCCACTCGGGTTCATTTTCCGGATCGTTTGCACAGGCAGGCTGTGCTTGGCGCATCGCTTCCACTTCTTGCTGCACCAGTGCAGCTACCTGTAGTGCGTAGGTGGCGTATGTGGTCTGGTCATTACGGTGCTTGCGTAATTGATACAGCAATGGGCCCAGCTCCGGCGTTAAGCCAGCACGGGTGCTTTCAATGAAATCCTCGGTTTCTGCATAGACGGGCAGTGCATTCAAGCGGCTCCAACACATCTGTGCCACGGTATAGAGCCAAATGCCTAACTCACTTTCCGTGTGGCGGGCGTGGTAGTAACCTGCCGACCAAAAATAGAAACGTTGCTGCAAATTATGGCGCATGCCGGGCATAGCGCTTGGGGCTAAAGATTCGGTGCGCAGCGCCTCTAGCCAATCAAAAATTAATCGGGATACGGCGGTCGAGGGCATCAGTTGCTGATGCAGGCTGCTGCGGGTATGCAGTAAACGCAAGGCGAGGCTATCACTCACGCCCCGCATGCTTTGTAGGGTTTCTATTTTATGTAAATGCAGGTGAGGAGCCAAAGCGACCAAGGGACGATTGGCTTTGAAAAAAAGTTGCTGTCGTATGTGTACGTGTGCATCGTCGGCCAAGGTGCGTGTCACCATGGCGCTTAGTTCACGTATGCGGCGTTGCTCACGCAGATCAGGCTTGGCTGGGGTGCTCATGCGGTGTTCCTGGGTCAGGCGGTTGCGTCGCTGGGTACCAGCTCTTCGTTAAAGCAGCGTTGATACAGCTCCTTTACCAGGTTTTGTTCACTTTCATCGCATTTGTTGAAGAAAGAGACGACAAAAGCACGGCGCTTGTCGTGAAAGAGGGTGCAGTTCTCCGCCCAGGTAATTACGGTGCGCGGTGACATTAGCGTGGATAAATCGCCCACAGAGAATGCTTGTCGGGTCAGGTTGGCTAGCGCCACCATGGCTTGTATATCGTGCTTGCCCTGCTCGGTATTTTTACTGGGCACGCGTCCCAGAACAATGGCTTCTTCTTGGGCGGCAGGCAGATAATTCAGGGTGCTGACAATGTTCCAACGATCCAGTTGGGCATGGTTCAGGCTATGAGTACCTCTATATAAGCCAGTCTGATCGCCTAGGCCCAAGGTGTTGGTCGTGGCAAAAATACGGAAGTAGGGGTGAGGGTGCAAAACACGGTTTTGATCCAGCAGGGTAAAGCGGCCATCTTGTTCCAGTATCTGTTGAATCACGAACATTACATCGGGTCTGCCTGCATCGTACTCGTCCAGTATCAAGGCCATCGGGCGTTGCATTGCCCAAGGAATAACCCCCTCCTGAAAGCGTGTGACTTGCAGCCCGTCTTGAATGGTAATGGTGTCTTTACCTACTAAATCTAAGCGGCTGATATGACCGTCCAGGTTTACGCGTATACACGGCCAATTCAGTCTGGCGGCCACTTGTTCTATGTGTGTGGATTTCCCTGTGCCGTGTCTGCCTTGTATGAGGACGCGTCGGTTGTGAGCGAAGCCGGCAAGCAATGACAAGGTGACCTCAGGATCAAAACGGTACGCCTTATCAAGAGCAGGGACGTACTCTGAGCGTTCACTGAAAGCCGGTACATGCAATGCGCTTTTTATACCAAATTCCGTATTTACTGAAACGGTATGTTCGGGTATCTCTGTTTTTTGCGACATCTTTACTCCTTTAGCTCAGACTTAGGGTTTCCATCTATTTATACACAATTTATGGTACTAAATATATCGAATATCGAGATTATTAGCTATTTTATGATTGACAGCCTATTTTTTTCTCGATAAGGTGATCAAAAGATCTCGAATAATAAGATTTTTGATAGATATGGTGTGCCAGACACTGACTTTGTATATCAATGGAGACTAGGTGATGAGCCAGGTAGCAGATAACCGTAAACCGGTAAGCGGATTAACAAAAATGACCCCGTCAGAGGCGTTTGTAGAGACCATGGTGTCCTACGGCGTGAAGGATATGTTTGGGATTATGGGGTCCGCTTTTATGGACGCCATGGATATTTTTGCTCCAGCAGGGATCCGTTTGATTCCTGTTGTGCATGAGCAGGGGGCGGCGCACATGGCTGATGGTTATGCCCGCGTATCCGGTAAACATGGTGTGGTGATCGGCCAGAACGGCCCTGGCATTAGTAATTGCGTGACCGGCATTGCGGCCGCTTACTGGGCGCATAGCCCTGTGGTGATTGTGACGCCAGAAGCAGGTACCAATACGATGGGTCTGGGTGGCTTCCAAGAATGTAATCAGTTGCCCATGTTCCAGGAGTTCACCAAGTATCAAGGGCATGTCACCAATCCTGCTCGTATGGCCGAATACACAAGCTTGTGTTTCGAGCGTGCGATGACAGAAATGGGGCCAACTCAATTGAATATTCCACGTGACTACTTCTACGGCGAAGTGACATGTGAGATCCCTACACCCCGCAAACTGGATCGTGGTCACGGCGGTGAGAAAGCACTGGAAGAGGCCCTGGAGTTGCTGTCCAAGGCTAAATTCCCAGTCATTATTTCTGGCGGCGGTGTGGTCATGAGCGATGCTGTCGAGGAATGCAAAGCTTTGGCCGAGCGCTTGGGAGCACCCGTTGTAAATAGCTATCAGCACAATGATTCGTTCCCTGCCAGCCATCCACTGTGGTGCGGTCCTTTGGGTTATCAAGGTTCGAAAGCAGGTATGAAGCTGATCTCGCAAGCTGATGTGGTGATTGCCCTGGGCACGCGATTGGGACCATTCGGCACCTTGCCTCAGTACGGTATTGATTACTGGCCTACAAACGCCAAGATCATCCAGATCGATGCCGACCACAAAATGCTGGGTTTGGTGAAAAAAATCTCCGTTGGTATTTGCGGTGATGCCAAGGCTGTAGCCAAAGAATTGCTGGCTCGTGTGAATGCACAGGAGCTGGCAAGCGATGCAACGAAAGACGAACGTGCAGCGACCATTGCTGCAGAGAAAGCAACATGGGAAGCGGAGCTGGATTCGTGGACACATGAAACCGACCCATACAGCTTGGACATGATTGCTGAAAACGCCAAAGAGAAAACCTTTACTGGCGGAGAGTACCTGCACCCGCGTCAAGTATTGCGTGAGCTGGAAAAAGCCATGCCTGACGACGTGATGGTGTCTACCGATATTGGGAACATCAACTCTGTGGCTCATAGTTACCTGCGCTTTGAAAAACCACGCAGCTTTTTTGCACCGATGAGCTTTGGTAATTGTGGTTACGCCTTGCCAACCATTATTGGTGCCAAAACAGCTGCGCCCGAGCGTCCCGCCGTGTCGTATGCCGGTGATGGCGCATGGGGCATGAGCATGATGGAAATCATGACAGCAGTGCGTCATGAAATTCCAGTGACGGCGGTGGTTTTCCATAACCGACAGTGGGGTGCCGAGAAGAAGAACCAGGTGGAGTTCTACAACCGCCGCTTTGTCGCCGGTGAACTGGACAATGCCTCGTTTGCAGACATTGCCAAAGCCATGGGGGCGGAGGGTATAGTCGTGGACCGTTTGGAGGATGTGGGTCCTGCATTCAAACGCGCGATTGACATGCAGATGAAGGAGGGGAAAACCTGCGTGTTGGAAATCATGTGTACCCGGGAACTGGGCGATCCGTTCCGTCGTGATGCACTGAAGCGTCCTGTGCGTTTGCTGGAAAAATATAAAGACTACGTCTAATTTTTTCAGATTGAGTGGTGCCTGGAGGGGTTGCTTTGCCCCTCCTGTTGAGGTCAACAAAAGAACAGGCTGTTTTATGGAAGATGCACTCGTTATAGCAGGCCGCTCATACCAATCCAGACTGCTGGTAGGCACTGGCAAATACAAGGACTTTGTTGAAACCCGTGAAGCTGTTGAGCAGAGCGGGGCAGAGATTGTCACGGTTGCCATCCGCCGTACCAATATCGGTCAGGAGGCGGGTGAGCCCAGTTTGCTGGACTACGTTTCTCCGCAGGACTACACCTATTTACCTAACACGGCAGGTTGCTTCAGTGCCGACGATGCAGTACGCACACTGCGCCTGGCGCGTGAGCTGCTCGATGGCCACTCCTTGGCAAAACTGGAAATTTTTGGGAGTGAGAAAAACTTGTATCCCAATATGCCTGAAACCTTGAAGGCCGCGCAAACGCTGGTTAAAGACGGTTTTGATGTGATGGTGTATTGCTCTGACGACCCGATACAAGCTCGTATGCTGGAAGACATGGGGTGTGTAGCCATCATGCCACTGGCCTCCATTATCGGCTCGGGCATGGGTATCTTGAACCCATGGAATATACGTCTGATCCTGGACCAAATAAATGTACCTGTGCTGTTGGATGCCGGGGTGGGAACGGCTTCAGATGCCACCATCGCCATGGAACTGGGGTGTGATGCGGTGCTGATGAACTCTGCCATTTCCTACGCACAAGATCCCATTCGTATGGCACGAGCCATGCGCAGGGCCGTGCAGGCGGGACGCGATGCGTTTTTAGCCGGACGCATGCCCAAGAAACATTATCTGGCCGAAGCCTCATCGCCTACGACAGGGCTCATACATAGCAATGCACGGCCGGTAGTGCAATAACGACGATAACTGGAAGGAGCACAAGAAAATGAATCAAAAATTAGAACTATTGAAAGCGTACACCCAAGCTTGGAATGACCATGACCTTGACGCCATCATGAGCATGATGACCAATGATTGTGTGTTCTACGCGATCGCGGGTAATGAGGTTGCCGGCACAACGCATCAGGGCCATGAGAAAGTACGCGTGGCCTTTGAGTCTGCCTGGAAGAACTTCCCGGATGCTGCATGGTTAGATGGTGACTTCTACATGTTGGATGCTAACCATGCCGTGTCTACGTCTCGCTTTAAAGGCACAGACTTGAATGGCGGCAAACATGAAGCACTGATGGTGGATTTGTTCACTTTTGAGGGTGACAAAATTGCCATTAAAAATGCCTTCCGCAAGAATCGTCCCCCAGTGACCAGCGGGGAATAATATGCTCCAGGAAACGTCAAAACAGACTGCGGCTGAGACGTTAGGGCAAGCGACACCCGCTAGACGTGCTTATGATCCAGCTTATGATCCACTCGCGACACATAGCAACCCTGGAGAAGGTACGGAATATGCGCCTACGTATTGGATAGGCACGGCGGGAGAACCTCCCGAAGATGATGGCCCCATTACCCACGATATCGAAGTGGATGTGGCCATCATCGGTTCCGGTTTCACCGGTTTGACCACAGCCATTTTTCTGGCACAAGAACACGGCATCAAAGCAACAGTGCTGGAAGCTAACCGCAGCGCCTGGGGTTGCAGTACCCGTAACGGGGGGCAGGCGCAGTGTGCGTCAGGTCGCCTAAAACGTTCGCAATGGATTCAGCGTTGGGGGTTGGATACTGCTCTCAAAATGCACCGTGAGTGCGTAGAGGGCATGGAAAACTTTAAAGAGCTGATCAAAGACATAGACTGTGATCCGCAACCGGGTGGCCATTTGTATATTGCTCACCGCGAACGGCTCATGCCCGTACTGGAAAAAGAAGCGGCGCTGCTACGAGACACCTTTCAGTACGACGCCCGTATTCTTGGTGCAGATACGGTACGTAATGAGTGGGTGAATGACCGTGAGGCTCATGGGGCGATGCATGAGCCTGAAGGTATTGGGATACACGCTGGCAAATTGGCTTTTGGGTATTTAAAAAAGGCGCGTGCTTTGGGCGCTACCGTCCACCCCTCCAGCCCCGTGCAGAGTTGGAAAACGCGTAATGGCTACCACTACTTGCAAACACCGGGTGGTGTTGTGAAAGCCAAAGCCGTTGGCGTGGCTACCGGTGGCTATACCTCGAATGGTTTGCATGCAGAGCTCAAAAATCGCTTGTTGCCGATTTTGTCCAACTCTCTGGTGACCCGTCCCCTGACGCCCGCTGAGATTGAAGCCTGCCATTTTTATACGCATCAAGTACTGACTGATACCCGAGTGCTACGTAATTACTACCGCCTGCTGCCCGACAATCGTTTGCAGATAGGCAGCCGCAGTGCGATTACGGGTAAAGATGCCCCACAACGCAAGTACCAAGATCTGTTGGTAGGAGCAATGGAGCGCAAGTTTCCAGAGCTAAAAGGCATTGAAATTGCGTATTCCTGGTGGGGCTGGGTGGATGTCAGTCACGATATGATGCCGCGCATTGTACAGCCTGACCCACAACACACTATTTATTACGCGATGGGGTATGGCGGTAATGGCGTGATGTACTCATCCCAGGCAGGTCGACGCATGGCGCAATGGATTGCAGGTAAAGGCCAGGAGCTGGATCTGCCTATTTTCCAAGATAGATTGCCATTTCCGAATGTCAGGGAAATGGTGGAGTCAGAGTTTTTTGCTCCGTTCAGACGATTTGGCCAGCGTTTCTTGTATCGCTGGTATCACTTGAAAGATGAGGCGCTGTAAGGACTGAAATCCCCAGGCATTGGAAAAAGGAGTCTGGTGCCTGGTTTTGCTGTAGTGACACATACACCTCTGGAAAAAGAGGGAGGAGACTTGGATGACACTCAAAAAATGGCTCACAGGTTCTGTCTGGGTAGCAAGTTTGTTGTTGGCAACGACAGCAAGTGCTGCCACCTTCAAGGTGGCGATTGGTGATGCAGCAGGCGGAACTCAATATGAACTGGGCAAAGTATTTGCCGAGCAGTTAAAAGAAAAAAGTGGTGGTAGTGTGACCGCAGATTTGTTCCCAAACAGTCAGTTGGGCGATGAACAAGATACGATTAATGACGCCGCGATGGGCCTGCTGGATTTCTCGATTCTAGCGATCAACAACATCACTCCGTTCTCTCCCAGTGTGGCTGTGCTCACAATGCCTTACGTAATCCAAAGTCTGGAAGACGCAAGAACCTTGACGCAAGGTGATGTTGGCAAAGAACTTACCGAAAAGACGATTCGTGATGCGGGTGTGCGTATTGTCGGTTGGTCGTATTCCGGCTTTAGGGTCCTGACTAATTCCAAACGTCCTGTACGCAGCCTGGATGACCTGAAAGGCTTGATCATTCGTGTACCCAAAAATGAGCTGATGATCGCTTTCTATAATGCCTTGGGTGTAAACCCGACACCGATGGCGTGGAATGAAACCTTCACCGCATTGCAGCAAGGTGTGGTCGACGGTCAGGACAATCCTTACATCACTATTTCTGCCATGAAGTTTGATGAAGTGCAGAAGTACATTACTCCGATTCGTTACCTGTTCTCGTTAGAACCATTGGTAATGAGCGAGCAAGTATTCCAGGCGCAAACTCCTGAGGTCCAGGCGTGGATTCTGGAAGCAGGGCAAGCTGCTACTGAGTACAGCTACGAATATATCCAGGTCACGGAAGACAACATCAAGCAAGAGTTGCAAGCAGCGGGTATGGAAATCGTAGAGCTTGCCAACAACGAGCAGGACTGGATTGACGCAGCCACCACCAAAGTGTGGCCTGCATTTTATGACTCGATTGGCGGTAAAGAGCGCTTGGATGCTGTTTTGGCCACGCTGAATCGTTAACCCCTATTTCTCATTAAATCGTGAATTGCTGCAGATACCTGCCGTAGGCTGGTATCTGTCTTGATGCTGCCCGATATACGCCCCAATCAGGTGAAAGCGGGATGTTGGAGACAGGTATGACGATCAAAAGAGTAGCGCTACACATAGTCGACCACATAGAAGAATACATTTGTGCTTTCTTGCTTGGCGCCTTTGTGCTTCTGTTATTTGTACAGATTATTCTGCGGCAGTTTTTTGCGTACAGTATTCCGTGGGGTGAAGAGGTGGCAACCTATATGTTTGTATGGTTTGCCTATCTAGGGGCTGTCGTAGCCGCCAAAATGTCAGCACACAATCGGGTGACGTTTCAGTTCAGGTTCTTTCCGCCCATTGTAAAGAAAGTGACAGAGTCTATTGCTGATTTGCTTTGGGTGGCCTTTAACTTGTATTTCACCTGGCTGAGTTACGAATTTGTGTTTAATCGCATGAATTTGTTTTGGAGGTCGCAGACAACTGGTATTCCCATGAAGTATTTCTTCATGGTGTTGCCAGTTGCCTTTTTACTGATGTCTCTACGTATTTTGTGGAATAACTATTTGATCTGGTTTAAGCATGTAGAGCTGGTAGACCCTGAAAGTCAAGAATTAGAAGCAATCAAGCGCCAGGGGGCTGAAGCCCGCGATAGCGTGGTGGAAGGAGCCTAATCCATGGAGCAGTCTATTGTCGGGTTATTGTTTGGTGGGTTTTTTGTACTGTTGCTGCTAGGCGCGCCTATTACGGTGTCGCTGGCCGGCGCCGCCATGTTTTCATTTTTGGCCCTGGGGAAAAACCCCATCTCTTTTGTTCAAATAGCCTTTACCTCAGTTGGAAGCTTTCCTTTGATGGCATTGCCTGCCTTTATTTTGGCAGGTGCGTTGATGGAAGCAGGCGGGATCTCGCGACGTTTAGTTGATATTGCAGAAACAATGGCGGGGCCAGTTACAGGTGGCTTGGGTATGGCAACCGTTCTGGCTTGCCTGTTCTTTGGAGCTATTTCGGGTTCTGGCCCTGCCACCACTGCGGCTGTCGGGATGTTGATGATTCCGGCAATGACGCAGCGTAACTACGACTTGAGCTATGCCTCAGCATTAACGGCATCATCAGGCGGTTTGGGAATTATTATTCCACCCTCTATTCCTATGGTGATTTTTGGTATCTCGGCCTTGGGATTACGGCCACCCGCAGAAGCTATCGCTTTGCATGGTCAATTTTCTACGGTTTCCATTTCCAAATTATTTATTGCCGGCGTGGTTCCAGGGATAATCATGGCATCTAGCATACTTGTAATGAACTACGCCATTTCACGTAAGTCTGGATATAAAGGTATTGGTTCGGGGTGGTGTTTTTCGGATTTGAAAAAATCCGTGCGCCGTGGCATATGGTCTATTTTCGCGCCGGTCTTTATCTTGGGCGGAATTTATGCGGGCTTCTTTACCCCTACAGAATCAGCCGTCGTGGCTATTGTCTATACCTTGTTCGTAGGTGTTTGCATTCATCGGGAAATGAGCTGGATAAAATTATTCAATTCTTTGCGAACCACGACCTGGATTACGGGTCGCGTTTTGTTGATTTTATTTGCAGCAACCGTATTTGGCCGCTTGCTGGTCGAGCAGCGTATTCCTGCCTTGATTGCTGAGTCCTTGATCGGCTGGACAGACAATATGTATTTGATCTGGACCATCCTGATTGTCTTCTTGCTGTTCGTGGGCATGTTCATGGAAACACTGGCTGCCATCATGATTTTGGTGCCCGTGTTACTGCCTGTGACGTATATGTTGGGGGTAGACCCTACGCACGTTGGGATTGTGGTGATTTGTACCTTGTCTGTGGGTTTTATTACACCGCCATTAGGAGAAAACCTGTTTGTGGCATCGGGCATAGGGGGAGCGACCGTAGAACAAGTCGTAGTCAAAGCATTGCCATTTATTCTGGTGTTGGTAGTGGCTGTCTTCATCATCGCTTTCACCCCTGGTCTATCACTATGGTTACCTGGATTAATGGGGTATTGAGATGAGTATTGTGCATAACTTTCTGGCTGCGGTAGTGGTCGGGGCGTCGCTAACGTACGCGAGTGGCGTACAGGCTGGCGCGCCCGGTGTGGCGCAGGCAACAGGCTTGCTGCCTACCACGATTGGAGCGCAACAACAGCGAGCGCATCGATTATTGGACAAGGCGATAGCGCACATACGCCAGAACGGCCCCCAAGCGGTGAATGATTTCACACACGATCCGGCCTTTATTGACCGTGATTTATACGTATATAGCGTGAGTCTTGCGGGCCAGATGTTGTCTAGCGGTGGCTGGTCGGCGGGCTTGATAGGGCAGAACGTATTGAGTGAAACGGACGATGCCGGACAGCCTTTTTTTAGCCAGATGTTAGCGTTGGCGAAACAAAACCAGTCCGGGAGTATTGAGTACTACTGGTTTAATCCTAATGAAGGCAAGCATGAAGTCAAAATTACGTATTTTGAGGTCGTGGATGGGATTGTGATTGCTGTCGGGTTTTTCCCTGGCTACCCAACCGAGGAACAGGCCAAGCAAATGCTGGAGCAGGCGATGAGCGAATACTTTGCTGATCCTGTAGCCGCACTACGTAAATTCCGTAATAAACAGGGCGAGTTCAGACGCCAGGATCAATATGTGTTTGTACTGGACAAAGCGCAGCGCAAGGTGGTGCTGAATCCTGTATTCGCGGAGAATAACGATGTCTCGGTGGATGATATTACCGATGTGCAAGGCCAGCATTTTCTACGGGAAATGTTGGAGCATGCCTCACCTAACACGATCCAATCTATTGATTACTGGTGGCTAAGCTCCGAAACACGCCAAGTGGAGCACAGACGGGCGTTTTATCAACAGATGGGGGAGATGGTGATTGCTGTGGGCACTACTGTGTTTCCTGAATCCCCCCCTTGAGAAAGGACTTTGTTCCAACCTTGCCGGCCTTTTCAGGCCGGTTTTTTTATGTGTGATCGCGAGAGAGGTCAAGGCCGCAACCGGTATCCTGTCTTGAAAATCCAGGCAGCCACGCCCAGAAACACGCTTAAAAACAGCAGTGTCATCCCCAGGCTCAGCCACACATTCACATCGGCCAGATCAAAAAAGCTCCAGCGAAAGCCGCTGATCAGGTACAGCACTGGATTCAGCAAGGTCAGCTTTTGCCAGAATTCGGGCAGCATGTCGATAGAGTAGAAAGTGCCGCCCAGAAAGGTAAGGGGGGTCAGAATCAGCATGGGCACAAACTGTAGTTTTTCAAAATTGTCGGCCCAGATGCCAATAATGAAACCCAGCAGGCTGAAGGTCAGGGCGGTCAGTGCCAGAAAGCACAGCATCCAGACGGGGTGGGCAATCTCGTAAGGGACAAACAAGCGCGCCGTAATCAGGATGATGGCCGCCAGAAACAACGACTTGGTGGCTGCTGCACCCACAAAGGCCAGGGCCACTTCAAAGTGGGAAATGGGCGCTGACAGAATCTCGTAAATATTGCGGGTAAAGCGTGGAAAGTAAATCCCGAAGGCGGCGTTGGAGACGCTATGCGTCAGCACTGACAGCATGGTAAGCCCAGGCACAATAAATGCGCCGTAGGGCACACCGCCAATTTCATTGAAGCGATGGCCGATGGCAGCGCCGAACACCACAAAATACAAGGCGGTAGAAATCACGGGTGCCACAATGCTTTGCAGCAGTGTGCGGCGGGTGCGCGACATTTCGTAGCGGTAAATAGCCAGAATGGCGTACCAATTCATGATTGTGCCCCTACAAACTCAACGTAAATATCTTCCAGACTGCGTTCACGGGTATGGATGTCGGTAATGTTCAGCCCTGCTTGGCCGATAGCCGCCAGCAAGCTGCTCAAATCGTGTTCCTGGTCGCGGTTGTTCAAGGGGTAGAGCAGACTCATGCCGTCCGCGGAGGTCTGTAGGCCCAGTGAACCCAGCGAGGCGGGTAGGGCGCTGAGCGGCTCAGCCAAAGTCAAACTTAGGGTTTTGCCGCCCAGGCGGCGCATCAGATTATGTTTGGTCTCGACCAGTTGCAGTGAGCCTTTATTGATAAAGCCAATGCGGTCCGCCATTTCCTGGGCTTCTTCGATGTAGTGGGTGGTCAAAATAATGGTGACCCCTTGATCACGCAATCGCTTGACCAAGGCCCACATGCCTTGGCGCAAGGCCACGTCCACACCGGCGGTCGGTTCATCGAGAAACAGGATTTCAGGTTCGTGAGAAAGCGCTTTGGCAATCAGTACGCGGCGCTTCATGCCGCCCGAGAGCGTAATCAAGGGGCTGTCTTTTTTATCCCACAAGGACAAGTCTTTCAGAATCTGTTCAATCAGGGCCGGATTGGCGGCTTTGCCAAACAGGCCACGACTGAAATTGACGGTATTCCAGACGGTCTCGAAGGAGTCGGCGCTCAGCTCTTGTGGCACTAAGCCAATTTTCTGGCGGGCGCGCTTGTAGTCGGTGACATTGTCTGCCCCATCTACCAGGACGGTGCCGCTGCTGCGATTGACCAGCCCGCAGATAATGCTGATCAAGGTGGTTTTGCCTGCGCCGTTGGCACCGAGCAAGGCAAAGATTTCGCCTCGCCAGATATCCAGGTCTAAAGCGTGCAGGGCTTGATGCCCGTTTGCGTATTGTTTGCTCAGGCCTCGAACACGCAAAATAGCGTGGGAATCAGGAGTGTTCTGCATAGACAGTAAAATGACCCTTTTGCTGTGCCGACAGGGTTTGAATAACGCAATGGATGTGACAATGCCAACTAGCTTACCACCGCAAACAGACAGTGACGTTTTGAGTGATGCTCAGGCGATGGCTTTAGCCCTGGAACAGGCTCAACTGGCAGCCAGCATCGGCGAAGTGCCGGTCGGTGCCGTACTATTGGATGCGGATGGCAGGCTGCTATCCGTGGGCTCGAATCGCACGGTCTGTGATCACGATCCCACCCAGCATGCCGAGATCGTGGCCCTGCGTGCCGCAACGCGTAAGGTCGGTAATTACCGCCTGCCCGGAGCCAGTTTGTTTGTGACTCTGGAGCCTTGCATGATGTGTCTGGGGGCCTTGCTGCATGCGCGTCTGTCACGCGTGGTGTGGGCGGCAGCCGATCCGAAGACCGGGGTGTGTGGCAGCGTGGAGTCCTTGCACTTGCATCCCACTCTGAATCACCACACCCGTGTTTCGGGCGGTTTGATGTCCGAGGAGGCGGCCCAGGCCTTACGGGATTTTTTCCGCGAACGACGGGAACAAAAGAAGTTGCAAAAGCAGGCTCAAACAGTCCAATCGCCGCTGGATGGCGCCCAGTAGTCTCGCTAAAATAGCAGCACTTTATTTTCAAGGTTCATCATGAGCAGCCCCGAGCACGACCACCATCACCATCACCACGAACATGGCCAATGCCATTGTGGGCAGCAGGACAGTTCGGGCATTTACCTGTTTTCGCCCTCTGGCCAGATCCTTGAACCCAAGCGTTTGGAGCTGGCAAGCCAGCGTCTGAACCAGTTGGGCTTTGCCGTGGACATAGACCCGGACGCTCTGGAAGTGCACGAACGCTTTGCCGGTACGGACGCCCAGCGTCTGGCCGCTGTACAGCGGGCCTTGCAGCAGCCCCAGCCCATTGTGATGGCGACACGCGGCGGCTATGGTTTGAGCCGCATTCTGGGCCAGATCGACTGGCGCGCGGTGGCCGATAGCGGCAAACGCTTTGTCGGTATGTCGGATTTCACGGCCTTCAATCTGGCCTTGCTGGCGCAAACAGGGGCCATCAGCTACACCGGGCCCACGGCGATTGCCGATTTCGGCGGCGATGAAACCGATGAGCTGACCACCGAGCTGTTTGGCGAGTTGATGCGTGGCGAGTTGGAGCTGTTTAGTTTTGAGTCCGAGGATTCGGATGCTGTCGATGGCCATGGCATTTTGTGGGGCGGCAATCTGGCCCTGGTCTGCTCTTTGCTGGGCACACCTTATTTTCCCAATATTGACGGCGGCATCTTGTTTCTGGAAGACGTGGGCGAAGCCCCGTATCGGGTCGAGCGCATGTTGACGCAACTTTGGCATGCTGGCGTTCTGAATCGCCAAATGGCGGTGGTGTTGGGCCGTTTCACGGCCTACAAAACGGGCGCTTCGGATAATGGTTTCGATATGGATTCGGTGGTGCGCTGGTTGCGTGAAACCGTCAAGGTTCCAGTCGTAACGGGCCTGCCGTATGGGCATGTGGAGGTCAAAGTCAGCCTGCCTGTAGGCAAGGAAGTGGGCCTGGCCACCGAGGACGGCATGGCTTATCTGGTCCTGGATGAGCACGAACACTAACGGATTTCGCGCCTGCTTGATACACTACTGGGTTGAACTCAACCTTTTTCAAAGTACGTTTACGTGATCTCCACCGCTAATTTAACGATCCAGTTTGGTGCCAAGCCTTTATTTGAAAACGTCAGTGTCAAACTGGGCGGAGGCAACCGCTATGGCCTGATTGGTGCCAACGGGTCGGGCAAGTCTACCTTCATGAAAATCATTGGCGGCGACCTGGAGCCAAGCGGGGGTAATGTATCGCTGGACCCGGGCGTGCGCCTGGGCAAGCTGCGTCAGGACCAGTTTGCTTACGAAGACAAACGTGTGCTGGATGTGGTGTTGATGGGCCACACCGAAATGTGGAGCACCATGCAAGAGCGTGATGCCATCTACGATAATCCAGAGGCCACGGAAGAAGACTACATGAAGGCCGCCGAGCTGGAGGCCCGTTTTGCCGAGTACGACGGCTACACCGCCGAGAGCCGTGCCGGTGAACTGCTGATGGGTCTGGAAATTCCGGTCGAACAGCACCAGTTGCCCATGAGCGAAATTGCTCCGGGCTGGAAGCTGCGTGTGCTGCTGGCACAGGCCCTGTTCTCCAATCCTGATGTCCTGCTGCTGGACGAGCCGACCAACAACCTGGATATCAACACGATCCGCTGGTTGGAAGATGTGCTCAACAGCTACCAGAGCACCATGATCATCATCAGTCACGATCGTCACTTCCTGAACCAGGTTTGCACCCACATGGCCGATTTGGACTACGGCGAACTGCGTGTCTACCCCGGCAATTACGATGATTACATGCTGGCTTCCGTGCAGTCGCGCGAACGCGTGTTGGCGGCCAACTCCAAGGCCAAAGAGCGCATTGGCGAGCTGCAGGACTTTGTGCGCCGTTTTGCCGCCAACAAGTCCAAGTCCCGTCAGGCGACGTCGCGTCTGAAGCAGATTGGTCGCTTGAAAGCAGACACTATCGAAGTCAAACCTTCTTCGCGTCAGAATCCGTTTATTCGCTTTGAACAGAAAAAAGTCCTGCATCGTCTGGCCGTCACCATCGAGGGGTTGAGCAAATCCTACGATCATCCCGTTATCAAGAACTTCTCGGCCATGATTGATGCGGGCGAGAAAATTGCGATTGTGGGGGCGAACGGTGTGGGTAAGACGACCTTGCTGCGTTTGCTGGCTGGTGATCTGGCTCCCGACAGCGGTTCGGTCGTCTGGTCCGAAAACGCCGATATCGGCTACATGGCTCAGGACGTATCGGACGAATTCGATACCGAAGACAATGTGTTTGACTGGATCAGCCAGTTCCGTCAGGCGGGCGACGACGATCAGTCTCTGCGTTCTGTGCTGGGTCGCATGCTGTTCTCGGCCGATGACATCATCAAGCCTGTAAAGGTGTTGTCCGGTGGCGAGAAAAACCGCATGACCTTCTCGCGTCTGATGCTGGGCCGGCATAACGTCATGTTGCTGGACGAGCCCACCAACCACCTGGACATGGAGTCGATCGAGTCCTTGCAGATGGCCCTGGAAAAGTTTGAAGGCACCCTGATTTTCGTGTCCCATGACCGTGAGTTCGTATCCGGTGTGGCAACCCGCATTATCGAAGTGATGCCTGAAGGCCGTCTGGTTGATTACCGTGGTGGCTACGAAGACTACCTGGCCAGCCGCGAACAGGACTGAGGCTAGCGGTGGCCGTCTTTACCCTGCGTGAGCCCACCAGCTTTGAGCAGGACATCAAAAAAAGCCGTTTTCTGGCACTGGCTGCACCAGTAGACAGTGCCAGCCAGGCCTTGGCCTTCTTCCAGGCCAAGGCTGTGCCCGATGCTACGCATAACTGCTGGGCTTACAAGATCGGGGCTGAATACCGCTTTAACGACGACGGCGAGCCTGGCGGTACGGCCGGGCGCCCCATTTTGCAAGCCATAGAAGGGCAAGATTGCGACCGTGTCGCGGTGTTGGTCATTCGCTGGTTTGGGGGCGTCAAGCTGGGAACGGGCGGCCTGGTGCGTGCCTACGGCGGCGTGGCCGCTCAATGTTTGCGTCTTGCTGATAAGCAGGAACTGATTCCCATGGCCGCCTTGCGCTGCCGCTGCTCCTTCGCCGACCTGGCTTTGATTCAATCCCGTTTCGACAGTTTTGGCGTTCAGGTTCAGGACGAGCAATTCGACGCTGAAGGCGTGCAGTGGGTATTGAATCTGCCAGTCGAGCATAAGACGGAGTTCCAGCAGTCCTTTATCAATATGACGCGTGGCCAGGGCGAATGTGAGCCCCTGGAGCAAACGTAGGCTATCCTCCGTTCAACAAGCCGGGTCGCAATGAGCTTGTTCTTGCTATCTGTATTGATGGGGCCTTTTTGGACGAAAAGGTATCTTTTCCAGACGATTGTCCCTTCGCGCTGTCCGGGCCGTGGCCATACTAAACACTTCTGATTCCTTCTAAGTCTGCATCCAGCCTGCGGGTATGATCGGGTTTAGTCAGCATTGTGGGTATATGTCATGTCCTACGAGATCCATGCCAGCCAGTGGCTCAATACGAGCGCGCCATTAAGCCTGTCATCCTTGCGTGGCCGCGTTGTGGTGGTCACTGCCTTTCAGATGCTTTGTCCGGGCTGTGTCATCAACAGCCTGCCGCAAGCCAAGAAACTCGATACCCTGTTCTCGCGCGATGATTTGCGCATTATTGGCCTGCATAGCGTGTTCGAGCATCATGCGGTGATGGGCCCGGCAGCCTTGCAAGCCTTCGCCCATGAGTATCGCTTGAATTTTCCTATTGCCATTGATCAGCCCTCAGACAGCGGCCCCTTGCCGCGCACCATGAAGGAGTGGGGACTGGGCGGGACGCCATCCACCATTATTTTTGATCGTGATGGCAATCTGGCTTTGAAGGAACTGGGCCATCTGGATGATTTGCGTCTGGGTGCGTTTGTCGGGCAGTTGATTGCTCGTCGCCCGGCCCAGGAAAACAAGAAAGAGGGGATGATGGAAAAGGAAGGCTCGCCCTCTTGCGGGCCTACGTGTACCTATTAGGTGTTTTGCTGAAAAGGGTTTGTCATGAAGATTGCCGTGTTTGATACCTACGTCGTGCGTCCTGACGGGCGGCGTATGCACTTTGATATTTTGGTCAGCGATGAGGCCAAGGATATGGACAAGGTCCTGAGTTATGGTCGGCGTTATCTCGAGGCCAAAGGGGTGAGTGTGGAAAGCTTCACCTCGCGAGAGTGTCGTTTTTGCCATACGGAAATGGCTTCCGCGCCGGTCGAGAATGAAATCAAACGTAGCGGTTTTGCGATTCTTGAGTTGGAAAACTGCGAATAAAGCAGACTCAGGCATAAAAAAACGCCAGACAACTTGTCTGGCGTTTTTTGTGGAACTGGGCCGATTAAGCCTGGTCAGGCTGCTGATTTTGCTGAGCAGCAATTTCAGCATGGACTTTTTCCATGTCCACAGCCTGGACTTGCTCGATCAGGTCGTCCAGTTGGGCAGCGGATAGGGCACCGGCTTGCGAGAACAGCAGAACGCGTTCACGGAATACCATCAAGGTTGGAATGGAGCGGATACGCAGGCCAGCAGCCAGTTCTTGCTCTTCTTCGGTGTTAACCTTGGCAAAGGTCACGTCGGGGTGCTTGGCCGCTGCCGCGTCAAAGACGGGGGCGAATTGGCGGCATGGACCGCACCAGGGAGCCCAGAAGTCGATGATCAGGGGTTTGCCGTCTTCTACTGCTGCCTGGAATGTTTCTTCGTTCAGTTCGACGATGCTCATGGGGGAGCCTCCGCAATAAAAAAGCGGCTGATGGTGTTCAGCCGCTTCGTTAAACATGTGATCAGTGTACTCGTTTTCCAGACAGCCCTAAAGCGCCAAACGAGTTTAAAGCATGCTTTTTCATTCCGTAGCGATGGCGTATTTGATCACGAACAAGATGGCCACAATCAGCGTGGCCAGGTGAATACTGCGCCAGCGGCCGGTTGTCAGTTTCAGGATGACGTAGCTGATAAATCCAAAGGCCAGACCGTTGGCAATCGAGTAAGTGAAGGGCATGGAAAAGGCAGCCAGAGCAGCAGGGACAGCCTCGGTCATGTCCTCCCACTCCACTTCAGTAATTTCACGCATCATCAGGCACGCCACGTACAGCAAGGCGGGGGCGGTGGCGTAGTTGGGCACGGTAGCCGCCAGGGGCGAGAAGAACAGGGCCAGCAGAAACAGCACGCCGATAGTCAGGGCAGTCAGACCGGTACGGCCGCCGGCTTGCACGCCCGAGGCGCTTTCTACGTAGGCGGTGGTACTGCTGGTGCCTAACATCGAGCCGGCCACAATGGCGGTGCTGTCGGCTAAAAGGGCGCGACCCAAGCGATTGGGTTTGCCTTCCTCGATCAGACGGGCACGTTTGGCAACGCCGATCATGGTGCCAGTGGCGTCAAACACTTCAACCAGTACCAGAACCAGAATTACGTGGACAAAGCCGGTGTGCAGAGCACCCATGATGTCCAGTTGCATAAACGTGGGCATCAGAGAGGGCGGGGCGGAGACTACGCCACCGAACTCGCTATGACCGGTCAGCATAGATAAAACGGTCACGGCCAGAATGCCGATCAGAATTGCACCACGTATTTTCAGCGCATCCAGGGCGGCAATAATGAAGAAACCTAAAATGGCATACAGTGCGGCTGGTTGGGTCAGGTCACCCAATGTAATTTTGGTGTCGGGGTGAGCGACCACAATGCCCGAGTTCATCAAGGCAATCAGGCCCAGGAACATACCAATACCGGCGGCAATCGCGCTTTGCAAGGATTTGGGAATGCCCCGAATCAGCCAGGATCGGATGCCAGTCACCGTCAGGATCAGGAAGATTACGCCGGAAATAAAGACCGCGCCCAGTGCTTGTTGCCAGGTATAGCCCAGGGAGGCGACCACAGTGAAGGCAAAAAAAGCGTTCAGACCCATACCCGGCGCCATGCCGATAGGCCAGTTGGCCACAAAGGCCATGATGAAGGTGCCCAAAGCGGCGGCCAAGCAGGTAGCGACAAAAATAGCGTTGCGATCCATGCCTGTGGAGGACAGGATGTCTGGATTCACAAAAATAATATAGGACATGGTCAGGAAGGTGGTAATACCTGCCAGGACCTCGGTACGAACGTTGGTGCCATGCTCAGAGAGTTTGAAGAGACGTTCAAACATGGGCAGCCTCCTTGTGATTATTAGGCGATCGGAGCTTGAGATTATCGATGCGGGATTTTAACCACGAGTGTGCCACGGCGTCGTCCCCCTTTGTCGCGATGTATCGGCACAACCCCGACACTATCCGCTGATTGTCTTGAGGGGATAAATTCCTATTTTCCCCAATACAGCAGGCTAAAATAAGTCCTATGAATATTCTTGGATTTGAAAGTTCCTGCGATGAAACCGGCGTGGCGCTGGTCAGCACGGAACAGGGCTTGTTGGCCCATGCCTTGCACAGCCAGATTGCCATGCACCGTGAATACGGTGGGGTGGTGCCTGAACTGGCCTCTCGCGATCATATCCGCCGTGTCCTGCCTTTGACACGTCAGGTGCTGGCTTCTTGCCATATGCAGCTCGATCAGGTCGATGCCATTGCCTATACCGCCGGTCCTGGCCTGGCCGGGGCCCTGCTGGTGGGGGCCAGCGTGGCGCAGTCGATTGCCTGGTCGCTGAAGAAACCGACCATTGCCATCCATCACCTGGAAGGCCATTTGCTCTCGCCTTTGTTGGCCGAGCCGCGTCCGGACTTTCCTTTTGTGGCTTTGCTGGTCTCGGGTGGTCATACCCAACTGATGCGCGTGGATGGCGTGGGTCAGTACGAATTGCTGGGTGAAACGCTGGACGATGCGGCGGGCGAAGCCTTTGATAAAAGCGCCAAGCTGATGGGCCTGGGCTATCCCGGCGGCCCGGCCCTGTCGCGTCTGGCTGAACAGGGAGACCCCAGCGTCTACGAGTTGCCGCGTCCCATGATGCATAGCAAGGATCTGGATTTCAGCTTTAGTGGTTTGAAAACTGCCGTGCTGACGCGCCTGCGCAAGCTGGAAGCGCAAGAGGGCGGGATGACTGAACAGCAACGCGCTGATCTGGCCGCCGCGACCGAGGCCGCGATTGTGGATGTGTTGGCCGCCAAGGCCGTCAAAGCCTTGAAGCAAACCGGCTTGAAACGTTTGGTGGTTGCCGGTGGTGTGGGCGCCAACCGCCACTTGCGGGCGTATCTACAAAAAGCCGTGGCGCGTTTGAAGGGCGAGGTGTTTTTTCCACCGCTGGAGTTCTGTACCGATAACGGTGCCATGATTGCTTTTGCGGCGGCCATGCGGGTCAAACACGGTTTGGCGACGTTAGATGATAGTCAGCATGGCTTTGCCATTCGGCCTCGCTGGGATCTGGCCTGTGTAAATCAGCCCGTCTCCCCGCCAGAGCGTTAGCATTTATTTTTTCTTGGAACCGATCTTGCTTTCTTTGCCTGTCAGCAGACGGCGAATGTTCTCTTGGTGACGCCACAGCAAGAAAGCACTGATCAGGACCAGGGCGGTGGCAATGGACGCATTCATGGGCCAGACCACCTTGGCACCGAGTAGGTAAAACAAGGGAGCGAACACGGCACTGATAATGGCGGCCAGTGAGGAGTAACGGCTGACATAGGCAATAATCAGCCAGGTGGCCGCGGTAGCCAGAGCCAGCCAGGGCAGCAGGGCCAGGATGACACCCAGCGCGGTTGCCACGCCTTTGCCGCCTTTGAAGCCCAGAAAGACCGGGTATAAGTGACCTAAAAAGGCAAAAAAGGCGCTGACGCCCAGTAATGTGGGTGCCCAGCCCCAGTTGCTGATGGCCTGTTGGGTCAGAAAGACAGCCAGCCAGCCTTTGAAGGCATCGCCCAACAAGGTCAGAATGGCTGCTTTTTTATTGCCGCTACGTAGTACATTAGTGGCTCCCGGATTTTTCGAACCAAAGGTGCGAGGGTCTTGCAAGCCCATGATCTTGCTGACGATTACGGCAAACGGCAAGGACCCCAGCAAGTAGGATAAAAGGGCGACAAGCGGTACAGCCACAGCAAAAGAAACGGCGTTCATGAGGATTGAGCTCCACAATTATTGTTGCGCGGATTCTACCGGCCTTGCAGCAAAATACCAAAGGCAGCGGGTACAATTTGCTGCCCCTGTTAGATTTTTAACGGAAAAGTAAGCATGCGTATTCTGGTCTCCAACGATGATGGCTATACAGCAGCCGGTATCGAGGCGTTGTATGAAGCTTTGCAAGGGCTGGGCGAGCTAACTGTCATTGCACCTGAGACCAATTGCAGTGGTGCCAGCAATTCCCTGACCTTGAATCGTCCCTTGTCGCTGCGCCAGGCCAGCAATGGTTTTTATTTTGTGAATGGTACACCGTCTGATTGTGTCCACGTGGCGCTGACCGGTTTGCTGGACTTCCGTCCCGATCTGATAGTGTCCGGTATCAATAATGGCGCCAATATGGGTGATGACACTTTGTATTCGGGCACGGTCGCTGCTGCGATGGAAGGCCATTTATTCGGCATTCCCGCGATTGCCTTTTCCCTGATCGAACGGGGCTGGAAAAACCTGGACAGCGCGGCGCGCGTGGCACGGGACTTGGTGCAGCGGTGTCAGAAGCAGCCGCTGGCGGTCAACACCCTGCTGAACGTGAACATTCCGTGCCTGCCGTATGAAGCCCTGACAGGTATGCAGGTGACGCGCTTGGGCAAGCGCCACCCCTCGGAGCCGGTGGTGAAAAGCCAGACTCCTTATGGCGAACCCGTCTACTGGATTGGTCGTGTAGGTGGCGTGTCCGATAGCGAGCAGGGAACGGATTTCGGAGCGATTGAAAGCGGTGCGGTGTCGATTACTCCCTTGCGGGCAGATCTGACGAATCACGATCAACTGGCTGGTTTGCGGGACTGGGTGCAATGACAAGCAAACCCGGCAAACGCTATCCTTTCGCGGATGGGACACGGAACCGGTTTGGCAAGTCCAGCCTGGGCAGTGGCTTGTCTGCCAGCAACAGCAATACGCGCATCGTGCAACGGGGTCAGTTACAACCGACACCGTCGGTCAATTTGTCACCGCAAGTGTCAACAAGTGTCAATCTAGGTTTGAACTCGGAACGCTCGCGTGGCATGATGATTGAGCGCTTACGCCGACAGGGAATTACCGATGAACGGGTGTTGGCCGCCATGCAGGTAGTGCCTCGCCATCAGTTTGTTGATCAAGGTTTGGCCAGTCGGGCCTATGAAGATGATGCCTTGCCCATTGGCTTTGCGCAGACCATCTCCCAGCCTTGGGTCGTGGCTCATATGATCAGTTTGGTGTGTGACCAGAAAATACCGAATAAAGTATTGGAAGTGGGCGCCGGGTGTGGTTATCAGGCCGCTGTTTTGGCACAATTGGTCAAAGAAGTGTACGCCGTGGAACGCATCAAAGGTTTGTGCGATATGGCCCGCGATCACATGCGTCAATTAGGTCTGTCGCAACGTGCTCGAATACTGTTTGGTGACGGAATGCAAGGTTATCCTGCGGCAGCCCCGTATGATGCTATTGTTGTGGCGGCAGCCGGTCCGGTCATTCCCAGAACCTTATTGGAACAATTAACATTGGGGGGGAGGCTGATCGCCCCTGAAGGTACGACACAACAGCGCCTGGTTTTGGTGGAACGCACCGGACAGGCTTCGTGGCGTCGTGAAGAACTTGATGCGGTTCGCTTCGTGCCGATGCGAGCCGGAACCCAGATTTAGTCAGATATTCTCAGGAGATTTTTATGCAGCATGCAGTCAGGTTACCGTTAACCGCTGCTTCCACCGGTACACAGTGGTTCTTGACGCCCCGTCAGTGCCTGGTGGCGGCTGTGGTCACCAGTACCCTGCTGGCTGGTTGTGCAAGCCGTAACGAGCGTGCCCCAGTCACCGACCTGAGTTCTTCTTCGGCGGCGGGCAGCGTCAGCAGTGCCACAGGTACCTATGTGGTACGTCCTGGCGATACGCTTTACAAAATCGCCCAGGCACACGGCATGGACGTGAACTCGCTGATCCAGTTGAACCAGATTACCGATCCTTCCATGCTGCGCGTGGGCCAAACCTTGCGTCTGGATGGCAATACCTCGATGGCGGCAGTCAACACTCGCCCAGCCGGTAGCGGTAGCACACAGACCTCGCCCGTCAGCCCGGCCACTCCGGTCAAGACTGAAACACCTGTGTCTGCGCCTCGCGCTAGCGACGCTGCCCTGATCGCCTGGGGTTGGCCTGCCAGTGGCAAGATCATCCAGGGCTTCAATGCCTCGACCAAGGGCATTGATATTGAAGGCAAGGTGGGTGATCCCGTGGTTGCCGCTGCGGATGGCAAGATCATGTATGCCGGTAATGGTGTGCGTGGTTTAGGTTCGATGGTGTTGGTCGGTCATAGCAATGGTTTTATTACCGCTTATGCCCATAACAGTGTCTTGCACGTTAAAACGGGCCAGCAGGTGAAGAAGGGACAGCGTATTGCCGATCTGGGTCAATCTGACACCACCTCGCCACGGCTGCACTTCGAGATTCGTCGTTCCGGTACGCCGGTCAATCCGATCTCGTACCTGCCTACGCGATAAGCTCGGTATCTGGACTGACAAGAAAGCGGCTTTTGGCCGCTTTTTTTGTGTACTGTGTCTGGCGCCTGAGTGCTCTGAGGCTTTTAACGGAGATGGGCCCTGACGCTTGCCCGCGCTGTTTGCTGACCCTCCTGGGCATGGTGGGTTCACCCGCTGTGCTCAACCGCTCTTGCCGCATTCTGCTTGTTTTTACCCGCTGTGCGGAAGGCTCATTGTAAAATCAGCGATTCGCCATCATTTGCTGCAATGCAACTGCGCCATTTTGCTTGGCAGGACGCTTATTTAGGTTTTTATCGAATGTCTGACGTATTGTTAATTGAATCGCTGGATCTGGAAGGACGCGGCGTCGCCCATAAAGAGGGCAAAGTGGTGTTTGTGGAAGGTGCTTTGCCTGGCGAGGAAGTGCTGGCCGAGACGGTACGCTCCAAAGATTCATACGATAAAGCCCGTATGACGGCTTTGTTGAAAGCCTCGTCCCAGCGTGCCGAGCCTCCCTGTCCCAACTTTGGTGTCTGTGGTGGCTGTGCCATGCAGCACCTGGAGCCTTCGGCCCAGGTGGCGGTCAAACAGCGTGTGTTGGAAGACTCCCTGGGTCATATTGGCAAGGTCAAACCTGGCCGCGTCCTGGCGCCATTGCACGGTCCCTACTGGGGTTATCGTTATCGCGCCCGTTTCTCCATGCGCTATGTGCCTAAAAAAGGCGGAGTGCTGGTGGGTTTCCGTGAAAAGAATGGCCGCTACGTGGTGGACATGACGGAATGTCGTGTTTTACCTGCCAAGGTGTCCGCCTTGCTGGCGCCTTTGCGCACCTGTCTGGCAGGCCTGTCCCGACCGGATCGTTTGCCTCAGATCGAGCTGGCCATGGGCGATAAGATCACGACCTTGACCTTGCGTCACATGGAGCCATTGACGGGCGAAGATATTCAACGCTTGCAAGACTTCGGCCAGGAGCACGATATTAGCTGGTGGTTGCAGCCTAAAGGCCCTGAAACAGCGCACCCTTTGTTGCGTGAGGATGCGGACAAACTGGCGTACGCACTGCCTGAGTTTGATCTGCGCATGCCGTATCGCCCTACGGATTTTACGCAGGTGAACCACGACATTAACCGCAGCCTGATCTCGCGTGCCTTGACCTTGCTGGACGTCAAACCCGAGCACCGTGTGGCCGACTTGTTCTGTGGTCTGGGTAACTTCAGCCTGCCGCTGGCGCGCCGCGCCGCCGAAGTGGTCGGGATTGAAGGCAGCAGCACTTTGACCGAACGTGCCGGTGAAGCGGCCTTGGCCCATGACCTGCAGGACAAGGCGAAATTTACTACCCTGAACCTGTTTGAAGTGGACGTGCAATGGCTACGTGACCTGGGGCATTTCGACCGCATGTTGATCGACCCGCCGCGCGATGGTGCCTTTGCTGTTGCAACCGCTTTGGCACAGTTGGAAAAGCACGAACGCCCCGAGCGTCTGGTTTACGTTTCCTGTAGTCCAGGTACGTTGGCGCGCGATGCCGGTGTACTGGTGCATCAAGGTGGCTATACGCTGGAATCAGCCGGTGTGGTGAATATGTTTCCGCACACGGCGCACGTGGAATCGATTGCGGTTTTTACGCGTTAAGCATACCTAAGCGGGCTGGATATAAAACGCCCCAAAGGTTGGATGAGTGTCCAACTTTTGGGGTGCAGTTCAGTTTGCGGGGCGTTTTGTTTTTCCTGGGTGGCTTTGTCAGCTCGTTAGGTCAAGGTGCCGTTGTTTTCAATGCCGATTACTTCGGCGGCATGACGTGCTAAAGGCCGGTTGGAATGTTGGTAAGGACCTGTGCTTGGCTTAATCTGATGGCCTGAACCGGCTCATGCTGTTGCCAATACGATCTGCTCTTTGCCGCGATGCTTTAGATCTAGGCAGACCAGTCTGTTTTGTCTGCTGGACTCCGTCTGTTTCTGGCTTCACTGTCCTTGGGTAGGCGTCGCCGCTTTACCGGCATGGGCAATCAAGCCATCGTGTATCAACTCCATCATCATCTTGAATACCTGCTCGGATTGCAGATGCACAAATCGCGGCAGAATCTGGCGCAGCATAGGCACATCCTCAGCAGGCCATTGCTCCAGTTCGTTCAGTTCTTCTTCTGTGACCGGGCGGATAAGTCCACCGAGCTCGCCCTGAATCAGTCCATATAAAGCGGCGTACCAGCCCACACAGGCGGCGGGGATTTCGGCATCGCTCAAACCTGCGTCGCGCAAGGCCCGGTACACCTGTTCAAGCACCCGATAGTCAGCCTTGCCGGTATTCAGAAAGCGCTGCATCTGCCTGAACGTCTGCGGGTGGTTTAAGGCCAGTTCGCGGTATTGTCGGGCTAGCTCATAGAGGCGTTCCGCCCACGTGAGCTCTGTATCCACAGCTTGAATGCGACTTGTCAAATAATCAGCCATCGCGCGCAGCAAACCTTCTTTGGACTTGAAGTGGTAGAGCACGGCCATTGGATCGCAGCCGACGCGCTCGCCCAGTTTGCGTAAAGAAAAGCCGCTGTCTCCGGCTTCCTCCATCAAGGTGACGGCAGCGATGGCCAGCTCGTCCTTATTCAATTTGCGGGTACGCGTGGAGGGTGCTTGTGCCAATAGAGTTCCTTTGTCGAAGCGGAGATAAAAAGGGTTGATTTGCCAAGTTTAACTCTACAGAGTAGAATAAATTAATTCTACAGCGTAGAAGAAGATCGTTCCATTCCGTTTTTGCAACGGGGTGTTGATAACGAGACAGAACGGAACGCCGCGTTGACGGGGCGTCACCGGAGCATTCCGCTCTGTGATCCAGGCGGCCAAAGGGCCGTAACAGACACAGGACATTTATGCTGATTTCTAAACCCACACTTTTAAACGATGTCTCTAGCGCAGAGAGCTTGCTGGTCAGTAATCCCCGATTGTGGAACTGGCGCAAAGATCATCTGAACGAGGCCGTCTCCCCCGCGACGTATTACGAAGCATCGCTCGCTCCTTGGACCCGCTTTGACCCCCTGCAGGCCGACACGCAATGTGATGTGCTGGTGGTAGGCGGTGGCCTGTTAGGTGCCTCGACCGCCTTGCATTTGGCCCGCTCCGGCCTGGATGTCGTGCTGGTGGAAAAAGACAGTATTGGCTCTGCCGCCTCAGGTCGAAATGGTGGCCAGTTAACTCCCGGTTTGGCCCGTTGGGAAGCGGCAGATATGATTGCCCATCTGCCTTTGGATGAAGCCCGCCGCTTGTGGCGCTTTGCCTCGCATGAAGCGATGGATCTGCTCGATCAGATTGCTCAGGATTACGAACTGGATTTTGATCGTCGTCGTGGCCATTTGACGGCTGCGGTTCATGCAGGCCATATGGGCGCTCTGGTGGAGGGGGCGGATGCCCGCCGCTACCTGGGCGATACCAGTGTGGAGATTGTGGGTAGCTACGAACTGGAACAGGAAATCCGTTCACCGCTGTATCACGGTGCCGTGGTGGATACTCTGGGCGGACAACTGCATCCCTTGGCGCTGTTGCGGGGGCTGGTGTATGGCCTGGTTCAGCATGGTGGTCGGGTTTATGAAGGCAGTCCGGTCGAGGAGATCGAGCAGACAGAAAAGGGTGCCTTGGCGGTCACTGCCGGTGGCACGATTCTGGCGCGTCAGGCCTTGGTGCTGGCCGTCCATGACACGACCTCGCAGTTCTTGCCTACGCAGTCCAATACCACTGTCCCGTTTTATACCTATGTGGGCGTGACCGAGCCGCTGCAGTGCCCGGTCAGCGAGCTGCTGCCAACGGACCGTGCGGTATACGACACCCAATTCCAGATCGACTATTACCGTGCCGTGCGTCAAAACCGCTTGCTGTTTGGCGGGCAGGGTACGGGCACCAGTTGGTCCCCTGAACGTATCAATGACTATTTGCTGGATCGTATCCAAACGGTATTCCCACAGCTGGAGCAGGTGCAGCTGGAGTTTTCCTGGAGCGGGATCAGTGACTTCACCCTGAATGGGGCCACTGACTCGCGCAAGACCGAGGGTGCGGTTCCCGTTTACATGGTGCATGGCTGGAGTGGTCATGGTGTGGCACAAACCGTGCGTATTGGTAAAGCCATTAGCGACGACGTGATGGGTCGCAACGAGGACTTTGCCATGTTGACGGATATTACCCACCGCAGCATTCCGTTGGGCCATCAGTTATCGGGTCTGGCGATCCCTGTGGTCAAAGCCGCCATTGGCATGATGAGTGCGGTGAACCCCGGCCGCCTGGTGTCTTTCTAAGTACGTTTTCAAGTCCTTGTTTAGCGGCGCTGACTAGGGCAAGCCCTCACTTGTTTTCGATCCTGATTGCTTTACATTGTGATTTCCTATTTGTATTGGCTTCAATATTTTAGGTTCATAAGAATTATCAGTATCATAAAAATGAGGGACAGATATGCAGAAAGGGCTTGTTCGTACAGGGGTTGCGGCCGCTGGTTTGATTTTGGGTTTGGCGTGGGCACCGGCTCATGCGCAAGTGCAGTCGGTAGAGGTGATGCGCGACAGCTATGGTGTGCCGCATGTCTTTGCCGACAGCCACTATGGCTTGTACTACGGCTATGGTTATGCGGTCGCCCAAGACCGTCTGTTCCAGATGGATATGGCGCGCCGCTCCTTTGTAGGTACGACCGCAGCCGTCCTGGGCCCTGGCGAGCAGGATGTCTACGTCAAGTACGACATGCAGGTCAGGCAGAATTTCACACCCGCTTCCATACAGCGGCAAATCGCTGCCTTGTCCAAAGATGAGCGCGACATTTTCCGTGGCTATGCTGATGGCTATAATGCCTATCTGGAGCAGGTGCGACGACGTCCCGAGCTGCTGCCCAAAGAATATGTAGATTTTGATTTCCAGCCCGAGCCGCTGACGGATTTTGACGTGGTCATGATTTGGGTCGGGTCTATGGCTAATCGCTTCTCCGACACGAATCTGGAAGTGACGGCGCTGGCCATGCGTCAGTCTTTGGAAAAAGAGCACGGCCCGGAACGTGGCCGTGCTTTATTTGATGAGCTGCTGTGGATCAATGACACAACAGCTCCCACCACGGTTCCGGCTCCCGCTGCCGAGCACAAGCCACAGGCGCAAGCAGGGACGCGGAATCTGGCTCATGTTTCCTCGCAAGTGCTGGCTGCCGAGCTGGAACGTCAGGACAAGCACTGGGGTGGACGTGGCCCGGACTTTGCGCCCAAGGCCAGCAATTTGTGGAGCACTCGCCCCGAGCGTGTTCAGGATGGGTCTACCGTGCTGATCAATGGCCCGCAGTTTGGCTGGTACAACCCGGCTTATACCTACGGCATCGGCTTGCACGGCGCGGGCTTTGATGTGGTGGGCAACACGCCTTTTGCTTATCCGATTGTTTTGTTTGGCACCAATAGCGAGATTGCCTGGGGGGCGACTGCCGGTCCTCAGGACGTGGTGGATATGTATCAGGAGAAACTGAACCCGGCGCGTGCCGATCAGTACTGGTTCAACAATGCCTGGCGCACGATGGAGCAGCGCAAGGAGCGCATCCAGGTGCGTGGTCAGGCTGATCGTGAAATGACGATCTGGCGCACCGTACACGGCCCAGTGATGCAGTTTGATTACGATCAGGGCACGGCTTACAGCAAGAAACGCAGTTGGGATGGTTATGAGGTGCAGTCCTTGCTGGCCTGGTTGAACGTGGCCAAGGCCCGCAACTGGACGGAGTTTCTGGATCAAGCCAGCAAGATGGCGATTTCCATTAACTGGTACTACGCCGACAAGCACGGCAATATCGGCTATGTCTCGCCGGCCTTCCTGCCCCAGCGTCCTGCCGATCAGGATATCCGCGTGCCTGCTAAAGGGGACGGCAGCATGGAGTGGCTGGGCATCAAGAGTTTTGACGCGATTCCCAAAGCCTACAATCCGCCCCAAGGCTATCTGGTCAACTGGAACAACAAACCTGCGCCGGACAAGACCAACACGGATACGTACTATTGGACTTACGGCGACCGCATGAACGAGCTGGTCAGCCAATATCAGCAGAAAGACGTATTCAGCGTGCAGGAGATCTGGGCGTTCAACAAGACAGCGTCGTATAGCGATGTGAACTGGCGCTACTTCCGTCCGCATCTGGAAAAGCTGGCGCAAAGTCTACCTGCCAATGATGGTAGTCAGGCTGCGTTGACGACTTTGCTGGCCTGGGATGGCATGGAGCGCGATCAGGATGGGCACAATGCCGGACCGGCCCGTGTCCTGTTTAAAACCTGGCTGGAAGAAATGTACAAGCAGGTCCTGATGCCGGTGGTGCCTGAATCGCATCGCGCCATGTATAGCCAGGCAGGTTTTGCCACACAGCAAGGTCCCAATCCTGGTTCCATCAACTTGAGCATGGGCACCAAGGTTTTGCTGCGTGCGTTGGCTCTGGAAGCCCATCCTGATCCCAAGCGTGTGAATGTTTTTGGTGAGCGCTCGTCTCCAGAAATCATGCACACGGCTTTGCAAAATGCGCAGGCCCGCTTGAGCCAGGAGCAGGGCGCTCAGATGGAGCGCTGGACCATGCCGACCTCGGTGCACCGCTTCAGTGACAAAAATTTCACGGGAACCCCGCAGACGACGTCGGGCAATACTTTTGCGTTCACGGGCTATCAGAACCGTGGCACGGAAAACAACCGTGTGGTGTTTGATACCCAGGGCGTGGAGTTCTGCGATGCCATGCCACCCGGCCAAAGCGGTTTCACCGACCGTAATGGTGTCCGCAGCCCGCATTACGAGGATCAGTTGAAGTTGTACGAGAACTTCGAGTGCAAGACGATGGATGTGAGCCACTCGGACATTCGTCGTAATGCGCAAAGCAGCACGATGCTGTTGATTCAGCCTCAGCCTTAACAATGAAGTGCGGCACCTGCACTTTGAGGCGGTGCCGCTTCGTCGATCGTTGCTGGAGGGTTTAGCAGGCCAGGAGATGTCGTTAGTAAAGGTAGCTTGCCAGTATCAGCAGCTAAGCTTGCCGGCGGAGCGTCCCGCTCGACGCACTTGTTGGGCATCACTCCCGAGAACACAAGAGAGGAACTAGGACTTCCGGTCGAATATGCCAGGTGCAACGGCTTCAACGTACTGACGTGAGTCAGCATGTATTTGATCCCGATAGTTGTAGCCAATTCTGTCTAGCCTCCGAATATTGTCCGCTTGGCAGCGCCCCCACTGCTCTGGCGATGGGCCTCGAGCTTGGTAGCCTCCTTGCCAGACCACAGGGCCAGAAATCATTAAATGGAAGGAGTCTGTTTGAAGCTCATCGCCTTCGTCGAAATCAAAGCGAAGAAAGCACCTATAAACAGTTGGTTCATGTCCTCCCGATTTGCGCCCAACCATTACATTGAAGTTCACAACTTCGTTGGGGGCAATGGAGTGTTTTCCAACGAAGGAGGAGGGGCTTTCATCAATCGCTACGTCATATGTAAAGTCTGCTTCGCTCAGACTGAATTGCATGCCGATCTGGTTGCATAGTCTTATGGTTTCGTTTCCGGATGATATTAGAGACCCCTTGAGAAGAAAGGCCGTCACATCTCCACTATTCTTAAGAATGATGTTAATTCTCTGCCTTAATGCGCCGTGTTCATGGTCATCGGCAATCTCCATGCGAACAAGACGAATCAGCGGTGGTGACTTCGAAATGGAGAGAATTGCATCTCGTCCCGCTTGAACTATCGTGCAATTGTTTCCTGCGTTTGCTGACTGAAACATCTCCTGGCTCCCTTTTTTAGTCCTGCTTATGACTTCCAACGCTCGCATCACGCCCGGCCTGAACAATTTTCGAACCTTGGCCCGCCTGAGCATTCTGCTTCAATGTTATTGAGTTTTTCACGTTGCGCCTTCGCAAAAAATGGGTCAAGACTGCCACAACTACCGCTGTTCCTACACCGCTAAATACTATTGCCCAGTTTGTTTCAATGAATTCAATCACCCTGTGCCTCCATGTCGGTCAGATAGGCGAGTACTTAATCCTAACCTCTGAGTAGTGTGCATTTTGCGAAGTAGATTCCTGATAAGGAGGCCACGCCGCTTCCGGCCTGGCTTTGTGAAATTCTTCCCTGCAGACGTGCAGCGTTAACAGAATTATCAAAAAAGTTACTCTCCCGATTTTAGTTTCAGAGCACCAAACGGCTGCTCTACCACAGCAAGTCTGAGTGTCCGCTCCTGGCCGAAAGCAGCAGTTCCACTCCTAACCCTAACGCAACTGACAAAACACGTCAGATCAAATCTGAGTCAATGCCTAAAAAAAGCCGCTCCTGAAACAGGAGCGGCTTTTCTTACTTTTAACCTAAGCTCTTATCAGCCTGGAATACGATCCAGAATACGCTGTGCTTCGATACGAACACGCTCGGGTGCGGTGCCGCCGATGTGTTTGCGCGAAGCGACTGAGCCTTCCAGCGTCAGCACGCCAAAAATATCCGATTCAATACGGCTATCGAATTTTTGCAGTTGTTCCAGGTTCAGATCAGCCAGATCGCAACCCAGTTGCTCGCATTCACGCACGGCCAAGGCCACGGTTTCGTGGGCGTCACGGAAAGGCAGTCCTTTCTTGACCAGGTAGTCGGCCAGATCGGTAGCGGTCGCAAAGCCTTGCAGCGCAGCAGCGCGCATGGCTTCTGGCTTGACCTTGATGCCGGAGATCAGGTCTACAAAAATGGTCAGGGTGTCGCGAATGGTATCAGCCGAATCGAACAGACCTTCCTTGTCTTCCTGGTTGTCTTTGTTGTAGGCCAGCGGTTGGCCTTTCATCAAAGTCAGCAGGGCAATCAGGTGACCATTGACGCGGCCGGTCTTGCCACGGGCCAGCTCGGGAACGTCGGGGTTTTTCTTTTGCGGCATGATGGAGCTGCCGGTGCAAAAGCGGTCAGCCAGATCAATAAAGCCAACGCGGGGGCTCATCCACAGCACCAGCTCCTCGGAGAAGCGGGAGATGTGCGTCATGATCAGGGCGGCAGCGGCGCAGAATTCGATGGCGAAGTCGCGGTCCGACACAGCGTCCAGCGAGTTGCGGCACACATCGTCAAAGTTCAGCAGCTTGGCAACCATTTCGCGGTCGATGGGGTAGCTGGTACCGGCCAGAGCGGCAGCGCCCAAAGGCAGGCGGTTCACGCGTTTGCGGCAGTCTTGCAGACGCTCGGCGTCGCGCTGGAACATTTCAGCGTAAGCCAGCAAATGGTGGCCAAAAGTAACGGGCTGTGCCACTTGCAGGTGGGTGAAACCGGGCAAAATAGTGTCTGCTTGAGCCAGCGCCAATTCAGCCAATTTACGCTGCATCTGGGCCAGCAGATCCAGGGCAATGTCGATTTCATTGCGCAGCCACAGGCGGATATCGGTGGCGACCTGATCGTTGCGCGAACGGCCAGTGTGCAGGCGCTTGCCCGCATCGCCAATCAACTCGACCAGACGTTTTTCAATGTTCAGGTGCACATCTTCCAGGTCCAGCAACCACTGGAACTGGCCTTGGGCGATTTCGTCCAGAATCTGGCTCATGCCGCGCTCAATGTCGGCCTTGTCCTGCTCGGTGATCACACCGACGGCAGCCAGCATGCTGGCGTGGGCCAAGGAACCCTGAATATCAAAGCGGGCCATGCGCTTGTCAAAGTCCACCGACGCTGTGTAGCGTTTGACGAGGTCAGAGACGGGCTCGGAAAAACGAGCCGACCAGGCCATGGCCTTATTGGCGAACTGGTCTTGGGAAGAGGGGGGGGTGTTTGTTGACATAGAGGGTGATTATAGTGGATTGGACGGGCTGACGCAGGTCATCCAGTCCCGCAGAAAACAGACGCTGTGCAGTATATTAGATAGTTTTGAGACTCTAGGAAACCATGCAGGCCCTTTTTGGGGCTGGTGGGATAAGGAAGAATACATGGAGCAAGACAGTACCTTTGCCGATTTGTTGGGATGGCAATGGATCGAAGCGTATTTACCGCAGGATCGCTGGGTACAGATATTGGCCGGTTTGGCGATGCTGACTGTGCTGGTCTGGGTTGTCAGTTGGTTGACCAGTTCCGTTCTCTCGCGCCTGGTACGGCGTTTGCTGAAAGTGGCGGGCAAAGATGACTGGGCACGAGCCTTGGTGAAAAAACGCTTTGTGCGCAATGTGGGCTATGCCGTGCCTTTGTTGGTGGTCAGCTCAAATCTGACCCTGTTGCCCTTGGCCAAGACTTTGCTGGAGGTGGTCGAACGGGTGGCCTTACTGGGCTTTCTGGTCTTTCTCATCATGGCGATTGTCAGCCTCTTGGGAGCGTGGCAAGAGGTCTACGCCAACTCCAGCAAGGGGCGCACCAAGTCGATCAAGGGCTATGTGGAGGTGGCCAAGATAGCGGTGTGGGCGATTGGCATTATCGTCATGATCTCTATCATTCTGGATCAATCGCCTGTCTTGCTGCTCTCCGGTCTGGGTGCCTTGTCGGCCGTGCTGTTGCTGGTCTTTAAAGACACCTTGCTGTCGCTGGTGGCCAGCACGCAAATGAGCACCAATGACATGTTGCGTATCGGCGACTGGATCGAGATGAAGCAGGCCGGGGCAGACGGTTTTGTTATTGATATCGCTCTACATACGGTCAAAGTTCAGAACTGGGACAAGACCGTCACGACTATCCCCACCTACAAGCTGTTTTCCGAGAGCTATCGCAACTGGCGTCAGATGTTCGAGTCGGGGGGGCGACGCATCAAACGTACCTTGAGCATTGATGCTTCTAGCGTTCGTTTTCTGACTCCGGCCGAAGTTGATAGCTTGTCGCGTTTTGCGTTGCTGCGTGATTATTTGGCTGAGAAAAAAGAAGATTTGGAGCGCTCCAATCAGGAGCTGAGCCGTGCGGGTATGGATGCGGTCAACTATCGCCGTCTGACCAATCTGGGCACCTTCCGTGCCTATTGCACGGCCTATATCAAACGCCACGCTGAAATTCACCAGGACATGATCCAGATGGTGCGCATGATGGACCCTACGACAGAGGGTATCCCGATCGAGGTGTATTGCTTTACCAATAAAACCGCCTGGGTGGACTATGAGCGCATCCAGGGTGACATTTTTGACCATATTCTGGCGGTGCTGCCTGAGATTGGCTTGCGTCTGTTCCAGTCGCCCACCGGTCGGGATTTGAGCCTTGGCTTGAGTCTGGCAGCCGAAAGCCACCGCCCGTCTTTGTCGGGCAGTGCGAAAGATCCTCTTTAAATTTGACGTGCGAGTAACCATGAAACAAATTACGGCCATCATCAAACCCTTCAAGCTCGACGAAGTTCGCGAAGCCCTGGCAGAGCTGGACGTTAACGGCTTGACCGTAACTGAAGTGAAAGGCTTTGGTCGCCAAAAAGGTCATACCGAGCTCTATCGCGGTGCCGAGTATGTGGTGGATTTTCTGCCCAAGATCCGTGTGGACATCGTGGTGGCAGCCGATCGCTGTGATTCGATTATCGAAGCCATTATTAAAGCCGCCCACACTGGCAAGATCGGTGATGGCAAGATATTTGTGACACCGGTTGAGCAGGCTATCCGCATTCGAACCTCGGAGAGCGGTCGCGACGCACTGTAAGGTGGCCGCAATTGGGCTGGTGTGGACAGTCGTTCTGGAAGGACAAGCTGATGCGATATGAAAAACTAGGTTCAGCACCGCGTGTTTCGTGTGTGGGCCAAGGCAGTTGGTATGTCGAGCAGGCCGATTGGTCGCAAAGCATGACGGCTTTTCAGGCCGGGCTGGACGCGGGCATGAACCATATCGACACCGCCGAGATGTATGGCGACGGGCAGGCAGAGACCTTGATCGGTCAGGCTCTGCAAGGTCGTCGTCACGAGGCTTTTCTGGTGTCCAAGGTCTTGCCCTTTAACGCCAGCCGTCAGGGCGTGATCCGTGCTTGCGAGGCCAGCCTGAAGCGTTTGGGTACGGACTATCTGGACCTGTATTTATTGCACTGGCCCGGCCAGGTTCCTTTGGAGGAAACCTGCGCGGCCTTTGACCGGCTCGTACAGCAAGGCAAGATCAGGCAGTGGGGCGTCAGCAATTTTGACGTGCCAGATCTGGAAGAGCTGTATGACATCGTGGGGCCGGGCGAGATTGCTTGCAATCAGGTTCTGTATCACCTGAATGAGCGCGCCATTGAACACGCAGTCATGCCCTGGTGTCAGGAGCATAAGATCAGCGTGGTGGCGTACAGCCCCTTCGGTCACGACGATTTCCCGGAGCCGGATTCTGAAGGCGGGGCCTTGTTGGCCGAGATTGCCAGCCACTATCAGGCGACCGCGCGGCAAGTGGCTTTGGCCTTTTTGCTGCGTGACCCCAATGTGTTTGTGATTCCCAAGGCATCGCGCGCGGTTCATGCCCAGCAAAATGCAGCCGCCGCAGATTTGGTGTTGCAGCCCGAGCACATTCAAGCATTGGATGCTCAGTTTCCACGCGGCCCCAGGCCCGCTTATTTACCAATGATTTGAATGCAGGAAGCACGGCCCCCAAGCCTGGGATGACATCCAGGCTTGGGGGCCGTTTTTCATGAGTCGTCGCTTTGATTAAGTGGCGAAGTAGGGCTGACGCTTGTTCTTGACGTACAGCCAGGCCAGGGCCAGCATGACCACTGCCGAAATTGGCAGCGTCCAGGTATTGACGCCGTACCAGCCATAAACGGCCAGCACACGACCCGAGGTAAAGGAGGACAAGGCCACACAGGTAAAGATGATGAAGTCATTCAATGCCTGCACACGACCACGCTCTTCGGGACGGTAGCAGTCCACCACCATATTGGTGGCACCGATGAAACCAAAGTTCCAGCCCAGGCCCAGCAAAATCAGGCTGACCCAGAAATGCGGCACCGTCATGCCTAGCAGCGCCACAATGCTGGCTAGCCCCAGTAAGAGCACACCCGCAAAGGTGACGGGGATTTTGCCAAAGCGTTTGATCAGATTGCCGGTAAAAAAACTGGGACCGAACATGGCCAGAATATGCCACTGAATGCCCAGGGTGGATTCTTTCAGGCTATGACCGTGCATGACCATGGCCAAGGGTGAGGCCGTCATCAGAAAATTCATTAGGACGTAGGAAGCGACCCCAGCGATGACCGCAATAATGAAGTAGCTGTTGGAGGCAATCACGCGCAAGGGGCGTCCGGTGTAGGGTATCTTCTCTTGCTGATTTCGTGTGCCTGGTGCCAAGCGTAGGCAAAAGGCAAAAGGCAAGACCAGAGCTGCCAAGGCCGCCTGCGCCAGGAAGGCGGCGGCAAAGGGGTGATCCGGCCAGATGTCCTGAGTATGGATAATCGTCTGGGTAGCGATAATTGCTCCCAACAGCCCTCCGGCCATAACCCAGGAAATGGCTTTGGGTCGGAACGTATCGCTGGCGTCATCCGCAGCGGCAAAGCGATAGCTTTGTACATAAGAGGCATACAGCCCGGCCAACAGGGTGCCCACACAGAACAGGACAAAGGACAGGCTGTAAATCCCGGCAGCAGCCAACAGGCCCGCTCCGATGCCCAGCAGGGCACCAATGATGTAGCCACCCTGGCGTCCTAAACGGCGCATCAGAAAAGCGGCGGGCAAAATGCCGATGGCCAACCCCAGGTTGAAAATACCCACCGGCAAGGTTGCCAGGTCCGGGCTGCTGGCCATTTTTTGCCCGACCAGACTGCTAAGCGCCACCACCAATGCCGGATTGGCCCCGCCAAGTGCTTGCATTCCAGAAAGAATAAAGGCGTTGCGACGGCTTGGATCGACTTGCGTGGACATGGCGGGTCTCGGTATATAACTTTGTTTTATTAGTTAATGCTGAATTTTGGCTAAGCCAGTGTAGCACCACGTGCCCAGAAGGCTGGCATAAAGGATTCAGCCACCAGGAGGGGTTGACCGTGCCGCCAGAAGACGGAGCAGCGAGACAGAATCTGCTGAGCCGGCGGAACCGGTTCGTCACTACTGGCCAGGGCGCGCTCAATTGTGCGGAAAACGCTCATGCCCCGATTCAATCGACAGCTTAAAAAAGCCGAGCGTTGTATCTGGGCATCGTTATAAAGCATGTCGGCCAGCGGTCGGCTGCGTAGCCGGCGCATACCCTGCCAGACGCTGTGCGAGGCGGGCAGGGGAGTGAAACTGCGGGCAATCACACAACGGATTCCGTCCACGGACATGGATACTTCTCGTATCCAGGCCAGCGTGCCCAGTGGCTTTTGAATCAAAGCGGCTTCTTGAGGACTCAAGCGGCATGTGTATTCGCTGACGACTTCCAGATGGACGTTGCCCAAGCGGCGTAAACCGGCGGTCAGTGCGCCGGGACGGTGTAGCCAGTACTTTTGGGCAGGGGTGGCAGAGGGATGAATTCGCTCGTGCCAGGGTTTTTTTGTGCTGGAGGAAAATTTCATGTCCTGTATTATCGCCAAAGCCATAAAATAGCGCTCATGGAAAAAGAACGTATCTCAAAATTAATGGCCCAGCGCGGCATGTGTTCACGCCGTGAGGCGGATGCCTTCATCGAACGCGGCTGGGTTCGTGTGGACGGTCAAATCGTCTCTGAATTGGGGAGTAAAGCCTACCCCAATCAGAAAATCACACTGGAAAAACAGGCGCGTCAGCGCCAGACCCAACGTGCCACCATCCTGTTGCACAAGCCCGTGGGCTATGTGTCGGGGCAAGCTGAAGCCGGTTATCGCAATGCGGTTTCCCTGATCGGTGCGGCCACGCAGTACAAGGGTGGCCGCGGTGGCCAACGCTTTGACCCAGCACATTTGCGCGGTCTGGCCCCGGCTGGTCGTCTGGATATTGACTCCACCGGCTTGCTGATCCTGACTCAGGATGGTCGTATTGCGCGGCAGATTATTGGCGAAGACTCGGTCATCGACAAGGAATATCTGGTGCGTGTGACCGGCAAGCTGAGCGAGCGCGGCCTGGAACTGCTGAACTTTGGTTTGAGCCTGGATGGCAAGCCTTTGCTGCCTGCCCAAGTGTCCTGGCAGAACGATGACCAGCTGCGTTTCATTTTGCGCGAAGGCAAGAAACGCCAGATTCGCCGCATGTGCGAGCTGGTCGGTCTGAAGGTTGTTGGTTTGAAGCGTGTGCGTATTGGCGAACTGGTACTGGGCGACCTGCCTATGGGCCAGTGGCGCTACATGAAAGAGTCCGAGCGCCTGGCCTAAAGGCAAAGGGGCGGCTTACAGCCCCGAATGACGAAGTTGAAAGCTGGCCTTGTCATCCTGGGCCAGCGTTTTTGTTAACCACGGCATGCTTTGTTCCAGAGCCTTGAGCAGCGTCCAGGGAGGATTGCTGATGAACAGGCCGCTGCCATGCAAACCCAACCCATTTTTGGCCGGAGCACGAACCGACAGGCTGACATGCAGCCAGGGCGTATCCAGTTGCTCCAGCTTGCGTTGCAAGGCCTGCACTTCGGGCCGCTGCACAATGGGATACCACACGACAATACAGGCTTGAGCAAATCGCTTGAGGGCATTTTTGACGCTGTTCAAGACCTGTTGATAGTCGGATTTGGCCTCGTAAGAGGGGTCCATCACCACGATGGCGCGTCGCGATGGCGGCGGTAGCAGGCGCCCCAACTGTTCAAACCCATTGTCTGGATACAGACGTACTCGACGATTGCCTTGAGGGAACAATTGCGCCACGTTGTCGCTCAAGACTTCAAATTCGGACGGATGTAGCTCAAAGCCATGAAAGCTGTCTTGGGGGCGCAAGCGCTCCAGTGCCAACCAGGGGGAACCGGGGTAGTAGCGCGCCGTGCCGTCCGGGTTCAGGTCGGCAATGGCATCAATATAGTGTTCCACCAGCTCCGGGTAGTCGTCTTGCTGCAAGACCCGGTCCAGGCCGTCGTAGAACTCGCCCTTGGTTTGCGCCCAATCGTGTTCCAGATCATAGATACCGGCACCGCAGTGAGTATCGATGATGCTGAAAGCACTGTCTTTTTGAGCGTAGTAATTAAAGATATGCAGCAAGGTGGCGTGCTTGAGCACGTCCGCGTGATTGCCAGCATGAAAGGCGTGACGGTAACTGAACAAGAGAAATCCTGATGTTGCGGTTTAATTAAAGCGTATCGGGGCGAATGGTAGTGACTTTATCAGTGAAGATGCCATTGCATCCCCAATCCAGCAGTTCGCGTACCCGTTCAGCCTCGTTGACGGTCCATACGGCTACGGTATAGCCTTTTTGCCGAATCGCCTGAACCAAGGCCTGGCTGACAAAACGATCATTCAAATTCAGACCCATGCAGCCTAGGCGTTCCAGGCGTTCAGGCCAGTCTGCCGGAACGTCTTCTTCAATCAGCAGGGCGCGAGGTAGGGTGGGGGCGGCTTGCTGGGCCGCTTCCAAAGCTGCTTCGGAAAAAGAGGACAGCAAAGGCGGCAAGCTGGCCTGTGCCCACAGAGCCTGCGCAGCCAGGGCAACCCGTCGACCCGTTTCCGCCTCGTCCCCAGTGGTAGGCTTGATTTCGATATTGCTGTGCACCTGATTGGCTAGGGTAAAGGCGGCTATCGAACTTAATGTGGGTATGGGCTCTCCGGCGTAGGCCGAGGAATGCCAGGCCCCAAAGTCCAGGGCTGACAGTTCGGCCAGTGTCAGCCGGGAGGCAATACCCTGACCATTGGAGGTGCGGTCCAACTGGTCATCGTGCAGTAGCACGGGAACCGCATCGCGGCTCAGTTTGACGTCGTACTCCATCATGCGAAAACCATTCTGGGTACCGACCCGAATGGCAGCCAGGGTGTTTTCCGGGGCAATCTTGCCGGCGCCACGGTGGGCGATCAAAGCGGGGTAGGGCCAGTGATGGTTCAGTGAAGGCATGGCGGACTCGCAAGAGGCGTGATAAAAAGCCAATGTACTATTTTAACCGGGGCTGTACACTGTACGGTTTTCATATACGGTATATTTTCAGGCCGAGCCGGCTTGCCGGTCTGATGCGCCACCCGCAGCGCCCTGCTGCAAGCGAAAGTAGGTGATGATTAATGTTCGAGATTATCCGTAAGAACCAACGCGTCATGCAGCTGGTCCTGTTAGTGCTGATTTTGCCATCTTTTGTATTGATTGGTGTCAGCGGCTACTCCAGCTACGTTTCTGGCGATAGCGATATTGTCAAAGTTGGCGATAGCGCCATTACATCCCAGGAATTTGATCGTGCGCGCCGCATGCAGCTGGATGATATGCAGCGCAACAATCCTTCCGGTTTTGATCTGGCCCAGGCCGACAGCCTGGAGAGCCGTCGTGCATTGCTGGAGTCCTTGATTGATCAACGTGTACAAATCGAAGTGGCCACTGCTGATCGTTTTAACGTGTCCGACATTGCGTTGCGCGACTATATCGCTACCATGCCGGAGTTTCAGGAAAACGGCGTCTTTTCACCTGCCCTTTACAGCCAGGTTTTGGCCTCGGCCGGCATCGATACCCGTGATTTCGAGCAAAGTCAGCGTGGTCAGTTGGCCCTGCAACGTGTGCTTGGCCCGGTCGCTTCCAGCACTTCGATGCTGCCTAGCGTCATGAACAAACTGGAAATCGCCCTGACCGAAGAGCGCGGTGTGCGCACTCGCACTTTCTTGACTCGTGATTTTGAACCCGAGGTGCAGATCAGCGATGCAGACCTGCAGGCTTGGTACGATGCCAACAAGCAATCGCTGGAATTGCCACAGCAAGTCAAGGTGGAATACCTGTTGCTGAATGAGGCCGCAGCCTTCAAGGATCTGCCTACGCCCACAGACGAACAGCTCAAGCAGTATTACGAGCAGAACAAGGCACGTTATGTGCAGCCTGGCCGCGTAAATATCAGCCATATTTTGGTGAACGTACCGGCGGGCGCTTCCGACAGCGAACGCGAAGCGGCCCAGACCAAGGCTCGTGAGCTGGCTGAAAAAGCGCAAGCCAATAAAGACGATTTTGCCGATCTGGCGCGTGCCAATTCCCAAGATGAAGGTAGTGCCCGCGAAGGTGGCGAGCTAGGTTGGATTAGCAAAGGTTCCTGGCCCAGCGTGTTGGAAAATGCGGTATTTGCTCTGAAAAAGGGTGATGTGTCCGGCGTGATCGAAGGCCCCAACGGTTTCCATATTTTCAAAAGCAATGAGGTTCAGCCCGAGCAAGGCGAGTCTTTCGAGCAGGCCCGCAGCAAGGTTCAGGAAGAAGTGCGCAAGCAACTGGCCTCTGAGCGCTTTGCCGATATGGCCAGCAAGCTGACCAACCTGGTCTACGACAATGAGGACAGTCTGGAAGCGGCGGCCAATGCCTTGGGTTTGACTTTGAAGCAAGCTGAAGGTATCAGCCGCCAAGGTTTGATTCCTGCTTCGCAAGTAGAGGGTGATCTGGCTGCCGCCAATGGCCCCGATGCGGCCGTGCTGGATGATAGCCGTGTGCGTCAGGCGCTGTTCAATGCCGAGGCTTTGGCTTCGCGCAAAAATGCGGGCGTTGTCGAAGTGTCCCCTGACACCTTGATTGCCTTGCGGGTGATCGACGTAACCGACGCTCATGTGCCTGCACTGGATAAAGTACGTACGATTGCTGAGGAAAACCTGCGCCGTGAAAAAGCGGCTGCCCTGGCGGTACAAGCGGGTGAAGACTACTTGAAACAGTTGCAAGCCGGTAGCGAACCCGAGAATTTCTCTGCCCAGTTTGCTGTGAGCCGTGCTGAATTCCCGGAAATGGATGAAGCCTTGCTGAACAAGGTTCTGGCCAATCCCGTGGACAAGTTGCCTGCGTATGTGGGTGATCGTCAGCCCCAGGGCTATACCGTCGTGCAGATTCTGAGCCACCAACCCGGCAAGGCGGGCAATCCCGGTCTGGACATGTTGACGGCACAGTTGACGCAAGCCATGGCTCGTACTGAGACCCAAGCTGTTTTGCAGGCGATGCGTGTACAAGAGAAGGTACAGATTCTGCCCGAAGCAGAAAAAGAGTTGACCTCCAGTGGTGAGGATGAATAAGGCGGCTTGAATCAGGGCCGGTAACCCTGGAGCTCTCAGGCTCCAGGGTGTTTTTCAAAGAGCATTCTGATGAATCACACTGATATTTCTCTGGTACGGCGGCGCCTTTTAGGCGCCGCAACTGTTTGGGGTCTGACCGCTCCGTGGCTGGCACAGGCCGCGCCTGGGCAGGGCACGTTCATCGAACGTACTCTGCATCGTCCTGTGCCGGGCGGGGTAGCCGTGCTGGACCTGGGATCAGGTGGCTCAGCCCCGGTGGTGCACTTTAATGGCAACCGTGTTCTGGTAATTCAGGATGCTGACCAGCGCTGGAAAGCGATTATCGGGCTGGACCTGAAAATCCAAGCTGGCCAGCACAGCATCTCGGTACAAGGGCAGTCGGGTGTGGCGTTCCAGGTGGGCAACAAGCGGTATCGGGAGCAGCGCATTACCTTGAAAAACAAGTCTCATGTGAATCCGGACCCGCAGCAGCAGGCCCGTTTTGAGCGCGAGTATGAAGAGCAGATGCAGGCCTATGCCAGCTTTCGCAACGAAGGCCCCAGCAATGTGGTCTTTGAAAAGCCCGTTCCGGGTCGCCTGACCAGTCCGTTTGGTCTGCGCCGTTTCTTCAATGGCCAAGAGCGTAACCCACATTCGGGTCTGGACTTTGCCGCGCCTACCGGCACGGCAGTCAAAGTGCCTGCCGATGGGGTTGTCACCATCGTGGCGGACTACTTCTTTAACGGTAAAACCGTATTTGTGGATCACGGCCAGGGCCTGATCACCATGTTCTGTCACTTGTCGGCCTTTGATGTGCGTGTGGGCGATCGTGTCAGCAAGGGCGATGTCGTAGCGCGCTCCGGTGCGACGGGTCGTGCGACCGGCCCTCATTTGCACTGGAACGTCAGTCTGAATAACGCACGGGTGGACCCCGCTATCTTTATTGGTGCATTCCAGGCCTAGTCAGGCGCTGCAAGGTTTTTCATGATCATCGGTTCGGCATATCGACGAGGCTTGCGAGACAGCGCCTCTATCGCTTTGGGCTATGTCCCCGTAGCGATTTCCTTTGGGCTGACGGCGGTACATGCAGGCCTGTCGCCCTGGCTGGCGGTTCTAGTGTCCCTGATTGTGTACGCCGGGGCCAGCCAGTTTATTTTGATCAGCCTGTTGGTCGCAGGGGCGGCCTATCCCAGTATTTTGGGTATTGTGCTGCTTATGAACCTGCGCCATGTGTTCTACGGCCCGACCTTGATGGGCTTTTTCACCGGGCCCAGAACTGTGTCCAGCCTGTTCATGGCTCCAGGTTTGACTGACGAGGTCTTTGCCGCTTCTGCGGCCGGGGTGGCCCGCCAGCCGGCCCAAGAGCAAGAGTCCTGGTACTGTGGCTTGCAGTTAGGCTCTTACCTCTCCTGGGTCTTGGGCACCGCTTTGGGGGCATTCTTTGCCAGCGACCTGCTGGGCCAGTCTCCTGTGCTGGAGAAGACCTTGGGTTTTGTCTTGCCTGCCTTGTTTTTTGCTTTGCTGCTGGAAATCCGCCGTTCCGCACCTTTGCCGGTGCTGGTGGCAGCCGCTGTCGGGGCAGTGCTGGCCATGGCTTTCTTGCCCTCGTATCTGGCCATTATTGTCGGTATGCTGGCCGGCGGCCTAATGGCCTTGCGCCGCGCTTAAGGAGTAGAGATGGATTGGAGTTTTCTGCTCATGATTGTGCTGGCGGGCGTAGGCACATTTTTGATTCGTTACCTGCCTTTGCGCCTGGGTGGACGCCAAGGCAAGGCGGACCCCAGTCGCGTTTCGATCTGGCCGCGCCTGTTTGGCGCTATCGGTCCGGCAGGTGTGGTGTCTTTGCTCGTCGTGTCCCTGATTTCCTTGCTGCGCCCCGAGCAGATGTCCCTGGACTTGCCGCCTTTGCTGGCAGGTCTGGCAGGGGTGCTGCTGGGCCGCCGCTGGCCGGGTGGTATCGCGGGCTCAACACTGACCGGCGTGCTGGCCTACGGCCTGTGCGTGGCTTATGTGGGTGTGTAGATGATCTGGTCGAAGCTCTCTTGCTGATCGATCACGGCAATTTATGTTGGGTAGGCAAGAAGGGGGAGTCGCCTGTTTTTTATTGAGTGTCTGCTGTCAGGTCTCAGACCAAAAAAAACGCCTGCTAGTGAGCGGGCGTTTTTTGTACGGCTGAAAACTGGTTTGCAAGCGGGTTTAACCCTTCACACGCACAATTTTCTGAACTTGGGGTACATGGCGAATTGCCCGAATCACGCGGGCCAGATGGGTGCGGCTATCCACCTGAACGGTTAGGTGCAGTACGGAGGTTGCAGCCGATTCATCAGGCATGGATATATGCAGGATGTTGGAGTCGGCATCGGTAATTTCAGCAGCCAGACGGCCCAGTACACCGCGCTCGTTGATCGCAGTTACATCCAGACGGGTCGAGAGGTGGCGGGCGGTATTGCTGTCCCACATCACCGGCACCCAACGCTCGGGTTCTTTGGCCTGGGCGCGTTGTGCCACAGCACATTCCGCCATGTGAACGACCAGACCGTGACCTAAGCGGATACCACCAATAATAGCGTCACCAGGCAGCGGACCGCAGCACGGTGCTAACTGTACGGCCTGCCCCTCGTTACCGTGAATCAGAATCGGTGCCGAGGTGTTGGCACTGATTTCGTCAAATTCTGCGGCAGTAGTTTCCAGCAGGGGATTTTCTGGGGCAAAGCGGCGAGCCACAACGGCTGCCAAGCGTTTGCCCAAGCCAATATCAGCCAGAATTTCTTCGCGGGACGCTGCGCCTGAACCCTTGGCCAGCTTGTCCCAGTTTGGATCGTCGTCCGTAGCATGAGGCAGGCTTAGCTGGTCAAAGGCCTGATCGAGTAGGCGGCGACCAAAAGCTACGGATTCCTCGTATTTAACTGTACGCAGGTAGTGGCGAATTTCCGAACGGGCACGGCCGGAACGGACGTAGTTCAGCCACTGCGCGCTTGGGCGGGCGGCGGGGGAGGTAATGATCTCCACCGAGTCACCGCTTTTCAGCTCGGTGCGCAGCGGGGCAAACTCGCCATTGATCTTGGAGGCAACAGCGTGATTGCCGATGTCGGTATGGATGCTGTAGGCAAAGTCCACTGGCGTAGCACCGCGTGGCAAGGAAATAATCTTGCCTTTGGGTGTATGGACGTAAACCGCATCGGGGAACAGGTCAACTTTGACGTGCTCCAGGAATTCTGTGGAGTCACCCGTCTGGCTTTGGATGTCCAGCAAGGATTGCAACCAGCGGTGCGTACGCTTTTGCAAATCGTTCAGCGTGACGTCTTCTTCTTTGTACAGCCAGTGAGAGGCCACGCCTTCTTCAGCCACGTGGTCCATTTCGCGGGTGCGGAACTGGAACTCGACGGGGGTGCCGTAAGGGCCAATCAAGGTGGTGTGCAGGGATTGATAGCCATTCACTTTAGGGATGGCTATGTAGTCCTTGAACTTGCCCGGTACGGGGCGGTAGAGCTGATGCAGCGTACCCAGGGACAGATAGCACTCGGGCAAGGTATGAACAATGATGCGAAAGCCGTAAATATCCAGCACGTCCGAGAAGGATTTTTTCTGCTCGACCATCTTGCAGAAAATGCTGTAGAGCGACTTTTCACGACCGGAGATTTCAGCATCAATGCCGGCTGCAGGCAGGGCAATCTTGACCGCTTCGGTGATTTTGCCCAGCACTTCACGGCGGTTGCCACGAGCGGCGAGCAGGGCCTTGTGCAGCACCTTGTAGCGATTGGGGTAGATGGCCTTGAAGCAGCGGTCCTGAAGCTCGCGAAACAGGGCGTTCAGGCCCAGGCGATGCGCAATCGGAGCGTAGATATCCAGGGTTTCCTGGGCTACGCGGCGGCGTTTTTCAGGTTTGACGGCGTCCAGCGTGCGCATATTGTGCAAGCGGTCGGCCAGCTTGATCAGGATGACGCGCACATCACGCGACATGGCCAGCAGCATCTTGCGAAAGCTGTCGGCTTGTTGCTGCGTCTTGGTGGCAAACTCCAGGCGTTCCAGCTTGGACAAACCGTCCACAATCTCGGCTACATCAGTACCGAATTTTTCAGCCAGTTCCTGCTTGGTGACGTCCTGATCTTCGATCACGTCATGCAGCAGGGCCGACATCAAGGCGTCGGTATCCAGCTTCCAGCCTGCACAGATTTCTGTGACGGCAATGGGGTGCGAGATATAGGGTTCGCCACTGGCGCGAAATTGCCCCAGGTGGGCCTGATCGGAAAAGCGATACGCTTCCCGTACCCGTTCTACATCTTTCGGGTCCAGGTACTGCGAGATGATCTTGGTTAGCGGAGCCAGTGAGGCAATAGGCGGGTTGGCACTTTCCTGCGCGGATTGTGCCAGTGCCGGGGTGTTCTTTTCTTTAGGCTTGCGACGACCTAGCCGTGAACCCTTTTTAAGGACGGCCAACAGCCCAGACGATGCGCCCCGTAAACCTGAAAATGCCATACCGTGCTCCGCTTGTGCCTATCAGGTAGGAACTTTGCGCAGCATTTCCAGACCGGTCGCGCCGGAGGCGATTTCTCGCAAGGCGGTAACCGTAGGCTTGTTCTTGCTTTCCAGGCGTGGTTCGTGGCCTTGGGCCAGTTCGCGCGCACGGTAGGCGGCTGCCAAGGTGAGCTTAAAGCGATTGGGGACTTGCTCCAGGCAGTCCTCGATAGTGATGCGAGCCATAGTAGACCTGTTATCAAAAAGAAATAAGAAGGAGATCAGCCCTGATTCAGCAGGGCATCTGCGCCTAATTGTTGAAAGAGTTGGCGATGCCGTACTGACTGAGTGGCAGTGCGCAACCGACTGGCCTGCACAATACTCAATAGCTGCTGTAATGCCGTATCAAAATCCTCATTGATAATAGCATATTGACAGTCACGAACATGGGCGATTTCGTGCTCGGCAGCCTCGACGCGGCGGGCAATGATCTCTTCGCTGTCCTGTCCGCGTTTGCGCAAACGCGCCTGCAAGGTGGGCAAGGAGGGTGGCAAAATGAAAATGCCTACGGCTTCGGGGAAATGTTCGCGGGCCAGACGGGCGCCTTGCCAGTCGATTTCCAGCAGCACATCGCGGCCTGCATTCAGGGCTTTCTGAATGGGTTCGCGTGGTGTGCCGTAGTAGTTGTCATGCACCTTGGCCCATTCCAGCATGGCGTTGTCGGCACACATCTGCTCGAAGCGCGCCTTGTCCACAAAGAAGTAGTGTTCGCCGTCGGTCTCACCAGGGCGTGGTGCTCGGGTCGTGGCCGAGATGGACAGCATGATGTTGGAATCGTTGGCCAGCAGGGCGTTGACCAGACTGGATTTGCCCGCCCCGCTGGGGGCGACAACCATAAAAACAGTGCCAGGATAGCTCGTGGACATGGAGAGCAGACTCTAGAAGTAGATTTTTATAAAAGAATTAATTGCTGCTTAGGTCGGTTTGCCCAAACTCAGTCAGGACAGCCATCACACTGGCCTTGTCCGAGCACAAAAAGACGACCGTGTCGTTGGGGTTCATGGAAAACAAAACCTCTTGTACTTCCTGGGCGGCATCGTCGGCCTGGGCGATGGCCATGACGTGCACGTCGCCACCCGCCTCGAATTGTTCGGGGGGGACGATATTGGCAACGGCGTCCAGGTCGGGCTCGCTGATGGCCAGATACGCCCAGATCTTGTGCTCTTGCTCCAGGATGATCTCAAGCACGTAGCCCGAGTCAGTCTGCTCAATGATTTGGCTTTGTAGTTGCATAATTCAGTGGCTATGTCAGGTAAAGGACAGAGTAGCGGTAACAGGCGCATGATCCGAGGGCTGTTCATTGGCACGCGGTTCGCGGTCAATGTCGCAGGCTGAGCAACGGGTTTTCAAGGCATCGGACAACAAGGCATGGTCAATGCGTAAACCGGCGTCGCGGCGGAATGCAAAACGACGATAGTCCCACCAGGTAAAGGGGCTGCCGCTCTGCTCAAACAGGCGATAGGCGTCATGCAAGCCCAGTGCCAGCAAGCGCTCGAAGGCGGCCCGCTCGGGCGGGGAGACCAGAACATCATCGGCCCACTTGGCTGGGTCGTGAACGTCCTGGTCAGCTGGGGCAATATTATAGTCGCCCAGGATGGCCAGACGGGGATACTGCTGCAATTCTTTTTCCAACCAGTCGTGCAGGGCGGCGAACCATTCCAGCTTGTAGCTGTACTTTTCGCTCTCGAGCGACTGCCCGTTGGGGCAGTAGGCACAAATCACGCGGACCGGGCCGTCAGGCGATGGGTAGGTGGCGGCCAGCAGACGTTGCTGCGGGTCTTCGTAATTGGGCAGATTGCGCTGCACATCCGTGCCCGGCTCGCGGGAAATCAGGGCGACGCCGTTATAGGTTTTTTGACCCGCCCAGTGAGCGTGATATCCCATTTCCTGAAAAGCCTCCAAAGGAAAACGCTCGTCGGGCAGTTTGAGCTCTTGCAGACAAAGCACGTCTACGGGGTTGGCGGCCAGCCAGTCCAGAACTTGAGGAAGACGGACGTTCAGGGAGTTCACGTTCCAGGTGGTGAGTTTCATGGTGTCAGACAATCTAAATAAAGCAGAGGAAGCCGCTGGAGCGGAGCTTTGTCGGTAGAGGTGGTGCAGAGGCGGCCATCAGCGTGTCGGAAACGGGCAAGAGGGCGTTTAGCGTGCGCGAATGCCGCCATCATATCAGCGCTAGCCAGGGACTGGTTTTAAAGCCAGCGAGGCGATGGGGATGAAATTGACCGCTCGACTTGATCTTTGTTCTAGGTCGTAGTGAAAAACAGACACTCTCGGACAAGAAATTTACCCTCAAACCGTCTGCATGTAACAGCTACAAAGTCAGGGTTCAAGACCTGAATGCCGTTGTGGGCAGATTGATGTTTTTAGGGCACTAAAAAGAGGGTGTTTTGCGTAGATCACGCGCCTGCTTGTGTTAAATTGCAGGCCAAGTTGGAACGGTGGGCCAAAACCGATGGAAGTGCTTGGCCGCAGCGCGTGATGCAAGGATTTGCCGTGTAGGAAAAGGGAATAAAAAAATCGCCGTAATGGCGACTTTTTCTGTGTGATCAAAACCGGAAAGAAGGCCAGTTTTGTCTGTCTTGAATGCAAGCAAGATGGAGGCGTGTGCTGGAATCGAACCAACCTGAACGGATTTGCAGTCCGTCACATAGCCAATCTGTCACCACGCCTTTTGTTTTGTCCTGGGACATGTAGAATTATGCCCAAGGACGTAGGGAAAAGCAAGTGTCAAATGACGGGACGTGAAAATCGGTACGATCTGCTGCACGAAAGCGACTGGCGTCCCTCCCTTTTTTTGCCGCCCCTGCGGCGCTCCCTTGTATTAAGGACATGGCATGCAATATCAATTCCCCATTGTGATTATCGATGAGGATTTTCGTTCTGAAAATGCGTCTGGTCTGAGCATTCGTGTATTAGCAGATGCGATCGAGGCTGAAGGCTTCGAGGTGTTGGGAACCACCAGTTATGGCGATTTGAGTCAATTTGCCCAGCAGCAAAGTCGTGCCAGCGCGTTTATTTTGTCCATCGATGATGAGGAGTTCACGCAAGATGGAGACAGCGCCCCGGCGCTGGTCAATTTGCGTGCCTTTATTCGGGCTGTGCGTCGTCGCAATACCGATGTGCCCATTTATGTCTATGGCGAGACCAAAACAGCTCGTCATATGCCAAACGATATCTTGCGCGAGCTGCAGGGCGTCATTCACATGTTCGAGGACACGCCCGAGTTTGTGGCGCGCCACATCGTGCGTGAAGCGCGCAGCTATGTGGAAGGCGTCAAGCCCCCGTTTCTGAAAGCCTTGCTCGACTACGCCGAAGATGGTTCCTATTCCTGGCACTGTCCCGGTCACTCCGGCGGTGTGGCCTTTCTGAAAAGCCCGGTCGGGCAGATTTTCCACCAGTTCTTTGGTGAGAACATGCTGCGTGCCGACGTGTGTAATGCCGTCGAAGAGCTGGGTCAATTGCTGGACCACAACGGGGCCATTGGTGCCAGTGAACGCAATGCCGCGCGTATTTTCAACGCGGATCACTGCTTTTTCGTCACCAATGGCACCAGCACCAGCAACAAGATTGTCTGGCATCACGCTGTGGCTCCCGGCGATGTGGTGGTCGTGGATCGCAATTGCCACAAATCCATCCTGCACAGCATCGTGATGACCGGTGCCATTCCCGTGTTCCTGCGTCCTACGCGCAACCACTTCGGGATTATTGGCCCGATTGCACGCAGTGAATTTGATATCGAGACCATTCGCGAGAAGATCCGCAAGCACCCCTTGCTCTCGCACCTGGATGCCGACACGGTTAAACCCCGCGTGTTGACGCTGACCCAGTCCACTTACGACGGCATTATTTACGACACTCAGGAGATCAAGAATGCCGTGGACGGTTACGTGGAAGTGCTGCACTTTGACGAGGCCTGGATTCCGCATGCGGCTTTCCATCCTTTCTACGGTCAGTTCCATGCCATGGGCAAGAACCGTCCGCGCCCACAAGAAACCATGGTGTTCTCCACCCAGTCCACCCACAAGCTGCTGGCCGGCTTGAGCCAAGCCAGCCATGTATTGGCACAGGACTCGGTAACCCGTAGTTTGGATCGCCATTTGTTTAATGAAGCCTATCTGATGCATACCAGCACCAGCCCGCAGTATGCGATTATTGCGTCCTGCGATGTGGCCGCTGCCATGATGGAGCCGCCCGGTGGACGTGTGCTGGTTGAAGAAAGCATTATTGAGGCGTTGGACTTTCGCCGCGCCATGCGCAAGGTCGAGTCGCAGTTTGATGAGGACGACTGGTGGTTCAAGGTATGGGGCCCGCCAACCCTGGCCGAGGACGGGGTGGGGCAGCCCGAAGACTGGATTATTACGGATGATGTTGAGCACAGTGAGTGGCACGGCTTTGGCCCGCTGGCTGATGGCTTCAATATGCTGGATCCGATCAAGGCGACGATTGTCACCCCCGGTCTGGATCTGACGGGCACGTTTGGTGAAACCGGTATTCCAGCCTCTATCGTGACCAAGTTCCTGGCGCAGCGTGGCGTGATCGTGGAGAAGATTGGCCTGTACAGCTTCTTTATCATGTTCACCATCGGCATTACCAAAGGCCGTTGGAATTCCCTGGTGACGGCCTTGCAGCAGTTCAAGGACGATTACGACCGTAACTTGCCTGTCTGGCGTGTTCTGCCTCAGTTCGCGCGTCAGTATCCTTGTTACGAAGAAATGGGCTTGCGCGATTTGTGTCAGCACGTGCACCAGTTGTACGCCAAGCACGACATTGCTCGTCTGATGACCGATATGTATCTGTCGGATGTGGTGCCTGTCATGCGTCCGGCTGATGCCTTTGCCTGCATTGCGCAGCGTCGTACTGAACGGGTCGAGATTGATCAGCTGGAAGGTCGCGTGACGACCAACCTGATCACTCCTTACCCGCCCGGTATTCCGCTCTTGATTCCGGGTGAAGCTTTCAACAAGACGATTGTGGATTTCCTGAAGTTCTCGCGTGAACTGCACCGCCAGTGTCCCGGCTTTGGTACGGATATCCACGGTTTTGTGGAAGAGGTCGATGCTTCGGGTCAGAAGCGTTACTACGTGGATTGCGTGGCGCAGTAAAACAGTTTGCTATCCAAGGCCGGGGCTGGGCATCGGCCTTTGGCTAGGGCTGTAAAGCAAGCGGGCCTGGTGATGGAGCTTCAAGATTTTGGAAAATATCCAGATTTGAAGCGTCTTTGATCAGGCCCGGTTTTTATGGGCGGTTTGCCTGCGACCAATTCTTGTGACAGGTTCTTGTTGCAGCGTTTCGCTATAGACTCTGGGCCGTGCGCAAAGCACATTCCAGCAAACGCGAGGTCAGGATTTGCGGGTCGCGGTCTGCCCGCAAAATCGCGACAACCCGGCGGTGCAGGCTCGGTTGCTCAATCGGGTATTTGTGCAGATTGTGCTCGTGCAGCAGGCTGTCGGGAATGCGACTGGGCAAGATACAGTCTCCCAATCCTGAGGCGACCAGCCGTAACATGGCGTCGATGGTTTCGACTTCCGCCACAAATTCAGGGTGCAAGCCGCTGCTATGAATCATTCGGCGCAGGGCGTAGTGAGGCGGAAACCCGATCAGGCGCAAGGCCTGGTGGTTTAAGTCTGCATTTGGAAATGGCTCCTGTTTGGCGGAGATACGGCACATTTGGTCGTCAAATAAAGTGTGCGAGACCAAGCCTCCACAGTCCACTGCCGAGTCGTATACAAAACCGACATCGGCCTTGCCGTTTGCCACCAACGCCACCACTTCGGGCGAGCTGCGCCCCAATAAGGATAAATTCACGGCCGGGTGTGAGCTCATGAAAGCAGCTGCCACATCGGACATGAAGTAGTAGCTCAATGTGTGTACAGTGGCCAGCCTTACTGTGCCTGAATTGACGCCATGGTCTTGGCGCATTGCATGGATGGCGCCGTCAATACGACTGTAAGCGGGTTCAATGGCCTGGCGCAGTAGCTCGCCTGCGTCATTCAGGCTGACTCCGCGTCCGGTGCGGGTAAACAGGACCTGTCCCAGGCTTTGTTCCAATGTGTTTAATTGTTTGCTCAGGCTGGATTGGCTTTGTCCCAGATCATCAGCCGCTTTGCTGACCGAACTTAGTTGTGCGATGCGTAAAAAGCATCGCAAGGAACGATCCAGATTGTCGATGGAGCGGAAATCATGCATGCCATTGTCTCTTTATTGTTTTACTTAAATGCGCGAAAAGTGAGTTTTTACTGGGGGCCTTAGGTTGGGGTGGGGAGTGGTGTTTGCAGACCAGTTATTTTGACTGGAATTGCCTATGAAAAAGCCCCGTTTTTAATTGCCTTTATTTTGTTCTAACATCGCCTAATTTGCATCCATAATGCACTCATATTATTAAAAAATTGATTTGTGGTCTAATCATTGATATAATAAAGAAATCGGGGCACTAAGGGCAGTGCCCCCTGGCGATATTGAGCAGGAGTTATTCGTGAGCAAATCGAAACCAGTACGTCGTAAACAGGCCTTTGAGGTTGAGCCCCTGAATTGGGTGGCTCCCAAGAAAGCAGTTGTAGAAACCGATCAGGAAGCCAAGGTGGACGCGTCCAGCGACCAGGCTCAGGACAACTAAGTTCTGACTGTAGGTGTAAAAAGCGCAAGCCATGGTGCTTGCGCTTTTTTTATGCCTGCCGGTTTGGCACTAAGACCAGCGGCGATGGGCCTGGGTAGGGGGCAGATGTCCTTGCTCCAGCAACTGTAGGCTGGCCTGTTCAAAGCAATTCCAGGTGGCCAAGGCCAGTTGTGAGCCGGTGCTGACACGGCGTACGCCAATGGCTGCCAAATCAGGCACGTTCAGCCCCGGATGAATCAGCAGCACATTCACGGGTGTCGGTGCCAGTGCCTGAACTACGTGGGCAATATCGTCCAGCTCGCGTAAACCGGGGGCGTAGACCACATCGGCACCGGCCTGGGCAAAGGCTTGCAGCCGGGCTATGGTTTGCTTCAGATTCAGCGCGCCAATCAGCATGCCTTCGCTGCGTCCCACTAGTAGAACGTCCTCACCACTGCTGCAAATGGCTTGCTTGGCCGCCTGGATGCGGGCCACGGCCAGATCCAGTTCGTACAGCTCGTTGCCTTGGCGATCTTCGATGGACAAACCTGCAATGCCGGTATCAATGGCCAGACGGACGTTTTCTGCGACCTGTTTCGGCTCATCGGCAAAACCGTTTTCAAAGTCGGCATTGAGCGGCAGGTTTGTGCTGGCCGCCAGTTGCCGCAAATGTGCCAGCAGGGCATCGCGGCCCACTTCAAAATCTTCCAGGCCGTTTGACCAGGCAAAAGCGGCGCTGCTGCTGGCAATCGCCTGAGCACCCAAACGTTCCAAGCGTTTGGCTCCCCCTATGTCCCAAGGGTTGGGCAAAACCAGTAAGCCGCTTTCATGCAAGGCTCGAAAACGGCGGCGTTTGTCCTGTGTGCTGATTGTCATGCCGAACTCCTGAGAACAAAAAACGCAAACCGAAGTTTGCGTTTTAATGCCTGGCCACGTTCTATTTTTTCTTGGCTTTCTTGCGGATAACCAGGACGGGGATTTCCGAGTAGGTCAGGACATGCTGTGTTTCGCTGCCCAAGAGCAGACGCTTGTAGCCCTTGCGGCCATGCGAGGACATGACGATCAGGTCGGCTTTTTGTTTTTCAGCGGTAGAGATAATGGCATCGGCCACCAGTTCTGATTTCACCACCAGGCCTTTGACTGAAACGCCAATATCTTTCCCGGCTTGTTTGACGGCAGCCAATTCGGATTGCGCGTGCTCTACCCAGGAGGCTTCGATACGGCTATCCAGTTTCTGGTCAATAATGGGGCCGCCTTCCAGATAGCTTTGTCGATAGCGCGGAATGACGCGCAGAGCCAGCAATTTGGCGCCGCTGGTCTTGGCCAGATTCAGTGCATGGGTGACGGCGTGGGCGGACAGTTCTGAGCCGTCGGTACATACCAGGATACGCTCGTACATGAGGGGGAATCCTATAAAAAGGGTTATCAAGAACGTGTCTTGTGGGTAAGGTATCAAACCATACTGCGAATTACGGTCTTTGTGTCTGCTTTACGGTTTTCCATGGCAGCCGTGTATATTCGAGTGGACGTTTTGTCAGCTTGGCTTTTTTATGCTGGTTATCATATCCCAAAGGGATTGAGGGAGATTCATATGAAAGAAGTAGTGGTAGTCCAGGCATGCCGTACCGCGATTGGTGATTTTGGTGGTGGATTAAAGAATGTGTCGCCAATCGAGATGGGAGCCACGGTGTTGCGCGCGGTACTGGACAGAAGTGGCGTATCAGCGGCAGACGTCCAGCATGTCGTGATGGGGCAGGTCATTCAGACCGAGCCGCGTGATATGTACTTGTCGCGTGTGGCCTCGGTGCAGGCTGGGGTGGGGCATGGAACACCGGCCATGAACGTTAACCGTTTATGTGGCTCGGGCCTGCAGGCTATTGTGTCGGCCGCGCAGGGCATTTTGCTCGGTGATGCCAAGGTGGCCTTGGCAGGTGGTGCAGAAAGCATGAGCCGTGCTCCTTATATGTCCAGCGCACATCGCTGGGGCGCTCGCATGGGCGACTCGGTCATGATGGACATGATGACCGGCGCGCTGACGGATCCCTTTGATCGCGTTCATATGGGTATTACGGCTGAAAACGTAGCTCGCCAATACGGCGTAACCCGTGCCGATCAGGACGAGCTGGCACTGGAATCGCACCAGCGTGCGCGTCGCGCAATCGAACAAGGCTACTTTAAAGAGCAGATCGTACCCATCATCCAGAAAAGCCGTAAGGGCGAGATCGTGTTTGATCAGGACGAACACGTACGCCTGGATGCCACGATGGAGAACTTTACCGGTTTGAAGCCCGTGTTCCTGCCCGACGGTGGCAGTGTGACGGCGGGCAATGCCTCCGGTCTGAATGACGGTGCGGCCGCTGTTTTGTTGATGTGTGCCGAAGAGGCGCGTCAACGTGGTCTGAAGCCATTGGCCAAACTCGTGTCTTGGGGCCATGCCGGTGTCGATCCCAGCATCATGGGCATTGGCCCTGTGCCCGCAACCCGTGTGGCGTTGGAACGTGCCGGTTTGAGCGTGTCGGACCTGGATGTGATCGAGTCCAACGAAGCTTTCGCCGCCCAGGCTTGCGCGGTGGTACGTGAGTTGGGCTTGGACCCGGCGCGCGTCAATCCCAATGGCAGTGGTATTAGCCTGGGCCACCCTATTGGGGCGACCGGCGCGGCCATTACCGTCAAGGCTTTGCATGAATTGCAGCGCGTTCAGGGTCGTTACGCGCTGGTCACCATGTGTATTGGGGGCGGCCAAGGCATTGCGGCAATTTTCGAACGCTCTTGAGCTTGTTGATTGTCCCTCTCTAAGCCTCGTTTAGAGAGCAAGAAAGCCGGAAGTGGTACTAAACCACTTGCCGGCTTTTTTTGCGGCACATAACAGTAAATCTTACAAAACGCCGACCTGATTATTTGTTTTGTAGTGGCCCCTAAGCATCCGGCCAATTGCATCGAATTGTTTTAAAAATTATACGTGGCTTGTGTGGCTGAACACGGAGCCACTTTTTTCTCTAGTCAGAATAAAAGGAGGTTCGTATGCAAGAAGTCGTCCTGGTTCAGGCGTGTCGAACCGCGTTTGGTAACTTTGGTGGTTCGTTACGGAGTGTGCCCCCCGTTGAGATGGGCGCTGCTGTTATGCAGGAAGTGTTGGGCAGAAGCGGCGTATCTGCCTCGGAGGTGGAGCAGGTGGTGATGGGGCAGGTGGTGCTGACCGAGCCCCAGGATATCTATTTGGCGCGGGCGGCCTCCATGAGGGTGGGGGTCGCTCATGAGGCTGTTGCGATGAGCGTGAATCGTTTATGTGCATCAGGTTTGCAGGCCATTATTTCGGCAGCGCAAGCGATCGTATTGGGTGAGGCCCAGGTGGCTTTGGCTGGCGGTGTTGAAAGCACCAGTCGAATACCGTATATGGCGACCTCCCAGCGTTGGGGGAGCCGCATGGGTAATGTGGCCTTGGTGGATGTTTTGTCGGAAATTTTTATCAGCCCTTTGACTCGGGAGCATGTGGGGGTGACGGGGGAGAATGTCGCCAGAAAGTACGGTGTGTCTCGTTGTGAACAGGATCAGTTGGCCCTGGAGTCGCATCGTCGAGCGGCGCGTGCCATTGAAAGCGGATACTTTAAAGAGCAGATCGTTCCGATGGTGGCACACGAGGGGACCGTCTTCGAGCAAGATGAGCATGTCCGGCATGATGGGAGCCTGGAGCAGCTTGCCGCCTTGAAGCCTATTTTCCAGAGCGACGGGGGAACGGTGACGGCTGGCAACATTCTGGGTTTAGCGGACGCGGCGGCGGTGGTGCTGATGATGGAAGAGGGGCAGGCGTGTCGTCAAGGCTTGAAACCCATGGGCAAGCTGCGCTCATGGGCGCATGCGGGCGTGGATCCACAACTTGCGGGAATGGGGCCGGTGCCATCGACTCGCTTGGCGCTTAAGCGAGCGGGGCTGACAGTGGCCGATATTGATGTGATCGAGTCCAATGAGGCGTTTGCGGCACAGGTGTGCGCCGTTGCCAAAGAATTGGATTTTGATCCGGAACGTGTCAATCCGAATGGCGGCAGCATTAGTATGGGCCATCCTTTGGGGGCGACAGGGGCGGCACTCGTGGTCAAGGCTTTGCATGAGTTGCAGCGTATCCAGGGGCGGTATGCGCTGGTAACCATGTGTCATGGCGGCAGCTAAGGAGTGGCCCTAATTATCGAGCGCCAGTGAGCCGTTGCTCATCAAGTGATCGCTGTTATGATGGCGCCTTGCTAAAAAACGCCGGAAGGGGCGCAATGTCACCTTCCGGCGTTGTTTTCTCTGTCTGCAGGGTATGTCCAGGTTCAGATTGCTGAGGGAAAGTTGCTTCTGCCTGAACCGGGGTGCCTGACTGATTTGCAAGGAAGAGTTTCATGGCTGGTGAGCAGGGGGACGATAGTCCTACGTTGTCGGAAAGCGAGGGGATCCGTTATCTGCACTTTGGAACGGAGTGGATTCAAGGTGCAATGCGCATTCGCAAGCCCGCTGAATTGGTCTTGGCCTATACACAACAAATGATGGCCTGGCTGTTGTTTACGCCAGACCCCAAGCCCGAACACAAGCTGGCCATTCTGGGCCTGGGGGCGGGATCCTTGTTGCGCTTCTGTCTGAAGCAGACCGACAGCCAGGTGCAGACCGTGGAATGGAACCCGTCTGTAATTGGGATGTGTCATGCCTTTTTCCGTTTGCCACGTAGCCCACGCTCCCTGATTGATCAGGCTGATGCCGGGGTCTGGGTGCAAGACAGTGATCAGCACGGCCAATATCGCGCCTTGATGGTGGATTTATACGACGCCCATGCCGAAGGCCCGGTGCGCGACAGTTTGGAGTTTTACCAGGATTGCCGTGCCATTCTGGATGACGAGGGCATTATGACCGTCAATCTTTTTGGTGCGCATCCCAGCTTCAAACACAATATTGACAATATTCGTGAAGCCTTCAATGGCAAAGTCTTATTGTTGCCCGAGATGGACGAGGGCAACCAAGTGGTTCTGGCCTTCAAGGGCAGCACACTGGAGATGACGGCCGGAGAGTTGCTCAATCGGGCCGAGCATGTGCAGGCCGATTATGGCTTGCCGGCCACGCGTTGGGCCAGGGAACTGTTGTCGTTTCGTCGACAGATGCTAGACCAGTAAAGTGTTGGGGCAGGGATTACCTCAAGGGGCAAAGTCCTGCTGTTCGCGTTAGACTTAACACCTAAAATTTTCGTTTTTGCATCTAAGGAGTAATTGGATGAAGCTGATCAGATCGGTGCATCAGGTGGCGGCCGCGTTGGCTTGTGTGGGATTGATGTCGGGCGCTGCAGTTCATGCGCAATCTGTATCGGTATCGTCGATTGTGGAACATCCGGCCTTGGACGCCATTAAGGATGGGGTACACAAAGCACTGACTGATGCCGGTTACAACGAAGCCTCGGGCTTCAAATGGCAGTTTCAGACCGCGCAGGGCAACCCTGCCATTGCTGCTCAAATTGCTCGCAAGTTCGTGGGCGACAAGGCTGACGTGATTGTGGCGATTTCCACGCCTTCGGCTCAGGCTGTCGTATCAGCAACCAAGACCATTCCTGTGGTGTACTCGGCGGTGACCGATCCCGTGGTGGCGCATCTGGTTCCCAGCATGGAGCCGTCCGGCACCAACGTGACGGGTGTGTCCGACGCTCTGGCATTGGAAGCCCAGGTGGATCTGATCAAGAAAATCGTTCCCGATGCCAAGCGTGTGGGTATGGTGTACAACCCCGGTGAAGCCAACTCGGCCGTGGTCGTCAAGGAAATGAAAGAGCTGTTGCCCAAGCATGGCATGACGCTGGTAGAAGCCACGGCTCCTCGTACCGTGGACGTGGGTGCGGCTGCCCGTAGTCTGGTGGGCAAGGTCGATGTGATCTACACCAATACTGATAACAACGTGGTGTCGGCATACGAATCCTTGGTCAAAGTCGGTAACGATGCCAAAGTACCCCTGATTGCCTCTGACACCGACAGTGTGGCCCGTGGCGCGATTGCGGCGTTGGGCGTGAACTACTACAACCTGGGCTTGCAAACCGGTCAACAAGTCATCCGTATTCTGAAGGGTGAAAAACCCGGCGATATGGCTTCCGAGACCAGCAGCAATCTGGAGCTGTATGTCAATCCGGGCGCTGCCAAGCGCCAAGGCGTTTCGCTTAACGAGGACTTCGTGAAGTCCGCTACAAAAATCGTCGAATAAGCCTGAGCTGACTGCTTCTTGCAGGTGGGTTGCCACAAGCTGCCCGCCTGTTTCTTTTGTATCCTAGACGTCCAACAATATGTCTATTTATTCAATGTGGGGGGCCCTGGAGATTGGTCTGATTTTCGGACTGGTTGCTCTGGGTGTTCTGATTTCTTTTCGCATCTTGCGATTTCCTGACCTGACGGTCGATGGTAGTTTTCCTTTGGGTGGGGCGGTTGCCGCCATCCTGATCAGTCAGGGCAATGATCCTTTTCTGGCGACCGTGGTGGCAACGTTTGCCGGCGCCATTGCCGGAACCATTACCGGCTGGTTGAATGTCCGCCTGAAAATCATGGATCTGCTGGCCAGTATCCTGATGATGATCGCCTTGTATTCCATTAACCTGCGCATCATGGGTCGTCCCAATGTTCCTTTGATCATGGAACCGACGGTCTTTACGATCCTGCAGCCCGAAGCCATCGCTGACTATATTGCCCGTCCTTTGCTGTTGATTGGTTTGGTGATCATCGCCAAGCTGGCGCTGGATTGGTTCTTCGGTACACAAACGGGTCTGGCCATGCGTGCCACTGGTGCCAATGCCCGTATGGCTCGTGCGCAAGGCGTGGCAACCGGCAATATGCTTTTGCTGGGGATGGCGATTTCCAATGCGCTGGTCGCTTTGGCCGGTGCCTTGTTTGCTCAGTCGCAGGGTGGGGCGGATATTTCCATGGGTATTGGGACTATCGTGATTGGTCTGGCCGCCGTGATTGTGGGTGAAAGCATTTTGCCTGCTCGTAAACTGTTCTACGCCACCTTGGCCGTGGTGCTGGGCGCGATTCTGTACCGCTTCTTTATTGCTTTGGCCCTGAATGCCGATGTGATCGGCTTGAAAGCGCAGGACTTGAATCTGGTCACCGCCCTGTTGGTAACCGTGGCGCTGGTGATTCCATTGCTCAAGAAAAAGCGTGCTCGTAAACAGAAGGGGGCTCAGTAATGTTAGAAGCAAAAAAACTGTGCCTGACCTTTAACCCAGGCACGCCTATTGAAACCCGCGCCTTGCGCGGCTTGTCCCTGACCATTCCTGAAGGGCAGTTTGTGACCGTGATCGGCTCGAACGGCGCAGGCAAGTCTACTTTTCTGAATGCGATCTCGGGCGACCAGTCTGTCGATGATGGTCAAATCATGATCGACAACGTGGACGTGACTCGTCGCCCGGTCTGGGAACGTGCCAACTGGGTTGCCCGTGTGTTTCAGGATCCGATGGCTGGTACCTGTGAGGACCTGACCATTGAAGAAAATATGGCACTGGCGACGTGTCGTGGCAGTCGCCGCGGGTTGAGCCGTGCTGTGCGTCACTCCATGCGTGCTGAGTTTGCAGAGCGCCTGGAAACCTTGGGCCTGGGTCTGGAAAACCGTCTGACAGACCGTATCGGTTTGCTGTCTGGTGGTCAACGTCAGGCGGTCAGCTTGTTGATGGCCGCGTTGCGTCCTTCCAAGATATTGTTGCTGGATGAACATACTGCCGCCTTGGATCCACGTACGGCAGACTTCGTGTTGCAACTGACCAACCGTATTGTGCGCGAAGGTGGCCTGACCACCATGATGGTCACGCACAGTATGCGTCAGGCTCTGGATGTGGGCGACCGCACGGTGATGTTGCATCAAGGCAAGGTGGTGCTGGATGTCAGCGGTGAGCAGCGCCAAGGCCTGGATGTGCGTGATTTGCTGGAGATGTTTGAGAAGGTGCGGGGTGAAACACTAGCCGATGATAGTTTATTGCTAGGCTAGAAAGCACTATTCCGAATCTGGAAAACCGCGTCAACTCTAGGGGGTAAACGCGGTTTTTTTATATTAAAAAATCCCTAGGCATATGATAATACGTGTTCTTTTGGCGTAGGCGGACGACGGGGCAAGTGTAAGGGGGGAGCTGGCTAATCGTAGTCGCCAAACGATTGCAAGATCGGAATGCGTCTCATCGCAAATTTTCCTGTTTGATTTGGGCTTTTTCGACATATACTTGCTGCTTGTCCAAACCATACAATCCAGTCAGTTTAAGCGTTAAACTCCCATGCAACGCTTAGCTCAGGAGTTCTTCATGTCATTTCAAAGCTTGTTGGGTCGGCAGACTTTCCGTATTGCTGCCTTCTCTTCCTTGGTTCTTCTGGCCGCTTGCGGCAACAAAGAGCCTCAAGCTCCGGCCGGCGGGATGAAGGTCCCGGTCAGTGTGATTACCGTCCAACCGACCTCTACCGAGTTGTTCTCCGAGCTGCCTGGACGAGTCGAAGCCATCAAAGATGCACAAATCCGCGCCCGTGTGTCGGGAATCGTGGAAGAAATCAACTTTGAACAGGGCGCTGATGTCAAACAAGATCAGCTCTTGTTTACCATTGATCCTGCTCCTTACCGAGCTGTTCGCAATCAGGCCGCCGCCCAGTTGAAAAATGCACAGGCGGAAGCGCAAAGTGCCAAGCAATTGGCCCAGCGCTATGAGCGTTTGATCAAGGAAAATGCGGTTTCGCGTCAGGATTACGATAATGCCAAGGCCCGTGCGATGCAGGCGGATGCGGCGATTGCTGCTGCGCAAGCCACGTTAGAGAGCGCCAATATTGATTTGGGCTACACCAAGATTGTGTCGCCGGTGTCAGGTCGTATTGGCAAATCCTTCGTAACCGAAGGTGCGCTGGTCTCGGCCGCCAACGCCACGCACATGGCAACCGTACAGCAACTGGATCGTGTCTATATTGATGTGACCCGTTCGACGGCAGAGCTGACTCAACTGCGTCGCGCCATGGCCGATGGCACCTTGAAGTCAGCGGGTGAGGCCCAGGCCAAAGCCAAGGCTGTGCTGGAAGATGGCTCTTTGTACGATCAGGACGGTGTGCTGCTGTTTAGCGGTGTCAGCGTGGATCCTTCTACTTCGCAAGTGACCTTGCGTGCCGTGTTCCCGAACCCTGACGAGATCCTCTTGCCCGGTATGTACGTGCGCGTTCGTCTGGAACAAGGCGTGATTCCCGATGCCTTGTTGGTGCCCGCCCAGGCGGTTCAGTACACCTCGGATGGGGCCTCTAATATTTACGTGGTTCGTGAAGAGAAAGCCCAGTCCGTACCGGTTGTATTGGGACCTGAAAGCGATGGTCAGTATGTCGTGGAGAATGGCCTGCAAGCTGGAGACCAGATCATTGTCGAAGGCTTCCAGAAGATTCGACCCGGTGCACCTGTCCAGACGATGCCTTGGAAGCAGGGCAACAAATCCGCCGCTGCGCCTGCTCCTGATGCGGCCCCCGCACAGGAACCGGCCGCTGCGGCTGAGCCAAACGAAGCCAAGTCTAGCGAGTAAGCGACATGCCTCAGTTTTTTATTGAAAGGCCCATTTTTGCATGGGTCGTTGCCTTGGCGATCACGCTATTTGGCTTATTGGCCTTGCCCAATATGCCCGTAGCGCAGTATCCCGATGTGGCACCCCCTTCGGTCACCATCCGGGCGACCTACCCCGGTGCAACGGCGGAAGACGTTGCCAGCACGGTAGCCAGTGTGATCGAAGATCAACTGAACGGTGCCAAGGGTCTGCTGTACTACGAGTCCGTCAGTGATTCCTACGGTTCGACCGAAATCACCGCCACGTTCCGTCCTGGTACCAATCCTGACATGGCTCAGGTGGACGTCCAGAACCGGGTCAGCAACATTACCGCGTCCTTGCCGACAGCGGTGATGGAGCAGGGCCTGCACGTTGAGCAGTCCAGTACAGGCTTTCTGCAAGTGGTGACCTTGTCCTCCACGGATGGCAGCCTGGACCAGACGGCTCTGGCCGATTACATCGAACGTAATATTAAGAACACGATTTCCCGTGTCCCTGGTGTGGCTCGCTTCCAGTTGTTTGCGTCCGGTCGTGCCATGCGTGTGTGGCTGGATCCTGCCAAGCTGGTCGGTTACCAGATGAGCCCGGCAGACGTGACCAACGCCATTCGTCAGCAAAACATGCTGGTGTCTGCCGGTATTCTGGGTGGCCCACCGAATCAGGACAGTCAACGCGTGGCTGCGCCGATTACGGTTAACGGTCAGTTGGCAACCGTGGAAGAGTTTGAAAACATCATTCTGCGCTCGCAGGCCGATGGTTCGACCGTGCGTATCAAGGACGTGGCTCGAGTGGAAGTGGGGGCGGACAACTACCAGTTTGGTGCCCGTCTGAACAGCAAGCCGACAGCGGCCTTTGCAATCTCCTTATTGCCTGAAGCGAACGCGCTGGATACCGCGGCGGCGATTAAAGTCGAAATGGAGAAGTTGGCCGAGTTCTTCCCAGAAAACATTCGCTACGACATTCCTTACGACACCTCACCTTACGTGGACAAATCCATCACCCAGGTGGTTTACACCTTGCTGGAAGCCATGGTGCTGGTGTTCATCGTGATGTACGTGTTCCTGCAAAACGTGCGCTATACCCTGATCCCTGCACTGGTGGTGCCGGTGGCGATTCTCGGGGCCTTCGCGGTGATGCAGGTGCTGGGCATGTCCGTGAACGTGCTGACCATGTTCGCGATGGTGCTGGCCATTGGTATTTTGGTGGACGACGCGATCGTGGTGGTGGAGAACGTCGAACGTATCATGGTGGAAGACGGGCTCTCGCCTAAAGAGGCCACCAAGAAAGCCATGCCGCAAATTAGTGGCGCGATTGTGGGTATTACGCTGGTGCTGTCGGCCGTGTTCTTGCCGCTGGCATTCATGGCCGGTTCGGTGGGGGTGATTTACCGTCAGTTCTCGGTGGCCATGGCCGTGTCGATTGCCTTCTCGGGCTTTCTGGCACTGACCTTTACGCCTGCTCTGTGCGCGACGTTGTTGAAACCGATCCCCAAGGGGCATCACGAAACCAAGCGTGGCTTCTTTGGCTGGTTCAACCGTGTCTTTACGCGTACCACCAACGGCTACGAAAGCTTTATTGGCAAGACCCTGCGTCGTGGCGGTCGGATGATGTTCATCTATCTGATCATGGTGCTGGTGCTGGGCTTTTTATACATGCGCATGCCAACCGCGTTCTTGCCCGAGGAAGATCAGGGTTACGTGATTGCCAATATCGAGCTGCCTGCCGGTTCGACTGCCAACCGTACGATTGAAACCATTACCAAGGTCGAGGATTACTTCAAAGAGCAGCCTCAGGTTGAAAACGTGATTGCCGTTCAAGGTTTCAGCTTTAATGGTAGTGGTTTGAACTCGGCGATTGCCTTTGTGCCCTTGAAGGACTTCAACGAACGTAAAGGCGAGGAAAACTCGGCTCAAGCCATCTCTGGCAAAGCCATGGGGCAGTTGTTGTTCGGTTTGCCTGACTCCATGGTGATCGCGATTGTGCCACCCGCTATTTCTGCTCTGGGTAACTCCTCGGGTATCGATATGCGTCTGGAAGACCGTGGTGGCATGGGTCACGATGCCTTGATGGCTGCGGCCGATCAGTTGTTGGGTCTGGCCAAGCAAAGCCCTGTGTTTGATCCACAGAGCGTGCGTATCACAGGCTTGGGGCCTGGCAAGCAGATTCGTCTGGAAATTGACCGTGACAAGGCTGCTGCCTTGGGAGTGAACTTTAGCGAAGCGTCTGCCTTGATCAGTGGCGCTTTGGGTTCGTCCTTCGTGGGTAAATTTACCAACCAGGGCCGTGTGCAAAGTGTCTGGGTGCAAGCTGATGCGCCGTACCGCATGACCATTGAGGACGTGCTCAAGCTGAACGCTCGCAATAAGGAAGGCAAGATGGTTCCGCTGTCTGCCTTTGTGAACCAGACGACCGAACAAGGTCCGGTACAGATCGTGCGTTACAACAGCTACGAGTCTGTTCGTATCAGTGGCGGTCCCGCTCCAGGCTACACCTCGGGTGAAGCCATGATCGAGATGGAAAACCTGATGAAGCAATTGCCCAGCGGCTTTGGTGTGGACTGGACTGGCCTGTCCTACCAGGAGCGTCAGGCGGCGGGTCAGTCGGGTATCCTGATGGGCTTGGCTGTTTTGGTGGTGTTCATGCTGCTGGCTGCCTTGTATGAAAGCTGGGCGATCCCGCTGTCCGTGATGCTGGCCGTGCCACTGGGTATGCTCGGTTCGGTCTTGCTGGTGTCCGGTCTGGGTATGCCTAACGACGTGTACTTCCAGGTGGGTATCGTGACGGTGATCGGTCTGTCGGCCAAGAACGCAATTCTGATTGTGGAGTTTGCCAAGGATGCTTACGCCCGTGGCGCCACCTTGATCGATGCCACTTTGGAAGCCGCCCGTCTGCGTTTCCGTCCTATCTTGATGACCTCCTTCGCCTTTGTGCTGGGTGTGGTGCCTCTGGCTACCTCTACCGGTGCGGGTGCGGCCAGTCAGAACGCCGTGGGTCTGGGCGTGCTGGGCGGTATGTTGGCCGCTACGCCTTTGGCGGTCTTGATGGTGCCGACTTTCTTTGTCGTGATCCTCAAGCTCTTTAAAACCAAACCCCGTTTGTTTGGCGAAGCCGCCAAATTGCACGAGGAAGAACTGGCCAAGCAAGCTGCACAACCGGCCGGTTCGCAAGGAGGACAGCACTGATGTCTAGTATGTTTTTACGTAGTCCCTTGGTGCTGGCCGTGGCGTTTGCCTTGTCGGCTTGCTCCTTGGCACCGAAGTACGAGCGTCCTGATTCCCCTGTGCCTGCACAATTTCCTCTGGCCCAGCAGGGCCAGGCGGATGTGGCACAGGTCGCTGATCTGGGGTGGCGCGAATTCTTTACCGATGCGCGCCTGCATGCCCTGATCGAACAGGCTCTGGAAAACAACCGTGACTTGCGTATTGCCACCCAGCGTATTGAGGAAGCGCGTGCGCAGTATGGTGTGGCACGCAGTGATCAGTTGCCCAGCATTGGTGTACAGGCGGCCCAGCAGGCCACTCATACACCGGCTGAGTTGCGTCCTGCTGGCCCAAGCTCGGCGCCCGTGTCTCGTACGTATCAGGCCGGCGTCGGTATTACTGCTTTCGAGCTGGACTTCTTTGGCCGGGTGCGTGATTTGGCCCGTGCTGCTCGTGAACAGTACTTTGCCACCGAGCAGGCTCAGCGCACCGCCCATATTGCTTTGGTGGCGGGCACTGCTGAAGCCTACTTTAAGGTACGTGCAGCAGAAGAATTGCATGCTCTGATGAGCAACACCCTGCGTAGCCGTCAAGAGACATTGCGCCTGGTGCAGTCCTCTTATGATGCCGGTACCGTGTCTGCGCTGGACCTGAATCAGGCCAAGGTGCAATACAACACCGTGCGTTCTGATATGCAGGCTGTTGAACGTGATCGCCAGCGGGCGCTCAATGCCTTGCAGGTCTTGTTAGGACGTGAAATTCCCCAGGATCTGCCTGCTGGCTTGCCGTTTACCCGTGCGCAGCTGATGCCTAGCTTGCCGGTAGGCCTGTCCGCAGAATTGCTGGAACGTCGTCCCGACATTCTGGCCGCCGAGCACGTTTTGCGTGGCTCCAACTACAGCATCGGTGCGGCGCGCGCTGCTTTTTTCCCGCGTCTGAGCCTGACCGGCCTGCTGGGCTTCATGAGCCCCGAGCTGGGCGGTCTGTTCAGTTCGGGCAACCGTTACTGGCAGTTCCAGCCGCAAATTACCATGCCGCTGTTGTCGGGCAGCACTTGGGCCAATCTGGATTTGGCCGAGGCTCGTCGTGATATTGCGATCAGCCAGTACGAAAAAACCATTCAGGTAGCTTTCCGTGAAGTGGCTGATGCTCTGGCGGGCGAAGCCACTTATGGTCAGCAGATCGATGCCTTGCAAGAGGTCGATCAGGCGGCCAGCGAAAGCTTGCGTTTGGCCAAGCTGCGTTACGAAGTGGGTATAGACAGCTTCCTGCAGGTACAAACGGCGGAAGTTAGCCTGTACGGTACGCGTCAGGCTTATATTCAAACTGGCTTGGCATCCTTGATGAACCGGGTCGAGTTGTACAAGGCCTTGGGGGGCGGCTGGACAGCCGAAACCATCCAGCCTGAAACAAAGACTCAGGCCGCTGGGACAGCACCGGAATAAACAGGCGATAATACGTCTAGTCATTCATCCCTGAAACTACGGAGGTCCTTGGGGAATGTTAGAACTGGGCGTCAATATCGATCATGTGGCGACGCTGCGCCAGCAGCGTCTGACCACATACCCTGATCCAATTCAGGCCGCTTTGCGAGCAGAGGAAGCCGGAGCGGACCTGATCACCTTACATCTACGTGAAGACCGGCGTCATATTCAGGATGCCGATGTCGAGGCGCTGCGCCCCGTACTGCGTACCCGGATGAATCTGGAATGCGCCATCACCACCGAAATGCTGGACATTGCGTGCCGTATCAAACCGGACGATGTCTGCCTGGTTCCCGAACACCGTGCCGAACTGACAACCGAAGGTGGTTTGGATGTGGTCGGTCATCTGGACCAGGTCAGGGCCGCAGTGCAGCAATTGCAAGCTGCCGGCATTCGTGTTTCGCTGTTCATTGATGCCGACCCGGCGCAAATTCGCGCTGCCAGTGACGTCGGCGCTACCGTGATTGAACTGCACACTGGCGCTTATGCGGATGCTCAAACACCCGAACAGGCAGCCAGCGAACTGGAACGTATCCGTGCCGGCATTGCTCAAGGTGTGTCCCAAGGTCTGCGTGTGAACGCGGGTCACGGTCTGCATTACGGTAATGTACAAGCGATTGCCGCCTTGCCCGGACTGACGGAGCTCAATATTGGTCATGCCATTGTTGCCCAGGCTGTCTTTGACGGCTGGGAAAAAGCCGTGCGTGACATGAAAGCCCTGCTGGTGCAAGCGCTCGCCCCTGCTCAAGCCTGACTGAGCCCTGCCATCAGGGCAGGGCACGCTTAACTGATTCTGGAAGCACTATGAGTACTATTGATTCTTTATTGTCCCGTCGCTCCATCAAGCTGGTGCAAGGCCCCGGCCCGAACGAGCAAGAGCTGGACCTGATTTTGCGCGCTGCCATGGTCGCTCCTGACCATGGCCGTTTGCAGCCATGGCGCTTTTGCCTGATTCGCGGTGAAAACGTGCAGGCTTTGGGTGAGCTGGCTATTGCCGCCAACGAACGCGCCGGTAATCCCTTGACCGAACAGAAAGCCGCCAGCGTGCGCGCTTGGCTGGCCAAGGTGCCTATGCTGATCGCCGTGGCCAGCCACATTGATCACGGTGAAGAAAAAATCCCTGAACTGGAACGTGTATTGGCTACCGGTGCGGCTGTCAGTAATATGCTGCATGCTGCGCATCAATTGGGTTTTGGTGCTTTCTGGAGTACTGGTCTGGGCACTTACGGTGAAGAGGTCCCTGAAGCCTTGGGCTTTGATTCCCTGGATTACCAGTTCCTGGGCTTTGTGTCTGTGGGTACACCGATTCATAAACTAGGCCCTGCGCAGCGCCCTGAACCTCAACAGTTCCTGACTGAGTGGCAAGCTGCTTGAGTCAAGCTGATGAAGAACCGGTTTTAAGATAGTGCCGGTTACCGGGTATCACCCTGGAGGGTGATTGCTGTGGAATGTTTTAAAAAGCCTGAATCCTTTCTGGATTCAGGCTTTTTTTGTGCTCTAGGGTTTGTACTGATAGGCATGAACCTAGTCCCGCTTTTATTATTATTCCATACATTAGAATAACATTCCGTTAAACGGAATATTAACAGGGAAATGATGAAACGAGTTCGCACACAGCACCTGATGCTTCCCGATGGGGCCGAACTACATTACGTAGAAATTGGGCAGCCCAGCGCATCTCGTCCATCCGTACTCATGCTGCACTCCCTGTTTTTCAATGGCGGTATGTTCCTGCCCGTGATTCAGGCGTTGCAAAACGAATGGCACATTATTTGCCCGGATCATCGTAATCAGGGTTTGAGCACCGCAGGCCAGAAGCCCGCCACCATGCATCAGTTGGCACAGGACTACGCATTCCTGGCCCAAGCGCTGCAGCTTTCTTCTCTGCATGTAGTGGGTAGCTCGATGGGAGGTTATGTGGCTCAGGAGCTGATGCAGTGCGCACCTCAGTTGGTCCGTTCTGCTGTCCTGTCTTGCTGCACCTCGATGGCAGAACAGCAGAAAGAGCGCTTTGACCAACTGGAAGCGCAACTGCGTCGAGATGGCGGTGCGCCCTATGTCTCGGCCTTGCTGCAAACCATGTTTGGAGACGCCTTTCTGGCAAGCACAGACCTTGCTGCTCAGGCTCAGCAGGAGCAGTGGCGCGACTACTTCACACACTTGCCTCCCAGCATTGCCAACTCAGTCAATGGCGTGTTTGCCCGTCCTGACTATCAGTCCCTTTTGGCAGGCAATAGCACCCCTCATTTGTTGATCAGCGGTGCTTTGGACAGAGCTAAAAAGCCCGCTGATATGGAGCATATGCACAGCTTGCTTCCAGACAGCACACATACGGTATTTGAGCAGTCCGGTCACACAACGCCGGTTGAAGTGCCCGAAGCCTTCGCACTGCAAATTGAGAATTTTTGGAATCAAGTTAATTAATGCTGCAAGGATTAATTCATGCCAGTTACTGAATCTACTGAGCTGCCGACGGCAATGGCTTTCGGTGCAAATGCACAGCCGATACGAGATATTGCGTTAGACCAGGCTAGCCAGTTTGTTGTTGAAGATGGCGCGGTCTTGTTGCGTGGCAGCCAGAGCCGTTCCAGCGGCAGCAAGGCTTTTCCCGTCCGTGACGTGTGTATGGAAACGGGTGCTCGCGACATGCAAGACATGTTTTTTGGCCCATTTGGAAAGCTCTACAGTTTTTCCACCATTTATGTTTCCGCGTCGCGTCCCACGCCTTACACCTTGGGTTATGTGGATTTTCCTAACGGAGTTCGTGTTTTGGCACACATACGTTGTGAAGACCTGAGTGCCTTGTATTGCGATATGCCTGTCAGTACTGCCACCGATGGCAATGACTGGTTTGTAACTCCTGTGTCGGCGGAGAAGTAAGGTGAGTGAAGCATATGTAGTCGGCGCGGCCATGATTCCCATGGCTCGTCATAAAGAATCCAGCTATACCGGTTTGGCCTTGCCTGCAATCCTGAACGCGATGGCCAGTGCCGGTGTACAGGCTCAGGATATTGATGCTGTTGTTTGCGGCCACGCCTTTGGTGGCATGTTGACGGGACAGCGTCTGGTCAAGGAAATCGGTATTGGTACAGTGCCTGTCGTCAATTGCGATAACGCTTGCTCGGGTGGGGCCACAGCTATTCACTTGGCGTGGAAAGATATCCAGGCTGGCCGACACGACATCGTGCTGGTGATCGGTGTGGACAAGCTGACGCAGTTTGGCGGAGGCACCTTGCCTCTGGTGCAGGAAGATCCCGAAGTCCAGCAAGGTTTGGTGATGCCTGCGGTGTATGGCATGCGTGCTCGTCGTTACCTGCATGAACGCAATCTGGGGCCAGAAGTTCTGGCGCAGGTCTCCATCAAGGCTCGCACACACAGTAAACATAATCCCTATGCACAGTATCGCGATCCACTGACCGTGGAGCAGGTGCTGGCATCACGTCCTATTTGTGACCCACTGACCTTGCTGCAATGTTGCCCTACGGGGGATGGCGCGGCGGCCTTGATCATGGTGTCCGAGCGTGCCTTGAAACGCTTGCAGAAACCTGCCATGCGGGTCGCTGCGTCGGTGCTGCATTCCGGTCAGGCGACCAGCGGTTTTCGCGATATGACTCGTCCCGAGATTTCGGCGGAATCTGCCCGCGATGCCTACAAGATGGCGGGGATTACAGCCCAGGATCTGGATGCGGTTGAGCTGCATGACGCGTTTACAATCGCCGAACTTATTTATTACGAAGCACTAGGTTTGTGTGAGGTCGGGCAGTCTGCTCAGTTTCTGCTGGATGGCCGTAGTACCTACGGCGGTGACGTGGTGGTGAACCCCAGTGGCGGTTTGCTGGCCAAGGGCCACCCAGTGGGAGCAAGCGGTGTGGCCCAAGCCGTGGAAATGTACTGGCAACTGACACACCAAGCCGGAGAACGTCAGGTTCCTGATGCTCGCTACGCCATGACTCACGTCACGGGTGGCGGTATTGCGGGCCTTGATCATGGTGCTTGTGCAATCCATATTTTTGAAGCCCAGATATGACCACACAAAACACGTCCACCTCTACTAGTTCAACCGGAACCGTAAGCCGTGCGCTTCAGCTATTGGCTGTCTTGGCGGAGTCCAATGGCCCGGTAACCGTCAAGCAAGTGTCCGAGCAAATGGGCCTGGCCCCTTCAACGGCTCACCGCTTGCTCAATCTGCTGCGCAAAGATGATTTTGTTGCGGTGGTCAGTGGTGGAAGTGGTTTGTACAGCATTGGGCCTGAATTTTATCGAGTAGCGGCGCAAGTGATGAGCGCTGAATCCAAGCCTGCCTTGGCACAAAAATCTCTGGACGAGATTGCTTCCGAGTTCAACGAGACTGTCCTGTTTGGCACGTATGCCGTCAGCGAGTCGGCCATGAGTTTTGCCGCCATCGCACGAGGCGAGCACAAGCTGCAATATCAGATTGATTTGCACAAACCCATGTCCCTGGTCTGGGGGGCTTCCGGCAAGGCTATTTTGGCGTATCTGGATCAGGACACGATAGAGCGTGTGTATGCCAAGGCCGAGACCTCTCCGGCGCAAGATGCACCTTTGCCTGCTTTGGAGTCGCTTTTGGCAGAGCTGAGCGAAGTGCGCCAGAACGGCTATGCCCACAGCATGAGCGAGAAGTTGCCCGATGCACGCGGGGTTGCTGCACCAGTCTTTGATAACCACGGCATTGTGGGCTGTATTTGTTTGACCATGCCCACTACCCGTGTGCCCAGTGCAGGTTTGAGCGCCATTACCGCTGCCGTTATTCATCATGCCGAAAAACTGTCCGAGATGTTCGGATACCGACATAGAAAAACCAAATTATGAGTCATACCGCTACCGCTCAGCCCCTGGCAGGCTATAAGGTCATCGACCTCACTACCTTTTTGTCCGGTCCCTTCTGCACACAAGTGCTGGGGGATCTGGGGGCTGAAGTGGTCAAGATCGAGGCACCGGAAGGTGACTCCAGTCGCAGTATTCCCCCCCATTTTGTGGGTGAGGATAGTGCCTACTATCTGAGTATCAACCGCAATAAAAGCAGTTTGGCGGTAAATCTGAAAACCGCTGAAGGGCTGGACCTGGTTCGACAACTGATCCTGAAAGCGGATGTGGTTGTGGAAAATTACCGCCCCGGTGTGGCAGCCCGTCTGGGCCTGGACCCACAGGCCTTGTGTGAAGAACACCCCGGCCTGGTCTGGGCGTCCATTAGTGGTTTTGGACAAACCGGCCCGGATCGTGACAAACCTGCTTACGACATGATTGTGCAAGCCTTGTCAGGCGTCATGAGCCTGACGGGCGAAGAGGGCAGACCCGCCGTACGTTTGGGTATTCCAGCCGGTGATACGGTGGCTGGTTTGTACGCGACTATCGCTATCAATGCCGCCTTGGCTGACAGGGAGCGTACTGGTAAAGGTCGGATTGTGGATGTGGCGATGCTGGATTGCCAGTTGGCCATGCTGTCCTATCAAAGTGCCTATGCCTTGATTGCAGATGTGACGCCCGCGCCCCAAGGGGCCAAGCATGACTCTATTCCTACTTATCGCTCATTTCGAGGGGGAGATGGCCGTGAGTTTGTGGTGACGGCCAATACCGAGAGAATGTGGCAAGGCTTGTGTCGTGTGCTGGGTTTGGAATCGCTTATTGACGATGAGCGTTTCCAGACTGGTGCCAGCCGCCTGAAAAATAAGCAGGCCTTGTGGGAGCTGCTTGAAAGCGCTTTCGCGACACAAGCGGCTGCGCATTGGATTCCTTTATTGGAAGAGCATAGCGTGCCGGTTGCCTTGATCCAGTCTGTGCCAGAGGCATTGGCGCATGCGCGCACTTCAGAGCGCAGCATGATTCTGGCGCTTCAAAATGAAGACCACAGCATTGAGGTCGTTGGAAACCCCATCAAATTCGTGGGCGCCGAAGCGGCTCCATCTCGGTTCCCTCCTAAGAAGGGCGAGGATGATGCGCGCGTGTTGGGTGAGTGGTTAAGCCTGTCTGCTGAAGCTGTGTCGTCTTTACAAAGTAAAGGCGTTTTGTTGAACAGCACGTGTAGCCAAGCATGACGAACCCATTGAGCAGGCTTCATTATTCGGGTTCTTTGCTCGCGGTGGACAAGGGCACGAGCCGTGATGAGTGTGTCATTGCCTTGCACTCCATCGGAGTCGATGCGTGCTCCTTTGACGCACTGTTCAGCTATTTGGCTGCCGATTACCCGTGTCTGAGCTACGACCTGCGAGGTCATGGCTCGGCTGTCGCGCTATCGCATTTCGACCTGGATACCTTGGTGGACGATGCCGTCAAGGTGGTGGAGTCCTGTCGTTGTGACAAGGTTCATTTGCTGGGGCATTCGATTGGTGGGGTGATTGCAACCCTGGCGGCGGCCAGGTTGGCCGAGAGTTCTTCCAAGAAGGTGCAAAGCCTGAGCATTATCGCCAGCCCGCCGATGGGTTTGGCGGTATTTGGTGAGCGTGCCCAGGCCATACAGCACGAGAGCCGTCAAACCATTGTGCAGACCACTATGCAGCGCTGGTTTGGTGGTCTGGAGCCCAGTCCTGAGCTAGCCCAAGCCATGCAGTACGCAGAGCAACAGCTACGCCTGGTTCCGGTGAAGACATTGCTGAGCAGTTGGCAAAGTCTTGCCCAGTTTTCCGGGTATGGCGACCTAGCGGCGCACTTGCCGGCCACTTTGCTGCTGACGGGCAGCCAGGATCTGTCTACGCCCGCCAGTGCCATGCAGATCATCCTGGATACTTTGCACAAAGCCGGCAAGACACAGACCGCGCTACACATTATTGATGGGGCAGGGCACATGTTGCCACTGACTGCGCCCGATACCTTGATTGATTTGCTGTTGGCGCACTTCAAGGCATCTGGCAACACACATTTTTGCTAGGAACCGTTATGTCAGATTTTATAGGCCGAATCGTGGTTGTCACGGGTGCTGCCGCCGGCATCGGCCAGGCTGTATGCCAGCACCTGCTGGAGTTGGGTGCCATTGTGGGGGGGATTGACCGTCAGCCTGAGGGTATCCCTCAAGGGGCCACGGCCTTGATTGCCGATGTGACCGATCAGGAGTCCTTGAATTTGGCGCTGGCCGGGTTTGCCCAAGAACAGGGCGGCATTGATGTCTTGATCAATAACGCCGGTGTGAGCTTTGTGGGCACGATAGAAGATGGCAGCGACGAAGACTGGCTGCGCATTTTTAACATCAATGTTCTGGGCTATATGCGTAGTACGCGTGCGTGTTTGCCATATTTGCGTCAGTCGAACAATGCCGTGATCGTCAATATGTCTTCCTGCACGGCGATCAATGGTTTACCCGAGCGCGCGCTGTACTCAGCGAGCAAAGGGGCGATCCAGTCCATGACGCTGGCGATGGCCGCCGATTTGATTGCCGAGCAGATTCGCGTAGTGGGCATTGCCCCCGCCACCGTAGACACCCCTTTCATGACCGAGCTGGCCAAGCGCGCTAGCGATCCGATGGCCAAGCGCAATGAGTTTCACCGTCGCCAACCCACCGGCCAAATGGTACAGCCCGAAGAGGTTGCCCGCCTGGTTGCCCACGTTGCCCACCCGGGGGCGCTGTCTTACACCGGCACCGTCATCAATATTGATGGTGGTATGGCTACCTTACGTATGCCTGCCTGAATACATTCATACCCATACCAATAAGGAACTATCGTGAGATTTGAAAATAAAACAGTGATTATTACCGGAGCGGGCCAAGGGATTGGTCGTGCCTACGCGCAAGAATTTGCTAAGGCCGGGGCCGCAGTGGTGGTCGCTGATTTGAACATTGACAAAGCACAGGCGGTTGTCGCAGAAATTCAGGCAGAAAATGGTCAGGCACTGGCCGTCAAGGTCGACGTGTCGGATGACAAGAGCACGGCCGAGATGGTTGCGCAGGCGGTCAAAGCCTTTGGCACGGTGGACGTTCTGATTAACAACGCAGCCGTTTTCTCGACTTTGAAAATGAAGCCATTTGAAGAAATCGATGCAAACGAGTGGGACTTTGTGATGGGCGTCAATGCCCGTGGTGTCTTTAACTGCGCCAAGGCGGTATCGCCTTTCATGAAGCAACAGCAAAGCGGCAAGATCATCAATATTTCTTCCAGCGTTGTGGTCACGGGCCGCGCGAACTACGCGCACTACGTGGCCTCAAAAGGGGCGGTTGTCGCCTTGACCCGCGCCCTGGCTACCGAGCTGGGTGAGTACGGCATCAATGTCAATGCCATCAGTCCGCACGGCATTGTGACCGAAGTGCCACGCGACACCATTCGTCCAGAGCAATGGGACGCCATTATCGCTGCCCAAACCTTGAAACGTAAAGGGGATGTCAGCGACATGATTGGCGCCACCATGTTCCTGGCTTGCGATGAAAGCAAATACATCACGGGTCAGACACTGAACGTGGATGCTGGTCTGCGTTTTAACTAATCCCACTTGGCAAGAGGCTTTCCGAGCATGAGTGCACATAACTTCACCATCACCCGTTCTTCCAACCGCAAACACCTTATCGCTGTGATTGATGGCCCGAACATGTCGAGCCTGGGTAAGCGCAGCAAAAAAGTCTATGGAAACATTCAGTCCCTGGACGAGCTCAAGGGATGTGTGCGCAACTTTGGTGAGCAGTTGGGTGTAGAGGTAGAGAATTTTTCGTCCAATCACATGGGCGATATTTTGGAGTACATCCACGAGTCCGCTCATCGGGTCGATGGTTACCTTATTAACCCCGCTGGCTTGACCACCATTGGCGAGGGCGTACGCCATGCCCTGGAAGACACGGAGCTGCCCGTGATGGAAGTTCATTTTTCGAATATTGCGGCCAGTGCTGGCGCTGCCCGTGGTCTGGGCGGTGGCAGTATTCAATCCAGTTTTACCCATACCGCTACTGGCATTTGCATGGGCATGCGTCATTACAGCTACCTGGCTGCGCTGACCGCCTTGACCTTGGCTCTGGATGATCAGAGCTTCCTGGGGCGACCTTCGGGTCAGTAGTTTCTCTTTATCTCATATAACGATTAATACGGAGGAAGACATGAAAAAGTTTTCTCTACTTGCTACCATTTTTGCCGCAGTCGGTTTGTTCAGCAGCGTTGCCGCCCAGGCAGAAATCAAACCGGTCACGTTGAAGTTTGCACATATTTATGCTGTCCAGGATCACTGGGGACAAACAGCAGAGCGCTTTAAAGCGGCTGTTGAAGAGCGTTCAGGCGGGAAAATCAAAATCAATATCGATGCCAACGGCTTGACAGGTGACTGGCCTCAGTCCATCGAAGGCTTGCGCATGGGCACCAATCACATTGTGCTGCAAAGTGTGGGGGCGTTGGACCGTTACGCCAAGTCAGCCGGTGTCGAAGCTTATCCTTACCTGATTCGCGATATGGATCACTACCGTGCTGTGTACAACGGCCCGGTTGGCCAAGCGCTGTATGAGCAGATCGCCAAGGAAAGCGGCTTCAAGCTGGTGGGTGCAGCCTATCGTGGCGCTCGCTACCTGACTTCAAACCGTGTGATTCAAAACCCGGACGATTTGCACGGCCTGAAAATGCGTGTCCCGCCACTGCGCATGTATCGCAGCACCTGGACCACGCTGGGTGCCAGTCCGGTGCCTATGGGCATGGCTGAGCTGTTCACCTCCTTGCAGCACGGCATGATCGATGGTCAGGAAAACCCCCTGGAAGTGATCAAGAACGTCAATCTGTTCGAGGTGCAAAAGAACGTGGCTGAAACTCAGCACACCATCGGCGCGATGACCTTGATTTATTCGGACGCCTACTTCAAAAAACTGCCCGAAGAGACACGGCAGATTTTGCAGGAAGAGGGCGAGCGTGTGATGCAAGAGGCCACAGATCGCATGATAGCGGAAGAGGAAAACATGAAGCAGTTCCTGATCGGAAAAGGCATGGCATTTAACGCCGTTGACCGCGAAGCCTTTGCGACCAAGATTAAAGCCATGGATGCAGAGTTCCCCGAGCTGCAGGTTTGGCTGGATAAAATCCGCGCCGTTCAATAATGAAAAAATCGGGACATGTGTCACCCGCATGTCCCGACCCCACAGGTAAAAGTTATGACAACTAACAACGTACCGACCAAAACAGAAAATTGGGCCGATAAAAGCGCGTCTGTTATTGAAAAGGCGCTGGACTGGATTATCGGCAGCATGATGTTTGTGATGTGTGCGGTTATTGCATGGCAGATCTTTTCTCGCTACGTCCTGAAAGATATGTCCTCCTGGAGTGAGGAAGTCGCTCGCTTCTTGATGGTGTGGATTTCCTTGCTGGGCAGTGCGGCTGTATTGCGCCGTGGTGGTCATGTCACTGTCACCATTTTGCTAGATTACCTTTCGAGCAAACTCAAACGGCGCGTATTGATTATTCGCGACCTTTTGATGTTGGCGACTCTGCTCAGCATGACCTACTACGGTTGGGAATTTGCGCAAATCAATGCGGTTCAGCTATCGGCGGCGATGGACATTCCCATGTCTTGGGTTTATGCGTCCCTGTGGCTAGGGATGGGCTTGTGTGTCGTCATTTTGCTCTTGATTCGCTTGGGCAGTCAGTCCGATTGGACATCTGGCAGTACCGATGAGCATCCCTAAGTACGGAAAACACTTTTTATGATCACCGTAACCTTAATTACCCTCCTGACGCTCATTCTCATGCTGATTGGCATGCCGATCGGCTTTGCCATCACGGCGGGCGTTCTGGCTGCTTTGGTAGTGCTGGGTGATATCAGTTTGATGGCGGTTCCCCAGCAATTGTTCAGCGGACTGGACAGTTTCTCCTTGCTGGCTATCCCGTTTTTTGTATTGGCTGGCAGCTTGATGACTTCCGGTGGCTTGACCAGCCGACTGCTGGATTTTGCCAATGCCTTGTTAGGTCGTTTCAAAGGGGGCTTGGCCATGAGCGGCGTGCTGGCCTCTGGCATGTTTGCCGGGATATCCGGTTCGGCGGTGGCAGATACCAGCGCCTTGGGCCGTATCATGATTCCGGCCATGATCCGCTCGGGCTATCCCCCCGGTTTTGCGGGCGGCGTCATTGCGGCAGCGAACGTGGTGGCCCCCATTATTCCGCCCTCTATTCCCTTTATTGTCGTGGCTGTTCTGACGGGCCAATCCATCACAACGTTGTTTCTGGCTGGAGTGGTGCCAGGTGCTCTTTATATGTTGTCCATGCTGGTGTTGAGCTGGTGGATCAGCAAGCGCAATAATTTCCCCACGCAAGGCAAGGCTTCGGGCAAGGAAATCTGGACGACATTCAAGAACTCGGCCTTTGCCTTGCTGCTGCCGATCTTTATTCTGGGCGGTATTCGCAGCGGTATTTTCAACATTACCGAAGCCGCTATTATGGCGGTGATTTATGCTCTGATAGTCGGTACGTTTGTGTACCGTCAGATCACCTGGAAAGTCTTTGTCGATAGTTTGGTCGGCGCAGCCCATACCACCGCCGTGATCATGATTATCGTTGCAGCAGCACGTGTTTTTAGTTGGTTGTTGGCTTATGTCAGCATTCCGGAGGCCATTTCCGCCTTTGTCTTGGAAAACATCAGCAACCCGCTCGTGTTCCTGCTGTTCGTCAATGTGCTGTTGCTGATCGTGGGTATGTTTCTGGAGACCAATGCCGCTTTGGTCATGCTGATTCCTGTGCTTTACCCCATTGCGATGAAATTGGGTATTGATCCTACGCACTTTACTGTGGTTACTGTCGTGAATCTGTGCATCGGTTTGATTACCCCGCCCGCGGGCTTGTGTTTGAATATTTCGTCCTTGCTGGCTCGCATCTCTTTAGAGCGTGGTGTGGTGGGTATTGCTCCTTTCCTGTTAACAGCTTTGCTGGTACTGCTTCTCTTGACCTTGTTCCCACAAGTGTCGGTGTGGCTGCCTAATTTGGTTGCGGGCTCTTAGGATACGTATAAGTAGGTAAAAGGCGGCTGCCTCCCGGACCTTGATGAAGGTTTGGGAGGTTTTTTTTCAAAGTGGTCCTGTTGTTAACCGGTCCGGGCAGGGAAGGCCCACAAGCGTCGCATGGGTCTGGATGAGCCCACGGCTAACTTGGTTTCTGAACCGAACTGGAACAATGACCGCCCTCTAACCCATCCAAAATCGGGCAATCTGGCTGGTGGTCGCCCTGGCATTGCTCAGCCAGCACACTCAGTTTGGCCGCCATGTCCAGCAGCAGAGCCGCGCGGCTTTCCAGATCCTTGATATGTGCCTGGGCCAGTTGCTTGACCTCGCTGCTGGGACGTTGCTGGTCGCGCCACAGGCTGGTCAACTGCTGAATGTCCGCCAGATTGAAGCCCAAATCCTTGGCACGCACAATAAAGTGCAAGGTATCCAGGTCTTGATCCTGGTAGACGCGGTAGCCATTGGGGGCACGGTCACTATGCAAGAGTCCCAGATCTTCATAGTGCCGAATCATCTTGGGTGTCAGGCCGGTTACGCGGGCCGCTTCACTAATCAGCATGGGCTTTCCTCGGGGCAGTGCAAGGGGACTGCGTTATGATTGAAAGAGTCAATTCTGCACATTGTAGAGCGGGCCGTCAGGTAGGTCATCAGGCCCCTGATTGCCTGAGTATGGACTCAAGGAGTGGTGATGAAAGAAATTCAGTGTGATGTTGCCGTCATTGGAGCAGGGACAGCAGGTATGACAGCGTATCGTACGGCCAAACGAGCCGGCAAACGAACGTTGATGATCGAATCAGGCCCTTATGGCACCATGTGCGCACGCGTTGGCTGCATGCCATCCAAGCTGCTGATTGCAGCGGCCGATGCCGCCCATCATGCCCGCCATACCGCTCCCTTTGGTGTTCACGTGGATGGCAATATCCGCATTGAAGGCAAAGAGGTTATGGACCGCGTGCGCCGCGAACGGGATCGCTTTGTGCAGTTTGTGGTGGACGATGTGGAAGGTTTTGATGCCCAGGACAAAGTGCGTGGCCATGCCCGCTTTGTGTCCGAGCATGTGCTGGAAGTGGACGACCATACCCGTATCACTGCAGGACACGTGATTATTGCTACCGGTTCCACGCCGGTGCGCCCCAAGGAGCTGGAGCCGCTGGGGGCTTTGTTAATCAGTAACGAAGAGATTTTCGACTGGACGGATGTACCGGAAAGTGTGCTGGTCGTGGGCACCGGTGTCATTGGTCTGGAGCTGGGCCAGGCGCTGGCGCGCTTGGGCGTGAAGGTGTCCATCATCAACCGTAGTCAGAGTCTGGCGGGTCTTTCCGATCCTGAGGTGCGAGAAGCCGGACGAGCGATTTTCAGCCAGGAACTGAACATTCGTGCCGACGTAGCTGTATTGGGTAGTGAAGTCGTCAATGGCAAGGCGCGCGTGCGCTTGCAGGTGAATGGCAAGGAGTTGGTCGAGGACTACGACTATGTACTGGGGGCGGCAGGCCGCAAACCTCAGTTGGATAATTTAGGCCTGGACAATACCCCTGCACAATGGGATAGCAAAGGGCGGGTGGTCTTTGACCTGGACAGCTTGCAACTGAAAGGCACCTCTATCTATCTGGCGGGCGATGTGAACCAGCGCGCACCTATCTTGCACGAGGCAGCAGATGATGGTCGTCTGGCCGCCTTGCAGGCCGCCAGCAATGGCCAGGACGAGCCTATGGCGCGTCGTGCCCGCATGGCGGTGGTGTTCAGTGATCCGCAGGTGGCCGTGGTTGGCACACCCTTTAAGTCGCTGCCAGAAGGTGCAGTGACGGGTAGTGTGAATTTTGGCAATCAGGGCCGTGCCCGCGTGATGTTGGTCAACCGTGGCTTGCTGCATGTGTATGCAGACAAGGAGGGCAAGTTCCTGGGGGCCGAGATGGTCGGGCCTCAAGCCGAACATATCGCTCATTTGTTGGCCTGGTCCTTGCAGATGGGGCTGACACTGGATCAGATGCTGGCGATGCCGTTCTATCATCCTGTATTGGAAGAGGGTCTGCGTACGGCCTTGCGTCAGGCTCAATCTGCCTTGCGAGGCAAGTAAGCTCATCTGAATGGGGTTGATTTCGTTCTCGGGTTTTTGCCCCGGGAATCTTGATCCTGTATTTGAACTGCCCGCCAAAGCTTGGATGCTGATCCGACCTTGGGCGGGCAGTTTGATTTTCAGGGCATTTTTATTATTTAGCGGCGTTTTGCAGATGTTGCGCGGTGGTCGCCTCGGTTACCGGGTCATGTTCCAGTGCGCCTAGCAAGGAATGCAGCAGGCCGGGAAAGCGTGCCTCCAGATCGTCCTTACGTAGAGACAGTAGGTTTTCCCGTCCAGAGGGTCGTTGCCAGATCACGCCGCTATCGCGCAATACACGCCAGTGATGGGTCATGGTGGATTTGGTTTGGCCTTGCAGCAGCGAGCCACACGCGCGTTCGCCTTCCGAGGCCAAGGCGCGTACAACGGCCAGGCGCAAAGGATTGCCCAGGGCCGTGAGCACATTTTCCAAGCGAATCTGTGCGCGCTCGGGATGATTGGGAAGCATGTAAAGTCCTGTCTTGATTCGTCGCAGTGATTGTACCTGTGTCCACGTACCGTCTCCTGCCTATTAGTCGCCCTTGCTACTGCTTATGCTGTGATTTCTGAACGCTGCAGTAGCGAAAGCAGCGTTTTTATGGAGATGGATTCGGCAATTAATTGATTGCCATGATTATGAGGATGCAGGTGATCGCCCACATCCAGAGCCGCTCGCAGGCGTTGCGGGTCTTGCGGATCGCGTAGCAACGTGTCCAGATCGATAAGGGCATCAAATTCCTGGCTGCTACGCATCCAGGTATTCAGCGCTTGTCGGATGGCTTCTTTCTCTGGGGTGAAGAAGGCATCGAAGGGTGAGCCGCCAAAGGCTCCCTTGAAGGGCGTTAAGGTCAGTCCTACTAGTGGGATGTGCTTGGCATGGGCTTGAGCAATCAGGTCTTGATAGGCCGTAATCAGAACTGCTGCGCTAGGGGGGGCTGTGTCCGGTTCCAGCGGCGTGCCCGGCCAACCCAGATCGTTTAGGCCGACCTGGAGGATGCCCAGTCGGATGCCAGGGACGTTTAAGACATCACGTTCAAAACGGATCTTGGCGCTTATGCCTATGCCATTTTGTCGCAGCCGGGAGCCAGATTGCCCTGCATTGACGACTGCGACGCCATGCGGCACCAAGTGTTTTGCCAGATGATCTGTCCAGCGTTGATCACTATCGATGGATACGCCATTGCCATCAACCAAAGAGTCCCCAATGACGGCCACCACGCTGCGGTTTGTGCTGGTTTCGACCCAGGCGGCGCCGAGTACAGGCAGGGCGGTGATCTCGGTGCCTGTGCAAGAATCAACGTGCTCGACCAAGGTCTGGTTGCCGGGCAGGAGGGTGACAGTACGCCTCGTATCCCAATGAAAGCTGGACACGGGACAACGCTGGGGCAGATAGAAGCGTACAAATAGGCTGGCCAAATCGGGGATATCCAGCTCGAGCGGATCACTGAGCAACGTTTTACCCGCAGCAATAACGGCCTGTGGTTGAGCGGAAAACAGTAGTGTCTGGTGCTTCTGTGTGTTCGAGCCAAGTGCCACACTGACCGGGCCCAGAATCAGTGGCTGTGTGCCGTATTCGTTGGAAAAAAGCAGTCTTAAACGCTTCCCACCCAAGCTGACGCGCAACCTCAAGGCCACCGTTTGTTGGCCGCTTAGCGCTGCCATATTGTTTGGGAAAGGTAGTTCTTCGCCCCAGAGCGGTTGGGTGCTGGCGGTCCAGGTGGCAATCCAGTGGGATGACTTTGAGTGTTCTTGAGATAAGTGGTGCACAGAAAATTCCTTGTTAATAGTACGATTGTAGGCGTACTATTAGATGATTATCAACCACTGAAATAAACAGGAGCCCAACTGCCTTGTTGCGCAAGGTATAAGGACTTCAAGGGAATTATCATGGCCCGCCATACCCCCATTACTCGCTATCGGAACATCGGTATATCGGCACATATTGATGCCGGCAAGACCACGACAACCGAGCGCATTCTTTTCTACACCGGCGTCAGTCACAAGCTGGGGGAAGTGCATGACGGGGCGGCCACCATGGACTGGATGAGTCAGGAGCAGGAGCGTGGCATCACCATTACCTCGGCGGCCACGACCTGCTTTTGGCAAGGCATGGATGGCTCGCTGCCCGAGCACCGTATCAATATCATCGACACCCCCGGCCACGTGGATTTCACCATCGAGGTGGAACGTTCCATGCGCGTGCTGGACGGCGCGGTCATGGTGTATGACGCTGTCGGCGGGGTACAGCCGCAATCTGAAACGGTTTGGCGTCAGGCCAACAAGTACAAGGTTCCGCGCCTGGCTTTCGTCAACAAGATGGACCGTGTGGGGGCGGATTTCTTTCGCGTACGTCAGATGATGGTGGATCGACTCAAGGCCAATCCTGTGCCTGTGGTGATCCCTATGGGGGCTGAAGATGGCTTCAAAGGCGTGATCGACTTGCGCTTGATGAAAGCGATTGTGTGGGACGAGGCCTCTCAGGGCATGAAATTCAGTTTTGAGGACATCCCTGATGATCTGCAGGCCCCGGCCAAACAGTGGCGCGAGCGCATGCTGGAAGCGGCGGCAGAGGCCAATGAAGAGCTGATGAATCAGTACCTGGAAACGGGTGACTTAAGCGTGGCCCAGATTACGTTGGGCCTGCGCTTGCGCACCATTGCCGGAGAGATTCAGCCCATGCTGTGTGGTTCGGCCTTCAAGAACAAGGGGGTACAACGCATGCTGGATGCGGTGGTGGAGCTGCTGCCTTCCCCTGTGGATGTGCCCGCTGTGCAGGGTTTGGACGAGGCCGGTGAAATCGTCACTCGCCAATCTGACGACAATGAGAAGTTCTCAGCATTGGCATTCAAGCTGATGACGGACCCGTATGTCGGCCAGCTAACCTTTGTGCGAGTGTATTCCGGTGTGCTGGCCAAGGGGGATAGCGTCTATATTCCGGGCCGTGGCAAGAAAGAGCGTATTGGCCGGATTGTGCAGATGCATGCCAATGACAGACATGAGGTCGATGAACTGCATGCGGGTGATATTGCCGCCTGTGTTGGCCTGAAAGAGGTCAGCACAGGGGAAACCTTGTGTGATCCTTTGGCCATCATCACGCTGGAGCGCATGGAGTTTTCCGAGCCGGTGATTCGTCAGGCCGTGGAGCCCAAGACCAAGTCCGATCAGGAAAAGATGGGGATTGCGCTCTCGCGTCTGGCTTCTGAAGATCCGTCTTTCCGTGTCAGCACGGACGAGGAATCGGGCCAGACGATTATTGGCGGTATGGGTGAGCTGCATCTGGAAATTATTGTGGATCGCATGAAGCGCGAGTTCGGTGTGGAAGCGAATGTGGGCAAGCCGCAAGTGGCCTACCGCGAAACCATCAGCAAGACCGTGCGTGATGTCGAAGGCAAGTTTGTGCGTCAGTCCGGCGGTAAAGGACAGTACGGCCATGTGGTCTTCACCCTGGAGCCGCAAGAGGCGGGCAAGGGCTTTGAGTTCGTCGATGCCATCAAGGGCGGGGTGGTTCCGCGTGAGTACATTCCGGCAGTGGAAAAAGGTGTGCTGGAGGCCCTGAACAGTGGTGTGCTGGCGGGCTATCCCGTGGTGGATGTGAAAGTCACCTTGACCTTCGGTTCCTACCACGACGTGGACTCGTCCGAGCAAGCCTTCAAGATGGCGGCGATCTTCGGTTTTAAGGAAGCGGCCAAACAGGCTTCACCCGTGATCCTGGAGCCTATGATGGCGGTGGAAGTGGAAACGCCTGAAGACTATGCCGGCAATGTGATGGGTGATTTGTCCAGCCGTCGGGGCATGGTTCAGGGTATGGATGACATGGTGGGGGCGGGCAAGCTGATCAAGGCGGAAGTGCTTTTGTCCGAGATGTTTGGTTATGCCACCACGCTGCGTTCCATGTCCCAGGGCCGTGCAACGTACAGCATGGAGTTCAAACGCTACGCGGAAGTGCCCAGGTCCATGGTGCAGGATCTGGTGGCAGAACGTCAGAGCACACGACAGGGAGGCTGATGACAAAGGGGGCGGGTTTTCCTGTGTCTAACCAGGCACGGGAACCCCCGCCCCTGATGCTTTGCCTGTTGTTGTTGTTGTTGTTGTTGTTGTTGTTGTTGTTGTTGTTGTTGTTGTTGTTGTTGTTGTTGCTGCTGTGTTGTCGCTGCTGGCCAGTCTGATGTGCGGTTTGATTCAGGGCCAAGCCTGCTTAGTTCAGCAGACTGCGTACCCCGTCCGCCAGAACCTGCACCGATTCGGTGTCGGGTGCCAGATACCGCGCCCTGCCTTGCTGATCGAAAATATACACACCACGGCTGTGCGAGACTTCGTAGTTCTCGGGCGCGTTGGGATCGGGTTTTTCAATCTGGAATGCGACCCGGTAACGACGGGCCAGATCGGCAATCTGCTTTTCAGAGCCTGTCAGCCCTGTCGTGTGCTTGCCGTCAAAGGCGGCTATATAACGGGCCAGGGAGTCGGGCGTATCGCGGTGGGGATCCACACTGACAAAGATGATGCGTACCTGTTCGGCATCGTTACCCAGTTCTTCCATGACCAGCCCAAGCTGGGCCAAGGTGGTGGGGCAGATATCCGGGCAACTGGCATAGCCAAAAAACATCATGACGACTTTATCTTTGAAGTCATCCTGGGTGAGTGTTTTGGAACCAGCGGCTTGCAGGGAAAAGCGCAGATCGGGCAGGAAGCCGCGTACGGGATGCAGATTGGCAGCGGCAGCGCTGCCTAGCAGGAACAGGCCCAGCGCCAGTGTCAGGCCAAACTGTTTAAACAAGACAAGAATGGACTTTACTGGGCTGGGTGTCATGGACGTCCTCTGGGTTTAGGCTGGCTCTGGAGTGAGCCCGCTGTGACGAAGCAGGGCGGTAATCGAAGGGTCGCGGCCACGGAAAGCACGGAAGGAGTCGGCAGCGGGGCGCTCGCCCCCTACGGACAAAATCTCACGCCAGAAGCGATGGCCCGTATTGCTGTCGAGGGTATCACGTGCTCCATCCGAGTGGGTATAGGCTTTTTCCTCAAAGGCCGAGTAGGCATCGGCGGACAGGACTTCGGCCCATTTGTAGCTGTAGTAACCTGCGCCATAGCCACCCGCAAACAAGTGCGAGAACTGATGCGGGAAACGGTGCCACTCAGGCGGGAACAGCACGGCGACTTCCTGGCGAACTTGATCCAGAATTTCCATGACGGCATCAATGCTCAGGCCGCTGTCACGCGAGTGGATCAGCATGTCGAACAGGGAGAACTCCAGCTGACGCACCATTTGCATGCCGCTCTGGAAGTTGCGGGCCAGGTTCAGCTTGTTGTAGAGCGCACGGGGCAGGTGCTCGCCGGTTTCCACGTGGGCAGTCAGCATCTGCACGACGGGCCATTCCCAGCAGAAGTTTTCCATGAACTGCGAGGGCAGCTCGATGGCGTCCCATTCCACGGCGGAGAAGGCCGAGGCAGCCGGATCGTCTACCCGCGAGAGCAGCGTGTGTAGGGCGTGGCCGGATTCGTGGAACAGGGTGATCACATCATCATGCGTCAGTAGCGCAGGGCGGCCAGGCTGAGGTTCGGCAAAGTTGCACACCAGGTAGGCGATCGGCAGACACAGCGTTTCACCTAGACGGCGACGACTGCGTTCGCTATCGACCCAGGCGCCGCCTTGTTTGCCTTGACGGGCGTGCAGGTCCATGTACAGATAACCCAGGACCTTGCCATCGGAGGCAATCACTTCAAAAGGGCGCACGGCAGGATGCCAGGCTGGGATATCGACGGCACGCAAGGTTACGTCAAATAAACGCTGGATGACTTTGAACAGGCCACTCAGAACGGCAGGTTCCGTGAAGTACTGTTTGACCTCGTCTTCCGAATAGGCGTAGCGCTGTTCGCGCAGGCGCTCGGCACTGAACGGTACATCCCAGGCTTGCAGGGTTTCCAGGCCCAGTTCTTGTTGAGCGAAGGCTTGCAGCTCGTCCAGATCCTGGCGGGCGTAGGGACGGGCTTTGGCGGCCAGATCACGCAAGAAGCTCATCACCTGTTCTGGGGTGTCGGCCATGCGGGTTTCCAGACGCATATGGGCGTAGCTGGCAAAACCCAGCAGGTTGGCTTCCTGGGCACGCAGGTCCAGCAACGTTTCAATGGCCTGGGAGTTATCAAATTGGGCATCGCCTTGTTCGGAGGCAATGGTGGTGTAGGCCCGGTACATCAGCTCACGCAAGGTCTGGTTGCGAGCGTATTGCATGACAGGCAGGTAGCAAGGCATTTTCAGCGTCAGACGCCAGCCTTGCTGATCGTTTTCTTGCGCAGCGCGTTGGGCAGCGGCCAGCACGTCGTCCGGGATGCCGTCCAGCTCGGCCTGGTCAGTGACCAGGTAATACCACTGATCAATGGCATCCAGTACATGCTCGGAGAACTGTTGCGAGGTTTGCGCCAGCTCTTCGGAAATGCGGGCGTAGTCTTCACGTGCCTGACCTTCCAGTTGCACACCGCTCAGGCGGAAATCGCGCAAGGCCAGGGTAATGATACGTTGGCGCTGGGGCGTCAGGGCGGCAAAGGCCGGGCTGTCAGCCAGAGCCTGGTAACGCAGGAACAAAGGACGGTTCAAGCCTACCCAGGTCGAGAACTCGCTCATGCGTGGCAGGCACTGGTTGTACACCGCACGCAGCTCGGGCGTATTGATGACCGAGTTCAGGTGACCGGCCACCGACCAGGCGCGATACAAGGTTTCGGTGGCGTCGGTGATGGGCTCGACGATATTGCCCCAACTGGGTTCACTATCGTCGTTGGAGACTGTGTCTATGGCTTGGCGGGCCAAGGCCAGCAGTTGGTCCACCGCCTGCTCGATGTGCTCGGGCTGGATGGCGGGATAGTCAATAAGACTGTCGATAGGAACCAGTAAGGGATTTGTCGTCATAAACCGTTGATTAATTTAAAGACTGATGTTGGCCGAGCGTTCGGCCGCTTCCAAGGTATTGACCAGCAGCATGGCAATGGTCATGGGACCCACGCCACCGGGTACGGGCGTAATGGCTGAGGCCACTTCGCTGGCGCTGGCAAAATCCACGTCACCACACAGTTTGCCATCGGCGCCACGATTGATACCGACGTCGATCACCACCGCACCGGGCTTGACCATATCGCCAGTAATGATGCCGGGGCGGCCTACGGCGGCAACCAGCACATCGGCACGGCGGGTCTGGGCGGCCAGGTCACGCGTTTTGGAATTACAGAGGGTGACGGTCGCGCCCGCAGCCAGCAAGAGCATGGCCATGGGTTTGCCCACAATATTGCTGGCGCCCACGACGACGGCCTCTGCTCCACGCAGCGTCACGTTTTCGGACTCCAGCATCTTCATGACGCCGTAGGGCGTGCAGGGGGCAAACAGGGGTTTGCCCGTCATGAGCATGCCGGCATTGCTGACGTGAAAACCATCCACGTCCTTGTGGGGCGCAATGGTTTCAATGACTTTGTGCTCGTCCAGATGGGCGGGCAGGGGCAGTTGAACCAGAATGCCGTGTACCGAGCTGTCCTGATTCAAACGAGTGATCAGGGCCAGCAGCTCGGCTTCGGTGGTGTTGGCCGGCAGGCGGATGATGTCGGATTTCAGGCCGGCGGCTTCACATGCCAGACCCTTGTTGCGTACATAGACTTGGGAGGCCGGATCTTCTCCGACCAGTACCACGGTCAAACCAGCTTGAATGCCGTGGGCTTGCTTCAGTTTGGCAACGCGTTCTGCAACGTCCGCCTTGATAGCGGTGGACAGCTTTTTTCCATCAATAATGCGAGCACTCATTTACGCATCCTCGGACTTGGTGAGGGCGATTTTCATGAGGTCGGCAACCGTAGTGACTTCCAGTTTTTCCATGATATTGGCGCGATGCGCTTCGACAGTTTTAATACTGATATTCAAGTCCCCGGCAATCTGCTTGTTCAGGCGGCCAGCAACAATGCGTTCCAACACTTGCTGCTCGCGCGCTGTCAGGCGGCCCAGGACTTCTTGTTGACTTTTCTGTGCCTGCGCTTGCGAGGCACGTGCGGTAGCTTGCTCGATCATGCGGCTGACAATCGTGCGCAGATCGGCTTCGTTAAAGGGTTTTTCCAGAAAGTCGATCGCGCCTTTCTTCATGGTGCTCACGGCCATGGGCACGTCACCGTGGCCGGTAATGAACACAATCGGGATATTCGATTTACGAGTGATCAGGGCTTCCTGAAGCTCCAGGCCGCTCATGCCGGGCATGCGCACGTCCACAATCAGGACGGCGACCTGGGTAGGATCGTAGGCGCCCAGAAACTCTTCGCCCGATGCAAAGCAGCGGACCCGGTAGCCATTGGCTTCCAAGAGCCAGCGCAAGGAGTCCCGTACGGCTTCGTCGTCATCGACTACGTAAATGGTGCATGGCATTTGCGGGCTGGTCATTCGGGTATCTCCAGTTTGTTATCAAGGGTGTCCACTACATCAGGTGCCGCACAAGGTAGACTGAAACGGAAAATCGTTCCACCCTCTGGATTGCCGACTGCCCATAGGCGGCCGTGATGCGATTCAATAATTGTGCGACAGATGTTCAGGCCCATCCCAAGGCCTTCGGACTTGGTGCTGTAAAACGGTTCAAAGAGGCGCTCGGGGTCTTTCAAGCCATGACCGCGATCGATGACGGCCATCTCCAAAAGCGATTCCTGTTGGGTAATCACCAATTGAAGCACATGATGTTCACTGTGCTCCATGGCTTCGATCCCATTTTTGAGCAGATTCAATAATACCTGTTCTATGAGAATGGGGTCGGCAATGACGTCAGGGACGGGGTCCGGAATGCTCAGTTCAATCTCGATCTGGCGCTTGCGGGCGTCGATTTCGGCAAAGCCGACGGCATTTTCTACAATACGCATGACTTTGACGCGGACGCGGCGTGGCTCACTGCGCTTCACGAATTCACGAATGCGGCTGATGATCTTGCCCGCACGTTCGGCTTGCTGGGCAGCCTTCTCTAGTGCAGCCAGCAGGGTTTCAGGCTGGTAGCGGCCAGATTTCAACATGGCGACAGCGCCCATGCTGTAGTTATTGATGGCGGTCAGTGGCTGGTTCAGTTCGTGTGCCAGCGAGGAGGCCATCTCGCCCATCGTGGTCAGGCGGCTGGTCAACTGAACTTTTTCCTGCTGAATGCGTGAGGCTTCTTCGTGCTTGCGGCGATCAGTAATGTCACGCGCCACTTGCAGGCGTACCCGGCGGCCATCGGTCCAGGCCAGCATGCGGTGATGAACTTCAAACCAGCGGGCCGCCGATTCGGAGTAAATCTCAACGGTTTCATCGGTGAAGCGGCCCAGGCGGCCACCCAGCAATTCAGCGTGACCATTGGATTGGGCGCCGAAGAAGCGACGATAGGTGCGGTTGGCAAACAGCAGCTCCAGACCGTCGGAGGTATCGGCCACCACGGAGATGGCATCATCCAGACCTTCCAGCACCGTCATGAAGCGCTCGTGCGCTGCAGTCAGGGCCTCGCGAATGCGCTTGGGCTCGGTGATGTCTGTCATGGAGGTCATCCAGCCAATCTGTTCTCCATTGGGAGCACGCAAGGGCGAAACATACATACGGGCCGTAAAGCGCGAACCATCACGGCGCTGGGCCTCCACTTCCAGACCGCTGCTGGGTGTTCGGCCCGACAGCAAAAGATCCAGGGTTTCCTGATGCTGTTGATGGCGGCCGGGTAACCAGTAAGGGAAGGGGGCGGTACGACCCACCAGATCGGCTTCGTTCCAGCCAATCATTCGACAAAAAGCCGGGTTCACATAGGCAATGCGGCCTTGCATGTCAAACACGCGCATCCCCGTGGACATGGAGTTCTCCATGGCGCGTCGGAAACCGGTCTCGGCAGTCTGGGCGGCTTCGGCGTGGGTGCGAAAGCGGGTATAGCGCCACAGGGCCAGCAAGCTGACCACAATCACCAGAGACAGGGCCAGAATTACCATCATCAGGCGTTGCTGGCGCGTTTCCTGATCGATGGTCACAAACATGACGCTATCGTTTTGCAAACGCTGCAGCCACAGGAATACCCCCATGACACAGAGGTAGAGAAACAGCACGACAACCGGTGTCAGCCAATAGAATCCACGCCGATTCTGCTTAGCCTGATCATAAAAGGTTGAAGGGATCAGAGACTTTTTGGGATGAGTAGCCATAACAGCAAGAAAAGAAGTATGGCTGGATTGTAATGTAGGGCTATTTTTTTTAGTGATATTTCGTATTATGAAAACACATACCATAAAATGAAATTTTGCTTGAGCCTTTCTGTGTTCTTTCCTAGAATGGTTTGGTGCAGGCGTACCCCGCCTTGAACGCTCACAGTCCGCAATACCCGCTTCGGTCAGGATCGCTTTACTTCTTCTTAGAGGGGCGGCTCAGCGTCGAACAAGACCGGACTACTACCACATATATGGAGACACTATATGTCCTCAACCCAAGACAATAGTTCGGCTCAGGTCAGTCAAGACCAAGCCCTAGAAACAAAAGAGTGGCTTGACGCCCTGGAGGCGGTGGTGGACCGTGAAGGCCCGGCCCGTGCCCATGATCTGATCGAAAAGCTGATCGATCTGGCTCGTCGCTCCGGCGCTCACATTCCGTTCTCGCCCAACACGGCTTATGAGAACACGATCCCTCCCGGTCTGGAACCTGCCCACCCCGGCAATCTGGTGCTCGAAGAGCGTATCCGTTCCTACATTCGCTGGAACGCCATGGCCATGGTCGTGCGCGCTAACCGCGAAACTCCTCCCGATGGCGGTGGTTTGGGCGGACACATTGCCTCGTTTGCATCGCTGGCCACCATGATCGGCTGCGGTCAAAACCATTTCTGGCACGCTGAAACCGAAGATCGCGGCGGCGATATGGTGTTCTTTCAGGGCCACTCCTCGCCCGGTATTTACGCCCGCGCCTTCATGGAAGGTCGTATCTCCGAAGAGCAGTTGAACAACTTCCGTCAGGAAGTCGATGGCAAAGGCTTGCCGTCCTACCCGCATCCCAAGTTGATGCCCGAATTCTGGCAGTTCCCCACCGTATCCATGGGCCTGGGCCCATTGATGGCGATCTACCAGGCCCGTTTCCTGAAGTACCTGCATGCCCGTGGCATTGCTGATACCAGCGGCCGTAAAGTCTGGGTGTTCCTGGGCGACGGCGAGATGGACGAACCCGAATCCCTGGGCGCCATTGGTCTGGCGGCACGTGAAAAGCTGGACAACCTGATTTTCATCGTGAACTGCAACCTGCAGCGTCTGGACGGCCCTGTACGTGGTAACGGCAAAATCATCCAGGAACTGGAAGGGACCTTCCGTGGTGCTGGCTGGAACGTGCTGAAACTGATCTGGGGCGGTTACTGGGATCCCTTGCTGGCCCGCGACAAGGAAGGCATCCTGCGCAAGGTCATGGAAGAAACCGTGGACGGCGAATACCAGGCCTACAAAGCCAATGATGGTGCCTACGTTCGCGAGCACTTCTTTGGCAAGCACCCCAAGCTGCTGGAAATGGTCAGCCGCATGAGCGACGAGGACATCTGGCGCCTGAACCGTGGCGGTCACGATCCTCACAAGGTGTACGCTGCATTTGATGCCGCCACCAAGCACGAAGGTCAGCCTACCGTTATTCTGGCCAAGACCATCAAGGGCTACGGCATGGGCCACGTGGGCCAAGCCAAGAACCCGTCGCACCAACAAAAGAGCCTGGATCTGGACGCCGTACGCGAATTCCGCGACCGTTTCAACATCCCGGTTCCTGATGACAAACTGGAAGAGCTGCCTTACTTCAAGCCAGCGGAAGACTCTCCAGAAATGCAGTACCTGCATGCCCGCCGTCAAGCCTTGGGTGGCTACCTGCCCAAGCGTCGCAACAAGGCGGACGAGCAGTTGACCGTGCCGACACTGGACGCGTTCAAGCCCATGCTGGAAGCCACTGCCGAGGGCCGTGAGATCTCCACGACGCAAGCGTTTGTCCGTTTTCTCAATACTTTGCTGCGCGACAAACAGGTGGGGCCTCGTGCTGTGCCTATCCTGGCGGACGAATCCCGTACCTTTGGTATGGAAGGTCTGTTCCGTCAGATCGGTATTTACGCGCCTGAAGGCCAGAAGTACACCCCGGTCGATAAAGATCAGGTCATGTACTACCGCGAAACGGCCAACGGTCAGTTGTTGCAGGAAGGGATTAACGAGCAGGGTGCATTTAGCTCCTGGATTGCGGCGGCCACGTCGTACTCCAACAACAACCGCATCATGATCCCGTTCTTCATCTATTACTCGATGTTCGGCTTCCAGCGCTTTGGCGATCTGGCCTGGGCAGCCGGTGATATGAAGGCACGTGGTTTCGTGCTGGGCGGCACCGCCGGTCGCACCACCCTGAACGGTGAAGGTCTGCAGCACGAAGATGGTCATAGCCATATTCAGTCCTCGCTGATTCCTAACTGCATATCCTATGACCCCACCTTCGCTCACGAAGTGGCTGTCATCATGCAGCATGGTTTGAAGCGCATGGTGCAGGACCAGGAAGATGTGTACTACTACATCACCTTGATGAACGAGAACTACGCTCAGCCTGGTTTGGTCGAAGGCGATGAAGACGGCATCCTGCGTGGCATGTACAAGTTCAAGTCGGTTGCCAAGGACAGCAAGCTGCGTGTTCAACTGATGGGTTCGGGTACGATTTTGCGCGAAGTGATCGCGGCACAAGATCTGCTGGAAAAAGACTGGGGCATTGGCTCCGATGTCTGGAGTGTCACCAGCTTTACTGAACTGCGTCGTGATGGTCTGGATTGCGAGCGTGCCGCTCTGCTGAATCCGGAAGGCAAGGATCTGCCTGTACCGTACGTGACGACCCAATTGCAAAACACCGACGGTCCTATCGTGGTCTCTACCGACTACATCAAGGCCTTTGGTGACCAGATTCGTCCGTTCGTGCCTAAGAACCGCACACTGAAAGTGCTGGGTACCGATGGCTTTGGTCGTTCCGACTACCGCTTCAAGCTGCGTGAGCACTTTGAGGTTGATCGTCACTTCGTGGTGTTGGCTGCTCTGCGCGCGCTGGCTGAAGAAGGCAAGATTCCGTTCAGCAAAGCGTCCGAGGCGATTGCCAAATACGGCATCAATCCTTCCAAGGCCAACCCGCAGCACGCATAAGGGACTGAATCATGAGCAATATCATTCAAGTCAAAATCCCGGATATCGGTGCTGACGACGCTGTCGAAGTGATCGAAATCCTGGTCAAGGAAGGCGAGACCATTGAGGTCGAGCAAAGCCTGATTACGGTGGAGTCCGACAAGGCCTCCATGGAAATCCCATCGTCTGACGCTGGCGTGGTCAAGTCCATCAAGGTCAAACTGGGTGACAAGGTCAAGGAAGGCAGCTTGGTTCTGGAACTGGAAGCCGCCGAAAGTGCGCAGGCAGCGCCTGCCGCTGAGCCTGCCAAGGCCGAGGCCACGCCTGCTTCCAAGGCTGAAGCGGCGCCCGCCGCCGCAACCGCTGCGGCGGGTGGTGAACAGCAAGTAACGGTTCAAGTACCTGATATCGGCGACGCCCGTGATGTGGACGTGATCGAAATCATGGTTCAAGTGGGTGACACTATCGAAGTGGAACAAAGCCTGATCACCGTGGAATCGGACAAGGCTTCCATGGAAGTGCCGTCCTCCCACGCCGGCGTGGTCACGGCCATCAAAGTGAAGCTGGGTGACAAGGTCAGCCAGGGTAGCGACATTCTGGAACTGACCGTGCAAGGTGCTGCCGCTGCACCGGCCAAGGCCGAAGCCGCTCCTGCTCCTAAAGCTGAATCCGCTCCTGCCGCTCCCGCTGCCGCTGCCGCTGCTGCGCCTGCGGCCAGCTCCTCGGTCGTGGTCGGTGCCGGCGCACCGGCTCCAGAGCGTGTCTCGCCTACGGCTGCCTTTGCCCAAGCAGAAGGCTCATTACGTAATCTGCCCCACGCCTCACCGAGTGTGCGTAAATTTGCGCGTGAATTGGGTGTGGATCTGGCCAAGGTTCATGGCTCGGGCGATAAAGGTCGTATTACGGCTGACGACGTGCGTGGCTTTGTGAAGCAAGTCATGGCTGGCGGCGCTGCTCCGGTTATTGCAGCCGGTACGGCGGCTCAGGTCGGCGGTCTGGATGTGCTGGCCTGGCCCAAGGTTGATTTTGCCAAGTTTGGCCCAGTCGAAACGCAGGCTCTGTCGCGCATCAAGAAAATTTCGGGTGCCAACCTGCATCGCAACTGGGTCATGATTCCTCATGTCACCAATAACGAAGTGGCTGACATTACCTCTCTTGAAGCCCTTCGCAAAGAGCTGAACGAGGAATACAAGAAGTCCGGCGCTCGTGTCACCATGCTGGCTTTTGTCATCAAGGCTGCCGTGGCGGCCCTGAAGAAATTCCCCGAATTCAACGCTTCGCTGGATGGCGACAATCTGGTGCTCAAGCAGTACTACCACATCGGTTTTGCGGCGGATACGCCTAATGGTCTGGTTGTGCCGGTCATTCGTGATGCCGACAAGAAAGGCATTCTGGATATCGCTCGTGAAACGGGCGAACTGGCTGCTGCGGCCCGCGATGGCAAGTTGAGCGCAGCCCAGATGCAAGGCGGTTGCTTCACCATTTCCTCGCTGGGTGGTATTGGTGGTACGGATTTCACACCCATTATCAATGCGCCCGAAGTGGCCATTCTGGGTCTGTCACGTTCCTCCATGCAGCCCGTCTGGAATGGCAAGGAATTTGCGCCACGCCTGATGCTGCCGCTGTCCCTGTCTTACGACCACCGCGTTATCGATGGTGCCTCGGCTGCCCGTTTCAATGCCTTCCTGGCAACGATGCTGGCCGACTTCCGTCGTATTGCACTGTAAGGAGTTGTCATGAGTCTGATTGATCTGACGGTCCCGGATATCGGCGACTCCGGTGAAGTAGATGTCATCGAAGTGCTGGTGCAGGTCGGTGATACGGTCGAGCTCGAGCAAAGCCTGATCACCGTGGAGTCCGATAAGGCCTCGATGGAAATCCCTGCCGCTCAGGCGGGGGTGATCAAGGAATTGCTGGTCAAGGTGGGTGACAAAGTCTCCCAGGGTTCGGCCATTGCCAAGATCGAAGTAGCGGAAGGCCAAGCGGCTCCCGCTGCGGCACCCGCCAAAGAAGAAGCGCCGCAGGCAACTGTGCCTGCCGCTGCTGCTCCGGCCTCGACACCTGCTCCGCAGGCGGCCAGCCATCAGGGTGCTGCGGATGACTCCGTGGATGTGCTTGTTCTGGGCGCTGGCCCAGGCGGGTACAACGCGGCCTTCCGTGCGGCTGATCTGGGCCTGAAAGTGGCTCTGGTCGAGCGCTACAGCACTCTGGGTGGTGTGTGTCTGAACGTGGGTTGTATTCCTTCCAAGGCCTTGCTGCATACTGTGGCGGTCTACGAGGAGGCCAAGTCCCTGGCCACACACGGCATCAAGTTCGGCGAAGCGCAAATCGACATCGATGCGCTGCGCGACTACAAGAACAAGGTCATCGGCAAGCTGACCGGTGGTCTGGCCGGTATGGCCAAGGGCCGCAAGGTCCAGGTTGTGGTCGGTAATGGCCAGTTCCTGGACCCCAATCACATCGAAGTGACCGCCAACGACGGCACCAAGAAAGTGATCAAGTTCGGTTCGGCCATTATTGCTGCCGGTAGTCAGTCGGTAAAACTGCCATTCTTGCCTGACGATCCACGCGTGGTGGACTCTACCGGCGCGCTGGAACTGAAGTCTGTGCCCAAGCGCATGCTGATTGTAGGCGGTGGCATCATCGGTCTGGAAATGGGTACGGTGTACTCGGCTTTGGGCGCACGCCTGGACGTGGTGGAAATGCAAACCGGCCTGATGCCGGGTGCAGACCGCGACGTTGTCAAGGTGTGGGAGAAGATGAACAAGCATCGCTTTGACCACATGATGCTGGAAACCAGCACGGTGGCTGCCGAAGCCCGCGAAGACGGCATCTGGGTAACTTTCGAAGGCAAGAACGCTCCGGCCGAGCCACAGCGCTACGACCTGGTTCTGCAAGCCGTGGGCCGCTCGCCCAATGGTAAGAAGATCGGTGCCGAGAAAGCTGGTGTGCAGGTTACAGACCGTGGCTTCATCCCGGTTGACAAGCAACAGCGCACCAACGTGCCGCATATCTATGCGATTGGCGACATTGTGGGCCAGCCCATGCTGGCACATAAGGCCGAACACGAAGCTCACGTGGCTGCTGAAGTCATCGCCGGCGAAAAATCCTTCTTTGATGCTCGTGTGATTCCTTCGGTGGCCTACACCGATCCGGAAATCGCCTGGGTGGGTCTGACCGAAGATCAGGCCAAGAAAGACGGTATCAAGGTCGAGAAGGGCGTGTTCCCTTGGGCTGCATCCGGTCGCGCAATTGCGAACAACCGTGATGAAGGCTTTACCAAGGTTCTGTTCGATGCGGAAACCCACCGTATTGTGGGTGGCGGTATCGTCGGCACCAATGCGGGCGAGCTGATTGGCGAGCTGGTGCTGGCTATCGAAATGGGTGTGGACCCGGTCGATCTGGCCAAATCCATCCACCCGCACCCCACCTTGTGCGAGTCGGTCAGCAAGGCGGCTGCCGTTGCCGAAGGGACGTGCACGGACTTGCCGCCAGCCCGTCGCAAGTAATACCAGTATTGGCCTGATAGTTAAGGCGTATTGGATCACGGCAGGTGCTATCATCAGCGCCTGCCGTTTTTATTTTGTAATTGGTGTTGTCCATGACTCATCCTGTTCTGAAAGCCGACTCCTCGCTGAGTGACTGGCTGTCCTATTTGGAAACTTTGCATCCTGCGGCCATTGATCTGGGCCTGGGCCGGATTCGCGAGGTTGCCCAACGTCTGAACATCAAATTGGATTCCGTCGTTATCACGGTGGGCGGCACCAACGGCAAAGGCTCGACCTGCGCCATGCTGGAAGCGATTTTGCTGGCGGCGGCCTACAAGGTGGGTGTGTATGCCTCTCCGCATCTGGTGCGCTACAACGAGCGCATTCGTTTAAATGGCGAGATGGCCGAGGATGCCCAGATTACGGCGCAATTTGCCCGTATCAATGAAGCCCGGGGCGACCTGACACTGACTTACTTTGAATTCTCCACGCTGGCGGCCTTGTTGCTGTTCCAGGAGCAGCGCGTTGACGTCGCGGTGCTGGAAGTGGGTTTGGGTGGCCGACTGGATGCCGTCAATATCATTGATGCGGACTGTTCCATCATTACCAGCATTGATATTGATCATGCTGAATACCTGGGCAATACCCGAGAGCAGGTTGCTTGGGAAAAGGCTCATATTTTCCGTGCGGATCGTCCCGCCATTTGCGCCGATCCCGTGCCGCCACAGACCATGCTGGATTATGCCCAGGAGATTGGTGCCCAGTTGTGGCTGTTTGGCAAAGATTTCAACTATTCCGGCGACCGTCAGCAATGGGCCTACGGTGGCCGTAATCAGCGCCGCGCTGCATTGGCTTACCCGGCCTTGCGTGGCGCAAACCAATTGCTTAATGCTTCTGCAGCATTGGCTGCGCTGGAATCCTTGCATCCCCGCTTGGCCGTGCCTGCGCAAGCGGTACGCGCCGGTTTGCTGCGTGCCCACATGCCTGGCCGTTTCCAGATTCAGCCTGGTCAGCCTTGCGTGATCTTTGACGTGGCGCATAATCCGCATGCGGCGGCGGCCTTGGCGCAGAATCTGGACAATATGCCGCCTTACCCCAAGACGATTGCGGTTGTGGGCATGTACAAGGACAAGGATGTGGATGGCGTGATTGCCCGCATGGCCACGCGTATCGATCATTGGATGTGCGCCAGTTTGGAAGGACCACGCAGCATGTCGGGCGAGGAATTGGCCAATCATGTGCACACCGTTCTGGCCAGTGGTCAGACGCCTGACGATGTTCTGGCCCCCGAGGCCGAATCCAGTTCACATCGCCCGGGCGTTCGACCTGTTGCACGGGCTTCGGTCAGTAAAGCGTCAGCAGTCGTATCCAGTTACAACAGTCCTCGGCTCGCTTACGAGGCGGCATTAAAAGAGGCCAGTGACAATGATAGAATTGTTGTGTTTGGCTCGTTTGCGACAGTAGGGCCGATACTTGAAGCCGCAAACGACCGTTCATCTTCCTGAATATCGGTAAGACTGCTTATTTCATAGGTCTGGGGCTCATGGGTTTATTTTCACGTAACGATACTTCCTCATCGTCGGGTCGCCGCGCTAGTGCTTCTAGCGACTCACAATTATCGGAACTGCGTGGACGGGCTCGCCGCCGTCTGATCGGTGCGTTGGCTCTGGTTCTGGCCGTGGTTGTGCTGGTGCCTATGCTGACTGCCGACAAAACGCCACCCGAGCCCGAGCAATCTCTGGCCTTGGGCCCTATTGGTCAGACAACGGGGCAGGGCGCGGCGCAAACTCGCCCTGGCGAGTTAGTCGTGCAAGAGAACACCCCAACGCCTGTTATCGAGCAGCCCGACGAGCCACCGGTGACTGATCCCTCCACCAGCACAAATGGTGGTCTGGCTGTGGTCAATCCCGGCCTTGAAACGGATCCTGCTCATGTGACCACGCCAAGCACGCCGACAGCACCACCGCCGGTGACAACGCCTCCAGAGCAGCCCAAACCGGTCGAAAAGCCTAAACCTGTTGAAAAACCCAAGCCTGCTCCAGCGCCTGCCCAAAACGGCCGTACGGATGATGGCTCCTATGCGCTGGCCCTGCTCGAAGGCCGTGTACCCAACAAGCCTGCCCCTGCAGCTGCCACCAAACCCGCAGCGCAGCAAGGCAATTTCATTTTGCAGATTGTCGCCTATTCCAACCAGAACGATGCCCAGTCGCGTCGTGATCAGCTGGTATCGGCCGGTGTGACCAATGCCTATGTAGAAACGGCACAAAGCGGTGGCAAGCCAACCTATCGTTTGCGTGTGGGACCATTCCCCACCCGTGAAGCGGCTCAGGCAGCTCAGGCCCGCTTGCGCTCGCTCGGTTACGAGAACAGTTTTATCTCGGCTAAGTGAGCAGCTTCGACTATATCGTCCTTGGAATTGTGGGCGTATCAGGCCTGCTGGGCCTGATACGCGGATTGATCAAGGAAGTTCTTTCGCTCAGCGCCTATTTGCTGGCTTTCATGGCCGCAATCTGGTGGGGGCCACGCACATCAGGTTGGATACAAGTCTGGATAGAAAACGGCTTATTACGTACGGCTTTGGCCTACGGAGCCGTTTTTTTTATGGTCTTGTTGCTGGTGGGTTTGTTGAACATGCTGCTGGCCAGCCTGATAGAACAAACGGGTTTGACACCTGCCGATCATGGGCTGGGTGGCTTGTTTGGGCTGGCCCGCGGGGTATTGCTGGTGCTGATTCTGGTCATCCTGGCCGGACATACCGATTTACCGAAAGAACCGTGGTGGGAGCAGGCTAAGTTGGCCGAGCCTGCGATCCGCGCGGTGCAATCGATTAAGGCCATGCTGCCGCCGTCTCTGGCAGAATGGCTGCCTTATTGAGAACACACTAACGGGAACCAATCATGTGTGGAGTTGTAGGGGTTGTTGCGCGCAGCCCTGTAAATCAGTTGATCTATGACAGTTTGCTCTTGCTGCAGCATCGCGGGCAGGATGCAGCGGGGCTGGCGACCTGGCACGACCAGTTCTTCAGCATGCACAAGGCATTTGGCCTGGTGCGGGACGTGTTTCGTACTCGCAACATGCGCTCTTTGCCAGGCAATAGTGGTATTGGCCACGTGCGTTATCCCACTGCAGGCTCCAGCCAGAGCGTGGAGGAGGCGCAGCCGTTTTACGTCAATGCCCCCTTTGGCCTGAGCTTTGTTCACAACGGTAATCTGACCAACTGGCGTGAACTGCGTGAAGAGCTATTTACCATTGACCGTCGCCACATCAACACCAACTCGGACTCCGAGGTTCTGCTGAATGTGTACGCGCACGAACTGCAACGTGCTGCTACCGGTCCTGAGCTGTCTCAGGACGAGGTGTTTGACGCCGTGGCCGCCGTGCACCGTCGTGCTCGTGGCGCTTACGCTGTGGTTTCACAAATCGCGAACTTTGGTCTGGTTGCCTTTCGCGATCCAAACGGGATTCGTCCTTTGTGCCTGGGCCGCAACGTGACCCCCAAGGGCGAGGAGTGGATGGTTGCCTCCGAGTCCGTGGCCTTGACCGGTTGCGGCTTTGAGCTGGTTCGTGATGTGGAGCCCGGCGAGGCCATCATCATTGATCTGGATGGCAATCTCAGCAGCCGCCAGTGTGCCGAGAACCCGCGCCTGAATCCCTGTGTCTTTGAATACGTATACTTTGCCCGTCCCGATTCGACGGTCGATGGTGTGTCGGTGTACGACGCGCGTTTGTTGATGGGTGTGTACCTGGCCGAGAACGTTGCCAAGAATCTGCGTCTGGCTGATATTGATGTGGTGATGCCTATTCCTGACTCGGCCCGTCCATCGGCCATGCAGCTGGCGGCTCATCTGAATCTGAACTACCGCGAAGGTTTCATCAAGAACCGCTATGTAGGTCGCACCTTCATCATGCCCGGCCAGGAAGTGCGCAAGAAGTCTGTGCGTCAGAAACTGAGCGCCATTCCAATGGAGTTCCAGGGCAAGAACGTGCTGTTGGTGGATGACTCCATCGTGCGTGGCACAACCAGCCGGCAGATCGTGGACATGGCTCGTGCTGCCGGTGCGAACAAGGTGTTCTTTGCCTCGGCAGCGCCACCTGTGCGTTTTCCGAACGTATACGGCATTGATATGCCTACCGTGTCCGAGCTGATTGCCACGGGGCGTGATGTGGATCAGGTTGCCAAGGAAATCGGTGTGGATGGTCTGGTCTACCAGGATCTGCACGATCTGGAGCAATCCCTGCGCGATTTGAATCCACGTTTTGCCGGTTTTGAGTCCTCCTGCTTTAGTGGCGAGTACGTGACGGGTGATGTGGACGAGGCTTATCTGAATTTGCTGGCGGAAGGCCGCAAAAGCGGTCGTGAAGTGCCGGACGTGACGGATTGATCGCTTAACCGCTTAGTTGAATAGAAAATCTGCTTTTCTGAGCTACACCCCAAAGCTGGACGCCAGTCCAAGCTTTGGGGTGTTTTAATCGGAAGTTTCGTCGTAGCGTAAAGAGGATCGGTATGGCGGTGCCACAGAACAAGCAGGAATTGCTGGATGCGATTCGTACCACCTATCAGAAACTGATGGCCGACCTTGCCAGTGTGCCAGCGGAGCATGCCCGAGACGCGACGCTGCCGGGGCATAGACAAGGCACACAGATGAGTGTGTCCGATCTGGTGGCTTATTTGATCGGATGGAATCTGTTGGTGCTGAAATGGTGTGATGGCAAATCAAAGGGACGACCGGTCGATTTCCCTGAAACCGGCTATACGTGGAGCGAGTTAGGCAGACTGGCGCAAAAATTTTATGCCGACTATGCAGGCGTGGCCTACGCTGACTTGCTGCGGCTATTTGCGGATGTACATGCTCGCATTGTCGCGCTCGTCGAGCAGGAAAACGATGCTTCGCTGTATGGCATGCCTTGGTATGAGAGGTACACCCAAGGCCGGATGATCCAGTTCAATACATCGTCACCCTATGCCAATGCACGGTTGCGGTTGCGCAAGTGGAAGAAAGCGAACGCCATCACCTGATAATTCGATGTTCTTGGCGTGCTGGCGCACGGTCTGGCCGAGCTGTCACGCCATGCCTGAAACATATGGCCGCCAATGCTAAGCACCACGACGCTTGAACAAGGTCAGCAGCAAGCCCAGGCCCAGAATGACAAACAACGCCAGGCTCCAGTAGGCGTATTCGATTCCCAGCAGCGGTTGACGGGCGTCCATGCAGGAAGCATAGATGCCAAATAACCAGGGCAGGCCGCTTTCCAGGCCAGATTGGGTAATGAAGCGGTCAGCAAAGGTCTGGTCGCAACTGAACAGGTGTTGCGCCACAGAGACCTGATACCAGGCAGCCACAATACCGCCTACCGCTGTGGCCAAACCCAGCAGGCTGGCTATGGTGGAGCTGCGTGGGTGACCAAGTTGCTGCAGCACACCTGCGATCAGGCTGAATACGCCCAGCACAATGAAAATCAGCCGTTGCAGCACGCACCAGGCGCAAGGCGGGATGCTGAATACGTGCTGAGAGAGCAGCGCAATGCCTACGCCTGAGAAGGCGAGCAGGGCGATCAGATAATAGGGTGCAGCGGATTGGCGGGAAGAGGCGGCCATGGTATCAAGAGGAACTTAAAGAATGAAAGGTAGAGGCTTCCTGTAGCAAACCCAGGAAAAGCTCGTGGAAACCTGCCCAGGTAATCTGCACGCCCAGGCACAAGAGAATAAAGGCGGACAGGCGCATCACGACAGCGGTGCCATTCTTGCCCAGTTTGTACAGAAATTGGGATGCAAAACGTAAGGCCAGAAACACAATAAAACTGGCCGCCGCAATAGCGGGCAGTGCGCCAGCCAGCTTGCTCATGGTGCCGGCGACCGAGTTGTCGTGCAAGGTCGCCCCTACCGTCAGCGCAGCAGACAAGGAGCCGGGGCCGCAGAGCATGGGGAAGGTCAAGGGGTAGAAGGCCTTGGAGCGAATTTGTTCCCAGGAATAGGACTCGGCCATGTTCTGGGCGTGTGCCGCATCAAAGTCCGAGGCGTTGATCAATCGCCAGGCGGTGCCAATCACCAGCAAGCCCCCGCCAATACGAATGATGGGTAGGGAGATGCCAAAGAAATTCAGCACAATATTGCCTGCCACCATAGCGATGGCCAGCATGATGAAAATGTTGATGGCAACTTTCTTGGCCAGTCGGGCGCGATCGGGCACGCTGGCCCCTTCGGTCAGGGTCAGAAAGATGGGGGCGGCCGCAGGCGGGTTCAGCATGGGCAAGAGTGTGGCCAATGCAAACAAGAAGCTGCGACTGACATCGGCAAAGACAGAGGAGATTTCCATTAAGACGCGGAGGTTTGTTGAGAGAGGGCCAAACGTACATCGCGCTCCAGGCGCAATTGATGACGGTTGTGTTCCAGTGCGGCGCCACTGAGGATGAAGACGTCTTCCACGCGGTCGCCCAGAGTCATGACTTTGGCTGAGCGCAGTCGTACGCCGTGGCGCTCGAATACTTGGGCGAGACTGTACAACAAACCGCGCCGGTCTGTAGCACTTAAGGTCAAAATCCAGTCTTGGCCTTGCTCATCCAGGCGCAGATCCACGGTGGGCTGAATGGGGAATACTCTGGCCCGGCGCGAACGTATGTCGCGATAGGGATCGTGAGCATGCTCGTTGGGGATCCAGTCCTGCTGTAGTGCCTGGCACAGCTCGGTTTCGATCAGCAAGGGGTCACGCCGCAGGGCATGGTCGTAGGCGGGCAGCATCACGACAAAGCTGTCCAGTGCCCAGCCGTGGCGAGTCGTGTAGATGCGTGCGTCCTGAATGCTGACGGCCTGGCTGTCAAAGTAACGACAGATACGTAAAAACAGACGGCTGGCGTCTTTGGTATAGACCAGTACCTGCAGCGCGTCGGTTTGTCCGGCGGGACGTATGCGCACAACAGGAGTCAGGCTGTGGGACTGGTGGTAGAGCTGGATCGTGTGCCAGGCGATTTCGCTGGCGTCATGACGCAGAAAATAAGGCTTGTCCAGCCATTGCCAAAAGTCTTCACGAGCATCGTCCAGCAGACCGGCCAGACGTATTTCACCGGCGGCGTCACGTTTGCGTTGATCCAGCACGGAGACACCGTCCTTGACGTCGCGCCCTAACGCCGCCAAGGTCAGGTTGTACAGATCCTCCAGTAGCTTGCCTTTCCAGGAGTTCCAGACGGTTGGGCTGGTGGCACGAATGTCGGCTACGGTGAGCAGGTACAGGGCGGTCAGCCGGCGTTCGGTGCCTACGGTTTGTAAGAACTGGAAAATCACATTCGGGTCGCTCAAATCGCGTTTTTGTGCGACCTGAGACATGCTCAGGTGTTCTCGGACCAGAAACACCACCAGTTCTGCATCTACGGGCATCAGGCCGTGATCCTGGCAAAAGGCCAATGCGTCCTGGGCTCCCAATTCGGAGTGATTCCCACCGCGCCCTTTGGCAATGTCGTGAAAGAGGGCGGCAATATACAGCAGCCAGTGGCGATCAAAACCGCTCATTAGCTGATTGGCCATGGACAGCTCCTCGCTGTGCTCAGTCATGGTGAAACGGCGTAGATTGCGTATGACTTTCAGCGTGTGCTCGTCCACGGTATAGGCATGGAACAGGTCGTGTTGCATCTGCCCGACCACGCGCCGGAAGACAGGCAGGTAGCGGGGCAGCACGTTGAGCAAATTCATCAAGCGCAAAGTGTGCACAATGCCTTTGTTCTGTTGGAGAATTTCCAGAAACAGACGTCGATTTCGGGGCTCGGCCCGGAAGGTGGTATCGATCAGGCGGCGGGCGTGCCACAAGGCGCGCAGCGTATCGGCTTTCAGGCCGCGCAAACTAGCTTGTTGCTGCAAATGCAGCATGGCGACAAAGATCAGAGAGGGGTCTTGCTCGAAGCCATTGGCTTGACGCAATTCCAACTGTCCATGATGAATCTGGAAGTGTTCATCCAGGACAAGCGGTTCCTGATCGGTTTGTGGAAACAGGTGTTCCTCAATGCTGCGCATCAGGATCAGATTGAGCTGGCTGACAATCTTGGCGGCCCAGTAGTAACGCTGCATCAGCAGTTCGCTGGCACGTCGGGTGGCCGTGGGTTGGAAGCCGTAGATTTCCGCCAGACGTGGTTGCAGATCAAACAGCAGTCTGTCTTCGGCGCGGCCTGTCAGTAGATGAAGTTCAATGCGCAGGCGCTTGAAGGCTGCTTCGACCCGTTGCAGGGCATTGAGCTCGGATTCGGTCAGCAGCTCGGATTGCGCGACGTCCAGCCAAGTGCGCCCCAAACCGGCTGCCCTGGCCATCCAGAGCAGCACTTGCAAGTCACGCAAGGCGCCAGGCGACTCTTTGCAGTTGGGCTCCAGGGAGTAGGGCGTGTCTTGCAGATGGGCATGACGCTGCTGCTGCTCGGCCTGCTTGGCCAGAAAGAAGGCTTGCGGGTCCATCTGGCTTTGCAGTTGCTGTTGGGCATGGCGCAGCAATAACCTGGAGCCTGCCAACCAACGGCTTTCCAGCATGGCGGTTTCGGTAGTGATGTCCTGGCTGGCTTGTTCCAGGCATTGGGCGGGTGTGGCCACATTGTGGCTGGGGGCCAGGCCGATATCCCATAAGGCGGCGACCAATGCCTGGATGCGGTCAATGTCCTCTGCGTTTGGTTCACGCTGCAACAGAATCAGTAGATCCACATCCGAGTGCGGGTACAGTTCCCCGCGACCATACCCGCCCAAGGCCGCCAAGCTGGCTTGGCGGGGCAGGGGGTAACGGTCCAGGAGTTCGCGCAGGCCTTGGTCACAAATCTGGCACAGGCTTTTGAGCAGACGATCACAATGCAGGTCTTGCCTGAAGCGCTCGTAGACCTGGGCCCGGCGGCAAGCAATTCTGTCGCGAAGCTGGGCCAGGAAGGACATGGTTCAGGCCTTGTTGATGATGGCTGGAGGGGCAGGCATGCCGGGCGAGACGGTCAGTACTTCATAGCCGGTATCGGTCACCAGTATGGCGTGCTCCCATTGGGCTGACAGGCTGTGGTCGCGGGTGACGACGGTCCATTGATCTGCCAGGGTGCGCAGTTCGCGACGGCCCGCGTTGATCATGGGTTCAATGGTGAAGATCATGCCGGCTTCCAGTTTTACGCCTGTGCCGGGCTTGCCGTAGTGCAGCACTTGCGGGTCCTGGTGGAATTTTTGGCCCACGCCATGTCCGCAATATTCACGTACCACGGAAAAGCCTTGTTTTTCAGCGTGTTGCTGAATAGCGTGACCGATATCCCCCAGGGTTGCGCCCGGCTTGACCTGATCGATGCCCAACCACATGCATTCGTAAGTGGTTTCAGTCAGGCGACGGGCCAGGATGCTGGGTTCACCCACGTAGAACATGCGGCTGGTGTCACCAAACCAGCCATCTTGAATAATGGTGACGTCCATGTTCAGAATATCGCCGTTTTTCAACACTTTATCGCCAGGAATGCCGTGACAGATGACGTGGTTGACGGAGGTGCAGATAGAGCCCGGAAAGGGCGGGTAGCCAGGGGGCGCGTAACCCACGGTGGCTGATTTGACCCCTAGTTCATTGATGCGCTCCATGCACAGGCGGTCCAATTCGCCAGTCGTGACGCCTGCTTTGACAAAGGGGGTCAGGTAGTCAAGGATGGATGCCGCCGTCTGGCAAGCAGTGCGCATTTTTTCGAGATCAGTGGGGTCTGTGACGAGAATACTCATAGCAACTTGAACAGGTCTATTGAAAAATAGTAGAATTATAGGCTTTTGTGAATTTTGCAGTTACGCACAGTCCCGTTTGGGACGATCTGGCGGCTGTCCAGGCAAGGCGGTGTAAGGCAGCACAAAGCGCTGTTTACCGCATTAAATCTGGGTTTTCCTGGTTTGACCGGCTTTTCTCAGGCCTTCTGAATCTTCAGGGCGGATGAGTAAAGCAAGGGGTCAGGACAGTTTGCTCCAAGATTGAAAAAAACGCCTCAGGGCGCTGCGAGCCAGCAAAAACACGCAGAATTCACAACGAATACAGGGTCAGCACGATTACAAGCGTTGCAAAAGCAACATGGGCAGCAGCCCGGTTCTTGTCAACAGATGCTGACCAGGCAATCCCCTAGGATACACCTGCAAGCGGTGCGCTGCATGCAGGCAGTAGCCAGAAAAGTTTCAGGCCCGGGTTTGACGGCAGATTTCTTGTCTGCTCAAAGGCGCGGGTCCGTTGCAGTGCAGGCGTACGCTCATGTCGGGCGACGTTTTTTATGTTGTATGTAGTAAATCGCGTGACTGTCCGTCTCGGGGTGTCTGGAATGCAGCACAGGCTGCGGCCCTTACCGGATACCGGGCAGTTACAAGACCAAACCCTTGGAGAACTTTATGTCTTTAATGCGTGAAATGCTGGAAGCTGGTGTGCACTTTGGCCACCAAACCCGTTACTGGAACCCCAAGATGGCTCCGTTCATCTTCGGCCAGCGTAACAACATCCACATCATCAACCTGGAAAAAACGGTTGTTCAGTACGAAGAAGCAACCAAATTCGTGCGTCAACTGGCTGCTCGTGGCGGCAACGTGCTGTTCGTCGGTACCAAGCGTGCTGCTCGCGAACTGGTGGCTGCTGAGGCCGAGCGTTGCGGTATGCCTTACGTTGACAGCCGCTGGCTGGGTGGCATGATGACCAACTTCAAAACGGTCAAGACTTCCATCAAGCGTCTGAAAGAAATGGAAGGTCAGATGGCTGAAGGCCGTCTGGAAACCATGAGCAAGAAAGAAGCCTTGATGTTCGAGCGCGAACTGGAAAAGCTGAACAAGGCCATCGGCGGTATCAAGGACATGAACAACCTGCCTGACGCCCTGTTCGTGATCGACGTCGGCTACCACAAGATTGCTGTGGCCGAAGCCCGCACGCTGGGTATCCCCGTTGTGGCCGTGGTTGATACCAACCACTCGCCAGAAGGTCTGGATTACGTGATTCCTGGTAACGATGACTCGGCCAAGGCTATCGCTCTGTATGCCCGTGGCATGGCTGACGCCGTGTTGGCTGGCCGCGAACAGAACCTGAACGGTCTGGTTGAAGAAATCGCCGCTGACGAAGAATTCGTCGAAGTTCAGGCTGACACCCAGGAGTAACAGGTTCACCGCTGTCTGCCAGACACCATCAGTTGTCATGGCAGACAGCTACAGTGACCTTTCGTATCGCCCCGGCTTGCCGGGGCACGTTCTACAGAATTGGAGAAAACCGTGGCTCAAATCACCGCATCGATGGTTAAAGAATTGCGCGAGAAAACCGACGCGCCCATGATGGAATGCAAAAAAGCACTGACCGAAGCCGACGGCGATATGGCACGTGCTGAAGAAATCTTGCGCGTGAAGCTGGGCAGCAAGGCTAGCAAAGCAGCTACCCGCGTTACCGCTGAAGGCCTGGTTTCTGTTTACATTGCTGACGATGCCAAGACCGGCTCCGTTGTTGAAGTCAACTGCGAAACCGACTTCGTTGCCAAGAACGATGACTTCATCGGCTTTATCAACGACGTCGCACAACTGGTTGCCAAGCACAACCCAGCAGATCTGGCCGCTTTGGCTGAACTGCCACTGGCCGACAGCAATGTCGAGACCGTGCGCGCTGCTCTGGTTGGCAAGATTGGTGAAAACATCTCGATCCGTCGCTTTCAGCGCTACGAAACAGTCGGCCAACTGGCCAGCTACGTTCACGGTGGCAAAATCGGCGTATTGGTTGATTTCGCCGGTGGCGACGAAGAAGTGGGCAAGGATCTGGCCATGCACATTGCTGCGACTCGTCCTAAAGCGATGGACGCTTCCGGTGTTGACGCTGCTGAAATCGAAGCCGAACGCTCCGTGGCGGCTCAGAAAGCGGCTGAATCGGGCAAGCCTGCTGACATCGTCACCAAAATGGTTGACGGCGCTGTTGCCAAGTTCCTGAAAGAAGTGACTCTGCTGAGCCAGCCTTTCGTCAAGAACGACAAGCAAAGCGTGCAGCAAATGCTGGACGAGAAAAAAGCATCGATCGCTGGCTTTACCCTGTACGTTGTGGGTGAAGGCATTGAAAAGCGTGTTGAGGATTTCGCCGCTGAGGTAGCTGCTGCTGCCGGCCAAGCCTAATCTAGCTGGTTTTTTCAGGGCAGGCACCGTAGTGGCGGTGCCTGCCCTGCTGCTTTACACTCTCTTCTGTCTTCGTCACTTGGAATCCCACCCATGACTACCCCTCTTTACAAACGTGTCCTGTTAAAGCTCTCCGGCGAAGCGCTGATGGGTGAGGACTCGTTCGGTATTAATCGCAGCACAATCATTCGCATGACGGAGGAGATCGCCCAGGTTGCCCAGTTGGGGGTGCAACTGGCTATCGTGATTGGCGGGGGAAATATCTTTCGCGGCATCGCTCCAGGTGCCCAGGGCATGGATCGTGCGACAGCCGATTACATGGGCATGATGGCCACCGTCATGAACGCGCTGGCCTTGCAAGATGCCTTGAAGCACCGTGGCCTGGATGCCCGTGTGCAATCTGCCCTGAATATTGAACAGGTTGTGGAGCCTTACATTCGTCCCAAGGCACTGCGTTACCTGGAAGAAAACAAAGTTGTTATTTTTGCAGCCGGTACGGGCAATCCGTTTTTTACCACCGATACGGCAGCGGCCTTGCGCGGCGCCGAAGTGGGGGCGGAAATCGTACTGAAAGCCACCAAGGTTGACGGCATCTACAGTGCCGATCCCAATAAGGATCCCGGTGCGACCCGTTATTCGCGCATCAGCTTTGACGAGGCCATTGTGCGTCGTCTGGAAGTGATGGACGCCACGGCCTTCGCCTTGTGTCGCGATCAGAAACTGCCGATTAAGGTGTTTTCGATCAACAAACCCGGTGCTTTGACGCGTGCGGTTTGTGGCGAGGACGAGGGCACCCTGGTTCACGTTTAAAGTTATAGGAATTTAGTCCATGAGTCTTTCCGAGATTAAAGCATCGACCGATAACCGTATGGGCAAGTCCCTGGAGTCTCTCAAGACGGGCCTGGCCAAGATTCGTACTGGCCGCGCTACGGCAGGCTTGCTGGATCATGTTCAGGTCGAATACTACGGTTCCATGGTGCCTGTCAGCCAAGTGGCTAACATCACGGTGGTTGACGCTCGCACCTTGAATGTGCAGGTATGGGAAAAGCATATGGCTGGCCCCATTGAAAAAGCCATTCGCGACAACGAGCTGGGCCTGAACCCCATCTCGATGGGCGAGAGCATTCGTGTGCCCATGCCCGCCTTGACCGAAGAGCGCCGTCGCGATCTGGCCAAAGTGGTGCGCGGTGAAGGTGAAGATGCCAAGGTCGCGATCCGCAACCTGCGTCGGGATGCCAATGACACGCTCAAAAAGCAAGTCAAGGACAAGGAGATTTCCGAGGACGACGAGCGTCGCGCCCAGGATGAAATCCAGAAGCTGACCGACAAGTATGTGGCTGAAGTCGACAAGCTGATCGCCCAAAAAGAAGCCGAGATCATGACGGTCTAACGGCTTTTGCACAGGTGGCTAGGTGATTTCTTTCAGTTCTACCCAAACTATTCCGGAACACGGTCAGGTTCCTGGCCACCTGGCAATTGTCATGGACGGCAATGGACGATGGGCGACCCGTCGTCTTTTGCCACGCACGGCAGGGCACTTGCGGGGTGTGCAGACCGTGCGGCGCATTGTCGAGGCTTGTGGTGAGCTCGGCGTGCGTTATTTGACCCTGTTTGCTTTTAGTTCCGAGAACTGGCGACGTCCTCCCGAGGAGGTCTCCCTGTTGATGGGGCTATTTGTCAAGATGCTGCAAAAAGAAGTGGCAACACTGAAAAAAAACGGCGTCCGACTTCATGTTATTGGCGAACTGTCCGCATTTAGCGATGAACTGCGTGGGCTGATTGCCGATGCAGAGGAAAAAACACGCGATAACGACACCTTGCATTTGACGATTGCCGCCAATTACGGCGGTCGTTGGGATATTTTGCAAGCGACCCAAAAGGCGCTGGCCGCTAATCCTCACTTGGTCGATCATCCCGAGCAGTTGGATGAGGCCATGTTCAGCCCCTATTTGGCGATGTCTTATGCCCCCGAGCCGGATTTGTTCATTCGCACGGGTGGAGAGCGTCGCATTTCCAATTTCTTGATCTGGCAGATGGCCTATACCGAGCTGTACTTTACAGACGTGTACTGGCCGGATTTTGACCGGGCGCAGCTGGAACAAGCCTTCGAGTGGTATCGTGGGCGCGAGCGGCGCTTTGGGCGCACCAGTGCCCAGGTGCAGGGTAGCCCCGCGCCTTGACGGAGCCTTATCTATGTTGAAACAACGAGTCATCACCGCCCTGATCTTACTGGTGATTCTGGGCGCGGCCATGCTTGCCCCCGTGCGCTGGCCCTTGTTGGCCATCTTTGTGCTGATGAGTACGTTGGCGTGCTGGGAGTGGGAGCGTCTGAGTCTGTCTGAGGATCAGCAGCGTTGGGCATGGCCCTTGGCCTTGCTTAACGGTGCCTTGATGTTGTGGCTAAGCGTGTACTGGTATGACACAGGTCCACAAGAGCAGGCGGCTGATCTGGTGTACCGTGCCCTGGTGCCGTTAATGGCGGCATGGTGGATCGTTGGAGCGACAGGGCTGGTGTTGAAGGGTCAGGCCACACAACGAGCTCAAGGTGTTTTGCTCAGTGTGATGGGTGTGCTGGCTCCCTTGGTCGCGTGGGCCAGCCTGTCTCTTTTCTTGTACACGCAGGGCATTGTGTATGTGCTCTCCCTATTGGTTCTGATCTGGGCGGCGGATATCGCAGCCTACTTCACGGGTCGTGCTTTTGGTAAGGCCAAACTGGCCCCGCGTGTCAGTCCCGGCAAGACCTGGGCTGGAGCGGTTGGCGGTATGGCCGCTGCGGCGGTATGGATGGTGATAAGCGCAAATTGGGCAGGCAGCTTTGGTGCCGACGTGCAGCAACGTTGGGGGTGGGTTGCCACGGCTGTTTTGGGTGTTGCCCTGGCGGCCTTGTCGATCGTAGGTGATTTGTTCGAGTCTTTGCTCAAGCGCCGTGCCGCTGTGAAAGATTCCAGTCAATTATTGCCCGGCCATGGTGGAGTCTACGACCGTATCGACGCCTTGCTGCCGGTTGCTCCCGTAGCCTTGCTGTTAAGTGGGGCGTGGCTCTTTTAGTCCTGCGTGGAACTAAGTGTTTGCGTCAAGGAAGAACTCATGAGTTTCCAGCATGTTTGTGTGTTAGGGGCCACTGGCTCTATTGGTATCAGCACACTGGATGTGATTGCTCGTCATCCGGAGAGGATGGCGGTTTATGCCGTGAGCGGCCACACTCGTATGGAGCTGCTGGCCCAGCAAGCTCGTGACAGTGCCGCTCGGGTTGTTCTGGTGCCTGATGAAGCCGCGCGTAGCCGCTTTCTGGCGGCGTGGCAGGGTGGTGTCTTGCCCGAGATCCGGGTAGGTGCCCAAGCTCTAGCCGATACGGCGGCGGACCCACAAGTAACGACGGTGATGGCCGCGATTATCGGGGCAGCAGGTCTGCCTTCGGCCCTGGCTGCGGCTCGTGCGGGCAAGCGGGTGTTGTTGGCCAATAAAGAAGCGCTGGTCGCTGCGGGCCGTATCTTCATGCAAGCCGTGCAAGAGGGCGGGGCGCAATTGATGCCTATCGACTCCGAACACAGCGCCATCTACCAATGTCTGGCCGGTGAGTTACCTGCGGAGCCCGGTCAGCCTGTGGCTGCTCTACGCCGTCTCTTGGTGACAGCTTCCGGTGGACCGTTTCGCTCGCGCAGCTTGGCCGAGCTGGATGAGGTGACCCCCGAGCAAGCCTGTGCGCATCCCAACTGGAGCATGGGCCGCAAAATTTCGGTGGATTCAGCCACTATGCTGAATAAAGGCCTGGAAGTTATTGAGGCGCATTGGTTGTTCTCGGTGCCCGTTGAGCAGATTGATGTGGTGGTGCATCCGCAAAGCGTGATTCACTCCATGGTTGAGTACATAGATGGCTCGGTGATGGCGCAATTGGGGCAGCCCGACATGCGCACGGCGATTGCCTACGGTCTGGGCTTTCCGGAACGCTTGTACAGCGGCGTAGGCTTGTTGGATCTGGCCACAATGGGTCGCCTGGACTTTGAACAGCCTGATTTTGTGCGTTTTCCCTGTCTGCGATTGGCCTATGATGCTTTGCGCAGCAGTCAGGCTGCCTGCGTGACTTTGAATGCCGCCAACGAAATTGCCGTAGACCGCTTCTTGGAAAGGCAGATTGGCTATACTCAGATTCCGGCGGTGATTGAGCATTGTCTGGACAGGCTCAATGGCCGTGCCAGCCAGGCCTTAGAGGCCCTGGAAGGGGTGTTGGAGCTGGATAGCGAGACCCGTTCGCTGGCGCTGGATTACTGCAGAGTCTCTGCGCGTATTTAACAGGAATTAACATGCTCTTCACGGTTCTGGCTTTCTTGGTAGCCTTGGGCGTGCTGGTGACTTTTCACGAGCTTGGCCACTACTGGGTGGCTCGTCGTTGCGGCGTGCGTGTAGAGCGTTTTTCTATCGGTTTTGGCAAGGTGCTGTACCGTCGTTTCGACAAGAACGGCACCGAATGGGCTGTCTCTGCTCTTCCTTTGGGCGGCTACGTCGCCATGCAAAATGATCCGCCTGCTCATGCAACGCAGGCACAGATCGACGAGTCCTTCAATCACAAGCCCCTGCGACAGCGTGCCGCGATTGTGCTGGCTGGTCCAATGGCCAACCTGATTCTGGCGGTGGTGATTTATGCCTTTGTAGGGTTGTTAGGAGCCCAGGAGCCTGTCGCGCAAATCGGTCCCGTCCCAGAAGGCACGCCAGCGGCTCAGGCCGGTTTCCAGGCTGGGGATCGTCTGGTCTCGGTGGATGGCAAGCCTGTGGATTCCTGGTTGCAGGCGCGCTGGGCCTTTATGGATGCCTTGTCCTCGGGCGGCGAGCTCGAAGTGGGAGTCAAGGACCTGCTGGGACGAGAAGAAAATCGTTACCTGACATTACCGGCTGGCGAGATTTTGCCGGACGGGCAGGACCTGATGGCCAAGGCTGGGCTGATGTTACGCCCGGCACGATCCGTTGTCCAAGAAGTGTTTAAAGATACGGCAGCCGAACAAGCAGGTCTGAAAAAAGACGACCTTATTCTCCGGCTGGATGATTTGATCGAGCCTGGAATTACGGCGTTCGTTCAAAAGGTGCAACAATCTGCGGGTAAGACACTTGAGCTTGAGGTGCTGCGCGAGGGTGAAATTCAACGCCTGCTGCTTACTCCCCAGGGCGATGCCAAGGCACAAGGGCGTATTGGTGCCCAAGTGGCTATGGATATGCCCATGACCTTGGTGCGGTATGGGCCCATCGAGAGCGTGGAGCGCGGATTTACCCGTACCGGGCAGACTTTCTGGTTCTCTTTGAAGATGATCGGGCGCATGATTACGGGCGATGTCTCTGTACGTAATGTCAGCGGGCCGGTTACTATTGCGGATTATGCAGGTCAGACAGCGCGTATTGGCTTTATTGCCTACCTGAATTTCTTGGCCTTGATCAGTATTAGCATTGGTTTACTGAATTTATTGCCCGTACCTATGCTAGACGGTGGGCATCTACTGTACTATGCCATCGAAGCCGTGCGCGGCAAGCCCGCTTCGGAGCGTATGATGCTTGTCGGTCAACGGCTGGGTTTGGCCTTGTTGGCCGTGCTGATGAGTATTGCTTTTTTTAATGACATCACCCGTCTTTTCAGTTGAGAGCGGGTGGCATACAATTTCCAACCATTTGACCGACCAAGGATTGTCCAGGATGTCGTTTAGCCGGAAACCTACTTTTGCGTTGCGTGTTCTGCCCGTATTGGTGGCAAGTCTGCTTGCCCCCGCCTTGGCGAATGCATTTGCACCGTTTGTCGTGCGCGATATTCAAGTCAATGGCATCCAGCGGGTCGATCCCGGTGCCGTGTTCTCGTCTTTGCCTGTCAAGGTCGGTGAGTCCTTCTCGGAAGAGCAGGCGGCAGACGCGATTCAGCGCTTGTACGCCACCGGTTTTTTCAGTGACGTGCAAATTGACACCAGCACCAATGTGCTGATCGTTAACGTTAAGGAGCGTCCAACCATCGCCTCCGTGTCTTTTAATGGCATGCGCGAGTTCGACGCCAAGAATATTATCAACTCCCTGGCCCAGGTAGGCTTTGGAGAAGGCCGGGTTTTTGACCGTTCCATGTTGGAACGTGCTGAATTCGAGCTGAAACAACAGTACTTGTCCAAGGGCAAGTATGGTGTGGAAATCACGCCTATCATCACGCCTTTGCCACGTAACCGCGTCGGTGTCAGCTTTGACATCTTTGAGGGTGGCTTGGCCAAGATCAAGGAAATCCGCATCGTCGGTACGGAAGCCGTCTCGCAAGGTGACTTGCTCGATCAGATGGAGCTGACGACCTCGGGCATGATGACCTGGTACACCGGCACTGATAAATACTCCCGCGAAAAACTGGAAGGGGATATGGAGCGTATCCGCTCCTACTACCTGAATCGTGGTTTCCTGGAGTACTCGGCCGAAGCGCCTCAGGTATCGATTTCGCCCGATCGCAAAGACATTTTCATTACCCTGACCATTCACGAGGGCCAGCCCTACACCTTGAGCAGCGTGAAATTGGCCGGTGATCTGCTGGGTCTGGAAGACAAGATCGAGCCGATGGTGCAGCAAAAAGAAGGCGAAGTGTTTTCCTCGGACAAGACCAGCGCTACCGTAAAATCGATCACCGAATATCTGGGTGGCTTGGGTTATGCCTTTGCGAATGCCAACCCGAACCCGGTGCTGGATCGCGAAAATCACACGGCTGACTTGACCTTCTACGTCGATCCCGGTCGTCGCGTGTATGTGCGCCGTATTGAGGTGGGTGGAAACGTCCGTACCCGTGATGAAGTGGTGCGTCGTGAAATGCGTCAGCAGGAAGCGGCCTGGTATGACTCGGACGCCATCAAGTTCTCGCGTGACCGTATCGACCGTCTGGGCTACTTCAATGAAGTAGATGTGAATACCAAGCCTGTACCGGGTTCGCCTGACCAGGTCGACGTGAACGTGGACGTGAAAGAAAAGCCCACCGGCTTGGTTAACCTCGGTATTGGTTACGGTTCGACTGACAAGCTGATGCTGTCAGCCGGTATCAGTCAGGACAACATCTTCGGTAGTGGTAACAGTCTGTCCTTGCAGGTCAATACCAGTAAAGTGAACCGTGCGGCGGTGATCAGCCATACCAATCCTTTCTGGACAGGTGACGGCATCAGCAAGACCACCTCGATTTACTACCGTCGTACCACGCCTTACCAGTCCAATGATGGTTGGGGTGATTACCAGAACACCGCAATCGGTGCCGGTTTGAACTTCGGTGTGCCTATTTCCGAGTACGACCGTGTATTCATGGGCGTGAACTTCGAGCACAACAAGCTCTCGCGCCTGAGCCCGCAGTACACACCCCGTGCCTATCAGGATTACGTAAACGAGTACGGTGAAGGCACCAATACCTTTATTTTCAACCTGGGTTGGTCCAAAGATACTCGCGACAGCGCGATTGCTCCCAACAAGGGCAGCTTGACCAGTCTGTCGGCTGATATGGGTACGATGGATTTGCGCTATTACATGCTGCGTGCCAGCCATCAGCACTATATTCCTTTGGGGCGTGCTTACACGCTGGCTCTGAACGGGGCGATTGATTACGGTCGCAGCATCGGTGGCAAGAGTTTCCCGGTGATCAAGAACGTATACGCCGGTGGTATCGGGTCGGTACGTGGCTACGAAGGTGCATCCTTGGGCGGACGCGATATCTTGACGGGCGACTACCTGGGTGGTTCGCGTCGAATGATTGCCAACGCTCAACTGTATCTGCCATTCCCCGGTGCCTCACGTGACCGTACGTTGCGTTGGTTCGTCTTTGCCGATGCCGGTAAAGTTGACAACACCAGCGGTGGTTGCCCAATGGGTCGTCCTGACCGTTTGTCGGAGGATCCATGCGGTTGGAAGTACGCTGCAGGTCTGGGCTTGTCGTGGGAGTCCCCACTCGGTCCGTTGCAGTTGTCCTATGGTCGCGCCTTGCGCGCCAAGGAAGGCGACGATAAACAAGCCTTCCAGTTCCAGATTGGTACCGCTTTCTGATGTTCGTGTTTAGTGGCACAATTGCACTATTCTGCAGCCTAATTAGCAAGGTAGATTTTTCATGAAGTCAAACATCGCATTAAAACTTACAAACATCGCCCGCAGCTTGTCGCGTGGCAATAACGCGCTCGTTCTGGCTGCCGCGCTGGGTGTCGGCGCCATGACCGCTGCTCCTGTTGTTCAGGCCCAGACCAAAATTGGTTTTGTCAGCACAGAGCGCATTTTGCGTGATTCCAAGCCCGCCAAAGCGGCCCAAACCAAAATCGAAGCAGAATTCAAGCGTCGTGACGAAGAGCTGGAGCGCATGGCCAACAACCTGCGTTCGCAAGCTCAGAAGTTCGACAAGGATGCTCCTGTCTTGTCCGAGTCCGATCGTGTGAAGCGTCAGCGTCAACTGGCTGACCTGGATTCCGATTTGCAGCGCAAGCGCCGCGAATTCCAGGAAGACTTCAATCGTCGCCGCAACGAAGAGTTCTCGGCTATCGTTGAGCAGGCTGATGCCGCTATCAAGCGTATTGCTGACTCGCAAGGCTACGACCTGATCATTCAGGACGCGGTCACCGTTAGCCCACGTGTGGACATCACCGAGGAAGTTCTGAAAGCACTGGGCGGTTGATGCACTATGCCGGTATTGCTGAACGTTGATCAGGCTGTACAGCTGTCTGAACTCATAGACGCCATCAACAAGACCGGACTGGATTGCAAGCTGCCAGAAGGCATTAAAGAGCCTATGCCCCGGATTCGGGGCCTAGGCTCTTTACTTTCTGCGGGTCCGGAAGAAATCAGCTTTCTGTCCAATCCCAAGATGCAGGATCTGCTGGAGCAGACCCGTGCTGCGGTGGTGATTTTGACGCCACAGGTCTACGAGGATCTGGGCTTTACACCGTCCTTTATTCCGGTTTTGTGCTCAGAGCCTTATCTAATGTATGCGCTGCTGGCTCAGCGTTTTGATCAGGTGCGCATGGCGGATTTGCCCCAGGGCATCCATCCCAGTGCGGTGATTGATCCTAGTGCTCAATTGGGCGAGGGCGTGTCGGTCGGGCCCTTTTGCGTGGTGGAGGCCGGCGTCAAGATCGGACGTGGCACCCGTTTGGGTGCGCATTGCGTGATTGGCGCAGGATCTACCTTGGGGCCAGACTGTTTACTGCATGCGCGTGTCACTCTTTACCACCAGGTGCATATCGGTGCCCGCGCCATTTTGCATTCGGGCGTAGTGCTGGGCGCGGACGGTTTTGGTTTTGCGCCGGATCCAGTGAAAGGCAAGGGTGCCTGGGCCAAGATTGCACAGATCGGCCACGTGCGTATTGGCGACGATGTTGAAATCGGCGCCAATACGACGGTGGACCGTGGTGCACTGGATGACACCGTGTTGGCCAACGGCGTCAAGCTGGACAACCAGATTATGATCGGGCACAACGTGCAGGTCGGCGAGCACACGGCCATGGCGGCGTGTGTGGGGGTGGCCGGCTCTACCCGGATCGGGGCGCGTTGTACGATCGCTGGGGCAGCGATGCTCTCGGGCCACCTGGTCTTGGGTGACGATGTACACGTCTCTGGCGGTACGGCTGTCACCTCCAATATCAGTCAGCCTGGACGTTATACCGGGGTTTATCCCTTTGCTGGGCATCAGGACTGGCAGAAAAACGCTGCCGTGCTGGGGCAATTGAGCGGTTTGCGCCGTCGCCTGCGCTCTTTGGAGCGTCAGCAGGCTGATGGGGCAAATGAATCATCTGAACATATCAATAAACAAAAATAAGCAGGACAGGACATGGAACTCGACATTCGACAAATTATGGATCGCCTCCCTCATCGTTACCCGATGCTGCTGGTTGATCGCGTCTTGGAACTGGTGCCCGGCAAGAGCATCGTCGCCATTAAAAACGTGTCGATGAATGAACCCTTTTTTACGGGTCACTTTCCGCACATGCCGGTTATGCCTGGGGTCTTGATCATTGAAGCCATGGCTCAGGCAGCGGCGCTGTTCTCTTTTACCGATCCTGAGGATCCGTACGCCAAAGTGGACAACAAGCTAGCCTATTACCTGGTTGGTGTGGATGGCGCGCGTTTTCGCAAACCCGTGATGCCAGGCGATCAGTTGCGTTTGGAAGTGACCGCGGATCGCATCAGCCGCGCCTTGTGCAAGTACACGGGCCGTGCCTTGGTTGATGGCCAAGTGGTTGCCGAAGCTAAAATTATGTGTGCGATCCGTCAATTGGAAGAATAGTTTATGCGTATTCATGAAACGGCCATCATCGAAGCGGGCGCTCAGCTTGCAGATGATGTCGAGGTCGGGCCTTACAGCATCATTGGGCCTAATGTCACGATAGGGGCGGGCACCAAAGTGGGGCCCCACTGCGTGATTGATGGCGTGACCACGATTGGTTGCAACAACCATTTCTACCGTTTCTGCTCCATTGGTGGCATGCCGCAGGACAAGAAGTACGCGGGTGAACCGACTCGTCTGGAAATCGGCGATGGCAATATGGTTCGTGAGTACGTCACCATCAATACCGGTACGGTGCAGGATGTCGGTGTGACCCGTGTCGGCAATGATAACTGGATCATGGCCTACACCCACATTGCACATGATTGCCAGATTGCCAATCACACGATTATCGCCAACAGCGTCCAACTGGGCGGCCACGTGCATATTGGCGACTGGGCCATTCTGGGCGGTTTGACGGCTGTGCATCAGTTCGGTCGTATCGGTGCACACAGCATGATTGGTGGTACCAGCTCGGTGCGTCAGGATATTCCTCCTTACGTGATTGGTGCAGGCGATCCTTTCCGTCCTGTCGGTGTGAATAGCGAAGGCCTGGGCCGTCGCAACTTCCCGGCTGAAGCGATTTCGGCGGTGAAGGAAAGCTACAAGCTGCTGTATCGTCGCAAGCTGACGGTGGAGCAGGCCGTGGAGCAGATGCAAGCCTTGCAGGAAACGCAGCCTGAGTGCCGTGCGGCCGTACAGGTCATGATCGACTTTCTGAATGACTCCAGCCGGGGTATTTGCAGACCATGAGCAGCGCCTCCAGCCCATTAGCGGCACGTTCAGACGGGTCGGGGCAAACAGGGGCCAAGCGGGATCTGTGTATAGGAATGGTAGCGGGCGAGCCGTCTGGCGATTTGCTGGCGGCCCGCATCATTCAAGGACTGCGCCAGGGCAATCCTGGCGTGCAGGTAGAAGGCATAGGCGGCCCCGAGATGGCCGCCCAGCAATTTCACCAATACTATCCCATGGACGCCTTGACGGTATTTGGTTACGTCGAGGCGCTCAAACGTATTCCGGGTCTGGTTTCCACGTATTTGGGCATGCGCAATCAGTGGTTGCGCCAGCGTCCGGATGTGTTTGTGGGTATTGACGCCCCGGACTTCAATTTGCGCCTGGAGCATCGTTTGCGTCAGGCCGGTGTGCCGACGGTGCACTTTGTGGGGCCCTCGATCTGGGCCTGGCGCTATGAGCGCATCCACAAAATCCGCGAAGCGGTGTCTCATATGCTGGTACTGTTTCCTTTCGAGACCGAGATCTACGAAAAGGAAGGCATTCCGGTGACCTATGTGGGTCATCCCTTGGCGGCGAATATTCCCTTGCAGCCGGATAAGGCTGACGCTCGCTGTCGCCTGGGCTTGCCCGAGACAGGCCGTATTCTGGGCGTGCTGCCTGGCAGCCGCTCCTCCGAGGTCAAGATGCTGTCACCGCGCTTTTTGCAGGCCGTGCAGATCTTGCAGGACCAGGATCCGGATCTGACGATTCTGGTGCCTATGGTGAATCCCAAGCGTCGTCAGGAGTTTGAGGAAGCGCTGGCTCAGCATCCCATCCGCAATTTACACATTATTGATGCCAATACGGCCGGTATTCGTCAGCCTGATTCGGAAGGCGTGGTTCGCCCACCCGCCTGGACGGTGATGGAAGCCAGTGACGCTGTGCTGGTGGCCAGTGGTACTGCCAGCCTGGAAACTGCCTTGTACAAGCGGCCTATGGTTATTTCGTATGTGCTCAGCCCCATGATGGAGCGCATCATACGGTGGAAGTCCGGTCAGGACAGGCCTTATGTGCCCTGGGTGGGTTTGCCCAATGTGCTGGCTCGGGATTTTGTCGTACCCGAACTGCTACAAGAAGATGCCCAGCCAGCGAAACTGGCGCAAGCGTGCTGGAAAGCCTTGAGCGATCAGAGCTATGTGGCGCATATCGAGAAAGTCTTTACCGAGATGCATTTGACCTTGCGCAGGGACACGCCTGCTTTGGCGGCCGAGGTTATTTTGAATATGGCACGTGCATGAAGCAGCTGGATTTATTGGTCAGTGATGTCTCGGCAGGTTTGGTGGCGGGGCTGGATGAAGCGGGGCGTGGCCCATTGGCCGGTCCCGTCTTTGCCGCTGCTGTGATTCTGGACCCGAACAATCCCATTGAAGGCCTGAACGACTCCAAGAAGCTGACCGCCAAACGGCGTGAAGCCTTGGCCGTTCTGATCAAGGAAAGGGCTTTGGCCTGGGAAATTGCCAGCGCGACCGTCGCAGAAATTGATGACATCAATATTTTGCACGCCGCCATGCTGGCGATGCAACGAGCCTGTAATGGCCTGAGCGTCAAACCTGAGCAAGCCTTGGTAGATGGCAATCGTGTTCCCACTGGCCTGTGCTGCCCGGCAGAAGCCATCATCAAAGGTGACGCCAGCCATGCTGCCATTGCGGCCGCATCCATTTTGGCGAAAACAGCGCGGGATGCGGTCTGTCTGGAATTACACCGAGACTATCCTGAATACGGTTTTGATCAGCACAAAGGCTACGGGACGGCCTTGCATTTGGACCGTTTGTCTCAGCACGGGCCTTGCCCCGAGCATCGTCGAAGTTTCGCGCCGGTACGCGCATCTCTAGTTAGGTAAGTTGAAGAAAATGAGGCTGATTGAATCCAAAGATAATGCGCTGTTCAAACGAGTGCAGCGCCTGGCTCACGATAAACGCGAGCTGGACGGGGGCGATCAGTTGATTTGGTTGGAAGGCATTCATCTATGCCAGATGTGGCTGGAGCGCCGAGGTTTGCCGGAACTGGCCGTTTTCGAGATGGACCGCCACTCGGACGAGTTGCTCGAACTGGCGCGCTTCTTGCCAGGTCATAGCAGTGTGACCTTCAATGCAACCTTGATGAATGCCGTATCCCAAGTTGGTCAGGGGCAGGGCATAGGCTTTATTGTTCGCGTACCTCGAGGGCAGGTTTGGACGGCTCCCACAAAACGTGCCATCTTGCTGGATCAGGTTCAAGACCCGGGTAATGTGGGCACCGTCTTGCGAACGGCGGTGGCGGTGGGGTTGGAGGCCGTGTATCTGACGCCAGGCTGTGCCAGCGTCTGGTCTCAGAAAGTGCTGCGTAGTGCACAGGGCGCCCATTTCTCCATTCAAATCCATGAGCAGGTCGATGGTGTGGCTCTGCTTGAAAAAGCTGCCTTGCCGGTGCTGGTGACCTCCTTGGGGCCAGATGCCCAGGACCTGTATGAATCCAGCTTGCCCGACCAGGGAATTTGGGTTTTTGGCAATGAAGGGCAAGGTGTTAGCCCGGCCTTGCTGACCAAAGCGAATCAGTGTTTGTTCATCCCTCAGGCGCCCGGCGTGGAGTCCTTGAACGTGGCGATTGCCACCGCCCTTTGTCTGTACGAGCAGCGTCGTCAGCACAGCCGCTAGTCTTGGCGGCTTGATTGCACCGTACTGGGAAGAGTCAGCCGGTGTCAGTGACTTCTTTCTTGATGTCGCTCTTGTCTCCACTTTTAAAATCAAGTAAATCATCTAGTAAGGCGTCTGCTTATCGCTACGCGAGCATTGAGTGCATAGGGCATTGACGCTTGTCTGCTAGCGGCTCCCTGAGGGCCGCTTTGTCACCTTGTATCGCTCCATCGTTGTATCCGGTTGGATTCCTAATCTTTTTCAGATGAGGTCAACAATGAAACTTAGCGAATACGCGACCTATGATGCCTTGGCGTTGGCTGAGCTGGTTGCCAAGAAACACATCAGTGTTCAAGAATTAAGTCAGGTGGGCAAGAAAGCGGTTGATGCATTGAACAGCAAAATCAATGCGGTGGTAGAGAGCTGGGACGGGGAGATTGACCCCCATGCTGACCGGGACTCCGTACTTTACGGCGTCCCGTTTTTGATTAAAGATCTGGCCATCACCATGAAGGGCAAACGCTACGAGCTGGGTAGCAAGCTGGCGCAAGGCATGGTCATGGATGCGGACAGTACTTTGATGAGCCTCTATAAGGAGGCGGGACTGGTCACCCTGGGTCGAACCACGACCTCGGAATTTGCCATCAGTACAACGACGGAGGCGCGCTGCGTAGGCCCTACGCTGAACCCCTGGAACCCTGCCTTTAATGCCGGTGGCTCGACAGGAGGCTCGGCAGCCGCGGTCGCGGCAGGGATGGTGCCGGTGGCTCACGCAACTGACGGCGGTGGCTCTATTCGTGTCCCGGCGGCTGTGAACGGCTTGTTCGGCTTGAAGCCCACTCGGGGGCGGGTCTCCAGCGGCCCCCTGCAAGATGAGGTCTGGAGCGGTTTGCTGGCCCACCTGGGCGTCAGTCGTAGCGTGCGAGACAGCGCTGCTTTGCTGGATGCGATTAGCCGTCCCGGTATTGGTGAACCGTATTACACGGCAGCACCCCCTCAGACCTTTCTATCGGCTGTGAAGAAAAATCCAGGCGCTTTGCGTATCGGGTTGATGATGGACCCGCCCAGCGGTGATAAAACCGAGTCTGTCATTGCCGGCAAGGCGATTGATATGGCCTCGGTGCTGGAGTCTCTGGGCCATCAGGTCGAACCCCTGGTATTTGATTCCGGCGTCAGTTGGGAGGCTTTTGTACACGCCAATGCCCAATTCTGGAATGTGAACACGGCGGCGTGGATAGACAGCATTGCCGCAGCGACCGGGCGGCCGGTGAATGAGGTGTATCTGGAACAGGCCACGTTGGCGGCCTATGCCTACGGCAAGAAGATTAGCGGAATTGATCTTTTGGGGGCGATCGCCGTGCGTAATACGGTCTCCCGGAATCTGGGCGCGTATTTCCAGAAATATGATGTCCTGATGACTCCCACCGTACCTGCGCTGCCCATGAGGGTGGGTGAGTACAACCAGATACAGGATCAGGTGGATGGCCTGGGCTGGATTGCCCACGTCTTTAAGCAAGCACCTTTTGCGGCTTTGGCCAATATCAGTGGCTCACCCTCCATGTCGGTGCCGGCCGGGCAGGATGTGGCGACTTCCTTACCCATAGGCATGATGTTTACGGCCGCTTATGGCCAGGAATGCCTCTTGTTTGGCTTGGCTGGCCAATTGGAGCAAGCCTTGCCCTGGAGTGATCAGCACCCGCAGGTTTGGGTGGGCAAGTTGGATTGAGTGCGGACAAAAGCAGCAGATCTTACACCGTAGCAGCGGCCAACAAAAAGGCCTGAGTTCGGTGTGATACCGAGATCAAGCCTTGATGTTGAGGCTGTCCGAATACTCCCGTAGGGGGTATCGCCCGGACTAGCTGTTCGATCCTTAGTAAGAGCGGCGGTCCAAACCGACATCATCCAGAATCTTGGTGGAGATTTCCTCGATGGATTTGGTGGTGGTGGACAGCCAGGGAATGCCTTCCATACGCATTAAACGTTCCGCCTCAGCCACTTCCATGCGGCACTGCTCGATGGTGGCGTATTTGCTTCCCGGACGGCGCTCATTACGCACTTCAGACAGACGGTCTGGATGAATGGACAGACCAAAAATCTTTTTCCGGTAGGGAGCCAGCGTGGCGGGCAGGGTGCCGCGCTGGAAATCTTCGGGAATGATGGGGTAGTTGGCGGCCTTGACGGCGTACTGCATCGCCAAGTACAAGCTGGTAGGCGTTTTTCCGCAGCGGGATACACCCACCAGAATCACGTCGGCTTGTTCCAGACCATTCACGTACTGACCATCGTCGTGCGCCAGACTGAAGTTGATGGCCTCAATGCGGTTGTTGTAGCGCTTGGACATGCCACCGGAGTGCGAACGGCCTACGGAACGGCTGGATTTCACTCCCAGGGCGCGTTCAATGTGTCGTACAAAGGCACCAAACAAATCCAGGAAAGTGCAGTTGGCCGCGCCAATAATGTGCGCCATCTTGGGGTCAACCAAAGTGCTGAATACCAGCGGTTGCTGGCCTTGCTCTTGAGCGCATTGGTTGATGCGATCAGCGACAGCTTGGGCTTTCTCGATGGTATCGATGAAGGGGATACGGACGGCCTGAAATTCGAATTGAGCGAATTGCGACAGGACGGAGTTGCTGAAAGTTTCGGCGGTAATGCCCGTGCTGTCAGAAACGACAAAGACGGTACGCTCAATAGGAGAAGATGTCATGGAATAAGTCGTGCACAATGCTCGGGAAACGGTACAATTTGCAAGATTACCATTTACCGCTCGGATCGGGGTATGGAAAGGCAGGTTTGCTTAGGACAGATCACACAGACAGCGCTGTTGGGATCACTGCCTTAAGCAAACACGCTTTTTTTTCTATTCAAGGTGACTTATGTCTTACGTAATTAGTTTCGACAAGCTCCGCATGACGGACGTCGACACAGTGGGCGGTAAAAACGCGTCGCTGGGCGAAATGATCAGTCAACTGGCCGACGCTGGTGTGCGCGTGCCAGGTGGTTTTGCCACAACAGCCGAAGCATTCCGCGTTTTCCTGAAAAACAACGATCTGGACAAGCGCATTCAGCAGCGTCTGGACGCGCTGGACGCCGACGACGTTCGTGAACTGGCCGCTGCCGGTGCCGAAATTCGCCAGTGGATCATCGACACTCCATTCCCGGCCGAGTTTGAAAAAGCCGTACGTGACGCGTTTGCTGAACTGGATGCAGACGGCAAGGGTTCGTTTGCCGTGCGCTCTTCCGCCACCGCTGAAGACTTGCCTGACGCTTCCTTTGCTGGTCAGCAAGAAACCTACCTGAACGTGGTGGGCATCGACGAGGTGCTGAGCAAGATTCACCACGTGTTTGCCTCCCTGTACAACGACCGCGCTATTTCCTACCGCGTGCACAAGGGCTACGCCCACGCTGAAGTGGCGCTGTCCGCGGGTATTCAGCGCATGGTGCGCTCCGACAAGGGCAGCGCTGGTGTGATGTTCACCCTGGACACTGAATCGGGCTTCAAGGATGTGGTCTTTTTGACGTCCTCTTACGGCCTGGGCGAAACCGTGGTTCAAGGTTCGGTCAATCCGGACGAGTTCTACGTGTACAAGCCAACCCTGGCTTCCGGTCACTACCCCATCATCAGCCGCCGTATCGGCTCCAAGCTGATCAAGATGGAATTTGACGAAGGCCGTACGACTGATCACGCTGTGCGTACCGTAGACGTGCCGGTGTCCGAGCGCAACCGTTACTCCCTGAGCGACGAAGAAGTCATCGAACTGGCTCGTTACGCCACCATCATTGAAAAACACTACCAGCGTCCTATGGACATTGAGTGGGGTCGTGACGGTATCGACGGCAAGATCTACATTCTGCAAGCCCGCCCTGAGACCGTTAAGTCCCAGCAAGGCAGCAACGACGTGCAAGAGCGTTACCGCCTGAAAGCCACTGGCGAAGTGCTGGTTACCGGCCGCGCTATTGGTCAGAAGATCGGTTCGGGCAAAGTCCGTATCGTGGCAGACGCCTCCGAGATGGATCTGGTCAAACCCGGCGACGTGCTGGTCACCGACATGACGGACCCTAACTGGGAACCCATCATGAAGCTGGCTTCGGCTATCGTCACCAACCGTGGCGGTCGTACCTGCCACGCGGCGATTATTGCTCGCGAACTGGGCATCCCTGCCGTGGTCGGTTGCAACAACGCCACAGACGTGCTGAAAGAAGGTCAGGAAGTGACGGTGTCGTGTGCTGAAGGCGACGAAGGCCGGATTTACGACGGTCTGCTGGAAACCGAGATCGAAGAAGTCAGCTGGGGCCAAATGCCCGAGATCGGCCTGAAAGTCATGATGAACGTGGGTAATCCCCAACTGGCTTTCGACTTCTCGCAAATTCCTAACGATGGCGTGGGTCTGGCTCGTCTGGAATTCATCATCAACAACAACATTGCGATTCACCCCAAAGCCGTTCTGGACTACCCCAATGTGGATAGCGACCTGAAAAAGGCAGTGGAATCGGCGGCTCGTGGCTACGCCAGCCCACGTGCTTTCTTCGTGGAAAAACTGGCCGAAGGTATTGCGACTCTGGCCGCTTCCTTCTACCCCAAGCCCGTCATCGTGCGTCTGTCGGACTTCAAGTCCAACGAATACCGCAAGCTGGTGGGGGGTTCGCGCTACGAACCCGAGGAAGAGAACCCCATGCTGGGCTTCCGTGGTGTGGCTCGCTACCTGTCCGAAGACTTCGCAGAATGCTTCAAGATGGAATGCGAAGCCCTGAAGAAAGTGCGTGACGAAATGGGTCTGACCAACGTCGAAATCATGGTGCCATTCGTGCGTACCCTGGGTCAGGCAGAACGTGTTGTGGACCTGTTGGCTTCCCACGGTCTGGCTCGTGGCGAAAACGGCCTGCGCCTGATCATGATGTGCGAAGTGCCTTCCAACGCCATTCTGGCCGAGCAGTTCCTGCAGTACTTTGACGGCTTCTCCATCGGTTCCAACGACATGACTCAGTTGACTCTGGGTCTGGATCGTGACTCCGGTATGGAGCTGCTGGCTGCCGACTTCGACGAGCGCGACGAGGCTGTGAAGTTCATGCTCAGTCGTGCCATCAAGGCATGCCTGGCACAAAACAAATACGTGGGTATTTGTGGCCAAGGCCCCAGCGACCACCCTGATCTGGCCAAGTGGCTGAGCGATGAAGGCATTATTTCGCTGTCGCTGAACCCGGATACGGTTGTGGATACCTGGCAACGTCTGGCCAAGGTCTAAGACGTAAGTTACTGCTAGCGAAATCTCTGGCAGTACGCGGGTCAAGTCAGGTAAGACCTAACACCCCGACATGGAGCTTCCATGTCGGGGTGTTGTCGTTTTGGGGACGTATCTTGTGCTTTTGTTCTTGCTATGGCTCTTGGCCGTGCTCATGCGATTTTGTTTTGCAGCGCTTGCTGCCTAGGTGAGTATATTGGCGCTTTGGCTAGCTGGAGTGCTTGTACAAGCTTGTATAGGTATTGCCAAGCGCTCGTGCCTATTGGTGTGCGGCTAAGGAGAGGGGCAGGCTGCAATTCTGATGAGCAGAACGGAACAGGGCAGGGCGCGGGTGAGAGGCCGTGATGGGGAATGGCCGTAACCGCCCTGGATCGGGCGGCATGGATTCGGAGTGTCTTGACGGGTTCGCTGCTAAGGGGAGAGGAACCGTGTATGGACAGAACAATCAGCGCTGCAGCTGATTGGCTGGTATTAGTTTGCTGCGTCGATTTGGTAAACGTGTAAGAACATATCCAGAATATGCTCCGTCTCAGTTTGAATGCGCTCTTCACTCCAGGGCTCCATCGCCCCCATGAGCAACAATACAATTTCGCCTTCGCTCAGGCAACGGAAGTGTTCCACCATTAATACCGGGTCCAGCCGGCGTAGCGTGCCACGCTCGATATGGTGAGCAAAGAAACACTGCACTCCGTCCCAGATCTGGTCGTCCAGCATCTCCATAAAGCGTTTGCCGATGTCGCTGTGTCCACCGACAGAGACCACGATACGCAAGAGCTGGGCGGTTTGCTTGGAGTACAGATTACGCAGCATGGGCAGCAGGAAACTCTGCAGTTCCTGGCGGATATCACCTTCGCAATCCAGCTTGGTCAGAACCTGTTCGGTAAATTCCTGGGCACCTGTCAGCAGAACAGCCAGCAAAAGGTCTTCTTTGGATGGGAAATAATTGTAGAGCGTGCCCTTGGAGCCGCCTGCCAATGCAGCGATTTGGGACATGGATGTGGCCTCAAAACCATTCTCGCGAAAAACCTCGGAAGCCACTTCCAGGATTTTGTCGCGGCGTTCGCGCCCCTTTCGAGTCGCGCGTTGGGATTTTCGGGGAACATCGTCATGCATAATGGCAGGCAAAAATTAAGTGAATAGGACAAAGCCAGCATCATACCGTATCAATGGCTGCTGTGCTGCTGCTCCATGTCGACCGTTAAGGGAAGGCAAGACCAAACCCCTTAATTTTACGACATGCACTGCTATTGGGCCTATTTGTTTGCCTCAGTCTTTGATCTAAGGCCTAGTAAAGCGCAAAAGTGCCACACATTCGGGTGGTTGCACGGGTCAGTGCTTCTGGACGCGCCTGGCGGCGTCTACAGATCGCTATAGTCCTTATCTGTTTTGATTTAAAGTATAAGGCGGCGGTTCTGATACTCTCTTTGCTTAAGACAAGGCCCAAGGAGTTGTGGATGTCTACTACGCAGTCGTATCAAGTGGTGATTGTTGGGGGCGGGGCAGGAGGCCTGGAGCTGGCTGCCAAATTAGGGCGTCAGTTCGGGCGTCAGCATATCTTTTTGGTCGACAAAGACAGCGACCATATCTGGAAACCGTCATTGCATGAGGTGGCTGCCGGTACCCTGGATATTCACCGCGAGGGGCTGTCGTATTTCATGCTGGCGCGTGACTGCGGTTTTACCTTTATTCAAGGTGAAATGATCAGCATAGACCGCGAGCAACGCACGATCACGCTGGCTCCGGTCCTGGGACCCGACCATGAAGAAGTCTTCCCGGAGCGCAGCCTGTCCTACGGTACGCTGGTGATGGCCGTAGGCAGCAAATCCAATTTCTTCAATACGCCTGGCACCCATGAGCATGCGCTGGCCTTGGACTCGACTCATCAGGCCGAGCGTTTCCGTTTGAAGCTGCTCAATGAGCTGATCAGTGTGACCCGCCGCGCGCAGCGTGAACCGGGGGCGCCCCTGTACATCAATATTGTTGGGGGCGGGGCTACCGGGGTAGAACTGGCAGCCGAGTTGCTGGAAGCCCGTGCCGATTTAAGCATTTACAGCATTCCGGGCAGCAGCTCGGACCGCGAAGTGCGTATCACCTTGCTGGAAGGTGCCGATCGCATTCTGTCCGCCTTGCCGCCCAAGCTATCGGCTACCGCGCAAAGCCTGCTGGAGCAGCGTGGTGTGGCGGTACGGACCTCGGTGCGAGTCAGCCGTTTGGCGGCTGATCACATTGAGGATGTGAACGGTGGCCAGTATCCCAACGATTTGTGCGTCTGGGCCGCAGGGATTGAAGCCCCTGCCTTCTTGGGCCAACTCGGTTTGCCGGTCAACCGGATCAATCAACTGGTGCTGGACGCCTGTTTGTCTACGCCCGATCCGTATATTTGGGCGTTGGGCGATTGCGCGCAAGTGCCTTGGGACAAGGAAGGCCAGTTCTTGCCTGCTCGCGCACAGGTCGCACACCAGCAAGCCAGTTACTTGCGCAAGCGGTTGGCTGCTCGCATTCAAGGCAAGCCGGTTGATGAAGCTCCCTTTGTCTACAAGGACTACGGCTCACTGGTCTCGGTGGGCCATAGCCGTGGGGTAGGCAGCCTGATGGGGGTTCTGTCTGGCAAGAGCTGGTTTGTAGAGGGTTTGCTGGCTCGCATTATGTATATGAGCCTGCACTTGATGCACCACATGGCGATTTTGGGGGTTGCGCGAACGGCAACCTTGGCTTTGGGCCGTTTGCTCAGCAAACGGGCCGCCCCTCGTGTTAAATTACATTGAGACTTGGAACAAAACGGGCTTTTTAGCCCGTTTTTATTCATTCGTCTTACGGCGGGTGTCGTGTTTCATCAAGCGTTCTTGTTCGCGCTTCCAGTCTTTGTCGCGGGAAACATCACGTTTATCGTGCAGTTTTTTACCGCGTCCCAGGCCGAAGTCCAGCTTGATACGACCTTTCTTGTAGTGGAGGTTCAGGGGAACCAGGGCGTAGCCACGTTGCTCAACCTTGCCAATCAGCTTGCTGATTTCTTCGGCTTTGAGCAGTAGTTTACGTGTACGAGTAGCATCGGGCCGGATATGGGTGGACGCGGTCGGCAAGGCGCTGACGTGCATCCCGATAATAAACAGCTCGCCTTCGCGTACGATGACAAAGCTTTCTTTGAGCTGAACATGACCAGCTCGGATCGCCTTGACCTCCCAGCCCTCCAGGACCAGACCGGCCTCAAAGCGCTCTTCGATAAAATATTCGTGGGTAGCCTTGCGATTATCAACAATACTCATGAATTAATTGCCAACCATAGATTGTAAAATCAGAACATTCTATCTATTAACCAGACCTGATGCATACAGTAAAACGCTCCGTCCTCCTTCCTTATAGCTGCGAACAGATGTTTGATTTGGTTGCAGAGGTGGAAAAATACCCTGAATTCATGCCCTGGTGTGGTGGCGCGACCGTCAATCAGCGCGACGAAAAGGGGATGGAAGCCTCGGTGACCATCAGCATTGCGGGTATTCGTCAAACCTTCACCACACGCAACGAACACGATTATCCCAACCGTATTGTCTTGCGCCTGGTCAAAGGTCCGTTCTCGGCCTTGACGGGGGACTGGCAGTTTACTCCTTTGGGCGAAGACGGTTGCAAGATCGTGTTCACCATGGAGTATGAATTCTCCAGCCGCGCGCTGGAAATGGTCGTGGGTCCCATCTTTAACCGCGTTGCCAACAGCTTTATCGACTCCTTTACGCGCCGCGCCCAAGAGGTTTACGGTGACTGAGTTATCCGTCAGCGTAATTGTGGCCACTCAGGCCCAGGTCTGGAAAGCCGCCCTGCGTTTGCCTGCGGGCAGTTGTGTCCGTGATGCCCTGTTAACGGCAGGAATTGCCGAAGGGCTGCGTGAGTGCGGCCTGCCACCGCTGGATGATGAACAGGGCCTGGAGGCACTGCACGTCGGTGTCTATGGCCAGCGTTGCCAGTTGGATCAGCTCTTGCAGGATCAGGACCGGGTGGAGGTCTACCGTGAGCTGGTCTTTGACCCGATGGATTCCCGCCGTCGTCGCTACGCGCACAAACTGGCGGCACGCGCTGCCGCCAGACCCCGCCGCAAACCCGTCCGCGCCTAGTTCATTCCGGCCTGATCATCAGGCCGCTACTTTCAGCTAGACTGTCGCCTTCTGCCTGGCGCTGCTCCCTATGAAAATGCTGATTGTCATCAGCACGACAACTAAAGGGGGCGGCTCGCATTATGGTGGGTAAAAATAAGGAGACAGACATGATACTGACAGACGATCAGAACGCTTTTGCGCAAGCGGCTCGCGAGTTTGCACAAGGGGAGCTGGCACCGCATGCGGCGCGTTGGGACGAGGAACAGATTTTCCCGATCGAGGCGTTCCGTAAAGCGGGTGAATTGGGTTTTTGCGGCTTGTACGCCCCTGAATCCATCGGTGGTCTGGGCTTGGGACGTCTGGAGTCCAGCCTGGTATTTGAGGAAATGGCTGCGGTTGACCCGTCGACCACCGCATTTTTGACCATCCACAATATGGTGACCTGGATGGTGGGCACCTGGGGTACGGAGGAGATCAAGTCTCAATGGGGAGAGTTGCTGAGCAGTGGCCAGAAATTGGGTTCGTATTGTCTGACTGAACCCGGTGCGGGGTCGGACGCCGCCTCCCTGCGTACCCGCGCCGAACGTGATGGCGACGATTATCTGATCAGTGGCAGCAAAGCCTTTATCTCCGGTGCTGGGGACACGGACCTGCTGGTGGTCATGGCTCGTACCGGCGGTGACGGTCCCAAGGGGATTTCCGCCTTTGCCGTACCTGCTGATGCCGCCGGTATTACTTACGGTCGTAAAGAATTGAAGATGGGCTGGAACAGCCAGTCCACACGGGGCATTACCTTTGAGCGTGTGCGTGTTTCTGCCTCGGCCATGCTGGGCCAGGAAGGCGAGGGCTTCAAGCTGGCCATGAAGGGCCTGGACGGTGGCCGTATCAATATCGCTTGTTGCTCGGTAGGAGCCGCCCAAGGCGCTTATGATGCCGCCCGCCAATACATGCAAGAGCGCCGCCAGTTCGGCAAGAGTCTGGATCAGTTCCAGGCCCTGCAATTCAAATTGTCCGATATCCTGACCAGTGTCGTGGCTGCTCGTCAAATGGTGCGTCTGGCCGCCTCGCACCTGGACGCCGGCAGCAGTCAGGCCAGCACGTACTGCGCCATGGCCAAACGCATGGCCACGGATCTGGGTTTTCAGGCCTGCGTGGATGCGCAACAGCTCTTTGGCGGTTATGGTTACTTGAAGGATTATCCTGTGGAGCGACTGGTGCGCGATACTCGGGTGCACCAGATTCTGGAAGGCACAAACGAGATCATGCGTGTCATCATCGCACGACAAATCATTGATCTTGGAGCTGATATTCGATGACGGATTCTGTTTTGTTTGATCGCCTGCCCGGCCAGAACGGAAAGGCGATTGGTGTTGCTACGCTGAACCGCCCGCAAGCCCTGAATGGACTTAATTTGGAGATGTGCCAACTGCTGTTCAAGCAGTTTCAGGAATGGGCGCAGGACTCCAGTATTGCCATGATCGTGTTGCACGGTGCCGGAGAAAAGGCGCTGTGCGCAGGGGGCGATCTGCATTCGCTGTACGCCTCCATGCAAAAGAACCAGGGTGGCTCGGCCTGGAATAACGAGTACGCCCGCGAATTTTTCGATGTGGAATACCGCCTGGACTATCTGATTCATACCTTTCCCAAGCCGATTTTGTGCTGGGGTGACGGGATTGTGATGGGCGGGGGCGTGGGCCTGTTCAACGGCGCCAGCCATCGTGTGGTAACCGATACCACGCGTTTTGCCATGCCCGAGATCTCCATTGGCCTGTTTCCCGATGTGGGCGGCACCTGGATGCTGTCGCATCTGCCTGCCGGCATTGGCCATTTTCTGGCACTGAGTGGCGCACAAATCAACGCGTCGGACTGCTTGTTCCTGGGTCTGGCGGATGCCTACTTGCCACGGGTGCATTTCGACGCCTTGCTCCAGGCCCTGCAAGCCACAAACTGGTCTGATGACCGCGCTGTGTGTGACAGCAGCGTGCATCAGATCCTGCGTCGTTTGGCGGATGGCGCTCGCCCCGATAGCGGCCCGCTGGAGCAGAACTACGCCATGCTGCGTGATGTCTGCGCCAGCCGTGAATTTGAACGCATTACACAGGCTCTGCAGCAGTGGCAGGGCAGTGCCGACCCCTGGTTGTCCCGTGCCGCGCAAACCTTCGCCAAAGGTGCGCCTGGCTCGGCTCGTTTGTCCTTTGAGCTGCTGGAGAAGGTGCATCACCTGTCTTTGGCCGATGTTTTCCGTCTGGAATACATAGTGTCGCTGCAATGTGGCGTACAGGGCGACTTCCAGGAAGGCATACGGGCACTGCTGATTGATAAAGACAAACAGCCGCGCTGGAATCCTGCCTCGCTGGAACAGGCGGATGCACGCTGGGTGGAACGGTTTTTTGTTCCTGCCTGGCCGGCAGAAACGACTCATCCCTTGGCTGACCTGTAACCCAGGCAGACCGCTGCGGCGCCAGACGGCGCCGCTTTCATAATGACGAGGAGACAAAATGAGTAACACGATTGCATTTATCGGGCTGGGCCATATGGGTAAACCCATGGCGCTGAATCTGCTCAAAGCCGGTCATAGCCTGAAAGTCTTTGACTTGAATGCGCAAGCCATGCAGGAACTACAGGCAGCAGGGGCACAGGTGGGGGAATCGGCGGTGCAAATCGCCCAAGACGCGCAGATGGTCTTTACCATGCTGCCTGCTGGCCGCCATGTTCGTCAGGTTTACGAGGGCGAGAACGGCTTGCTGCAGACTGTGGCCCCCGGTACGGTGCTGGTCGATTGCAGCACCATTGATGCGCAAACCAGCCAGGATCTGGCGGCCAAAGCCAGCAAGCTGGGTCTGTTAATGCTGGATGCGCCGGTCTCCGGTGGGACCGGTGGCGCCATTGCTGGCACCTTGACCTTTATGGTCGGGGGCGAGGATCAGGCCCTGGAAAAGGCGCGCCCTTACTTGGATGCCATGGGCAAGAACATTTTCCACGCGGGTAAAGCCGGTGCGGGTCAGGTTGCCAAAATTTGCAACAATATGCTGTTGGGGATTTTGATGGCGGGTACTGCTGAAGCCTTGGCTTTGGGCGTTGCCCACGGTCTGGACCCTGCCGTGCTGTCGACCATCATGGCGCGCAGTTCCGGTCGAAACTGGGCAACTGAGCTGTACAACCCCTGGCCTGGGGTGATGCCGGATGTACCGGCTTCGCGTGATTATCAGGGCGGCTTTGCCACGGGCCTGATGCTGAAAGACCTGGGTCTGGCAGCCGATGCGGCTGTCAGCCAGAACAGCGCGACGCCTTTGGGCGAACTGGCACGCAACCTGTTCGCCTTGCACGCCGCACAAGGTCAGAATGCAGGGCTGGATTTCTCCAGCATTCTTAATTTGTACCGTCAGAAGCACTAAGTTCTGGCAGTGCGTAGGGCAGGGGCTGCAGTTCCAGCGCCTGTCCTTGCTCCAGTTGAAACTGGCCTTGTTCCAGGTCCGCCAGTACCACTTCCATCAAGACATACAGACGTCGCTGCCCGTTATGCCAGGCGCGGTTGATAATGCGCGCGGCGGCCAGCGGTTCCGCATTCTGCGAGACCAGAAACACATCGGCAGCTTCCGGCGTCTGTGGTGCCGTGTCCAGAACGGCGGTACGTGCGGCCATCATGCGCCGTTTGATCGTGCCTCGATAGTGGCTGCGAGCCACGACTTCCTGGCCTGGATAACAGCCTTTCTTGAAGTTGATGCCATCGATCAGATCCAGGTTCAGGGTCTGGGGAATGAACAAATCCTGCGTGTCGGCGCTGATCCAGGGCAAGCCGGCCAAAATATCTGCCGTTTCCCAACGACCTTCAGAAGTCTGAGCGTTTGCGTCCTGCTGGGGAGAAATTCGCCAGTGACGATTCAAGCCGTCCAGATCGCCGGGGGCCTGAATCAGGGTGTCGCCACCTTCGCGCCGCACATTCCAGACGGCTTGGGCAGCGGACGAATCGGCCACACCGTAAACCTGTAACTCGGCCAGACTGATCGCGACTTTGCTGCGCAGCACGAACATGCGTAAGCGCTTGATCAGGGCTTCGCTAAGATCACGGCGGACCAGGGCAAAGACCGTTTCGTTCTCCTCGCGCCACAACACCATGGTGGCCAAGCTGCGACCTTTGGCGGTGCAATAGGCCGCGATGCAGGCACGGTCGGCAGCCAGGTGCTCCAAATCATTACTGACTTGAGCATGGAGAAAAGACACGGCATCGGCTCCTTGGAACTGGAGGACGCACAAATCTGGCAGGGCGAAAGAGGAGGGAGCAGGCATTCCGGTCATGGCTGAGCGAAAAAAGAAATTTAAACATCAATGATACCGTGTGCGAGGCTAGTTCTAGGGGCATACCCCCGCTGGAATCAGGGCATGGGCTGGGTGGAAGAAGAGGGCGGTGCTAACTGATCCCAGTTTCGGTGTTGGGCTGTGACACATATTCAGGAATACGCCGCCTTATTCTGTTTACAATAGCGCTCGCATGAAAAAAACTGTCAAGATCTTCTCTGCCCTGTTGGGCCTTTGGTTGGTAGTCGCCTGTGTGATAGCGGGTGGTGCCTGGTATTGGGCCAAGAAGCAGCCCGTGACGATGCGTGCCGAACGCATCGATTATGTGGTCCCTGCCGGTTCAGGTCCCCGTGCGATTGCGCGCAGTATGCAGCAGGCCGGGATCGATATTCAGGAAGATGCCTTTGTCTGGATGGCGCGTCTCTCCGGTCTGGATACCTCCTTGCAAGCGGGGGCTTATGAGGCGGTACGCGGGGATACACCGTGGGTGGTGATGGAGCGCATGTCCAGCGGCAATATGCTGCAGACCCGTTTGACCATTCCCGAGGGGTGGACCTATCAACGCATACGTGACACGCTGGCAAGCAACCCTCAGGTTCGACAGACCTTGAGCGAGGTGAGCGATGCCGATTTGTTGAAGCGCTTTGGTGTGGAGGCGTCTCATCCAGAAGGTTTGTTCTATCCCGATACCTATGTCTTTGTGCCCGGTACGGCGGATATCGACATTCTGCGTCGCGGTTTTCAGGCCCAGCAGGAACTGCTGGAGCAGCTATGGGCGGACCGGGACGCGGATTTGCCCTTGAAGACCCCGTATGAAGCCTTGATCATGGCCTCTATCGTGGAACGTGAGACGGGCCATAGCCAGGACCGGGCACGCGTGGCTGGGGTATTTATGAATCGTTTGCGTGTCGGCATGCCTTTGCAGACAGACCCGACGGTTATTTACGGCATGGGTTCGGCTTATGAGGGCCGTATTCGCAAGCGTGATTTGACGACCGATACGCCCTGGAACACGTACACGCGCAATGGATTGCCACCCACGCCGATTGCCAGTCCCGGTAAGGCTTCCTTGATGGCGACCTTGCATCCCGAAAAACATAATTTCTATTATTTTGTATCGCGTGGGGATGGAACCAGCGAGTTCTCGGCCAATCTGGCTGCACATAATCGGGCCGTCGCCAAATATATTCTGAAGCGTTAAAACCAGATCAGGCCCCTCAGGGGCCTGAATGCTGCTGGCCCAATGCCTGGGGGCGCGTATCGGGCTTTGCTATTGTGGTGACCGTGAGTCAGCGCTCCAAACCGTGCCTTTGCGCGAACCCTGCCCACAAATCATGGACCTTGTTGGCGAGCTCTTCCAGGCCCGCATTATTTTGAATCAGATAGTCTTGGGGAGCGCGTTCTACGCCCCATTCAGACGAGTGCTGGCTGATCACCGGGTTGCCCGGGCGTTCAATATGCCAGATTTCCCCGCCATGTTCACGGATGAAATTGGCCTCGTTTTCGTAACGAATGTCTTTGATCAGCAGGCAACGGGCCTGACTCATATCAGGAAGCTGGTGGCTGGGCAGGAACAGGGGCAAGCTTTGGCGACGCTGCTCGTAATCCGGATAGGTGGCTAGAACCTGATTACGCAAGTGCTCGGCCGCCTGACGCGGGCTCAAACCCCAAAAGGCGTCAATGTGATCAGCACGTTTATCATCCAGGTGTTCGGGCGCCATGCCGTAAATCGCGGCCAAGGCCAGCGCCCAGACCGAGTAATCCTGAACGTCTCTGGCAAGGGGGGCACCAGGGCCAAATTCCAGTACATGCTGGGCACGGCGCAGCCAGTGATCGGGGTCACGCTGGCGCATCCAGTCTGTCCCTAGTAGCTGAAAGCACTGTCTGGGGGAGCGTTGCCACAGGGCAATAGGCACTTCTTTCAGACTGTCGTCGGTCCAGGCCTGGGCTGGGCTTAGGCCAAATAGCACTTCGCAGCCCATTTTTACGGGGTCGGCCAAGGCATAGGCAGCCAATAAAGGGTTGTGTGCCAGTAGCAGATTGGCGACGGTATCTTTGCCTGAGCGCGCTTTGGCGGCCAGCCCGATCAATAAGCTCACTTCATTATCCTTGGTAGTGGAGCAGGCATTTTACCGGTTCATATTACAATGTGCGCTGGGCTGTTCAAGCGGGGGCGATTGCCTTGCCCTTCCTGCGCGAATCAGGCCTTTTGTTGTGCAACCTTGAGGCAATACGGTGTCTGATAGTTTGACTTTTCTACCCTGGCAAATCGAGACTGCTCAAAGCTGGCTGGGTCATCAGGAGCGTTTTGCCCATGCCTGGCTGATCCACGGTCTGCCGGGCATCGGCAAGACGCAATTCGCTCGTGCAGCCGCGGCCAGTTTATTGTGCGACCAGCCTGTGCAGGGGCTGGCTTGTGGTCACTGTCATGCCTGTCAGTGGGTGCGGGGGGGGAACCATCCCGATTTACGTTTACTGCGCCCGGATGCGCTTGCTCTGCAAGAGCAGGGGCCGGATACTCAGGACGGGGACTTGGCCAAAGAGTCGGCCGCTCGCAAAAATCCCTCTCGGGAAATCCGGGTGGAGCAATTGCGTCAGTTGCAACATTGGTTCAATACCGGCACCCATCGAGGGGGCTGGCGCGTGGCGGTGCTGTATCCGGCTCAAGCCCTGAATCTGGTGTCCGCCAATGCCTTGCTGAAGGTGCTGGAAGAGCCCGCAGATCGTACGGTCTTTCTGCTGGTTGCCGATGCACCAGACCGGCTGCTGCCCACACTTGTATCGCGTTGCCGCCGTTTGCCCTTGCCGGCACCCCATGCCCAGCAAGCGGTGCAATGGCTGGAGCAACAAGGCGTGGATCAAGCCTCGGATTGGTTGGCTGCCTGGGGAGGAGCACCGCTCAAAGCACTCAGTGCCAGTCAGGAGATGAATGCACCGTGTCCGGACTGGCTCAGCGCCTGGATGGATGGGGTGTTGAAAGCGGGTCGTGAGGCGGATTTGTCCTTGGCCGATACGCTGGAAAAACTGCCTGCCCAAGAGTGGATCGACCATTGGCAGCGCTTGTTTGTCGATATTGAACTGGGTAGTTTTGCTCAACCGGCGCGTTACTATCCTTCTTTGCAAAAACGCATTGATGCCTTGGCCGCCCAATCCAACACCACGGCGGTAACAGAAGCCCTGAAGTGGCTGGTCCAGCAAAAGGCGCTGGGCAATCATCCACTCAATGCTAAATTGTTTATTCATCATGTCCTGGACCGATTGCACCAGGCATGTCGTCGTGTTTAAAAAAGTACCGTCTAACCATGTTTGTTGACTCGCATTGCCATCTTAATTTCCCTGAACTTGCTGAAAATCTGGACGACATCCTGGACAGGATGCGCCAGAACCAGGTGGGCTGTGCGCTGGTGGTCAGCGTGGATATGGACGATTGGCCCGGTTTGATGGACCTGGTGCGTCCTCACGGCCATCTGTTTGCTTCGGTCGGAGTGCATCCGGATTACGAGAAAGTCACTGAGCCTACCGTCCAGGAGCTGATCCGGCATGCCCAAGATCCCAAGGTAGTGGCGATTGGCGAGACGGGTCTGGACTATTACCGCTTGCAGGAACCCTTGGATTGGCAACGTGAGCGTTTCCGCACCCATATCCGTGCCAGCCGCGAATCGGGGCTGCCCTTGATCATTCATACCCGTTCGGCCAGTGAAGACACCATTGCCATCATGCGCGAAGAGCAGGCGCAGATTGCCGGGGGCGTGATGCACTGTTTTACTGAGACCTGGGAAGTAGCACAAGCGGCTTTGGATTTGAATTTCTACATTTCTTTTTCCGGGATTGTGACCTTCAAGAACGCCACCCAACTGCAAGATGTGGCACAACGAGTGCCGCTGGATCGTTTGCTGATCGAAACGGACTCGCCGTTTCTGGCTCCTGTGCCATATCGAGGCAAAACGAACAATCCGTCCCTGGTCATTCATGTGGCCGAGAAGATCGCGGAGCTGCGCGGGATCTCGGTCAAGGAAGTGGAAGAGGCCAGCACGGAGAATTTCTTCAAATTATTCAGTAAGGTACGGCTTTAATTTAATCTTGTTTAGAGGTTTTTTGAGGCCCTAGTCGTGGTTTAGCTCAAGGTTCACGGTCTTGCTGAGACATGTGTTGAAGTTAATCTGATGCTTTAGGATTGGTGTTTAAACTATTGATTTTAAATATAAAAATAAAAGTTTTCATGATTTTCTTCCCTTTTCTGGTTTGGAGGGAAATGGATATGAAATGATGTTTTTTATTGATAATCAATAGCTTGGCTGTGTTTCTTAAACCGTTTTGTGGGTTCTTGGAGTCCGCCTGAGCATAAAAAAATGCGGCGTTAAGCAACCCCCTCTGTACTTTCATAAATTAATAAAGCACTTTATGAAAAGGATTTAATAAGATGATTTATAAAAGAAAAATACTCGATAAAGCCATCCTTTCCATGGTGCTTCCTTTGGCCTTTCTGCTGTCAGCCCCCGTGTCGGCGCAGGAGCCGGAGCTGGAAAGCCGAAACTGGTACTTGGCGCTGGAAAATGATCGCCCGAGTATCATCGAGCAGGAGTTCATTAAGGGAGCGAATCCCAATGCGCTGGATGCCAAGGGTAATCCTTCTTTGATGCTGGCGATCCGCAACAAGTCCTGGAAAGTGGTGGACACCTTGCTGGCTAATCGCCAAACCAATGTGAACATCGAGAACGAGGCCCGCGAAACTCCCATGATGTATCTGGCCCTGATGGGGGAAACGGCTCGTTTGCGTGATCTGCAGGCGCGGGGTGGGCAAGTGAATCGGGTGGGCTGGTCGCCTTTGCACTACGCTGCCTCTAAAGGGCATGAAGACACCGTGCGCTACCTGCTGTCTCAAAAAGCGATTGTGAACGCACCTGCGCCCGACGGAACCAGTCCTTTGATGATGGCGGCTTTGTCAGGCAAACGGGCAGTCGTCGATATGTTCTTGGCAGCGGGTGCGGACCCGAGCATGCAAAATGCTCAAGGCTTGAGTCCGGCAGATTGGGCACGTTCGGCAAACCATGAGCAGTTGGCCAGCTATCTGGATCAGGCCGTTGCACGCAAAGGGGCTGCAGCACCGGCTGCAGCGGGGACGTATTCGGGTGGCGCGGTACAGACCTATGGTGTGCCTGAGCGGGTAGAGCAGCCTGATTTGAACCGGGTGCAAACCGTGACGGTAGAACCAGAACCCGCTCCTGCAGCGGATAGCTCAAGCTCCAAGCCCGCTTCGTCGGACAGTACCAGTCGGTATTTTGACCTGGACCGTTTTGACAAGCCTGTGCAGCCTTGAGCCAGGGACAGGATGGAAAAAGGAGCCTTCAAGGCTCCTTTTTTTTGTTGCTGCGATTCTGAGGGTGTGTAGTGATACGGGCTTCCTACGACATGACCCCACTTATCGGCTCAGGTTTTAGCGGCCCTATAGGCAAAGTCCTATAAGCTTTTTGAGCTGTTGCTGCTTAATTAGCTTTTTCTTTCTTGCGCCTTGGCCATCTGCGAAGCATGCACAAAGGTCTGGAAGCCCTGGAGGTAGCTGCTCAGCATTTTCTGGATAGTCTCATCTTGCAGCTTGCCTTCCGCATCAAAGGAGTTCTGTGCACGAGACACCAGTAAAGAGCTGCCGCTATACAGGGACACGCCCAGCATTTTCAGGGTAGGCAACCAGGCTGTCTGGGAAGAGATCGTGCCAAAGCCACCCATGGAGGCACCGATCAGTCCCGTAATGCGGCCCGAAAAGATAGTTTTCATATCCGTACGGGACAACCAGTCGATCCCGTTTTTGAATACACCGGGGACGCCGTTGTTGTATTCCGGGGTGACCAGCAGCAGGGCATCGGCGCTCAGGATCTTTTCCTTCAAGCTCAGCACGGCCTCTGGAATGCCGTCCTTGCTCTCGATATCACCGTCATACAAGGGAATACCGTGCAGGGTCGCCACGTCGATGCTCATCCCTTGCGGGGCCAGGGCTTGAGCAGCATGTGCCAGGGCGGTGTTGAAGGAGCGTTGACGTAGACTGCCTGACAGGGCCAGAACGCGGCAAGGGCCTGACAGGTTCAGCACGCCAGTCGTTTGACGCAGGGCTTCGCTTAACTGGTCAATGATCTGGATCCATTCGGGAGAGTCCAGCAATCGTTTCTCCCGAATGAACTCGGCCTGAGACTTGTTCCAGAAGGGAGCGTCGGCCAGCAGGATGTCATTGGGCAAGGGGCGGTGTTTTTCCAGAAAACTGGCAATCGCCTCGGGAGTGTTGGGCAGACCCAGTTGAGCAAACAGGTCGTGAAAGCGGAACAAGTTATCAGACATGATGGTATGGGCGCTTGCAAGAGAGGGATGATCGGACGCTAAGAGCGGGGGGGCGACTGGGTATGACTAAAGACGCCGGGCCTGACATAGCATATGAGCACACTGTGTTTATGAACAGGCAGTCGGAAATGCGCTGCCTGTGTGCGTTATGTGACCCAAATGCTTAATTGGCCGGTAGGTAGGCCGGACGCAGGATGCCTCGCAGCTCCGAGTAAGGCAGCAGGAACTCGGGCTGACCGAAGGAGTAGGGAGCGATCTCGTAAGGGTTGTATTTCACCAGCAAGCCCTGATCGGTCAGTGCGATCGTTTGGGCAGGCTGGAAGGGCCACATTCTGTCCCAGCCAGCGCGGTCTTCACGTGCTTCGCTCAGGTTGGAAACCCAGTTGTTGTGGGCTTGGCGAACCAGTTCCTGGAAGGGTTTGATCTTGCCGGGAGCAATAATGCGCTCCACCGGCAAAGCGACTTTCAGACGATTGTCCCAATTGATGAACTGGGTGGCGGTAATGCCGTGGGCGGCACCCGTCATATAAATACCCGAACTGAGCTCTATCACGGTGAGATCACGGTTGCGATAGCGGGTACGAGCGGATAAGTGCACTTCGTCACGATTATTGGCCGTCACCCAGTAGTAGTTCTCGAACTCCTTCAAGCCACGGTAACCGGGATGACGGTCTGTAATGACTGTCATGTTGGCCAGGCTTTCATCGACCAGCTTGGTCAGCTCGGAATTGCCGGGGAAAATCAGGGACTTGACTTCCAGACGTGGGCATTCACCCGTACAGCCTGGTTTGACATGTTTGTAATCCAGAGGCTGGGTAAAGACCCCCTCCTTTTCAGTCTGATCCTGGGTTTGTGTCGGAATCAGGGAGATGTTGCTGGGCGTGCTGGAACACGCAGACAGAGCCATGGCTGTCAGGCCAATAAGCAGCAACTGAGAGGGGCGCTGTAAGGTCATGGAATCAGTCCTATCGGATAGTGTTGGAATCTTGGCCAAAGAGGATTTGGTGTGCCTTGGGGTCATGTGCAGGCGAACCGGGGTTGATCTGCTCAGTCAAGGCGTAGGCTCGGCGGGTCGCGGGGCGCTCGCCAATACGCTCAAACCACCGTTTCACATTTGGGAAGTCGTCCAGGTTCTGGCTTTGGCGCTGGTGGGAGACAATCCAGGGATAACTGGCCATATCGGCAATGGAGTAGTCTCCGGCGATAAAGTCGCGCTGTGCCAGATGTTTGTTCAACACACCGTAGAGGCGGCCGGTCTCACGGACATAGCGGTCAATGGCGTACTCGATTTTGACAGGGGCATAAACATTGAAGTGGTGGTTTTGACCTGCCATGGGGCCTAGTCCCCCCATTTGCCAGTACAGCCACTGCAAGGTTTCGGTGCGGACTCGCAAGTCGGCAGACAGGAACTGGCCGGTTTTTTCTGCCAGGTATTGCAGAATGGCGCCGGACTCGAACAGGGCGATAGGCTCGCCGCCGTCTTGCGGGGCCTGGTCAACAATGGCGGGAATACGGTTATTGGGAGCGATACGCAGAAATTCGGGTTTGAATTGATCGCCCTGGCCAATATTGATGGGGTGGATGGTGTAAGGCAGACCGGACTCTTCCAGAAACAGGGTGACTTTATGTCCGTTGGGAGTAGTCCAGTAATACAGGTCGATCATGTGTTCTCCTGGCGAAATGCAGACGCTGGCCTGGCTGCGGCAAGCTACCCAGATGACGTATCCGGCGGCGCTGGGCTACTATTGTTCGCCTGAATACGGTTTATAGGAAGTCAAAGACTGTCATGAGCAAAATCTATCATAATCCGCGCTGCAGTACTTCGCGTAATGCCTTGGCCCTGATGCGTGAAAAAGGTCTGGATCCGGAGATCATCGAGTACCTGAAAACTCCTTTGACACGTAGCGAACTCAAGGCGCTGATTGCGGCTGCAGGCTTGACGGTACGTGAGGCTATGCGCAGCAAAGAAGCCATTTACAGCGAGCTGAATCTGGGCAATCCTGATCTAAGCGATGAGGACTTGCTGGCAGCCATCGAAGCCAATCCTATCTTGTTGAACCGTCCTATCGTGGTCACAGCAAAAGGGACGCGTCTGGCGCGTCCCTTGGAAGTGGTGCAGGAAATTCTGTAATCAGATTTCCATGCCGATGGGCAAGTCTGGGTTAGGGGGCGATGGCTTCCAGTGCAATACGAATGGTGACCTCGTCGCCCACGTGGGGCACATTGGCCGGCATGCCAAAGTCGCTGCGCTTGACCGTGATTTTGCCGTCCGCGCCCAGAGCGGGCTTTTTCAACATCGGGTGTTGGGGCATCGTCAGGAAGGACTCAATGGTCATGGTCACGGGCTTGGTAATCCCCTTGATGGTCAGATCGCCTTGAGCAGATACGGGCTTGTCCCCGTCGAACTGAATGTCCTTGGACACGAAGGTGGCCTCGGGGAACTGCGCGGTATCAAAGTAATCCTTGCCCTGGATGTGTTCGTCGAACAGGGCAAAGCCAGTGCTGACCGAACGGGTATTGACTTTCATGTCAATGCTGCCGGTTTTGGCTTCCTGGTCCAGGGTGACGGTACCTTGTGACTTGTTAAATCGCTGGCTTTGGGTGCTCAAGCCCAAATGCTTGTAACTGAAGTGGACGAAGGTGTGGCTGGGTTCAACCTGATAAGTGACCGGCGCGGCCTGAGCGGCAAAAGCCAATAGAAAACTAGCTGACAGGGCAATCACGGGCTTGATCATAAGGGTGCAATCCTTGTTTATACGGGGAGGAGACGTTGATGCGTCTGCTTATTTCGCATCAATCTTGAAGTTGACGGTGATCTCGTTGGCCACGATGTCATAGCTGGACCAGGAACCCTCACCGATAGAAAAATCGCCACGCTTGATGTCAAAGGCGCCGCTGAAAGTGGCTTTGTCACCTTCGGGGGTCATGGTCGCCATCACGGTGATGGGCTGTTCACGGCCTTTGATTTGCAGGATGCCTTGCACTTCGTAGTGCTGGGCGCTGACGGCGCGGAAACTTTTGGAGCTGAAAACGGCCTGGGGATGTGCATCAATATCGAACCAGCGCACGTCCTGTAATTCGTCATCGGCTTCTTCGGAGCCGGTGTCAACGCTATCCAGTGCGACTTTCAGTACGACCTTGGATTGATCCAGGGCGTCGGGGTTGAAATTCAGTTCGCCCTCAAATTGGCGGAACTGGCCGTCCAGCTTCACGCCCATTTGGGAATACTGAAAGCCGATTTCGCTATTTTGGGTGTCCAGGGCCTGGTAGTTCTTGGCATTGGCCGACAGGCTGGCGCTCAGGCCCAAGGCGCCGATCAGCAGAGGCACGAAGACAGATTTTTTCATGATTTGGCTTTACCTAAAGTAAAGGTGATGCGGCCTAGCAAGCCGTCACGGTCTATGAACTGATGCTTTAAAGCCGCCAGAATGTGCAGGCTGACCATGGCAATCAGGGCGTAATTCAAAAAGATGTGGACTTGGACCAGCAGCTCGCCCAAAGGTTTATCTTTGGACACCAGATCGGGCAGGGGGATCACACCAAACCACACCGTCTGGAAACCTTTGGCCGAACTCATCAACCAGCCCGTCAGAGGAATGCCAATCATCAGCAGGTACAAAGCAGCATGACCACAGTGGGCCAGAGCCCGGCTGAAAGACGACATGCCAGCGGGCAGAGCAGGGGGGCGGTTCAACAAACGCCAGAGCAGGCGCAGGATCACCAGCACCAGTAGGGAAATGCCCGCCCATTTGTGCCAAGAGTAGACTTGCAGTTTTAGAGGTGACAGGGGCAAGGTTTTCATGACGTAGCCCACGGTCACCAGTGCAGTCAGGGCCAGGGCCATCAACCAGTGCAAAGTACGTGCTACGAGGGTATAGCGCGGGAGGGCACCTGGAACGGGGGTAATGCTCATTGATAATGCCTTTCATTTACGAAGCCCAGAGACTTTACCCTGTTTGTCAGCAAGGTAAAAGGCCAGATTTTGCAACGCAGTAATGCAATATTGAGGGGTATCGATCTTGTGAAGCGGCTATCGGAGTATTTTCTTGTCAGCGTGTGACAAGGCTTTTAGGGCAGGGCGGGGGCGGGCTACACTCGTTCTTTGAGCACGCAAGCAAGGAAAGTGGTTATGTGGAAAACAGCGTTGGTCGTCGTGGTAGCCGGGTTGTTGGCAGGGTGCCAGGATTCGAAAAAGGCCAATGAGGAAAATTTCAGTATGGCGATCCAGCGTTATCTGGATACGCGAGACGGCTTGTGTGTTGGTGTCCCTGGACGTGTCTATCCCTATCAGGCCGAGCATGACTCCCCTTTGATCGTAGAAGATCGGGCTCGTCTGGCCGCGTTGGCCAAGGTGGGTTTGTTGCGTCAGGTTGGGAAAGAGGACGCACCGCGTTACGAGCTGGATGCCAATGCGGATACCTATTTGCGTCGCTCCAATGCTGAACAGTCCCAAGGCGAGCGTGACGCTTTTTGTACAGGCCGCCTGGTTTTGGACCGCATCAGTGATTTCACCGAGCCGGCCAGTGCAGGTGGGTTTACTGTCAGTCAGGTGAACTATGTGTATCACCTGGCTGACGCTGCGGGTTGGATCAAAGATAGTGCGGTTCTGGATACCTATGAGGATCTGCGTGCTTTGACGGCTCAGCAAGTACAAGGGCAGGCAAGAATGATCCTGACCAATAAGGGCTGGGTTCATCAGAATTTGTATAGATAGTCCAGCCTAATAGTTTCACATTGCATGTTTGAACGGCTGTGGGCAAACGATCTGCGCGTGACAATATGCCCTGATCCAATACCCTCTGCCTTGTGATTGAGGCAGAGGGTTTATCGGGCGTCAGGGCCGTTGTTGCGGCCAGCCCTGCTGCAAGAGATCAGTTGTCAGCAGGTAGGGGCGAGAGGTGGCTAAGAGGTACCCAGCCCAGAGCGCCATCCTGGGGGCGCAGGCACCAGCACCAGCCATTCAGGATTTTTTCTCCTTGAACAAGGTCACCCTTATCTACATTCATTTCCAGCGCGCTGTAGTCTTGCAGTGCACGACCTGCTCCAGGGTCTGGCAGTCGCTCAATAATTTGTTCAGGCACCCATCCCCCGGCGTGTTCATCGGTAGAGCAGTAAATCCAGTTATCCCAGTTTTCCGGGCCTTGATACCGTTCTCCGACCTTCAGAAAATCGCCTTGTTTCAGGACCAAGGGTTTCGGATATTCAGAGCGATGGGGGGTGGTGACCAAGTATTGCATCGTGGCGTAGTTCGTAAAGTTTGTCAGGGTCCTGTATTATACTGTATAAACGTACAGATTTTTTGCTGCGCGTTCTACCGTTTCTCTTGCTTCGTCCTTATTTGTTTCGCTTTAGGGTTCTTGGACCTCTTGTCATTCCCTTGTCGCTGATAGACAATAAAATGCAATTAACGGAAATAACGAGTACCCGATGAAAAAACGGTCTACACGAGAAGAAGGGCAGATTGACCTGCCCATTTTGGGCTTGCAGGCCGCAGACATCTCGGCGGAAGCCTTGTTTGATACTTGGTTGCAACATCAACGCCCACCCATGGCGCCCAGTACCCAGCGGGTTTATCGCACCTTGTGGCGGCGCTTCTTGCATGCCTTGCAAGATCACAAAAAACAGTACACCCAGATCAAACCCGTGGATATCCGGGACTTTTTGAGCAATCTGGACGATGTGCGCCGACCACAACGCGAGCGCTATCAACAAGTCATCGCCCGCGCTTACGAAGAGCTTTGCCGTCAGGATGGCCGCTCGGAAAACCCAGCCCTAGCCCCCGCTATTAATGACCCCTTCAAGGAAAGCTGGCGCCAAGCTCCCGACAACCAGGCCACCCAATTTCTCTCTGTCGATCAATGCGTTGCCACCATCAAGGCCTTGCGTACCCGACTGCGAGTTTTGGAGTTGGCCAGCGATATGACCATCGCCGCCCGTTGGCGTGAATATCGGGATATGACGATTGTGGCCGTGATGCTGGGTACCGGCTTGCGCCCGGTCGAGTTAGGGCAGTTGCACCCTTGCGCGATAGGCGCTGTTCGACGCGCTGCAGAACCCGCAGAAACAAATGACGTTGATGACGAGCAAACTGCCCTTTGGCGGGCTGGCACTATCTTGCTCAAGCTTACAGGCGCGGCAAAGCGCGATGTGTTTGTGCCCGTCTGGTGCGAAGGCATTTTACGCAGTTGGTTAATCTTTAGCGCAGCCCAAGACGCTTCAGTCTGGACGAAAGACAGCCGTGTCTTTCCGGGCAGTCGCCAGATCAGTGTCGCTCGTCCTCAGGCACAGATGAATCCCGCGACGCTCGCCCGTATTGTCAGTAAATGGGGTATCAAGCAGATGGATCTGTTAATGACGCCACAACGGCTGCGCAATACCTTTGCCGCGGGTTTGATCGAACGCGGTTTCTCTCTCCCTGAAATCGAGCAAATCATGGGCTACGCCCTCGGTGCTGCCAGTGCCTGGCGTTTGCAAGCTTCCTGGTTGGCGTGGCTGGATGCGCAGAAGGTTCCTGACAATCCTGTCACGACAGAGAATATGCAGTCAGAATGAAGGGCTAGCTACAGATTAGGCAGCTCCAGCAGGCATAATTCCACGTCTGTTTTGTCTATTTTTTGATAAGGAGTGTGAGTTGACGTCTACACCTGTTTTTCGTCCTGCGGTAGAAGCAGATCTGGAAGCGATTGTGGCCATGTTGGCTGACGATATTCTGGGTCAACAGCGTGAAAATACCAGTCTGCCCCTGGCTCAATCCTATCTGGAGGCCTTTGCTGCGATAGAAGCGGATCCTAACCAGTATTTAGCCGTTGTAGAGCTCAATGGTGCTGTTGTGGGGACCCTGCAGATCACCTATATGCCTGGCCTGTCCCACCAAGGTGCCTGGCGCGGGGAAATCGAATCCGTCCGTATCGCCAGCTCGGCCCGTGGCTCGGGATTGGGGCGTTTGATGATTCAGTGGGCGGTCGAACAATGCCGTCAACGCCAATGTCGCATTGTTCAATTGACCTCGGATAGGGCACGAACCGACGCCCATCGGTTTTATGAGCAGTTAGGCTTTACGGCTAGCCATAAGGGTTTCAAGCTGACTTTGTAAGCTTATTTTTCTAAAAAACCTATGCGCGGTACGAACAATAACGATAAAAACCGCATAGGAAAGCGTCGTCTTGAACGACGAATTCATGAAGAGGTACTTATAAGAAGCACAAATAAGCGCAGAGTACGCTTGGCCCGAGCCCGGTTTTTCGCCTTATGATGCCTTGAAACGGTACGTTGGAGAGAGACAAATGGGCTTGGCATCAGATTATCCAGTCATAGTGGTTACCGGTGGGAGCCGTGGCATAGGTGCAGCGACCGCGCGCCTGGCCGCCGTGCAGGGCTATAACGTCATTCTTAGCTATGCTGAAAGCGAATCTGCTGCCTTGGCAGTGGTCGCTGAAATAGAGGCGGCAGGTCGCCACGCTTTTGCTGTCCAGGCGGATTGTGCAGATCCCAAGCAGATAACTGGGCTCTTTGAACAAGTTGACCAGAGATTTGGACGGATTGACGTGTTGGTGAATAACGCAGGTGTGCTGTTTCAGCAATCCCGTCTGGAGAATGTCGGGTTCGAGCGTATGCAACGCACTTTTGCCGTCAACACGCTTGGCCCCATGCTTTGTAGCCAACAGGCGGTTAAACGTATGGCTTATTGCCATGGTGGGCAGGGAGGCTCCATTGTTAATGTCTCGTCAATAGCGGCCAAGCTTGGCAGTCCGAATGAATATGTGGATTACGCTGCGTCAAAGGGAGCATTGGAGACTTTCACAACGGGCTTTGCTAAAGAGGTTGCCCGAGAAGGGATTCGTGTCAATTGCGTTCGGCCAGGACATATTTATACCGAGATGCACGCCAGCGGTGGTGAGCCGGACCGTGTGGATCGCTTAAAGGACAGCATTCCAATGGGACGAGGGGGACAAGCAGAAGAGGTGGCACGTGCAATTTTATGGCTGGCTAGCTCCGAGGCGTCCTTTGTCACGGGAGCATTTCTGGACACGACAGGCGGCAAGTAGCCCATAGGATCGGAGCCATGCACCTCAGCGGGAAATTGCGTGATGCTCACTGGCATGGGCAAGGTCATATCCGCTTTGACGTGATGTCTAGTCAACGGGGCTCCCTGTGCCACCTCCCAGCTCAATCCATTCAATAAGCGAGCCATGTTTTTTGGAGTATATGGATCGGCCATGATGAAGATGCGGCGGGCAGGAAAAACGGACATCGAATGATGGCAATGATTCTCAATACATTTCTGACCGAACTAATCCAAATTTATTATTAAAAATTGCATAGTTTGGTTTTTTGCCTTGAAGTGCGCGAGCGTGCTGCGCACCTGCTGCGGGAGCACGAGAATCGAGAGCGATCCAAAGCGATCCAAAGCGAACGAGACTCTGAGTCTGGGGAGCACTTTTTTCGTCTGGGCGGTGCCCGATCACCAACTGAAGTAATCCGGCAGTGTATTGATAGGCACCGAGACGCATAAGGAGTTGGGCCGCTGTGTCAGCGTTTGCAGATTGTTCCGTCCGGCTATCGCTGATCGCTTGACTTACACCGATGGACACAAGCTAGCGTTTATAGAGTGTTTATTCCGCCGTACTACATGCTAGATAAGTACCAAGAAGCCTTTAACGATCTTTAAACGTGTCATTTCTATACTTCGTGCATCAATAGTAGGTCGCCTTTTTTTGACAGGTGACTGGAGTCTGGGGGACACGGAGTAATGTTGGACAGCCAGCTAGGTGTACGAGCAATCAGCCAATCACAGCCTCATGGGCAGATGCCTCGTGATAGTGAGACATTTGCGTCGCTTCAGCTTGAAGTTGGCAAACGTGTGGACATGCATGCTGCCACACCCCTGGACTGGTCGCTGGTCGCCTCTCTGGCAACTCAGGTACTGGATAAAGAAGGCAAGGATCTGAGTGCCGGGGTGTGGTTGTGCGCAGCCTGGTTGCATGAGTACGGTACGCGTGGTCTGGCTGCTGGACTACAGGTGATACGCGATCTGCATACGGTGTATTGGGACGCCATGAGTCCGGCTGCAGCACGCATTCGTGGCCGGCGCAATCAAGTGCAATGGCTGCTGGACGAATGTGACGCGGTATTGTCCGAGCCCGATTGGGACGCAGAGGGACTGGATTCGCAGCAACGCGACGAGGTTCTTGCCCTGTGTGATGAGCTGGATGCGTTCTGGCAGGCTAAAGACGATGAACCGCCGGCGTGGTGGCGTTTAGGCAAGCGTCTGGGAGAGTTGTTGCCGACCGCCCAGAGCGAGGCACCTGTTACACAGACTTCGTCTGAAACGCGTGTTCCTGATTTCCCGCTTTCTGAACCGGCGCAGGACGAATCTGCGGTAGCGACCCAGACGGCCGCCCCGGTACTTGCAGCCAAAGAAGTCGCTCAGCCTGTGCGCTCTGAGGTGGGGTCTGACTCCGCGAGTGACAAGACCCTTGTCATCGCTGCTGCAACACTAAGCGACGTGGTCGCGGCCGAGCGCTATGTAGAGCAAAGCGTCGCGACGATCCAGGAGTCTTTGCTGACTCTGGACGATGCACTGTTGGCCACGGCCTGGCTGCTGCGCTTGAACCGACAAAGCGCCTGGCTGTTTCTGGATACCTTGCCGCATGCCCAGGAAGGGGTGACGCGCGTTGCTCCGCCGCCTGTCGCGGACTTGGCAGTGCTGGAGCGCCTGAGCGAAGCCCAGGACCCGGCGGCGATCTTGCGCTTTGCAGAGTCGCGCCTGGGACGCATGCGTTTCTGGCTGGATTTGAATCGCCTGTCCTATCAGGCGGCGCAGGCTTTGCCTCAGGGGCAGGCCGGTGCGCAAACGATTCTGATCGAAACGCAAGCGATCTTGCAGCGTTTGCCTGGGCTGGAGCGCTTGGCTTTTAGCGATGGGCGTCCCTTTGCCGATGAGCAGACGCGTGCCTGGCTGACCGCGTCCGGGACGCGGGTGACTGAGCCTACGCCTGCCGCTGGCCGTGCCGAACCGCCTAAAGAGACGGCGCTGGACGGTGAGGGATTGGATGTGTTTGGCCTGACCTCTCTGGTCATGGCGGCTGGAGCCGAGGCCGAAGCTGCGCGACGCTTGTTGGATGGAGCGTTGGCGCGGTTAAAGACGGGTGGCGAGCAACTGATGCGCGCCCGATGAAAGAACAGACCCCGATTTTCTAAACAGGAGAAACCGACATGGCTGCTGATGGTTCCGTCGCCCCCAAAGAGCGCGTCAATATTGTGTACAAACCCGCCACGGGTGATGCCCAGGAGCAGGTGGAGCTGCCGTTTCGCCAGTTAGTGCTGGGCGACTTTACCTTGCGCGAAGACAGTACGCCCCTGGATGCGCGTACGCCGGTCAGCGTGGACAAGGATACGTTCAACGACGTGCTCAAGGCCCAGAATCTGTCGCTGACCTTGCTGGTGCAGGACAAGCTCAATGAGCAGGCCGGTCCGGACGATCAACTGACTGTGGACCTGCGGTTTGAGTCCATGCGCGACTTTCAGCCCGACGCGCTGGTCGATCAGGTGCCCGAACTGCGCCAGTTGATTGCCTTGCGCGACGCACTCAAGGCATTGAAAGGGCCACTGGGCAATCTGCCTGATTTTCGCAAGCGTCTGCAGGGACTGGTACAGGACGAAGGCACGCGTCAGCGTCTGCTGGCTGAGTTGGGCGTACAGGACAAGCAAGGGGAATAAACATGACTGCAACCACACCGGAACAGCAGGCTCAGACTGCGCAAGGCGCCCAGGAAGGCGGCTCGCTGCTCGATGAGCTGATTGAATCGACTCGCCTGCGTCCTGATGATGAGGCCTACGCCATTACCCGTCAGGGGCTGGAAGCCTTTGTGGCCGAGCTGCTTGAGCCGGGTCGCCAAAGCGAGAAGATCAGCCAGGGCTTGATCGATGAGATGATCGCCAATCTGGATCGCAAACTGTGTCGTCAGGTAGACCAGATTTTGCACCATGTCGATTTCCAACGCTTGGAGTCGGCCTGGGCAGGGCTGAAATTCCTGGTCGATCGCACGGATTTTCGTGAGAACAACAAGCTGGCCATTCTGAATGTGTCCAAGCAGGCGCTGCTGGAAGACTTTGAGGATGCCACCGACATTACCCGCTCGGGCTTGTATACCGCTGTCTACACGGCGGAGTTTGGGCAGTTCGGTGGTCAGCCCTTTGGCTCCATCATCGGCAATTACGAGTTTGGTCCCGGCACCCAGGACATCAAGCTACTGCAGTCCTTGGCCAGTGTGTCGGCCATGGCGCACGCGCCGTTTATCGCCTCGGCAGGGCCGCAGTTTTTTGGCGTAGACAATTACTCGGCGCTGCCCAATCTGAAAGATCTGAGTGCAGTCTTTGAAGGCCCGCAATTTACCAAGTGGAATTCATTTCGCCAGTCCGATGACGCCCGCTTCGTGGGCCTGACCTTGCCGCATTTTCTGCTGCGCGTGCCTTATGGGGAGGACACGGTACCGGCCAAGACCTTCAATTACAACGAAGACGTGTCGGGTGGCAATCAGAACTTTCTGTGGGGTAATGCGGCCTTTGCGTTTGCAGACCGATTGGCCGACAGCTTTGCACGTTATCGCTGGTGCGCCAACATCATCGGGCCGCAAGGCGGCGGTGCGGTCGAGGACCTGCCTATTTACAACTACGAGGCCATGGGCGAGACCCAGACCAAGATCCCGACCGAAGTGCTGATCTCCGAACGACGCGAATTCGAGTTGGCCGAACAAGGCTTTATCGCCCTGACGATGCGCAAGAACACGGACAATGCAGCCTTCTTTTCGGCTAATTCCTCGCAAAAGCCCAAGTTCTTTGGCAACAACAAAGAAGGCAAGGTGGCCGAGACCAACTACAAGCTGGGCACGCAACTGCCTTACATCTATGTGGTGAGCCGTCTGGCGCACTACATCAAGGTGATCCAGCGCGAGAACATCGGCACCTGGAAAGAGCGCAATGACCTGGAAGCCGAATTGAACGAGTGGATTCGTCAGTACGTGGCCGATATGGATAACCCGAGCGCGGGTGTGCGCAGCCGTCGGCCTTTGCGACAGGCCGAGGTGACCGTTTCGGATGTGGAAGGCGATCCAGGCTGGTACCGCGTGGGCTTGAAAGTGCGTCCGCACTTCAAGTACATGGGCGCATCGTTCACCTTGTCGCTGGTGGGCAAGCTGGACAAAAACTGAGTTTGAGGGCGGGCGATCCTGTGTCAGCAGGATCGCCGCCTTGAGGCACCGGCGCGACGCCAGCCAGACGTCGTGGTGTACCCGGTATTGGCAACGACTGCTTAAGTCATCACACAGTCAGTTAACAACAGGAGTAATTTACCATGCCTATGCCATGCTATCTCACGCTTGAAGGCGAAACCCAGGGCAAGATCGAAGGGTCCTGCGAAGTTCAGGGTCACAGCGGCAAGATTCTGATCCAGGCCGTCGATCATCGCATTGAACTGCCCAAGAGCCCCCAGACGGGCCTGCCCTCGGGCAAGCGCCAGCACTTGGGTATTACCTTGACCAAGGAAATCGACAAGTCCTCGCCCAAGATCTTCCAGGCACAGTGCTCGGGCGAACAACTGAGCAAAGTCGAGCTGGAGTTTTACCGTATTAGCCCTAAGGGCACGGAAGAAAAGTACTACACGATTCGCCTGGAAAAGGCCGTCGTCACCAGCTCGCGCACTTGGGTTCCTAACTGCCTGGCTCCCGAGAACCGCCAGTTCGGCCACATGGAAGACATCGCCCTGACCTACGAAAAAATCGTCTGGACCTGGGAACCGGACGGTATCGAGGCCGAAGACTCCTGGCTCACACCAAAGTAATAGGGAAAAGGGATGCGCGAGTTGCGTCTGCTGGAGCGCATTGCTGCGCTGGAGACGGGGCAGATCCAGACCCAGGCCACGCGTGCCCAGGTGCTGGTGGTCTCGATACGCGAGCATCTGCAGCGCATCCTTAATACCCGGCGCGGCAGCGTGCCACTGGACCCGGAGTTCGGGGTGCCGGATTTCACCAATCTGGCTGGCTCCTTTAGCAGCGGGTCCACGCGCGAGATCATCGACAGCATTACCCGCATGATCGAACGCTACGAGCCGCGCCTGAAAGCGCCCAAAGTGCAGGTCAGCGAGCAGGGCAGTGAGGTGCTGTCCTTGAGCTTTTCGCTCGAAGGCCTGGTGCAGGTAGACGACCACGAGCTGCCGATACGGCTGGCTACGTCAATCTCCTCGTCTGGTCGGGTGTCTTTGCAAGCGCAATGACAGACGTGTTAGCTGTTGCGTGTGCTCCAGGGAAATGGGAATGTTGAATCGATACTACGAACAGGAACTGCATAATCTGCGTTCCTTGGCGGCCGAATTTGGGCGTCGCAATCCCGCTCTGGCTCCCTTGCTGGGCAGTGCGGCCGCGGTCGATGCGGATGTAGAGCGTCTGCTCGAAGGCGTGGCCTTCATGACGGGGCTTGTGCGCCAGCGTCTGGACGACGATTTTCCTGAGTTTGTGCAAAGTCTGGCGCAACTGATGTTTCCGCAGTTCCTGCGGCCGGTGCCATGCATGACCATCATGCAGTACAGTCCGCGCAGCGTGACCGGTGAAACCTTGCAGGTGCCGGTCGGTACGACTTTTTCTTCTTCCGGCGAGCGCGGTGAGCGCGCGGTATTCAATGCGATTTATCCGGTCGCTGTTGAGCCTTTGCGGCTGGAACACGCCTATTGGGATGCAGGCCAGCGCGCCAGTCAGGTGCCGGCGCTGGTGCTGGAACTGGCTCTGACAGGCTTGGATGCCGCTCAATGGGAAGGGAACTCGTTACGGTTGTGGCTGGGCGGCAGCGAGACGGTGGCCAGCGGATTGTTCCGAATTCTTATGCGTGACACGCGCGCCATCTATGTCGGCTCGCCCCAAGGCAGCATGGTACGGCTGGAGCCGGCGTGTCTGCGTCCGTTTGGCTTTGACCCCGCCTATCCTTTATTACCCTGGCCGGCAGGTGCGCATCCGGCCTGGCGCATTTTGCATGAATATTTTGCCCTGCCCGAAAAGCTGCGCTTTCTGGAGCTAAAGGGACTGGAGCGCTGGCGTGCCCGTCAGGGGACGCGATTGGTGCTGCGTTTTGAATTTGACCGTCTGCCCGACTGGGCTCCTGAGGTCAGTGTGGACAATTTTGTCTTGCATGCGAGCCCGGCCGTCAACTTGTATCCCCTGGATGGCCAGCCCTTGTACGTGGATCACCGGCAGCCGGAATATCGTATTCGGCCAGTCACGGGGCGTCAGGGAGCTCAGATTTACAGTGTGGACCGGGTGGACCTGCGCAGTGCGGATGGGCTGGAACAAGGCTATCAGCCGGCCAGCGACTGTGTGCCGGGCGCCCAGTCCTATCACATTCGCGTACGTGCCTCAGCACTGGGATCGGGTTGTGAGCATTATTTAAGCTTGCCAGGCGCTGGGCTGGCGCAAGACGGTGAGCAGGTCCTGTCCTTGCGCCTGAGCTGTACCGACGGCAGCGGGCCGGATGATCTGCGCCTGGGCGAGATTTGCGAGGCGACCGACCGGTCGCCGGTGCGGGTGACTTTTTCTAACATTACCGGGGTCACCTCCTATCGCGAACCCTATCTGGCGCAGGATTTGCTCTGGCGCGTGCTCTCGCACATGCAGGCCAATCAGATGGCGCTGTCCAGCGCCGAGAGTCTGCGCAAATTGCTGTTGCTGTATCTGCCCGAGCAACGCGGGGAGTCCGGGCAGCGAGCCGCCGGATTGCGCCAGATCGAATCTATTCAGCAGGTGCAGGTGCAAAGCCAGCGGCGCATGGTGCGCGGCATGCCTGTCCAGGGCAGTACGGTTCGCATCGAGTGCGCAGGAGATCATTTCTCAGGTCCCGGCAGCCTGTATCTGTTCGGTTCTGTCTTGAACGAATTTTTGTCCGGCTGCGCGACGATGAATACCTTCATCGCCTTGACGTTGCATGACACGGTCCATGGGGAGACGCTGCAATGGCCAGCGCAGATCGGTCAGCAACGCCTGTTGTAGAGGCTGGGCTGCTGCAGGATTTGCAGACCCAGGCCCCTCAATACAGCTTCTTCCAGGCGGCGCGTTTGCTGCGCCAGCATCTGGGCGACGATGCGGCCTTGCGCGAGCGCCTGCGTATTCGGCCGGCACTGACATTGGCATTCCCCGAGTCGGATCTGGCCAAGGTCGAACGCGGTGTCGATGGACGTTTTCATATTGAGGCCAATTTCTTTGGTTTGTATGGGGTGACCTCGCCGCTGCCCACGTTCTATACCGAGGATCTGATTCAAGAAGCGATGCAGGGGTATTCGGCCCGCCGCGATTTTATCGACATTGTGCATGCGGCTCTGTACCCGCTGCTGTATCAGGCCTGGGAAAAGTATCGCATCTGGCTGGCTGTACATGAGCGTCGTGATGGCCAGCGCCTGCGCCAGCTATATGCCCTGGTAGGGCTGCGTGAGGCGCCTGAACGCCAGGATGATGCGCAGGCGCTGCTGCCTTTTGCCGGCAATCTGGGCATGAAGTCACGTTCCGCCTTGGGTTTGCAAAGCCTGTTGGCAGGTTTGTTGGGGGGCTTGCCGGTGCGGGTCCACCCCTGTGCACCGCGCTTTGTCCGCATTGCCCCGGTCTATCGCAGCCGCTTGGGCGGACAGGCCTGTAGTTTGGGTGAGGACAGTGTGCTGGGCGAACAGGTGCTCGATTGCGCCGGCAATGCCGATATCGAAATTGGCCCTTTGCAGGCCGAGTTGTTTCACGACTTATTGCCGGGTGCGCCCTTGTTTGATCGGGTCAGCCGCACCGTGGCCTGGTATTTACAGGCTCCGCTGCAGTGTGAGCTGCAGTTGTGGCTGGAGCCGCAGCAGCGCCAGGGGGCCTGTCTGGGCCGGGGTTGGCAGCGGCTGGGATGCAATACATGGCTGGGCCAAGGCCGTAGCCGCGTACTGGCCGAGCGGCCGGTGCGTTTCGGCTTGAATCTTTTTACTGCGGAGAACGATGATCATGATGCTCGTTGACTTAAAGCCTTTGTTTGCCAGGCTCAATCCCTTGTGCACAGCGGCCGTGGAGTCTGCCGCAGGCCTGACCCTGGCACGGGGGCATTATGAAATCAGCATTGAGCACCTGTTGCATCGCCTGCTGAGCGAGACGGGCAGCGATCTGGCTCACATTCTGGCCCAGAGCCAGATTGATAGCCTGCGACTGGCCGCCCAATTGGAGGATGCACTGGCACGCTTCAAAAGCGGCAATCCGGGGCGCCCGGTGTTCTCGCCCATGCTGACGGAGTGCTTGCAAGATAGCTGGCTGGTCGCCTCGGTCAATCTGGGGGCCCGCCATGTGCGTAGTGGTGCCGTGTTGCTGGCCTTGTTGATGCGGCTGGGTTATTACGCCGCAGGTACACCGTGGGGCGAGAGTTTGCGTGCCCTCTCCAGTGAGCAATTGCACAAGCAGTTTGCCGCCTGGACCGGGGCGTCGGCTGAGCAGGCTTACGAGCCGCTCGACGCGTCCAAGGGGGCACCGCCCACGGCGACCTCGGCCGCTGATAGCGCACTGGCGCGGTTTTGCGAAGATTACACCGCCAAGGCGGCGCGCGGTGAGATAGATCCGGTATTCGGGCGTGACGATGAGATCCGCCAGATGATCGACATTCTGGCGCGTCGTCGCAAGAACAACCCCATTTGCGTGGGTGAGCCCGGCGTGGGCAAGACAGCGGTGGTCGAGGGGCTGGCCTTGCGCATCGAGCAAGGCGATGTGCCGGAGTTTTTACGCGGTACCCGCTTGCTGGGCCTGGACCTGGGGCTGCTGGAGGCCGGGGCGAGCGTCAAGGGGGAGTTTGAGCAACGGCTACGTGGTGTGATTGATGCCATCAAGGCCTCACCGCAGCCCATTATCTTGTTTGTCGACGAGGCGCATATGCTGATTGGCGCCGGTGGCGCCAGCGGTGGCAGCGATGCCGCCAATCTGCTCAAACCGGCCTTGGCGCGTGGTGAGCTGCGCACCATTGCCGCGACCACCTGGGCCGAGTACAAGAAGTATTTCGAGCGCGATCCGGCCCTGACGCGACGGTTTCAATTGATTCGACTGGACGAGCCTGACAGTGCCACGGCGGTGCAGATACTGCGTGGGCTCAAGAGCCGCTACGAGGCGGTGCATGGTGTGAGCGTGCGCGACGATGCCTTGCAGGCTGCAGCCACCTTGTCGGAGCGCTACATCACGGGTCGACAGTTGCCGGACAAGGCTGTGGATTTATTGGATACGGCAGCAGCCCGCGTGCGTATCAGTCTAGGAGTCAAGCCTGCCGGGGTGGAGCGGATAGAACGTCGTCTGGCGGGTTTGGCCCGCGAGCGTGAGGCCCTGGAACGCGATCAGGCGCACGGTCATCGTATCGAGGCGGCGCGTCTTGAGCAGATCGATGCACACGTGCAGCAGGACCAACAGGATCTGGATGCGTTGGTCGAACGCTGGCAGGCCGAACGGGCAGCTGCCGAGCAGGTCCTGGATTTGCGGCAGCGTCTGGCCCGCTTGCAGGCAGACCCCGATAAGGCCGGACCTGAACACGGTGATGCGGCGGTGGAACCGGACTTGTCGCCCGAGGATTTGACCCAGGCGTTGAGCCAGGCGCGCGAGCAATTGTGCCGCCTGCAGGGCGATGCCCCTCTCTTGTTTACGGAGGTCGGGCCCGATACGGTCGCGCAGGTGGTCTCGGACTGGACCGGCGTGCCACTGGGCAAGATGCAGCGCGATGGGGCCAGTGCCGTGCTGGGACTGGCGGGGCAGTTGTGTCAGCGCATCCGGGGTCAGGATGAGGCCCTCGCGCAGATAGCCCAGGTGCTTAAGGCGGCGCAGTCCGGCTTGCGCGATCCGCGCCAGCCGCTGGGCGTGTTTCTGTTGGTCGGTCCTTCGGGGGTGGGCAAGACAGAAACAGCGCTGGCGGTGGCCGATGAGATGTTCGGCGGTGAGCAGGCGCTGACCACCATCAATATGAGCGAATTTCAGGAAAAACACACTGTCAGCCGGCTGGTCGGCTCACCTCCCGGCTACGTGGGCTATGGCGAAGGCGGCGTGCTGACCGAGGCTGTCAGAAAACGGCCCTACAGTGTGGTGCTGCTGGACGAGGTGGAAAAGGCTCATCTGGATGTGGTCAATCTGTTTTATCAGGTGTTTGACAAAGGCTCGCTGGCCGATGGCGAAGGTCGGCTGATCGACTTTTCCAATACGGTCATTTTCCTGACCAGCAATCTGGCCACCGACATCGTGACGGCCGCCCGGGTCGAGACCCCCCCGCCGCAGACTGATGAACTGGCCGAGCGTATCCGCCCGACACTGTCGCAGCATTTCAAGCCGGCTCTGCTGGCGCGCATGACGGTGGTGCCCTACGGCACGCTGTCGGATGAGGCTTTGGCGCAGATTGTGCAGATAAAACTGGCTCGCATCGTGCAGCGCTTGCAAGTTAGCAATGGGTTGAGTCTGGAATTTACCCCCGCGGTTGCTCAGGCCATTGCGGCGCGTTGTACCGAGGTAGACAGTGGCGCGCGCAATATCGACTTTATTTTGCGCAAGAGCCTGTTGCCGGCGCTGTCTGACCGGGTGTTGGCCTGGATGGCCGACGGTGATGGCTCGACCGCCTTGAGTGTAGATGTGGGCCCGCAGGCATCGCAGCCCTGGGTGATACGGATGGGGAGCTAAGGCATGCTCAATGACTACGATACCGAACAGGCCTTGGCCAGCTTCCGTTGTGGCCTGGCCGATCCTGACCTTTTTCTGGTGACGCGCTGGTCCGGCGAGGAGGCCGTGTCGCGGCCTTATCGTTTCGAGATCGAGCTGGCCTCCGCACGCGACGATATCGATCTGGAAGAACTGCTGGGAGCGCGTGCTACCTTGAGCGTGCTTGATGCGCAGGAGCGTTGGCTGCCCTGGCACGGCATTATTACCGAATTGCGGCAGACGCATCGTGATGATGGCTTTGCCCATTATCGAGCCGTGCTTGAGCCGCAAATGGCGCTGCTGCGCATGTTTCGCCTGTCGCGGGTCTATATGGAAGCCGATGCACAGGCAGGCGGTAAACCTGATCTGGGCACCATCATTCGCATGGTACTGGCGCAGTGCGGCCTGAGCCGGCAAGGCGAGCCAGCCCAGGATGCCGGCGCGCAGTATTGCCTGCGTTTGTCCTCCGACCTGTTGATGGCGACGCGCACTGCGTTTATTTGTCAGTTCGAGGAGAGCAGCCTGGACTTTCTCTCGCGGCGACTGGAGCACGAGGGCGTCTATTACTGGTTCGAACAGGGCGCAGACCATGAAATTCTGGTGTTTGGTCATGAGCGCACGGACCAGCCTCGGCAGGCTGTCCCCCTGTATTGGCGACCGGCCGGTGCCTTGAGCGGTGAACAGAATCGGATTGGGGTTTCGCGTTTCGATCATGCGCTGAGTGTGTCGCCGCGCTCGGTGGTGCTGCGGGATTTCTCGGTTAGCCAGCCTTCATTGAATCTGACCATGAAAGCGGCTATCGACCCGCAGGGGCAGCCGCCACAAGACAGGTTCGATGGCGTGGGAAGTGTGGAGATCTATGGGGCCCACTTCAGCAAGCAGGACGATGGCGAGCGCATGGCGAGCTTGCGTGCCGAAGAAATTGCCTGCCAGCGTAGTCGTTTTCAGGGTGTGGCTTTGGCGCCGGGAGTACGGGCCGGTTATCCCGTGCAGTTGCATGAGCATTTCCGCCACGATTTCAACCAGCGCTACTTTGTGATTGCGCTGCGCCACGAGGGGCGCCAGCCCTTGCCGCGCCAAAGTGGTGCGGCGGGGCATGAGCAGGTTTTTTATCAGGCTTCCTTGACGGTGCTGCCCGAGGTGCGTCAATTTCGCCCGGCGCGCGTCACTCCCAAGCCCCGTGTGGTTGGCTTCTTGAGCGCGATAGTCGTGGCCGAAGGCCAGGGCGAATATGCCCAGATCAACGAGCACGGTTGTTACCGCATACGCTTTTTGTTTGCCCCTGTCGATGCGAATCGCCCCGATGGTGGCAACTCCGCCTGGGTGCGCATGGCCACGCCGTATGCGGGCAGCCAGCATGGCATGAATTTTCCTTTGCTCAAGGGAACGGAGGTGCTGGTGTCGTTTCTGGGCGGCGACCCGGACCGGCCGGTGATTGTTTCGGCCATTCCAAACGAAGAAAATCCTAGCATTCGCAATCAGGATACGGCGACTCAGCCGGGCTTGCGCACGGCCGGTCAGAATGCTCTGGAGTTCGAGGACAGACTGGGCGCCCAGCATACGCGTTTGTCCTCGCCTACGCTGGGGAGCACTTTCCATCTGGGCGCGGACCCGGCCAGCCCCCATCGCTCGGGCGTGCGTCTGAGTACACAGGGGCATATGGGCCTGCTGGGACGCTCGTTCATTCAACAAGTGCCTGGTGTTTACCACCTGGAAGTGGGCAACAAGGGCAATGTTGATACCGATCCCGAACCGCGCGAACGCCTGAAGCAGGCACAGAATCAGGCCATGGCCGACTTTCTGGAAGAGGAGGCCAGCTTGCCGACGGCCACCGCGCCCGTGCAGATGAAAGCCCTGGAGGCCAAACGGGCGCTGTTGGCGCAGATGTTGGCCCAACTGCAAAAGAATGCGCAGGCCACGGCAGGCGGGCAGCCTGATCTGGATGGGGCCTTAAAGCAGTTGCAAGCCCTGCTGGCCAAACTAGATAGCGCTTTGGACAGGCTCGAGCAAGGCAAGTCCGTATCTGAGGAACCCAAAAAAGAAGGGGAGGCAGCGGGCGAGGATACCGGAGACAAGAAGGATACGACGGAGGCAAAGAAGGAAAAAACGTCCAGCGAAAAGTTCAAAGAACTGATGGATGAGATCAATCAATCGGCCAAGAAGGTCAAGGAAGGGACCGATGGCTGGGTTGATCTGTCCTACCTCAAGGCACCGGAAAAGGTGCTGGATATTTCGCTGCTGAATGTCAATCCCATCAAGATATCCACGTCGCTGGGCGCGGAAGTCAGTGCCTCAGCCTCGCTCAAAAGCAGCATTACCGTGGGCTATAGCGTGGGGATCAAGTATAGCGGCTCCAAGGAGCTGGATCTGCGCGACTACACCAAAGTCGAGTTGAGCGATCAGAGCCGCATTACCAAAGGCGATGAGAAGAAGATCATCCTGGGGGCCGAGAAACGGGTGGTGCGCAGTCAAAGCACCAAGGTGGTGGATATGGAGGGCACCTATGGCAAGCAGTCCATTACGGTGGCCAATGCCTACTCGCTGACCAGCCGCACAATCAAGTATGTCGTGGGAACCGGAGGAATCGATACGCTGGTCGCTGGCAATGCCACCGTAACTGGAGCGCCCACGTCTTTGCTGTCCTGGGAAGTCCTGATCTCCAAGATCAAGATCAGCAAGGCTCAGGTCGTGATTAAAGCGGGTAATGCCGGTGTGATTCTGGAATCCATGTCCATGACGGGGCAGCTCAAGGTGAAAGACACGGTGGTTTACATGAAGGCTCCCATGATTGATGTGGCCGGCCAGAACGTACGCATCAATGGCACGGCCTCGGTCAATATCAAGGCCAACGGCATTGTGAAGCTCAATTAGGAACATTGCCCCTATGGATATCGACAAACCCGATGATGTGCTGCTGATGCAGGCCTACCATGCCCAGGCAGGGCAAGCGCGCTGGGTGGTGACCTTGGGCTATGTCTGGCAAGCGGGCGGATGCCTGCCCGAAGCCCAGGCCTGGCCGTGGTTGCTGGCGCATTTTCCGGATGAGGCCTTTGATGCGGGTTTGAAAAAGACACGGGGCAGTTATGGCGTAGCGGGACAGGCCTGGGCGCCCCCTGGGCAGCACACGACGGCCATGGCGGTCCAGGTCCAATTGGGCCACTTGCAAAAAACCCTCCATGTGCATGGCACGCGTCGCTGGCAACACACGCTGGCAGGTTGGCGTGCCAGTGCTGCCGAGCCGTTTCAGTCGCTGCCCTTGACCTTGCGCCAGGCGTATGGTGGCGCAGGCTACAACGAAAACCCATACGGTTGCGGGTGGTTGAAAGACCCGGAGCAGGCGCAGGGTGTCTTGCTGCCTCATACCGAACATCCGGATACGCCGGTGCTTTCGCCGGCTGACCGATGGGGGCCGGCGATATTGACGCGTCTGCCCGCTGGCGCTGGCTCACGCATGCGTTGGGTGGGGACGGTGGATGAACGCTGGGAGAAAGAGCGCTTTCCCTGGCTGCCTGATGATACTGATCCGCGATTGTTCGATGCTTTTCCTCAGGATCAGGTACGGGATGGTTACTGGCAAGGCACGGAGTCCTGGCGTGTGCAGGGGATGCATCCGCAACGACCGGAAGTGTCGGGCCGCCTGCCAGGCCTGCGCCCCCGTTTGCTGCTGCGCAGAAAAGGGAGTGAACGGATTGAGGAGGCGGTCCTTGATCTGGATACGGTGTGGCTGTTTCCTCAAGATGAACGTGTCCTGATGCTGTATCGGGCCAGCATCCCGGTCCAGCGTGCCGATGCGGCCGATGTTGCCGCTGCGGCAGTCTTTACCGAGTACGCGCACGAGCCGGCTGGCAGCCTGCCTGATCTGCAGGCACGTTGGACAGCGCTGCATGCAGCCGCTGGTGCGCAGGGTATGGCGCACGAAACACCGCAGGACAAAGAGATGGAGCCGTTGAGCGACCTGCCGCAGATGGCCGACGCGTCGCAGGCGGACCCGCAGATCCTGGCCCAGTTGCAGGACAGCCTGGAGCAAGGTCGAGCGCAGGGCAATGCCTGGATTGCGGATATGGAAGAACGTCTGGCTCCGTATAGCCCGGTTTCCTTGCCGCGCATTGCGCCTTTGGCCGCTCTGGTTCTGAGCGAAAAGGCCGAGGATAGCGATCCGCTGCAAAGCATCGAACACGCCTTGCAGCAGGGACAGGACCAGTTGCTGGCGCAGGTCAAGGACGTGGCCACGCGTCTGGAGCTGGATGAAAAGCCCTTGCTGGCGCTGGCGCAATTACCTCGCGCCCCCTCGACCTCCGGACCGGTGGACATGCTGGCCGAGATACAGGCTGCCAAGGCCGGTTGGGCCGATGTGCCGCCTTCCGCCTTTGATGCCTTGGAGGAGCAAGGGACCAGCCTGCACGCTGAGTTGGCCGAAATGGATCAGCGTCTGGACAGTCTGGCTGCCGAGCTGGCCGTGTTGCAGGCTGGGTTGGCTGCTCAAGGAGCACCGCAGCAGTTTATCGACACGCTGGAGCAATTTCATGCCCACCGACAGGCGGGCCATAGCCTGCGCGGGTGTCATCTGATGGGGCTGGATCTGCGGGGTGTGGAGCTCGACGGGGCCGATCTGAGCGGCGCCGTGTTGGAAGCATGCATTCTGGCGGGCAAAAGGATCGATGCATTGAATCTGACCGGTGCTCGTTTACAGAACTGTGATTTGCAGGGCGTTGTTCTGAGCGCGGCCCGACTGGCTGCTGGGCAATGGGAAAACTGTTCGCTGGAAGGTGGCGGCTTTGCCCAGGCACAGGCCGAGCGCCTGGGAATGACGAGTTGCCGTCTGGCAGGCAGTAATTGGCATGCCGCACAGTTGGATGGCGCTGATCTGTCGCAATGCACGCTGGATCGGGCGTGTTTCTCGCAAGCGGTATTACGGGGCGCCACTTTTTCCGGCGCGCAGGGCCACGATGTGGACTGGGTGGGCGCGCAGATGGCCGATGTGCGCTTGGACAGTGGCTGCATCTTGCGTGAGGCCGATATGCGGTCTGCCGATATGCGGGGGGCCAGTTTGCAGGACAGTGACTTGCGCGGCAGCCGCTTCGACCAGGCTGATCTGAGCGATGCTTTTTTACAGATCTGCGATTTACGCGCTGCGACGGGCTGGCAGGTGCAAGCTGCACGAAGCATTTTCAAAGAAGTGAATTGGACAGGAGCGCGCTGGCCCGGCGCCAATTTTCTGGATGCGGCGTTTGATTACGCCTTGATTGACCAAACCGATTGGCGTGGAGCCAATCTGTATGGAGCGCAACTGGGCAGTGCCACAGTGCGTAGCGTGGACTTGGAAGGGGCGCTGCTAGGCCATTTGCCTGACTGGGCCCGACACACACAAGGAGGTAAATCACGATGAGTTTGAGTGCAGAGCAGTTGCTGGCCCTGATCGAACAGGGCCCAATTCGAGATCTGGATTTGTCCGGCGGTCAATATAGTGGTTTGAAATTCGACGGTTTGCGGGCGGACGGATTGAACCTGCGCGGTGCCGATCTGAGCGCCTGTGATTTATCGGATGCGGTGCTGGTCGACTGCCAGTTCCAGGGGGCGCGCTTGAGCGGGGCCGCACTGAGCCGGGCGCACTTTGAGCGCTGCGATTTCAGCGGCGCGGATTTGAGCGCGGCCTCTTTGGACGATGGCTGGTGGCTGCAGTGCAATTTGAGCCAGGTGCAGGCTAGTCAGGCACTCATGCACGGCGTGACCTGGCAACACTGCGATCTGAGGGGCTTGCGCCTGCCCGAGCAAATCGGGCCGGCCTTATGGATGGATTGTGAGGCGGCTGGCTTGCAGGCGGTGGCCGCGCAGTGGTTTCAGGTTCAGGTGCGTCGCACCAGTCTGGCGCACGCGCATCTGGCACAAGGCCGTTTCGAACAATGTGCGTTTGAGCATTGTGATCTGGAGCGAGCCGACCTGTCGCAGATTGTGGCTCCGTTTCTGTCGCTGGCTTACAGCACGCTGGATGGAGCCTGCCTGGACGGGGCCCGTCTGGAGGGGGCCATATTCAATTATGCACGCTTGCCGCAGGCCAGTGCGCGCGGAGCTCATCTGGCACAGGCCAGACTGGGGCATACGCATGCGCAGGGGCTCTGCCTGTCGGGCGCCTGTCTGGAATATGCCGATGTGAGCTATGCGCGTTTGCAAGGGGCTGATCTGAGCAGCGCGCAGGCCAAAGGCATGCGCGTACACGGAGCCGATCTGCATCAGGTGTGCTGGGATGGCTGTGACAAGCAAGACCTGCAGGGTGACGATATCCCACGCCTGCAGGCCGAGCGCTGGTGTGCCGACGCGCGCTGGACTTTGTCGGCTCTATAAAAAGGAGATGCAGATGTCTTGTCTGAGTTCAAGTTCTGAGCAGCCGTCCATCGCGCAGGAGCCCTCGCAGATCGCTCAGTGGCAAACCGTGCCGGCCAAAGTCTATGTCCAGGCCGGCCAGCGCTGGGGCGTGCTTGGCACGATGGGCTGTTGCTTTGCGCCGCTGGCAGCCTCCTGCCTGTTGCAGCCACAAGTAGGCGATCTGGTCTTGCTGACGTTCGATGGGCGGCAGGCCTACATTCTGGCGGTGTTGGAGCGCTCCGGTCAGACGGCGCAGCTGCAGCTGCCCGCTGATACCGTGGTGCGCAGTGCTGGCAGCGTCCGTGTCCAGGCTGGTGGCGGTTTGCATTTGCAAGCGGCGCAGGCCGTAGTGCTGCAAGGGGCGGATGTGGCGCTACAGGCGGAACAGTATCTGTTACAGGCCCGGAACGTGCATCTGGCCGGACAGTCCCTGCACAGCTATTTTGCACAGCGGCAGGAGTATAGCGGCCAGCGTCAGCAGGTCGATGGCCAGAGCCAGCTACATGCTGGTCAGCGCGTTACGCGTGTGGCGGGACACGATGACTATGCGGCTGCCTCTCAGCGGCTGGTCATCGAGCGGGATTGGCGTGTGCGGGCCCGCAGCGCTGAGCTGCGTGGCGCCCAACGTGTGGTCGTGGACGGCCAGCAGGTGCATCTGGGCTAGGCCCGGTATTGCCAAGGAGATTTTTATTTATGTTCATGCTCAACAATGGCGGGGCGCAGGCCAATGCAATTCCCGATGTGTGCAAGGTGCCGACTCCGGCCGGTCCCGTGCCTACGCCTTTTCCCAATCTGGCGACGACGCAGATGGCCCAGCCCTCGGGCTTGGTGCGCAATGTGCTGGTGGTCAATATGCCGGCTTTGAATCAGGCCAGCAAAATCATGATGAGCAGCGGTGATGAGGTTGGCACCGTCGGCGGCGTAGCCAGCAATCGAATCAAAGGTGAAGTGCAGTTCATGAACGGCAGCATGACGGTGATGGTGGGTGGCAAACCGGCTGTGCGGATGGGCTGCATGACGGGCCACAACGGCATGCCGGTCAATTCGGTCGGGACGGTGATCAGCCCTAGTCAAAGTACGGTGATGGTGGGGAGCTGAGGATGAGGCACAGTCATAGTGTTCGTATGGGTCGCCGCGCCGCGCTGGTCTTGCTGGCCGCACTGGTGTTGACCGGCTGCGGCATGTTCAAGACCAAGTCCAAGGACGAGGCCTTGAAGGATCTGCAGTGGGAGTACGAGCGTGATGCGCTGGTGCTGGAGGTCAATGCCGACCCACAGTTGAACACCTGGGGAGGGCAGGCGCATACGGTGCTGATGGTGGTGGCGCAGATGGTCGAACCCTCAGTGTTTGAGCCGTATTCAAGCAGGCCCGATCAGCTCTCCAGTCTGTTGATGGCCGATAGCGCGCCGACGGGTTTGCTCAGTCTGGATCGTATTTTTATCGAGCCGGGCGTCAAGCGGCGCATCCGGCTGGCACGCATGGACAAGGCCCGTTACGTCGCCGTCGCGCTGGGCTATCAGCACCTGGACCCCGCCCGCAGCACCCGTCTTTATCAGTTTGGCGCCAAGCTTGACAGCCATGGCCTGATGTTCCGTGAGTACGAGGCCCGGCCCGAGCCGTTGCGCATTCGTCTGCGGCTGGGCCCGCAAGCCATCATCGAGAGTCAGACTGATACTGTCATTCCGCCCCCGGCCACCTTGCCGGCAGCGGGCCCCTGGCCCGTCGGTCACCAACACCCATAGAGATTTCATGAGCGTTCATCCTTTGCAACCGATCTTCTGGCACCAGGGTCTGTTTTTGCAGCCCCAGCATTTCCAGCATAACGACAATCTGTTCTACCAGCGTCTGGCTTTATTCATGGCCCAGACTCAGCCGTACCCATGGGGTGTGCTGCAACTGGAGTTGGACGAGGCGGCATTGCAGACGCTGGATTTCAGGGTGCTGGCCTTAACAGCGCGGCTGCGCGACGGCAGTTTCATTCAGTATCCCGGCAATGCCGTGATTGAGTCGCGCGGTTTTGAACTGGCGGATCTGGCCACTGGCCGTACGGTGTACCTTGGACTGCGGCGCATGATGCCTGGCCAGGCCAATGTGAGTGTGGTTGACGATCCGGGCCAGGCTCAGACGGTGAGCACGCGCATGGTGGCGGCTGCCGATCCGGTCACGGTGGCGGATGATTACGCGCAGGGCCCTGAGGGGCAACTGGACTTGATGAATTACGTCTTGCGCGTGTTCTGGGACGAGGAATTGCCTCAGCTGGGTCACTATGAACTGCTGGCTGTGGCGCGGCTGGAGCAGGACGGGGATCAGGCGCGCTTGCAGCGCCAGTACATCCCCCCCAGCCTGAATTTGTCGGCCAGTCCCTGGCTGATCGAGACGATACGACGCATCCGCGACGAGCTGACCGGACGCGCACGGCAGCTGGAAGTCTTTAAACCTGGCGGCTTGGGCAGGACGGAGGATCTGGACGGTAACCACCTGAGCTTGCTGGTGGCTTTGCAGGTGCTCAATCGTTATGGCCCCATGCTCAATCATGTGCTGGAGGCCCCGCAGACGCATCCCTGGCAGGTCTACGGCTTGTTGCGGCAGTTGGTCGGCGAGCTGTCCACGTTCTCGGAACGCTACGACATGATGGGCGAGACCCGGGACGGCAAGGTGCTGGCCCCGCCGTATCAGCACGAAGATCTGGCAGCGGGGTTTCACGCCATGAGCACCCTGATCAGCGCCTTGCTCAATGAAATTGTTGCGGCTCCTGAATTGCTGATCCGTTTGCAGCCTGTTGGCGCCAGCGCAGGCTTGTACGAGGCTGAGCTGCCGGACGCGTTTTTTGCCGCTCGGCAACGCTATCACCTGGTGGCCTATGCCGGAGTCGAGCAGCAAGAGCGTTTGCAATCGCTGGCGGGCGACTTCAAGCTGTGTGCTCCCGATCAGGTTGAATTGATGGTGACCCATTCGCTGGGAGGGGTCGAGCTGCTCAAACTGGCCGAACCGCCACGCGGCATTCCTCGTCGTCCGGGAGCCTTGTACTGCTACATCGATCCCATGTCGCCGGGCTGGGCGGCACTGGAGCAGACACGCGCAGTGTCCTTGGTTGCGCTGGGCGCGCCCGAGAACCTGCAGATTGAACTGATTGTCAGCAAATGGTGAGCGCGATGCCCGTGATACAGGACAGTAGCCTGGCTTCTTTCTTTTTGACGGTCATGCGTCAGGCGCGTACTCACTTTTCTCAGGAAGCCGATTCAGCCCAAAGCGGTGCGGCGTTGATCGAGGCGCTGGATCAGGCCTGCGCGCGCGCCCGTGAGCGCGGCTATGAACAGGCCGAGGTCGGCGCCGCCCTGTTTGCCATTGTGGCCTGGATTGACGAGGCGGCCATGACCAGTCCCTGGCCCGGAGCCGGACACTGGCGTTTGACGCCGTTGCAGCGTCATTACTTTGCCACCACGCGCGCTGGCAGCGAGTTTTATCAACGGCTGCAGGCTCTGCCCGAGAATGCCACGCAGGTGCGTGAGGTGTACGGCCTGGTGCTGGTTGCCGGATTCCAGGGTGAATATGCGGCGCGCGCGCCCGGTGAGTTTGAGTCCTGGCGAGTGCAGTTGCTCGAGCAGATACGTCATGAGCAGGGCATGCCGGGTTTTGCGGCGGGACAGGCGCTGTTTCCGCAGTCGGGTACCGGACAGGCCACGCCCCCGCGGCCAGCCGGGCGATTGACGGGGCGGCCCAGTGGATACACGGTGACGCTGCTGCTGGCACCCTTGCTGCTGGTGCTGGTGCTGTATCTGTATCTGGATCACTCACTGGCCAATCTGGCCAGCGCTTTGTTGATGGACCATTGATATGTTGAAACGAAGTTTGCGTGTGCTGGGCTTCTTGGCGCTGCTGCTCGTGCTAACGGGGCTGGCCTGGTTGTATGTGATGCACAAGGGCTGGCCGCTGTGGGCCTTGCCAACGCTGGTGCTGGTCGCACTATTGCTGATCTGGCTGGCCGCGGGGCTGCGTCGGCGCTGGCTGGCGTGGCGTTTGCGCCGGCGTCTGGCGCGCGACATGCCGCGTGTGGTGGGCAGCCAGCATGCCGCGTTTGACGCCCAATGGGGAGCCGGCTTGCAGGTGCTGCGTCAGGCACGACTGGGGGGACGGCGTTCATCGTTGTATGCCTTGCCCTGGATGCTGAGCCTGGATGTTGGACCTTGCCAGACTCAGGACGATTATGCCCGGCTCGCGGTGCAATCGCTGCCCGCAGCGGGGCCAGGCCTGGATCAGGGCGTGGGCTGGTTTTTCATGAAAGCCAGTGTCATGGTGTGGGCTGGGCCGGTGCTCGGCGCGGATGAGCACACGGCCCAAGAAGCGGCATGGTCGCGTCTGTTGCACCAACTGATGCGCACGCGCCGACGCGAGCCGCTTAACGGCTTGGTTTTCAATATCGACTTGTCCTGGCTATTGCAGGCCAATCAGGAACAGTTGCAGGCGGCGGGCAAGCAGATGCGGGCTCGCCATGATGCCTTGGCGCGTGTTTTTCAGGCGCGCATTCCTGTCTGGCTGATGTTGCAAGGGGGCGAGAAGGTTCCCGGTCTGTCTGCCTGGCTGCAGCAATTGCCGCCCGAGGTCTACGATCAGGCGCTGGGCTATATGGTGGGCGGACAAGGGGCCGAGCAGGGCTCGCTGCAGTTTCTGGCGCAGGCGTTCGAGTCCGTGGGGCGACGAATGGCGCAATTGCGGATTGTACTCGGTCAGCATGGAGTGCAGCCTGCGCCGGTGTTTGAATTGCCCGAACGTATCGCGGCACAACAAGCCATCCTGCAAGACTTGCTGGCCCCGGCTTTCGAGGCCACGCCGTATTCGGCCACCCCTTTATTGCGTGGCCTGTACTGGCAGGTGCGCACTCCGCATCAAACTCGTGAAGGCATTGCCTTTGCCCGCGACGTGCTCGATCGCATCCTGCCGTCTTGCCGGTATGGCTGGCAAGTCTTCGACCGCTGGTCGCCCTGGCGCCGTGTGTTGCGTCATTCTCTGGTTCTGGCCTGGCTGCTCTTGTGTGGTGCGCTGGCAGGCGGCTTGTTTTACTCCAGTGAACGTGCCCGCTCGAGTTTGCAAGCCTTTGCGGCCCAACCGTTGCAGCAGCTCGAAACACGCATGCAAAAGGGTGCGCTGGACGAAGATGTGCAGTCGCTCAATATCTGGCGCAGTGCCATTGGCAGGCTGGACAGCGCCAATCACGGCATCCAGGCCTGGTTGCCGTTTCAGGGCCATGTGCGCCAGGTACAGCAGTTTTACCAGCAACGTTTTGTGGATGCGTTCCGGCGCGAAATCCTGCAGGCGTTTCTGGACCCATTGATTGTGCAGGATCTGCCACGCGTCAGTCGTAGCGGCAGCGAGACAGAAGTGGCTGCCTGGAGTCAGTATTTGGTGCGTCGCATCAATCTGGTGGCCGGCCAGTTACGCGGCAGCCCGCTTGAAGGTCGGCCTTTGCCGGGCATGGAGCTGGCGACCTTGTATGGCGACTCGGCCTCCCGGCAAGTCGGTCTGCAGACGGGTGTGCTGCTTGGTCAACAATATGTGGATTATCTGCGCTGGTCCCCCGAGCGGGTTCAACTGCAAGGGGAGCTGGATGCGTTGCAGGCTGCGCTGCGCCAGTTGGGCTTGCGTGCTCGCTCGCCCTCCTGGTTGCTGGCCTGGGCGGATTTTCAAAACAGCATCCGCCCGATTACGCTGGCGGATTTCTGGAGTGTCCGGCCCGATGCTAGGGCGCCTGTGATCGCTGCCGGTTTGACGCAGACCGGTACGGCAGCGATCTCGGGTTTTGTCCAGGAGCTGGCCGAAGCCTCGGGTGAGCGCAGTTTCTGGATGGGGCAAAGTGATGTGCTGGAACAGGGTTTCCGGCAACTGTCCTACGACGCCTGGTATCGCTTCATTGTGCGCTTTAACGATGCCCGTTTTTATTTGCAGACCGAATCGGATTGGGATGGCGCCATCAGCAGTCTGTTTTCAGTGGCTGATCCCTATGCCCGTCTTTTTGAAGCGGTTGATGGGCTGTTTCAGCAGGTGCCTGCCGGAGAACGCCCGGCTTGGGTGGCTAGCATGCTGACGTTGCAGCAACTGCGTCTGGCCGCCCGTCAGGCCCCCGCCCAGGAGGGTCTGGCAGGCTGGCTGGATCAGGCTCAACGCGTCAATGCACTGGGGCATGTGGGGCTGCGCTCGGTGCAGCAGGGGGAGTCGTTGACACAAAGCGTGCAGGGCGTCAGCGCCAGTCTGGCGGGCATTGCGCCGTTGCGTGCCTATCAGACTCAACTTGCCGATGCGATCAAGCGCTTGTTGCAGGGGCCGGGCAGCGCGCAGGAACTGGCACGCCAGACCTGGGGGTTTGGACAGGACCCGCAAGTGCAAGAGTCGTTGCTGCACGATGCCCAACACAGTCTGGATGACTTGCGCACCCAGTTGCAGCGCGATACAGCCCGTGAGGATGCCGTGTGGACTCTGATGCGTGGTCCGCTGGCCTTGGTGCTGGATTACACCGCCCGGCGCACCGCCTGCGGTTTGCAGGATCAATGGGCCGCTTCGGTCTTGAGTGTGGTACAGGGTGTGCGCAGTCCCGTCCTGGCCTATGAACTGTTGTACGGTGATCGTGGCACCGTGCCTCAGTTCTTGCAGGGTGATTTGCGCTACTTTGTGAGCCGTGATGCGCAAAGTTACGGACCGCGCAGTGCGCTGGGGCAGAGCATGCCGCTTAGTGGGCAGTTCTATGCCTACGCGAACGCCGTTCAGGCGCGGCAGGTGGCGCATGCCGAAACGCGCCTGCACGATGAACAGGCGGCGCGTGTGCGCGGTAGCCAGATCGAAACCTTGCAGCAGGAGCTGGCTGAGCTGGATAAACAGGCCAAAGCGGTTCAGTCCTTGGCCGCGGCCGTTGTGATCGATGCCGAGCCGCCGCTGCTCAACACCGGGGCGCGTCAATTGCCTCAACGCACCCGCCTGAGTTTGCAATGTGCCAGCGGTGTGACGCGGCTGGATAACTTCAACTTCCCCTCCAGGGCTACCTTTGCATGGGCACAGGGGCAGTGTGGTGATGCAGTGCTGCAGATTCAGTTTCCAGGCTTTGTGCTGGAGCGGGTCTATCCGGGCGCAGAAGGCTTTATCGACTTTTTGCACGAGTTCAGCAGTGGTGAGCACCGTTTCCAGGCCAGCGACTTCCCGCAGCAAGAAGAGCGTCTGATCGATGCCGGCGTACAGTGGCTGGTCTTGAACTGGCGTTTGCAGGGGCAACGTAATCTGGTGGATAACGTGAACCAGTTGCATCGCATTCAGGCCCGACAGGCTCAGATCAACGAGCAATTGCTGACCCTGCGCGAGGCGCAGTCCGGCGTGAGCAGTCCGATGGCGCAACCGAGCTGGACGCAGGATCTGGTGCCCGAGCGCATTGTGACCCAGTGCTGGCGTTCGCCAGTAACGGTGTTTCAGGAGGAGGGACCATTGCCGCCCGATTCGGCCCCGACTGCACCGGCACCGCAAAAGCAGGCTGTTCAGCCCGCTTCAAAACGGGCCGCCAAACCTGCGCCCGAGCAAGTGGCGGCCTCATTAGCGACGCCGGCTCAGGAGCGGTCGCAGCAGGGCTGGCGTGTTCAGGTGGGGGTGTTTGCCGATCCCCGCGCTGCCGTGGAGCAATTGGATGCGCTGGGGATTGACGCCGTGCAGATTCCCTTGCCTCGTCCGGGACGCAAAGATCTGTACCGGGTGCAAAGCCCGGTTTATGACAGCCGCGAACAAGCCCGCATCGTGGCCGGGCAGATTGCCCAGGCCTTGCGGGTCAACCCGGAATTAGTGCCTGGCGATCGTTAAGCCAGTGCTGGTAGGCCAGCAGCCCATGCTGGTCCATGCTTTCCCGGGCCTGCTGCCAGTGTTGGCTGGCCAGGTCCGGGCATTGGCGCTGTAGCCAGATATCGCCGCGCAGACACTGTATTTCTGGAAGCATCAGCACGGAACCGTGTTGTTCGCTGATCTGTTCGGCTTCGGCCAATACGGCAAACGCGGCGTCGTCGCGCGCCAGGCTAAGCAGGGCGCGAGCCAGCATGCACAGTTGTCCTTCCACAGCAACAGGCATATCCATGCGTATACGTTCGATCGCGGCCTGCATGGGCTCAATCAGGTCCGCGTTGCGGGTCTGTAGCACAGCGGGTAGTAATTGATGCATCTGCGCCAGTGCAATCCAGACCGTATCGGGCTTGGCCGGTGACTGCGTTCCAGTCAACGCCAAACTCTCCTGAGTCATTTCCTGCAGATTTCCGGCCAGGTAGTAAATACGCATCAGATGTAGCCGGGAGGCAATGGCGCCCGCCAAAGGATGATGGTGGTAGCTGGCCAGGGTGATGGCGTGGCGGGCATTTTGCAAACCAGTGGAAAAATGGCCTTGTAAGGCCTGACACAATCCCAACGAGGCATAGGCCAGCGCCTGCGAGGGCTTCTGGGATGGCAGGGCCTGGGCATCCTGGGGTTCGGCCGACATGCCGATCAACGGCAGGGCCCGCACCAGCAACGTTTCTGCCTGTACCGGATCGCCCCGCCACAGGCGATGCTGGGCCAATGCGTACCAGGCCCAGCCTTGCCAAGCCTCGTTGAGTTGATCCTGAGACAAGCGCAGTACTTTTTCGGCAATCGGCAAGGAGCCGTCCAATTGTCCGCGATTGTGGCGGGTCAACCATTCGCCCCACAGGCTGGCCAGCAAGGTCAGGGGCTCTTCAGGGTCCCTCAGCTCGTTGACCTGCTCGAAGGCTTCTACCGAACGGGGAGAGCCCGGGCCCGTGGCCGCGGTGCTTAAGGAGGCTTTAGTCAGGTGCAGTGCAAAACTGGTTTGTGAATGCACGGTGGGATCGGCGATGAAGCGCCGGCTGCGTAAAGCCTGTGACAGGTAGCGCTCGGCTTCCTGTAACTGGCCGTGTTCGAGTGCGTGCTCGATGGCGCGTTGCCACCACTGGACCGTATCCTGGTAGCGAACTTGCCCCAATAGGGTGGCAATAGCCGATGGCGCGTGATTATGCTCGACCATATGCTCGGCCAGCCGTCGTCCGAGTCGTTCGCGCTCGGGACGGATAATGAGCTGGCGCAGACAGTTGCCCAGTATATCGGGGCAGCGCCAGCGGGATTGCTCGGTGGACATCAACCATTCATGCTGCTCCAGGATCTGCAAAGCGGTACGGATGGTCGATTGGGGTTGCTCCAGCAAACGGCTGGCAAGGCGCTCGTCAATATCGGGCAGCAGGGCTGCCAAGTAGGCCAGTTCGCGTTGGAGCGGCGTCAGGCGGCGCAAATGGGCGGCGCACTGGTCCAGCAAGCGCGGCACCAGGGTCAGGTCCTGACCGAGCTGATATAAGTGCAGCAGTTCGCGTGCCAGCATGGGGCTGCCTTCACTGTGCTCGATGATGTGCGTGCGAATATCGCGAGGCAGCTTGATCGAGCGGCTGCGCTGACTGATCAGTTCATTCATGTCCTGGTGGGCGAGTGCGCCAATCCGCAAGGGCAGGACAGGCCAGGACTCGGGCAAGGCCTGGCGAGAGGTGGCCACGATGCGCAGCCGCTCCTCGCCTGCCAGCAGACGCTGCAACAATTGTAGGCTGGCGGCATCACACCAGTGCAAGTCCTCCCAGGTCAGCAACAAGGTCTGGTTCCGACAAAGCGCGTGCAACAGGGCCAGCAAGACGTGTTGCGTTTGTTCACGCACTACGCTCTGGCCGAGTGTGGACGGTTCAATCAAGGTCTGATGCAGAATATCGGCCTGCGCAACGCTCAGGTCGTACTGGGCCATCAATCGTTGATGTAGCTGCGTGTCCTGCTCGCCGTTACGGGTGTCGGCGGTATTCGGTGTGACATATCGCAGCTCTTTTTGCAGCCAGCGCAGTACCGGCGCGTAAGGGCTGCGTACATCATTTTCCTGGGTCTGCAGCCCCACGACGGCACCTTCCACATTGCGCACATAGTCCTGCAGCGAACGCAGCAGCTTGGTCTTGCCCATTCCGGTATGACCATGCAGCAACAGCATGCGTGGCGCCGCGCTAAGACGACCGCTCCAGTATTGAAGCAGAATATCGAACTCGCGCAGCCGTCCGTGAATGCGGCCGGTATCGGTGGCGGTTTCGCTCAGGCGTAACTGGTATGAGGATGGTTCTTTGCCTGATGGCAAGGCCTCCAGAGACCAGGACGACAGGCGTGCAGCCGCCTGACTGCTGAGCAAGACCGCCCCATTGTCTGCTTGCCAGGCCAGGGAAATGACGGATTGGCAGAGCAAATGGTGTGCGTTGATGGGCGTGGTCGGATCAATGGGCAGTACATCAGCATGAACGGCCAGGCCAAGACTGACTTGGGCTGGCCGGCTGAGACCGGCCAGCGTGCGCGCCAGGGTCAGGGCAGGGGCCACGGGACGCTCATTGATGGCGGGGTAGCCGAAATGCGCCAGCAAGGTGGCGTTATGTTCCTGTTCTATCCAGGCCCCGTGTTCGCGAGCACAGCGCACCACCCGCTCATGCGTTTCGCGCAGGAGAAAGGTTCTGGTTTCGTAATCCGTCTCCATGGAATCGTCGCCGCTGTCAGGGTTGGGGCGCCAGCCAATGGCAATGGCTACCGTAGCCATGGCCCGAAAGTGGTAGCCTTCGGGATCGGACGGCCCATGTAAGGCGGGCGCTGCGTTAACACCGGTGCCTAGCAAAGCGCGCGTCTGTGCGTCAGGTTGTACACCCAGACGCTGCTGGAGCACATCGCAACATTGCTGATAGGCCAGCATGGCCGCGTCATGATCATTGTCCTGCACCAAAAGTCGGATAAGTAAGCGGTGGCAGGATTCATCCTCAGGCCACAGATTGACCCAGGTTTTGGCATACGCCAGGGCTGCCTGCTGCTGTTCGCTGGCCATCAATGCCTTGATCAGATGGTGTCGGCATTGCGCCAGCTCGATGTCCAGGCGTGCATTCCAGTTGTTGTGCCAGCTCATCAAACTGTCACTACCGGGCAATTTAAGGCCCTCCAGAAATGGACCTTGGTACAGGCTTAGTTTGTTGCGCGCTTCGTCCAGCTCGGTCGCCGTGGAACTGCCTATGTACAGAACGTCACTCCAGACGGTATCGGACTCCAGTGTCAGGCTTGCCGTGGAGCTGAGCAGCACCTTGGACAGGGGGGCCAATGCCTGACGCAACACATACAAGGCATGGCGCACCCGAGCGCGCCCCTGCTCGGGGTCGCTCTCGGGCCAGAGCATATCGGCCAGCTTGACTCGTGCTATTGCCTGGCCCTGTGCCAGCACCAAAAGAGCGAGCAGCAGCTTGACCTTGTCATAACTTAACAGGTGACTGCGGTCCTGCCCGTCGATCAATAAACGAAAGGTTCCCAAACAATAGAGTTCAATTCGGTTGGGACCCTGTCTCGAGATCCCCGTCTGCATTCCCATCTTGTTTTCCATCCCTGCCGACTGCACTCTGCGTTAGTAAATGTACGAGTGATGCAACAAAAGGCTTCATTCTGGTTTGCAGGCGTTTATTTTTGGTTTAACTGGGAAGGAAACCTGATCCCCAATACCGCTATGAGGAACCCATCAAGCTTGGCCGTGTGAACACAAGGCATGCAGCGGGCGGCGTCGGCTTGTAACAAAACTAATTAGGCCTCTGATTTATTACGCGGCTGTGGCAAAACACAGATCACATGGGGGGCGATAATTGGCTGTTAGTGGCTTTGTGAGGATTACGGCGGCTCAAACGCGACATCACATAGCGCTGAAAAAACGACTATTGGCGGGCCGGTCTGCGTAGCAGGATCGACGGGAGCAGGGTACAGGTCCCGATAGAATGGCGTTGCTCCGGCCGTGCTCAGATTCGCCAGAAATGTCGCGCATGGCTGGTCTTGCGCTTTGCACGCAAGGCTCAGGGCGGTTGCCCTTGTCGGCTTGGGTCTGCGCCTCAATCTTATGGTGCTTTCCTTGTCGGGATTTGACGTGTACTCAGAACGGCTGGGGCACCGGAAGTCATTGTTTCTCTCTGTACTGGGCGCAGACCGTTCCCTCCATGTGGGATTGTTCGTTGCTAGTTACGAGCAAATCACTACACGCCGTATGCAGTGGGTGTCCGCTTCCCAATAGAAGGCAAACAACCCAGATACTTTTGACCTTGCGTTTAAAAGAAGGGGCTTGCCGTACACAGTTGCGTATTAAAACGACTATGGCGATGTGGAGGCTTAATGGATATGGGCTGAGTCGTTGAGTGCTTAGCCAGGCGTTCCGTCATAGTCTTGCAACATGGCTATGAGTGAAAAAGAGTGCGAATTCTCTTTGAATTGTTTTTATCGAGCGTGCTCTGGAAAAGAGAAAAATTTTAAGCCTGAGCTTGCAGAATGTGTGTTAAAAACGCGTGGCTTTTGGAATTATTCCGAGCGGATCGTTTAATACAATTTGTATCTTTTTATATAAAATGACACACATCATAAAATTAATTATTTCGTTTTTAACCCTGATAAGTCTTGGTGGCTGTGCTGCTGAAATAGGCTCCGCGTTAGGTATTCAGCTCATAGAAAAACCGATGGTAAGGGGGGAGAGCATAGAAAAATATCGTGATGCTTTCGGTCGTAGCGGGGAAGTTGAAACCGTTTTGAATGGAGAGCCTGCCTATAAGTGGAATCTTTCCTACTACCAACGAGTCACCGTGGAGGCAGATACTTACGCATACCATAACTTGGATCGACCAGGAATGACGACAGGTATTATTTATGAGGACAGAGACATACTCCGTCCCTGTCAGCTAACGATGTCCTACGATCCAAAGACGCGTTTGGTGACGGATTTTGAACTCACCAATCCCGCAAAATGTGGAGAAGTCCGTCGTGCATTGCGGAACCTATAACAACAAAAAATATTAATGATAATAAAAACCAAGAATAAAAAAATCAGAATGTAAATAGTAATAAATAGCGGTTTATTTTTATAATTAAAATATATGTTAAAGACAATTTTATCTTTCGTGTTTCTGGTGTTGCTGATAGTGGATACGCCAGCTGTTTTTGCCGCTGACGTCAAAGGTTCTAGCGATCATCCGCTTTTGAGTCGATTCCCAGGGGCAGAGATTCGCAACTATTTGAGAAAAAACTACGATGCCGCCGTGTTGCCTGCGGGAATCATTAAGGACAAGAAAGCACCGGGGCAATTGCTTGAATTGGAGGGTAAGGTCACTCGCATCGCTTACCGGATTCCGGGTGAGCATTCAGCATTGGAGGTTCTGCGAAATTACGAGAAAGCGCTGCAGCAAGGCGGGTTTGAAACGCTGTTTGCCTGCCATGGCCCAGAGACGTGTGGTCCGGATATGATGCCCTTTATTTCCCTTGAAGGACGCGTTCGACCTACTGCATTTGGCGATGCGGTCTTTGGTAGTTCAAGTGAGCGTGTTTTGCTCACCCGTCGTAGTGATGAGGCAGGAGAGGTCCACGTTTTTCTGCATGTGGTGGATGATACGTCCAATCACAGGACCTATCTCTATCAGGAAATCGTAGAAGGTGCCCAATTGGAACTGGATCAAATTAAAGTGCTACAAGCGGACGAGTTGCAACAATCACTCGAACGCCAAGGGTATGTCACGGTTCCAGGAATTTACTTCGATAGCGCTAAAGCAGAGATAAAACCAGAATCGGATACGGCCTTATCAGAAATGGCTAAATTGCTCTCTAGCCATCCAGACCTAAAAGTATATGTGGTGGGCCATACGGATAATCAAGGTTCGCTTGATGCCAATCTGACCTTGTCGCAGAGTAGAGCTCAGGCAGTTGTTCAGGCTTTACATACTTCATATGGTGTTAAGGCGGAAAACTTGCTGGCTAAAGGTGTCGCATCTTTTTCTCCGGTAGCAAGCAATGCAGACGAAAAAGGGCGCGCGCGCAATAGACGAGTTGAGCTGGTAGTGCAGTAAAGCCATCTCAGGCGCCAGCAACGATGACCAGAACCAGTGTGCTGGCTGCGGGCTCGGGCGATCAGGGATAGGGCTTGCGTTCGTTCCGTCGTCCTACACCGCTCTGTATCTGTGGCGGGTTGATCTTGAGCGGCTGTGCTTGGCGTGCTTGTGGTGGCTACACTCATGCAACAGAACACATCGAGCCCAGCCCTAGGGGTAATCAATCCGATATAAGGGAACTGAAAGCGAGCATCGCCCAGGATTGGGTGTAGGCCTTGTGGGTGCAGGTGGCGGGATTCCGACTGTATTGAGTGCCTTTTTGCTTGAAGATAAGCTGGTTGAACGTCCTGCGAGATTGCTGTGTGGGACAAATAAAGACCTCTTGTTTATTTCGCTAATAATTAACGCATAATGTATATTATGTAAAGTCGCTAAATAGCAGTGCTTTGTATCTACCTCTAAAGAATCGCTACTACGCTCGTCCTGGCTACTGTTTTTCTGCAGATTATTTTCCTCCCCAAGGTAGTTAAGTCTCCCCTTGCATGGTTATAGTGACGAGCTATGTGAAACGGAGCGAAGCACGATGGGCCATGTACTACAGTTTGCCGAACGCGATCCCAGCTTGAGTGATGACGTAGCCAAGACGCAGATTGACGCGCTGCGCGAAGCGCTGCTGCTAAAGCAGTACGAGCGTCTGCAAAAAGCAGATCAAACCTTGCTGATCGTGGTAGCCGGGATGGATGGTGTGGGGAAAGGCTCTGCAATCAATACCTTGAACAGTTGGTTGGATCCTCGCTACGTGCACACCTTGGCTTTTGGTGCGCTAAATGAAGAGGAAGCCATGCGGCCTTTAATGTGGCGTTATTGGAATCGGCTGCCGGTTCGTGGTCAGACGGGTTTGGTGTTTGGTTCCTGGTATGCCCCTTTGATGACAGAGCTGGGCCGCAAGAAACCGGATCCGACCAAGATCGCCCTATACACCCATTTGATCAATCGTTTTGAAGCGCAACTGGCCTATCAAGGCGTGCAGGTGTTGAAACTATGGTTCCACCTCTCCGCTCAAGCTCAGTTGACCCGCTGTACGACCTTGATGGCTGACCCAAATACAGCTTGGCGTGTTAGCAAGGCAGACTTGAAGGTTCACAAGAAATTCAAGCAATTACGCAATGCAGCTACACAAACCATTAATCTGACCCACAGAAATTACGCTCCCTGGGTGGTGATCCCCAGCGCAGATCAGAACTTGCGTGATGTGTCCTTGGCAAAAGTCGTGTTGCAGGCTTTGGATAAACCCATTGTCCCGCGACAAGTTAAAGAGCCGTATGCGTTCCCGTTTCGTTTGAATGTGCCGACTGCCAGCTTGCAGTCCCCTCCTCCCGTGGAACCTGTGTTGGATTACGATGCCGAGCTTTTGCATTGGCAAGGCCGTTTGTCCTGCGCGGTACGTAGCAAAGCATTCCGCAAACATTCTTTGGTACTGGTCTTTGAAGGACGCGATGCGGCCGGTAAAGGCGGCACTATTCGCCGTTTGACTGAAGCCCTGGATGTGCGGATGTACGATATCTTCCCTATTTCCGCTCCTAACGCGGTGGAACGGGCACGTCCGTATCTATGGCGTTTCTGGCGCAAGTTGCCGCGTCTGGGAGAAATCTCCATTTTTGATCGCTCCTGGTATGGTCGTGTGCTGGTGGAACGAGTGGAGAAGCTGATCTCCCGCGCTGCCTGGCATCGTTCCTACGAGGAAATCAATGAGTTTGAGGCGCAATTGTTGGCCAACGGCACGGCGGTGATCAAGTTTTGGCTGGATATTGATAAGGATGAGCAGCTAAAGCGCTTCAAGGCCCGCGAGGAAACACCCTTTAAGGCTTACAAGATTACGGAAGAGGATTGGCGTAATCGTGAGAAATGGACGGCGTATCAACGTGCGGCTCAGGAGATGTTTGCCCAGACTGATACTCACATGGCACCTTGGCATATTGTGCCTAGCAAGGACAAAAAAGCGGCGCGTATTCAGGTGCTGCGTACCGTTGTGGAAACGCTGGAGTCTTTGGATGAGCACATGATCAGCCTCAATGAGCCGGCCTTGTCGGATCAAGTTAGTGAGCAAGTCTAAGGACGGCAGCCCGCTATTGATGTATTCGCTTGGCTATCCTGCCAAAATAACCAAACAAAAAACAAACAAAAAAGCACCTGCGGGTGCTTTTTATGTGCTGCAGGACTGATGCTAGCCCTATAAATCCTGTTTTGCAGCCAGGTTCAGGATCTTGTGCCAGCGTTTGGCCTCAGCAAAGTGGCTGGTTTGAATCTCCCACCGTTGGGTGGGATTACGCAATATAAGTGTCAGCCCCCTGCCCTGTGGCTCTACTGCTTCAATATCCGCAAAAATAAAGGCACGTACCCCCTGCCGGGTTTGAATCTGACCACGCTTTTGCAAGGCATCCAGGCGTATCGAGCCATCGGGTAAAGCCAGTTCTACAATGCGCTGGCCTTGTTGTTTTTTACCGTGGATGGCCAGATAACGGCGTCGCCATACCATAAAGGGAGCCACCAGAATGGCCGCCGCTATCAACAGGCTCAAGATAGCGGCGATGGCACCAGCACTGGCGCTGACCAGGTTAAAGAGCTGCATTCCACCATAGACCAGCGCCGCAATAATCCCTATGAACAGCAGGAAGATGATGACGGGCATGGTGGAAAACGCCTTGTTTTAGCGGGCTTGGACTTTGACGGTGGCAGCGGCTTGGCGAGCGTTGGCGCGGGCCGTTTCCAGGTCAGTGTCTGCTGCCAGGGCAACACCCATGCGGCGTTTTTCAAAGCTCTCGGGTTTGCCGAAAAGACGGATATCGGTTTGCGGGATGCGCAGGGCTTGGGCCACATTCAGAAAGTCTACGTCTTTCGCATCTACGCCACCGTAAATCACGGCGCTGGCGCCGGGCATGCGCAAGGCCGTATTAACTGGCAGGCCCAGAATCGCGCGTGCATGCAGCTCAAATTCGGACTGCCATTGAGTAGCCATGGTGACCATGCCCGTGTCGTGTGGGCGGGGGCTGACTTCGCTGAACCATACCTCATCGCCCTTCACAAACAGCTCTACGCCAAACAAGCCTTGGCCACCCAGGTTCTGGGTGACCGCCTGGGCGATATCGCGTGCGCTTTGCAGGGCTTTGGGGCTCATGGGCTGAGGCTGCCAGCTCTCTACGTAGTCGCCATCTACTTGCTTGTGACCAATGGGGTCGCAGAACTGGGTTTCGATCTGGCCGTCTGCACCGACGGCACGGACGGTCAGCAAAGTGATTTCGTAGTCGAAATCAATAAAGCCTTCCACAATGACGCGGCATTGGCTAACGCGGCCACCGGCCATGGCGTAGTCCCAGGCTTTGGCGACGTCATCAGGCCCGCTGATCTTGCTTTGACCTTTGCCCGAGCTGCTCATCAAGGGTTTGACTACGCAGGGGTAGCCGATCTTATCGTCGATAGCGGCTTGCAGTTCTGCCAGCGATTCGCAAAATTGGTAGGGGCTGGTGGGAACGCCCAGTGTTTCAGCAGCCAGACGGCGAATGCCTTCGCGGTCCATGGTCAGCCGAGCAGCACGGGCGGTTGGTATGACGCGCACCTTGCCTTGGGCTTCCAGCTCTTCCAGCACGCCGGTAGCAATAGCTTCAATCTCGGGCACAACCAGGGTGGGCTTTTCTTGTTCGATCAGGGCGCGCAGTTGCTCGGCGTCACTCATGGTAATAGTGCGCGAATGATGGGCAACTTGCTGGCCAGGTGCGTTGTCGTAGCGGTCTACCGCGATGGTTTCTACCCCTAGGCGTTGCAGCGCAATCAGCACTTCTTTGCCCAGCTCTCCCGAGCCCAAGAGCATGATTTTGTCCGACGACGACGATAAAGGGGTGCCCAACAGGCTCATGGCGCGTGCTCCGCTGAAAATGAGAAATTCAAAAGCGGTATTGTAATGCAGGCGACGCCGGGTTTTTTTCAAGCAGGACGGCTTTGTCCGCCCCGCTGGCACACAGCCTTGCGGAGCGGACGTTTTCAAGACTTCAGCTTGAAAGCCGGACGAGCCTTAATCCGCCTCCTTATTCCACCATTAGCTGCGCCATCATGCCCAGGTCCTCATGCTCCAGAATGTGGCAATGAAACATGCGCAGGCCTGGCAATTCCTGTCGGAATGCCAGTCGGACTGTCTCGTTGGGGCGCAGATTGACGGTATCTCGCCAGGCACGGAATGGCTCCGGGACGGACCTGTTGCCGGTTTGACGTGCCAGAACCTGAAACTGCGTTCCGTGCAGATGGAAAGGATGATCCATATGGGAGTCGTTGATGACATCCCAGTACTGCCACTGCCCTGTCGGGCAACGCAGGTCGATACGGTTCATGTCGTAGACCTGATTGTTGATGCGGAACATGGAGCGCATGGCTGCCATGCCGGGCATCATGGTTTCCTGGTCCATGCCCCCCATGCCCTGATGGTTCATTCCGGGCGAGGCCGCCATGCCAGAGCCGTGCCCGGATGGCATGTCGTGGTTCATGGGCATGACTTCGCTGAACACCACTTTTGCGGTACTGGCGGCAGCAGGAATCGCCGGAATTGTCCGTAGCTGCTCGGGCAGGTCGATTTCCTGATGGCGGATTGTCAGCCCTGCCAGCGTCAAGGTCTCGGGTTTTTCCTTGATCATCATTTTTTGCCTGTCGTAATACAGGGCTTGCAAGCTGCTTTCCAGGTTTTTTCCCGCTTGGATAAAGAACTCCACCCGTTCAGCCGGTGCCAGCAAAATAGACTCTGCGGCGGCCAAAGGCTGTTCCAGCAACCCACCATCTGTACCAACTTGAATCAGCTGGGCGCCGGGGATGTGCAGTCTTAAATAACGGGCAGAGCAGGAGTTCCAGATGCGAATACGTTCTGCTGTGCTGGTCTGGATGCGCGGCTGGCGTTGAGCATTCAACAGCACGAACTGCCCTTCCCTGCCATTCATCCAATCCGGGCCGGTGTTGGCCGGTATATGGCCATTGATGTCCAACCGCAAATCGCTGATCGCCCAATGTTGTTCCGCATAGTCCTTCAATGGGTCTTTGGAAGAGCGAACAATAATTGTCCCGCCCAGTCCATGCGCGACTTGCTCACCACTTTTTCCATGCGGATGCGGGTGATACCAGTAGGTGCCGGCGCAACCTTTGGGCAAAGTAAAGCGGTAGTAGCGGCTTTGTCCTGGTAAGACCGCGTCCTGTGGGTTCCCGTCCTGATCCGAGGGTACGGGCAAGCCGTGCCAGTGAATCGTAGTGGCTTGATCCAGCTGGTTTTCAAACTCGATTTCGACTTGATCGCCTTCGTACAGCTCGATGAGTGGGCCGGGAGCCTGGCCGTTGTATAGCCAAAGCTCGGTGGTTTTGCCATCGGCGAGCACACGTTGGTGGGCGGCCGCAGTAATTTTCGCCTGAAACAGCCCTTTTTTCTGACTACTGTTTTTCAGCACTGGTAGAGCTTGCAGTGCCTGACCTGCCAGCATCTTTTCGACCGGCATCAAGCCTTGCCGAGCCATCATGCCGTGACCGGGCATATCTGCGGGCATGGATCCGTGGTGCTCCATCATGCCCTGTGCCCAGCTTCGTATAGGCAGGCTGCTCAAGAGGCTGGCACCTAAGGTGAGTTTGAAAAAATCGCGTCGTTTCATGGGTTTATCCCTATTAATCATCAATATACATGCGCTGCCCACGCCTAGTGAGCACAGGCTTGTTAGGCTTGGGGCGGTAATTAGAACGAGATGATCAGGACGAGCGCGGAGGTGGCTGGGCGGGGCCAATGAACCGGGAGAGGTAGTCTTGGTGCAAAGGAACGGGAGGGAAAGCGGGCTGCAAGACAATCGCTTCAGGCGGTGGAATCAGTGTCGCAAGACACGCGCAGCAGCCACTTTTTTGCGGGGTGCTGCAATGGTTGGGAGCGCTATGGTGAGATTGCCCCGGCGAGGCGAGGTGCCCTTGAACGGTGCTGTGAGCCGCGTTCTGAGTCGTGGCGTGCGCGGCAAAGTTGGTACCCAGGCCGATGCTGGCAAACAAAACAATAAGGCTGACTACTAAAAGCCAGCCTATGGTTTTGCGAGATGAAATGGGTGCGCGCAGCATGGGTAAAAGCTTAGCACGAGGCTGCTATTGGTCGTTTGCGCTAAAACAGACCGTTACACGCAGTGGTCCATTCATGATGGCATTCGAAGCAGGAAGGCGAAGGGCTTCAAAGCATGAGGAAGACGATGAGCTGTCCTTACCTTCGGTTCGGCTGCTCGTTCATTCAAGGCTGGGCTGGGCTTTGCCTGATTTTTGATTGAAATCCCGCTAAATCGGCCGACACCTTTTTCGGTGATTGAAAGCGCGCCAAGCCTATCCTAGTGCATGCTGGCATAGGCTGCTGAATGGGCTCTTCATTGTTCAGGATCATTCTTGATCAAGCGCCGCTTTAAGCGTACGGGCCGCACTGGCTGGGCCTGAGCTTGCTCCAGTTGCTGGCTGAGCAGTTGGGCTTTCTTGCGTGCTTCTTCATTTTCTCGCTCCAGCAAGGCTGTACGTGTGCGTAGCATTTGTAGTTGTCCCTGCATCTCTTTGGCCAAGTTATGGCTGATATCCAGAGCTGCTTGCATGGCACGACGCTCGCCCTGCTCTTGCCCCAGCTCCTGGCGCAGCTTCTGCATTTGATCCTGCTGCTGGTTCAGCTCTTGTTCGTGAGCCTGACGCTGGGTTTTGTTCGCGTGCTCGGCCTCTTCTATTTGTTGACGCAGTCGCGTTTGAATGGAGCGTTCCTTGTCGATTTCCAACAAGGCACGGCGCTCGTTGGCCTGGGCGCGCTCCTCGGTCAGCTCAATGGCTTTTTGCAGCCGCTCCAAATCCTGGGTGAACTGTTCGCTTTGGCGGCGTAGCTCTTGCTGAACCAACTGCTTTTCGGTTTCCAGCTCGTTTTGGCGTTGTTTGGCGTGCAGCAAGTCTTGTTTCAGAGCCGCTTGCTCCTGACCGGCTGCCTGTAGTGCTTCTTTCAAGCGTTCTATGTTGGCTTGAGCCGTTTTCAAGGCGCCCTGCTCTACTTCCAGTGCCTGTTGTGCTTCCTGGGTTAGGGCTTGAGCCTGTGCGACGCGTTCATCAGCCTGGGTTTGGTAATGCTGCAGTTGCTGTTTTGAGTGACCCATGGCTTCTTGCCAGATACGGCCCAGCAGGTCTCCCGTCAGGCTTTGCAGTTCTTCTGGCATATCAGCCATATCCAGCCGAACCCGGCTTTTGTCCCGCAAATCTTCCCAGAACGTCTGGAGAGCCTGGGCTGGAGCACTCATGCTGCCTTTACGCACCAATTGGTACAGCTTGTTGGCCGTAGGCGTGACGCCATAGCGAAAAAACAGGAGCGCAGCCACTTCTTTGTACAAAGTCTGCGTATGGCTGAAGCGATCGCGTAATTGGGCCACATCAGCCAAGATTTGGCCCTCATTGGGCTGGTTTTGCTCCATTTTTCCACCTTTGTTGATAATTTAATTAATAATACAACGTAATATATAAAATTATCAACAAATTGAATTCTGTAATTTGACATTATCTCTATAATGTCAAATATATGGCCTTAAGAAGGCCGGATTGCACAGGGACGGGTTTGAAACCCCTTCCCTGCTCTCTTAACGCCTCTGTTTTTCTGCTGATCCATGGAAATAGCCAACACGTCACCCTCAACAGAACTGGGATCGGACGATATTGCTCAATTACTGGCCCGTTTTGATGGGCGGCAAGGCGCAAACCGTTCTATCGGTGGGCGGGCGCAGATTGAGGCGCAAACAGATATAGAGGCGTTGCGAGCCTGGTTGGCACGCTATATAGATAGCCCGCGTACCTACGCGAACTATCGCAAGGAGGCGGAGCGGCTTTTGTTGTGGGCCGTCTTGGAGCGTCGCAAGGATCTGTCCTCGCTTAGTCTGGAAGACATCCTGGCCTATCGTTTGTTTTTGGCAGACCCTCAACCAGCTCATCGTTGGGTGGTTCAAGGACGCGCCCGCCCTGCCCGTCACCATGCGGCGTGGCGGCCCTTTGCCGGGCCCTTGTCTGAAAGCAGCCGGAATCAGGCTGTACTGATTCTGAACTCTTTATTTAGCTGGTTGGTGCAGGCGGGGTATTTGGCGGGCAATCCTTTGGCCTTGTCGCATCAAGGTCGTCGACAAAAGAAAACCACTGCCCCCCAGCAGCGATATTTGAGCCGGCTGCAATGGCGTTGGGTGCAGGATTACATTCAGGCTTTGCCTGAACAGACGCAGAGCGAGTTGCGCTACAAGGCGCGTGTACGCTGGCTTTTCTCTATCCTTTATGGTGGTGCCTTGCGTATTTCCGAACTGGTTCAGGCACGTATGGCCGATGTTCAAGAACGTGCCGATGCGGGAGCGACAGCCCAGTGGTGGCTGCATATCCACGGCAAAGGCGATAAATGGCGTCATGTGCCTTTGACGCAGGAGCTGTTTAGTGAATTGATGCGCTATCGGCAAGCGCATGCTCTGCAGGGTGCCCCGCAGGCCTTGGAGCCCTATCCTTTATTAATGTCGGCTGGCGCCAGTGACAAGCATCTGACGCGGGCCATGGCGCATGTACTGGTCAAACAGGTTTTTCAAGGCAGTGCTGACCGTTTGCGGAATTTGCATCCAGACCAGGAATCTCAGGCCCGCATTCTGGAGCAGGCTTCGGCACACTGGCTGCGCCATTCGGCTGGCTCTCATCTGGCTGATCAAGGCGTGGATTTACGCATCATCCGTGACACTCTGGGCCATGAGTCCATTGCCACGACCAATATCTATCTGCATACCGATGATGATCAACGTCACCAGGCGCTGGAGCAATCTCATAGCCTGGGTTGGAAATAAGGTGTAAGTATCTGCCCGATTCATTGCAGGAAAACTGAATTAGCTAGACGCCTTGGATCGCTCAGTAAAACAGCAATCCCAAGGCGTGGTATCTGCGAGTTCAAGCCGATTGCACCCATGTAATACGGTATCCAGAAGTACGAGCCGCCTGTTTGACACCTTGAATGTGTTTGCAAATAAGGGCTATCGCGTTTGTCTGCTGTTAGGCAGCGCTCAATATGCTACTGTTGGACGGGTTTGAATGCGCCGGGCGCCTGTTGAAGAGGCGTCCGGCTTTTCTTTATGGAGTGCGTAATGACTTACACCGTTTATCTGTCCGGCGAAATTCACACGGATTGGCGCGAGCAGATTGCCCAAGGCGCAAAGGCCGTTGGACTGGATATCACCTTTACCAGCCCGGTCACCGATCATGATGCCAGCGATGCCGCAGGCGATCACCTAGGGCCGGCCAGCGAAGGTTTTTGGCGTGATCACAAGTCTTCCAAAATCAATGCCATCCGTACCAGAACCCTGATTGAGCAGGCGGATCTGGTCGTGGTGCGTTTTGGGGACAAGTACAAGCAGTGGAATGCTGCTTTTGATGCTGGCTTCTGTGCCGCCTTGGGCAAACCCTATGTGACTTTGCATGCCGAGGACATCATCCACCCATTGAAAGAAGTGGATGCCAGTGCGCAGGCCTGGGCGACCACACCCGAGCAGATCGTCGAGATTTTGCGCTATACGCTGAAAGCCTGATTATCAGTACAGGTCGGAGCGTGAGTGTGGCGATATTGTTTTGCCCGATAAACATGCCGCCCATCCGTGGCGGCATGTTTCTGCTCTGAGAGAGAAGAAAAAACCCGTTGTTAAAACAACGGGTTTTAAAGACCTGCGGTACTACGTGTTTTGAGAAGATCTTAATCCAGCTTCACACGACGCAAACGCAAGGCATTGCTAACGACAAAGACGCTGGACAAGGCCATGGCGCCTGCGGCAAACATGGGCGAGAGCAAGGTGCCGTTAAAGGGATACAGCACACCGGCGGCAACGGGAATCAGCGCCACGTTGTAGGCAAAGGCCCAGAACAGGTTTTGACGGATATTGCGCATGGTGGCGTGGGACAAGGCAATCGCGGTGACTACGCCTTGCATGTCCCCCGACATCAAAACCACATCAGCCGCTTCAATGGCAATATCCGTGCCGGTGCCAATGGCAATCCCCACGTCGGCCACGGCCAGCGCGGGTGCGTCGTTAATCCCGTCACCGACATAGGCCAAATGTTGATGGGTTTCGCGCAAGGCCTGGACAGCCTGGACTTTGCCTTCAGGCATGACTTCCGCCACCACTTCATCAATATTCAAGCGGCGGGCAATGGCATGGGCCGTGTGGCGGTTATCCCCGGTAATCATGACTACTTTGATGCCACGGGCATGCAACTGCTCAATGGCGCGCGGGGTCGTTTCCTTGATGGGGTCTGCCACGGCCAGCAAGGCAATCACTTGCTTGTTGCGGGCGGCGTACATCGGTGTTTTGCCGTCCTGGGCCAGCGCTTGGGCCTGCTCCGTAAAAGCAGACAGGTCTGCACCTAATTGAGTCATCAAGCGGTCTGCACCGACATGCCATTGATCGGCTCCGATTTGAGCCGTGACGCCCAAGCCGGTCAGGGACTCGAATTGCTCGGCTTTGGGTAGCGTGACATGCTTGTCCTTGGCGGCGCTGACGATGGCTTGAGCAATCGGGTGTTCGGAGTAATTCTCCAAAGCGGCAATGGCAGCCAAAGTCTGATCCTGGTTTTCACCCGAGGCGCACACAAAATCGGTCAGCTCGGGCGCGCCTTTGGTCAAGGTGCCGGTTTTATCCACGGCCACGACTTTCACATCGCGCAGTGCTTGCAGCGAGTCCCCTTTACGAAATAGCACACCTGCCTGTGCAGCACGACCTGTTCCCACCATGATGGAGGTTGGTGTGGCCAGACCCATGGCGCAAGGGCACGCAATAATCAGCACGGCCACGGCATTGACCAGCGCAAAGCTCAGTGCGGGCGATGGGCCAAAAATCAGCCACACAATGGCGGTCAAGACGGCCAGTGTCATGACGGCAGGCACAAACCACAGCGTGATTTTGTCGACCACGGCCTGAATCGGCAGCTTGGAGCCTTGGGCCTGCTCAACCATAGAGACAATATTGGCCAGTACGGTGTCCTGCCCTACGGCGGTAGCTTCAAATTCCAGCGAACCTTTTTGGTTTACCGTACCACCGATGACCTTATCGCCCAGGGATTTGGAGACGGCAATCGATTCGCCTGTCACCATGGATTCGTCCACATAGCTTTGACCGGCCACCACATCACCGTCAACCGGAATACGCTCGCCGGGGCGAACCAGGACGATATCGCCGGTATGCAGATCGGCTAAAGGCAGTTCGACTTCCTGTCCGTCACGACGTACACGGGCGGTAGGTGGTTGCAGGCTGAGCAAGCGCTGAATGGCTTCAGAAGTACGGCCTTTGGCGCGGGCCTCCATGACGCGCCCGAGCAAAATCAGGGCCACGATGACAGCGGCGGCTTCGAAGTAAACGTAAACGGATTCGGCAGGTAGCCACTGGGGGGCAAAGGTGGCTACTACCGAGAAGGTATAAGCAGACAGGGTGCCGACAGCGACCAGCGAGTTCATGTCCGGGCCGCCCCGCAGCAGAACAGGAATTCCTTTGGTATAGAACTCTCGCCCAGGAAATAGCAAGACCAGCGTGGTGAGAACAAACTGGATCAACCAACTGTTTTGTGTGCCGATGGTGCTGGCCACCCAATGATGAAAGGCAGGCACCATATGGCCGCCCATTTCCAGAATGAAAACAGGTAAGGCCAGAACCAGAGCGAGCCAGAAACGCTTGCGCAGGGTTTCGTAGCTTTGCTCGGCGCGCTCGAACTGGTCGTTTGTGGCGGCGGCCTGAGCCAGGCTAGCGGGATAACCGGCTTTGCTTACGGCCTGAATCAGGTCGGCAGCTTTTACGCCTTGCACGACCTGGACGTGGGCTTTGGCGGTAGCCAGATTGACCGAGGCTTTTTGTACACCAGGCACTTTCAGCAGAGCTTTTTCCACCCGACCTACGCAAGAAGCGCAGGTCATGTCCTGCACATCCAAAACGATGTCTTGTTGGGAAACTTTGTAACCACCCTTTTCCACTGCCTGCATAATCGCTTGGATGGGGGCAGCCCCGTCGTAGTCCACGGTGGCTTTGTGGGTGGCCAGGTTGACCTGGGCCGATTGCACCCCTGGCACTTTGCCAATAATCTTTTCAACCCGACTCACGCAGGAGGCGCAAGTCATGCCTTCTACGTCTAAAGTCAGGCGTGAGCCCTTGTTTGAAGCGCTTGTTGTCATCGAAATCACCCTTCAATGAATCGTCAATGGAGCCACTTTAGGGCTTGACCCGATGGGAAGGTCAAGACGTGATAATAAATGCCCCCACGCTGCGCCTTCGGCTTGCTGCCCCCCCGAGGGGGCGTTTTTACCTTGGGGCGGCCCGGTGGTAAAAAAAACGCCTCCGAAGAGGCGTTTTAAGGGGGAAGCGACGACTAACTAGCGATCATTCAGCTTAGTAAGCAACGAAGGAGCCGTTGTTGTTGTTCCAGTCGTTGGCTTGAGCTGCAACTTGATCACGGCTCAGTTCGGAGCGGGTATCAATACGTGGGTAATCGCTCATGGAACCCGCGCTAACGTAGCCTTGCTCTTGAGCGGTAGCCAGTTCCTGAACCACTTGCTGACGGCTCAACGGAGCGTCGGTCGATTGAATCGTTGGGTAGTTCAGGTTTTCACCGGTGGCGACGTTGTTGGTGGCTGCCATGGCGGTGCCGCTCAAAGCGGTAGCACCCAGAATCAGGCTGGCGATAGTTGCGCGTGTGATGTTTTTCATTATTTACTCCAAATATCTATGGTGTGTTTTTCGGTCGTTCGCTGTGGTGTTTAGCGAATCGTTAGATGGAGTATGAGCCTTTCTAAACCTAGTAAAAACCCTTAATATTGCAAATGTATTTCCATTCATGGAACAATCCAAATGAGTACCATTATCGCCGGCCCTTTGCTCAACGACATCGCGATCTTCGTGGAAGTGGCCCGCGCTCGCCACTTTAGTCGCGCTGCCCAGGCCTTGGGAATGCCCGTCTCCACGGTGTCACGCCGTATCCGTGAACTGGAAAAAGAAGTGGGGGTGGCTTTGCTAAAACGCAGCACCCGCAATGTGGATGTGACCGATGCCGGGCAAGTGTATTTCGAGCGTTGCCTGGCCGTAGTTGAACAGGCCCGGCTGGCCCACGAGCAGTTGCTGGATGTGGCCCAAACCCCCAAAGGCCGCTTGCGCGTTTCCATGCCGGCTAGCTTCAGCATTGTGCTGATGCCGTCCATTATCCGAGGCTTCAATCAGCAGTACCCCGATATCGAGCTGGAGTTTGATTTGACGATTCGGCCTATTGATTTGCAGTCGGACAATTACGATTGCGTCATTCGCGTGGGTGCCCAGCCCGACTCCAGCGCGGTCGCCACCATGTTGGGACAGATTCGATTGGGGCTGTATGCAACCCGCAATTATCTGGATCGCAAAGGGCGGCCCAAACACCCTTCGGAGTTGGAAGGACACACGTGTATCTGCGCCCGCCCTGCTCGTGCGGATCGTATCTGGTCCCTGCGCGGCCCGAATCAAGAGCGTTATGACGCTGTTGTGGAAGGGGCTATCACTGTGAATAACGCCATCATGATGCGCAAGCTGGCTGTGCATGATTTGGGAATTACCGCCGCATCCTTGCTGGAGCGCCGTCTGGATCCGGATTGTGCGCAACTGGAGCGTGTTTTGCCTGATTGGGAGTTTGCGCCTTTCCCCATTCTGGCGCTATTGCCATCCCGCCTGATGCCACAAAAAACTCGTGTGTTTTTGAACTATTTACGCAGTGAACTGGACCGATTGATGTCGCAACCGGAGCTGGATGTCGCAGCGGCCGGTCAGGCTTATCCCTAAAAATATAAGTGCTATGGCCGTGACGCGCTATTGATCAAAACCTAACTATGCTATTTATAGACGTTTGGCCCCTTTGGCCAAAGCCATGAAGGGGGAACGTACATGAGCGCAACAATTCAAGGCTTGTTGGCAGGACTGGTGATGGGCCTGGCCTTAGGAAGTGGCAACGTGTACTCGCAAACCGTTTTGCTGGAAGCAGTCGAACAAGGCGATAGTGCCAAGGTGCGCGAAATTCTGTCAGAAAAACGAGCACGCGCCAGTGTCAGTGTCAGCGACGATCAAGGGCAAAGCCCTTTGCTACGTGCGACCTGGTTGAACCATGTGGATATTGCTGAGCAGTTGATACGCGCGGGCGCGGATGTGAACCAGACTGACTCCATTCACGACAGCCCTTATCTGGTTGCCGGTGCACAAGGCCGTTTGGAAATTCTACGCATGACTCTGAAAAATGGGGCTGATCTGCGTAGCGTGAACCGTTATGGTGGCACCGCTTTGATCCCAGCCGCTGAACATGGCTATGTCGATATCGTACGCTTGCTGCTGGCAGCGGGCGTAGACCCTAATCACGTGAATTATCTGGGTTGGACTGCCCTGCATGAGGCCATCGTGCTGTCCGATGGGGGGCCAGATCATCAGGAAGTGCTGCGCTTGCTGATCAAGGCCGGGGCGGATGTGAACTTGCCGGATCGTCAGGGTGTGCGACCGTTAAGTTTGGCGCGCCAACGTAGCCAAACCGAGATGGCCGAGATTCTGGAGCAGGCCGGGGCGAATCCCTAAGCCTGGTCTGTTCGTCCCTCTATTTTTTTCTTCTCATCAACAACAATAACGATTTTATGTCTTTTACTCAGACTGCGCCCGCACGGTCGGGCGCATTGGCCAGCCCAGGCTTGTGGCTGGCTTTCGTCATTTTGGTCGGGCTGAACCTGCGCCCTTTTCTGACATCCAGCGGTACTTTGGCCAGGCAGGTGGCCGAAGGCTTGGACATGCCTTTGAGCAGCCTGGCCTGGTTGACCTTGCTGCCTATGATGGTGATGGGGCTGGGGGCCTTTTGCATGCCCTCTTTGCGGCGTGTCCTGGCGCTGCGTCACGTGCTGATGACTGCTTTGCTTTTGCTGTGTCTGGGCTGCGTGTTGCGCTGGTTTGTGCCCAATGGAGCCAGCCTGATTGCCACAGCCCTGATCTGCGGTTTTGGGGTGTCTTTGTTGCAGGCTGGGATGCCCGGTTTGATCAAAGAGCAGTTTCCGCATCATATTGCTCAGGTAACCGGAATTTACTCGGCCACCCTGATGGGGGGTGGTGCTTTGGGCGCGCAGATTACGCCTTTGCTGAGTGCCTTGACGGATAGTTGGCGTATCGCCCTGGCATTCTGGGCCTTGCCCATTAGTGTGGCCTTGTGGATTGCGTGGAAAGTGGTGCCACGCCAGGAGCCGGGCGCGAATTTGTCGCCGCCCTCCTTGTCTTTGCTGGCTCGTCCCCGCACCTGGACCTTAATGGTGTGTTTTGGCCTGATCAACGGGGGTTATGCCTCCTTGGTGACTTGGCTAGCGACGTTCTACCAAGATCGAGGCTGGTCAGCGCAATCCAGCGGTAGCCTGGTGGCGGTTTTGTCGGTGGCGCAAGCGATTGCGGCGTTTGGTTTGCCCACCTTGGCGGCCAAGAACAAAGACCGCCGTATGTGGGTATGGCTGGCCCTGGCTTGCCAATGTGTTGGCTTTCTGGCCTTTACTTTTGTGCCCGATATGGCCCCATATTTATGGGCGATTATTATCGGCATCGGTCTGGGCGGTTGTTTTTCTTTGCTGCTGTTGGTGGCTCTGGACCACTTTCCGGATGCGGCTCGTGCCGGGACGTTGAGTGCCTTGATGCAAGGCGGTGGCTTTCCGATTGCGGCCCTCTTTCCCATGATCAGCGTGCAGTTGCGTGAAATGAGTAATGGCTTTCAGGCAGGCTGGCTGTTGCATGCGGCAATGGCGGCATTGGTGGCCATCATGGCCTGGAGCTTTCAGCCTGCGCAATACGCCAAAAAGATGAATCGGGACGACAGTCTTTAAGTCAGTCTGATCATGTAGAAAAAAGCCTGGCTATTGATGTACCCAGGCTTTTTTATCGCCTTGGAATTTTGTGGTCTAGCCGTTGACCGCAGATGCTGCGTTTGTCTTTTCTTATCTAAATGATGATCGTAAGATGGCGTGGAAAATCGCAATCCTGCGCAGCCAATAAAAACGGCCATCCTTGGATGACCGTTTCCCTGTGTGTCAACACCCTGCTTATTCTTTTGGTGCGCCCGCCATGATCCAGTCCACGACTACCTGGATGTCCGCATCGGAAATGGCCGGATTTGCAGGCATGGGTAAAGGACCATAAACCCCCTTGCTACCTTGACGAATATGCTGGGCAATCACCTCAGCATTGGCCGGATCGCTCTTGCGCATGGCAGCAATGTCTTTATAGGCAGGACCGACCACTTTCCTGTCCACCGTGTGGCAGGACAGGCAAGCGTTTCTGGTCAACACATCCTGGACCGATTCAAAACTGGCTTGGGCTGCCTGAGCACTGAAACCGGCACTGAACAAGGCTGTACAGACCAGTAGCTGCTTTACACGCATGAGGGGTATCTCCTAATTAAAAGGCTGGTGGGCCAGAACGGTGGGCGAGAAAGGTGCGTCGCACTTGTATTTTTCCGCACATAAGTGGGGCTATGTGGCATGCACATCGTGATCATACGGTTATGATAGAACAAGCTTTCATAAATTGCGGTGGGTCTTGATGCTGATCAAGCGAGTCGCTGCGCTTATTCTGTAATGTCCTAGTAGAAGTTAGTGCTTCATACTTAAACAGTTCATACACTACAAGAGGTCTTCATGCTTAATGTTCTCGTTCCTGTCGATGGCTCAGATGCTTCCACGCGCGCTTTGAAAGCAGCGGTTGACATCCTAACGGGCAAACCAGAAGCCACTTTGCACGTACTGGCTGTTCCTACACCGATCGTGTCGGGCAACGTTAAACGCTTTTTCTCGGAAGACGTGTTGCAGGCGTACTACCAGGATGAAGGCAGCAATGCGCTTTTGCCTGCGCGCTCCGTGTTGGCTGGATCGCCCTTGAAAGTCAAAGAGAGCATTATTGCCGGCAACGCCGCTCAAACTATCAAAGAATATGTAGAAAATAACCAAATCGATCACGTTGTGATGGGGACTCGCGGTCTGAGCGCCCTACCCGGCCTGGTGCTGGGTTCGGTTACAACCAAGGTGCTGAGCCTGGTGAATGTGCCCGTCACCTTGATTAAGTAATTGAGCTGATTGTTCAGTCTCGGCAGGCCGTCCTTGAGACGGCCTTTTTTATGACTGTGTTTCAATACCGCCATCACAACTACAAACGCACCCCTTATGCCAGACTCCGACTTACTCGATCACACTGCCCGTGCCTGGGACAAGCAGGCGCAAACCGAAAGCCCCTGGTCCTTGCCTGTCAGCAGCGAACAGGTTGAACAGGCCCGTCGTGGGCAATGGCAAGTGCATTTGCTGCCCTCGCCTGTTCCTGCGGATTGGCTGGGTGATATTCAAGGTAAATCCGTTTTATGCCTGGCCAGTGCCGGTGGGCAGCAAGCCCCTATTTTGGCCGCAGCCGGGGCTAAGGTAACGGTGTTTGATCTGTCTGCCGGGCAACTGGACAAAGACCGTATGGTGGCCGAGCGTGACGGCTTGTCCTTGCAGATCGAACAAGGCGATATGTGCGACTTATCGCGCTTTGCGCCCGAGAGTTTTGATCTGATCTTACACCCGGTGTCTAACCAGTATGTGCCTGATATCAGCGTGGTGTGGAAAGAATGCGCCCGCGTTTTGCGTCCAGGCGGACATTTGCTGTCCAGCTTCTTCAATCCGGCTGTGTTTATTGCCGACCGGGATCCCAGTTATGCCCAGCAGGGCTTGATCCGTCCCAAGTTCACGGTCCCTTATTCGGACTTAAGCAGCCTGGATGCCGACGCACTACAAGCCAAGCAGGCTCGCATGGAGCCCTTGATTTTTGGGCATTCCCTGGCGCAGCAGATTGGTGGGCAGTTGCAGGCAGGTTTGCATCTGGTCGATTACATCGAAGAAATGCACCCCGCCCCGCGCTTTGAGATCGAGAAATACTTGCCCAGCTTTATGGCGACACGCAGTCGCAAACCGGCTTAAGGGATCAGGGCTTGGCTTGGATGCGCAGGAGCTGGCCGTCGTTTTCGTCGGTCAGCACATAGACATCGCCATCCGACCCGACGCGTACATCCCGGATACGCTGCTTCAGGTCTTGCAACAAGCGCTCTTCTCCGACGATATGGCCGTCCTCTTCGTCAAATTGCAGACGAATCAAGGCTTGCTCTTTCAGGGCCCCTACAAACAGGCTGTGCTGCCAGTCCGGGACGCGCTCGTCGTTATAGAAAGCCATACCGCTGATAGCAGGCGACACTGACCAGTAGTGGAAGGGTTCGATCAGGCCCTCAATCAGTGTGGCACTGGCGTTGGGAATGGGTTTGCCATCATAGCCTTGACCCTTGGTACGCAAAGGCCAGCCATAATTGGCGCCCGATTGAATGCGGTTCAGCTCATCGCCGCCTTGCGGACCATGTTCAGCGACCCAGAGTTCATTTGTCCAGGGGTTCCAGGCCATGCCCTGCGGGTTACGGTGGCCGTAGCTCCAGATCTCCGCCCTGGCACCGCGCAGACTGCGAAAGGGGTTGTCGCGTGGGACCATGCCATCCGGACGGATACGCACGACTTTGCCTTGCAGATGATCCAGTTGCTGGGCGGTCGCGGGCTGGTTGTTCTCGCCCAAGGCGATGTACAGGTCTCGTCCACCCGGATCAAAGGCCATGCGCACGCCATAGTGCTGCCCGGTGGACAAGGCGGGCTCCTGGCGGAAAACCGGACGGAAGGCATCGATACGTTTCAGGTCCGAAGACAGCACGCCATAGCCTATGGTGGTGGCCGAGTGTTGCTTGTCGCGCCGCTCTGCATAAGCCAGATAAATCCGGCGGCTGCGGAAAAAATCCGGGGCCAGAGCCACATCCAGTAAACCGCCCTGAGAGTGCGCGTGGACTTTGGGCACACCGGTAATAGGTTCAGACAAGCCGTTTTCTTTGGTCCAAATGCGCAGGCGACCTGGGCGTTCGGTAAGGAGAATTCCGGCGTTATTGGGCAAAAAAGCCATGGCCCAAGGGTGTTCCAGTCCGCTGGCCAGGATTTCAACCGAGACAGCCGGCCCGCTGATAACAGGAACAGGTTCAGATTGTGCCCGGGCCGGCGTCGGCGCAATGGCGGCAGCCATGCCCAGCACGGTGGCAGCAAACGCCGAGGACAAGCCGAGAATTTTCTTTATACGCATAGGGCAGTGAAAGGCAGCTAGGTGGGGTGAAACACTCCCCTACTCTTTCATAGAGACACAGGGCCGTCTTCTTAGGTGTTCGCTCCCTTGATGGAGCGAACACGGTCAAGCATAACCGAGGCTGAGGTTTAGCCCGGGTGAGTCATATCCAACGGCACAATCCACTGATCGTACTGTTCGTTAGTCAGGTAGCCCGATTTCAGGGCGGATTCACGTAAGGTCAGGCCCTCTTTATGGGCGGTCTTGGCAATGTAGGCGGCCTTGTCGTAACCGATGTGGCGGTTCAAGGCGGTAACCAGCATCAGGTTCTGATCCAGATTGTGCTGGATTTTCTCCATGACAGGTTCCAGACCCTGGGCGCAATGCTCATCAAAGGCTAGGCACGCATCGCTGATCAAGGCAATGCTCTCCAGGACGTTATGCACCATCACCGGTTTGTAGACGTTCAGCTGGAAGTTGCCTTGGCTGCCGGCAAAGCCGACAGCAGCGTCGTTACCGTAGACCTGCACGGCTACCATGGTCAGAGCTTCGCACTGAGTCGGGTTGACCTTGCCGGGCATGATGGAGGAACCGGGCTCGTTCTCGGGGATTTGCAGTTCGCCAATCCCGCAGCGAGGGCCGCTGGCCAGCCAGCGCACGTCGTTAGCCATTTTCATCAAGGCACCGGCCAGGGTACGCAGGGAGGCGGACAGGTTCACCAGCGCATCGTGGGCCGACAGTGCGAAGAACTTGTTTTCGGCAGCCTGGAATGGCAGACCTGTGATCTTGGCAATATGGGCCGCTGTGCGCTCGCCAAACTGCGGATGGGCATTCAGACCTGTACCCACGGCAGTGCCGCCAATCGCCAGTTGGTAAATGCCGTCCAGTGCCTTGTCCACGGTTTGCAGGCCGAAATCAATCTGCGCAACCCAGGCACCAATTTCCTGACCCAGCGTGATGGGCGTGGCATCTTGCAAGTGGGTACGGCCAGTTTTCACAATATTGTTGAATTGCTTGGCTTTGGCAGCCAGGGTGTCGCGCAACTGGCCCACATCTTTGCGCAGGCGGCGCTGGCATTCCAGACCTACAGCGATGTACATGGCGGTGGGGAACGTGTCGTTAGACGACTGGCCGCGGTTTACGTGGTCATTCGGGTGGACGGGTTTTTTGCTGCCCTTCTCGCCACCGGCCAGCTCAATGGCGCGGTTGGAGATCACCTCGTTCACGTTCATATTGCTTTGCGTGCCAGAGCCGGTCTGGAACACTACCAGCGGGAATTCGGTGTCCCACTGGCCTGCAATCACTTCATCAGCCGCTTTGACAATCAACTGGGCTAGCTCGTCGGGCAATTCGCCCAGTTCCTGGTTGGCCAGGGCCGTGGATTTTTTCAGGATGCCCAGCGACTCGATCATGCTGCGGCCCCACTGGAAGCGGTCGCGACCAATCGGGAAGTTCAGAATCGAGCGCTGTGTCTGTGCGCCCCAATAGTGGTCCGCGGGAACCTCAATGGTTCCCATGGAATCCTGTTCAATACGTGTCGTACTCATCATGGCTCCTGTAAGAATTCGGAAGACAGTTCAGTTTGGAAATGGGGTGTTCACGGCTGGCGCAAAAAGCGCGCAGCCCACACACAGGCAATATCGAGCATGCGGTTGGAAAACCCCCATTCGTTATCAAACCAGACCAGCATATTGACCAGCCCGTCCCCATTGGTTCGGGTTTGTGATCCGTCCACCACGGCAGAGTGTGGATTGTGATTGAAGTCGATCGAGGCATGGGCCTGATCGGAGTAGTCAAGAATACCAGGCCATTGCTGTGCCGCTTTCTGAAATAGCTGGTTAATTTCGTCCCGGCTGGTGTCACGCTCCAGATTGACCATCAGATCAATGGCCGACACGTTCAAGATGGGCACACGTATGGACTTGGCCTGAACCTTGCCTTTTAGCTGCGGCAAAAGACGTTCTACGCCGCTCGCCAATCCGGTAGAGACGGGAATCATGGATTGCAAGGCGGAACGGGTACGGGCCAGATCGCTGCTGTGGTAGCCATCGATCATGGGCTGATCGTTCATCACCGAGTGCAGCGTGCTTAAAAAGGCGTGGCGTATGCCAAAGGTTTTATCCAGTTCAGCCAGAACTGGGATGATGGCATTGGTGGTGCAGGACGCATTGGAGACAATCCGCTCGTCGCCTTGCAACTGCTCATGGTTAATGCCCAGCACGGTGGTGAAATCCACATCCTGGGCGCTATTGCCAGGGTTTGATACCAGCACACGAGGGCAACCGGCGTCCAGGAACTGTTGCAGCTCGGCGCGGCTGCCAAAGGCGCCACTGCACTCGATCAGCATGTCCAGATTCAGCGCCGCCCAGTCTATGGCTTTGGGGTCGGTTTCATGCAGAACCCGTATGGCTTTGCCACCCACAATCAGTTCGTGTTCGTTGTGCTCTACCTGGGCCGGGAATACGCCATGAGTCGAATCAAAGCGCGTCAGGTAAGCCATGGTGGCTATCGTGGCGGGCTCGTTGATAACCACCACATCAAACGCCTGACGTTGTGGGGATTCGTAAATGGCGCGTAGCAAGCAACGGCCTATGCGGCCATAGCCATTGATCGCGATGCGGATGGGACGAGGTAGCGGCATGATCAGGAAAAATCAGAAAGTAATGGAGAATCCGCCGTCTACAACCACGATATGGCCATTGACATAGGAAGCAGCCGGGGAGGCCAGAAACACAGCAGCAGCGCGGATTTCATCCGGATTGGCCCAGCGTCCCAAGGGATTGCGGCCAACCACCAGAGGGCCTTTGACCGGATCCTGGGCCAGCGCCGCGTTGCTTTCTGTGGCAAACGTGCCAGGGGCAATGCCGTTGCTGGTAATGCCCTGCCCGCCAAATTCTACTGCCAGCGCACGCACCATCCCGGCCAGTCCCTGCTTTGCGACGGGGTAAATAGCGTCACCCGGACGGGCCAGCGGGCCTGCAATGGAGGTCAAGGTCACAATACGACCTTGCTGGGTTTGGGCGTGCAGCATGGCCTGGGCCGCGTATTTGGACAATTTCAGCGTCGCCAGCAGGTCCACATTCAGCAAATGCTCAATATCGTCCCAATTGGCGTCCTGCAAGCGGCTGCGCAGTCGCACGCCGACATTGTTCACCAGAATATCGGGCGTGCCGACGTGCTGGCATAGGGCTTGGTAGGAACCCGGCAAGGAGTCCAGATCGGCCAGATCGTACTCCCAGGTATCGACATGGGCGCCAGCGGCTTTCAGTTCCTCGGCAAGCGGCAGGAGTTTGCTGGCGTTACGACCATGCAGAATCACATGAGCGCCATGGGCGGCGTAGGCACGGGCGATTTCCAGGCCCAGACCAGCGGACGAGCCGGTGACCAGAGCGCAGCGGCCAGCCAGGGAAAAATTGGCTTGATAGGAGTGTAAATCAGTCATTATCTACAGCGTATGGCGCGCTTGGCCACGATGGAAAGCCACAATGTTTTCGATCAGCTGGTTTGCCAGGGCTTGCATGGCTTCCTGACTGGCCCAGCCTATGTGCGGCGTCAAAATGTAATTGGGCAAGTCTAACAAGCGCATCAGGATATGGTCAGCGGGTGGCGGTTCGGGCGTGCAAACATCAATGCCGGCGCCACCCAGCCAGCCTTGCCGCAAGGCGTGCTCCAGCGCCTGATTGTCAATCAGCCCGCCACGGGCGGTATTGATCAGCAAGGGGCGGCGCGGGGCCATACGCTCGAATTCGGCCATGCCCAGCATGTTCTGCGTTTCTGCTGTCAGCGGGCAATGCAAGGAGAGGATGTCCGCCTGCTCCAGAACTTGCTCGAAAGGCAGGCGGTCATCAGCATGACTGACGATGGTCTGACCACGGCGCTGGGCAAAGATGACTTTCATGCCCAAGGCGCGGCCCATGGTGGCAACGGCTTGCCCCAAGGAGCCCGAACCGATCAGCCCCAAGGTGGAGCCGGCCAGATCGCGTATGGGATAGTCGAAATAACAGAACTGTTGGGCTTCTTGCCAGCGGCCTTCTTTGACAGACTGGCGGTAAGCGCAGATATTGCGACGCAAGGCAAAGACCAGCGCAAAAACGTGCTCCGGAACACTACGTACGGCATAGTCGCGGATATTGCTGACGACAATCTGGTGTTCGCGGGCGGCATCCAGGTCGATATTGTCGCTACCGGTAGCGGCCAGCGCGATCATTTTCAAGTTGGGCGCGGCCTGCAAATGCTCGCGCCGCAGCGCCACTTTATTGCTGATGACAATGTCGGCATCAGCAATACGTTCGGCCACTTGATCGGGAGCCGTACGTCCGTACACTTGCAGTTCATGCTTAAAGGGAACCTGTGGCAGCTGTACGCTGTCTGACAGTGTCTCTCTATCCAGAAAAACGATACGAGTCAAAGAAGTCATGCCTGTCCTTGTCCTGGGTTGTCCCCGCTATTCTGGCCCTATTTTCAGAGGGCTCTTAGCTTTGCCGGGTACCATCATCCGATATAGTAATGGGATTGACGCAGGCTTGTCCTTGGTCTGATCCTCATAACCCTGTTTTATAGGTTATTGCTTATGCTCTTGTCCCTCTTGCTTTCGTTGGGCGCCCACGCCCTGATACCGGATAACGTCGCTAGCACCACTCCCCCACTGTACGACATACGGGACTTCTTTCAGAATCCCAAGCGTAGCGGTTTCCGGATTTCGGACCAGGGGCGCATGATCGGCTTTATGGAGCCCGTCAAAATTGATGGCAATCCCGCCCGTCAAAATATCTTTGTGCAAGAGTTGAAAGGCAGTGAACCGGTCGGTGAGCCTCGTCGAGTCACCGCTGAACATCAGCGCGATATTGCCGAATACTTCTGGAAAGGCGACCAGACCGTTATTTACGCCAAGGACGTCAATGGCGACGAGAACTATCACGTACTGGCCGTGAACGTGATCACGGGCAAAGTCACTGATCTGACACCGCTGGAAGGTGTGCGCGCCGGTGTACAGGATGACTTGCCCGACGACCCGGAGCATATCCTGGTGTCACACAATGGCCGCAACCCGGAAGTGTTTGATGTCTACAAGGTGAATGTCCTGACCGGCGAAAGCACCCTGGCCGCTGAGAACCCAGGCGATGTACTGGGCTGGAGCACGGACCATCAAGGTCGTGTGCGTTTGGCGATCTCGATCTCGGGCGTAGATTCCGAACTGCGTTACCGTGACAGCGAATCCGAGCCCTTCCGCAGCATTTTGCAAACGGACTTCCGTACCGAAGTCAGCCCCCTCTTCTTTCACGCAGATAACCAGCGTTTTTACGCGTTGAGCAATCGTGGCCGTGACACTTCGGCCTTAGTCCTGATTGATCCTGCCAAGCCGCACGAGGAAGAGAAAATTTACGAATTGCCTGATTACGATTTGATGGGGGCCGGTTATTCCCGTCTTCGTCAGGTGTTGACTTCGGTGGATTACTACACCGACAAACCGGGTCAGCATTTCTTTGACGAGCACAGCGAGAAAGTCCACGCGGCAATTGCGCGCCAACTGCCCGGCTACGAGATCAGCATTCAGTCCATCACTCGCGATGAAAAGAAAATGATTGTGGCCAGCTACAGCGACCGCAATCCAGGCTCACGCTACCTCTATGACGTGGATAGCGACAGCCTACATAAGCTGGCTGTCATCAATAGTGCGCTGCCTGAAAGCGATATGGCGACCATGCATCCCATCGAATTTACGGCACGCGATGGCATGAAAATCCACGGCTACCTGAGTCTGCCGCTGGGTGTACCCAGCCGTAATTTGCCAGTGGTAATCAACCCGCACGGTGGCCCTTGGGCGCGCGACTATTGGGGCTTTAACCCCGAGGTGCAGTTCCTGGCCAACCGTGGCTACGCCGTCTTGCAAATCAACTTCCGTAGTTCGACCGGTTATGGTCGCAAGTTCTGGGAAGCGGGCTTCAAGCAATGGGGCCTGAGCATGCAGGACGATATTACCGATGGCGTGCAGTGGCTGATTGATCAAAAGATTGCTGATCCCAAGCGTATCGCCATTTACGGTGCCAGCTACGGTGGTTATGCGACCTTGGCCGGTATCGTCAAAACCCCGGACTTGTACGCGGCTGCAGTGGACTATGTAGGCGTGTCCAACTTGCTGACTTTCATGAACACCATACCGCCGTATTGGAAACCGCTGCTGGTGAAAATGCACGCCATGGTGGGCGATCCGGAGAAGGATAAAGAGCTGCTGGAAGCCAACTCTCCGGTTCTGCACGCCGACAAAATCCGTACTCCGCTATTTATTGCTCAGGGCGCACATGATCCTCGGGTGAACAAGGCGGAAAGCGATCAAATGGTCGAGGCTTTAAAAGCACGTGGTGTAGACGTGGAGTATATGGTCAAGGACAACGAAGGCCACGGCTTTCACAACGACGAGAACAAGTTCGAGTTTTACGAGCGCATGGAACGCTTTCTAGCGCGACATTTGCAGCCTTGATTGTTTTGGAGTGGCGCGACAAGCTCGCACCATTTTGTTTATCGCAATTTTGGAAGGGGAACGTATGAAACTGTATTACATGACCGGTGCTTGTCCTTTGGTAATCCGCATTGCATTGGAGTGGCTAGGCAAGCCATTTGAATCCCAGCGCGTTAGCCGCGACGAACTGCAACAAGAAGCCTTCCTGAAACTGAACCCGAGCGGCGCTGTGCCGGTTCTGGTGGACGGTGATCTGGTCTTGACGCAAAGTATCGCTATTCTGGAATACTTGAACGAAAAGAACCCGCAAGCCAATTTGATTGGCAGCACGATCGAACAGCGCTTTGAAGCGCGCCGCTGGCTGGCTTTCCTGAACGCTGAAATCCACCGTAACGTGGGCGTGGTGTTCGGTGTGCATCGCTACGCTGATCAGGAAGCGACCCAGGCCGAAATCAAAGCCAAGACCGCTGCTTTGCTGACCAAACAACTGGGCGTGATTGACAAGCACCTGGAAGGCAAAGAAACCCTGTCGGGCTCCTTGTCTGTGGCCGATGCTTACCTGTACGTGGTGCTGCGCTGGGCTGGCCTGATGAAGCTGGACCTGTCGGGCATGAAGAACCTGAACGCGTTCTTTGCTCGTATGGAGCAGAACGAGGGCGTGAAAGCGGCCTTGCGTGGTGAAGGTCTATTGAAGGATTAAGCTTGTGTGCAAAGCGAATAGTGAGTGATTGATCCTTCAGATAGCACGAGACGAATCACACACTTATCTGGCGAGCCACACAGCATCATGCTCTGGGACAGGTTGATAGTGAGTAAAAACAGACTGTTCAGTTTTTATCGGCAAAGACACGATGGGCCTGCTCCCAGAAACCTCGGCTATTATGCGGCAAGCTGGCTTGCCGCATTGGCCGTCTTGGCCTTGTTTGCCTTCATTAATTTTCATGTATTAAAACCCACGGATGTCAGCGGAACGCTATTGGGCGGTATGTTTGGCGCCCTATTCAATCTTAGCTACTGGGTTTTTGGCGTATCAGGCCTATGCGCTCTAGCGTTGTTCCGGCTCTCTGGATGGCATATTACCTGGGTATTAGCGGGGCTACTGCAAGTGGGTATCAGTGCGCTGTGGCGGATTCAATATTGGCAGGCGTATGAACGACATGAGCAGATGTTGTCACCTGGGCTTGGCGAGCTCTATGTATCCATGCTGGTAGGGGCGGGCCTCGCGGCGATCGGCATTGTGAAATATCGACAGGCCGGACCTTACCCGATAGCATCCCGACCAAGCAAGGTTAAAACAGTCGTTGCGTTATTGTTGGTCGTGCTTTACTTGGTGCTGCCGCTGCATTTCAATTTACGTACCCCTCTTCCTGATTGCGCCTTTGGCCCCAACGGGCAGCAGCTCACACTCTGTTTGGAAAACGAGTAGAAGTGAACGGTGGCCCAGCCTCTTTTTGTCTTGCGCCACTTTTTGTTGAAACGGATACTTATTTGAGACTGAGCAGGGGTAAATAAAAAAAACCAGAGATTGGCAGATACGCCATCTCTGGTTTTTTTGGTGTTCAGCTTTTTTCTGGGGTGCAAATACGTCAAGCCCCCAAATACGCCTTCCGAATATCCGGATTGGCCAACAAATTGGCCCCGGTATCCTGCATCACCACTTTCCCGGTTTCCAGCACATAACCACGGTCTGCAACTTGCAGAGCCTTATTGGCGTTTTGTTCCACCAGGAACACCGTCACACCTTCTTCCCGAATCATGCGGATGATGTCGAAAATCTGGGCGATGATCAGTGGGGCCAGGCCTAGCGTAGGTTCGTCCAGTAGCAGCAAGGAAGGCTTGCTCATGAGCGCACGCCCGATGGCCAGCATTTGCTGCTCACCACCTGACATGGTTCCGGCACGTTGGGCTGCGCGCTCTTTCAGGCGGGGAAACAGTTTGTAGACGTGCTCCTCCCCTTCTTCGATCTCGCTGCGGCTCAGAAAGAAGCCGCCCATCTTCAGATTTTCCGATACGGTCAAGTCTGGAAAGACGCGGCGACCTTCGGGAGAGATAGCGATGCCTTTGCGCATGATGCGGTGCGTATCGGCTTGGGTAATGTCCTCGCCCATGAAGCTGATGCTGCCCGAGCTGGCTCGGGGTGAGCCACATACGGTCATGAGCAAGGTGGTTTTGCCAGCGCCGTTCGCGCCAATCAGGGTGACGATTTCGCCCTGATTCACGTCCACGCTAACTTGATCCAGCGCCTGAATAGCGCCGTAATGGGTAGATACGGAATCCAGCTTCAGCACTTATTCTTCCCCCAGATAGGCTTTGATGACGCGCGGATCATTGCGCACTTCTTCAGGTAGGCCGGTGGCAATGGGTTTGCCATACTCCATGACCAGGATCCGGTCTGACACGCCCATAACCAGGCTCATATCGTGCTCGATCAGCAAGACGGCCACGCCAAACTCCCGGCGCAGCTGGTCGATCAGGGCCTGTAGATCGCGTTTCTCTTGGGGGTTCAGGCCCGCTGCAGGCTCGTCCAACATCAGCAAGCGAGGCTTGGTAATCATGCAACGTGCAATTTCCAGGCGGCGCTGGTGGCCGTAGGCCAGGTTGCCCGCTTCACGGTTGGCCAGATCGGTCAGACCCATAAAGTCCAGCCATGTCACGGCTCGTTCTTTGGCCTGTTTTTCTGCCAGTTTGTAGCGTGACAGGTTTAACAGGCCAGACAGAAAGCCGGCCTTGAGCTGACTGTGCTGGGCAACCAGCAGGTTTTCCAGTACGGTCAGTTTCTTGAACAGGCGTACGTTCTGGAAGGTACGCACCAAGCCTTTTTGTGCCACTTTATGGCTGGACAAGCCGTGGATGGGCTGGTCTTCCAGGGTGACCGAGCCGGAGGTGGGTTTGTAAAAACCACCGACACAGTTAAATACGGTGGTTTTCCCAGCGCCGTTAGGGCCAATAATGGCAAAGACTTCGTCTTTCTTTACATCGAAGCTGACGGAATCGACTGCCAGCAAGCCACCAAAACGCATCGACAGGTTTGATACTTGGAGTAATGGGCTCATGTACGCAACTCCACATGAGGGCGTTGTACAGGTAACAAGCCCTGTGGACGCCAAACCATCATGGCAACCATGACCAAACCAAAAATCAACATCCGATACTCCGCGAACTCTCGGGCCAGTTCAGGAACCACTGTCAGCACAATGGCAGCCAGAATGACGCCAATTTGTGAACCCATACCACCCAGCACGACGATGGCCAGGATTAAGGCTGATTCAATAAAAGTGAAGGACTCTGGGTTGACCAGCCCCTGACGGGCAGCAAAGAAAGCACCGCCAAAACCGGCAAACATGGCGCCCATGGTAAAGGCGGACAGTTTGATGGTGGTGGGGTTCAGACCCAGCGATCGACAAGCAATCTCGTCCTCGCGCAAGGCTTCCCAGGCACGGCCAATAGGCATGCGCACCACACGGCTGGAGACTAACAAGGTAATCAGGGCCAGAGCCAGGGCCATCAAATACAGATACACCACGACGTCCTGATTGCTGAAGGTCCAGCCCATCAGATCGTGGAACGTGGTCTGCCCTTCTGGCGCACGGCGCGCCATGGGGAAACCGAATACGGTTGGCTTGGGAATACCGGAGATGCCGTCTGGGCCACCGGTCAGGTTATACATATTGATGAGCAAGAGGCGAATGATTTCACCAAAGCCCAGGGTAACAATGGCCAGGTAGTCGCCGCGCAAGCGCAGTACGGGGAAACCCAGCAGGAAGCCAAACAGGGCCGCCATACCACCCGCCAGCGGCAGCGCTTCCCAGAAGCCCCAGCCTGCGTAGTGATAGAGCAAGGCGTAGGTATAGGCACCTACGGCATAAAAACCCACAAAGCCCAGGTCCAGCAGACCGGCAAAGCCGACCACAATGTTCAGCCCCAGGCCCAGCATGATGTAGATCAGCACCAGGGTGGCAATGTCCACTTGGGCACGACCACCAAAAAAGGGCCAGACCACGGCACAAGCGATCACGATGTACAGCAGGATCTTCTTGTGCTGCATGCTCAGTTTGGGCAAGGTCCAGCGGCTTTCACGCACCTTGGTGCGATTGACGTTAGGGCGGATCAACTGGACGACAAAGACCAGTGCCATGCCGATAAGGATGATCTGCCAATCGCTTTCCAGGTGGGTGGTCATCCCGGTGCGTATAATTTGCAGGCCAAAGACGGGAGCCACAATAATGCCTGCCAGGACAGCGGCGATAAATGCATTGCTAAAGCGGTTCATCATTAGACTTTCTCCACCTCGGGTTTACCCAGCAGGCCCGTTGGGCGGAACAGCAGGATAAAGACCAACAGTAAAAAGGCCACGATGTCCTTGTACTGCGACGAAATAAAGGCAGCGGCAAAGGTTTCTGCCAAACCTAGCAAGACTCCGCCCAGCATGGCGCCGGGGATGCTGCCAATCCCGCCCAGCACGGCGGCTGTAAAGGCTTTGATGCCGGCAATAAAGCCGATAAAGGGGTTCAGTTTGCCAATGGCGGTGGCAATCAGCACGCCGCCCACGGCAGCCAGCATGGCACCGATGATAAAGGTGAAGGAGATGATTTTATTGGTGTCGATCCCCAGCAGATTGGCCATGCGCAAGTCTTGTGAACAAGCACGCGAGGCACGACCCAGACGCGAGTATTTGATGTAGAGGCTCAGCATGATCATCAGCACTACGGTGACGACAATAATCATGACGCGCGAGTAAGGCGCGGTAACCGTAAAGCCGTCCGAGCCCAGACTGAACTGGAAAGAACCCGTCAGCAAGGCGGGTACAGCCATATCACGTGCGCCTTGACCCAGGGCAACCCAGTTCTGCAAGAAAATGGACATACCAATGGCTGAAATCAGCGGGACCAGCCGAGGGCTGCCACGCAATGGCGCATAGGCAACTTTTTCAATTGCGTAGCCGTAAACGGCAGTTACCAGCATGGCAACCAGCAACATGATAAGAATGATCAGCCAGATGGGCAGACCCGAGCCTACGCCAATCGCAGTCAGGGTAACCAGCCCGACATAAGCGCCGATCATGTAGATCTCGCCGTGGGCAAAGTTAATCATTCCGATAATGCCATAGACCATTGTGTAGCCGATGGCGATCAGTGCATAAATAGCGCCCAAGGATAAACCATTGAACAGCTGCTGCACGATCTGAGGGAGTAAATCAGACATGCTTGTTTTTTTCCGTTGAGTCCGTCGTTTTGTTTTGAGGCTTTGTGGGCATCTAAAAGCAATGCCCCCGTTCTTCGTAGAGAGCGGGGGCACATCATCCAGTCTTATTTCTCAACCAGATCAAAGTTACCTTCTTTATCCCACTTGAAAACGGCAAATTCGAAATGCTTCAAATCACCCTTGGCGTCGTATTCTACCTTGCCAATGGCAGTATCGAACGCATTTGCGTGCATGTAGTCGGCTCCCTTGGCGGAATCTTCACCAACCGCGTTGATGGTGTCGGCAATAATTTGCACGGCCGCGTAAGCGGGGAAGGTAAAGGCCCCGTTAGGATTGCGCTTGTATTTGCTGAAGTTCTCCATCACATCCTTGTTGGCCGGCATCTTGGTGAAGTCGGTTGGCAAGGTCACCAGCAAACCTTCCACGGCCGGGCCGGCAATGGCGACCAGATCGCGGTTGGCAACGCCTTCCGGGCCCATGAAGGTGTTGGTCATGCCTTGTTCGCGAGCTTGACGCAACAGCAGGCCCAGCTCGGCGTGGTAACCGCCGAAATAAATCAGATCGGGGTTCACACCCTTCAGTTTGGTGATTACGGCCGAGTAATCGCTGTCGCCAACGTTAATACCCTCGTACATGACAATATTCATGTTCTTTTTCTTGAGCGCGTCACGCACTTGAGTGGCAACACCTGAGCCGTAAGTCTGCTTGTCGTGCAGGACGGCAATGCTCTTGGGCTTGAGAACGTCAGCAATATAGTCGGCTGCAAAGGGGCCTTGTTGGTCGTCACGCCCAATGGTGCGGAAAAAATAATGAGGCTTGATGGTGTCGGTCACCAAGGGCGAGGTGGCTCCGGGAGTAATCGCGACAATGCCTTCTTGTTCGTAAATATTGACCGCAGGCACCGTTGTACCCGAGCAGGCGTGAGCAACAGCGAATTTTGCGCCAGAGTTGAGCACGCGGTTGGCCGCCGGCACAGCCTGCTTGGGTTCGCATGCGTCATCAATCAGAACGGCTTCCAGCTGTTTGCCTTTGACACCCCCAGCGGCATTAATCGCGTCAATCGCGGTCAAGGCACCGGCCTGGATCTGGTCACCGTATTGGGTGGACGGGCCGGTCATGGGCTGAGGAATACCAATTTTGATGGTGTCCGCCGCGTAGCTTGTGCCCATGGCCATTACGGTGGCCAAAGCGGTCAGAGCGGGGGTGAAGCGTCGAGTAAAGGTCATAGCAACTGTCTCCCGAGGCCGGGGTCTACCGGCATTACTTTTAGAAAGTGCTTGTTCTGGTGCTTGCATTCACATTGTTCTGCACCAGGGGAACCCATTTTGGGGGAGCCGCCTAAAACTTGTCACTTCGTATAAGCCCTAGCGCCCTACTTATTTATTTTTGCAATAAGGAGGCACTGTTAATGGGTAGGCTAAAATCCGCCTGCTTACTAAACGCCTTCTCTATAAAAAAGAAAAGAGGAGATCCTTTCGGAGCCCCTCTACTCTTTGACTGCTTTTTTATTGCGCTATATCAATTCCTGGCAACGTGCTAGGGAGTTATCCGAGTGTCAGGAAAACTCTGCAGCCAATTCACCGGCCCGCACTTTGGCGGCATTGACGGCTTTTTGCACCAGTGGCGTAAAACCGCCCTCATTAAAGACCGTCAAGGCCGCTGCCGTTGTCCCCCCTTTGGAAGTAACCCGTTCGCGCAAGACTGAAGGCTCCTCCGGCGACAGAGTGGCCAGTTGGGTTGCGCCGTGCAAGGTGGCCAGGGACAACTGACGAGCCTGTTCAGGGGACAAACCTTGTTCAATCCCGGCTTTAATCAAGGCTTCGATGAACAAAAACACGTAAGCTGGACCACTGCCCGATACTGCGGTGACAGCATCAATGGCGGCATCGTTTTCAACCCAGACGACTTCCCCGACGGATTTCAACAGTTGTTGTGCAATGGCTTTATCGCTTTCATCGACTTGTTCCAGAGCCATCAGGCCGGTAATGCCACAACCAATAAAGGCTGGGGTATTGGGCATGCAGCGGATCACGCGCTGGTATGGCTTACCGGGTTCGCCCAGCCAGTCGGCCAGAGCGGTTGCCGGGATGCCAGCGGCGACGCTGATAACCAGAGTGTCCTCTTGCAGATAGGGTTTGCAGGCCAGCACGGTTTCCTTCATGACCTGAGGCTTGACGGCAAACACCCAGATACGTTGCTTGGACAAGGCCGGGCCGGGTTCATGGGTGGTCTGTACACCCTGCTGAGCCCACGACTCCAGTGCTGGGGGGTAAATATCAATGGCCAGAACGTCCGAGCCGCCGCAGCGTTTCCCGATTAAACCAGCGGCCAAGGCACTGGCCATATTGCCCGCGCCAATAAACGCCAGCTTAAAAGAGGTATCGTGTGGATTCATCATCGCTCCCATTAGAAATCTGTCCTTTGACGCGTTTTTCAGCAGTCGAGGGTAATTAGTCATTGCTTATATAACGTTCCCATGGCTACATTCATGAGAGCGTCATAAACAAGTAATAAGCTTGAGTTTTAAACCTGCTACACCATTAGCGGCACCTTTTATACAGGAGAAAGCCTGATGCGAACAAAACTATTTGCTCTGTCTCTAGCCGGTCTGATTGCTTCTATCGGCACTGCGCAAGCGGCCACGGAAATTCAGTTCTGGCACTCAATGGAAGGGGCCTTGGGCGAACGGGTTAATGCATTAGTCAAAGACTTTAACGCATCTCAGTCGGACTACCAGGTTAAAGCTTCGTATAAAGGCAACTATGGCGAGTCCATGAACGCTGGCGTCGCCGCTTTCCGTGCTGGTAATGCCCCCGATATTTTGCAGGTATTCGAGGTGGGTACTGCCACCATGATGGCGGCCAAGGGCGCCATTGAGCCGGTGCAGGAAATGTCGGAAAAAGTAGGCAAGCCTATTAATCCAGCGGAGTTCCTGGGTGCCGTTGCCGGTTACTACTCGTCTAATGAAGGCAAGCTGATTTCCATGCCCTTTAACAGCTCCACGCCGGTGCTGTACTACAACAAGGATGCCTTCAAGAAAGCCGGCCTGGATGCTGAGAAACCACCCAAGACCTGGCAAGAATTGCACGCAGCAGCCAAGAAACTGCGTGAATCTGGCCAAGAGTGTGGCTACACCTCCTCTTGGCCCTCGTGGATATTGCTGGAGAACTTTGCCGCTTGGCACAACATTCCCTTTGCCAGCGAGAATAACGGCTTTGGTGGCCCCGGTGCCCGTCTGCAACTGGATAACCCGCTGTTTCTCAAGCACATTAGCTTTCTGGCGGACATGTCCAAGGACGGCACGTTCTCCTACGGTGGTCGCGGCGATACCGCTAATGCCCTGTTTACCAGTGGCAAATGCGGCATGTTTACCGGTTCCAGTGGTAACCGCGCCAACATTATCAAAACCGGCGAATTTGAGTTTGGCACCAGCAGCCTGCCCTACTACAGCGATGTCCAGGGCGCGCCCCAGAACTCCATCATTGGTGGTGCCTCCCTGTGGGTCTTTGCCAAAAAATCGGATGATGTCTACAAAGGCGTGACCGAATTCTTCCACTTCATCTCCAGCCCGGAACAAGCTGCGGCCTGGCACCAGGACACCGGCTATGTGCCTGTGACCAAAGCCGGCTTTGAAATGACCAAGGACTCCGATTTCTATGCCAAGAACGTGGGTGCAGACGTTGCCGTCAAACAGCTCGATGCCAGCACCACCGAGAACTCGCGTGGTATCCGTCTGGGTTACCTGCCCCAGATTCGTGATATCGAAGACGGTGTCATGGAGCAGATTTTTGCGGGTAAGGTCACGCCTGAAGAGGGTTTGAAAGCCATGCAAAGCCGTGGTAATGAACTGCTGGAGCGCTTTGAAAAGAGCGTGAAGTAAGCCCGACCCGCCTTGCGCGGGTGGTTTACAATCGAGCGTATGAGCGCAGTTGCTGATGACTTGCTGTTCTGGCGCCAAGCCAGCATCGTGTCGTGATGCAGTCCAAGCCGCTCATACGCTTTTCGTTTCACTTGAAGTCTGTCCACCCTGATGGTGGCGCTCCCTTCCCACTGCGCGCAAACCTATGGAAAAACGAGTCGTCTTTCGTCATAAGACACTGCCCTATTTGCTGCTGGCCCCGCAGCTAGCCATTACCCTGATCTTCTTTTTTCTGCCTGCCGGTCAAGCGCTGTGGCAGGCTTTTCATTTGGAAGATCCTTTTGGCCTGTCTTCGCAGTTTGTGGGCCTGGACAATTTTGCCGAGCTGTTCAGTAGCGCGGAATATAGGGCCTCGTTCAAGACAACGGCCGTATTTTCGCTTGCCGTGTCGGTGCTGGGCTTGGTGGTGGCACTGATTTTGGCCGTAATGGCAAATCGGGTAATACGAGGAGCACTGCTGTATCGCAGCCTGCTGATCTGGCCTTATGCGGTGGCAACCGCGGTGGCCGGGGTATTGTGGTTGTTCCTGTTTTCTCCATCAGTGGGGATCGTGGCCGTGTTCCTGCTGGAGCATGGTATTGAGTGGAATCCGCGTTTAAATGGCAATGACGCCATGTTGCTGGTGGTGATTGCGTCGGTCTGGAAGCAGATCTCCTACAACTTCCTGTTTTTTCTGGCCGGCTTGCAAGCCATCCCGCGTTCGCTAATCGAAGCCGCGGCGATGGATGGGGCTGGTCCCATGCGCCGCTTCTGGGGCATTGTGTTTCCTTTGCTGGCCCCTACGACCTTCTTCCTGCTGGTCGTGAACATTATTTATGCCTTCTTTGACACCTTCGCCATTATTGACGTGGTCAGCCAGGGCGGCCCAGGCGAGGCGACCTCGATTCTGGTTTACCGGGTTTACAACACGGGTTTCCGTGGTTTGGATATTGGCTCCTCGGCGGCTCAGTCTGTGGTGCTGATGGCCGTGGTTGTGGCGCTGACAGTGATTCAGTTCCGCTATATTGATCGCAAAGTGACGTACAGCTGATGCGCAGCAAGGAACACAGTCATGGTTGAACGACGCCCTATTCTTGATTTTTTCACGCATCTGACCCTGATTCTGGGTGTGATCGTGATTGCCCTGCCCTTGTATATCACCTTTGTGGCTTCCACCCAGACCAGTGCGGAAGTCGCGCGTGCGCCTATGTCGCTCTGGCCTGGCTCGCACATGGTGGAGAACTACATTACTGCCTTGCAGGGTACGGCTACCAACTCCCCTCCAGTCGGACGCATGTTGCTGGTCAGCATGGTCATGGCCTTGGGCATTGCGGTGGGCAAAATCATTATTTCCATGCTCTCGGCCTTTGCCGTGGTGTATTTCCGCTTCCCTTTTCGCATGCTGTGTTTCTGGATGATTTTCATCACCCTGATGCTGCCGGTGGAAGTGCGCATCATGCCCACGTATGAGGTCGTGGCGGACTTGCATTTGCTTGATAGCTACGGGGGCCTGATCCTGCCCCTGATCGCCTCTGCAACCGCTACCTTTCTATTTCGTCAGTTCTTTCTGACGGTGCCTGATGAACTGATCGAGGCCGCTCGCATTGACGGTGCTGGCCCCATGCGGTTTTTTAAAGATGTTCTGCTGCCTTTGTCCAAGACCAGCATTGCCGCTTTATTTGTGATTCAGTTTATTTACGGCTGGAACCAGTATTTGTGGCCGCTGATTATTACCACCAAAGAGGATATGTACCCGATCGTGGTCGGGATTCGACGCATGATCTCCGGTGGTGACAGCGTGACCGAGTGGAACGTGGTGATGGCAACGGCTCTTTTGGCCATGATCCCACCTGCTTTGGTGGTGATGCTGATGCAAAAGTGGTTCGTCAAAGGTCTCATCGACTCTGAAAAGTAATTCTCTACAGGCTTTATTGAATGGCTAGCTTACGATTTGAAGGCGTCAAGAAAACCTACCCGAACGGGACGGTCGTAATTCACGGTATTGATGTGGACGTGAAAGATGGCGAGTTCGTGGTGATTGTGGGCCCCTCTGGATGCGGTAAATCAACCTTGATGCGTATGGTGGCGGGCCTGGAGTCTGTCACGGGGGGCCAAGTACTGATCGACGGTAAAGTCGTCAATGATATGGAACCGGCAGAACGCGACATCGCCATGGTGTTCCAGAACTACGCGCTCTACCCGCATATGTCGGTCTTTGACAATATGGCCTACGGCTTGAAGATCCGTAAGTTTTCCAAGGACGAAATCAAGCAAAGGGTCAATGCCGCTGCGGCGATTCTGGAGTTGGGCGCCTTGTTGGAACGCCGCCCTGGGCAACTGTCGGGTGGCCAGCGTCAGCGTGTTGCCATGGGCCGTGCGATTGTCCGTGAACCTAAGGTGTTCTTGTTTGACGAGCCCCTGTCCAATCTGGACGCCAAGCTGCGGGTACAGATGCGGCTGGAAATTCAGAAGCTGCATCGTCGTCTGAAAACCACCAGCTTGTATGTGACTCATGATCAGATCGAGGCCATGACCTTGGCCGAGCGCATGATTGTGATGAATCAGGGCATGCCCGAGCAAATTGGCACTCCAGCCGAGGTGTTCGAGAAACCTGCTTCCGTTTTTGTAGCCACGTTTATCGGTTCACCCCCCATGAACTTGTTGCCCGTGCAGGTGAACGAGCAAGGCGCAATCATGCAGGATAACGGTCAGCCCGTACAGTTTGGCCCGGAGATGGTGCCCGCTGCAGTACGTGGTCGTAAGGTGTTCTTGGGTATACGCCCCGAGCACATCAAGCTGCATGTGCCCGGTGTGACAACGCAAGTGGAAATGGTGGAAGTCTTGGGTTCTGAGCAGTTGTTGCACTTGGGTTGTGGCGACTATCGCATTATCGTGCGCTGCCCGATTGAGCAGACCCGCAAATACCCGATTCAAATTGGTGAGGCCATTCAGATTGGCTATATGCCGCCCCACCCTCTACATTGGTTTGATCGCGATACGGGCTTGCGTATTGAGGCCTGAGCAAACGCCAAGGTAAGGCACAATAAAAAACCGGCCCGAAGGCCGGTTTTTTTACGAGCAATAATCAGGGATTACTTGCCGTAGACGGTTTTAGTACCGTCAGCGTGCCAGCTAAAGACGTCAAATTTGAAGTCGTTCAGGTCGCCCTGCTTGTTCCAGCTGATTTGTCCGATGGGCGTTTTCACACTATTGGCGTGCAGATAGTCGGCAACTTTGATGGGATCATCAGCGCCAGCGCCCTTGATGCCTTCGGCAATCGCGAGAGTGGCGGCATAGGCGGACAGTTGGAACGCGCCGCTAGGGTCACGCTTCTTGTCCTTGAAGGCTTGGACGATAGCCTGGTTATCCGGATCTTGCGAGAAGTCCGCAGGCAAGGTCAGCAGCATGCCTTCAACAGCTTTGCCAGCAATCGCATTAATGTCGGGATTACCCACGCCTTCTGGGCCCATGAAGTGAACTTTCACGCCTTGCTCAGCGGCTTGGCGCAGCAGTAGGCCCATTTCCGGGTGGTAGCCACCAAAGTAGACGAAGTCCACGCCGGTGGATTTCAGCTTGGTGATGACGGCAGAATAATCGCTGTCGCCTGCGTTAATGCCTTCAAACAGAGCAACTTCGGTGCCCGCTTTTTGCAGTTCGGAGCGAACCGAAGCGGCAATACCTTGACCATAGGACTGTTTGTCGTGCAGGACGGCGACCTTAGTCGGTTTGATCTGTTCCAGAATAAACTTGGCCGCTGCCGGGCCCTGCTGGTCGTCACGACCAATGGTGCGCAGGATCATGTCGTAACCTTTGCCGTCGGTAACAGCGGGTGCTGTTGCCGAAGGGGTCACCATTAACACGCCTTCGTTGTTGTAGATGTCAGTGGCCGCGATGGTCGCGCCCGAACACACGTGACCGACAACATAGTGGATCTTGTCATTCACGATGCGGTTGGCTGCGACGGGACCTTGCTTGGGTTCGCAGGCATCGTCAACAGTGACTAGTTCGAGCTGTTTGCCCAACACGCCACCAGCCGCGTTGATCTGTTCGATGGCCGTATCGACGCCTTGTTTGACCATGTCACCGTATTGAGTCACCGAGCCGGTGAAAGGACCAGCCAGCGCTATACGGATATTGTCAGCGTGAGCAGCACCGGACAAGAGCAGACCCGTTGCCAGGCTCATGGCCGCTGCAACAGGAGTGAAACGAATTTTCATAGAAAACACCTCCGTGAATATGCAGGAAAGCATACACCGATAACAGGGCTTTATGCCTGCCTTGCGGGCGAATTCAGGGTTTTCTATAAGGGGAATAGGAAAGGCCACCGTATGGTGGCCTTTTTTTATCGCTATTTGAGGGCGATAAGCAGGTAATTACTGCAGCAGGCTACGCAGCATCCATGCATTTTTCTCGTGTACGTCCAGGCGCTGGGTCAACAAGTCAGCCGTAGGCTGGTCGTCGGCAGAGTCAGCACGATTAAATGCGGCGCGAGCAGTACGAGCCAAGGCTTCGTTACCTTTGACCAGCAGTTCGATCATGGTGGTGGCGTTTGGAACGGACGTAGGCTGCGAGATGGACGACAGTTTCTGGAATTCGGCGTAAGTACCTGGGGCGTAGTGACCCAGGGCACGGATACGCTCGGCGATATCATCCAGGGCTTGCCACAGTTCGGTGTACTGCGTCATGAACAGCTCATGCAGTGTCTTGAACATGGGGCCGGTGACGTTCCAGTGGAAGTTATGCGTCATCAGGTACACGGTGTAGGAGTCGGCCAGTACCTTGGACAGCTCGTTGACTACCGCAGCACGGTCTGCTGTCGAAATACCGATATCGATCTTCAGGGCGCTGCTGGCGGCTCCAGCAGGAGCGGTGGGTTTGGCAGCGACAGGCTTGCGGGCAGAGGCCGGCTTCGCCGCAGGTTTAGTTGCTGTCGCGGGCGCTTTGGCAGTCGTGGCAGGCTTTTTGGCGACGGGCTTTTTAGCGGTCACTTTCTTGGCGGCTACCGGTTTTGATTCAGCCTTTGTTTCAGCTGCAACTGCAACCTTGGTATCAGTGTTTGGGGCTGCTTCGGCCTTGCTGGCCTTGGCGGTTTTACTCACTGCTTTCACGGCTTTTGCCATAGTGGACTCCTGTTAAACAGAGGGCTAAATAGGTACTGAAGCAGAATAACACGCAGTAATGATGCGACTTACGCTAGTTCAGGATACGGGAAATTGCTGTTGTATTCGACTTTTAAGTAGTTGACCCCACCTAAGCCACTTTCCATGATCCCACGGGTCAACGCATCAATGGCTGAAATACGTGGAAAACTTTTGCGCCAAACCAAGGCAATGCGTCGATCTGGAATGGGCTTTTTGAAGGGAACGTAAGCGAGCAACTCGTTGGCTTGGCCTGGGGCACTTAAGGAGCTTGCAGGCAGGACCGTCAGACCGATGCCGGTAGCAACCATATGTCGAATGGTTTCCAGTGAAGAGCCTTCAAAGGTGCGCTGTATACCTTCACTGGATGCTGAAAAGCGCGACAGTTCCGGACACACATCCAGCACCTGATCGCGAAAGCAATGGCCGGCACCGAGCAGCAACATGGTCTGATCTTTCAGTTGTTCAGGATCGATTTCCTTGCGCTTGGCCCAGGCATGTTCATGGGGCATGGCCACCACAAAAGGCTCGTCGTACAGCTCGCGGATAACCAGGCCGGTTTCGGGCAAAGGCAGGGCCACAATGGCGCAATCAATTTCCCCTTGGCGCAGCAGTTCCAACAGGCGTACGGTAAAGTTTTCTTGCAATAAAAGTGGCATTTGTGGGGTCAGCTCGATCTGCTTGGGAACGAGTTTGGGCAGCAAATACGGTGCCACGGTGTAAATAATGCCCACACGCAAGGGGCCTGCCAAGGGGTCGTGGCCTTGGCGGGCAATCTCCCGCAGATTGGCTCCCTCTTCCAGCACTTTCTGTGCCTGGGTGACAATACGCAGCCCAATCGGAGTAATAGCCACTTCGGGTCCGCCACGCTCGAAGATGACCACGCCTAATTCGTCTTCCAACTTCTTGATGGCCACCGACAGGGTTGGTTGGCTCACAAAGCAGGCTTCGGCAGCACGTCCGAAATGACGCTCGCGTGCTACGGCAACGATGTACTTCAGCTCGGTCAATGTCATGACAATTCCTTGTGCAAAACAGCATTAAGACCTTGGGTGAAGAACTCCGGCCTGACAGCCAGAGCCTCTCCGCCCCAATACGGGGGGCGCCTGCGGCGCCATATCCATCATGCCTCGCGTAAGCACGCCGTAAATGGTCAGGCTTGCATGCAGGCTCGTGGTCAACTACGGAGTAATTCTTCTCGGCCCTTCATCCAACGCTGTAAATGGTGGTGTGCGTGGTCTGGATAATCACGGCGAAAGGTGCTGGCCAAGGTTTGGGCCTGCTCGATCAAGTCTTCATCGGACTCCAGACTGGCAAACCGCAAGCCTGCCTGTCCGGATTGGCGCATGCCCATGAACTCGCCCGGGCCGCGTTGTTCCAAGTCGCGTCGGGCAATTTCAAAACCATCAGTCGTTTCATACATGGCGCGTAAACGCAGGCGGGCAATAGCCGAAAGTGGCGCTTGGTACAGCAACACGCAAACAGACTGAATCTGCCCCCGCCCTACCCGACCCCGCAACTGGTGCAGTTGCGCCAGACCAAAGCGCTCGGCATGTTCAATGATCATTAAAGAAGCATTGGGCACGTCTACACCGACTTCAATCACGGTGGTCGCAACCAGCACGTCCAGGTTGCCGCTGCGAAACGCCTCCATCACCTCAGCTTTTTCCGTGGAGGCCAAGCGGCCATGAATCAGGCCTACTCGCAAGGGAGCTAAGGCTTGTTCCAGAGCCACATGGGTGTCTACAGCGGTTTGCAATTGCAGCGCTTCGCTTTCTTCAACCAGGGGGCAGACCCAATAGGCTTGTCTGCCTTGGGCGACTTCGGCCCGAACGCGCGCCATGATTTCATCGCGGCGATTATCGGCGGCCAGTTTCGTAATAATGGGGCTGCGGCCCGGCGGCAGCTCGTCAATGGCGGAGACATCCAGATCGGCAAAGAAGGCCATGGCCAAGGTACGCGGGATGGGCGTGGCACTCATATTCAGTTGATGCGGCAAGTAGGCTTGCCCTTTCTTGTCCTGCGCATCCCCTTTGCGGTTCAGTTCCAGGCGCTGGCCAACACCAAAGCGGTGCTGCTCATCCAGAATCACCAAGCCCAATTGCTGGAACTGGACATTGTCCTGAATCAGAGCCTGAGTGCCGACGGCCAGTCTGGCTTGTCCGGAGCTGATGGCTTCATAAGCCAGACGTTTGGCCTTGACGCCCAAACTGCCGCTTAGCCAGGCCAGCTCTACACCCAAAGGCTCCAGCCAGGCGCGCATTTTCAGGTAGTGCTGCTCGGCCAAGATTTCAGTGGGCGCCATCAGGGCCACTTGAAAACCGCTGGCAATCGCTTGCACGGCGGCAATGGCTGACACAATGGTTTTGCCGCTACCCACGTCACCCTGCAACAAGCGGTGCATCGGGTAAGCGCGTTTCATGTCCGCACTGATTTCCTTGACACAGCGTTGTTGAGCCGCCGTTAGCTGGAAGGGCAAAGAAGCCAGCAAGGCTTTGGCCAGATCACTATTGCCTGCACGCATGGGCTTGGCGCGCTGAGCCTGACGGGCAGCGCGGGCCTGCGCCAGGGATAGTTGCTGAGCCAGCAACTCATCAAATTTGATGCGGCTCCAGGCTGGATGGCCATGCTCGAACAAATCGTCGTAGCTGAGCTCTGGTGGTGGGTAATGCAAAAGCCGGATGGCCTCGTTAAAAGGCATCAGACCGTATTCGTTACGCACTGCTTCAGGTAGCGTGTCGCGCAGGTCTGCGTTATTGAGCGCATCGGCAATGGCTTTGCGCAACTGCACTTGGCTCAAGCCATCAGTCGTGGGATACACAGGGGTCAAGGCGCGGGCCAGGGGCTGACCGGCTTTGGTGACTTTGGGATGCACCATTTCCAGGCCATGAAAGCCCTGGCGCACTTCGCCGCGCACTCGCAGCGGCAAATCCCCTTGCAACTGCTTGAGCTGGCTGGGGTAAAAGTGCAGCCAGCGCAAGGCCAGCTCGCCACTTTCATCGGCAATACGTGCATGCAACTGCGCACGGGGACGAGCCTGGACGTCTGTACTCAGGATACGCCCTTCAATTTGCGCCATCTTGCCAGGGTAAAGATGGGCGATAGGCTCAACCTGAGTCTCGTCCTCGTAGCGCAAAGGAAGATGGACCACGAAGTCGGCAGGCTCTCGTAGGCCGAGCTTTTCAAACTTCTGATCCAGGCTGAGCGCTTTGCGTGGCGCAGCCCGTTTGGCCTGAGGCGCAGGCCGACCTGCGGTCATGGCAATACGTCTTTAGAAATTGAGGATAGCCTCGACCTCGAACTGAGCGCCTTTGGGCAGGCTGGCCACACCGATGGTGGAGCGTGCAGGGAAAGGCTGGGGAATCAGTTCGGCCATGATGGCGTTCGCGCTGGCAAAGCGGGACAGATCGGTCAAAAACAAAGTCAGTTTGACGATGTCACCCAGATTAGCACCAGCTTCTTTGACCACAGCTTCCAGGTTGGCAAATGCCTGGCGTACCTGACCTTCAAAATTTTCAGATACCAGTTCGCCAGTGGCAGGCTCCAGACCGATTTGGCCAGACAGGAATACTGTCTTGCCGCCCGAAGCGATAATGGCCTGAGAGTATGGGCCTACAGCTGCCGGAGCGGCATCGGTGAAGACAACTTGCTTAGTCATAAGAAACCTCTGATGAGTGTTGTACTATCAGAGTTTAAGCGCCTATAGCTAAAATTAACAGATCTTGGCGGGATTATTTTTCCACGAAGGCGCGTTCAATTACGTAGTCACCGGGCTGACCAACACCGGGCGACACTTCAAAACCGCGTTTATCGAGCATGGCGCTAATGTCGGCCAACATAGCTGGGCTACCGCACAGCATGGCGCGATCCTGAGCGGGATCCAGTTGAGGAATGCCCAGGTCTTCACACAGCTTGCCCGTTTCGATCAGATCGGTAATTCGGCCGGTATTGCGAAACGCTTCGCGGGTAACGGTGGGGTAATACAGCAGTTTTTCGCGTACCACTTCGCCAAAGTATTCGTTCTGTGGCAATTCGTTCTGGATGAAATCGGAGTAGGCCAATTCGCTGACGAAACGTACGCCGTGAACCAGTACGACTTTTTCAAAACGCTCGTAGGTGTCGGGGTCCTTGATGATGCTCATGAAGGGAGCCAGACCGGTGCCGGTACCAAACAAGAACAGATTGCGACCTGCGCGCAGGTCGTCAATAACCAGAGTGCCAACGGGTTTGCGGCTGACCAGAATGGTATCGCCTTCCTTCAAGTGCTGCAGGCGCGAGGTCAAGGGGCCATCCTGTACCTTGATGCTGAGAAACTCCAGGTTTTCTTCGTAGTTGGCGCTGGCAATACTGTAAGCGCGCATCAGCGGCTTGCCATCAACTTCCAGACCGATCATTACAAAGTGCCCATTATGAAAACGCAGGGCGGCGTCGCGGGTGGTGGTAAATGAGAACAGGGTGTCATTCCAGTGGTGGACGCTGAGCACTTGTTCGGTATTGAAAGCTGCCATGGTAGGTATCGTCTAAAGGGGCAATATCGCCCGGATCAGTAAGCAAATATTTGTCCATTGTACCGAGTTCCCTCGGTAAATCCATGCTCATTCACCGATACGATTTGATCGCAATCAGGACTTACCATTAAGTTCTGGGATCTGCTTTTTTCTGCTTTGGCGTGGATGACACGGCGATTTTTAGCTGGTGAGTGGGCTTGTATGTCAAATAGCTCTTGCCTAGTTTCTGCATACGTTTGATAATCATTCACATTTTCCGACCTCGTATCGGTTCTAACGTTATTTCCGTCTGTTTTTGGAGTGTTGATCATGCGCTTTACTCTTCGTAGTCGTGCCCTGACCCAAGCCTTGCTTCTGTCCGCGATGGGCACCATGTCGATGGCCGCTTTTGCCTCTGGCGAAGTCAACCTCTACACCACACGTGAACCTGGCTTGATCACTCCCCTGCTGGAAACCTTCAGCAAGGACACGGGCGTGAAGGTCAATACCGTGTTTGTCAAAGACGGTTTGATCGAGCGCGTGAAAACCGAAGGCGACAAATCCCCTGCTGATATTTTGATGACGGTAGATATTGGTAATCTGCTCGATCTGGTCGAGGCTGGTGTTACCCAGCCTGTTGAGTCCGCCACCTTGGACAGTGCAATTCCTGCCAATTTGCGTGGTGCAGATAAGCAGTGGTATTCCCTGTCTCTGCGCGATCGTGTGGCGTATGTGGCCAAGGATGTGGATGTAAAAAGCATTCACTACGAGGATTTCGCCGATCCTAAATGGAAAGGCAAAGTGTGTATCCGTTCCGGTCAGCACCCTTACAACACGGCTTTGGTCGCTGCCATGATTGCCCATAACGGTGCACCAGCAACCGAGCAGTGGCTGCGCGGTGTGAAAGACAATCTGGGCCGCAAGGCAGCCGGTGGTGACCGCGATGTAGCCCGCGATATTCTGGGCGGCATTTGTGATATCGGTATCGCCAATGCTTACTACGTGGGCCGCATGAAAAATGCTGAACCCGGTAGCGACTCCTACAAATGGGGTGAAGCGATCAATGTGGTCCGCCCAACTTTTGCCGATACCAAAGGCGGTGGCACACACGTGAACATCTCCGGTGCCGCCGTGGCCAAGCATTCTCCTAATAAAGACAATGCCGTCAAACTGCTGGAGTACCTGGTTTCCGAAAAAGCCCAGAGCCTGTACGCCAAGGCCAATTACGAATACCCGGTACGCGCTGGCGTTGAGCTGGATCCTGTTGTTGCCAGCTTCGGCCCCATGACGATTGATCCTTTGCCTCTGACTGAAATTGCCAAACACCGCAAGCAAGCCAGCGAGTTGGTGGATAAAGTTGGCTTCGACAATTAAAATCGCCCTACTCTTTTTCTACGACCGCCAGCTTTGAGAAATCAGAGCGGCGGTCGTCGCGCATTTAAGCGCCTGTAATACCTAGCCTTTCATAATGCCTTTTTTTCGTCGTCTGCCCCTTTGGTCCCTGGCTGCCGCTGTGATTGCCCTGATTGTGGCAGCGCCCGTGATTACTTTGCTGACCCACGCCTTAGGCGGCTCGACCGAGCACTGGTCACACCTGTTCCAGTTTGTTCTCCCCCATGCAATGAGTAATACCTTGCTGCTGCTGTTGGGCGTGGGGGTAGTAGTGAGCTGTTTGGGAGTGGGATCCGCCTGGCTGATTACCGCCTACGAGTTTCCCGGACGGCGGATTTTGCAATGGGCATTATTGCTGCCTCTGGCGGTGCCAACCTATATCGTGGCCTTTGCTTACCTGGATTTGTTACATCCGATCGGTCCGATTCAATCGGCCATTCGTTATGTTTTGGGCTATAGCAGCCCGCGTGAGTTTCGTTTGCCGGATTTGCGCTCTTTGGGTGGTGCGATTTTCCTGTTGGGTTCGGTACTTTATCCCTACGTCTATCTAAGTACACGGGCTATGTTTGCCACCCAATCGGCCAGTTTGCTGGAGGCGGCACGCATTATGGGGGAGTCGGGCCGCAGTGTGTTTTTCCGTGTTGTTTTGCCCATGGCTCGACCGGCCATCGCAGTGGGCGTCAGTCTGGCCTTGCTGGAAACGCTGAATGATATCGGTGCTTCCGAGTTCCTGGGCGTACAGACCTTGACGGTGTCCATCTACACCACGTGGGTGACACGTTCTGATTTGGCAGGTGCGGCACAAATTGCTGTTTCCATGCTCTGTCTGGTTGCGGCGCTGATCAGCATCGAGCGCTATGGTCGCCGTCGCCAGGCTTACTCCAGTAATCAGCGCTCTGAACCTATCCGACCCACCAGGCTGAAAGGCTCGGCAGCGTGTATCGCTATTGCTTTGGGGTTGGCGCCTGTGCTGGTGGGTTTTATTGCCCCGTCCCTGTATTTGTTAAATGAGACGATCAAGCATGTGACTTTGGCAGGTGGCGTGTCGGCGCAATTACTGAGCAGTGCCTGGAACACCTTGTATATCGCCGCGCTGGCAACCGTGGCGACTTTGACCTGCGGTCTGGTCGTCGCCTGGGCAGCTCGTGCGGTACGTTCGGGACGCAAACCACGTCTGGCCCGTTTTCTGGCCGGTGTCAGCAGCCTAGGTTACGCCATTCCAGGGACTGTACTGGCAATTGGACTGTTGACTCCCTTGGTCCTGTTTGACTCTTTCTACAATCAAATCATGTCCTGGTTTGGCGTCTCCGCCACAGGTTTGTTGTTGATGGGCTCGACCCTGGCTTTGGTCTTGGCCTATACCTTGCGCTTTCTGGCGATTTCGATTGGCGGTATTGAAGCCGGACTGGCTCGTATTCCAGCTTCCCTGGAACAGGCTTCCCGTTTATTGGGGGAGTCTCCGGCAGGTACGTTAAAACGCGTACATTTGCCCTTGCTGCGCCCCGCGATGGGCGCCGCTGCCCTGCTTATTTTTGTTGATGCCATGAAGGAGCTACCCGCTACCTTGTTGCTGCGCCCGATGAATTTCGAGACATTGGCAACCTGGCTGTATGCGGAAGCGGCTCGTGGGACTTACGAGGAAGGCGCCGTTGCCGCCTTGGCCATTGTTTTGGCTGGTTTGATCCCCGTTATTTTATTGGCACGTACTCAATTGATGGCCTCTGGCCCACGCGCATCATGAATGATTTTCTGGATTTGCAGGCAATTACCCTGTCTTATGAAACGTCTGAAGGCTTTCGACCGGTTGTTGATCAGCTCAGCCTGCACCTGCCCCAAGGGGAGATTGGCTGTCTGCTAGGTGCATCGGGCTGCGGCAAGACCACGGTCTTGCGAGCCATTGCCGGTTTCGAGCCTTTGCGTGCCGGACATATTCTGTTAAATGGCCATGTCTTGTCGGCTGTTTCTCATCAAGTGCCACCAGAAGATCGCCATGTGGGCATGATGTTCCAGGATTACGCCCTTTTTCCTCACTTGACGGTAGAAAAGAACGTGGCCTTTGGCCTGCGTAAATGGGATAAAGCTCAGCGTCAGGCCCGAGTGCTGGAGATGCTGGAACTGGTGGATCTGGCCCGCTTGGCGCAGCGCTATCCGCATGAGTTGTCGGGGGGGCAGCAGCAGCGCGTGGCTTTGGCACGGGCCTTGGCCCCCAAGCCTTCCCTGCTATTGCTCGATGAACCTTTTTCTAATCTGGATGTAGATACTCGCGAGCGTCTTGCGTTCGAGGTGCGCGACATTCTGAAAGGCGCAGGTATGACTGCGATTTTAGTGACCCATAATCAGGCTGAAGCGTTTGCGATTGCTGATCGTATTGGCGTGATGCAGGCTGGCAAAATTGTCCAGTGGGATTCCCCTTACAGCTTGCACCACCACCCCGTGAATGACTTTGTGGCGGATTTTGTTCGCCGTGAAGCCATCATGGCGCAGCGGGCCCAGGCCTTTTTGCGTGGGGAACCTGCGGAGCTGTAAAAACCACAGTACCGTCGTAGCCCGCTAGACGCCGTTTTCTGCTGCGGGGCGATGAGGCGCCGGTTGTTTACGTGCCCAGCAAGAATGGCTTGATCATCATCCATACCGCCATCGCAACCATCATCAGGTTTTCAGTCAGGGATACAAAGCCCAGAGGAACCTTGCTGTCGCCACCTACGCAGGCGCATTTCAGTTCACGTTTGTCGATATAAACGGCCTTGAACACAGACCAGGCCCCAATGCTGCCAATCACTAAGGCAATGGGCACCGACAGCCACATCATGGCACCAGCCAACATCAACACGCCTGCCAAGGCTTCGCCAAAGGGATACAGGTAGGCGTAGCGCACCCATCGCTGGGCGAGCAAGTCGTAGTTAAGAAACATGGTGGCAAAGCCATCCACATCTTTGAGTTTTTGCACGGCCAACAAACACATGGCAATGGCAATAAACCACTCTAGTGTCTGAAGGCGCACGATTTGCTCAAAGGTCGCCCAGGAAACGGCCAGAGCCATCAAGGCAGCCATCATCAATAAGGCGATTACAGGTGTGTAGCTGACAGCATCCTTGTCTTTGACTGTCCCGCCGAAGTGCTCGACCAGTTCGTCGTAGCCCCCTATCCGCTTTGCATCGATAAAAGTTTGCGGTGTGGTGCGGACGTGATGTTGGGCCTTGAAAGCATCGATCTCTTCCCGATTTTCAAGCCAGTGATCTTCCACTTCGTAGCCTTTACGTTTGAGCAGTGCGCGTGCTTTCAGCCCGAAGGGGCAGATATGTTCTGCCGTCACCATGCGGTAAAGCTTGGCGCGTTTGGCGGTGTGCGTAGCCATATGCGACTCTCCTTTGACGTGATGCCGTTCGGTAATTGACCTCCCTTAGACGCTTATGCAAGCGTTAATCTGCCACCCTAAACCAGGTGCTTTTGGGGATCAGTAAGCAGATGTAGAGCGTTAGGCGTGTTAGTGATCCACCGCCTGTGTCTGATCGTGATGGGGATTCAGTCTGGCGACAGTGCTGCGCAGGAAAATAGGCAAGGCTACAGCAACAAGTGCCATCAGACACAGCAAGGTATAGAGCGCTGATAGAGACAGGTCCTGACCATTCAAGATCGTGGATGGAAGGGCCAAGGCAATAAAGCTGCCAAGATGGTTCGTTGTAGTTTGTAGCGCCATGAAACGACCTCGCTGCACGTGATTGGGATAGCTCGCACTGCAAGCGCTGGCACACACAAGACGGATGTAGCTGCCTGCCATGAACAGAATCATGAATCCTTGGGCTGTGCCCCATTTCAAGGCCAGCATGATCAAGGACAGGATCAGAAGCAGTGTGCCCAGCTCAGATGTTCGGACCTGCCCCCATTTCTTGATAGCTATGGCGGACAGACGTGAGGCCAGCCAAGCCGCAACGCCACTCAGAATGAACGTCGCTGGCATGTGTTTGAGCTCAGAGCCGTAGCACAAGGTTAAAACAGGGATCAGAACCGGGATGAGCAGCAGTGACCCTGCTTGTGCAACAGCCGGCAAGCATAACCAGCGCCACGCCTCTTTTCCCAAACACAGTTGAGGTACTTGCTGGGCGGATGTGGGAGTGCGTGAAGGCAGGTAGCGATAGGCCAGCGCGGCAGCCAGCAAGCAAAGTCCGGCCAGAACCAGCAAGGCGATACGCCAACCCAGCTCCACAGCGATGAGCAAGGTGGCGGGCATTCCGACAATGCTGACCAGGGCAAATGCGCTGACGACAATCGCAATCGCGTCGGTCCGTTGCTCGGCATTCAGGTCAGTCAGCAGCAAAGCCATGGCTGCACTCATCAGAAAACCGCCGAGCAAACCGGCGCCCAGGCGCAGTATCAGAAATAGTCCAAATGCAGAACTGTTCGCGCCCCAGGCTGTGAGCACGGCCAACAGAACCAGGGCCAGTAGCAACAAGGGCTTTAAAGCCACTCGATGCATCCAGCGTGCCGCCAATATGCCAGACAAGGCGGCAGCCCCCATGTAGATGGAGGCGACATAACCGGCGTAGGTCGCAGGGACATCAAAATCCACTGCCATCCAGACAAACAAAGGCGTTAAGGCCATAAACTCCAGGGCATGAACAAACTGGATGAACGACACAGCATGGGCACAAAGCCGGGGGTGACATACGTCAGAATCAGACATGGTGATAGATACCAACAAGAAAGGCTTTAGCCTAACTGCTCTCGGTTTTGATATGCAGTCTCTATAATTTGAATGTTTATTTATCAAAACCGGGATAATCCATGAGTTCCCAACTGAATCTAAATGCCTTGCGGGTTTTTGTACAAGTTGCTGAGAGCGGTAGTTTTACCGCTGCAGCACAGGCCTTGGATTTACCAACCTCGAATGTCAGCCGCTATGTAGCGCAACTGGAGCGGCAGATTGGGCAGCGTTTGCTGGAGCGCAGTTCCCGGCAACTGCGTCTCACCAGCGTTGGCCAAGGCCTGTTTGACACGCTCCAGCCTTGGTGGGGAGCCTTGAGGCAGGCTGAGCAGGATTTGCTGGATCAACGTACCCGTTTGTCAGGCCGCTTAAGAATTTGTATTCCATCGGAGGTGGGGCCGGTTTTATTCGCCGGTGCTCTGGCCGATTTCGCGTCCCAGCACCCTGATCTGGAGCTACATTGTCAGACCAATTTGGAAGGCCCTGGCGTGCTGATGCAGGATTTTGATCTGGCTTTGTTGATGTGCCGGGGTGCTCTGCCAGACAGCAGTCTCGTGGTGCAGCCGCTATGTTCTTTCGATTGCCAGGTTGTGGCTGCGCCTGCGTTGATCGAGCAATACGGCATGCCGAGCAGCCTGGAAGAATTGGAGCATTTACCCTGCATTACGACCGATACAGCCTTGGATGGTCAGGCCTGGCAGTTTGTTTTGCCTGATGGTCGTTTTCACGTTCTGAATGTTTCCAGCCGTTTTCGCGTCAATAGCGGTTTGCTGGCTGGGGCTGGTGCCGTCAAAGGTTTGGGTTTTGCGATGTTGGCACGCCAAGGATGTGAAACCGACATTGCTCAAGGACGTTTGGTTCCAGTCCCCCTACCCTTGTCGCCTGCTCCTTTGCGTTTGGTGCTGGCTTATACGCATCGACGGCACCTGTCGAACTCGGCGCGGGCCTTGATTGAGTATCTAAAGGAGCAAGGCGAGAGCGGTACTTTGCCTGGATTAGACACGAACTAGATTTGGAGGCTGACGCTTATTATTTATCGCTTGTTGCCGGGTATCGAATGCTTTGATACTTGTCCTTGCAAGTCAAATTTTTGGGGCTGGTTGAGGATTCTCTCCGGCCTTTGTCATGTCTGGCGTGCCAAGAGCCAGGATCTGAGCTTTATACGGAGCAAAACCGGGCAGAGGCAGTTGTTACCGTCGTGCAACGTTGCGTTTCTATCGCCACGCTACTTAATGAGGCTATCGAGCAAGGACACTCGGTTTGAGCATATCAATATGAGGAATGCCGTCTTCGTCGTAGACCTCGCCCACAGGTTCAAACCCTAAAGAACCGTAGAACTTTTGCAAATGCGCCTGTGCGCCAATGCGTATGCCTGCGCCAGGATAATGGGCTTCGGTAAAGCGGATGGCTTCGGCCACCAGTGCATAGCCAATTTTCAGGCTGCGAAACTGGGCCAAGGTCAGGACGCGGCCAATCGAAGGCTCGGCATATTTCAAACCGGGCGCGACGACACGGGCATAGGCAACCAGCTCATTAGCTTTGAGCACGGACAAATGCCAGGAATGCAAATCCAGGCCGTCCACGTCCTGGTAGGCGCACTGTTGCTCGACCACAAACACGGCTTCGCGCGCCTGGATGATCGCGTACATTTCTCGCGTGGACAGATCGTCCAGCCGTTTCCATTGGAAAATCAAATCCATCTCTACTTCCATACCGATCGTGATTTATAGACTGTGTCTGGTTGATTGTCTAAGCATGAATTGCAGGTGCAAGCCGGCAATGTCCTTGCGGCTACAGAGAAATAACATACCGTGAAGGTCTGGCTCCTGGATTGCTACGTATAGGCACGACGACGGTTGGTAAGCCTATAAAAAGAGCGGCCCGAAAGCCGCTCTTTTTGTTCGTACTGGCCAAAGCCAGTGCCTTTCATCTTACAGGCCGTAGTACATGTCGAACTCAACCGGATGCGGCACCATGCGCAAACGAGTGATTTCGGCTTGTTTCAGCTCAATGTAGGCGTCCAGCATTTCATTGCTGAACACACCGCCACGGGTCAGGAATTCGCGATCTTTGTCCAGGGACTCGATAGCCTGTTCCAGCGACACACAAACGGTTGGGATTTTTGCATCCTCTTCGGGTGGCAGATCGTACAAGTTCTTGTCGGCGGCATCGCCGGGGTGAATCTTGTTTTGCACACCGTCCAGGCCGGCCATCATCAAGGCCGAGAAAGCCAGGTAAGGGTTGGCCATTGGATCGGGGAAGCGGGCTTCAACACGACGTGCCTTGGGGTTGCTGACGTAAGGAATGCGGATCGAGGCCGAACGGTTACGGGCGGAGTACGCCAGCTTGACCGGGGCTTCAAAGTGCGGAACCAGACGCTTGTAGGAGTTGGTTGAAGGGTTGGTGATGGCGTTCAGGGCACGAGCGTGCTTGATGATGCCGCCAATGTAGAACAAGGCGAACTCGGACAGACCGGCGTATTCGTTACCGGCAAACAAGTTCTGGCCGTCTTTCCAGATAGACTGGTGTACGTGCATGCCAGAGCCGTTATCACCAACGACAGGCTTGGGCATGAAAGTGGCTGTTTTGCCATAAACATGCGCCACGTTGTGGACGGTGTATTTCAGGATCTGGTTCCAGTCAGCACGCTCGACCAGAGTCGAGAAGCGAGTGCCGATTTCCAGTTGACCGGGGGCCGCCACTTCGTGGTGATGGATTTCAACAGGAACGCCCTGCTGTTCCAGCAACAAACACATTTCGGAGCGCAAGTCGGCAAACGAATCCGTGGGTGAAACAGGAACGTAACCGCCTTTGACACCAGGACGGTGCCCCAGGTTGTTGCCATTGAGTTCCAGACCGCGCGACCAAGGGGCTTCTTCGGAACGAATCTTCACGAAGCTGCCCGACATGTCGTCGTTCCAGGTAATACCGTCGAACACGAAGAATTCCGGCTCGGGACCAAAGTACGCGGTATCGCCCAAACCACTGGAGCGCAGATAGGCTTCAGCACGTTTGGCCAGCGAACGAGGGTCGCGGTCGTAGCCTTTCAAATCGGAAGGCTCGACCACATCGCAGGTCAGAATCAAGGTGGGCTCTTCACGGAACGGGTCCATACGGGCGGTTTTGGCGTCCGGGATGAGCAACATGTCCGAGGCTTCAATTCCTTTCCAGCCAGGCAAGGAAGAGCCGTCAAAAGCGACACCAGACTCAAAGCGATCCTCGTCCACCGCGTGTGCGGGGGTGGTCAAGTGGTGCTCGCGGCCCAGAGTATCGGTAAAGCGGAAATCGACAAACGTGATTTCGCGTTCGGCAATGATCTTCAGAACATCTTCGGGGGAGGACATGATTACTCCAGCGTCAATGACGTTAACAAAAAGTGAGGAGGAGTGGCGCGGATCATTGTGTAACCCACTAAGGCAGGTCTTCAACACGCTTATCAAAATCGGGGCTGAATTGATGCAAACAGACCGGCATCGATAAATTCGTTATGGCATAGGACTTACCAGAAATTAATTGTAGAGCAATTGTGCGGATGCACAATAAAAAATGTCTTAAATAAACAATTAAATGTCAGGAGCCTTCATCTGGCAGGAATGATTCCTGTAAATCATTTAAGAATCGCCAGCCTAAATCGGTGGTGCGAACGCGAACCGGGTCGGCAGCCAGCAAACCTTTCTCGATATTGCGCTTGATGACGGGAAGGATCTGCGCAAGTGGTATGCCTGTACGCTCCTGGAAGTACTGGGCAGGTACACCCTCTTTCAGACGCAGCACGTTCAGCATGAACTCGAAAGGTAGCTCTTTGGGCATGACGCGGGCGTTATGCGCATAGTGGCTACCGTCGCGCTTGATGGCGTTCTGCATCCACTGCGCCGGACTGCGGGTGGTCGCCGTACGGATAATACGGTCGTGAAAGGACAGCTTGCCGTGGGCCCCTGGGCCGATGCCGATATAGTCGCCAAATTCCCAGTAATTCAGATTGTGGCGGCTATGGCCACCCCGCTTGCTGTAGGCTGAAATCTCGTACTGGTTCCATCCACGGCTGGCAGTTAATTCGATCAACCTGTCCTGCATGGCGGCGCTATCGTCGTCATCGGGCAAGGCGGGCGGGTATTTGGCAAAGACGGTATTGGGTTCCAGCGTCAAATGGTAGAGCGACAAATGCTCGGTCTCATACGACATGGCTTGCACAATGTCCTGCTCGGATTGCGTTGGGGTCTGGCCCGGCAAGGCGTACATGATGTCCAGATTGACGCGCTCCACAGCCTTCATGGCGGCTTCAATGGCCTGCCGTGCTTGCTGGCTGTCATGAATACGACCCAGTGCCTTCAGGGCTTGATCGTTAAAGCTCTGAATACCCAAAGAAATCCGGTTTACACCGCTTTGCGCAAAGTCCATGAAGCGCGAGGCTTCCGAGGCACCGGGATTGGCTTCCAGGGTGATTTCTGCGTCGGGCAGCAGGTTCAGATGGGAACGCAGCAAGGCCAACATGCGGTCCAGCGCCTGGGCCGACAGCAGGCTGGGCGTGCCGCCACCGATAAACACGGAAATCACCTGTCTGCCCCAGACCAGTGGCAAGGTTTGCTCCAGATCGGCTTGCAAGGCGTCCAGATACTCGTTTTCGGGTAGCTCAGCCGGTGCTTCGTGTGAGTTGAAGTCACAGTACGGGCATTTGCGCACGCACCAGGGCACGTGAACGTACACAGACAAGGGAGGCAGACTGGGAAGCAAAGTGGCAGGGCCGGAGCCAGGCCGAATGCGCACTTCGGGAGAAAAAACAGTCATGTTTTTACTCGGCGGCCAGACGGGCCAGCAGTGCTTGCATGGCTTGCGCCCGGTGGCTGTATTGGTTCTTCACTTCCGGCGAGAGCTGCGCCGCGGTTTGCTTGAATTCAGGCAGGTAAAAATGCGGATCGTAGCCAAAGCCATTCTCGCCAACGGGCTGATCCTGAATCTCCCCTTCCCAGACGCCTTCAATCACGATAGGCCGTGGGTCCTGGGCATGGCGCACATACACCAGAACGGCCACATAACAGGCGCGGCGGTCGCGTTGTCCTTGCAGACGTTGGACCAGCAAAGCGTTATTGGCAGCATCGGACTTTTCACCACCCAGTTCGCGGGCGGCAAAACGAGCGGAGTACACGCCGGGAGCTTGGTCCAGGGCGCGCACACACAGGCCGGAGTCGTCGGCCAAGGCGGGTAAGCCGCTTAACTGGCTGGCATGGCGAGCCTTGGCCAGCGCATTCTCGATAAAAGTAGCAAAGGGTTCCTCGGCCTCAGGAATGTCCAATTGGCCTTGCGGGACCATGCTGATACCGGCCTGGGCCAGGATGGCGGAAAACTCCTTGAGCTTGCCGGCATTGTTGGAGGCCAGGACAACACGCTTGGATTCAGTGTTCATAAGTCGCTGCAGGCGGCAAAGCGCCCTGTTCAGTAAAAATGGCAAGGCGCCGTGCCAGGCAGTGGATGCTGCGCGGAACGGCACGGCGTCCCAATAGCAGGTTTGTCCCGCCGCCTAGCCGTGTGGCGCAGGTGGCAGGACAGACCCAATTCATAACAATCAGCCCTGCAAAGCTTGTTTCTGGGCTTGCATCAGTTCGGCAATGCCCTGCTCGGCCAGATCCAGCAAGCGGTTCAAGGTGGGTCGTGCAAAGGTCTGGCCTTCGGCAGTGCCCTGCACTTCCACCAGATTGCCGCTGCCTGTCATGACGATATTCATGTCCACGCCGCAGGCGGAGTCTTCCAGATAGTCCAGATCCAGTACGGGATTGGATTCGAAGACACCGACCGAGACGGCCGCCAACTGATCCTGAATGGGCGAGGCTTGTAGCTTGCCCTGCTCTTGTAGACCGCGTACGGCCAGACTGGCAGCCACCCAGGCACCGGTAATGCTGGCGCAGCGGGTGCCGCCGTCGGCTTGCAAAACGTCGCAGTCAATGTGAATGGTGCGCTCGCCCAGGGCTTTCAGATCGAAGACGGCGCGCAGGCTGCGGCCGATCAGACGTTGGATTTCCTGGGTGCGGCCATTTTGCTTGCCACGGGCGGCTTCACGGTCCGAGCGGGTGTGCGTGGAGCGAGGCAGCATGCCGTATTCTGCCGTTACCCAGCCCTGCTCCTTGCCTTTCAGAAAGGGGGGGACTTTGTCGAGCACGCTGGCATTGCACAAAACATGGGTTTCACCCAGACGGATCAGTACCGAGCCTTCGGCGTGACGGGTAAAACCGGTCACCAGTTCGATAGGACGGCATTGTGCAGCAGATCGACCCGAGGGGCGTGCAATCGTAGCGTTTTCAGACAAGGCTAGGCTCCGGATAACATTCAAAACGCTTATTGTACGCCTTGCGGGACAGGCCGTAGCGCCACACCCATGTCCATCCACTTATCGGCCTGACAGGTGAAAAGCAGGATCTGATGGCGTTGGGCGGCATCGTGAATAATGCGCTTCATGGCACCTAGCCGATCGTTGTCGCTGTGGACCAGCACGTCATCCAGAATCAGCAAGGTAGGACGTCCGGCTTGCTGCAATAGATCCGCATAGGCCAGGCGCGCAATCAGACCAATTTGCTCGCGTGCGCCAAAGCTCAAACCGTCGATATCGTCCGCCAGCCCTTGCCCACTGTCGCGTTGCAACCAGCGTGGGGCCAGATGCTCGTCCAGCTCCACCTGAGCCTTGCCCAAAAGCAGGCGCAGATAGTGGTTGATGTGCTTTTGCAAAGGTTCGTGTAATTGCTGGGTCAAGGCGTTGCGCTGTTCGCGCAGCACAGACAGCAGCAGGCGCAAGGCTGCAACACGGCGCTCGTAAGTGGCGCACCGACGCTGGCAGTCGTGCAGACGCAGTAAGGTCTGGTCGATTTGCTCTTCCAGACCTTGTGCTCCGTGAGTTTCCAGCTTGGTTTGCACCAGTTGGGCGGCCAGACAGGCCTCGTTATAGCTTTGCTCCTGCTGCAGGGCGCTGCGCTCCAGACGTTGCAGGTCCTGCTCCAGAACCGAGACAGGCAAGGCGGCCAGTTCGGTGGCCAGCGTCTTTTGATCGGTCAATTGTTGTTCGCGTTGCAGGCGCAACTGTCTCCATTGCTGTTCGCGCTCCTGCTGGGCTTGCTGGCGTTGCGGGTCAGCCCATTGCTGCTCCAGGCTGTTGGCTTCGGCGCGTGCCTGCTCCAGGTGGGCCTGGGTGCGGGCGACGGCTTCACGGGCGTCGTGCCAATCGCTTTCCAGCGCACGGTACTGTTGCTCGGCCAGGACCGTTGCTTGGGCGATACGGTCCCGTTCCGAGGCCTCAATCGCCTCGCCTTGTGGGCGCTGCGGGGCTACGCGCTGCTGAGCCGCCTGAACCAGGCCCTGCAAATGCGCCTTACCCTGCGGGGCAAGCGCTTTCATGGCGCTGCGTAACAATCGGTCTTGCTGCTCTTGTTCCCGATATTGCTCGCGGCGACGCTCTAATTCTTCCAGGCTTTGCGCGCCCAGTTGGCTAAGCGCCTGTGTGTATTCTTGCCGGGTTTGCGCCAATTGTTGCTGCACCTTACCCAGATCGCGACCACCCGGAATGATGCGTAGCTGGCCCATTCCGGGCAGCTCAATCAGGGTGCTGGTGCTCAGGTGAGCGCGGTGTTGGCCTTGAATGGACTCGCCATCCAATAGCAGGTTGGCTCCGTCTTGCAGTTCGATCTGCACTTCGGTGGAAATCGTCTCAAGTTGGTGTTGTAAGCGCTGGATAAGCTGATGCTGCTGGCGCACTTGGTCCAATGCCTCATCGCTTATTTTCAACTGCACCAAGGCGGCACCGCATTGAGCCAGCTGGGTTTCCAGCTTGCCCAACTCCTCCAGTTGTCCTTGCACCTGCAACAATTGCTGCTGGGTGTCTTCAAAATTGGCCTGCGCTTGAAACCATTGTTGCCAGGTACGGGCGCGCTCCTGCTCCTGCCGGCTGGCGTCTGCATGGCTGCGAGCCTGCTCCAGACGCTGGCTGAGGGTGTTGAGCGTGCCCTGCTCTTGCTCCAGCTTGGCGCCTAAGGATTTCACCTGTTCGGCGCGCTGGCTACGTTGGCTGGCCGATTCCTGATCGCGCTCCCCGGCTTGCTGATAGAGCTTTTCGCGCTCTGCCAGCATGGTCAGTGCCTGTTGTATTTCCTTGGCACGCTCCTGTAATTGGCGGGCTTGACGCAGCTGAACTTGCACGTGTTTGGCTTGTTCGCGCAGTTGTTCCCATGGGCGGTTTGTCTCGGCAAGGGCAATTTGCTTGCGGGCCTGCGCCAGTTCGTTCACCCACTGTTGATACTGTTGCAAGGCGGACTGCTGGCTTTGTAACTGCTCTTCCAGCTCCTTGGCCTCTTTCTGCGCTGCCAACCAGACGCCACGCGGCTGTCCTTGAGCCTGGGTCACATATTGGTCCAACTGTTGCTGGGCCTGTTCGATCAGATAATCCCCGTCGGCACTGGTCAGATCGGCGATTTCACTACCTAAAGCCTGCTGTAAGGTGCCGCTGGCGTGTTCGACCGAGCTGCGCAGATCCTGCCCCTGCCCTTGCTCGATCCACAACAGGCCCGGCACACCCCAGTTACGGGCCTGGCTGCTGCCTTTGGCGGCGTACTCAAAGCCCATTTGCTGGGCCAGGTACTGCTCGGCTTCATCATTGTCCAAATGCTGATTGCCTATGTACAGATCGCAGCGCTTGCGCTTCAGAAAACGCTTGCTCAGGCGCATGTCCTGGCCGTTCAGGCTGAAATTCAACTCGATTTCTGGCGCGGCCGAGGAGTCGCCCCAAGGCAGGATTTTTGTCAGGCTGCCCGTGCCATAGCGCTCGAAAAACACCGTGCGCAGGGCTTCAGCCAAGGTGCTTTTACCGGCCTCATTCGGGGCGCTGATGATATTCAGGCCCGGCTCCAGCTTGTCCAGTGAGACGGGCTGACGAAAGCGCTTGAATTGCTCGACGCGCAGGGACTTAATGTGCATGACCGCCTTCCTTATCGCGCAGCAAACCGGCCAGAATCAACAAGGCATCTTCGGCGGCTTGCTGTTGATTGCCGTGACGCAGCTCCTGCAATTGTTTCAATGCCGCCTGCAGATAGCCATCGGCTTGTAAGGCGTTCAGATCTTCCTCGGACGGGGCCAGACGCAAGGCATCGCGCTGGCAATCCCAGGCGCGACAACGGGCCTGGGCCTGCCCCAGAATGCTCTCCAGACGCTCAAAACCGCTTAGGCTTAGTTGGCCAGATAGTTCCAGCTCCACCACGCTTTGATCGGTCAACGCACTAAGTTCCCGCTCTAGCAGATCCAGGTCCGTGTCGTCATTCAAATGCTGCTGAATGCTACGCCAAGGGTGCTGGGCAACCGGCAAGGCTTGAACCGCAGGTGTTGCGCCGGGTTCGCTGATATCGACCAGCAAGGCTTGGCCGGCGTCATTATCCCGAAAGCGGTCTGGCTCGGGGGTGCCGCTGTAGTAACAGCGATCGTTGACTTTAACGGTGCCATGCCAATCGCCCAGCGCCAGATAGTCCAGATTGGCTCGTTGTACGCGGTTTTGATCAATGAGATTGTGGCTGTCCAGGTGTTCCAGCACCCCGCTGACGCTGCCGTGCGCCAAACCCAGACGCCAGTAGCCTGCTGGGCTTTCAGCCCGATCGAACCACTCGCTCAAGTCCTGGTAAGTCTGGCGTTGTGTCAACGGTGCTGGCAAGACCGCAAGTTTCAGGCTCTCCAGCAGAAACGTCTCTGGTTTATCAAGCACATGCACGTAGTTGGGAATGCAGTTCAAGCGGCGCGCGCGCGTCCAGACGCTTTCGCTCAAGGCAGCGTCATGGTTACCGGGCAGGAGTAGCCAGGGGCCGGTGAATCCCGCCATGGCATTGAAGCTGCGGCGTAGATTGCGATCGCTCAGGGTTTGCGAGTCAAAGACGTCGCCTGCGACTACCAGCAGATCAGCCTGATGTTCCGTCGCCAGTGCGGCCAGCTTCTCGATGGCCTTGAAACGCGCCTCGGCCAGGGCGGCTGCGTCCTCCAGCTCAAAACGCGAGTACTGGCGACCTATTTGCCAATCGGCTGTATGCAGGATTCGTAGCATGACTGCCCTTCGTGATGAAAAAAAATTGGCCCTCACAGGCCTTGAATGCCTAAAGTATAGAGCTTTGTAGCAGCGAGAGGAGCGGCCAAAGCCGGGACCTGAGAGTACAATTGGCGGCTTTATTCCATTCTTAAAGCGACCCACCCATGATCCGTAGCATGACCGCGTTTGGCAGTGCCAAGGCCGAGTCCGAAGCAGGCACCCTCAATATCGAGATGCGCAGCGTTAATAACCGCTTTCTGGACCTGAATCTGCGTCTGCCCGAAGAGCTGCGTTTTGCAGAGAATCTGCTGCGTGAGCTGGCTGCAAAGGGCGTGCAGCGCGGCAAGCTGGAATTGCGGGTCAACTTTGCCCGTAGTGGCACGGATCAGCAACGAAACCTGGACATGGAAGCGGTCGAGCGCACGGCGCAGATGCTGCAAGTAGCACGTGTTGCCATTCCGGACCTGCCTGCGCCCGAGTTGCATACCTTGTTGAGCAATCAAAGCGGCAATAATTCGGGCATGGACCCGCAAGTCTGGCTACCCATGGTCAGTGAGGCGTTTGAGGCTGCCTTGCTGGATTTTCAGGCCACCCGAGAACGTGAAGGCCAGCGTCTGGCACAAGCTATGCTGGCTATTCGTCAAGACATAAGCGCCATTGTGGACGAGGTCGAACAGCACCTGCCCGCAATCCTGACAGAGCAAAAGAACAAGATTGCTACTCGCCTGCATGACGCCTTGCTGCAAGCCAGCCCAGACGGCTTTGCCTTGATTTCGGGCCAAGAGCTGTCTGCCCGCGTTGCCCAGGAAGCGGCTGTCTTCTCTCTGCGTATTGATGTGGCCGAGGAAATCGCCCGCCTGCGTTCGCATTTGACCGAGCTGGAGCTGATTCTGAACGGCGATACCAGTGTGGCGTCCAACAAGAAAAGTACCCGCCAAGGCAGCACCGGTAAGCGTTTGGACTTCTTGTTCCAGGAGATGAACCGTGAGGCCAATACCTTGGGCTCCAAGGCTGGCAGCATGGATGTGACACGTGCCTCTATCGACCTGAAGCTGTGTATTGAGCAACTGCGCGAACAAACCCAAAACATCGAGTAAAACCAAGTCAGCCTCTTTTTTTTCCCTTCCCACAGTTTTTTTTGCAGGTGCTGTCTGCTTAAACCGCATTAACCCCCAAGGTTTATGCGGTTTTTTTCAGAAAACCGTCTGGTTCAGATCTGGCGGTTTTTTTGTGGGCCTTTCCGGATGATCGCCAAACTCCCGGTAGCATTTTTTTAAAAGTGGTCTGGTTGAATGAGTAAAAAACATCAACACTTTATAAGTCACCTTAATATATAAAAATAAAACAGCAATTTTTAAAATAAAAAAATAAAACAAAAATAAGAAATGATTTTTATAAACAATGAATTCACTTTTAAAAATTTAAAAACAAGTCATTAAGTTTAAATAAATACGCGCTTAATTATCTGCCTGCTAATTAGTTGGCTTGCACGTTTTGTCCTGGGGTATGGCAAATAAAGTCATGACAAACGTCATCTCTTTGACAACTGTGTTTCTGGTTTTAAAACAGCCGTTTTCTCTGTCCCTGACCTTGATACCTTGCTTGGCCTGCTGTATTTTTTCCGCCTTTTTTCACCTTTGGCCTTCCCGTACAATAGCCAGCGTTGCGCTGCACTTAGGCGGCTTATTAAAGGACAGGAAACACATGAATTTCATTTTTCGTGGAAATGAAATATTGGTCAGCAGCCAGGAAGGGCAAGCCTTGATTCCCGCCAAACCCGCTCTGGATTTAGCTCCGGCGCAATGGCATGCTCTTTTTCCGGGCGAGGATTGTCAGGATTTTGCCTGCCACGTCGCCGTCCAGACCCCGGCTCCAGATGGCTTTATCTTTCGTCCCTTGCGCGGCGTGCTCTCGCAGTTGGGCGATCAAGCCAGTCTGGTGAACCGGGCTTTTCAAGTCTCAGAATGGGCACGTAGTCATCGTTACTGTGGGGTGTGCGGCTCCGCCATGGAACGCGTCAAGCATGAGCTGTGTTTTCGCTGCACTTCCTGTGGCTTCTCGGCCTACCCCCGAATCTCCCCGGCCATGATGGTGCTGATCCGCGACAAGGACCGTATCTTGTTGGCCTGCCACTCTACGTATGCCACGGCGCGTTACACCGCTTTGGCCGGTTTCGTGGAAGCTGGTGAGAATCTGGAAGAAGCCATTCACCGCGAGGTGATGGAGGAGGTGGGACTGCGCGTGGACCGTATCCAGTATTTCGGCAGTCAGTCCTGGCCTTTTCCACATTCTTTGATGGTGGCTTATACCGCCGAATATGCGGGCGGTGATTTGCGTATCCAGGCTGACGAGATCAATGACGCGCGCTGGTTTGGCCCGGGTGATGCCTTGCCGGATCTGCCCCATACCGATTCCATTGCGGGTCGTTTGATTCGGGCCAATCTACCGGGCCAGGCCCAGCGTTAACCCTTGCCTCAGGTCGCCAGATGCGCGGCAACATGGCGCAGCATGCGGCCAAAGTCTTCGCGCTCATCAGGACTGAGCACGGACAGGGCGTTATCAATCATTGCCTTGGCGGCGGGCCAGACTTGCGCATAGCGTTCGCGGCCCGTTTCGCTCAGGTACACACGCATATAGCGACTGTCGTTTTCGTCTGCGCGACGCTGAACCAATTCACGCTCTTGCATTTGATCAATTACCCGGCTCAAGACCGGTTGATGCACGACAATGGCCTTGGCAATTTCACCGATGCTGCGCCCGTCTTCATCCCACAGATATTGCAAGACCCGAAAATGCACATAAGTCATATTGTGCTCACGCAAGGTGGTCGATCTTAGCGTTTGGTCCAACTTGTAGATAATGCTTGCCATCTGGAAGGCCAGATTGGTTTCTACACAGCTATCAGGGATGGAAACGGAAGTTTTGCTCATGGTGCCTTGGAGGAGTCAGTCCTGCGCTTGACGCCCCATGAAACCGGAGCGACAAGCGGACCGTCAGTATACTAGCGGCGCTCTGCTTGGACAGTGCCCGTCGGCGTATGACTGGCAGCGCGGAAAATCTGCGCGTAGCTCCAGGGATTGGACATGGCAGAACGCACAACTTGCGTACGCACGGCATCGGGCAAGGCACTGATCTCGCCATATAAACAGGACCACTTCTGGCAGTGCTCAACAATCTCGCGCTCATTGTTCTCCCAGGCCTCCAAGGCGTCGGGTATATCGCGCACATCCTGCACCTTTTCCAGGAAGGTGGCCAGAGCCAGACCATTTTGCATGGCCATGCCCCCGCCCTGCCCCAGATTCGGAGGTTGAGCATGAGCGGCGTCACCTAAAATCGCCGTACGGCCGCTGGACCAGGTTTTGCAGCGTGTCACACTGTAACGACCCCAACTGACTGGGCCATCGGCACGCGCAATCAGGTGTGCCCAATGCGGGAACAAAGCGGACCAGTATTCCTTGTCGATCTGGGTATTGCTGGCGCGCACATCGTCGTGTGGACAAGTCAGGGCCAGATAGGTTTGGGTTTCACTGACTGGCGTAATCAACAGACGATGCAGGCCGTTCCAGTTCTCGATGTATTTTTGAGCATCTTGCTCTTGGGTGTCGCCCGGCCTGCGCTCGATCATGGTGCGTAAGGCCCCTTCGCGAGTTTGCTCGTGTACCAGCTCCAGCCCCAGAGCCTGGCGGATACGTGACCAGATGCCATCGGCGCCTATCACCAGATCAGCACGCAAGCGCTCGCCCGAGGCCAATTGAACTTCCCCGCGTGCGTTAGCGGCGATGACTTCTACATTCGTGCGAACCTTCACGCCGGCGCGCTTGCCTGCTTGCTCCAGGGATTTCAGCAGTTGCGAGCGCATGACGGTAATCAGCCGACGATCGGCCGGTGTGGGGCCGCAATCGATGACTTCGTTATTCAGGTCACGCTGTTCAAAATGGCTACCGTAAAAGGCACCTTCAATGGCTTGCTCGTAGGCCCCTAAGGCCTTCAAAACGCGCAGGCCATTTTCCCAGATATAAATACCGGAGCCATTGGCGCGCAATTCAGACTGGCGCTCCAGCACGGTGACATCCCAGCCACGCTGAGCCAAAGCGGCAGCGCTTGCCAAGCCACCCAGGCCACCGCCTGCGACCAAGGCACTTCGTTTTTTATCGGACATGCTGGTTTCCTTAAACTTGCGCCCACAAAGGCAAAGAGTGATGGCGATCCAGAGCGCGCTCGCCTGCCTGCGTCACATACCACTCGCTGAGCAGACCGTCCGGATCACGTAAGAAGAAAGCGCGCTTCCAGGGCAGGTTCACATCGTAAACGGGGATGATGTTCTGGGCTTTCAGGCGCTCCAGCGTTTGTTCCAGATCCTGAACGCTGGCCAGCTCGAAACTACCATGAGAGAAGGAAGCTTGTTTGTCACGTACCAGAATCAGGCTGTAATCATAATTGGCCAGGCCGGCACGTAAATAGACGACTCGATCGTTTTCATAGACCACGTCCAGACCAGCGACGTCGGTATAGAAGTGGCGCATGGCGTCCAACTGAGCGGTACGCAGCACGGCGTGGGTGACACGACGGGGTTGGACCGGGGCGTCAGGCACTGTTTCCAGAACCGGGTCAGCATCGTAGCGGCCTTCGGAAAATGGCTCCTGCCCTTCGGGATCCCAGCGGCTGGTCAACAATTCCATGGGGCCACCTAGCACGCTGCGCCAGTCTTTAATGGTGTCGCAGTAGAACTCGTTGTAGTTGCCATCGGGGTCAAACATATAGACGCTATGGGCGACCTGGTGGTCCACTGTCATGTCAATGTCGCACCCCTGCTCTTTTGCTCGCCTCCAGCCAGCCACCAGTTCAGCCTCGTTCTCCAATTCCCAGGCCAGGTGATTCAGGCCGGGGTTCAGGCCGATCGTGCCGGGCAGTTGCAGCAGACCGTCACGGCCATAGCGATTCACGCCTTTGGTCGTTTCCATCATGCCCAGGTCATGGGGAGTGTGGCCGGTGCCCAAAAAGGTGGCCACCAGATCAGGCTCGGTAAATTCCACTTTCAGGCCGCAGACCTGGCTGTAAAAATCTTCACCGCGTTGCAGCTCATCAACCCACAGGTTGACGTGGCCCAGACGGCGGGGCTCAAAGCACGCGGCTTGGATGGAGTGGGAAGTTGTTTGTGTCATAGTCTCTCCTCCTGGGTATGACGATTCATGGTCTGCAACACGGCCAGCGTCAATGCGCTGTCGCTCTGCTCCAGATCCATCAAGACGTTGAAATGATGTCGGTTGGGCACGGACATGCTCTGCACCAGGCAGCCCGCCAGCTCGCATTGCCGGGCGTAGTGACGGCTTTGTTCGTGCATGACGGCCGGTTCCAGTGCGCCCCAGGCCACGAGCACGGGGGTTCCTTGCGCTGGTGGGTGCAAAGCCGGGCTATAGCGTTGGGCTTGTTCGTCGTCCAACTGCAGCCAGTCATTCACGGCGGTCTGCAAGATGGGATGCAAATCCATCACGCCGCTGAGAATGCTGGCGCTGTGGATCAGGCGCTGTTCGCGTTGGGCATCGGCCGCCAGCAACATGCCGCTTAAGTGCCCTCCTGCCGAGCTGCCACTAATATGAATACGCTGTGGGTCGCCATTGAATTGCCTGGCATGCGCGTGAACCCACTGCAAAGCGCGTTCGCATTGCGCCACGATCTGCGGCAGGCGGTAAGCGGGAGCCAGGCCGTAGTCCAGGCAAATCACTGTGGCACCGGCGGCATGCAAGCTTTGCGCCATCATGGCCGAGTCGTCCTTGGATAACATGCGCCAGTAGCCACCATGAATGAACAAATAAACCGGGGCACCGGCGTGGCGGGCTGCATAGACATCCAGTTTTTCTGCCGGGTCATCGCCATAGGCGTGCGTGCTGAAACAAGTGCTCAAGGCAGCGCGGGCCCGTTCACTGGCGTGCTGGTAGGCGGCCATTTCAGCGTCAAAATCAGCCACCGAGGCCTGGAGCCGGTATTGCTCCAGGTCTGCCGGATCAAAAATAAGTTTGTTCATTTCTTTAGTCCGGCTGTGCTGACGGCAAGCGGTTCAATAGGAGGAAACCGATAAAAACCAGCACTTCTACCGCCAGGAAACTGCCAAAGGCCCAGACGTAGGAGCCGGTCAGACTCAGCAGCAGGCCCAGCAAGGACGGCGCGACAAAGGTGGCAAACACACCGCCCATCTCGGCATAGCCAGCAGCACAGGGGCCCAGGTTCACGCCATAGCGTTCACCCACGTAACTGAAAATAGCGCCACCATGAAAGACCCCTACGCCACAAAGAATGGCCACGATCAGCAAGCCGCTGTAGGGCAATGCCTGCCAGGCAACCAGAACACAGGCGCTGGCCGCCAGAATGGTGAGCCACATGCCCACACGCATCACGCCAACACGGGTGAAGCGGTCGCTGACGTAACCGCCCAAAATCAGGAAAAAGACCTGGGACAAACCCATGATGGTGCCGAACAAGGGGGCTTGTTCGGGGGCCATTTTCTGCACATCAATCAAGGCAGGAATCAGCCAGGTCGCCGTTGCGGCAACCGAGAACAAGGCACCAAAAATGGCCAGAATGCCCACCCAGATCCAGGGGCGTGCGGCAATGGAGCGCAATACACCGGCGTCGGTTTTGATCTTGTCGTGAGGATCCTGATAAGGGCCGGCGCGTACCACCAATTGTGTGATCAAGCAGGCGCTTAATGTCAGCCCGCCCAGGACCAGAAAGAAAGCACGCCAGCCATGCGCCATGGCGTAAGGCAGACCCAAGGCAAAATCCAGGGTAATGGCCAGCGAATAGGCGGCCAGAATAATGCCCAGTACCAGACCCTGGCGGCGTGGCGCAAACCATTGCATGACGATTTTCATGGACCCGACCCAGACGGCGGAGTCAAAAAAGCCCACCACCAGACGCAGCAGAAAGAGCTGCGTGAAATCCTGCGCCTGGGTCTGCAGCAGCATGAGCAAGCCGCTGCCACCCAAGCCAATCAGGTACAAACGGGCCGAGCTCATGGAACGACCACGTGGTGCCCAGAACAACATGCCCAGCGCGAACGAAACACCGAAAGCGCCCTGCACCAAGCCAGCTTGTGCGGGGCTGAGTGACAGGTCTGCCGACACAATTTTGATAACGGCTGCAAAGCCATAAAAGTCGGCTGCCAGGCACATCTCACCCAGCACAGCCATTAACAGCATGAGCAAGGCCACTGCGCCGCGTGGCTTGGCCTTGTCGAGCGGATTTCCGATAACCCCCTGTTCCACCATGTCATCCTCTCCTTTTGGATAAATGTTCAAGCTGAGTGTTTGTCAGACACACTCTTCAATTGCTTTAAACATGAAGGATTATGGTGATTCGACTTAATCTATGTCAATACATATGTATTAGCATATAACCTATAGTGAGGTGCCTTACGAATGGCATGTCAGGGTTTTTCTCAAGTCCTATTCAGGGGTAAAGCCAGGCAAATAGCGGCCAGAACGGCACAAATAAGGGTCACATCAGCCAGATCCCCCCACCAGGCTGACAAGGCCAAGCCCAGGCCCAGCAGCAAGCTGTACATCAGGCCAAAGATCGCACCGGCCATACCCGCTACCGAGCGATAGTGCTGCAAGGCGCCGGACAAAAGGTTAGGAATCGCCACCGCATAGGCCAACGCAAGCAGCATGGCAGGGAGCAGAAAAATCAGGTGTTTGCCTGCAAATTCCAGACCAGTAGCCGATACCGCCAACAGCGCAATGCCCCGCCAAATCAGCCTACGGGACGACTGCCCCGCAGCCAGCCAGCGGCGGTTCAAAAACGCACCCATGAACGTGCCCGCAGCCAACAGGACACCAGCAATCATCATGGGTCGGTTGTCCGAACCCAAGCCTTGCAGCAAGAAGGGAGCCCACTGATAAAACGCAAAAATCGTGGTGTTGAACAGCGCCACCAGCAAAGCTGATTGCCAGATTGCGGGGTCTTTCAACAAGCGAATCAGAACCTGCCACAAGCTGCTGTGCTGACTTTGTGCGGGGCGGGTTTCAGGAAGCTGCAATAGGCTGATGCCTAGCAGAACCAAGGCCAGAACCAGCAAGCCGATGAAAACCGGTATCACTTCAGCACCCGAAGACAGGACCACACCCATGGCCAAACCCAGCAAAGGGCTCAGCGCCAGAGCTGCCCCGATAGTGCCGAAAATCTTGGCCAGTTCTTCGGCCTGATAACGGTCCCGCAGCATGGTTTGCACGCCAATGGAGCCGACCGCCGCACCAAATGCGCTAATCATGCGAGCCAGCAAGAGCACTATGAAGTTCGGGCTGAACAGGGCGAGCAGACAACCCAGGCCATACACCGTCAAACCCGCCAAAACAGCCGGTCTGCGCCCAGCCCGGTCGCACAGCCAGCCCCAGAACAGCACACCGAGCGCAAAGGCAATAAAGTAGACGGACAAGGTTTGGCCCGCTTCACTGGCCGATACTGCGTAGGTATGAGCGATAAGGGGTAAAGCGGGGCTATAGGCGGTCTCGACCACCTGCGGAAACATGATCAAGACGATCATTAATAGAAGAAAACGAGTCATGCCCATTCACACATCAATTTGAAAAGAATGAGCGTAGCGCTGGTCAATCTTTTCTATTACATCTATTCTGATCAAAAACCCATAAAATCAGACAATCATGCCTTGCCTACACGCGAATGACCCATTCCCCGACCTGAGAGGCCGCCATGCGCTGGGGATTGCAGCCCGTTTGGCACAACATGATTCCGGCCTGCATCAGCATCCCTGGGGCCAGATTCTGTACACGCACAGCGGCTGCATTACTGTCACCCTGGATCAGCAATTGTGTTTGCTGCCGCCCAAGCGCTTGATCTGGATTCCTGCCCTTTTGCCCCATCAGGCGCAAATGAGCGAGCAGGTGGATTACCGGTCGGTGTACCTGGATCCGACTCATTACCCTGATTTGCCTTCGCAGGTCCAACTGTTGGCGGCAAACGATTTGCTGATTGCCGCACTGGACCGTATCGCCCAAGCCGATCTGGATGAGAACTGGGATCAGCCACCGGGCCGCCATGTGATGCTGGTCTTGCTGGATGAATTGCAACGGGCACCCGATCAGGCCTTGTTTCTGCCCTTGCCGAAAGACAGCCGCTTACAGCAAATCCGCTTGAATACCCTGCCCCCCGCGCTGAACGAAGTAGCTCGCTATTTGGGTGCCAGCGAGAAAACCATCAGCCGCCTTTTCAAACGCGATACCGGCTTGAATTATCAGCAATGGCGACAACAATGGCGTCTACTTAAAGCGATTGAGCAGCTTTCCACGGGTGGCCGTGTCACTCAGTTGGCCTCGGATCTGGGCTTTGCCAGCGACAGCGCGTTTATTGCGTTTTTCAAGGAACAGACGGGCCTGACTCCTGGTCATTTCAGCCGTCAAAAACGCTATTTCGATTAGGCAATAGTGGACGAATGCACTAAGGGCTCCTAACTACTATAGGTGTCAATTAATCAGCCCGATTACTGCCTATACCAGTGCTATGATCAGTTGCTATTACGACTACAAAAAGACAGGAGACTATATGAAGAATCCATTCTGCCTGAGCCTGTTGGCAGCGACGTGTTTAATGGCTGGTACGGCGGCGCAAGCCAGTAATCCCATGATGGATACTGCCATGAGCAAGGCCGATGCCTTGGAACAGCAGGTTATTGAGTGGCGTCGTCATATTCACCAAAATCCTGAGCTGTCTTATCAAGAGCACAACACGGCGGCCTATATCAAGGCGGCCTTGGAAACGATGCCCGGTTATCAGATCCAGACTGGCATTGCACAAACTGGCGTCAAGGCGGTATTGAAAGGTGGAAAACCGGGTCCGGTCGTGGCCCTGCGAGCCGATATGGACGCCCTGCCCGTACAGGAACGTAATGATCTACCCTTCAAGTCCGTCGCCAAAAGCACCTGGCAAGGCAAGGAAGTGTCGGTCTCGCACGCTTGCGGCCACGACACCCACGTTGCCATGCTGCTAGGGGCGGCCAAGGTGTTTTCGGATATGCGCGACGAACTGCCCGGCACGATTGTGCTGCTATTCCAACCGGCGGAAGAACAAGGCCCGGGCAAACCGTTAAGTGGGGCTAACGCCATGATGGCCGAAGGCGTGCTGGACCAGCCTAAAGTGGATGTGGTGATGGGCCAGCATATCGGCCCCTCCTACCCCGCAGGCAGTATCGGCTACCGCCAAGGCAGCCTGATGGCCAGTGGTGATGTGTTCTCCATCTCTTTGGCAGGTAAAGGCGGCCATGGCTCCTCGCCCTGGAATGCTGCCTCGCCCGTTGTTGCGGCCGCTGAAACTGTTGTGGCTTTGAATAACATCATTGCCCAGCGCACCAATCCCCAGGACGGCACCACTGTCGTAACGGTAGGCTCGCTGCACAGCGGTAACCGCCCCAATGTGCTGCCGGAAAGCGCCGACATCAGTGGCACCGTGCGTTCTCTGTCCAAGCACAACCAGGCAACTGCGCATGAGCTGATTCAGCGCTACGCACAAAACATTGCTGCGAACCACGATTTGAAGGCCACTGTGCGTATCGACACGGGCTATGAAGTCCTGGTCAGCGATCCTAAAGCCACCCAAACCGTGATTCCCGCTCTGGATCTGGCCACTGACGGGATAGGAGCTAAGGAAGTGGCTCCTGGCATGGGCTCCGAGGACTTCGGTGCGTTTGGCAAGAATGTGCCCGTGGTTTTCTGGCGTCTGAACGCTTCGCCGCATTCCGACAAAATGGGCGCACCGAATCATTCGCCTGAATTCATGATTGATGAAAAGGCGTTGCGCATCGGCACGCGTGCGTTAGTGGCCAGCTCCTTGACTTATATGATGGAGAACAAAAAGCCCTAACCTCTTGGTGATTTCAGTTAGAAAGCCAAAAAAAACCGCGCCACTTAGGGCGCGGTTTTCAATTTAACAAGCTGATTTAGCGAATTTCCAGCTTTTTGGCCCCTGCTCCGCCCTTTTTCTTGGGCAGAATCAGTTCCAAAATGCCGTTTTCGCATTTGGCACTGGCCTGGGATTCGTCAATGTCCTGCGCCAGGCTAAAGCGACGGGTTTGCACTCCGTAGTAGCGTTCGCTGCGTAAGAGCGTATCACCGTCCTTTTCTTCCTGTTCACGCCGGCTTTCAACACGGATAGTGACGACATTGCCTTCAACACTGACATGCACATCTTCTTTTTTGATGCCAGGCACTTCTGCACTGACTTGATAGGCTTGTTCGTTTTCGTTCACATCCAGACGAATGCTGGGTGGCGTATTGCCAGCCAAAGAGCCCACGACTGGCACGCGCCGGAAAATATCCTCAAAATCCCGCCATGTCTCTGTACCGGTCAGATCCCCAAACGGATTAAAACGTGTCAAATTGTTTGCCATGCTTGATCTCCATTTTTCCTTTGCTGAGCCCTACTGCAATGGAAGGCGTGGGCTCGATCGCCTACCTAAAGAAAGATGAGGCTAGTCGCTTATATTTCAAGGGCTTGGATAAAAAAAACCACCTTACTCCCTAGAGAGACAAGGTGGCTAAAGGTACGATCTTATGTTCTTTTAGCAACGGATCCCATTGCTCAGGTGCTGCTTAAACCCGGTTTTGTGTGCAGTACCGGGGGCTGTTCCGGTGCAGGGTGTTCATCGGCAATAATGGGAACTTCCTTGCCATTCTTGTCTATGATCTTGCCGTTTTCAACGTAATCACCTTCATTAAGGTTGGCCACGTCCGAGACCCGCAGGTAGCGGCCCCCACCAGCAGCAAAAACAGAAGGTTGATCGGAATTGCCCAAGGTGAAGTGGTTGAACAAAAGATTCAGCACAATCGCAACCAGGGCAGCCGAACTGATGCCGGAGTGGAAAATCGTCGCAAACCAGACCGGGAAGTGCTCGTAGAACTTGGGAGCCACGATCGGAATCATGCCTGCGCCGATCGCGGTGGCCACGATGATCAGGTTCATATTGTTTTCATAATTGACCTTGGCCAGCGTACGAATACCGCTGGCCGCGACGGTGCCAAACAGGACCATGCCCGCTCCACCCAGTACGGCTGGGGGAACAGCGGCAACCAGGCGGCCCATGATGGGCAGTAGACCCAACGCGATCAGAATCAAACCACCGAAAGCCACGACGTAGCGGCTTTTCACGCCCGTTACCGCCACCAAGCCGACGTTCTGGGCAAAGGCGCTTTGTGTGAAGGAGCCGAAAATCGGTGCGATCAGGCTGGAGAGCATATCGGCACGCAGACCATCGCCCAGACGACGCGCATCAACTTTGGTCTCGATAATGTCACCTACGGCAAGAATGTCTGCCGATGTTTCCACCAGCGTCACGATGATCACAATGAACATGGAGATAATCGCGGCAGTCTGAAAAGTGGGCATGCCAAAGTGAAACAGACTGGGCAAGGCAAAGACCTCGCCTTGGCTGACGGCAGAGAAATCCGCATGGCCCATGGCAACCGCAATAACAGTACCGATGATGATGGCCAGCAAAATGGACAGGCGGGAGATCGTGGCGCTGCCCAGCTTGCTGAGCAGGAGCACGATCAGCAAGGTCATGGCGGCCAGGGAGATATTGCCGACGCTGCCAAAGTCCGGAGCTGACGGGTTGCCACCCATGGCCCAGAATGCGGCCACCGGCATCAGGGTCAGGCCAATCGTTGTAATCACGCAGCCGGTCACCAAGGGCGGGAAGAACCGGATCACCCGTGAAAAGACCGGCGTAATCAGCAGCCCTATCAAGGACGCCACAATGACCGCGCCAAATACGGCCGGCAAGCCGCCTCCCGTGCCCAAAATAGCAATCATGGTGGCGACGCCGGAAAACGACACCCCTTGAACCAGCGGCAGACGGCAGCCAAAAAATGGCACGCCCAGAGTTTGCAGCAAGGTCGCCAGACCGCCCATGAACAAGCAGGCGGTAATCAGCAAGCCGGTTTCATTGGCAGGTAAACCCGCTGCTTCACCAATAATCAGCGGCACGGCGATAATGCCGCCGTACATGGTCAATACGTGTTGAAAGCCATAGGCCAGATTCGCGCCCAGGCCCAGATTCTCGTCTTCGGGGCGAGCTGTATCCGCTGCCCTTTTAGCTGTTGTCATGAATGTCTCCGAATAAGAAATAGGCAGAGCTCTGTCGGCCCTGTCACTACAAAACTCAAGCTATCGCTGCGGTATCCAGTACCTTGTCGCGCAAACGGCGAGCAGCGGCTTGATGGCGTTGCATCAGGTCTTGCACATCAATGCCGCAGACTTGGCCGTCAATCACGCGCCACTGTCCGGCGACCATCACACGGTCGGCCCGGTCTGCGCCGCAGAGCAGCAAGGCAGCCAAGGGGTTTTCTGCGCCGGAAAAGCGCAATTCATCCAGGGTGAACAAAGCCAGGTCGGCCTGCTGTCCGACGTTCAGGCCACCAATGTCCTCGCGCCCCAAGCAACGGGCCGAGCCTTGAGTAGCCCAACGAATAACCGCTTGATGAGTGACCTGGCCCGGCTCATAGCGCAGGCGGCCCAGCAAGAGTGCCTGTCGCATCTCTTGGGCTAGATTGGAGTGGTCGTTGGAAGCCGAGCCGTCCACGGCCAGACCGACGGGGGCACCGGCCGCTTCCAGCTCGATGGTGCGGCACAGGCCGCTGCCCAGCACCATATTGGACGAGGGGCAATGGGCAATCCCCGTGCCAGCCCGGCCCAGGCGCTGGATTTCTTCGTCGTTGAAGTGAATGCCGTGCGCCAGCCAGGTGCGATTGCTTAGCCAGCCTTGCTGATCCAGATAGTCCAGGGGACGCATGCCAAAGAGGCGCTCGCAGTAGGCGGTTTCGTCCTCAGTTTCAGCCAGGTGCGTGTGCAGGCGTACGTCTTCGCGTTCTGCCAGCTTGGCGCTTTCGCTCATCAACTCACGACTGACAGAAAACGGTGAACACGGGGCCAGAGCCAGCGTAATCATCGCGCCATCTGCGCGCTGGTGATAGTGGCGAATCAGGCGCAGGCTGTCGTCCAGAATGGTTTGCTCGTCCTGAACGACGTTTTGTGGGGGCAAGCCCCCCTGATCACGGCCCACGCTCATGGAACCGCGAGTCAAGGCGGCGCGTACGCCCAGGCGCTGAGCGGTTTCTGCCTGACAATCAATGGCATGTTGCAAGGCGCCCGAAAACACATAGTGGTGATCGGCCACCGTCGTACAACCGGACTGCAGCAGTTCCACCATGGCCAGTTCGCTGGCCACCTGCATTTGCTCGTCATCCAGACCGGCCCATACGTCATACAGCGTGGTCAGCCAGGGGAACAAGGGCTTGTTCAGCGCTGGGGTATAGGCCCGTGTCAGGGTTTGGTAAAAGTGATGATGGGTATTGACCAAACCGGGCAACAAAACGTGCCGGGAAGCATCCCAGCTTTGATCGTAAGCCTGCTTGGGCTGCTGACCGGCGGCCACTTTTTCGATAATGCGGCTGTCTTGCACCAGTACGCCGCCGGCAGCTTGCGTATCTGAACAGGCCAGTGGATTGCGAATCCACAGGATGGGGGTACGGCGAGTCATGAGTGTGTCTCCTGCGTTCTATTTGTTTTTTATTGTTGTCAGTTCGACTTGCCGACTTATATATCCAACGTGATAAGGGTTATAGGGAGCCGATCGATAGCAATGCTTATGTGCACCGCCAGCCTTGGGTCTGCTTATGCCATCGAGAAACTCTTATGCCTTGTATATGGATCGCCATATAGCGATGCCCGCTGTTTTTACGGCATGCCGCGACATAAAAATTTGTTCAATATTAGGATTTATCCTCTGGACAAACGCCTCGTAGTGTTGTCCTTTAATCACTTAATGCCTAAACCATTGGTCTGCTTAAGATTTATTTATCGGCAAAAAAAAGCATATAAAACAGTCATCTTCCTGCACTTTGACCCGCTCTGTTCAGTCATGTTAATTGTGTCGCCAAGCGCATTAAAAGCGCCGTTGTGCGAACCCGCACACATTATTCGGAGAACACATGCAGCATATAAAAATCAAACCCGGCGCACCCTTGGCCGAACAAGCTGAAATCGGGCACAACCGATGGCACCCCGATATTCCAGACCTGACCAGCGTCAAACCTGGGGAGGAGATGATTCTGGAATGTATGGACTTTCTGGATGCTCAGATTCAAAACACGGACAGCGCCAACGACGTACGTGATGTGGATCTGACCCGTGCCCATCCATTGACCGGCCCTATCCACGTTGAAGGTGCCGAACCTGGCGATATCCTGGTGGTGGACCTGCTGGATATTCGTTGCATTACCCCCGTGGGTTTCTCGGGCATTTTCGCCAAGGAAAATGGCGGCGGCTTTTTGGCCGAGCATTTCCCCGAAGCCGACAAGGCCATCTGGGACCTGCATGGCGTTTACGCCACCTCCCGTCACATTCCTGGCGTGCGCATTGCGGCCATGATGCACCCCGGCCTGATCGGCACCCTGCCCTCGCACGAGCTGCTGCGAGAGTGGAATCGCCGTGAAGCCCTGCTGGTGCCCAAGGGCCATGCCAATCCACCCGATGCCAAAACCGCCGTATTGCGCGGCGTGAAAGGCGCCGAGTTTGACCGCATGGCAGCCGAAGCAGCTCGTACCGTACCTCCGCGTGAGCACGGCGGCAATCTGGACATCAAGAATCTGACCATTGGCTCGCGGATTTACTTCCCCGTCTATGTGAAGGGCGCTGGCCTGTCCATGGGCGACCTGCACTTCTCCCAGGGCGATGGCGAGATCTCCTTCTGTGGCGCCATTGAGATGGACGGCGCGGCCCATCTTGGCTTTGATCTGATCAAAGGCGGCATGGCCCAATACAACCTGACTGCGCCTATTTACGTCCCGGGCCGTCACGATCCCAAGTACGATCAGTGGATGCACTTTACCGGCATCAGCGTGGAAGAAGGCGTCAACTACTATCTGGATTCCACGGTTGCGTACCGTCAGGCTTGTCTGGCAGCCATTGACTACATCAGCCGCACCACCGATCTGTCGCGCGCGCAGGCGTACATGCTGCTGACAGCAGCTCCGGTTGAAGGCCGTTACGGCGGCGTGGTGGATCTGCCCAACAGTTCCGCTTCCCTGGCATTGCCTACCGGTATTTTTGATACCGATATCCTGCCTAAAGGTGCCTTGAATGACGCGGCCCGTTTTGGCCGTCCAGGCACACGCTGTAACTTGACCTGATCGGTCTCTGGCCCTGGCTTCTTATCGAAGTCAGGGCTTGCTTTACTCGGATTCGCCATGCCTTTGTACGACTATCTTTGCAATCACTGCCTGCAGCGCAGCAGCCATTTGCGCAGTATTGCCACCCGTAATGACCCTCAAACCTGCCCTGCTTGCGAAAAAGGCAGCCTCTTGCTGCAATTGAGCGCACCACGACGCTTGTTCAGCAAGGCCAGCCCCACGCGTGGCCTGACGCCCCAGCAAGCCCTGGCAGGCAATAATGTAACCGGGCCCGGTACCCGATCCAGCACCCGAAATTCAGTCATCCACACTTGTATGGGCCCTGGCTGCAGCGTTTGTGCCTAAATACAATCAGCCCCGTTGCTACGCAAGCTGTCAGCCTTGACAGGCCGCTGCTGTGACGGTGACGGGGCGTAGCCCTGGCTGTATTTGTCCGGTCTGATGTGTTGCTTTTACGAGATCAACAATCCGTAACATTGCCCACCCTGCTTATAATCACGAATCAATCTCATTATTACTGGGTGTTCATTATGTCGGTGTCCTCGTCTTTCGCCGCTAAGCGCCAGGTGCCTAGCGGCGTATCTTTTATGTCTTTAAGCAGTCTGGCAGTGGCTTTATTGTTCGCCTTCCCCTATCAGACGCAAGCGCAAGAGGTCGAGGAGCTGGAGCGCATTGTGGTCAAGGCCGAGCAGGAACTCAAGCAGACCTTGGGTTCTTCCATCATCACCGCCGAAGACATCCAGAAGTCCCCTCCCGCCAACGATATTTCTGACGTTTTGCGTACCATGCCGGGCGTAAATCTGACTGGTAACTCGGCCAGTGGCCAGCGCGGTAATAATCGACAGATCGATATTCGCGGCATGGGGCCGGAAAACACCATGATCCTGATTGACGGCAAACCCGTCAGCTCCCGCTCTGCCGTGCGTTTTGGCTGGCGTGGTGAGCGCGATTCGCGTGGCGACACGAACTGGGTGCCTGCTGAACAGATCGAACGTGTGGAAGTATTGCGCGGCCCGGCAGCCGCCCGTTACGGTAACGGTGCGGCGGGTGGCGTGGTCAATATCATCACCAAGCCGACGACAGACACCTTCCAGGGCACTTACTCCCTGTACGGCAACCTGCCTGAACATAGCGATGAAGGTGCCACGCGTCGCATGAGCTTTGGCTTGAGCGGCCCGATCAGCGAATCCTTGTCTTTCCGGCTGTACGGGAACCTGAACAAGACGGACTCGGATGATCCGGAGATCAATAAAGGACATCAAACCGAGCGTGGCGGTGCCAACGCGAACAGTTTGCCTGCTGGCCGTGAGGGTGTGCGTAACAAGGACATCAATGGTTTACTGTCCTGGCGTCCTGATAGCCGTCAAACCGTGGATCTGGAAGCGTCTTATAGTCGACAAGGCAATATCTACACAGGCGATACCCAAAATACGAATACCAATGACGAGGTCAAACGTCAGTTGGGCGACGAGACCAACAAGATGTATCGCCAAAGCTATTCCTTGACGCATCGTGGTGACTGGAACGACAAGACAAATTCCCTGGCCTATTTTCAATACGAAAAAACACGCAACTATCGTTTGCTGGAAGGCTTGGCCGGTGGTACTGAAGGCGCCTTCAATGACCCATCTCGGGTTAAAGACGGTGGCTTTGGAACGGTTGATCTGACTACACTGACGGCCCACGCCGAGGCCAGCCATCAATTCAAAACCGGCAACGTTGAGCAATACGCCACTTTCGGTATGGAGTGGGTGGGTCAGGAGCTGAACGACAAGTCCTCGGACTTGGCACAACGTAACCCGACCCGTATCCCTGGCGTTCCCAACAAATACAAACCCAAGTCACGAGCCAATATTTACTCCGTTTTTGCAGAAAACAATATCTACGCCACTGACAAGACCACGGTGACACCCGGTCTGCGCTTTGACTATCACGACAAGCATGGCAGCAACTGGAGTCCTTCGCTGAACCTGACGCATGCCGTGACGGACAACTGGTTGCTGAAAGCCGGTATTGCCCGCGCCTACAAGGCTCCTAACCTGTATCAAAGCAATGATGGCTACACCTTGTACAGCCTGGGTAACGGCTGCTGGGGCAATACCACGGGCAGCAGTACGGGTTGTTTCCTGCAAGGTAATTCGGACTTGAAGGCTGAAACCAGCATCAATAAAGAGCTGGGTGTGGAGTACGTGGGTGACAATGGCCTGGGTGCCAGCCTGACCTATTTCCACAACGATTACCGCAACAAAGTGGAAGCGGGTCGTTTTGCCGTGGATAGCTTCACGGCCTTGAACAATCAGCAATTGATTCTGCAATGGGAAAACATCCCCAAAGCTGTCGTCTCCGGCCTGGAAGGTAACTTGACCCTGCCCCTGGCTGAAAACTGGATGTGGTCTACCAACTTCACCTACATGATCGAGTCCAAGAACAAGACCACCGGCGAAGCCTTGTCCACTATTCCCAAGTACACCATTAACACCACGCTGGACTGGGACGTGAATGCCGACTGGTCGCTGCGCGCCAAGGCAACCTTCTACGGCGAGCAAAAGCCACCGAAATACGATTACTACGGTCAGCCTTTGACGGGTTCTGCTACCGACAAGGTCTCGCCTTACGCCTTGTTTGGTCTGAGCACGCAGTACAAGATCAACAAGCATTTCCGCGTCAACGCAGGGGTCGATAACCTCTTTGACAAACGTCTGTTCCGTCGCGGTAATGCCATCGGTGTGAACCTAGGGACACCGAACTATATTTATGGCGCCGGGGCACATACCTTTAATCAGCCAGGCCGCACTTTCTTCCTGGGATTGAGCGGGACGTTCTAAGCGTTTTCATCTCTATCAAGATACCTATCGCCCCTCCCCAAAACGGAGGGGCGCTTTTTTGTGCCTGGAAAGTACAGTCGCGCGTCAACATTTCAACCTTTAAATGTTCTTTTTGACCTTCATCAAGACTGGAGGCTTGGATTCTTCATATGCTTATAACTACAAATAATGTAAATGGGTTCAACCCAAGCATGTAAAGGAAAACACATGACTCCAAGCGCCGAGCCCAAAAAGGGCAAGCGACGTTTTCTTAAGGAATTGCTAGGCCTGAGTGCCGGGGCCACGATTATTCCTATTCAACCTGTTCAAGCAGCGATGAACAGCCAGCCTCCACGACGTAGCGGTGGGAAAGATGGGGCCCGCTACGGCATGGTGGTTGATCTAAGAAAATGTATCGGTTGCCAGGCCTGTACGGTTAGCTGTTCTATCGAAAACGCGCCGCCTATCGGCCAGTTCCGCACCACGGTTCTGCAATACGAGGTGCTTGATGAACAGCAACAGGCGGCGATGCTGAGCCTGCCCCGTCTCTGCAACCACTGCGACAACCCGCCCTGTGTACCAGTCTGTCCTGTACAGGCCACATTCCAGCGCGAGGACGGTGTGGTGTTGGTTGACAACGAGCGATGTGTCGGCTGTGCCTACTGTGTTCAAGCCTGTCCTTACGACGCCCGTTTCATTAACCATGAAACGCAAACCGCCGACAAGTGCACCTTCTGTGAGCACCGCTTGGAAGTGGGACTGTTGCCCGCCTGTGTGGAAAGCTGCGTCGGAGGTGCCCGTGTCATTGGTGATATGAACGATGAAACCAGCACGATTTCCCAATTGCTCAAGGAGCACAAAGAGGAAATCCGCGTTCTCAAACCCGGCATGAATACCAGCCCGCATGTGTTTTATATCGGCTTGCCAGATGAGTTCGTCGACGGTGTGGATGGTCAGGCCAGTGTGCGCTTGACCCATCAGTTCTAAGAGGCCGCTATGTCTATTATTGAAATTCTGACCCCCGCCTACGAGGTTGCCTGGCTCCCTTGGGCAGTTCAATACTTTTTTCTGGTCGGTATGGCCGCCACCAGCACCGTATGGGTATGGCGTTGCGCCTGGTCCAGCGACAGCGCCTTACGCCGTCTGGAACCCGCGCTGATGATTGTGCTGCTGTGCAGCAGCATTGCCGCTCCTGTGTCCTTGCTGGCTGACCTGCACCAACCGGGTCGTTTCTGGCATTTCTACGCCTACTTCACTCCCTGGTCCTGGATGTCTCTGGGCGCCGTCCTGCTGCCCCTGTTCGTCGGTCTGTCCGTGGCCAATGTGCTGGCTTGGTGGTTGAACAAACGTGCTCTGTGGCGCTGGTTGAGCTTGGCTTTGCTGGTGTCGGCCTTGTCGATTCTGGTTTACAGCGGTTTTGAAGTGATGGTGCTGCGCTCGCGCCCCTTGTGGAACACCGCCTTTCTGCCCATCAACTTCGCCTTGACGGCCGCTCTGGCCAGTCTGGGAGCCATCTTGCTGGTTGCTCGTCTCTTGCCCGGTGGCGTAGCCAATTTACCGCTGGAATACGTACGCCGCTGGTCTCTGGGCGTGGTTCTGACCTTGATCGTGGTCGCTCTGTTCTGGGTGGGTTCGGGTCTGTTGGGCTACAGCCATTCTTTCGGTACTGCCTGGGAGCTATTCCAGAGTTACCCCGTATGGCGTTTGGGTTTCCTGGGGTCTTCTGCCTTCGGTCTGCTGCTTCTGTATATGCTCAGCCGTCCGATCAGCACCTTGCAAGGCAATCTGTACAGCTTGGTCTGCGCTGCTTTCATGCTTGGCTCTGCCTGGGTATTTCGCTGGATTATTTTCATGGCGGTACAAGGTGTGCCCAAATACGGCGCTGGTTTGTACCTCTACACCATGCCCTTAGGCAGCGATGGCCTGCTGGGAATGCTGGGTGTGCTGGGCTTGTGTATTGCCTTGCTCGCCGCCAGCACCACCCTGCTCTCTCTGTTCCCGGCCCGCCGTTCAACGTTGACGGCCTAGGCCCCACAGACTCACTAGCTTTCAGGTACTTATCGTCATGAGCAAGAAAAAAGAAACCCCTAACCTGTCGCGTCGGCAGGTATTGACCCGCGGCGGTGCCGCTGTGGGTGGTCTGGCTGCGTTTGCGGCAGGTTATAGCGACACCGTGGTCAAGGCGGTGCAAGGTCTGGGCCAAGGTACAGCCGGAGCGCCAACTGCCCACGCCACCCGTGGCAACTCCTTGCAGGCCGAGTTCCGTATTGACCCAATTACCGGCCTGCTTGATACGCAACCCGGCCAGATTGTGAGCCCTTCCAGCTGTTTGGGGTGCTGGACACAGTGTGGTGTGCGCGTACGTATTGATACGGAGAACAACAAGATTCTGCGTATCGCTGGCAACCCTTACCATCCTTTGGCAACCACGCAGTCCGCTCCTATGGAGCAGCCCGTACGCGAGGTTTACGCCATGCTGGGCGGAGAAAACGGCCTGGAAGGCCGTGCCAGTGCCTGTGCCCGTGGCGCTTCCATGCTGGAGCAGCACAGCAGTCCTTACCGTGTTTTATCGCCTTTGAAGCGTGTCGGCCCCCGTGGTTCAGGCCAATGGGAGCGCATCAGCTTTGAGCAATTGATTGAAGAAGTCTGTGAAGGTGGCGATCTGTTCAAAGAAGGACATGTCGACGGTTTGCGTGCCATTTGGGATCATGAAACCCTGATTGACCCACAGAATCCCGAGTTTGGCCCACTGGCCAACCAGTTATTGTTCACCGATGCCGCGAACGAAGGCCGTACACCACTGCTCAAACGCTTTGCCGAGCAAGCCTTTGGCACGGTCAACGTCAGTAACCACGGTTCATATTGCGGTCAAAGTTTCCGTGTGGGAACGGGGGCTGCCATGAACGACATTAAAGGGCTGCCTCACGGCAAGCCTGACTGGAAAAATGCCCGATTTGGCCTGTTTATTGGCGCTGCACCGGCTCAATCCGGTAACCCGTTCCAGCGTCAGGGCCGTGAATTGGCCGAAGCCCGTTCGCGTCCTGAAAATACCTTCAAGTACGTGGTTGTTTCCCCGATTCTGCCCACCTCGTCCAGTCTGGCCTCGGGCAGTGGCAACCGCTGGCAGCCTGTTCTGCCCGGCACCGACTTGTCTTTGGTGATGGGCATGTTGCGCTGGATTCTGGAACAAGAGCGGTTTGATGCAGAACACTTGTCCTTGCCCCACGCACCTGCCGAGCAGGACGAAAATACGGCTTCCTGGACTAACGCCAGCCATTTATTAATTGCAGATCCCAAGCATCCTGGCTTTGGACGTTATTTGCGCGGCACGGATCTGGGTTGGGAAGTGGCCGAAGGCACTGAATCGCCCTTTATCGTTCAGGACGAACAAGGTGAGCTACGCGCCCATACCGATCTGGATCGCGCCACGCTATTTGTCGACCGTAGTGTTGAGCTGGAAGGCCAGGATGTACGCGTCTGTACTGCGTTGAACATGCTGCGCGAGCGCAGTCAGGAAAAATCCATTGCCGAGTACGCCAAAGGCTGCGGCATGGAAGAAGCAACCCTGATCGAGCTGGCCCGTGAATTTACCAGCTACGGTCGCCAAGCCGTGGCTGACGCTCACGGCGGCACTATGAACGGTTCTGGTTTCTACACGGCTTACGCTATTGCCATGTTGAACACCTTGGTGGGCAACCTGAATCTGAAAGGTGGTTTGGTGCTGGATGCCGGCCCATTTGGTCCTTTTGGCCCCGGCCCACGCTACAACTTCGCACAATTTCCTGGCAAAGTGACGGCTAAAGGCGTGTCCTTGTCGCGTCATCGCTTCGCTTACGAAAAATCCAGCGAATTCAAGCGTCGTCAGGCGAATGGTGAAGCCTTGTACCCGGCTCCTGCTCCCTGGTACCCCGCCGTGGGGGCTTTGAGCAGTGAAATGATTGCTTCAGGTCTGAATGGCTACCCCTATTCAGCCAAGGTCTGGATTAATCACATGAGTAATCCGGTCTACGCCATTGCAGGTTTTAAAAATGCCTTGCTGCACAAACTGAAAGACCCCGCTGCTTTGCCTTTATCAATTTCGATAAACCCGTTCATCAACGAGACCAACGCGTATGCAGATTACATCGTGCCAGACACAGTGACGTACGAAAGCTGGGGGGTGTCGGCACCTTGGGCCGACGTGATTGCCAAATCCTCCACCCTACGTTGGCCAGTGGTGCAGCCACGTGTGGATCGCACGGCCGATGGCCAGCCCATCAACCTGGAAAGTTTCCTGTTTGCCGTGGCTTTGCGTCTGGAGTTACCTGGTTTTGGTAAAGGCGTTCTGAAAGACAAGGCGGGCAATGCCCATGACTTATTGCGCGCCGAGGATTTCTATCTGCGCGGCATGGCCAATATCGCTTTTGGTGCTGGCCGCCCGGTTGGCGACGCATCCGACGACGATATGCGCATGACAGGCGTGGATCGCCTCTTCCCGGATCTGCAAGCGCGCCTGCATCCCGAAGAGCAGCGCAAAGTGGCCATGTTGCTGACTCGCGGAGGTCGCTTCGACCGAGTTGAAAACGCCTGGAAAGGGAATCAACTGAAAAAACGTTACGACAACGCCTTGCAGATCTGGAATGAGGACTTGGCCAAGATGCGTCACACCATGACGGGTGAACGTTTGAGCGGCTGCCCCACATGGTACCCAACCCGTCTAGCCGACGGCAGCCCGATGCGCGAACACTTTTCTGAGCAAGAGTGGCCGCTGCTGATGAGCTCCTACAAATCCAATTTGATGAGCTCCATGTCCATCGGCATGTCACGTTTGCGCCAGGTACACCCGCATAACCCGATTTCCTTGAATCTGGATGATGCGAAAAACATGGGTATTCGTAACGGCGACCGTATTCGTGTCAGCACACCTGGCGGCGCGGTTGAAGGTGTTGCTTTGGTGCGTGGCGGTATCATGCGCGGTGCCATCGCTATCGAGCACGGTTTTGGTCATACCGAGCTGGGGGCCCGTTCGCACCAGATCGATGGCGAGGCTATGCCCCACCTGAACGATCTGGCAGCAGGCGTGAATCTGAACGAATTGGGGTTTGCCGATCCAACCCGTGGCGATGGGCAGGACAACGTGTGGATTGACTGGGTCTCTGGCGCTGCTGTGCGACAGGGTCTGCCAGCCCGAGTGGAGAAGTTGTCGGCTTAAAAAAAACCACACCTGCATCAAACCGTTGTTAAAGGATAAGGATGCCGATTATTCCTTGGGATAATCGGCCTCTTTCTTTAGTGGCCCAAGTTTGAGTGCCCCCAATGGCAAAGGCCAGTCTTCAAGGCGATGCCCTCTACCCCAAGAACCTATTTCATGAACTGGATGGTTTGTGCTTTCAAGAGTGCGGCCGCAAACGTAGCCGCATTCGCACATTCAGCTTCATGGATACAGGGACTGTTACTCCCCTTTTAGTCCACGCTCTTGAATGGTCTTTCGCCACTGAGCTGACTCCTGTTCCATGAACTGGGTTAATTCGGCACGGCTTGTTGGCTGAGGAGTTAAGCCATAGTCCAGCAAGGACTGACGTATTTCAGGATCGTTCAATACCTTGACCAGCTCCTGATTCCAACGCTCCTGAATGTCCTCTGGCATCGTTCCCGGCCCTAAGAATGCATACCAATTTAGTGCAATAAAACCAGGGTAGCCGGCCTCTGCCACCGTTGGAATCGTTGGCATATCAGCAGAGCGCTCCAAACCGGTTGTCGCTAATGGAATCAAGGTACCGACCTTAATGTGCGGGGCTGCTGTCGGTGGAGCCGCAAAGTATGAAGCCACCCGTTCCCCGATAAGATCTTGCAAAGCTTGACCGCCGCCACGATAAGGGACGTGCACCATTTCAACTCCAGCGCGCTGGTTAAGGAGTTCTCCGGCCAAGTGTGAGGCAGAACCTGATCCGGAAGAAGCAAAGTCGATAAGACCAGGCTCACTCTTGGCAAGCTCAATAAACTCGCTCAAGGTTTTTGCTCCTATACCTTTATGCACAACCAGTACGTTGGGAAAATGTACACCTCCCGACAAAGGAGCCAGGTCTTTGAACGGGTCGTAAGGCACTTTCATCAGGTGTGGAGAAATAGTCATTGGCCCCACGGAGCCCAAGAGCAACACCGAGCCATCATTATCAGCATTAGCCACTTGCTGATGCGCCAAAATACCGCCAGCGCCTGCTTTGTTCTGTACAACAACAGTCTGACCGATGTTGTCCCCAAGTTTTTTGGCAATCATGCGGGCAGCGGCATCGGCTGCGCCACCGGCTGCGAAGCCGACAACTAAAGAAATCGACTTTTGGGGTGGAAATGTCTGTGCTTGCACCGATGAGGCAAGCAAACCGATTGATAAGGCGGCACTGGCAAAACAGGAAAAGGGACGAAAACGCATGATGCTCCTCTTGAGTCGTTATAAGTATGGTTGCGATGAAAAAAGGGAGGCTTTAAACCCGACAGGGTCAGTCGCCACCGGCACGAATGGGGTTTGGCTGCCGCCTCTCTATGGCATGGCGCAATAGCGATGCGCTGCGGAAAATACCGTGTGCAAACTTGCCATAAGGCAAGGTGGCAAAAAGCGCCATCACTGCTCCGAGATGCAAGCACAACAACAAACCCATCGCGGGTGTGCTACGGGCCAGCCATAGGGCCAGTCCGCTGGCGCTAATCAAAAACAGCAAGGCAATAAAACCCAGATCCATCGGCTTTTGTTGCTGATCGCCCTGTGCCGGGTCGCGACGCACGTTCAGATAGCCCAAGCCGGCCGTGCCGATACATAGGCTCACCCCTCCCACCGATCCCAGCAGTTTGGGCAGACTGGGGAAATCGTACGGAGCTACCATATCGAATAGATAGTGGTAGATCGTGCCCAGGCTGGTTGCAGCAAAGCACAGCATGAAGCCATAAAAGGTCAGGTGATGAAATCGGCGGCGCGACAAGGTGTAGGCGTCATCCTCGTTATGGCATCCCTTCCCATGCCCCCCATCCAGGTACTTGAGCTTGAGCACCGAATGGGTCGCCTCGGCGGCAGCCGTCCTGCTGACAGGTGCGCCACTGGTGACCGGAGTGATTTCTACCCAAAAACCATGCACCCCTTTGCCTAAGGCAAAGACCGCAAACAGGAACACGGGCGCAAACATGCCTACCAACAGGTTATGCGGGAATAGATTGTAAAAATCTCCAGCCAATGCTGCGTCCCAGAGCGTACCGTTGAGCGCCAACGCCAAAATCAGGAACAAGGCCAACCCCAAGGTCAACGCAATCGACATCACCAAGCCGTTGCGCTCGTAGAGCTTGCCCAGCCTCTTTGGCCAGGCATACTGGGTATAGGTTTGGGCACGAACCTTGGCCATCGCTTGCGGAACATTGACCGCAAATTCGTGAGGCGCTGCGTATTGGCAAGCATGCAGGCACGCCCCGCAGTTATGGCATAAATTTGCCAGGTAATGCACGTCCGCTGGCTCGAACATCAAACGGCGTGTCATCGCGGGAAAGACCGCGCAAAAGCCCTCACAGTAACGACAGGCATTACAGATCGTCATGATGCGATCGACCTCCTGTTCATTTCTTGTGTAGTGCACCGTGGGACTGGGCGAGTGTGCGTGCAACTCGGTGTTGCATGCATCATTTATTAATGCTTGAAGTGATTTCATGGGAGTCTCGGGATCAGGGCGCAACAGCGTTTTCATTGTCTGGCCGCCTGTGCAGCCTGTGTGCCTGCAATGCAGCCAAAGGTTGTACCAATCGACATTCCCACTCCTGCTGTATAGCCTTGCCCCAGCACATTGCCCGCCATCATCTCGCCGGCAACAAACAGATTGCGGCTAGGTTTATTGTCAAAACGTACGGCAGCTGTTTCGTCGGTGAGCAGGCTCAGGTAGGTAAATGTCACACCTGGGCGCAAGGCATAGCCATAAAACGGGGGGGTATCAATCGGCAAGGCCCAGTGCGTTTTGGCAGGCGCAATACCTTGGGTGTGACAGTCGTCCAGCGATGTGTGATCAAACTTCCCGACCTGGCAGGCTTTGTTGTAATCATTCAGGGTTTTCTGGAACGCCACCTCGTCCAGACCCAGTTTGCGGGCCAGCTCGGGCAATGTTTCAGCCTTTTGGCCAGGAAAAACCGGGGGCATGAATCGACCAATCGCCTTACTGTCTATGATCGAATACGCAATTTGGCCCGCTTGTTGGGCGACCAAACGTCCCCAAATCGCGTAACGTTTGGGCCAGAAATCTTCACCCTCGTCATAGAATCGCTTGGCTTGACGGTTAACCACGACCCCTAGGGATACGCAGTCAATGCGGGTGCAGATACCCCCGTCATACAACGGGGCTCGTGCGTCAATTGCCACCATATGTGCCTGGGTTGGGTCGCCGATATGGTCTGCTTTGTGATCGTTGATCATATGGCGCAATAACACGCCTTGATTAAAACGTGTGCCACGAATCAGGAAGTTATCCGAAGGCCACTCTCCAAGCTCGTTTTGTCCCCAGGCCTCCCGTAACCATTGACGGTTGGATTCAAAGCCGCCCGCCGCTAATACGCAGACTCGTGCCTGGATACGTTGTTCGCCGCACCACGCTGCTACAAATTGACCGTCCTTTATTTCCAGCCGATCAACAGGCGCGTTATAGCGAATGTCCACCCCCAGGGCTTGAGCACTGCGGTAATAGGCATTTATCAGGGCTTTACCGCCACCCATGAAAAAAGCATTGGTGCGCGCCACATGCAAGGCGCCTGAGAGCGGAGGCTGAAAGTTGACACCGTGCTTGCGCATCCAGTTGCGACAGGTGCTCGTCGTGCGAATGACTAAGCGGGCCAGATGCTCATTCGTTTTTCCGGCTGTCACTTTGAGCAAGTCTTGCCAGAATTCCTCCTCTGGATAAGCATCGACCAGGACATCTTGCGGCGCATCATGCATACAACGCAAATTACGGGTGTGTTGCGAATTGCCTCCTCGCCACTCACGGGGAGAAGCTTCCAGCAAAAGAACACGTGCCCCTGCCTCTCGGGCTGAGAGGGCTGCGCACAATGCGGCGTTGCCGCCTCCAATAACAAGTACATCAACCATTGTTGTCCGTTTCCTGTGTGCTATTCGTGGCTTAAGCGTTTCGCCACGATATGGAACGGGGTCTACTTTAGGGATGTGGTCTTGTCGACGCCAGTATGACCAAGGCTATAGGTGTTCACTAAAAGTGAAGGCCAAGCGCACAGGTCGACCTCGTCTAGTAAGCAACGCGACAACACGCTCCAGCGTAAATGGGTGTGGGCACAGCTAAAACGGGTGAGCAACAAAGGGGGCCAAGGGCTACCGCTTTCTGAGGAAACGTATCTGTTTCACAGTAGCGTGGCTCCTGGCCAGCGTGATTGCTGCACCAGCGAGCGCATAACATCGGCCAGCACGATCCGGGCCGCCAGCCCCGCTGGTGCTAATTCTTCGTCGGATAAGCTGGCGATCAGGTTGCGGCGTTTGAGGGTTTCATGCGCTAAAGGCAAGCTCACTAAACGTTGATTGTGATTACGAACTACCGCCGCGCCAGGTTGAACCGTTGCGGCGTAGCCAGAGCACACCACATCCATTAGCAAGGCCAGGCCGTCAATCTCCACCACCACATTGGCCTCAGTGCCTTCGCGGAAAAATTCGGCATTCAGCAAAGCACGTAAGCCGTGGGAGGCACTGGGCATGACAAGTGGCAGATTGGCAATATCACCCAGCGTTAACGAGTGCCCCTCAGGCAACAAGCGGCGTTGATTGGGGTGGATGATAAGAAACAGGCGTTCATCCAGAATAGCTTGCGCACTCCAGGAGTGATGCCCTGCCGTATGGAACACCACCCCTAAGTCAATCTGGCGTCGATTGAGCATTTGAGACAGATTGCCCGATAAGCTTTCGATCAGATGCACCCGCACATCGGGATAGCGCTGCTTCATGGCACTGAGAAAAGGGACCGCCAGGACCGAACCGGTGGTCGGAGCCAGACCTACCGTGACCTGCCCAGACAGCCGAGCGGCCTGCGCCGCCAGGACGGCATTATCGGTGTGTCTCAACGCCAATTGAGCTTCTTGACGAAAAGCCAAGCCGGCGGCGGTAGGGACCACACCTGTCGATGTGCGCTGTAACAGGCGCACCGATAGCTCCCCTTCCAGGCGGCTGATTTGCTGGCTGAGCGCTGAAGTGACAATACCCAGATCTTGGGCGGCCTTACCCATGCTGCCCAACTCCACTACACGCAAGAAATACCGCAGCTGACGCAGCTCCATGATAGAACGCCATAAAAAAGTAGGACGAAAGCTCTGATCATAGATCAATTAGACAAAGAGCTGCTTATCCTGACAATGACAGGCCCCATCGGCACAAACAGGAACTCGAAGAGAAAGACATTAGGACGCTGACAAACCATACTTGCGGATCTTATCGTGCAGCGTGCTTTTGGCGATGCCCAACTCCTGTCCGGCACGGGTCAAATTATGTTGATGTCGTCTCAGGGCCTCGACGATCAAGGCACGCTCGACCGCTTCCACCGTTTGGACCAGGGAGGTCGGCACCGTTCCTGGCGCAGCTTGCTGACCGGGCAAGGCGCTGTTGACTCCCAGCACGCAACGGTCCGCAAAATTGCGCAGCTCGCGCACATTGCCTGGCCAATGCCAGGCCAGCATGGCCTGCAGGCGCTCGGAGTCCGGCTCCAGAGCCGGGCGGCCATGTCGGGCCGCCGCCAACAAAGCAAAATGTTCAAACAACAGGCCAATATCCTCGCGCCGTTCACGCAAGGGGGGCAAGGGCAAGGTGGCCATATTCAGGCGGTAATACAAGTCGTGACGGAACTGGCCTTGATCAGCCTGCGCCAGCAAATCGACTTTCGTGGCCGCAATCACCCGGCAATTGATGGCGATGGATTGATTCGAACCCAGTCGCTCCAGCGTTCGTTCCTGTAAGACGCGCAATAGTTTGACCTGCATGGCCATCGGCATGCTCTCTATTTCATCCAGAAACAGCGTACCCTGATGTGCATGTTCGATTTTGCCGATTACCCGCTTGCCGGCGCCCGTAAAAGCGCCTGCTTCATGACCAAACATTTGACTGTCAAACAGACTGTCGGACAGTGCGCCGCAGTTGACGGCCACAAAATTGCCCTCACTGGTGTGTCCCACCTCGTGAAGACAGCGCGCCACCAGCTCTTTTCCGGTGCCGGTTTCGCCAAAAATGAGTACATCGGCAGCACTATTGCCCAGATTGCAGATCAGTTCACGCACCTTGGACATGACTGAAGAGTTGCCCAGCACACGGGCTTCAATGGATTGCTTGTCTTGCAATTGACACTGCAATGCTTTGATTTCAAAGCTCATTTGGCGCCTATCCAAGGCGCGCGATACGACTTGTACAAAATGTTCGGGCGAAAAGGGCTTTTCGATGAAATCATAGGCCCCCATTTTCATGGCCTGAACGGCCATTGATACATCGCCATGGCCGGTAATCAGCACCACAGGCAAATCGCTGTCTACATGTTGCAATTGCTGCAACAAGCTCATGCCATCGGCGCCCGGCAAACGTACATCGGACACGACAATGCCTGGCCAGCCATTGTGCAGCAGGCGCAAGGCCTGTTCTGCGCTCTCGGCCTGCTCCACCCGAATGCCTTCAAGCTGCAAGGTTTGGCTACAACCCAGACGTACATTGGCATCGTCTTCAACGATAAGAACCGTCAGTGCGTCGTACATTTTTCTGCTCCAGGAAAGGGAAGCACAATAGTGAATACGGCGCCACCGCTTGGCAAGTTATCTGCCGTCAAGCGACCCCCACAATGTTGGATGATACTCATCGAAATGGCCAAACCCAGGCCCAGTCCGGTACCACTGTCTTTGGTGGTGAAAAACGGCTCGAATAAATGCAAACGCACCTCCTCGCTTAATCCCGGGCCATTATCATGAACCCGGATCGCCACCTGCTGGCCTTGCCGCTGGCTGCTGATCTGAACGACGGGATGAGCGTTTTGCGTAGACGCGGCATCAATCGCATTGCTCAGTAAATTAACAATGACTTGTTCAAGGCGGTTGGGATTGCACAGCACCCTGCCCGCATCGTCAGCCAATTGCACATGTATCGTTGCGCGGTGTTGGTTAATAGAGGGTTCCAGGATCAGCAAGGCATGATCGATGATGGCGTTCAAATCTGCCAGCCCCGAATGACCGGGCGATTTGCGAGCAAATTGCTTGAGTTGTGAGGTCAGTGCGCCCATGCTGTCCACCAAATCATTGATGCGCTTCAAATTGGCGCGCACCGTATCCAGGTCGCCGCGCTCCATGAAGCGGATGGTGTTCCCTGATAAGGTACGCAGCGCAGTCAAGGGTTGATTGAGCTCGTGGGCCAGGCCAGTAGACAATTGTCCAATGACGGCCAGTTTGCCTGCGTGAATCAAGCCGGCCTGAGTCTCTTCCAACGTGCGGGTACGCTCCTCCACTTTGCGTTCAAGCTGAGCATGGGCCCGCTCCAGTTGCAAGCGTGCAAGAGCCCGATCACGCTGTTGCTGCCGGCGCAAATACCAACTGATCAACATCACAAAAAAGGACATGATCCCCAAGGCGGCCAGGCCTGCGTACAGGCGAGCCATGGCATAGACCAGATCGGTGGGCAAAAACAGCGTCAAAGTCCAGCCGTTAGCACCAAACGGAAGTGTCTGAGCCAGAAAAAGTCCGCGAACCTGATCCTCTGTCTCCGACTCTGTCCCGGTCCCAGACCAAGACACTAATTGCGCATCTCGGCTCAGCACTTTTTGGGTCAGCAGATCCAGTGGCGCAATCGGTAAACCGTTGTACTGGCGAGTCTCGCGCAGGTACTGCTGCACATCTTCAGTCAGGGGCTGATTTGCCGTAAATTTCCAGGCGGGTACGGAGGACAAGATCGCCACACCATAGTGATCGGAAACGATCACCGGCGCTTGTGCATGGGTCCAGGAATCCTGTAAACGATCCAGGTCCACCTTGATGACGGCCACCCCCATGACATGCCCTGCCAGCGAGATGGGTGCGGAGATGTAATAGCCTGCCTCGCCCCGAGTGGTTCCAACGCCAAAGAAGAAACCAGGCCGCCCTTGGCGTGCCTCGGAAAAATAATGGCGATAAGAGAGGTCTTCCCCCAGATAACTGTCGGCCTGTTGCCAGTTGCTGGTCGCCAGAACGTGCCCCTGGCGTCCAAGGATGTAAATCACGCGGGTCTTGGCGCGCTCGTTCAAGCGCTCCAGATGACGGCTAACCTCAAGCGAGGACTGGGTGCCACGCTCCAGCAGCCCCACCACCGCTTGATCCAGCTCCAGCATCTTGGGTAAATACTCGTACTTCTCGACTTCGTGACGCAATGTCAACGCATACAAATTCAGACGCTGTCGCGCTGAGCCCTGCAAACTGGCCAGTCCAAGCGCTTCGCCAACACGGTAAGCCACCATGCCCGCTATGGCAGCCAGTGACACAATCAATGTCAGCAACAGCAAGACTTTCTGAAGACGAAAAAATCGGAGCAAATGCATAAAAACGTAGCGGCCACTGACACGGGATTGTAGTAAACAGCCGCTACCCAGACAGGAGGGGTGTCAGGCAATGACAGGCGCTGAGCTTGCCGGGGGTGCCTCCTCGGGCCGGGGCTGCGATGAGCCTGCCGCCCTGCTGTCCGCCTCGTCGGGCGCATCGATGGCACCTTCCCATTTAGCGACAACGGCTGTGGCAATGCCGTTACCCAATACATTTGTCGCGGTGCGGCCCATGTCCAGAAAGTGATCAATGCCCATGATCAATAGTACACCAGCCTCAGGCAGACCAAACATCGGTAAAACCGCGGCCACCACGACTAGCGCGGAGCGTGGCACACCGGCGATACCTTTGCTGGAGATCATCAACACCAGCAGCATAATAATCTGCTGTTGCAAGGTCAGCGGCACGTCATACGCCTGTGAGATAAACAAAGCGGCAAAAGCGGTGTAGATCATGGAGCCATCCAGGTTAAAGGAGTAGCCCAGCGGCAGGACAAAGCCGATAACGCGCTTGCGTACACCAAACACTTCCAGCTTTTCCATCAGACGCGGATAGGCCGCTTCACTGGAGGCGGTGGAAAAACCCAGCAACATGGGTTGACGGATTTCTTTGAACAGCGTGAATACCCGACCCTTGAGCACCAGAAATCCGGCAGCAAGCAAAATCAACCACAACACCACCAAGGTGGCATAAAAACTGCCCAGAAACTTGCCATAGACCGCCAAAATACCCAGCCCTTCCGTCGTGATGATATTGGCCACGGCTGCAAACACCCCCAGTGGCGCAAAGTACATGACGTAGTTGGTTACCGTCAGCATCACCGGCACAGCGCCCTCGATAGTTTGTGCGAGGGTGTTTGCCTGGGGATTGCCACGCACTTTCCCCAAGGCCAGTCCAAAAAATACCGAGAACACCAGGATTTGCAAAATCTCGTTCTTGGACATGGACTCAAAAAAGTTACGTGGCACAACGTGAGTCAAAAACGTTTTCAGGTTCAGTGCCGAGGTATCCACTCCCAAGTGCGCGGATTCAGCCGGCAAGGGAATGCCGACATTGGCGCCAGGCTGAAAAATATTGGCAAAAATCAGCCCTACCGTCAGCGATACCAGCGACGCCAACAGGAACCAGCCCACGGCACGGCCACCGATACGGCCAACAGTCGCTGCATCATCCATGCTGGCCATACCGGCAACCAGCGTGGCGAAAATCAGCGGCGCAATGATCATTTTGATCAAGCGCAAAAACATATCCGTCACCATGCCAAAGTAGCTGGCAATGGCATGAGCCTGTTCAGGGGTATCGGCCATTTTGTGGCAGATATACCCCACCACCACACCCAATGCCATGGCAATCAGAATCCATGTGGTTTGCTTATTCAGCTTCATATGCTTATCTCCCTTGTCGGTCCGTGCGCGGGCCTGTCAGTTTTTTTTAATTAAAGAGTTTGCTCAAATTCGTTCACGGTGCGTGGCGCGATCAGCAGTTCAGGCCGCAAGGCCTGAGCCAGCTCGTTCGCACTTAACAAGCCCTGCTCCAGAATCAGCTCGGCCACCCCTTTGCCGGTTTCATGCGCCTGCTTGGCAATGTCGGTGGCTGCGGCGTAGCCAATCAACGGATTAAGCGCCGTAACCAATCCGATGGATTGGCTGACACTGTCTGCCAGGCGCTGAGGATTGGCGGTGATCGCTTCCACGCAGTAGTCGGCCAGAATCATGCATCCGCGTTGCAGGTGACGCAGGCTCTTGTAGAGGCTGTGCGCAATAATGGGTTCAAACGCGTTGAGCTGAAGCTGTCCTGCTTCGGCCGCAAAGGAGACAGTCACATCATTGCCAAAGACTTCAAAGGCAATCTGGCTGACCGCTTCCGGAATGACGGGATTGACTTTGCCCGGCATGATGGAGGAGCCCGCTTGGCGTGGTGGCAAATTGATCTCGCCAATGCCAGCGCGTGGGCCGCTCGATAGTAGACGCAGGTCGTTGCAGGTCTTGGACAGCGTGACGGCAATCCGTTTCAACGCGCTGGACAATTGCACAAAAGCGCTGCAGTCCTGGGTGGCCAAGATCAGATTGGGGGCGCTGCGCAGGCTGATCCCCGTGTTTGAGGACAATTGACGCGTGACCAGTTTGGCATAGCGAGGATGGGTATTGATACCCGTGCCAATCGCGGTCGCACCCAGATTGATTTCACACAGCTCTTGCATGGCCTCGGTCAGGCAAAGGCGATCTTTGGCAATCATGCCGGCGTAAACCGCAAACTCTTGCCCCAGGGTCATAGGGACCGCTTCTTGCAGTTGTGTTCGCCCCATTTTCAATAGCTCTTTGAAAGCGTGAGCTTTGCTCTCGAACGCTTGCTGCAAGTACTCCAAGGCGGTCAATAAACGGGCAGCGCCCTGATAGGCAGCTAGCTTCAAGGCGGTGGGGTATACATCATTGGTCGACTGCCCCAGATTGACATCCTCATTGGGGTGAAGAAAAGCGTATTGCCCTCGCTCATGACCCAAAATCTCCAGCGCACGGTTAGCGATCACCTCGTTCGCATTCATATTGGTAGAGGTTCCCGCACCACCTTGGATCACATCCACCACAAAATGGTCGTGATGCTGGCCGGACTCAATTTCTCGGCATGCCTGCACAATCGCTTCTTTCTTGACGGCATCCAATGCTCCCAGCGCGTGGTTAGCCTGCGCGGCGGATGCTTTGATCTGTGCCAGGGCACGAATCAAATCGGGATAGTTTGAAATAGGTGTCGCCGTAATATCGAAGTTTTCAACGGCTCGCAGGGTGTGAACGCCAAAATACACCGAGTCAGGTACGGGCCGAGTTCCTAGCAAGTCTTTTTCCAGGCGCGTGTGAGCCGTTGCGGTGCAATCAGTCATGTCATCTCTCCGTTTTTATGTAGGGCCCCAAAAATTGGGGTTGTTGTACCGGAGTTAAAAGCAACAACTGTGCCAACAACAGCGGATTGCACTAGCCTATTGAAAAACAAGCCATTTTTTGTGCACTGATTGTAGAGACACTGACAATACGCTCCCTTCTGTTCGGATTTCCGAACACGGCAAGCCCAAAAAAGACGGAAACCCGAACAGAAGTCATCAGACTGTGCGGCTGTGGGTTTTATCCGGCTGTATTACCATGCGGTTTTCTCCCAAAATCGCCCCTCTTTTTGTTGGATACTTTTTTTCAATGTTTGGAATTCTTTTCCGTTAATTGCATTTATTTTCTTTGTTGGATGCCTTGAAGATAGGCGGGTTAGATGTTTGTGTACACCCACAAGGGGATCGGGGTTCATCATTTCTCATCCCTGCCTTAAACTAAGCCTTCTTCCCTTCTTCCCTTCTTCCCTTCTTCCCTTCTTCCCTTCTTCCCTTCTTCCCTTCTTCCCTTCTTCCCTTCTTCCCTTCTTCCCTTCTTCCCTTCTTCGTAGCTTCGGGGTTCGCCCCAGCTTTTCCAAGTTCTTATTTTCTTTTATTGATCTGCATTTCTTTATGCATTCTTTCGTCCTTATTTCAGGTTGCTCCGGCGGTGGTAAGTCCACTTTGTTAGCCGAGCTCCAAAAACGTGGGCATACCGTGATTCAAGAGCCTGGGCGACGTATTGTTCAGGAACAGTTGGCCATCCAAGGCTCTGCTCTACCCTGGCTGGATCTGGAGGCCTTTCTGCAAGAGGCGCTCAAGATTGCCCAAACAGACTACGTGACCGCAGCTCAAGATGGTTCGTGGGTGTTTTTTGATCGTGGCCTGATTGATGCGGCAGCCGCGTTACAAGAATTAAGAGGCCATCCCTTGCTGGAGGCGGTCAGTCGCGCTTACCCCTACCATCCTCGGGTGTTTTTAACGCCGCCCTGGCCACAGATTTATAAGCAGGACCCGGAACGCCGGCATGATATCAACGCGGCTTTGCATGAGTACGAACGCTTGACGCGTATCTACCCTTTGTTGGGCTACCAAGTGAGCATTCTTCCCAAGACAACAGTCCAAAAGCGCGCTGATTTTGTGCTCAATACCCTAGGCACGACCGCTCCATACAAGGAGCGCAAGGCAGTAAAAAAGGGCTGTCAGCCTTAATCGGCCAGCAGCCCTTCTTTTTACTGATATGGTCTCGAGCCTTGTTCAGTTTTTCAAACCAGGCATCACACGCGACAAGGTACCGGCCACCGTACGCTCCAGCACATCGACTAATACCACCGTCTGTTGGTCCACCTCGATATTAAGGCGATCGCCCACCTTGTAGCGGGAGAACGTTGTCTGGCGCAAGGTTTCGGGGATCAGGTTGATGGTCACAATGCCATCCTCCACATCCGCCACGGTCAAGCTGCAGCCATTAACGCCCAGAAAACCGCGTGGGAACACGTACTTCGCCCACTCTTCTGGTACACGGAAACGCAGACGGTTACCCGCCTCGGTAATGCTCAATTCAAGCACCTCTGCGGTCGTTGCGATATGGCCAGCCATCACATGGCCGCCTATTTCCTCGTTCAGCTTGGCCGAGCGCTCGATATTGACCAGATCACCTGTTTTAAGCGTGCCCAGATTCGTGCGCTCCAGCGTGACAGGGATCGCATCAAAAGTGACTTTAGGGCCGCTGATACTGGTTACGCTCAGGCAGGTGCCTTCCACGCTGACACTGGCACCCAGTTGCAGATCCACCAGCAGCTCGTCGGTGAAATCGATTTCAAACTCGGTACGGCCCAGCTCGGCCTTGACCGCGGTAAGAGGACGAACCGCTTTAACAATTCCGGTATACATCAGCACACTCCTTCGCAACATTCATGCAAAAGACCAGTGGCTAATGCAGGGGAGATTTTCAGATTTTTCATTTGAACGCATCCTTGATTAAACAATGCGTCCTCCGGGCAGCAATAAAACACCTCGCTGCCTTGATCACAAGGCAGCGAGGCTTCATCTTCTTTCATCCGGACTCTGACCGTCGGCCCAGGCTTTGCACCTGATCTGCTGATCTTTCCCAGGGGGAGATCGCTCGCGGGCTGGGGAACGAATCCCTTACCGCCGGTGGGGAATTTCACCCCGCCCTGAAGACGGTTGCAGTGTAAGACCGGAGCCCAAGTCTAATCAAGCCAGACCCAAGCCCAGTCGCCAAGCTCAAGCCTGGCGATGCACACTTAAGCCGGCAAAACTTTGCGCCACAGGCATCAACTCGATGTAGTTGACGTTCATATGGGCAGGCGCATTCATGATCCAGGTAATGGTGTTGGCGATATCCTCAGGCGTCAGCGCATCCACGTTCTGGTAAAGCGCAGCGGCTTTGTCTTTATCGCCCAAACGCACGGCGGAGAAGTCCGTGCCGGAACACAGGCCAGGAGCCACAGTAGAGACACGCACTGCCGTACCCGACAGGTCGGCACGCAGATTCAGGCCCAGATGATGCACAAATGCCTTGGTAGCGCCGTACACATTGCCGCCGGCGTAAGCGTATTCGCCCGCCGTCGAGCCCAGATTGATGATATGGCCCTTGTTCTGCTTGACCATACCTGGCAGCAAAGCGTGCGTAATATGCAGCAACGCGCTGATATTGGTAGCCACCATGGTATCCCACTGATCCATCTTGGCGTCTTGCGCCTTGTCCACGCCTAGCGCCAAACCGGCGTTATTGATCAGCACGTCGATATGGGGATAACGAGCCGTCAGATCCGCCAACACTGCCTCAGCACGCGCACGATCGGTCAAATCCACACTGACCGGTACAAACCGCTCGCCCAGCTCGGCGGCCAGGGCATCCAGCTTGTCCTGACGGCGCGCCAGACCCAGCACGGTGTGCCCTTCAGATACCAATTTACGAGCAAGAGCGGCCCCAAACCCTGAGGAGGCCCCGGTGACAACGGCGGTTTTCATAGTGCGATCCCTATACAGCTCGCTGCTCGTTAAGCAGGCGACAATTAAAGCATTAAGGATAGCAAACTTCAGGAACTTCGTAGCCCCTTCCCCCTAGGGAAAAAGCGGACAAATCCAGCAATGGACATGCCCGCTTTTTTCTCATCCCAAGGTCAGGCTGCAGGACGCTCCAGCCCCAGGTGTCCACGCAAAGTGCTGTGCTCGTACTCATGGCGGAACAGACCGCGTTTTTGCAGAACAGGTATCACCTGCTCAACAAAGTCTCGAATACCATTGGGCAAGGAAGGCGGCATCAGGTTAAAACCATCCGCGCCTTCATTGCGCCACCATTGCTCAATCTGATCAGCAATGGATTCTGGCGTACCGACCATGGTGCAATGACCACCACCGGCAGCAATACGACCCAGCAATTGACGAACCGTTGGTTTTTCTATTTCAACAATGCGCAGCATGGTGGCATAACGCCCTTTGGGGCCCTTGAAGCTCTCCAAAGGAGGCAGTGGCGGTACCGGCGCATCCAGTTCCCAGTCCATGCAATCCTGACCGACGAACATGCCCAACTGGCGCAAGGACGTCTCGGCGGGCAAGAGTTCATCCAGTTCCTGCTGCTTGCGACGCGCCTCTTCCATGGTAGAGCCCACATAGGTCACCAGGCCTGGCATCACGGGCACATCCACGCCCCGCCCCGTTTCCCGCACGCGTCGTTTGATGTCGCGGTAATAGGATTGGGCCGAGGGCAAGTCATACGCCACGGCATAAATCGCTTCAGCTTTGCGCGCGGCCAAATCCCGGCCTTGCTCAGAGGCACCGGCCTGAAACAGAACAGGCTGTCCTTGTGGTGAGCGCGGCAAGGTCAAGGGCCCATCGACCAGGAAGTGATCGCCCTTATGCAGGATCTGACGCACCTGATCTACCTTGGCATAATCGCCCTGCCTGTCCATCACCAAGGCACTGTCGCTCCAGGAGTCGAACAGCTTCAGCGAAGTCTCAACAAACTCTTCAGCCCGTGCATAGCGCCAGGCATGGTCGGGCATGGCTTCGTAGCCGTGATTACGTGCTTCCGAATCAAACATGGATGTCACCACGTTCCAGCCCATTCGCCCCTTGGACACATGATCCAGGGAGCACAACATGCGCGCTGCCACAAAAGGCGTGTAGAAAGTGCTGGAAACGGTGCTGATCAGGCCGATATGCTCGGTGGCTCGCGCCAGGGCGGCCATCATGGTCAAGGGTTCCAAAAACCAGCGCGGACCGTCAGACACGTTATCGCTGGATTGGCCATCGGCAAAGAATATGGCGTCCAGCTTGCCACGCTCGGCGATCTGGGTCAGTTCTTCGTAAAACCGGACATCGCCGAGGCGTTCTACCTGCGAATCGGGATGACGCCAGGCTGCTTTGTGATGCCCGCAGCCCATAATGAATAAATTGAAGTGCAGCTGCCTCATCCGTTTTTCACCAATCCACCGTCCACCACCAAATTCTGCCCAGTGACTGCCCGAGCCCACGGACCGGCAAAGAACAAAGCGGCATCGGCGAACTCCTCAGGCGTAGTCACACGGCGCAACGGTGTGCTGGCCGCAATCAAGTCAAACACGGCCTCGGGCGTAGCCGCGGACGCATCGGTTGTACGCAGCAAACCGCCAGAAATCATGTTCACAGTAATCTGATCGGGCCCCAGATCGTGCGACAAGGTACGCGTCATGGACAACAACGCCGCCTTGGCGGCCGTGTAATCGTGATAGGGCACAACAGGGTTCTGGAACAGGTTCGTACCGATATTGATGATGCGACCAAAGCCCGCTTGCTTCATACCAGGCAATGCCGCCTGTGTGGTGTTCAAGGCACCGCCCACAATGCCTTCCAGTTGCTGGTTCAGTTGCGACCACGTCAGCGTATCGGCATGGGGACGAGCATCGCCGTTGAAAGAAAATTCAGGCAACGCGTTATTGACGACCGTAGTGATAGGCTGGCCAAAATGCGCCTGGGCTTTGGCAAACAAAGCTTGCACCGCCGTCGCATCCGTCACGTCCGCTTGCACGGCCAGACATTGCTGCGGGAACTCATCCGCCAGCGCCTGAGCGGCTGCTTCACTTTTCAGGTAATTGATGACAACTTTCGCGCCCTGACGCGCAAACGCACGTACCAGGCAAGCCCCCAGGCCGCGTGCGCCGCCGGTGACCAGAACAAGTTGTTGGGAGAGTTCCGAGACGTGTTCCACAGACATGAGACTCCTTGCAAGAATTCGGCGAGGATGTCGGCCCGGTTCAGACGCAGGTCTATGGATTCGGACATCCCTTCGCCAGTATGAGCTGGATCAGGTTCGACGGGTTTTATCTCAGCCCTTTCCAAGAAGGACACCCCGTGCCGCAGCCAGACCATAGCATAAATTGGCCTAGACCGTATCATTGACATTTGAAAGAAGCTCTCCTACTCTTTGAACCTGTTCCTGGGGGAGTCCTTAACGGGCTGAGACTCCGCATTCAAGCGGTAACCCTTAGAACCTGATCCGGATCATGCCGGCGAAGGGAAAGGAAACGCGGCCTGGCAGCCTGCCCGCTCTTGTCTGTGCGGTGCATTCATCAGCTCACACGCCCCATTTCAATCCCTCCATTTTTCTGCGCCCTGCCCTGGCATCCCGCCAGCTTGGCCGGTTTGTGCCTGTTCAAACAGGTTTTTGGGGAGATCTCATGCTGGACCAAACCGCCACCCTCCTGTGGCTGATCGTTTTTTCTGCGGCTTTTGCTCTGGCCGGGGTGCTATACGCCCGCCACTACAAAAATTCTCTTGAAGACTTTGTGGTGGCTCGCAATAGTCAAAGTTCCGTCGCTACCATTCTGACTTTATTGGCTTCTTCGCTGGGCGCATGGATCCTGTTCTCACCCGCGCAGGCCGCCACCTGGGGAGGATTGAGCGCCGTCATCGGCTATGCCCTCGGTTCCATGTCGCCCCGCCTGGCCATGATTCCGCTGGGCAAACGCATGCGCGAGCTGCTGCCACGCGGCCACAGCCTGAGCGAGTTTGTCATTGCCCGCTACGGTCGCCCTATGTATGCGCTGACCCTGCTCATCATGTTGTTTTACATGTTCATCTCCATGACGGCTGAAATCACCGCCATGTCCAAGATGATTACCTTGATTGCCCCTATCCCCCTGTGGGTCACCGCCGGTATTGTGCTGCTGGCCACGCTGATCTACACGTCTTATGGCGGACTGCGCGCGTCCATCTTTACCGACAAGGTACAGATGCTTGTAATCCTGCCCATGCTGTTTCTGATCATCATGTTTGGTTGGCAAGCCGTAGGGGGTCCGGTGCAATTGTTTGACAGCGTGAAGCTGGAGGCGCCGCGCCTGATCGAGCTTGGCGACCCGGTCGGTATCAAGGCCGGGCTGACCTTCTTTGTGGCCATCTTGCTGACCGGCCTGTTTCACCAGGGCAACTGGCAGCGCATCTATGCCGCCAAAGACACGCAGTCCATGCGTCGCGGTTTTTTGCTCGGTGGCCTGTTTGTCGCCCCTTTCATCTTTTTGATGGGTTTATTTGGTCTGGCCTTTGTGGGCCTGGGCTCCACCGGTGACAGCTCCGTCGCCTTGTTCAACGTTATTTTGCCGCACGTACCGGTCTGGTTTCTGGTACTGCTGATTCCTTTGGGCCTGTCCTTGGTCATGAGCAGTGCCGATACCGCCATCAGTGCTGTTTCCAGCCTGATTGCGGTGGATCTGGGCCGGATCATGCCCCATCGCAATACCGCTCAAATGATGAGTCTGGCGCGGTCCCTGATCTGGGTTTGCTCCATCCCTGTGCTGTACGCGTCCTCGCAAGGTTTCAGTGTGCTGTACCTGTTCCTGCTGGCAGACTTGCTGTGTTCGGCAGCCGCTTTCCCCGTGTTCTTTGGTTTGTATAGCCGCCGCTACGATGGCTTTACCGCCACCCTCAGCACCCTGGGCGGCCTGGTGGCCGGTCTGGCCGTGTTCCCACGCCCCAATGGCCCGATGGATTACTTGCTGGAATCCTTCTTGCTGGCCGCCATTGTGCCGGTGCTGATCAGCGTGTTAATCATGCCTCTGCGTCGCCATCTGCCCAAGTTCGATTTGGGCACCCTGGCCTCCTCCACACGTGTTCTGGACTAAATCCGAACACACTGGATTCAAGTTCAAAACAAAAACCCCGGTTTGTCAGTCGCAAACCGGGGTTTTGTTGTAAAGGCTTATTGGACGGGACTTTCAGGCTGTGTTTGAGGAGTTTGCACAATGATTTCAACCCGTCGATTCGTTGCGCGTCCTTGCTGTGTCGCATTGTCCCCCAAGGGGCGTGTATCGGCATAACCGACCGCGCTCAGGCGCTGGCTGCCAATGCCATTGGCTTCCATGTAACGCACCACACTGCCCGCACGTGCACCGGACAGTTCCCAGTTGGAAGGGTAGCGATAGCTGCGAATGGGCACCGAATCCGTATGGCCTTCAATCACAATCGGGTGGGTGGATTTTTGCAATACTTCAGCCAATTGACGTAGCACCGTCAAACCCTCCAAGCCCAGATCCGCACCGCCCGAGTTGAACAGAATCTCGCTGTTGATACGGAAGCTCACAGACTGATCGTTCATGACCACATCAATGTTGTCACCCAAGCCATCCAGATCCAGACCGTGATTGCCTTTACCGTGCCCCTCACCCAGGCCGGACTCGGGAAACAGGCCCGCGCCTGCGGGCAACAAACCGGCTCCGTCTTTGCCCGCTTGTGCAACGACCGTCGCACCTCCCTGCCCTTGCCCCTGCGCCGCCGTTTGTACCCGCTTGCCTGCAAAGGACAGCATCACAATCATCAAGACCAGCAACAAGGTCATCATATCCAGATAGGTGGTCAGCCAGGCCTCTTCCTCCTCGGGTACGGCCAGCCCCGGATCATTCCAGGGGCGGCTGCGACGGCGGCTGCCCAGATTGCTGGCCAGTTGCTGTTCGATCTTGGCTCCCCGGGCTTGTTCCAGCTCTTTTTGCAAGGCTTTCTGACGGTCAGCCAGTTCACCCAGGGTCAGGTCCTGCTCCATGTTTCCCATGGGATCAACCTCGCTCCGGAGCCGGGTCCGCGTCATCGTCGCGGCCACCCCGGTCATTGATCTCGTCCTGATACTGGGCCATGAAGGAATTGAGTGTTTCGCGCATCAAAGCCGGGCCACGGCGCTGGCTCATCATGGATACCCCTTGCATGATCATGTTCATCAAAACCACGCGCTGCTCGGTACGGCGCTCCAGCTTCACGGCCACAGGCTTGAACACCAGATTGGAGAGCAGCACACCGTAGAACGTCGTCATCAAAGCCAGCGCCATTTGCTGACCAATAGAGGTAATGTCGCCATCGCCCAGCAAGAACATCAAATTAACCAGACCAATCAGCGTACCGACCATGCCGAAAGCAGGCGCGAAGCTGGCCATCAAACGGAAGAGTTGCGCTTCTGCATGCTCACGGGCACGCAAACGGCTGATGCGCCATTGCAAAAGATCTTCAATATCTTCTTGGGGAGCTCGGTCAATGACCAGTTGAACACCGGTTTTCAAAAACGGGTTGGCTACTTTTTCCAGCGCCTCTTCAACGGCACGAATATCACCCATCATCCACAAACGGGAAATATTGATCAGCTCATCCATATCCTGTTGGGTGTACAGGCGTTCGTTACGCAGCACCGTCCCGATCAGGCCAAAAATACGGACAACTTCGCTTAACGGGTAGCTGATAAACGTCGCCGCCAACGTACCTACCAGCACAACAGCTAAGCTGGGCAGGTCCACAAACAAGGCGGGGTTTTCTGCCGTAAAAAACAAGATCACGGCAAACAGCAGCACGCTGGCTACGATGCCGATCAGAGTAGAGGGGTTCATGCACAAGTCCTGGTTATGGCCCGATGGGCATCAGAACTACATATCGGCAGTACAGCGGGTTTCTTTAGGCTAGCACCTTGAGATAGATCAAACCCAAATGAAATTAAATCGTTTATTAGGAAGCGGCGCGGGCGCGTAAAGCTAACGCTGGTAATTCACCCGAATCGATGCCCGCACTCGAACCGCCTCGGTGCTGCCCGCCCAACTCCAGACTTCATGCTCCAACACAAAACCATAACGCGCATCCTGACCAGCAAAGGCTCTGGTGCTAAGTACCGAACCGTTCATGTCCACACAGGCTCCACCTTGCAAACACAGGCGACTTTTCAGAATGGCCCGGCCGTTATGGTCGTAGCTGAGTTCCACCTTGCCAAGCGCACGGGCCTGCGAACGTATGGACTCTGGAGGCATAAAGCGTTGCTGAGTACGTGGAGAGCTGGTTGTGATGGCCTCGCTAAGTTGCTCCCCATCCCAGGCTAGCGACGCCTTGTGCCCCATTGCGGGAGTACTTCCTACGATTAAAAAAATAAGACAGAGCTTATAAAATCTGTTTATAAAAACAGGTTTTTGAGCGTTTGGGGATTTCAACAAAGACATAGACTGTTTTTTTATACAGATAAAATAAGTTTCTTAATGATACGGCGCAAACATCTTAAATTTTTTTTAACTTTGGGTCGTAAGATACTAATATAAAGAAGATTTTTTCTGGTAGCATAAACGCACAAATTCTATCCGCCCTTCTGTTTCTCGCCGACCGGGAACTGAAAAATGCCTCAAACCAGAACAAAAAAACTCATTCGACCTGCATTATGCGCTTTATTGTTAGCGCCATTTTCGATGTTGTCTGTCGCGCAGACGCTGGCGCTGGCCGAACCATCCGCATTGAATGACGCCAGCACGGCCATCAGCTACAACGTACCGCATCTGGTTTTTGAAAAAAACCTGCAACCCATCAGCTACAGCGAAAACGATAGCCGCCGCGCGCTCAATGCCCTCAAACACGACGCTCTCATCCAGCACGCCGCCCTGCGTTCGGAGATTGCCTTTGTACAGGATCTGGAGTCGTCCACCGTGCTGTATCAAAAAAACAGCGACGCTGTTCGGCCCATTGCGTCCATTACCAAGCTGATGACGGCCCTGGTCGTGGCTGAATCCGGTCTGCCTATGGATGAAATGCTGGAGATCATCGACGAAGATGTGGACCGCGTCAAACACTCCAGCTCGCGTCTTCGCGTTGGCTCCAAACTGAACCGGGCCGACATGATGCACTTGGCATTGATGTCCTCGGAAAACCGGGCTGCCCATGCCTTGGGCCGCAGCTACCCTGGCGGTCTGCCTGCTTTTGTGCGCGCCATGAATGACAAGGCACGCGCTTTGGGTATGCGCAACACACGTTTTGTGGAACCTACCGGCTTGTCCAGCGACAACGTGGCCAGCCCGCGTGACCTGGTCAAATTACTGACCGCCACCAGTCAACATGACCGTATCCAACAGTACACCACGAACGATCAGTATTCCGTCCAGCCTGTGCGTGGCCGCCAACTGGTATTCAACAACACCAATCGTTTGGTGAAGAACGCCAACTGGGATATTCAAGTTTCCAAAACCGGCTTCATCAACGAAGCGGGGGAATGCCTGGTCATGCTGACCAAGATCGAAGATCGTGAAGTGGCTATTGTGCTGCTGAATTCCACGGGTCGTTACTCGCGTATTGGTGACGCCGTACGGATCCGCAATCTGGTTGAAAAGTCCAACGGACTGGCCATGCTTTAAGACGGCTCTTCGTGTCCCAACTCAAACTGCTTGAAGACTTCGTGACCCTGGCTCGTGCGGGCAGTTTTGTTCGAGCGGCAGAACAACGCCACGTCACGCATCCGGCATTTGGGCGCCGCATTCGGGCCTTGGAAGCATGGGTAGGAACGCCTTTGGTCGAGCGCAGCAGCTTGCCCGTTACGCTGACACCAGAAGGACAGGTGTTCTACAACACCGCCAACCAAGTGTTGGAACAATTAAACCGTGTCCGTCGGCAATTGCAGGCGTCGGATCAGGCCGGGCAAGGCAGTTTACGAATTGCCACTGGCCGCAGCCTGGCGCGTACCCTGGTCACCGACTGGGTCAGCCGCCTGCAAAAAGGTAGCCATGCGCCTTTGTCGGCCCATGTGCCCATCGACATCAGCACCGGCATGATGGCCGATATGGCCAAGCTGCTCGCCCAAGGCAAAACAGACTTCCTGTGTTGTTATGAACACCCGGCCTTATCGATTGAGCTACTGGCCGAGCAAGTGACCTACATGACCATTGCCACTGACAAGCTCGTGCCCACCTGTCAGCGACGCAAAAACGGCATGCCTTTGTATGAGCTCAATGCCGATAGCGGGCGCAGCATCCCGTTGATCTCGTATTCGGGCGGCTTGGCCATGGCCCGTATTCTGGGTGACAAGCTGCATCATTTTGCCTACCCCTTGGTCAGCACGGTACGTTGCGACTCGCTGGATACCGCAATGGGTTCGGTGCTCAAAGGCATGGGGGTCGCCTGGTTGCCCTTGTCCATGATTGCCAATGAATGTCGTCGCGGCACCTTGGTGCAATTGGGTGGCAAAGGCGATGAAATTGCCTTTGAGGTACGCCTGTACCGCTCCCGGGCTCCGCTCTCGGCGCTGGCCGAGTCTGTCTGGGCTTTTACCCAGCAGGGTCGTTGATCGTTCGGCTAATCGAAAAAGCACGGTCATGTGCCTTAATAGCACATCACAAATGACAGCAACGAACACAATAGCCGTTCATAACTAAGGATATACAGGCCCGCAGCGCCGCCCTGGCCGCTGCTCGGAAACCTATCCATCGAACGGGGAGCACATCATGTCTTTTTCCTTTTCCAAGCGCAGCTTGGTTCTTGGCATTCTGGGCGCCTGCAGCCTGCTGCAAGCCTCGGTCAGCCATGCCGACACTTATCCTGCGCGCCCCCTGACTCTGGTCGTGGGCTACCCCGCTGGCGGCAGTGTGGACTTGACCGCGCGCCTGCTGGCTGAAGAACTCAGCAGCCGCCTGGGTCAAAGTGTCGTCGTGGAAAATGCGGGCGGTGCCGGCGGCACCATTGGTGCCCAGCGCGTACAACGGGCCGCTGCCGACGGCTATACCTTGCTGCTCGGTTCCACCAACGAGATGATCATTGCGGGCATGATCAATAAAGCCGTACGTTACAACGGACAACAAGATTTCACGCCTATTGGCATGATTGCGTCCCAACCCTTGTTGCTGGCTGCCTCCACAAAATCCGGCATTCATTCTGCCGCAGATTATGCCCAAAAGCTGCGCGCTGCCGAACCGGAAGCCTTCAGTTTTGGCTCCTCGGGCGTCGGTACGACCTTGCACCTGGCCGGTGAAATGGTGAACGCTTCGACCGGCACCACCGCCATGCACGTGCCCTATCGCGGCGTACCTCCTCTGGTATCGGATTTGATGAGCGGGCAATTGGATACGGCTTACCTTGTACTGTCATCAGGTTTACAACAAGCTCGCGCCGGTGCCATTGTGCCTTTGGGCATTACCGAAACCAAGGCTTCTCCAGCCGCCCCGGAAATCCCGCCGCTGGCCGATACCCCCGGCTTTGAAAAGGTCGATATCAACGTCTGGTTTGGCTTGTATGGCCCCAAGGATTTGCCCGAGTCCGTCACCAGCACCTTGCGTCAAGCCCTGGACAGCAGTCTGCAATCGCCCACCTTGCAAGAGAAGATGCAGTCAAATGGAGCCACGCTCTACGCCCCCGGCATGAACGCGGCCGAGTTTCAGGCCAAAGAGGTCGACAAATACGCCCGTCTGGTCGAGTTGGCCAAACTGCAGGCCGAATAAAACACATGCGCCCTGGCTGACAGCCGGGGCGCTGGAGTCTTCACCATGCAATTTTCTCTTTCTTTGCCTGACATTCAAAAAGAGCGTCAGGGCAATACCGGTGTTCCTGGCCTGTGGTGTCTGGATTCGGGCAAGGCAGGCCGTACCGTCATGATCAGCGCCCTGATCCATGGCAACGAGCTGTGCGGCGCCTGGGCCTTGAAAGCCGTGCTAGCCAGCGGCATGCAGCCACGTCGCGGCAAACTGATTCTGGCCTTTTGCAATCTGGACGCCTTTGATCGCTTTGACCCTGCGCAGCACGACGCCAGCCGCTACGTGGACGAAGACATGAACCGCGTTTGGAGCGATCAAAAGCTGTCGCAAACACAGACACAAGAACAACGACGCGCACGGGCCATCTTGCCTTGGCTGGAACAAGCCGACTGGTTGCTGGATCTGCACTCCATGCATGAACCCAGTGCCCCCTTGTTATTGACCGGCACCTTGGCGCGCAATATCGAGCTGGCGCAAACCCTGAGCGCCCCCGAGCATGTCATTGTGGATACGGGCCACAAGGACGGCGTACGCATGCGCGATTACGGCCGTTTTTCTGACCCGAATGCCGATGAGACCCGCTCCTTATTATTGGAATGTGGCTTTCATGGTGATCCAGATACACCTGCTATCGCATTGGACCTGATTGCCCGCTTTCTGATCGCCTCCGAGATTGTGCAAGAAGAGGATTTGCCTGCGGACTGGCGTCGAGCCTCGCCCGATCAGCAGCGCATTTTGCAAGTTACCCATGCCGTTGTCGCCCCTTCCATGAACGTCAGTTTCAGCCAAAACTGGCAAGGCCTGGAAACCTTGGCCAAAGCAGGCACCCAGATTGGGCAAGCCGATGACCAGCCCTTGCTGACGCCTTACGATCATTGCACGCTGGTCATGCCGTCACTACGCCAGCTACGCCCCGGTGTCACCGTCGTGCGCCTGGCACAAGACTACGCACCCTCTTGACGGGCCTTTCAAATACCGAGAAGAAAAGCGAAACTTGGCGGTACTTTGGCTACCAAAGCCTGCATAGCCATCCTACAATCGGCACATGTGCATCGCTTATATCGCCGTCGGAGTGAATGCGGATTGGCCGCTGATTATTGCCACCAATCGCGACGAATATCATGCTCGCCCCAGCCAGCCGGCTCAGCCCTGGCAAAACGAGTCCCAGATTCTGGCGGGTCGAGACCTGCAAGCCGGAGGTACTTGGCTGGGCCTGACGCAAAGCCGTGGACGTCTGGCCCTGCTAACCAATTACCGCGAAGTGCCGGGCAGCAAAAACCGCAAGCACCGTTCGCGTGGCGAACTGATTCCTCAGTTCCTGGTCGATGAGCGCAGTCCCGCCGAGTATCTGGAACAGTTAGCCCGGGAAGGGGCTGACTACGCAGGCTTCAATCTCTTTGTTCTGGAGTGGCCTGACACACAACAACCGTTACGTCTGGGCTATTACAGCAATCGCCACCCCAGCGGCCGTCCGCATCGGCTGGAACCGGGCGTGCATATTCTAAGCAATGCCTGGCTCAATACGCCTTGGCCCAAAAGCCTGTTCCTGAAAGAAACTCTGCAGGCGCAGCATTTTGATGGCTCGCCGCAAGCGGTAGAAGGTTTGTTCCAGGGCTTGCGCAATCAAGAAGTGGCCGCCGACTCTGACTTGCCCCAAACCGGTCTGAGCCTTGAGCACGAACGCTTGTTAAGCAGCCCGTTTATTGTCAGCCCCGATTACGGCACCCGCTGCACCACCGTCATTACTATTCATCAGCATGGGCACGGGATGCTACGTGAACGCAGTTTCAATTCGCTCGCTGAACCCATCCGTCAGCATGACTGGCCTTTTTTATGGCCCAGCTTTCATCCTGACAGCCAGCCTGCCCCCTCTCATAACAGCAACAGAGCCACTAATGGCCCGCTTAGTCTTCCCACTTCAAGCAAGGAAATCTCATGAGTCCTCGTCTTTCTTTGATCGGCATTGCCATGTCGCTGGCCTTATTGAGCAGTCCCATCACGCATTCCCAGGAACTGCCGCCCAGCCAGTACTACGGATCAACCGAATACATTAGCGGCGGAATAGGCAGCGATGAAGCCCAGTTATTCCGCATGGTACGCGGCACCTTCCCCTTATCCGTCAACTTCTCGGCGCATCAGGGCGAGCGCGTCGGCTATATTTCCGACGTGCAACTGGTCATCCGCAACAGCGGCGACCAAACTGTGCTGAACAGTCTGATCGATGGCCCCTACTGCCTGATTCGCCTTGCGCCCGGCAATTACAAGGTGTTTGCCACGTACCAGGGTCAAACCCAGGAGCGCCAGGCCAGCATTGTGGACGGTCAGTCCCGTGAGCTGAACTTCATCTGGAAGTAGGATAGTTACGCTGATAGGTATCCAGGCCCATGGCCTGGATCTGCTCTTCGATCAACTGATCGAAAGGCCGTAACAAAGGCCTGAAATCTCGCTCTGGCTCCATAATCTGCATCAACCGGACAATCGCTTCCAAGGTAGACACGGCCTGAGGGTCGGGCGCTTTACGCAGCCTGTAGCGTGACGCTTCCCCGTCAGGCAGCATCCAATACGGCAGGGTTTGCAAGACCGGATTACGATGCAAAATCAAGCGCGCCTTGCGCCAGGTGCCATCGGGCACCACGATCAAATCCGGTTTTTCTTCTGGGCCTGTTGAACCCGCTACCTTGGCTTGCGGCCCCGGAAACAGCAAGACAGGGCGATGCGCCTGTGCCAGACGCGCCCCCAGCTCTTCAAACTGCTCCCCCACCCATAACTCTGTCCCTTTCAATCCCAAATACGCCAGACGTGCGGTATTGAGCGCATGCCGCGCTTCGGACGGATGCTGCAAAATCAGAACCGGGCACGCCGCTTCTAGCGAGGGAATCAAGGGACACAAGCAGCGAGCCAATGGCCGCTGGCACTGTGCGCAACGGCCTGGGCGGGAGAGAAGGGAAGCGTTCATGCGAGAGAGTCAAACAGAAGGTCACAGTATATAAAAGTTCTGCCTTGAAACCGACTCCTGGTTTGCTGACAAACAAATTTACTGTATATTTATACAGCAATCAGGAGCACACCTATGGCAAGCGCACTTCGTTCCCTTTTAGACCTCCATCCCTCCCTGTGGACGGGCAAGCATTATGCGCATGCCGCAGGTTCTTGCCTGTCCAGCGGCTTTGACGCTCTGGATGCTGAATTACCAGGAGGAGGCTGGCCTATCGGCAGCCTGATCGAGCTGCAAGCACCACAGGACAGCAGTGCCTTATCCTTATTACTGCCAGCCTTGAACACCCTGCCTGCAGAACGATTGCGTATTTTAGTTGCGCCGCCCTATCAGCCCATGCAACAACGATGGCGCGGCACCTCTGCCACGACGGGACAAAGCGCTACATCAGAAAACGCGTTAGCCGCCCGCTTGATCTGGATACGCAGCCAACACCTGAACGACACCTTGTGGGCCAGCGCCCAGGCCTTACGTCACGGCCATTGCGCTGCCGTATTAAGTTGGTTGCCTGCTCACGTGCCTTTCGCCTCCTTGCGCCAGTTGCAGCTATTAGCCAACCAAAGCGACAGCCTGTTTTTTTGTTTGCGTCCGGCGCACAGTCAGGCCAACAGCCCAGCCCTTTTACGTCTGGATCTTCAGACCCGACAAGACCAACAAGGACAGCCTTGGTTGGATGTCCATATTCGCAAACGTCGGGGCCCACCTTGCAAGGACAGCATTGCCTTAGCGCCCCACCACATCTTGATGCCGCCAACGGCCATTCCGTCTCATGTACCTATGCCTGCGACTGCCCCAGAGCCTGCTTACGCCTGAGGCCAATCCCGAGCAGCAGGACGGTATCCAAGCGGTTTTGCTGCGCTACAGCCCTCAACTGGCACAGGTTCAAACCCATTTATGGGTATTGAATATCCGTGCCAGCATCCGGCTGTTTGGTGGCTTACGCCGTCTGTATCAACAGGTTCAGGCTGATTTGTCCCCTCTTGTCCCCCAGCCCTGTCTGGCCCTGGCGCCGACGGCCCGCGCCGCCTGCTTGCTGGCTTTGTCCAACCACAAGCAGCGCCGTTGCGTCCGCCGTTTACCAGCCTGCTTGAACCCGCTTCCTATCCACTTGCTGGCCCCGCCCGCTGACCAGTTGCAGTGGCTGCATAGTCTGGGCTGCCATACCCTGGGCCAGTTACATCAACTGCCCCGTGATGGCCTGTCCCAGCGTGGGTTGCGCGCCCTACTTTTGCAATTGGACCAAGCCTACGGCACACAAAGTTGGGCCTTGGAATGGGTGCATACGGCCCCGCAATTTACACGCAAACAGGAGATGGATGCCCCGTCCAATCACAAACCCACCATCTTGCGGGCGTTAAACCGCCTGTTGATCCAACTGGAGGCCTGGCTGAATCAATATCAACTGGCCTGCGGACGTCTGGAACTGGTACTGCATACGGAACGATACAAGGACTACCCCACCGCCACCCGCCTGGAATTACAGATGGCCCGCTCCTGCTGGCGCAGCCAGGACTTTCTGCCAGTATGGCAAGAACAGTTCCAGCCACTGCAATTGCAGGCGGCTGTACAAAGCCTGGTGCTGCAGGCTCAACAACTGCATCCTCGCCAAACTCATGCCAGCGGCTTGTTTCCCGATGCACGCCATTGGCAAGAGCAAGACCAGCAACTTCTGGAGCGTTTACAAGCCAGGTTAGGGGCTGAACAGATTTTGATGCCTGCCGCCCAAGCCAGCTATTTGCCTGAACAAGCGAATCAATGGCTGTCCTTGTCCAGCAGTCAGCCCCCCAAGACCAGTCATCCAACTTTGCAACGTCCTTGCTGGATGCTGGACCCGGCTCAGCCTTTACAACACGATCAGCAATCCCCGCTTCTGGATAATCAGCGCCTACGCCTGGTTCAAGGCCCGGAACGGGTACAGACAGGCTGGTGGAGCGGCTCCGGACATCAGCAACGGGACTACTTTATCGCCTTGTGTCCGCAAGGACGCTTGTATTGGGTTTATCGGGACTTGAGCCAGGAACATGCCTGGTACCTGCACGGAGTCTTTGGATGAAATCCCATATAGACCTGCTGTACTCAGAGCTGGACTGCCTGTCCAACTACAGCTTTCTGAATGGTGCGTCCCACCCCGAAGAGCTGGTCAGCCGAGCCGCCGAGCTAGGTTACAAGGCGCTGGCCTTATGCGATTACGCCTCCATGGCCGGTGTGGTACGCGCCTATGCGCAGGCCAAACTGCATCCGGAAATTCGCCTGCTGGTGGGAAGCCGATTCTGCTTTACAGGCGTGTGGGAACCGGCAAACCCACCAAACACCCATTCCACAAGCATGACTGGCGACGCTACTCAGGCCCATGAGCTGCTGATTTTGCCGCGCAACAAAGAGGGCTATGGCAATCTCTGCCAATTCATCTCACACGTGCACCAGTCTCTGGACTTAAAACAGCAAGCCTCGATTGACTGGTCTTTTTTGCAGCAAGCCCGTCAAGGCTCACAACAACACGTTTTGCCGGACTGTCTGGTCATTTACAAACCCGCTTATGGCTTGGATCGCGAGCACATCCACCTTCACACACAGCGGCTGTTGGAGCTGTTTGCAGGCCGCCTGTTTTTAGGCATCAGTCTGCATAGACGCGATCAGGACATGCAGCACTTACGTGCCGTCAGGCTGGCAGCGCAGGAGTCTGGCGTACCTTGTGCCGCTTTGGGAGGCGTTCATATGCATGTGCGCTCTCGCCAACCATTGCACGATACCTTGGCTGCCATACGCCTGAAAACGCCCGTGCAGGAATGCGGTTGGTCCTTGGCCGGTAATGCCGAGCATCATTTACGCAGTCGCTTCCAACTGGCCAATCTCTACCCCGCCGAACTGCGTGAGACCACCGATCACATCCAGGCGCTGTGTCAGTTCTGTTTAAGCGAAATCAAGTACGAGTACCCGGTCGAGATTGTGCCTCCTGGCCTCAGTGGCATTGAATATCTGCGACAGGAAACCGAGCGTGGTGTCCAAAGACGCTATCCCAAAGGGATCAGCGACCATTTGCGCATGCGTCTGGAGCAAGAGCTGAGCCTGATTGCAGACCTGGGCTACGAGTCCTACTTTCTGACCTTGCACGACATCGTCAGCTATGCGCGCAGCCAGGGAATCTTGTGCCAGGGCCGAGGCTCGGCCGCCAACTCGGCCGTATGCTATTGCCTGGGCATTACCGAAGTCGACCCTGCCAGCAGCCACACCTTATTTGCTCGCTTCATTAGCCGGGCGCGAGCGGAACCGCCCGATATTGATGTGGACTTCGAGCACCAGCGCCGCGAAGAAGTCATTCAGTACATTTACCGCAAATATGGCCGACAACGGGCCGCCTTAACCGCAGTCATCACCACCTATAGACGCCGTAGTGCCTTGCGCGATACCGGCAAGGCACTGAGCATTCCTCAACCCCTGGTCGAGGCCTTGATTCAATGTGACCGCGCCTGGCTTAACGACACCCGCATTCAAGATGAGGTCTTTGCGCGCTTTCCTCAATGCCCACCCGAACAAGCACATCAATGGCTGTCCTTGACCCGCCAGCTCATGGGCTTTCCGCGTCATCTGTCCCAGCATCCAGGCGGGTTTGTGATTTCACAAACGCCCTTGCACAGGCTGGTGCCGATTCAAAACGCAGCCATGCCGGGGCGCAGCGTTGTGCAATGGGACAAGGACGATCTGGATGTGCTGGGCCTGCTGAAAGTCGACATTCTGGCTTTGGGCATGTTGAGCGCCTTGCGCCGTTGCCTGGACAGTATCAGCCAACAAAAAGGCAAACCGTTCCACTTGCAGGACATTCCTTTGCAAAGCGCCAAAACCTTTCGCATGATACGACGGGCCGACACCATCGGCGTGTTCCAGATCGAGTCCCGCGCCCAGATGAGCATGTTGCCGCGTCTGCGGCCCACGTGTTTTTACGACTTGGTCGTGCAAGTGGCCATTGTGCGCCCCGGCCCCATTCAGGGTGGCATGGTGCATCCTTATCTGGAGCGTCGCCGCGACCACCGCAAAGTCGACTACCCCGCCCCCGAAATTCGCCATGTGCTGGCACGTACCTTGGGCGTACCTATTTTTCAGGAACAGGCTATGGAGCTGGCCATGGAGGCGGCAGGTTTCTCGGCAGATAAGGCCGATGCTTTGCGACGAGCCATGGCCGCCTGGCGTCGTCGTGGTGGCCTGGGGCCTTTTGAGCAGGAGCTGCTCGATGGCATGGCCGCCAAAGGCTATGATCCCGAATTTTCACAGCGTCTGTTCGACCAGATCAGCGGTTTTGGGGAATACGGCTTTCCGGAAAGCCACTCGGCCAGCTTCGCCAAACTGGCCTGGTTCAGCGCCTATCTGAAAGCACGTTACCCGGATCACTTTCTGGCTGCCTTGCTGAACTCCCAACCCATGGGCTTTTACGGCCCCAGCCAGTTAGTCCAGGACGCGCGTCGTCACGGCGTACAGGTCTTGCCCATTGATGTGCAATACAGCCTGTACGACAGCCATGTCTGCTCCAAGCCTGGCAGCCCACGCCAGGTACGTCTGGGCTTGCACATGGTCAAGGGTTTGAGCGAACAAGGGGCGCATGCCATCGTCAGTTACCGGCAAAGCCACCCGGAACGTCTGCTGAATCTGGCCTGCTTGCGCCAGGAGCTGGCTCTGTCAGCCCACGATCAACAAGCGTTGGCCCAGGCCCATGCCTTGCGCAGTGCCTATAGTCAACGCCGCCACAGCGTTTGGGATGCCCGACGTCCCAGCCAGGCAGGATTGCTGAGCCATGCTGAAACGCCGGATCAAACCCCGGATCTGCCGCGTGCCACTGCGGGACTGGAGGTATTAAGCGACTATCAAGCCGTGGGCTTGAGCCTGAACCACCACCCTTTGTCCCTGCTACGCACACAGTTGGCCCCCTTGCGATTCTCAACGGCAGAACAGCTTAATCAAACCTGCCCGGATCGGCGTCTGGCACGGGCTTGTGGGTTGGTCACCACTCGTCAACGCCCCGGCACCGCGAAAGGCACCGTGTTTGTGACGCTGGAAGATGAAACCGGCAGTGTCAATGTCATCGTGCGCGAAGAACTGGCCCAGGAGCAATCCCAGGCCTTGCTTCAATCTCGTCTGCTGGGGGTCTATGGTATCTGGCAGCGCGATGGCAGCGTTTGCCATTTGATTGCCCGCCGTTTGGTATCCATGAATCATCTGATTGGTCATCTGCTTGCACGTAGTCGAGATTTTCAATAATCGGATTTTTCCCCACCTCACCCTGCGTTAAACTATGGCTTTGCCCGTTCAACCAGGAACCACCATGAGTCAAACACTCAAAACCCGTTTAGCTGAAGATATCAAAACGGCGATGCGCGCTCGCGATAGCGGACGCCTGGAGACCTTGCGTTTTCTGCAGGCCGCGATCAAACAACGCGAAGTGGACGAACGTACCGAGCTGGGCGATACCGAAGTAACCAGCATCATTGAAAAGCAGGTGAAACAGCGCCGCGAATCCATTCAGGCTTTTGAGTCTGCAGGTCGTACCGAAAGCGCCGAGAAAGAAAAATCCGAATTGCTGATTCTGCAAGAATACCTGCCTCAGCAAGCCGACAGTGCTGAAGTTGATGCTGTCATTGCCGACGCCATTACCCAGGCCCAGTCCGAAGGCGCCCAAGGTCCCGCACTGATGGGCAAGGTCATGGGTTTGGTCAAAGCCAAGCTGGCAGGCCGTGCTGATATGTCCCAGGTTTCCGCTCAAGTGAAGCAAAAACTGAACCCATGAAGCATTGGCAGGCCGAACGGGCGCAGCCCAAACAGGATTTTTTCGGCACTCACATCCCCCTCATGCAGCACCTGGGCCTGCAAACGGTCAGCAGCACCGAGCAGGAGGTGATCACCTTCCTGCCCTGGCAAGCCTGTAATGCCAACTCCCGTGCTGATGTGCACGGGGGGACGTTGATGGCGATTCTGGACTTCACCCTTAGCGCCGCAGCACGGGCTCAACGCCCTGGCTCGGGCATGGCTACCATAGACATGAACTCGCAGTTTCTATTACCAGCGCGGGGCGATGTCTGGTTCAAGGCCCAATGCCTGTATCTGGAAGGCGATACCGCTTACTGCGAAGGGGGCGGATACGATGAGAAAGAACGCTTGCTGGTTAAAGCAGCTGCTACGTTCCGGGTAGTACGCGGTAGCTAAACGCCAAGGGCAATACGACTTGGCATGAATGGGCCGCCACGAGCTATCTTCACGTAAAGCACTCAGCCATTCAAAGACAGTAGCTGGTTCCCAAACGGCTATCGGATTGAAAAGAAGCGCACTAAAAAAAGCCCGTTTGATACGGGCTTTTTTATTTCCGGCGATGTCCTCGCAGACAGGCTTAATGTGTCTGCAAATCCTCATCGACAGGCTGATCCCATTCAGGGCTGAATTTCAAGAACGGATAATCCGTATAACCTTTGGGCCCCTGGGTATAAAAAGAGCCCGGGTCCCAGCCATTCAAGGGAGCACGCAACTGCAAACGCAAGGGCAAGTCCGGGTTAGACAAAAAAGCCTTACCGAACGACACGGCATCTGCCATGCCTTTGGATAAAGTGGTCTGTGCAGTGGGGAAATCAAAATGTTCGTTAGCGATAATCGCGCCGCCAAACTGACATTTGATCATGGGCAATAAGCTGTCCGAAGCCGGGCTTTCACGCAGAAACAAGAAGGCAATATCACGTCGATCCAGCTCACACGCCACATAAGAGAACAAACGGGCAGGATCAGAATCCTTCATGCCGTGCAAACCACCGCGCGGGGATAAATGCACACCGACTCGACCGGCCCCCCAAATGGCCACACAGGCATCCACAACTTCCAACAGAAAGCGCGCCCGGTTTTCAATAGAACCACCGTAAGCGTCCGTACGGGTGTTAGAGCCGTCGTGCAGGAACTGATCGATCAGATAGCCATTGGCACCATGTATCTCAACCCCATCGAAACCGGCACTGAGCGCGTTCTGTGCAGCAACGGAAAAATCATCCACGATGTCGGCGATTTCTTCGCTACGCAAAGCGCGAGGCACCACAAAAGGACGCTCAGGACTTAAGTGGCTGACCATACCCTCGCAGGCAATCGCGCTGGGCGCAACCGGTATTTGACCATTTAGAAACTCTGGATCAGAGACACGCCCCACATGCCATAATTGCAGAACAATTCGACCACCCTTGGCATGTACGGCCTCTGTAATCGTGCGCCATGCATCGACCTGAGCACGACTCCAGATGCCCGGCGTGTGGGCATAGCCCACGCCCTGCGGCGATACCGAGGTCGCTTCGGCTACAATCAGCCCCGCACTAGCTCGCTGACAATAGTACATACGCATCAAATCATTGGGCATACGGCCCTCCGAGGCGCGCGCGCGTGTCATGGGCGCCATGATGATGCGGTTCAGGAGTTCAATATCACCCAATTTTATTGGATCAAACAAACTAACCATTGTTTTACACTGTCCACTATTGATGTTTCCGCTGGGGCTTCAACGACACGCGCCCAAGGGAATACCCGATAAGGGTTTTTACCAGATATGCCTTTATACCATCAACGCTTAATTTGGCTTGAAATTGTTTCAAGCATCAAACGGATCAACTAAGCTATGGCACAGTTCGCCGTCATAGGATTAGGCCGCTTCGGTTCGGCCTGCGCCTTGGAACTCATGAAAACAGGACACTCCGTGCTGGGAGTGGACACAAACCCCAAATTGGTCAACAAATATGCGGACCAGTTAAGCCGTGCCGTCATTGCCGATGTCACTGACCGCCAGGCCCTGGAAGAGCTGGGGCTGGACAATTATGACGTAGTTCTGGTTGCAATTGGGGCCGATATTGAAGCCTGCCTGGTTTGTGTGGTTCATCTGAAAAGTTTTGGTGTTCCCACGATCTGGGCCAAAGCGACTTCTCATGCCCAGCATTTGATTCTGGCCAAAATCGGGGTTAACCGCATTATTCACCCCGAAGAAGAAATGGGCATACGGGTTGCCCAAATGCTCAGCTATCCGATGGTCAACGACTACATCACCCTGGGTAATGGCGATTACATTGTGGAAGTAACAGCCAGCGAGAATATGAATGGGCAGACCATCAAAGATGTGCTGCGCGAGCAAATGGACGATGTGCAGGTTTTGCTGGTCAAACGTCGTGGTCAAACCACGACCCAGCCCGATGCTGATTTTGCCCTGCATGCCAAAGACCTGCTGATCTTGCTTGGACAGTTGCAAGCTCTTCGTACTGCCGCCCCCAAACTGGTTTGATGTATGCGCAACTGGCTACCCAATAGTCTGACTCGCCGTCTTGAGGTCAATCCTCAGACCCGCACTCTCAGCGCCAGCCCGCCGCTGGTACTGGCTCTGGGCTTTATGGCCCTGATTATCCTGGGCGCTATTTTGCTTAGCCTGCCACAAGCGGCCGAACACCGTCTGGGCGTTTTCCAGGCCTTGTTCATGGCGACCTCGGCGGTCACCGTCACGGGTTTGGCGGTCATTGATCCTGCCACGGACTTAACGCACTTTGGGCAGATTGTTTTGGCACTGCTGGTGCAAGTTGGCGGCATGGGCTTTGTGACCTTTGCCGTCATTGCCGCCATCACCATGCACAAGCGCATCAGTGTCAGCCAGCAAGCGCTGGCATTGGAAGCCTTTAATCAAACCAGTGTGTCTCGTATTCGCAGCACGGCTTTGCAAGTATTCAAAATTGCCGTCTTGATTGAATTGATCGCCGCTGCCATTTTGTTTCTGCGGTGGACCATTGATTTACCGTGGACCACGGCCTTGTACCGCGCCCTGTTCCATGCCGTCACTGCCTTCAATAACGCCGGTTTTTCCTTGTTCCATAACTCCCTGATCCCGATTTCGGGGGATGTTATTTCAGTCATGACCATGTCGGGCCTGATTATCCTGGGCGGGATTGGCTTTACCGTGCTGGCCGATGTTGGGCAAAAGAAACGCTGGCAAACCCTGCTGCCCTATACCAAAGTGATCTTGCTGGGCACACTGATTCTGAACCTGATTGGTTTTTTTAGCCTCTGGGCACTGGAGTTTAGTAACCCCAAAACCCTGGGCATGCTTGGGGTGGGTGATCAGGCACTGGCCGCCTGGATGCAAAATGCCGCCACACGCACCGCCGGCTTTACCACCATGGATATTGCCAGCCTGCGCGACAGCACCCAGTTGATGCTGATCGTGCTGATGCTCATTGGCGGTGGCTCGCTCAGCACCGCCAGTGGTATCAAAATCGGAACGCTGATTGTATTAATGGCCGCCGTACGCTCATATATCCGCCAACGTGAAGAAGTGGTCTTGATGGGCCGCAGCGTCGCGCCTGACACCGTCCAGAAAGCGCTGGCTCTGTTTCTGATTACCGGCGCTCTGTACTTCATCAGCGTCTTGCTACTGACCTTGTTTGAGGACATGCCCATTACCAGCCTTCTGTTTGAAGCAGCCTCGGCCTTAAGCACCACCGGCATGAGCCACGGCATCACTCACAAACTTTCCATGCCCAGCCAGATCCTGATCATGGTGCTGATGTTTGCGGGTCGACTCGGCCCTCTGACCCTGATTTACTCCTTGGCCACGCGCAAACGCAGCCGCATACGCTATCCGGAAGGCAACTTCCAAGTGGGCTAATTCAGTCGCTAAACCACAGATATACAAGAAGTTTTAATAAAAACGACTATTGTCATCGTTTTTTGGTATGGTTAACAGATGTAAACATCGAACAACTACTGATCAGGATGCAGGCTTATGGATCACAGGAAGATGGCTACCTTAACCAAGCGCGCTGGAACCGGTCTTAGCGCGCTTTGTCGAGAACTGACCAGTCGTGGTATCAGTTACCACCCCTTGGTAGAGATGTACCAAAGTCAAATGGCTGTCATCGGTTTACTCAGTGACGAAGTGGTCGCCCTGCGCAAAGAGCTGGACGATCTGAAAAAAGTGGTTAAGAAAAACGGCTCATGAGCCGTTTATTTTTTGCCTGCCCTTTAATCCAGCCTGTCATCCTTACCCACACTGATTGCCCCTCTTGTTCACACCCATGCTTGTTACTTCGCCCCGTTTTTGGCTGTGCGCCCTTCTAGCCCTGTGCTCTGCCACCGCCTACAGTCAAAACGACAGGGTTCTGTCTACCCAAACGCAGCCTGGCATCCTTCCCAGCATCCCCCCTATCCCGCCTGCGGCCCCTATTTTGAACAAGGGGGCAAGCTTGCTCACACCCGAGTATCAAGGTGCACGCCTGCATATCTACCTGGAGCAATGGCACAGCCAGACTCAGTTGGACGCCGGGAATCTGGCTACACCGGCGCGTCAGAATAATCTGTTTATTGTTTTGCGCTACCGCTATACCAACACCAGCCCACGCCCCCTGAACCCGCAGATCCATCGACCACGCCTGTTTCTGGCAGATGCGTCGGGCCAAAAACTAGCACCCAATCAGCGAGCGACACAGGACTATCGCTACGCACACGATCTGGATACGGTGGGCCCGGACAAAATCAATCCTCTGGTGAGCATCTCGGATGTCGCGGTATTTGAAGTCAGCCCCGCCTTGTTTGATCCAAGCCGCTGGAGCGTTGTGGTTCAGGAAGGCCAGGCCATCCATATTCCCTTGTCGATTATTCCTGAAAAGTCCCCCAACAACGCTGAATAAGCACAATACTCCCCTTCTATTCCAATAAATCATTAAACTCTGCGCACAGACAGACCCGTCTTATAAGCAGACATGGAATAATACGGGGCCATATAAGCAAAATTAATCGACAAAGCTCTCGCGTCACGAGTCGTCAAGAGCAAGGAAACAAGATTGCGTCATACCCCTGTGCGGCTCAGCGTCACCCTCATCATTGCCAGCATCTTACTTTTACTGGTACTGAGGTCTTTGCCTACGCGCCCTGAGCCCGGTCCTGAACTGATCCCGGTAGAAGGCGGGTCATTTATGGCCGGCAATTTCCAGGTGCCCATGCGTGCTCCCGACGGCGAGCAGTCCGTGCAATGGGTAGCACAAGCCGATCAGGGTGCTCTGGATCCGTACCCGGTAGAGGTCAGCGCGTTTTCCATCATGAAAAAAGAGGCGACTAACGCCCTGTATGACCGCTTCCTGAAGCAAACCCAGCGCCCTGCCCGTTGGCAGCCCGTGAAAGGCGATGATGAACAGGCCGCCAATATGCCTTATGACGAAGCCGAAGCCTTTTGCACCTGGTTGGGAAAAAACAGTGGCCTGGACATGCGTTTGCCCACCGAGGCCGAATGGGAGTACGCGGCCCGCGGCCGCGGGCAAGCGATTCCTTGGGCTACCGACAACGGCCAATGGCAAGCAGGTCGAAATCTGCCGGAACCAGATAGTGGCGCGAACAAACACAAGACGGGTGCATTTCCGCCCAACCCCTTGGGCATACAGGACATGGCCAACGGTCTGCACGAATGGGTTATCTCCGACCCCAATCGCGACCCTGCCCATGTACGGATTTTCAAAGGTGGCAGCAATACGGGGACAAGCTCACGCGACACCATCCCCACACGGGGCATCGTCTTTCCCTTGTCCGACGCGACCATCCAGGCCAAACCCGAACTGGCTCGTCTGAAAGGCCGCCCCGCAGGCACCGTCTACTTTCAAAACGCCACCGCGCGTTGTGTGGCGCCGTTAAAGTCCAATGGCACCCCTCCTGTGTCAGCCAAGCCAGACAGCACCGTGCCGCCGGTTTTTAACGACGTATCGGTATCGGCCCCATCCTAAACCAGTCCCGGCGGCAAACCGCTGGTACAGACGGCGACAACCTTCGCGTCGTCTTCGCTGGTCGACAAGTAAATATGTCCGATGCCGCTGTCAAAATACGCAGACTCGTGTGTGTTCAGAAACAAGGTCTCGCCAGTTTCAAACTGAATAGCAATAGCGCCGGATAGGACGATCACAAACTCTTGCCCGGCATGCCGGATATAGTCGTCAAATTCGCTGGCATCGCGTGAGTCAATGACGGCCAGAATCGGGTTCATGTGTTTGCCGCTCAGTTCGCCAAACAACAGGCCGTATTCATAATTACGCGTCGCATAGCCCGGGGTGGCGGTGGACTTATGGCTGGAAATGCCCACTTCAGTGGTGAGCAAGCGTTGCGTGTTTTCCTCATCCGGTATGGCAAACAAGGAACCCACCTCAATATTCAGGGCGCGGGCCAGAACCACAAATTTTTCATAGCTTAAGGAGACCTGCCCTAGTTCTGCTTTGGAAATGGTAGAAAGCGCCAAGCCCGTTTTTTCAGACACCTGCTTGAGTGTCTGTTTTTGATTATGTCGGGCTTGACGCAGGCGAGATCCTACCTGTTCCTTGCTGAGCAATTCATTACGTCGCATGCCTGGATTGTAAGCGGCGCAAACGAAACCAGGCAATCAGAATCCAGGCCATCAACACAAAGCCCAGATAACCAAAAAACGGGTAGACCGTGCCGACCAGATTGATGAAACCAATCTTGGCCCCCACCAGTCCCAGCACTCCGGCAATGGCCGTACCAATATTGAATTTACGCGTGTTAGGGGTAAAAATTCGGGCTGAGAAGGAATACAGCACACCGACCGACGTCGTTAGAATCATGGCGAAAACCACCACGGACATAATGGTACCCAGCAGTTTGGATTGCTCGGTCGCCAGCATCAGCATAGGCAAGGCGGCCGAGCCAATGGTATCAATACGGCCAAACACACCGGCACTGATGAGCACGATCAAAAAACCCAGCAGCAAACCACCGACCAGTCCACCCAACAGCGCATTGCGGCGCGATGTAGCCTGCGCCCCTGCGATCATCAGAAACGGCGCCCCCACCACCATGTTGTAGGACACGTACAGCAACGCGCCGACTAACCAATGTCCTGCACCCTGAGGTTTGGTATGCGCGATGACATCCAACTCCTCCAATGGCAAGTCCCGGGTATTCCAGCTGTAAATGCACAGGAAAACCATCATCAGAACCAGAATGGGCGTGACGCTGCCAATAAAGGCCATCACCCTATCCACGCGCAAGAACACGATCAGCACGGTAATCAGCATGACGGCGACACTGCCGTACTGCGCCGGTACGCCCCACTGTTGCTCCATCAGCGAGCCACCACCGGCAAACATCACCACCGCAATGGCATACATGAAGAAGGTAATCATGATGTCGACCACCACGCCCAGACGCGGCCCACAAATCAAATACAACCCTTCTTTAAACGAATGCGATACTGAAACCTGGCTCAGCTCCCCCACCGCCATACCCAGTATCGTGAAGCACAGACCACTGACCACCCCTCCAAGCAATCCCCAATACCCGAAGCTGCTGAAAAACTGCAACACCTCCTGTCCTGATGCAAAGCCGGCCCCCACCACCACACCGACAAAGGCCATCGCAATGCCCAGGATATTTCTTATATTCGACATGCTTTCTCCTCCAGGAGATCAAAGTGCTGCTGTTTTTATGTTCTGAAACGAGCTGGTGACACCACAGCCGGATCAATCTCCAAGGCCTTCAAGGACTCGGGCAAATCCTGCTTTTGCAACAAACTGGCCGCCAGCAAGGACGCACCTGCTGCGGTTTGAATCCCATAGCCGCCTTGCCCCGCCAGCCAGAAAAAGCCGGGACATTGTGTATCGTGACCAATGACCAGCTCCCCATCAGGAGCAAAACTACGCAGTCCTGCCCACGTGTGGCTAGGACGACGGATACGAAGCTGGGTGCGCTCTTCAATGCGGTAAATGCCGGTGGCCACATCCAGCTCTTCGGCCACGACATCATGCGCGTCCACATCATCTGCATTGGCCGGCGACCCCAACAACATGCCTGCATCGGGCTTGAAGTAGAACTCTTCGCCAATATCAATCACTGCCGGCCAATCCCGGTGATCCATCCCTTCGGGTGGCGAGAACAAAAACGCTGAACGGCGCTTGGGCTGAATCCCCAAGGCTTTGAGGCCACAACGCTCGGCCAGGGTATCGGCCCAGGCACCGGCTGCATTGACCAGAACACGTGTGCGCACAGTACCGGGCTCAGAGCTGAGCTGAACGTCCCAACACTCGCCATCCCATTGCGCGGACAGGACTTCTGTATCCAGACGCAGCGTTACGCCTTTTGCTTGTGCCCCTTTCAGGAACCCCTGATGCAAGGCATGCACATCCATATCTTGGCCCTGCCCGTCATACAAGGCGCCCGCCAATTGCGCCGGATCCAGGCATGGCACCAACGTCAGTGCCTGCTCGGCCGTCATGCGGCTGACATCCAGCCCTTGCTCATGCCAATCCTCATATTGACTGTCCAGCAAATCCTGTTGTTCGGCTGTGCCCACATACAGCACGCCACGCGGCAGCAAAATTGGCTGATCGCTAAAACCGTCTGGCGGATGACTGAAAAAATCGTTACCCGCGACGGTCAGGGCACGAATCGTTTCAGTACCGTAGGTTTCAACAAACATAGCGGCCGAGCGCCCCGTCGAGTGATACGCAGCATGGGACTCTCTTTCCAGAACAAGCACGTGGGCGCTTTCCGGTAAACGGTAGGCCAAAGACACACCGGCCATCCCGGCACCCACAATGACGTAGTCATACACCATAAAATTCTCATATCCGATAATTGAGGGCTAATAGTAGGCCTTTCCCGGAAAAACATCCAAGCGGGTTTTTACTAGGCGGACACCTTGGTCTGTCTCGGACAGCCTTGCTTGACGCCTCCCCGCAGCTTGCTTCGCTTTCAAAACAGGGGCTTGGGAGCTCTGTTGTGGACATGGCAACAGGGCCGTTTATCAAGTGCCGGCTCGTTGCCTCTGCCGCCAGACACCGGGCGAGACTCCTTCCAAACGGCTAAAAGCACGGCTCAGGCTGGACTCATTGTCATAACCCACCTGCACGGCAATTTGCCCTATTGTCTGCGAACCGGCTGCCAACAAAAGCTTGGCTTTATAGATACGCCAAGCCGTCAAATAGGCCAATGGTGCTTGCCCAACAGCCGCCTTGAACAAAGCAGAAAAGGTAGACCGGGACAGCCCGATCAGTGCCCCCATTTCCTCCACCGACCACGGATGCGCAATCTGCTGATGCACAGTTTGCAAGACCGGGGCCATCCTGGGGTCTCGAATACCCGCTAACAACCCTGCCCCCAATGAGGCACAGCGAGATAAAGCCCGCAGTACCTTAATGAACATCACATCAACCAAGCGTGCGTTAATCAGCTGAGTTCCGTAATCTCGGCTTTGCACTTCGGTTTGCAGCACATCCAGGATATTTTTTATGGCGTGGGCATCTTCCGTCTTCAAACGAGTATGCACCATGGGGCCAAGCGCATTGAACAGGGGTTCGGCCGCCAACTTGTTGAAAGCAAAGCGAGCCGTCACAATTTCAGTCGAAACCCCGTCACCACCATGGATGATCGGCTCGGCATACGGATACCGAGCCAAAGTATCACAGGAAACCAGCGAATTTTCCTTGCCGTCACACAGCGAGAATTGCACCCCTGGTTGAATAAGCATGCAGGTATCCGCTTCCAGCAGCACGGGATCTGCCCGCTGCTCTCCCTTCAAATAACAAGCCCCTTTGCTGACAATCAACAGCCGCGCATACTCACCGGTGTCAAAGCTAACGCCCCAAGGCGCACGCAGTTGAAAGCACGCATACAAAGCATGCTGCAAACGCATGCCATCCAGAATTTCATCAAGGGGGTTCATGGCCATCAGACGATAAGACAGGAAAATCAGATTTTTAACTATAGATCGTCTGACTCCTCGGGCCTAGCATGCTTCTTACAAGAAGCAACAGGAGCAAGCATGGACACCTATCGTTTTACGCAATATGGCAGTGTGGACTATCTGGAGCGACGTCAGGAACCGTTTCCCGAACCTGGTCCCGGACAAGTGCGGGTTCAAGTCATGGCCTCAGCCTTGAACTTCAGAGACTTGTTGGTCATGAAAGGCACATTACGCTATCCCAATACGCCAGGGGCTGTACCCCTGTCAGATGCAGCAGGAATCATTGATGCGCTTGGCCCCGGCGTGCAGCGCTTCAAGTTGGGCGACCGTGTTATCAACAGCTTTTTCCCGAACTGGTTCGGTGGCCCCGCCTACGCAGGTCGGGAACAATATGGTGTTGAGCATGACGGCTGGCTCACTCAATACAAAGTCGTTTCGGCAGAGGCCTTGTCACTTATGCCCACCCACCTGAGTTTTGAAGAGGCGGCAACCCTGCCTTGCGCAGCCTTGACCGCCTGGTCAGCACTAGAAGGGATTAATGCGGGTGATACGGTGCTGACACAAGGAGGGGGTGGTGTCTCGACTTTTGCCATTCAACTGGCCAAGGCAATGGGAGCCCACGTGATTTCCAGCACCTCTTCCGACGACAAGTTCGACAAGCTGCTGCAACTAGGGGCTGACAAGGTCTTCAACTACAAAGACACGCCAGAATGGTCCGAACTTGTACGACACTACACGCATGGCGAAGGTGCCAATCGTATTATTGATGTCGGTGGCCCAGTGACGATTGCACAATCCATCAAGGCGGTTGCTGTGGGTGGGCAGGTGTCCCTGGTCGGCTCCTTAGGAAAATCTGTGGAATCGCTGGACGTGATGGATCTGGTCTTTAGCCAGGCCAATTACAAAGCCATCGGTGTGGGTAGCCGCAGCGATCTGGAAGCCATGAATCGAGTCATTAGCCAGCACCGAATCCATCCCGTTATCGATCAGGTCTTCAATTTTAAAAAAGCCCATGAGGCCTATCGCTATCTGCAACAGCGCCATCGCTTTGGCAAAATCGTAATCCGCCACTTACTAAAGAGTCCGCAGATTACGTAAATCAAATCTAATTGAGAAGCAGTTGGAATACAATTGCGCCATGTCTGTCCAACGGCACCGCTCTCCCGCAAAGAATGGCATAGCCTGGCAAATTCTTTTTTGCCTGGCGATCCTGTCATTTTTGTGCCGTTCGCTGGTGCCGGCAGGATACATGCCGGACAAGGCTGACGAGCAAAACGGCTTCTTTTCCGTCACGCTGTGTGCCCCCGGTGGCACGCCCAGCACGATCTGGATGAGCCTGACAGGACAGGCCGATCCGCCACTATCCAATGAACACGCGGATATCCAGAAGTGCCCTTACGCCCTGGTTCTATCCCAAGTGGCCTTGCCCAGTGCCGACATGGCAAGCCTGGATGTACCGATGGATCACCCGCCTTTGCTGCTGGTGCACCGCAATCAGACCTTGCCCCCCTTACCCGCGCTGGGGCCACCACTCGGGTCACGCGCTCCGCCTGCCAACCTTGTTTGATCTCTCGTGGCCGACTGCCATATGTGCAGTCGCTTTTCAGCGAAGTCATTCAAGGTTTTTTTATGTCTATTTTTTGTATTTCTGCACAGGCATGCGCTGTGCAGGCCGCCCCCTTTCTGCCCTCTGTCCAATTAGCGCCAGGATCACCGCGCACACGAATCAGCGTCCTGGCTCTGACCTTGCTGTTCTCCAGTTCCTGGGCAAGCCTTGCTCATGCACAAACGCCAACACTGGCCCCCGTCATCGTCACTCCAGAGCGCGGTAAAAGCCTGACCGTTCCAGACCTGCAAACTGCTCAAAAAAATATTGAACAAACCGCGGGCGGCGTCGCTCTGGTGCCCGAAAGCGCCTGGCGTGATACCAAAGCCGCTACCGTCAAAGACATGCTGGACTACACACCGGGGGTGTTTGCGCAGCCCAAATGGGGTGATGATGCGCGCCTATCCATACGGGGTTCAGGGCTGTCGCGTTATTACCATCTACGGGGCATCAGCCTGTATCAGGACGGCATCCCCTTGAACGACCCGGACGGCAGCAGCAACTTCCATCGTATCGACCCTACAGCCTACCGCTATACCGAAGTCTATAAAGGTGCCAATGCCTTGCAATACGGAGCCGCCACCTTGGGCGGGGCCATCAACTTCGTCACTCCTACCGGCCATGATGCCGACGCCTTTCAAGGACGTCTGGATGCCGGTAGTTTTGGCTGGCGACGCGTACAACTGAGCAGCGGCTTTGCGGGCGAAAAACTGGATGGTGTAGTTTCCGGCTCCTGGCAAACCCAGGATGGTTATAGAGAACAAAGTGCTGGCCATTCCCTACGTGCGAATGCAAACCTGGGCTGGCGTTTGTCAGACCGGGCAGAAACCCGTTTTTACCTGAGCGGCTACCAGATTCACCAGGATATTCCCGGCTCGGTCAGCCGCGATCAGGCTCTGAATAATCCACGACAAGCCGCCAAAGAAAATAAGCAAAACGACTGGCAGCTCAACCTGGACGGCGGTCGCATTGCCAACCGCACAGTGCTGGTCATGGGCGAGACGCAGTACGAACTAGGTGGCTGGTTTGAACAAAGTTCGTTGCGACACCCTATTTATCAATTTATTGATAGGGACACGAGCAGCTACGGCGCCTACGGCCGGTTGGTCAACACCAGCCCGCTTGCGGGCAGAGACAATCGCTTCACACTGGGCCTGACCTGGTCGGCCGGCAAGATTGATGCCCAAAACTCGGTAAACGTGGGAGGTAAACGACTGGAAAAACTGTCTGCTAGCAAAGACAGGTCCAACAACCTGAGCATCTATGCCGAAAACGCCTGGAGTCTGGGCTCGGACTTGTCCCTGATCACCGGCCTGCAATACCTGCACGCTCAGCGCAAGCGCCAGGATCGGTATAACGGCGGCCTGCCTACCACGCGATCCGGGGACAAAAGCTACCACTTCTTCAATCCCAAGTTGGGCCTGTTGTGGCAGGCGGGTCCGCAGTGGCAAATCTACGGCAATATTTCCCGCAGCGCCGAGCCGCCTACGTTTGACGATATGACCTTCTCGACCAGCAATGATCTGGATCGCCTGCAAGCCCAACGCGCCACCACCTTCGAAATTGGCACCCGAGGAGAAAGCGGGGACGTGGCCTGGGACGTCTCCCTGTACCATGCGCGCGTCAAAAATGAGCTGCAATGCATCAGCGCGCCCTGGAACATCTGTGACAAGACCGTCAACGCGGATCGCACCACTCACCAGGGCGTAGAACTAGGTGTGCAATGGACAGCCGCCCGAGGCCTGTTTGTACAAGGTCTGCAAAGTGACAGCCTGGAGGTCAAAGGCGCCTACACCTACAGCAACTTCAAGTTCGACAACGATCAGGACTGGAACAACAATCAAATACCCGGTGTGCCCAAGCACTATCTGCGCGCAGAGATTATCTACAAACACCCTTCAGGCTTTCACATTGGTCCCAATGTGGAATGGGTGCCGCAGGCTTACTACGTCGATAACGCAAACACCACCAAAACCAGTTCCTATGCCCTGCTGGGCTTGCGAGCTGGCTGGGAGCGCGGCCCCTACTCCTTCTATATCGATGGCCGCAACCTGACGGATCGCCGATACATCGCCAGCGCCAGCATTACGGACTACGCCACCGCCTCCTCGCCCTTGTTCGAGCCGGGTACAGGGCGATCGGTCTTTGCCGGTGTGCAGATCCAGTATTGATCCCGTTTTTTTATCTTCTCAAGGGGTTTGTCATGCACGTCAGATCGCAGCCGTTGAGCTTTACATACCGGATCACTGCCCCTTGGCTGCCAATAAGTCAGATGAACACCCTGCTCGGGGCGAAAGCCCCACCCTGTCCTTTATTAGCTTGAGAAACAAGGAGTTTTTATGAAAACCGCTTCACAACATCGCCAGACCTTTAAGGTGACACTTCCCGGCCTTTTCTTCACCATGGCTTTATTCATCTTGTTCGCGATGCTCACGGGCGTGGCTCACGCTGCGCCGTCAGAGACCGATCGCATCTCCCAGGCCATGAAAGCGATTTGGGACAGTCCCGAAGCGCCTCTTGTGGTGGAGCCTATCGTGATCGAGGGTGACTATGCCCTGGCCGGTTGGACGCAACTGGCGCGCGGTGGCCGTGCGCTCTTAAAGAGTCGCCATGGGCAATGGAATGTCCATATGTGCGGTGGCGATGGCTTGAACGATGTCGAGACTCTAACGATGGCAGGTATGAGCGCTGAAGCGGCAGAACGTCTGGTCAAGAACACCAGCGAAGCAGAAGCCAAACTACCCGCCGAGGTGACCGCCAAATTCTCCACCTTTGGAGACAATATGGTGGTCGATCACAACCACCACCCGGACTAATTCAGGAAGGAGAACCCGCTGCGCAAGGGCTGAGTCAACAAGGGATGACTGCACCGGATCGCCGGACCGCCGGATCGCCGGATCGCAGCTTGCCCTACTCAGTCTGAGTGTGGTCATGCCCACACTGAGCACACTTCTTGCGCGGAAACGGCGAATAGCTGGTGAACAGGCTCTGGCTACCCATGAACGGCGACAGGCCACACTTTGGGCAAGTAAAAACCGTCATGGCCACCAGGCCCTGGCCCAGAATGTAAAAGCCAAACACCCAAAACCCCAATGTCCCCAACACACGGTCGAACACAGGTAGCCCAAAATACAAGGCGACCAGGAGCAAGATATTGAACAACGTAAACAGCCAGGCTTTTCTGTAGAGCGCCATCAAGAACCTTTTAAAATCAACTTCCACAAGTCTGGAAGTGCTTTGTCGATTTCATTTAAGCGCGGACAGTGTACGGGATTCAGTTCGCCTTAGAGGAAACTAGGCGAGCTGGTCACAATTTCGCCCCCGATCGTGACAAGCAGCCCCCTCTCCAGCACAAGCGATAAATGTTTCTGAATGCAATGTTCCGGCAATACCCATCCCCCATGATCTAGGATCTTCCAACAAAATCTCCCAACGGACCATGAACCTCGCTTATTTGCATTCTCTTGTCCCCGCCCGGCAACAGCTCTTGCGCGCCCTGGGCATCGCTCTGCTGCCCTTGGTCTTGGCAGCCTGCGACAGTGGCTCCAGCACAGGTGGCAATCCGTCCCCCGAAGCCCCCGTCGTCGCGCCACCTGTCACTGAAGAGCCGGAACCACCCCGCAACACGGCCTATCTGGACAGCAAAGCAGGCGATGTCATCAAGGTCCGCATAGAAGAACTGCATCCCACCCAGGCGGCCATTGGCTACGATCAGGTCTACTACAAGCTGGGACGCTGGCAAGGCGATCTGGACCGCCCTACCTGGGCCAACAATCCCGCACAGCACCTGGACTACCTGAATCGCACCATCGGCAAGAAATTTGATGACTACTGCGAGGATATGGGCGGTACCGAGCGCGCCCAGAAATTCCTGACGATCGCTGAGGCGCAAGCGGCCCGCCTGGACCAACCCACCACGTATCTGTGTAAAGACCCGTTGGGCTCGCAAACAGAAAACCTTAAAACCGTGGTCGTAGGCTGGGACGGCAATCTTTACCTGACCGATGGCCACCATACTTTCTCCTCCTTGCGCGAGATCCCTGACGGCGGCCCCAAACTGCCCGTCTGGGTCAAAGTCAGCGCCAACTACAGCGATATCCGCGAGGCCTCTGCCTTCTGGGAGCGCATGAGCAAAGAAAAACTGGTCTGGCTGCGTGATGGTAAAAACCAAACTATTACCGTCGAACAACTGCCCACTCGCCTTGGCCTGGCCAACGAAAAAGAAGCCGGTGGCATGCAGGAAGATCGCTATCGCTCCCTGGTGTACTTCACCCGCGACATTGCCTATAGCAACGGCAACCTGCCTGAATACGCCGAATTTCTGTGGGGCGACTGGCTACGTCGCCAGGCTTCAGAGGGCCAATTGGCCAAGCTGGACGACTACGTGATGGCTCCACCCGCCACACCGGTGCAGATTCTGGCCGCCAGCACGCTGAACAAGGCCTTGAAGCCCGGTGGTTCGGACGACAGCTACGCGGCTGCCGTGCGTGATGCCTCCCTGAAAATGACAGCGCTGAAAGACACGGATCTGGTCTTCGAAAACCGTGATGCAGCAGCGCTAGGCCGCATCGTCCTGGAAGCCGACGCTGCCAGTGACTCCGACACTAAAACAGCGCGCGACACCCTGGAAGAACTGCCACGCAACGACGTCAAATCTGACGGTAGCCCACGTGGTGCAGGAAAACTGTGGTTTGCAGTGAACTACCGCAATTGCGGCAAGCCTGCAGCGGGAACTTGCTGGGGGTGGTAATCACGCTACTCAGGACTTGATTAAACAAAAAGCCCGCAATGCGGGCTTTTCTTACAGCGACACCTTGTCTACGTTTCTATTGCGCAACCCTACCGAGCACAATTGCATAACTACCTTGCACCGCAGCTTGAACTGACACGTCAGACAACTGGAGTGTCATGTGTTTGCCTTTATGAAGCGACAGCCTATCAGCAACAAACGCTTTCCCATCAGCAAACACGGAGTAAGCTACCAAAGGCTGATCCTGATTAAGGTCATTTGTGACCTTAATCGAAAAACTCATCACCAAAGCACTTGCGGCGACCTTCCCTTTCGTGGCGGACTTAATACGCTCTTTAATTTGAGTAGGGATAACCAAGCCGAGCAACATATTCTCATGGGAACGGAAATTGATATGTTCCTCAGAAAACAGCTTATCGCTACCAGCGGTATCCAAGGCAACAGGCAACTCAAATCGGGCATAAGAATTCATTCGCTGCTGATAGCATTCCATATACTTTGCATCTTTGAATATGCCAGGAATAGCTTGCTGAGCTTCCAGCAGGGAATTAGAGGGCTTGCGAGAATCTTCATAATGATTGCAAGCACTAACCTCGACCGTCAGTTCACCGGGCAGCATCTTGCCTGCACCACCCTCAAGCTCACTAAGTTTGATTTCGGTGCTGATATTCGTTTTACACGCAGCCAATAATGCAAGCAACGCAATTGCCCCAACCTTTACAACACGCATCTCACGGCTCCTCAGTTTCTTGTAATTCATTGAATACCCGCCTCACGACTTGGACGGTGTTCCCACTTAATCCTTCACCAGATGCCGCACGTGCAGCATGCGCCCTATCTTGCCAAGAAAAACACAAGAACTAATATCGCGATCAGGACAATAATGCCAGACATCACTTGCTGCGATTTAGCACCTTCGGCTTCAATAGCCTCTGCCTGGGCAAGTTTTTCAGTTGCACTTTGGTTAGCCATGGCTGTCTGCGCATTTAACTCTTCAATGTAAAGCGCCTCAAAGGTTTCTCTATCTTCTTCTGGAAGCGACAAAAGATAGGCTTGGACCTCATCCTGTAAATCCAGGCTCAATTGATGGATATTACGATCCTGCGCCAATCCCTCGGATAGCGCATCAGAAAACTCTTCTGCTTTTTTTCGAGCTAACGGTCTCAATCGCTTGATTAACTCTACATCCACGCTGTCCACTACTGCTCTCCAGAACAATAATCAAAATCGCATGCTAGCAGATTAAAGAGAGACAAAGCTCAAAAATAACTTCTGCAGAATCTGTTGAGGAAAATTTTGGGAATCAACGAAGAGCACTATTCCGTTCATTCTTGTATCAGAGCAGAAAAGAATCGCAAAATAAGCGAGGCCGATGTGCCAAGAAAATAACTTTTAAATGTGCACTCACTTTTTATTTTAGTGAGTACTCTGCTCATACCAGAAACAGAACTAGAACTGCCGGCAGAGCACGCTCGCAAGCACACAGACGAGAAGAGGGAGAAGCTCGTGGAAACAGAATTCCCCGCAGCAATGAAAAAAGGCCTACAGCAAAAATGCTGTAGGCCTTTTAAAATCTGGTCGGAACGGAAGGATTTGAACCTTCGACCCCTTGCACCCCATGCAAGTGCGCTACCAGGCTGCGCTACGCCCCGAAAGAATTAAACTATAACCCTGCTCTACCTTTCTTGCAAGTGTTTTTTAGATTTTTTCTTTCGATTTGAGATTATTGATAGTCAATCCCGGCACCGATTGAAATTCACACTTGTCTGAACAGGCGGTCTGATTTTCAAAGCTTGTTTTACCGAGCTAATCTGCATCAAAACCGTGAAGGCAGGAGTATACCTACTTGGGTAAAAAATGCAAAGCTATTGTGAATAGGCCCGCCCTTCTGATTGCATGATTCGCCATTGGGACAGGCTGGGGCCACCGGGATACAGCAGGCGCTCTGCCGGTAAACGCTCCCATGGCAAGTCTGTCGTGCGCATGGAAACTCCTCCCGGTGCTGCTCCGACAATGATGCGGTCGCTAATGCTGCCAAAGTCCGCTCTGAAGTGCACGGCGCTTTTCAGAACCAGTACCTTCATCTGCTCCGGCTCGATACCCACAAAACGGAACATGCTTTGATCCGCCATTTGCGACTTGTAGGAGGCCAGAACGATGCGCACGCCCTCTATACGCAAACAGGCGCTGGCCCCCAGGTTCATGGCACAGCCTGCGTAGTACGGGCCGGTGGCGCGGAACTGGCCATCGGATACGGACTCGATATAAAAGCGTGCATGCAAGGGTATATCGCCGGGGACACCGGATTTACCGCCCAGAGACAGCTCAATGGTTTTACCGGCCCCTGCCTGGTGCACCAGAGCAGCGCTTTCCGGGTCCACGATCAAGCCTAAAGCAGCATCCGATACCTTGGCTTTCAGCAAGGCGCGCAAGAGACCACAGGTATCGGAGCTGGCGCCGCCACCGGGATTGTCGTGAGCATCGGCAATGATCACCGGGCCTTTACCGGGGTGACTCAGCGCCCATTGCACGGCTTCGTCCGGTTCATAAAGCTTGCCTTGAAAGCCTTGGGCTTTATCAAGCACCTCATCCAGAAAGTCTGCCAAACGGCTATCGGCTTCTTCCTGTGTCTGGGCGTAGGCCCACAAGACCGCTCCGCATTCCGGCACGTCCGCAGCAGGAAAGCCCATGGCGAACGACACGCTCCCCTCGCCTTCTATTTCTTCCAGCGATGACAAGTGACGGTACAGGCTGGCCGCCGGTTCCATCTCGGTGCTTTGCCAGACCGCCGGGATCAGAAAAGGCAATCGATGCCAGGCCAGCTTCGGGCGACGACCGCTTTGCAGACATCGCATCAGCGCCTGGAAAGTACGCTCGCCCGTTTGTCCCATATCCACATGCGGGTAAGTTTTGTAAGCCACCAGCATGTCGGCCTGCGCCAGCATGGTGTCGCTGACATTGGCGTGCAAATCCAGACTGGCGACCACCGGCACATCCGGTCCCACCATCTCGCGCACCAGAACCAGCAAATGCCCTTCCCCATCATCGCGATGCTCGGCCACCATGGCGCCATGTAAATCCAGATACACCGCATCCACGGGCAGAACTTGCTCCAGGCGGTACAGAATCTCCGCCACGATTGCCTCGTAAGTCATTGCCTCGACGGGCGCGGAGGGACTGGCGGCGGCCCACAGTAGCGGGACGCACTCGACCCCGGCTTGTGCGGCGGCGGCCATAAACCCGGCTGCCGGAATATTGGCCCCACGCAAGGCAGGCTCGATGGCCTCGGCTCGGCACATCCCTGGCCAGCCGCCCCCATGCTCAAAGTCCGCCATCGTGGCCATGGCCGGGCCAAAGGTATTGGTCTCGTGCTGAAAACCCGCTACTGCAATACGCATCACTTGTCTCCGATTGCTCTTACGCTTGTCCTGCCAGTTGGATACACAGCTGTTCGTAAATGTCCTTGGCCCCCAGAACATCGTCGATCGCTACCGACTCATCAGCCGTATGTGCCTGTGCTTCCTCGCCCGGTCCCAAGCCGATAGTGGGAATGCCACGTCGTCCGGCAGACTCGGAACCATTGGTGCAAAACCACCAGGTATCCATTTCCACCACACGCCCGGCTTGCTGAACCGCTTGCACCATGGCTTGGGCCAACGGTGCGGACTCATCCAGCCGCCAGGCGGGCAAGTCCCGCTCCGGGCTGGCCTGCTGACCTGTATAGGTTTGTACCTGACTGTCCACCAGTTCCAGCGAAAAACCCTCCACACCGGCACCCTGCAAGCATTGCTCCATTTGTTTCAACACCGATTCGCTGCTTTCACCCACCAGCGTGCGGCGATCAAAACGTACCGTAACGGACGAAGGGATCAGGGAAATGGAAGGATGCGGGTCGGAAATAATGTCAGTAGGCACCAGCAAGGCTTGGCCCACTTGCGCATCCTTGGGCAAATCCAGCGTTTGCAAAGCAGAAATAGCCTTGGCTGCCGCCTGAATGGGATTCACCCCCAGATGAGGCAAGGCCGCATGGGCTGGACGGCCTTGCAAGCGCAACAGAATCTCCTGTCGCCCTTTCTGGCCCACCATGATGCGCAAACGCGATGGCTCACAAATCACCACAGCAGCCGGCGTGCATTGCTCCAGAGCGTGGGACAAGGCATAGCCTTCAATCACCTCCTCCATCACGCTGGCAGACACGGCAATACGCTGTTTCAAGGCACCACGACGAGCCGCTGCTGCCGCGCCACACAGGGCGGCGGCCAAACCTGCTTTCATATCACTGGTGCCGCGCCCATACATGCGGCCATCCTTGATCTGCGCCCCAAAAGGCTCAACCGTCCAGGTTCCGGCGATAGGCACCACATCCATATGGGCATCAAACAGCAGGGCCAGCGGAGCCTGGGCCGGGCCGACAAAGCCCAGCACCGACCCCTTGTCGTCCACACTAATCTGGTCAAAACCCAACTCCCGCATGACTTGCTGCACAAAGTCCGCCATGGCCTGCTCTTGCCCGGACAAGCTGGGGATACGCACAAAGGCTTGCGTCAGGCTGACCGCATCCCAGACCAGGTCCATTTTTGTATGTTCGTTCACGCCCATGGCACCACCGCTCCACGTTGCGAGCTGATCAGGCCATACGCTTCTGGCCGACGATGACGCTCAAAGTTGAAGGTCGTACTCTTGTAGGAATGGCACAGATCCAGATCGCAACGGGCAATCGCCAGCTCGTCACCCTTGGTCGAGCAAGCCGCGACAATCTCCCCAGACGGCGCAATGATGGCACTGCCGCCAATCATCTCGATGCCCTCTTCACTCCCCGCCTTGGCCACCCCCACCACCCAGGTGCCGTTCTGATAGGCCCCGGCCTGCATCACCAAATGGTTATGGAACATGGACAGATCGTCGTGCTCCGGTGCGGGCGGGTTGTGTACCGGGGTGTTGTAGCCCAGCATGACCATTTCCACGCCCTTCAAACCCATGACGCGGTAGGTTTCTGACCAGCGCCGGTCGTTGCACAAGGCCATGCCCATCACGCCCCCGAAGGCCGACCACACACCGAACTCGTGACCAGGCTCGAAGTAGTATTTCTCCAGATGTTGGAATGCACGCCAAGGCTCGTCCTGGCCGTGACCGGGCAAATGCACCTTGCGATATTTGCCTACGATCGTGCCGGTTTTATCGACCAGAATGGATACGTTGAAGCGACGCTTTACGCCGTTTTCAATGACCAGTTCGGCATAGCCCAGGTAGAAACCAATCTGCAATTTGGCAGCGGCATCAAACAAAGGCTGGGTGTCCGGACCCGGCATCTGGGTTTCATAAAAACAATCAAAATCGGAAATATCCTCGCTGAACCAGCGCGGGAAAAACGTGGTCAGTGCCAGCTCGGGAAACACCACCACATCAACATCCATTTTCTTGGCCTGATGCAAATGGGCCAGCAAGCGGTCAACCACCTGTTTTTTAGTTTCGCTGCGTGCGATAGGACCCAACTGAGCCGCTGCTACATTGACAAACCTGGACATGAGATTTGAACTCCATCAACAATTAAGATCCGCCCTAAGCGGGATTCGATACGCCCTGCCGCCCTCCAGCAGCAGGATTTAGCTCTGCACAATCAACACAGCCCCAACAGCCGTGTTAATCAGGCATAAGCACAAAAATTCTGAAAATCCCAATGCACGCCGGGTGCGGATTCCACCAGTTCACGGGTGTAAGCCTGGCTAGGCTGGCTAATGACACGCCCTGGGTCCCCGGCCTCCACAATCCGGCCCTTTTGCATCACCACAATGCGGTCAGAAATCTGCGCGGCAACACGCAAGTCATGGGTAATGAACAGGATGGCAACGCCGGTTTTGCGCTTGATGTCCACCAGCAACTTGAGCACCTGTTCTTGAACCAGCACATCCAGCGCCGACACGGACTCATCCGCAATCAGTACATCCGGCTCCATCACAATGGCGCGGGCCAGACACAGTCGCTGCCGTTGGCCGCCCGAAAACTGATGCGGATAGCGCTCCAGCACATCCGCGTCCAGGCCTACAATGGACAAGACCTCGGTCACGCGTTCGATAGCGACTTTAGGATCGACACCAATGTTGTGCATGCCCTCTGTCAAAGACTGGCCGATCGTCACGCGGGGATTCAGCGAGCGATACGGGTCCTGAAACACGATCTGCACTTTGCGCCGCTGCGCCAGGCTGCGGTCCTTGCAGGCGGCGGGCAAGGTTTCACCGTTCAGAGTGATCTGCCCCGAGCTGGCCTCAACCAGGCCAATAATGCAGCGGGCCAAGGTGGACTTGCCCGAGCCGGACTCCCCCACCACGCCCAGCACTTCATCACGACGTATATCCAGATTGATGTCGCTGAGCGCGTGCATCTTGCGCCCCTTGGAGAACCAGCAATCCGAGCCGTAAACCTTGCCCAGACCACGGGCGCTGAGCACGATCTCGTTTTGCACTTCCTCTTTTGCAGGCGGATGTACGTTGGGAACAGAAGCAATCAGGGAGCGGGTATAGGCTTCTTTGGGGTTGGACAGAATCTGCTGACACGTGCCCATCTCCACACTATCGCCACGCTTCATGACCAGAATCCGGTCGGCAATATCCGCCACCACACCAAAGTCATGCGTCACAAAAATCACCGAGGTACCGCATTCGCTTTGCAGTTCCTTGATCAGACTCAGAATCTGCTTTTGCGTGGTCACGTCCAGTGCCGTGGTGGGTTCATCCGCAATCAACAAGCGCGGCTGCAAGATCAAGGCCATGGCAATCATGATGCGCTGGCGCTGACCACCGGACAGCTCATGCGGATAGGCCATGAAGAGCTTTTCCGGCTCCGGTAAACGCACGCGCTCCAGCATATTGATCACACGTTGGCGGCGCTCCTGCCGGGAGCTGTTCTTTTCGTGAATACGGATCACTTCGTCAATCTGCTCGCCCACCCGTTGCACCGGGTTCAAGGCTGTCATGGGTTCCTGAAACACCATGGACATGGCCGAAGCCCGCAAGGACAGCAAATGCTCCTTGTTCATGGTCAACAGGTTCTCGCCCATCAGCTCGATGCTGCCCTGGCTGACACGCAAGGTATCGGGCGGCAGCAAGCCCATGATGGCAAAGGAAGTCAAGGATTTGCCCGAGCCGGATTCGCCCACAATGCACAAGGTCTCGCCTGCGTACACATCGAAGCTAAGCTTGTTCACTAACTGGCGGGGTTGAGCCGCTTTGGTTTCAATGCACAAGTCCTTCACTGACAAAACACATTGGGGTTTGGTCGTAGAGGTATTCATTGTTATGTCTCCTGCCCTCGTCACTTACAGCCGTGTGACCAGCTTGGGATCCAGAGCATCGCGCAAGGCGTCGCCCAGGACGTTGATACTGAGAATGGTGATGGACAGCACAATGCCGGGGTACAGCACGATGCCGGGAATCAGCTGAAAATACAGGCGACCTTCAGCGATGATGTTGCCCCAGGAGGCCATCTCGGGAGGGATGCCCGCCCCCAGGAAACTCAAGATCGCTTCCAGCAGCACCGCCGAGGCAAACACATAAGTGCCCTGCACAATCAAGGGTGCGAAGGTGTTGGGGAACATATGGCGCGACAAGATCACGTAAGCCGAAGTCCCTACCGTCATGGCCGCTTCCACATACGGCTCGGAACGCACGCTAAGAATCACGCCCCGTACCAGCCGCGTCATGCGAGGAATCTCCGGGATAGCAATGGCGATCAGCACTGTGGTCAGGCTGGCACCGGACACCGACACCAGCGCAATGGCCAGCAAGATGCCAGGGATGGCCATCACACCATCCATCACTCGCATGATGACGGCATCCAGACGGCGGAAGTAACCCGCCAGCGAACCCAGAATCACGCCAAAGAACACGCTGATGGCCAGGACACCGAACCCCACCATGAAAGACACTTGCGCCCCGTACACCACACGGGAATACAGGTCCCGGCCCAGCGCATCCGTCCCCAGCCAGAATTGCTCGGAAGGCGGTTGCAGGCGAACGCTGGGGTCCAGTTGAGTGGGATCTTGCGTGCCCAGAAAGGGAGCAAAAATCGCCATCGCGGCCATCAGGATCAGGAACAGCAAGGCGGCACGGGCCGAATGGCTGGCGACCACTTTCTTCAATTTGTTGAGCTTTTGCATATTGTTCTACCTGTAAAAAGCGAGGGCTCAATAATCGATACGGGGATCGACCAGCATGTAGGAGATATCAATCAGCAGATTCACCCCTACATACACCAGCGAAAACAGCACGATCAGGCTCTGAATCACCGTAAAGTCGCGGGACAGCACCGCATCCAGCACCAAACGTCCCAGCCCCGGAATGTTGAAGACCGATTCCGTGACCACCACTCCGCCGATCAACATGGTGATGCTGATGCCGATAATCGTCAGGATAGGAACCGCCGCATTGCCCAGGGCGTGACGTGTCAGAACACGACGCTCGTTCAGGCCCTTGGCACGGGCGGTGCGGATGTAGTCCTCGTTCAAGGTATCGATCACACTGGTGCGCACAATGCGGGTAATCAGGGCGATATACACCGTGCCCAGGGACACCGCAGGCAGAATCAAATGTCGCAGGTGTTCCCACAGGCCTTCACTCAAGGGCTTGTAGCCCTGTACCGGCAACCAGCGCAGCTCCAGCGAGAACAGCAGGATCAACAAGTAAGCCACGATGAATACCGGCACGGAAAAGCCCGCCACCGACCCTGCCATCACAAAGCGATCCAGAGACTTGCCTCTATACCAGGCCGAGCACACCCCCAGCGGAATGGAAATGGCCAGGGTGTAGGCCAGAGTCAACAAGGTCAGTGAAACCGTAGGACCCAGACGATCCAGCACCAGATCCTTGACCGGGCGGCTGGAGATCAGGGACGTGCCAAAGTCCCCTTGCACCATGCTGCCCAGCCACTGCACGAACTGCACCGGCACTGGCTGGTCCAGCCCCATCTGATGACGGATTTCTGCAATCTGTGCATCCGTCGCGTTATCCCCCGCCACCAGCACCGCGGCATCGCCATGTGTCATGCGCAAGACCACAAAGATCACCAGCGCCACAATCAGCAATACCGGGATGGTGGCCAGTACGCGCTTGAAAATAAGCCCAATCATCGCTTCTCCACATTCCAGAAGACCGGAACCGGGGTTTGCAGAAAGCCATTCAGGTTCTTGCGCATGGCGCTAACCATCTTGAACTCGCCAAGGGGGACGATCACACCTTCATCCATGATGTGTTTTTGCAGATCCGTGGCCAAACGACCCAGCTCGGACTCGCCACTGGAGCGGGCAAATTCCATGCGTGTCTTTTCAATGGCAGGAACATCCGGCCAGCCAAACCAGGCCTTGTCGCCATTGGAGGCCACCGCCATGAAGCTCAGCGGATTGCTCACGTCCACCAGCCCCGAATAAGTGGTGATGATGCTCCAGCCGCCCTCTTGCACGGGACGCTTGGAGGTGCGGCGGGTCTGCACGGTTTGCCAGTCCATGGCTTCCACATTGACGGTGAACCCGGCATTGCGCAGTTGCTGGGCAATCACCGGCACCACGGGCGAAGTCAGGAAGTCGGTGGGATGCAGCAAGACCACGGGCTCGCCCTTGTAACCGGCCTGCTCCAGCAGTTTTTTCGCACCGGCGGCATCCCCCTTGAAGTAGGCCTCAGAACCGGCTTGTGACGGGAATACGCTGTGGCAGCCAAACACCGCCCCACACGTTTCAAAGTATTCCGGGTTGCCGACCTGCGCCTGCATCAAGGGCTTCTGGTTCAGCGCCATCATGGCGGCCTGACGTACTTGCTTGTTATTGAATGGCGGCTGCAGGAAGTTAAAACGCATCTCGGTCTGCGCGCCCCGAGCCGTGGAAGCATTCAGCATAATGTCCGACTCGTTTTGCAGCAGGGGCAAAAGGTCCAGCTGAACCTGATCGATCACATCAATCTCGCCACTGCGCAGCGCGTTCACCCCGGTCATGGCATCCGGCATGGCGACCCAACGCACACGGTCTACCTTGACCTGCTTGCCACCTGCCAGGCCGCTGGCAGGCTCATTACGGGGTACGTAGTCCGGGTTTTTCTCGAACACGGCCTGCACACCTGGGCGGTATTCCTTCTCCACAAATCGGAATGGGCCCGAACCCACGGTAGAAGTAATCGCCTGGCTAACTGGCGTGCGTGCCACCTCCTTGGGCATGACGAACAACGGCAAGGAGCTGGGCTTGCCCATGGCGCGCAGGGCAATATCGGTCGGGAAGGAGAACTGCATCACAAAAGAGCGATCATCCACGACTTCCATCTTGGTCAGAAACTCCGTCATGATCTGGCCCATCTTGTCCAACTGAATCCAGCGCTTGATGGACTCGACCGCATCTTCAGCCGTGACGGGCGAGCCATCATGCCAGCGCAGGTTTTCACGCAAGGTCATGGTGTAGGTCTGGCCGTCCTCGGACACTTTCCAGCCTTCCAGCATCTGAGGCTTGACCTGCCCCTGCGCATCTTCTGCCAGCAAGGTGTCGTACACCATATAGCCGTAGTTGCGCACAATGTAGGAGGTGGTAATGACCGGGTCCAGGGAGCGCAAGGGCGCCTCCATGACGGCGGTCAGCGTGGTTTGCGCACTGACCGCCACGGGGGCAATAGCGGTGATGGCAAGGGCAGCCCAGACGGCAGTTAAGGTTTTGGCAGGACGCAAGCGGTCCTTAAGCAGGTTGCTCATGTTTTGTCTCTCCAGGTAGTTAAAAGCGGTCCGCCTTTGCTCTTGTGGCGGCGGTCCCGTCATCGGGGGGGTTACTGCTTATTCACGGGCCAACTCCACCAAGGTCGATAGCAAAATCGAACATCCCGCTATCAGGTCTTTGTCGTGGGTAAACTCTGCCGGGTTGTGGCTCAGGCCACGCACACTCGGTACAAAAATCATGCCTGTGGGGCAGGAACGCGCCAGCATCTGCGCATCGTGTCCGGCACCGCTGGGCATGCGCTTGACCGAGCAGCCCAGATCCTTAGCGTGTTGCTCGACCTTGCTGATCAAGCGTTCATCAAACTGCACAGGATCAAAGCGGGCCAGATGGCGATGCTTGATCTGCACACCCTCACGCTCGGCCGCCTGCCGGGCGAAATCCAGCACCTCCTGCTCGGCCTGATCCAGGCTGGCCTTGTCCACATTACGCAAATCCACAGTAAACACGGCTTTACTGGGGATCACATTGACCAGATTCGGAAACAGCTCGCAGCGCCCTACCGTGCCCAATTGCGGCGGGCCGTAGCGCTCAGTCAGCTGACGCACAAAACTGCCAATCTGCTGAGCCACCACACCGGCATCGTGACGCAGGTGCATGGGCGTGGTGCCCGCATGGTTGGAGACACCTTGCACCTCGAACTCCAGCCAGCAAATCCCTTGCACACCAGTCACCGCACCGATATCAATGCTTTCATGCTCCAGAACCGGACCTTGCTCAATATGCAGTTCCATATAGGCATGCACATCAGGTTGGCCGCAAGGCACGGAACCGGCGTAGCCAATACGTTCCAGGTTCTCGCGCACGGTGCTGCCATCAATGCCCACGGTGTCCAGCGCCTCTTGCAAGGACAAGCCACCTTGAAACACCAGGCTGCCCATCATGTCCGGAGCAAAGCGCGCGCCCTCTTCATTGGTAAAGGCCACCACTTGCAAGGGACGATCCAGCTGCACGTCGGCATCATTCAAGCTGGCCACCACTTCCAATCCAGCCAGCACACCCAGATTGCCGTCGTAGCGTCCACCGGTACGCACGGTATCAATGTGCGAGCCCGTCATAACCGGCGCCACATCCAGACGGCCAGCGCGTGTCCCGATAATGTTGCCGATCTGATCGATCTCCACACTCATGCCCAGATCACGCATCCAGCTGACCACCTGATCGCGGCCTGCCTTGTCCTCGTCCGTCAGGGCCAGTCGACAGACGCCGCCCCCATCGATCGCACCAATCTGCGCCAACTGCGCAATACGCTGCAGCAGGCGTTCGCCATTAATGGCTAAACATGTGCTGGCTGGGCTGTTCATACCGGCTCCTGAGCCAGCACTTCTTTGGCGCTCATACCGACAATGCGCTGATACAGCTCTGCATCGGTATCGCCTTCGCTGGCAAAAAATAGGATTTGACTGTCTTCATCAATGCCCAAAGCCTGACGCCAGTCCGCTTGCTCGCACGCAGCCATGCAAGCAGCCACACCGGCTACAGCAGACTCACCCGCCACAATCGGCGCATCCCCTTTATCGGCACGGGCCAGACGGCGCATGGTTTGCAAGGCGGCATCGTCTTCCAGCGTCATATAGGCATAGGTGCCAGGGTCCAGAATTTCCCAGGCCAGCAAGGAGATTTCGCCGCAAGCCAGACCGGCCATCACCGTGTTCAAATCGCCAGTGACCGTGACAGGTTTACCTTGCACAGCACTTTGGAACAGGCAATCGGCCTTGTTGGGCTCAACCACAATCAGACGAGGACGCTGGGCACCCAGGCGCTCCCACATATGAGCGCACACCGCTGCCGCCAAACCACCCACACCACCTTGAATAAAGACGTGGCTGACAGGTTTGCCCGCACCGATCTGGTCCAGGGCTTCCTGCACCATAACGGTGTAGCCCTGCATCACATCCTTGGGCACATCCATATAGCCAGGGTAGGACGTATCGGACACCACAAAATAACCATGCTCTTTGGCATCTTCAGCGGCCTGACGCACCGAGTCATCATAATTACCGGGCACGCGCACCACCTTGGCCCCGTAAGAGGCAATGGCCTGCTCACGACCCGTACTGACGTGTTCATGGATATAGATCACGCACTGGCAACCGGCATTCTTCGCCCCCCAGGCCACCGAACGGCCATGATTGCCATCGGTCGCGCAAGTTACGGTCAAGCCAGCAATAAAGTCCTTGTAGGCAGGATTTTTCAGATCATCCAGCGTCAGGCTGGTATTGCCGGTATGGGCTTGCAACTGGCGCAACAGCAAACGGTTGACCGCATAAGCGCCACCCAAAGCCTTGAAGCTGCCCAAACCAAAACGACCGGCCTCATCCTTGTAGTACACCCCGCCCACCTTCATCTGCGCGGCCAGACCAGGCAAATGACGCAAAGGGGTAGGTGCGTAACCGGGCCACTGCACAATGCTGGCCTGAGCCTGCTCGAAGGCGGCTACCGACAAAATCGATTGCAAGGAAGCGTCGTATTCCTGGCTGTCCTGAACGCAACGAGGGTTCAGATACAGTTGCACCGCGCCTTGCTCCCGAACGGCATGTTTGTTCATGTCTGCTCCACTTTTATGGGTTTAATTATTGGACTTCAAGTCCTGAAAACTGCGATGGATGGATTCAATCTTCTGCAACTTGCGCGCAACCTGCGTCTCGGCCTGCAGGGCCACCCGGCTGACCAGATAATTGATCAGGCTGAGCGTGCCGGTATGCGAGTCAAACAAGTACTCCCCGCGTGTTGCCACCGTGAATGCTATGTCTTGCGAACGCAGCAAGGAGCTTTCCAGGCCATCCGTCAAAAAAGCCATCTGTACCGACTCGCCCCGCAGATGCTCCACCAAGGAAGGCAAAAGCACCGAGCGGCGACGAAAGTCCATCACGAGGGCCAGATCCCCTGCTTCCACATCAGCCAGTTGCTCGGTCAGATGAGCCACCGTGCCCACCGCCAGATGCACATCCGGGCGCAACTGCTGCAGTAAAGAGTGGGCGTAGCACGCCAGGATCTGGCCATTGCGGAAACCAAACACCCAGATGCGTCGTGCTTTCAGAGCGGCTTGGGTGAACTTATCCAGATGCTGTTCAGTGATGTTCTGGAAGGTGGTGGAAATGTTCTGTACGTCTGCATTGATAAACGGCGTCATATCGGCCTGAATACCGCTGCTGGACATGGAGTGCAAACGCTTGAAGGGAGCGCCGTCACCCATTTGCTCGCGGGCCGTGACCCGAAACTCGTTAAAACCGTTAAAACCCAAACGCCGGAAAAAGCGCACCGCGGTGGCCGCCGATACACCTGCTTTCTCGGCCAGTTCCTGAGCGGAGTAAGTCGCCAGCTGCCCCATATGAGACAGGACCACATCGGCCAAACGCCGCTCCGCACTGGGCAGGACATCGAGAATATCCAGGATCGAATCTTTGATGACCATGACACAACCTAAAATTGAAATTTGTTTTTCATATAATACTTAATAAAATTTAAATTTCAATTATGGACGCGATGATTTGGCTCCGTATTTACCCTTGGGGATGAAAAAAAAGGAAGAACCGGGCGGGCTATCCTTGGTCAAGAACGGCTTTAAATAAGGATCTCAAAGAGAAACAAGGGATAAACCCTTGCTTGAATAAATTTCTGCATCCTGACGATGAAAGCATAAAACCCATTATGAAATTTAAATTTCATAATGGGTTCTGGTAAGAGAAATTTCAGCACAAGCGCCGCCTACAAAAGCCACAAAACACCTGTTCAGTGGGCCTATGCTACTGGCAGTAAAGACAAGCAACGCATAATCAGAATATCGGCCATGGACAGATTCCTGACCACACTTCGAGACCAGAGCGCATAAATCTGACAAGCCAGCATGGCATCCTCAATGTCAAGCGCCAGCAACTCACGCCGATACGCGGACGCCTCTTGCCAGGCTTGTCGCATCACGGCAGGTGATGTTGCCGACGAAAACACCGCGCACACACTCAATTCCAGCAACTCATCGGCCTCTGCACCAACGCAAACAGCAGCAACTGGCAGTGAGGCAATGCTTGGCCACAAGAGACTAAGGCTTAAGAGAAGCGGTACCCCCATTTTTAACGATCGTTAAAAATGGGAGGGTTACCCGATGACAAGTACTGAGACAGCTCACGCCACTCCTTGGCAAAGTAATAGCGCAGGAAACGCTGTTGAGCATGCCAGCGCACCCGTCTGAACAGACCGGCACCGGCACGAGCCTGACGATACGCCACAATATCGCGCCAGAGTTGGTCTGGTTCAAACCCGGTCCAGATTGAAGGGATGGGGGCAAGCGCATTGGAATAACAAACCGGCGCCACCCACTCGAACAAGGCCCTTTCTACATAGTGGGGCGAAAAGTGCTTAGCCACGTTCGCAATCGCCTGGTAATTAACCGGCCTGTCTACAAACAATTCCGACAAGGCCTCACACAACTGTTTATCGCTTGGCCGATCACCCAAGATGTAACTCCTTCTGTCCAGCCATTTCAATTTGAATTAAACCGGCCTCTTTCTTGAACTGGCCCCTACAAAACACTATGGTAGTGCGCGTTAACAAACTGACTGTGCAAGGAAATTGTTTTGCGTTTTGCCATTACCGCGACGTTAACCGTCTTGATGTTTGCCGGATGCTCTCCTGACGGGCCTGGTTCCAAGCTGACTTTTCACCCGGCTGACGGCGACGAACGGCGCTATCAGGTGTATACCGACATGACAGTAGATGTTCAGCGTGGCACACGCCAGCTTTCCGAGAGCATGTCCATCAAGATGCTGATGCATTACGGTGTGGAAGACCAATCCTCCACCTACAAGCTGAATGTTAGCCCGGAGTACATGCGCCTTAACTTCAAACATGGCGGTATGAGCAGTTTTGAACAGGGCGACTACGGCGAAAAAGAGCTGCGTACTGCCTTGAAAGAAGGCTACACCGTAACCGTCGATAAAGAAAACAACCAGTTGGTCGATGTCACGCTCAATACCTCCAGCCAGAAATTGAAAGCTGAGCTTAAGGCCACGTTGGATCACTTGCTCAATGATCAGTTATCTCGCCCAGGGCTCATGCATCAATTAGCGGTGAAAAAAGGGGCCTCGCAAACCATTAAAGGTCAAAACGGCCTTCCTGACATACGCATGACCGTCAAGGATTTTGACTCAGAGCTCGTTACGCTCGCGATTGCCGATACAAATCAGGACGAGACTGCGGACCCGCACACCCGTATTTTTGGCTATGCCGTCATTGAGCGCCAGACAGGTTGGCTGGTGCGCCAGGCGGTCGTCATGCACGTCCCCTTGCCCCCCGAACTGCGCGACAAGGGAACATTTAGGATTGTGTCCGCGATTTACCCCGAGAGCTGGCGCTTTAATCATGATCTGCAGTTTCTAGAAAATGCAGAGGGGTACGAGCTGATCACGCAGGAAAAAACAGACCCGCCCGTCCCCTCCCTGTCGTCCTCCACACAAGCCATGCTCAATACACAAGGCGTGCTGGACACGTACGACCAGCGCTTCTTGCTGCACTACGCGCATCTAGGCCTATCCCCTTACATGGTCGGTGAAATAAGCGCCAGCGACCTTGCCGCCTACGATGAAAACAATCAGGCCTTGGCTATCCCTTTCAAAGCTGCCGGCGCCTTCCAGCACCCTGGCCTGGACCATGATGATGCCGAAACCAGTCTTGAGATCCTGCCCCTAGGTTGGGATAAGACTGCCCAGGCTCTGGAAAAACTGCAATACATCGAAGCTACGCTTAACTACCACGCCACGGAGCATATTCAGGTCACCGTGCCGATCAAACCGGAAGGTTCACAGGTGGAGGTTGAAGGGGCCAAAGTCATCGTGCAACCCACAGATAATCCATATGAGTTCCTGATCCAACTGATACCAGGCGAGACCGGCTATTTTTTCCCTGATGTCACACAGATCGACAAAGGGGAATTACGCTACCCACATGACCAGACTGCGGCTGACTGGCTAAGCCTAGGCGAAAAACGCTTACTGGCCATTGTGTTGCAAGGACACCTGCCCCAAGAGCTCAAAGTCAAGTTTCTCGATACCTTGCCCGATGCCGTTGCGTTGACCTACAGAAACTACGCACCCGAGCCTATTGAAAGCAAGACGGTACGTTTTTACGATTTGAATCAGGCGCGTCCCGAGAACGCCGCTGCGCCCATCACCACACAGCTGCTGTTCGACTCTTTTCAACAAAACGATGAATTCAAAACTGCCACGCTAGAGAACTTGGCCCCCTTCAGCACCGATGCCCCAGACCTCTACGTCACGCTGACTCCCGAGCAAGCGGAGCTTTGTACGCTGCAAGAAACCAGTGGCCTGACAGAAAAAGGCACGCCCTTACATTTTGCGCCCCCTCCCACCGCTGACAACACAAACTATGGCGCTACGCAGCGAATGCCGCAGCAGTATGTCTATCAACTGCAAACCTCCGATCAGGCACGCCTCTACTTTTACGGCCTTAAGGCACACATCGCGCTCACCTGCCAAGGGACGCCCGTCTGGCAGCCACTACCGATCAACCTCCCTGAACTCAGTGTGCAAGTGCCCGCAGCCGCACTATTGGGAGAGGGCTGGGAGGAACACGCCCGCACACTTCCTATAAAGCGCTTTTTACGCCAATACCGCTTTCTCGATCAACAGGACAGGGTGTTGGCTATTACCGCCCCCCGATCCCAGCCTGCGGTCGGCAGTCCTCTGGGGGACAAACTGTTTGATTACGTGGATGAGTCCGGCCATATCCAGATTATGGGCCTCGTAAACCGTGTCGAAAAACTAGAGGCAACGGGCACCCCCATTACAAAAACCTGGCAACATCAATTCGAACCACTTCCCGATTTCAAGGCAATTGAAGAGGCCATCCAATGAGCTTGACCACCAGACTGGCCCCCACTCTAGGCTCCCTCACACTGACGGCACTAATGCTTCTCGCCTTGCCCAGCCACGCCGCCAAAAACGAAAGCAAACAAATCAAGACCGAATACGGTTTGGCAGAACAAGAAAAGTGGTTCCACGAAACCGGCGAACTGCATATTGTGCAGCTCACCTCAGTGGATAAGCGTTGGCAGCTGCACGAAGCCTACAACCCTCAGGGAACCTTGATCGAACGCTCTGAACACCTGGATAAGCAACGACACGGCTTATTTGTACAGCAAGCGTATGACTCTCTTGAGCACACCTCCTATCGGCACGGCAAACGTCATGGCCCCTACCACAGCTACGATCAAGCTGGCGAACCCATGTCCAGCGGTCACTACACCAATGACCAGAGGACAGGAAAATGGGTCAGCAAAAACTCATGGGGTCAGATCATTAGCCACTACAACCAGCAAGGTGAACTGCACGGCCAACAAACTGAGTTCGACGCCAATGGACAATTGTTAAAGCAATCAAACTATAAAAATGGGATGCTCCATGGCGAGTTCATCCGCTATGAGAACGGCCAACTTACAGAAAAAGGACACTATCAAAACGACCGACGGGAAGGCGAATGGATAGAAACCTACCCCTTGTCGACCCGTTACCAAGGTCAGTACCGTAACAGCTATCAGGTAGGGATATGGCACGGCTACTCGCAGCAGGGCTATCTGGTTGCCATCATCCCGTTTGACAATGAAGGGAACTACCACGGTGTACAGGTCAGGTTTCACGATAGCGGCGCCTTATCGGAAATAAGCCAATACCGTCACGGCAAGCGTCATGGCACGCAATGGGACTACCTGTTCGGCGCCCCCTATCGCCTGGAGAAATATCAAGACGGCAAACGCGTGGAGACCCGCGATCAAGGCGAGTTTAAGCGCAGCGACTTTCCCTAGACGCCTACTGACCTTGGCTTGTTTTCCCCGCATCCTCCACTGCGAAAAAGCAGCCCACCATCGCGTGGGCTTTTTTCAATCCATGCATAAGCAAGGTGACATTTGTGTGCTAACCACCCCCTCTAAGCGGCCGTCGAATGAACATTCGGTATAGACCTTCCCAACGCTTCAAGCTGGATTAAACCAAAGCGTAAAGACTACACTTATCCTTAAAATACAATGATTTACAAATTAACATGGTGAGCATTTCAACGATCAGCCTAGTATGAACGTAGACCTTCTCGATAACTGCTTGAAGGCGCTACTGGCGCTGTTGCTCAGACTCTCTGAGAGACATCCCGCCAGTCATGGCAGGAGTGCCTATGACACACAATCTCCGGTCCATAGGAAGAAAAGTTAACTTGCTTCGCTTCCCCCTTCTCTCGGCCACCGACCAAGCCGATCCCCCTATCCCAGACCCACGCGACAAACGTCCCGTCGAAATCGAACGGATCCACGAAGACGATCAAACACTACCTGCAAACGATGAGCCTATCGGCGACAAAAAACCTCGCACCCCACCACCAGCGCAAAACGACCCATCCATTTTTAACTCGCTCTGAGTGCTTTACCGCGCGGAACCCGCCGCAAGGCAAATACGTCGCTTTTGCAGACTTGCCCCAACGAGTCTGCAAATAGGACTGTCAAACCTCTCAGCGACGGCCCGCTTTCCTCAATAGATTTGCCCCTGGCGACGCTAACAACAACAAAACGTCCCACTACTAGGGTCAACGCCTGGAGTCACTCCCTTCAGGAGAAAAAAGTGCCCTATCAAGGCTCGCGTAATCTGTGCACTTTGTGCCAGCTTTTACCCTTATCCTCGTCACTCGGCCTCAAGCACGAATTCATGACGGTCGCTTGCCCCTCATCACCGGGCCATGGGGAAGCGAAAAAATCCTTATACCAATGCAGCAACTGCAAAACATTGTGGTTGTATGAACGCGATCCTTGGGGCGCTTGCCTGGGCTTTAAGTTATGGCCGGGCCTGTTACAGGATTTTTAAAGCTAGCGTGCAAGATATACGTGCACACACTAAACAGCAAAGCCTGCAATGATGACATTGCAGGCCCTTTCTGTGACAGGCTAAAAGAGAGTCATTCGAGTCTCCAGGGCTTATCTACCCCGCGCCGCGCCTCTTCCTGTGGGTTTATGATCATGAGCAGCACTGGCGCGCTTGATCCCCTCGTTGGAAGTCTGAGTTGGCCAACCCACTTGCGGTGGAGCAAGCTCAGACTTGCGTGTACTTGCCTTGTTAGGCGCTTTCCCTTTCTTGTCCATTGTGACCTCCATTGGTCAATGGCTACCCCAACAAATGTCAGGCCAGTAGTACAGGATAGGTCATAAACCAATAAATAGCTTGTTTATCTCCGCCTGGTGATCAATAAACAAAAACGCTCCTAAAGTAGCCCTGATTCCCGACGCGCTAAGAGATGGCGCCCCCACACTCAGTTACTCACGTAATTTTTTGTCCGTTTTGCGCCTATAGTTAGCGTTAAAGTCAGTAAAAGCCAAACGCAATGAGGCTCAATTTGTCGATGGCTAGCTCGCAAGAGCTGAGCTGCTACCTGTATCAACCTTCATAAAAGGAGCACTAGATGGGAAAGTGAGATCACGGCACGATGTGCACGATGCGTCGGACGTTCCCGCCCTCAAAGACGATGAGAGTGATGGCTATGTAGCAACGAACTCTTTGAAAATCATTCCACTTACGCTAGGTGAAAAAATGACTGATTCAACGACCATCCGTAAACTACTGATTACCTCAGCACTGAGCTTTGGATTAAGCGCAGGCGCCATAGCAGATGACAAGGCATCCCATCCAAATCTATCTGCAACACCAGAAAATGCAACGCTAGAGAAGAAAACGCCAGGGGAAGCAAACGCTCAGGAAGTGGCCAATTACAAGACGAATGCTGGAGAACAAGCCAACGATGAAGAAATTTCTAAACGAGTTAAAGCTGTTCTAGCACAAGACAAAGGACTGCAGGGTCAGAACATTACTGTCGAGACAAAAGGAGGCGTCACAATGATTGCCGGAACGGTCTCCAGTGAAGACGCCTATAAGAAAACCGTCGCGGCAGCTAAAAAAGTTGACGGTGTGACTAAGGTTGAAGCCACCGGACTGAGAGTAAAAAGCAACTAACTAAAAGGCGCACAGTAAAAACTGAGCGCCTCCTGACTCTTCCTTTCTTGTCCTCTAATTAACCCGAATGCGCGCGCTTGCCCGGATTTTTCTTGCTGCGGGTGTGCGCGCCACGCTCTTGGCTAACACGTTGGCCCCGGCTTTTTGTGCTTAGGGTGACACCCTTGGGCGCAGCGGGAGGAGGAGTACGCTTACGGTCGGCTTCAGTAACAATTTTGGTGCCCATGGAAATCTCTCCAGTTTGGTTAAATTTGATCTTGTTTCACGTTCGCTCGGTTTATTCTTGGCAGAAGGAACTAGGCAGGGGTATGCCCGGTAATGCCTTAACGTACATAGGCACTCCTGAAAGGTCGAATTACCACGGATAACCTGTCAGCTGGTCTAGCATAGCAGGCATTAGCCAAATCGGCTCAAACGGCTTCGTTAGACTCTTCGCAGTCCATCACGCATCCTAGGAGGCAGAGCCGCTGATTGCGCTTGCATCCTAGGCGCGCAAGCCCTAATCACCATAAGTTCGATCGCTGGTGATCCAACGCCTTAGGCTTGAAAGACCTACACCATGCACGTTCGCCAAAACTTTATGCCAACAGGTCCGGCCAGAGAGTGATCATCGATGCTGCGCGGGGCCATCACATCATACTTCGGCATAGAAAAGCCCCCAAAGATTGGATGGGTGTCCAACTTTTGGAGTGCCGTTCACACCGAGGCTTTTGTGCTGGGCGATTATGCTAGGCCCGAACATAGCTCCCTTCAATTCGAGGAAGCGTTACAAAGCAATCCTATGATTCAATTGTCAAAACGCCCATACTGGTACAATAAGATTGATCTCATTCAACGATAGCAATCTCGCTATCTCACTACCCCTTCAAATTCAACGCTATACCATTGCCTTGGAAGACTTCTATGTCCAGGCTGGAGCGAAATTTGGAGTCATACAGAAGGTATCACTATCTACGAAAAACTTAACCAGGCTAGTCGCAGCCCGCTTCATACATCCCCTTTACGCGAACCTAATCGTTCGGCGATAAAAGAATCTCAAGCACTTGCCTCTCGCTTGGTCACAACGCGTCAAACCCTTATCCGACAATTAAAAGACCGGTTCCCCGGCCTTCCGTTCTGATACGTCAGCTCACGTAACGAGCCCATCACCAGAAAGCCCCGAGAGGGGTTTTTTTATTGGGCGCTACTACCCCATCTCTTATTCTTTGGTATCAGGCTGACGATGCCGGACTCCTGTTTACAGGGCGATTCTTAACCGGTTCAACGTCTACAGCGATCCCTGTGGCCATGTCTATGTCGCTTTCAGTGCTGGTGTCAACAATCAGCTTGTCGTCCTTATCAAAGCGGAACATTACGCTCGTTGAGTCCGCGCATCATCAACGTTACTCATGGAGGTCGTGGACTTCCCAAAGCGCAGCGATTGCCGCTGCAGCCAGCATCTTTTTCACTCCCCTTCTCCCAAGTAACGAACAAAGACAAGATCGGGCTGGCCTAGGACCTACATAGCCCTGCTATCCGCCCAGAACAAGCGTCTGGCAACCATAGCTCAGCCTGAGAGCATACAAGCCCTGTGCCCGCATGATGATATCGAGCAACATAACGCGAAAAAGCCGAACCCAATGTTTCAAAGGGTTCGGCCTTAACCGATCAACTCAATACTTGCCTAATCAGGCAAGCAGGGGATCAAATGATCTGGATCTGGGTAGCGCAAGGGCCTTTTTGGCCAGCGCCTGCAACGAAAGAAACTCGTTGGTTCTCTTCAAGAGATTTAAACCCAGTACCCTGAATTTCACTGTGGTGTGCGAAGAGGTCTTTGCCGCCACTTTCCGGGGCGATGAAGCCGAAGCCTTTTTCGTTATTGAACCACTTCACGATACCAATTTCTGTTTTCAATGTATGTCCTAATTATTCAAGGGAAAAATCTCCCTGACGACACTATGATCGCTCTTCATGGATATAGATAGCACTGTTACAAAATAAGCAAGCGAACTACACCCAATGCCGGACTCTCCAGCCGCAGCATTTCAATACCCCCACCCACACGCTCGGGGTGGCAGGACTACTGCAACTAGAGGGCATGGAACTCCCAATCCTGCTAACACCTGCCTTTGCACAGCTACCGTGACGGAGGGGAAAGCAAACTACAAGGACGCAGAACGCTCTGCTGTGGTTGCAGCAGTAAGCCTTGCCCTTTCGTATTGAAGCATCGGGCATGAAGAACCGAGGGGCAAGCTGGTCGTTTTGAATCCTGTCGCCCGTTCGGTTTTTTCGGGCCAGCGTGGACAAGATCCCGTATGGATTTTCCGCACAAGGGCGACCCGATGGCGCGCATGAACGCCTCAGAATAACGCGCAGCCAGGCCCCGGGGCAGCAGAGCAATGGGTGGATTTATATCAACGTCCCGCGAATGCCGGTTTCAGCATTGTGCGAGTGCATGACCTGAAATACACGTTCGACAAACGGTTCTATGCTGCGGGAACGTATTTGGAGGATCTTCAGGTGCTGTTTGGACATGCCAATGGGTCACTCACAAACCCATTATTGTGCCGCTGACCTGCCCAAGCTTCAGGCCAAAATCAAGAAGCTTGTTCACAGCACAGAAAAGGCGCCAGTGGTCACGCCACGGAGAAAAAGGCCGGGTCATCGGTGAAAAATGAATCTCCACAAAATCCCCGAAACAATGAAAAAAGGCCTACAGCATTTTTGCTGTAGGCCTTTCAAAATCTGGTCGGAACGGAAGGATGTGAACCTTCGACGCCTTGCACCCCACGCAAGTGCGCTACCAGGCGGCGCTACGCCCCGAAAGAATAAAGCCATCACCCTGTTTGTTCTGTTGTACACGCTTTTTCTTAAGAAGCATTTAGCTTAGGCCGAGTGGCTTACTACAAAAATCCAGACGGTTTACATCAAAAGGCCAATTACCGCCAGAGGCCCAGACTCCTAGGATATCCCTTAAGACCCTTCTGTTCGCTCAGTAACGAACAGTGGCAAGAAGCATATACAAATAACAAGGGGAAGAGAAGTGTCCAGGCGATCAATAAAAAGACAAGCTCTGCAAAACGTCGGCCTCTTTCCAGCCAGAACCTCGTTTCTGCGCCGGTTCTGGCTGGATTCCTTTACCCTGCTGGTACTGACCGCATGTAGCACCAGCCTGCATGCCGCCTCCTACGAGGATTGGATCAAACAGGCACGCCAAGGCCAATACCAGTCCGCCATTGCCGGCTTGCAGCAGTACCGGCAACAGCATCCGCAAGAGACACGTGTCCAGCTTGATCTGATGCGCATTCATGCCTGGGCAGGCCAGCCGCAAGAGGTCATCCGCCTGTACGAAAGCTGGCCGACCAACCTGCCCTTGCCGGCCGATGTATTGCTGCTGACAGCACGCGCCCACAAAGATACGCGCCAATGGACACCGGCCCAAAACCTGTATCGGGAAGGAATGCGGCGCTTTCCACAGAAAGCCGCCTTCACCATGGGCCTGTGCATGAGCCTGGCCGATGCCGGACTGACTGCACAGGCCTTGAGCTGTGCCCAGCAACTGCAGCCGGCCACACGCCAAAACACCAATTACCTGCTGACGCGCAGCTACATCTACCGCGCTGCCGGCCAGAACTACGAAGCCCTACGCGTCAGCCAGGATGCTCTGGCTGCCCAGCCAGACAAAACCGACGTCATCCGGGATTATGACCAGTCCCTGCATGCCGCCGGTCTGCACCGCCAGGCGATGGAATGGCAAACGCAACATCCCGACATCTTCTCGAACGCAGACCTGGCTGACCGTCAAGCCGACTATGCCGCTGAATTGACCCGGCTGTCGCCCCAGCCCACACGCACACTGCCCGAACGTTTTCTGGTCGCCAACCGAGCCATCGCGTTGCAAGACAAACTGGCTGACAGCGCCAGCTTTCTGGGTAACCCCGCTTTCGCCCGCCGCATCCGTGGTGACCGTCTGATTGCGGTGGACACACGCGAAGATGCGCCCTCTACAGTAGACATTGCTCCCGAACGGGCGGCCCAGTATCCAGGCTATGCCTACGCCTCGCTAGGAGCCCTGCAACTGCGCGCCCGTCACCCCGAACAAGCCGTATCCAGCTACGAGCGGGCGTTGGCCGAACCCTCGCTGGACGCAAAAACACGCACACGCTATCAAACCGGATTGGCCTTTTCCTTGCTGGAGTCTGGCCGCGAAGATCAGGCACTGGCATTGGCCGAGCGCATGGAAAAAGACATGCCCGCCACTCGCTGGCTACGCGGCAATCCAATCCCCCAGCCCAATCCAGGCTATACCGACACCTTGATTTTGAAAAACTCGCTCTATACCTATACGGGTTTGCTCAAGGACGCGCGCGAAAATCTGGCCAAGGCCAGCGCACAGGCACCAAGCAACGTCAATCTGCGCGTGCCGCTGGCCGATGTCCAGCGCATATCGGGTATGCCAAGGGCGGCGGAACGCAATCTGAAGATCGCTGAAACCTATGCGCCGCGTCAAGAAGACGTCATCATCAGCCAGGCCCAGACCGCCCTGGACCTGCACGAATACCGCCAGGCCGAAGAACTATTAGCGTATGCCAAAGCGCACTACCCCACTAATATGCGGGTCACGGAACTGGAAAAAGACTGGCAAACCTACCGCAAGAACGAACTGATTTTGCGCAGCGGTTTTGAAACCAGCAACGGTGGCGATGTCTCGGGCAATGACGGCATACGCACTGAGGCGCAATGGTACAGCGCCCCCATCGACTACAACTGGCGCGTCACCGCCCTGGCCGGGCATCTGGATACCAGCGACGAGCTTGGCCACAACGTAATCTGGCAGGGAGCTGGTCTGGAATACCGCGGCCGCGACTGGCAATCGCAGCTGATGATCAACAACCAGAACTGGGGCCAGGGCAACAAAATGGGGGCCAGCCTACAGGTCGATCACGAGCTGAACGATCACTGGAGCATCGGCGGCACCTTGGACTATCGCACCCTGGATATTCCGAATCGCGCCCTGGCCGCAGGCATCACGGCCAATCAGGGACAAGTGCGGCTGCGCTGGCAAAACGGCCCCGAGCAATGGGTGCAAGCCGCCTACACCGGGACAAAATTCTCTGACAACAACGTACGTCAAAGCCTGCAGATCACAGGTAACCAACGCATCTACACCAGCCCGCGCATCAAGGCCGACGCCCAGCTGGAGCTATGGGCTTCCGGCAACAAAGACCAAGACAGACCCTACTACAGCCCACGGCGCGAATACATGGCTGTGCCTGCCCTACGTCTGGAGCACCTGATTTACCAACACTACGACGAGCGCCTGACCCAGGCCCTGACACTGGGTGTGGGCCTACATCACCAAAGCGGCTATGGCAGTGGTGCCGTAGGTTCGGTCGCCTACGAACTGAACTACCAGCACGACCGCAATCTGGAAGTCGGCCTGCGCCTGCAGGCCCTGTCCCGCCCCTATGACGGCCAGCGCGAACAGCAGTACAGCGGCATGGTTGAACTCAAGATCAAATTCTAAGCGGCCACGACAATGAGCACACGAATCCTGACCCTTCTGATAGTGGCCTTCAGCGCCCTTTTATCGGCCTGTAGCGCCAGCCCGCCGGCCCTGTATGTGCCGCCCGAGCAGCGTCGCCTCGAACAACAAGAGCAGCCCTGGCGCAATGACGAGCTGCTCATCATCGCCTACCACGACGTGGAGGACCACGATCCTAACCAGGCGTACCTGAGCGTCAGTACCGAGCACCTGCGCCAGCAGTTTTCCTGGCTACAGGAAAACAACTATGTGCCGGTCAGCGTAGAGCAAATTATGCGCGCCCGCCAAGGTGTGGAGCCTCTGCCTGAAAAGGCAGTGCTGCTGTCATTTGACGACGGGTATCAAAGTTTCTATACCCGCGTGTTCCCGCTGCTCAAAGCCTATCAATGGCCTGCGCTGCTGGCCCCGGTCGGCAAATGGTTGGACACCCCCGACAACGAAAAAGTGGACTTCGGCGGTCTTCCCACCGAACGTTCGCGCTTTTTGCACTGGGCGCAAATCGACGAAATGGCCAACTCCGGTTTGGTGGAAATCGGCGCGCACACCCAAAACATGCATTACGGTGCCATCGCCAACCCACAAGGCAATATCCAGCCGGTGGCTGCCGCGCATCGCTACCTGACCGATCAGAAACGCTACGAGACCGATGCCGAGTACACCGCCCGCTTTCGCGAGGATGTGCGCGCCATCAGTGCCCGCGTCAAACAGCACGCCGGTAAGCCGCCGCGCGTCTGGGTCTGGCCCTATGGCCGGATCAGCGGCCTGGGCCTGCAAATTCTGGAGCAAGAAGGCTATCAGATGGCCCTGACGCTGACCGACGGCGTGGCCAACGTCCACGACCTGATGAATATGCCACGCTATCTGGTGGATAACGACCCGGACATCAGCACCTTTGCAGGCTTTATCACTGCCCGTGAAGACCGTCAGGCCGAACGCGTGGTGCATGTGGATCTGGATTATGTGTACGACCCCGATCCGGCGCAAATGGAACGCAACTTGAGCGCCCTGGTGCAACGCATCGCAGACCTGAAACCACGTAGTGTCTATCTGCAAGCCTTCGCCGACCCCACAGGCGATGGCCTGGTGCGCTCGGTCTACTTTCCCAACCGCCACCTGCCCATGCGCGCCGACCTGTTCAACCGCACAGCCTGGCAATTAAGTTCGCGTGCCCACGTCAATGTCTTTGCATGGATGCCCGTGCTGGCCATCGATACGTCCGAGCCGGCGCAACACGTACTGCAATGGCATGCCGACGGCAGCCCGCCTTCCCTGCCCACACAAGGCTACCGCCGCCTGTCCCCCTTTGACCCGCGCACCCGCCAGATCATGGGCGATCTGTACGAAGATCTGGGACGCAGCGCCATCTTCTTTGGTGTCGTATTCCATGACGATGCCACGCTGACCGACTTTGAGGATGCCTCGCCCGCCGCCCTGGACGCCTACGAAAAAGCCGGCTTTGGCAGGGACATCGGGACGATACGAGCCAATCCCGAGCAGTTTGAGCGCTGGACGCGCTTTAAATCACAAGCCCTGATCGACTTGACCCAGGAACTGGCTGATCGGGTACGCAAGCAGCGCGGCCCGCAGATCAGTACGGCCCGCAATATGTACGCCCTACCGGTTCTGCAGGCCCAGAGCGAACAGTGGTTTGCCCAGAACCTGAACGATTTTCTGCAAGCCTACGACTGGACTGCCGTGATGGCCATGCCCCGCATGGAAGACATCCACGATCAGCATGCCGTGACCTGGCTGAACGAGCTGGTCGATAAGGTGGCCAGCCACCCAGAAGGCCTGCGCCGCACCGTGTTCGAAGTGCAATCCGTCGATTGGCCCGGCCAAGGTCAGCCATCCCGTCCGCTGGACTCCCATCTGGTGGCCGGCTGGCTCAATGCACTGACGGCAAGAGGGGCGCGACATGTCGGCTATTACCCAGACGACTTTGTCAACAATCAGCCCAAGATGAACGTGATTCGTCCGGAAATCACGATTGAATGGTATCCAACAAAAAATGATTGAACGACTGATCGCCCTATTGGCCCTGTGCCTGATTGTCGGAATTCCTCTGGGAATCACCGTCGCCCTGACCAGCCACCTACTGCTCTACTTCATCTTCATGTACCCGCTGTTCATGTCGGGCATATGGATAGGCGGTGGCTTGATCTTCTGGTTCCAGCATGAACGCCGCTGGACCTATAAACCACACGCCCCACCCGAACTGGAAGGCATGCCGCTGGTCAGCATCCTGATCCCTTGCTTTAACGAACAGGCCAACGCCCGCTCTACCATCCTGTCCGCGCTGAATCAGGTCTATCCCAACATCGAAGTCATCGCCATCAACGACGGCTCCAGCGATCGCACCGCCCAAGTGCTCAATGAACTGAGCGAGGAGCACGACAAGCTGCGCGTCATCCACCTGGCTCAGAACCAGGGCAAGGCACTGGCCCTGCGCATGGGAGCCATGAGCGCCAGCGGCGATTACTTCGTGTGTATAGACGGCGATGCTTACCTGGACCCGGAAGGCGTCAATTACCTGGTCGCCCCCATGCTGCACAACCCGGAAGTCGGTGCCACTACCGGCAATCCGCGCATCCGCACGCGCTCCACCCTGATCGGCCGCATCCAGGTTGGCGAGTTCTCCTCGATCATCGGGCTGATCAAGCGCACGCAGCGCGTCTACGGAAAAATCTTCACGATTTCCGGCGTGATCGCAGGCTTTCGTCGCCAGGCCTTGGACGAAGTGGACTACTGGAGTCTGGACATGATCACCGAGGACATCGATGTGACCTGGAAGTTGCAGTTGGCCGGCTGGCAGGTGTTCTATGAGCCGCGCGCCCTGTGCTGGGTGCTGATGCCCGAAACACTGAAAGGCCTGTTCAAGCAACGTTTGCGCTGGGCTCAGGGCGGGGCGGAAACCTTCCTGAAATACACCCCGCAAGTACTGCGCTGGGAAAACCGCGACATGTGGCCCCTGACTCTGGAATACCTGTGCTCGACCTTATGGAGTTTCGCCCTGGGCGTGGCGATGCTGGTTTGGTTGCTTGGACAAGTGCTCCACTTGCCTGCGGCCACCCAGATCGACGGCCTGTTCCCACCCTCGTTCACCGGTATGGTGCTGGCCGGCATGTGCCTGCTGCAGTTCGCCGTCAGCATCTGGATCGACCGTCGCTACGAGCCCGATCTGCCCCTGTCGATGTTCTGGATCATCTGGTACCCATTTGTCTACTGGTTGATCAATTTCTTAACCACGCTGTGGAGTTTCCCCATGGTCATGCTGCGCCTGCGTCGCAAACGCGCCCGCTGGAGCAGCCCCGACCGGGGTATCAAGGAGCTGTCATGATCATCACGACCCAACGCCATCCCATCACTCGCTGGATAGACCGTCTACTGACCATCGCCGGCTGGTTCGTCTTCAGTTACCTGATCGCCAAAGGCTTGCTCCTATTGATCGGTCACACCATGGACAAAGCTGGCTACGAACAGATAGACCCGATCTTCCCGACCCTGACCACCTTTCTGTTCTACGGGGCGGTTCTGCTGACCAACGGCCTGCTGCTGTTGGCCTGGTCACGCTGGCGACGCCAGCAGCGCCAGCAGCGCCACCTGCGCCAGGCTCTGTACCGCCAACGCAGCCGCTTGCATCGCGCCAAGCAGCCCCCCCTGCCGCATTTTGATCACGAACAGATCGATACCGTGCGCCACAGCCGCATCGTCGTGCTCTACAACGCCCAGGACGGCGCGGTACAGCATGTGGAAGCAGCCAATCCGCTGCCCATGCAGCAGGCAACCGGCACCTACGACGGAAAACCACTGACACCGCTGATCTTTCGTCCGCGCGCCTACCCCAAACAGCCTACGCCGAATCAATAGTACCGACGCAAAAACAACCCTGCACAAGGGCAAACAGCCTAGGAAATGCGGCTCATGTAATTGCAGATGGCCGTCTCTACCATAGTCAGTAACGCCGATGTATCAAGCCGTAAGGCGAAGGAACAACAGGTGCTGCAATGACAAAACCATACCAACAAGGGGCCGTGCTGCTGGCAATGCTGTGTGTCATGAGCAGCGCCGCCGCACAACCAGGCAGAGATACCAGCAAGCCCAAACCGGCCAACTTCATGGAAGCCATCCGGCAGGCTGAAGTGGTTCGCAAGAACCTGTTTGACGATCCGCTCGCGGGCATCGTCATCAACCGCACCGTAACGGTGCAAGGACAAGACTTTTACCGCTACTTCAGCAATCGCTGGCGCGAGCTGACCGGGGCCAGCCCCTTCACCCTGACGGTGGTGGAGCGCCCGTCGGCCCGCTGGGGTAGCGAGATCTGGGTCGAATACCGTCGCCAGCGCATGTATCACGCTTTTCTCACGCCCGCGCGTTCCGGCACAAAGAAGGCCAGTGAGCGGGCCGTGGATCTTGTTCTGGAAAACGTCAATAAAAGCGAAATCGAACGCGTACTCACCAACAACCCGGACCTTGCTCCGGACGAACTTTAATAAGAGAGACATAACGTGAAGACTTTCCTGCCCCTTGCCTCTGTTCTGCTGACCGGTGCGCTCTTTGCTCCCGTCCATGCAACCGAACTGATATATACCCCCGTCAATCCGAATTTCGGCGGCAGCCCGCTCAATGGGCAATGGCTACTGAACTCGGCCCAGGTCACCAACAAGCACACGGACCCCGAAGCCGAAGACCTGGGCTCGTCCTTTGAGCAGCGCACACCCTTTCAGGACTTCAACGATCAGTTGGAGCGCTCGGTACTCAGTCGCCTGGCCTCGGCCGCGTCCTCGCAGTTTGTGGACAGCAACGGCAAATTCGTACCCGGCACCTTCGAGACCGGCAGCTTTACTGTCAGCGTCGTCGATATCGGCGGCGGAGCACTGACGATCACCACCACGGACCGGATCACCGGCGCTTCCACTACTTTCCGAGTGATGCAACCATGATGAGCACAGTGACCGTCCTGAACGCGCGCCCAACGCGCCTGTTAAGCGTGCTGGCCCTGACCTCGGCCCTGGCTGCCTGCGCCGTCCCCTCCACCCCGGCCGAAGTCAAAGGCTCTGCCTACCTGACGCCCGCCTCGCCAGCCACGCACGATCTGCTGGAGCTGCCCGCGCCCGCCCAGCGCCTGACCGTGGCCGTCTATGGGTTTCGTGACCAGACCGGCCAATACAAGCCCAATCCGGACAGCTCCTTTTCCACCTCAGTCACCCAGGGAGCCGCCGCCCTGCTGGTCAAAGCCTTGCGTGACTCGCGCTGGTTCACTCCGGTCGAGCGCGAAAGCCTGCAGGAACTGCTGACCGAGCGGCGCATCGTGCGCGCCCTAGACGGATCGCAGGAAAACGGCCAGCGCACCGCCATCAACATCCCGCCGCTAGCCCCGGCCGAAATCATGATGGACGGAGGCATCATCTCCTATGAAAGCAATGTGCGCACAGGCGGCGCGGGCGCGCGCTTTCTGGGCGTAGGCCTGTCTACCCAGTATCGGGTTGACCAAGTCACGGTCAACCTGCGAGCCATCGACGTGCGCACCGGCAACATTTTGCAAAGCGTGTCCACCACCAAGACCATCTTTTCCTACGAAGTCCGGCCCAGCGTCTACAAGTTCGTGAACTTCAAAGACCTGCTGGAAATCGAGGCCGGCGTAACCAACAACGAACCGGCCCAGCTCTCGGTCAAAGAGGCCATTGAATCGGCAGTGGTGCATCTGATCGTGCAAGGCATGAGGGAAGGCCAATGGCGACTGCGAAACGAGGCCGACCGTAACAACCCCATCGTGCAGAACTACATGAAGCAAAACGAAACCTATCGCAGCCTGCGCACCCAGACCGCTGTGACCAATCCTGAGGCCGCGCAAGCCAATGAGGCCACAAGCGATGAGGTGCAGACCGCTCCAGTTACCGGCAGTTGAACACGAGCAGACAGCGCGGTGGTTCCGAGAAGACCGGCCACCGCTCTCTTTCCTAACAACGGTCTTCAACATGCACTGAGGAGAAGTATATGAACGGCAAACTGTCCACATTAGCTATTGCCCTGGGCACCGCGCTGGCCCTGCCCACACTGGCGCTGGCTGACAACGCCACCGTGACGCAGACCGGCAATTTCAACAAAGGCGTCGTTCTTCAAAACCACAACGCCAACGCCAACGCGACCATCGACGTGAATGGAGACCGCAACGACGATTACATCAACCAATGGGATAACGGTACGGTTCGCACCACCGTGAAGGTCATCAACGGCAACGACAACAAGGCCGTGGTGGAACAAAGCCGCAGCGGCGGCAACTCCACGATCACCATCACCCAGTCACGCAACCGCAACGACGCCTTTGCCAGCCAATGGCAGGCCAACGGTTCGCAAATCGGCATCAAGCAATTACGCTCGGACAACAAGGCGGTTGTGGAACAAGTCCGCAGCACCGGTGACCAGGCCTGGGTAAACCAAACGGGACAAATGGGCGATGCCTATGTCAATCAATACCGAACCCGTGACGCACTGGCTGTCATCAACGACAGCGGCGCGCGTAACGACTCGGTCATCGAGCAAGACAACAGCAGCCATGTCAACGCCTTCATTACCCAGTCGGGGTACAAGGGAGATGCGTACATCAATCAATACAAAAGCATGAGCTCGACCGCCAGCATCACCGACAGCGGCAAGTACGACAAAGGCGTGATCGATCAGTGGAATGTCTCCAACTCGAACGCCTCCATCGTCCAGGGCGGTGGCCACAAAAATGATGCCACTATCAGCCAAACCGGCACGTGGTGGGGCAATTCGGATCGCCTGCACGCCAGTATTGTTCAGATCGGCTCGCATAACAAAGCCGTTACTGAACAGACCGGCTACAGCAACGATAGCAACATCATCCAAAGTGGTTTGGGTAATGACGCCTACAACTCCCAAGCAGGCATCGGCAACGATTCCTACATCAGCCAGGGCGGCGGCTATAACAAGGCCGTGGTTACCCAGGTCGGTTTCAACCTGGACTCGTCGGTAATGCAGAACGGTTGGGGCAACCGCGCTCAAGTGGTGCAAAGCGGCCTGAGCCACAACAGCACCGTCACCCAGACGGGCAACTTCAACAATGCGTATGTCAACCAGCACTAACCGGCTAATGTAAGCCAAATGTCAGCGGCAATATGTTATATAGTAGGCGCCGCTGACAACACCCAAGCTATTGATATGTAAGCGGTTTAGGGATTATGGAGCATAGGAGTAACCCGAGTTTATAAGGCTTTCTAGATACCTAATCCGAGCTTTTCGGCACAGCATGACGTTTAAAACATCAAAATTTAACGGAAACCAACAATGATTAACAATTTCACATAATTCGTCAGTTCTGAATGCGGCTAGCCACCTGATAATTAGGCTGCCAACAGGAAACAAGAAAAGAAAATACCCATAACTACCAAAGACAATGACACATGCAATCCAACCAACAAAAGGCTTATTCAACGTAATGACATAGAGCCTATGACGCAGCGAGGGAGACATAAAATGACAACAATTATCATCGTGGAGCCACACACCTTATTCAGGTTGGGTATCGTACGGCTGCTGGCAGACACCCTGCCCAGCGCGGAACTGCTCAGCATGGACTACGAATCAATGGAAACCGGTCTGCAGACACGATGTTGTGAGCTGCTGCTATTGTCGGTGCCATCGGCCAAGGCCTGTTTGAAGCTGCTGGCTGATGCGCACCGCAGCCTGCAACCCAGCGCCGTACTCCTGATAGCCGAGTCCCACTACGCCTTGCCTGCGCTTCAAGACATGCCTGCCGGCGTTATGGGACATTTGCTCAAGACCGCCACACCGGAATTAATGGCGGCTTCGATCAATCTGGTGTTGGCCGGCGGCTCCTGTTTTCCATCGCCTGCGCCCCAGCATCAAACGACGGCAATGGCCACGCCTGTAACCCCGCCATCGAGTCCATCGCCGTTCCAAGCCCATCCCGACAAGCTGATTACATCCTACGAGCCCATACGCTGGCCACCCGCCGATCCTGAAACAAACCATCTTGACGAAGCACGGCTGCTGGGCCTGACGCCGCGCCAGTATGAAGTGCTGGTGCTATTGGCACGCGGCATGACCATCAAGGGCGTGGCCCGGCAGTTGAATATTTCATCGGCTACAGCCAAAGCGCATGCTGAAACCCTGTATATGCGGATGAACGTACACAACCGCAACGAGGCCGTCTATCACGCGGTCTCCAAAGGAGCCAGGCTAGGGATGCCCAACACCCACATCGAAAAAGCCTGCTAACCGCAGGCTTTTCTACTACAGCATCCCTAATTGCAAGCGGGCTGATTCACTCATACGTTCCCGGCTCCAAGGAGGATCCCAAACCAGCTCCACCACCGCTTTCTCTACGCCCTGGATGGTCTCCAGCTTGTAGCGGGCTTCGTCCGCAATCATGGTGCCCATACCGCAACCCGGAGCCGTCAGCGTCATGTCCATAGTGATGGAGAACGTTTCCGGCCCAGTCTGGTTTACATGACAGGCGTACACCAGACCCAGATTAACGATATCGACCGGGATTTCCGGATCGTACACGCTGGCAAGCACAATCCAGGCAGCGTCTTCAATGGTTTTTTCGCTCAGAGGCAGCTCGGGTACAAAAACCTCGGGTTTATCCTGAGACTCGAAGCCCAGCGCATCGGCATCGACACCTTCAATCCGGTAAAGGTTGCCCTCTACCATCACGGTATAGCTGCCACCCAGCTTCTGGGTAATCGTTGCTGTACAACCCGCCTCGATCGTAACGGGAGCACCGTAAGGGATACTGACAGCCGGACAGTCCCGGCTGACCAGCACATCATGTCGTTCAAAGTAGCTCATGACTTGCTTGCGCCTTTATTCGGTTTGCGCGGTTTCTTTGGCCTGATTGATGGCGTTATGCAGGGTATGCCAGGCCAAAGTGGCACATTTAACCCGTGCGGGGAATTCACGCACACCCGACAACACTTCCAACTTGCCCAGATCTCGATCGGGATGGGCCTCTGTCAGCATGGCGTGCATATCTTGAAAGAGAGACTCAAACTCGGCCAGACTCAGGCCCTTCACCGCTTCGGTCATCAAGGATGCCGAGGCTTTGGAAATAGCGCAGCCATGCCCCACAAAGCTGACTTTCTGCACAATGCCGTCTTCCACGACCGCGTAAACAGCCAGTTGATCCCCGCACAAAGGATTGTGGCCATTGGCAAAATGGCTGGCGTTTTCTATTACTTCAAAGTTACGCGGGCTGCGATTATGGTCAAAAATGACCTCTTGATAGAGCTCGCGCAGCCCGTTGAAATCCTGGCTCATTTAGCCAACTCCAAATAGTTTCTGAGCTTTGCGCAGGCTAGCCAGCAAAGCATCAATGTCTGCGTAATCGTTATACAAGGCAAAGGAGGCACGGGCCGTGCCCGGAATGCCAAAACGTGTCATCAAGGGCATGGCACAGTGATGACCAGCACGCACGGCAACGCCGTCCATGTCCAGGATGGTGCCCAGATCGTGTGGGTGAATGCCATCGACCAAGAAGGACACAATGCCTGCCTTGTGTGCGGCCGTACCGACAATACGGATACCCGGCATGGCCAACAAAGCGTCGGTCGCATACTCCAGCAATAGCGCCTCGTGGTCGGCAATACGCTGCATACCTATACCCATCAAATAATCCATGGCAGCTGCCATAGTGATGGCGCCCGCGATATTGGGTGTACCTGCCTCAAAGCGCTGTGGAACCGGCGCGTAATTGCTTTGCTCGAAACTGACGGTGGTGATCATGTCTCCGCCACCCATCCAAGGTGACATGCTGTCCAGAATCTCGTAGCGTACGTACAAAGCGCCCATACCCGTGGGGCCGTACAGTTTGTGTGCCGAGAACGTGTAGAAGTCAGCATCCAGAGCCTGCACGTCCACCACACCGTGGGGAACGGATTGAGCACCATCCACCAGTACCTTGGCACCGACGGCATGCGCCTGACGGGTCATGTCAGCGATGGGATTGATCGTACCCAAGGCATTGGACACATGCCCCACGGCCAACAAGCGGGTTTTTTCATTGAGCAATTGCTTGAACGCTTCCTGATCCAGCTCGCCATTGTCCAGCACGGGCACCACGCGAATGATGGCACCGGTACGTTGTGCAACCAATTGCCAAGGCACGATATTGGAGTGATGCTCCAAGCCTGTCAGCAAGATTTCATCGCCTGCTTTCAGGTTGTCCATGCCCCAGCTATACGCCACCAGATTGATGGATTCTGTGGTGCCACGCGTAAACACAATTTCTTCGTCGCGCGCGGCATTCAGAAATGCCCGCACTGTGCTTCTGGCCTGATCGTACAGCTCAGTAGCATGCTGAGATAGCCAATGCACACCACGGTGGATGTTGGCATTGGACTGCTCATAGAATCGCGCCTCGGCTTCAATGACCGAGCGCGGCTTTTGCGTCGTCGCCCCGTTATCCAGATAGGACAGGCGTTGGCCCCGGATGGGGCGGGCCAGGATAGGGAAATCCTCGCGGTGATTCAGCAAACCAGCAGCAGTTACGGGCATAGGCGCATTCATGCAAGCTCTCCAAGGGCAAGACCGCCGGGCAACAAAGCATTGATACCAACCGTGGCACGGCTACGCAGACTCTCGGAAGCGATACGCTCCAAAGACTGGGCCGCAAACGCGTAGATCAGCATATTGCGAGCATCTTCCATCGTCATACCGCGCGAACGCAGGTAAAACAGGCTGTCCGCATCCAGTTGACCCACCGTGGCACCATGTGCGCACTTGACGTCATCCGCATAGATTTCCAGCTCGGGGCGGGAGTCCGCACGTGCCATCTTGGACAAGAGCAAACTGTCCGAGCGTTGCACCGAATCCGTACCGTCAGCGCCCTTGCCAACCAGAATGCGACCACTAAATACGCCGCGAGCGGTGTCGGCCAGAATACCGCGGTAGAACTCACGGCTTTGGCAGTTAGGCTGGGCATGGTCAATGATGGTGTTGTGATCTACATGACGGCGACCGTCTACATAGTACAAACCATTGAACAAGGTTTCGCAGCGCTCACCATTGAACACGGTAGCAATATCGTTACGGGCAATACGAGCACCAAACGACAGGGAATGCGAGTTAAATACCGAACCACGGCCTTGCTGAACATCAATAGCGGCCAGATGGAAGTCCTGCGGGGCTTCCTGCTGCAACTTCATGTGCGTCAGGTTGGCATCGGGGGACACGTTCAGACGAGTCACCACGCTGCTCAGGGAAGCGTCAGTCCCTTCCTCACCCAGATAGTGCTCCACGACGGTTGCACTGGCACCGGATTCCAAGGAAATCAGGTTACGCGTGAAACTGGCGCTGCCCCCTTGCGTGCGTACAAACACCAAATGGACAGGCTGCTCCAGATGTTGACCAGCAGCCACATGCAGCGCAGCACCGTCCTGGGCCAAGGCCAGGTTCAAGGCAGCAGTGGAAGCCCCCCGGGATTCATCCCCGTAAGCTTGCTCCAGCCAGTCCGCCTCTTGTTGCAGACAGGCGCTGAGCGACGACAAGCGCACGCCCGCAGGCAATTGACTCAGGTGCGACAAGGACGCGTCGTAATGACCATCCACAAAGACCAGGAAATACCCGTCTTCGTTCTGGCGCACTGCGGCCACCCTCTCAGCAGCCGAAGCCGATTTCTGAGGCGCAAAGCGTTGTTGTTCCAGCAAAGCCAAAGAGGTGTGATGCCAGGCTTCAATACGCGTGGTTGGCCAGCCTTCTTGTGCAAAACGATCCAGAGCGCGCTGACGCATAGCGCTTAGCCATGGCAGACCGGCCCCAGGTGCTTGTGCAGCCTGAGCGGCAAAGCTGTTGACCCAATCTGGCAGACTCATACCGCAGCTCCCTTGGCTTTTTGTTCGGCGGCGGCTTGTTCCAGCACCCAACCGTAGCCACGTTCTTCCAGCTCCAAAGCCAATTCACGGCCACCGGAACGGATAATCTGACCGCCCGCCAACACGTGCACAAAGTCAGGCACGATGTAGTCCAGCAGACGTTGGTAGTGAGTGATCACCAGCAAGGAGCGCTCGGGGGAACGCAGACGGTTCACGCCATCAGCGACCACACGCAAAGCGTCAATATCCAGACCGGAGTCGGTTTCGTCCAGAATGGCCAGCTTGGGTTCGAGCAGGCTCATTTGCAAAACTTCGTTGCGTTTCTTTTCACCGCCGGAGAAACCCTCGTTCACGGAGCGGTACAGAAACTCTTCACGCATCCCAACAATCTTCATTTCCTCTTTAACGCGCTTGAGGAAGTCCATGGCGTCCAGCTCAGGCAAGCCCTGATGACGGCGCACGGCGTTCACGGAAGCACGCAGGAAATAGGCGTTGGAGACACCGGGAATTTCAATGGGGTACTGGAATGCCAGGAACAGGCCGGAACGGGCACGGTCTTCGATCTTCATTTCCAGCAGGTCTTGACCCAGCCAATCTACCGAACCGCCTTCAACGGTGTAGTCTTCACGGCCAGCCAGCACCTGGGACAAGGTGCTCTTGCCCGAGCCGTTCGGGCCCATGATGGCGTGGACTTCGCCGGGATTGATCTGAAGATTCAGACCTTTAAGGATAGGTTTATCTTCAACCGAAGCGCGCAAATCTTTAATCGTCAGCATTTCACTATTCTCCTTAACCTACACTGCCTTCCAAGCTGACGCCGAGCAAATTCTGTGCTTCGACCGCAAACTCCATGGGCAATTCTTTAATCACTTCTTTACAAAAGCCGTTCACGATCATGGAGACGGCGTCTTCGGCAGTCAGGCCGCGCTGCATGGCATAAAAGAGCTGGTCCTCGCCAATGCGCGAAGCCGTTGCTTCGTGTTCCACACTGGCGCTGGGGTTCTGCACTTCCATGGTTGGGAAGGTATGTGCAGCACAGCGCTTGCCAATCAGCAGCGAATCACACTGGGTGTAATTGCGGGCGTTTTCTGCCTTGGGAGTAATACGAACCAGGCCGCGATAGGTATTGATACCTTGGCCCGCCGAAATCCCCTTGGAGATAATCGTGCTACGGGTATTGCGACCCATATGAATCATCTTGGTGCCAGTATCGGCTTGTTGGCGATGGTTGCTCAGGGCGACCGAATAAAACTCGCCTTGAGAGTCATCACCACGCAAGACCACGCTGGGGTATTTCCAGGTAATGGCCGAGCCGGTTTCAACCTGCGTCCAGGAGATGTGCGAGCGTGCACCACGGCATTCGCCACGCTTGGTGACGAAGTTATAAATACCGCCTACGCCGTCCTTATCACCGGGGTACCAGTTTTGTACGGTGGAGTACTTGATCTTGGCGTCGTCCAAGGCGACCAGCTCCACGACCGCTGCGTGCAATTGGTTTTCATCACGCATCGGCGCCGTACAGCCTTCCAGATAGCTGACCGAAGCCCCCTCTTCCGCGATGATCAGGGTGCGCTCGAACTGACCGGTATCGCGCGCATTGATACGGAAGTAGGTGGACAGCTCCATGGGGCAACGTACGCCTTTGGGGATGTACACAAAGGAACCATCGGAAAACACCGCCGAGTTCAGAGCGGCGTAGAAGTTATCGCTAGGAGGGACTACCGTACCCAGGTATTTCTGTACCAACTCCGGGTACTCACGCACGGCTTCGGAAAAGGAACAGAAGATCACACCGACTTCTTCCAGCTCTTTACGGAAAGTGGTGGCAACCGAGACGGAATCAAACACGGCGTCCACGGCCACACCGGCCAGACGAGCGCGTTCGTGCAAAGGCACACCCAGTTTTTCATAGGTGCGCAACAACTCAGGATCCACCTCGTCCAGGCTCTTGGGGCCGTCGGCCTTGCTCTTGGGCGCGGAGTAATAGCTGATGTCCTGAAAATCGATCGGTGGATATTCCACAATCGACCACTTGGGGTATTTCATGGTCAGCCACTGGCGGTAGGCAGCCAGGCGCCATTCCAGCATGAACTCCGGCTCGCGTTTTTTCGCGGACAGGAAACGGATGACGTCTTCGTTCAGACCTTTCGGTATGGTTTCAGACTCGATGTCGGTGACAAAGCCTGCCTCGTAATCACGATCGAGGAAGGTGTCCAGATGTTCGTTGACGGTACTCATTCGGTTAACTCCACGTTGGAGGTGCTCGCCTTGTTTCTGTTTTTCAATTCGGGACCCGGCTTGTGTGTCAGGGGAAATTCATTAACGGGCACACGTATCATGTCTGCAACACTGACCTCTTCCAAGGTGCGACGGACAATATCGTTGATACGCTGCCAATTACTGCGTATATGGCAATCTGACTCCACGGAACAGGCTCCAGGAGTGGCAACACATTCAGTCAAGCCAAAGGGTTGATCTTCCAGTGCATCAATAATCTGCGCTACACTTATCTGTTTGGCGGGGCGGCCCAATACATACCCTCCGCGTGCGCCTCGGCTACTGATCACCAGCTCGTGCTGGCCCAGCAGTTTAAGCACCTTGCTGACAGTTGGTTGGCCCAAACCCAGGATGGCGGCCAAGTCAGACGCACTGAACACACGGTCTGGATCGCCAGCCATGTGTGTCAGCACTAAAGTGCCGTAATCAATGATTTTACTGATTCGCAGCATTCCTTCTCTCTGAACAGGTCGTAGAACTATATAGTACTGCTTTGGTACTATATGGTCAAATTATCCCTGCAGACTTTGCTGGATATTCCACATACGGGCATAGGTGCCATCCAGGGCTAAAAGTTCGCTGTGTGTGCCCTGCTCCACGATCTGCCCACGCTCCAGAACCAGAATCAAATCCGCGTCTGTAATCGTGGACAGACGGTGGGCAATGATCAAGGTCGTGCGCTCGCGTGCAATCTCGTTCAACTCCGCCTGAATCGCCCGTTCCGTGCGGGTATCCAGCGCACTGGTGGCCTCATCCAGAATCAGCACCGGCGGATTCTTCAGCAAGGTGCGAGCAATGGCCACCCGCTGTTTTTCGCCCCCGGACAACTTCAAGCCACGTTCGCCCACAACCGTGTCATAACCATCGGGCAGGCTTTCGATGAAGTCGTGGATACTGGCGGCGCGGGCCGCGGCCACGATTTGCTCTGTGCTGGCGTCAGGACGGCCATAAGCAATATTGTGCAAAATCGTATCGTTGAACAGGACTGTGTCCTGGGGAACGATACCGATATGACGACGCAAGCTGTCCTGCGTCCACTCATGCAGCTCACGACCATTAAACAGGATTCGGCCTTCCGTCACATCGTAGAAACGGAACAGCAAGCGCGACAAAGTGGACTTACCGGCGCCCGAAGACCCAACTACCGCAACGGTCTTGCCTGCGGGGATCTCGAAACTCAGGTTCTGGATGACCTTGCGGCGGCTGTCATAGGCGAAGCTGACGTTCTCAAAACGCACGCCCGCCTGCTCACAGGACAAGACCTGAGCATTCGGCGCATCTTTCACTTCCTGCTTGCGACGCAGCAAGGAGAACAGGCGCTCCATATCGGCCAGGGAATTCTTGATCTCGCGGTAAACAAAGCCCAGAAAGTTCAAAGGCGCATAAAGCTGAGTCAGGAAGGCGGACACCAGCACAACGTCACCGACCGTCATGGTTCCGGCCAGCACACCTTGCGCCGACATGAACAGCAAGGCTGTCACCCCAACACTGATAATCGAGGCCTGACCGATATTGAGCAGATTCAGCGATACCTGATTGCGCACGGCAGCATGAACCCACTGGCCCATATTCTGGTCGTAGCGATTGATCTCGTAGTCCTCGTTACCGAAGTATTTGACTGTCTCATAATTGAGCAAGGCGTCAATTGCGCGCGAATTGGCACGACTATCCAAGTCATTCATGGCGCGCCGATAACGCATGCGCCGCTCTGTCACCAGCAAGGTAAACACAATATAGGCAGCAATCGTCCCCAGGGTCACCGCCGCAAAGACCCAGTCGTAACGCCAAAGCAAGATCCCACAGACCAGAGCAATTTCCAGTAAGGTCGGCAAAATATTGAAGACCAGGAAATTCAGCAAAAAGCTGACGCCTTTGGTGCCCCGTTCAATGTCCCGGCTCAAACCACCCGTTTGACGTTCGGTATGAAAGCGCAAGGACAGATCGAGCAAATGGCGAAAAACGTGGTTCGCAATCAGGCGCACCGAACCTTGCGTGACTCGCGCAAACAAGGCATCCCGTATTTCACCCAAAGCGCTGGAGGCCAGACGCACAGCACCATATCCCAACAACGCGGCTACCGGCAGCATCAGCGCGGTCGCAGGTAGACTCAAGGCATCGATCACCCGCTTTAGGTAAATCGGCATCATCACTGTAGCGACTTTCGCCAGCAGCAAACAGGACAAGGCCAAGACCACACGAGTCTTGAATCGCCAAACGTAAGGAAATAAGGATTTCAGGGTGCTCAGACCACCGGAGACACCATCAAGCACTTCAGGACGAGGAGGCACACGCAACAGGCCCGAGTCCACCAGCACAAGGCCGAAGAACCGCAGACAGCTTAAAAATAAGTTACAGCACAACGCTGAAATCAAGGCGGGACAAGCAAACGATACTTTCCACTGGCAGGCAGGCTCCTGCTATGCCCTTGATACGAATACAGAAAAGAGGCCCGCTACCTGACTAATCACCAACAACAACCAGGCAGCACCTAGCCAAGCAGTATAGCCTTTTACACTCGCCACCCCTGCCAAGACCCTGCCGTCGGCGTGCTTGTTGGGCTGATTATTGGTCTGCACACCACAGTAGCGGCAGCAAAGGCGTCAGCCATCAAGCCTCCAGTGCTGCAGATGGGGAAATTCACGTCCTGCCACTGCAAAGAAAATGCTGGCAATCCAGCACTTTGTTACCTTCAAGCCCTCAGCGAAAGGCATACAATACCTGCTTGTCTGAAACAGGCGCAAACAAAACAAAAACAGCGTCTGATAGCGGACATATGGCTCTTGAATCCCTTTACCGTGCAAAACCCATCCATGCCGTCTTCTTCTTTTTCGTATTCTTCTTCCCTGGATCAGCTAGCCGCACAAGACAGCCAGGCGCTGGATGTGCTGTACAGCCAGGAAGCGCCCTTGATGCTGGCCTTAGGCCAGGCCGTATTGGGCCGCCGTATTGATGCCGAAGAAGTTCTGCGCGATAGCTTTGTCTTGTTGTGGAAGAATGCCGCCGGCTATGACCCAGACCTGGGCGAAGGACGCGCCTGGATTTACAGCATTCTGCGCTTCAGGCTGCTGGCTCGACTGCGTCAACGCACGCAAAGCGGCGACAACCATTACGCCCTGCCCGCCATCAAGCCACAAGCTGGACAACGTTTTATCCCTGCCTTGGGCAAGCTCGATGGCACCAGTCAACGTGCCATGATCCATGCTTACCTGCACGGCAACAGTTACGAACAACTGGGCCCTCAACTGAACCGCTCTCCCGCCCAATTACGCGCGGTGGTCCAACATGGCTTGCAGCAGCTCACTCCCCTGATCAATGAAGGCAATATCAACGACCCACGTCACGCCGTGATGATTGGCGAGTACACCCTGGGTCTGCTCAGCCAACATGAGCTGGTTCAAGCCCATAGCCTGATGCAGCAAAATGATCAGGCCGCGCGTCTGGCATTGGCTTGGGAACATGCCTGGCTGGAACTGGTGGACTGCCTGCCCCCAACATTGCCCGCGCCCACTAGCCTGGCCCATATCCACCACACCTTGGGCTTGCCACCACCTGCTGCACGTCACCAGGCTGGCAACACAGCCACTGGCGCTGACGAGTCATCCAAGCCTGACAGCGCCAACAACGCCAGTGCAAGCACTCCAGCCATCAAGTCGGAACGTCAGGAACCCGGCATAAAGACCAGCGCGGCTCAAACGCAAACTGCCACTCGCACTGAACCTCGCTGGTCAGACAACAACACTAACCCGAGCAGCAAGGCAGACGATCACACGCCGCCCTTCCCCACCTTGCTACGCGCCGACTCTGACCCAGCCACAAAAGCCGCTACTGCCGCACCCGATCCAGCGCCGACAGGTGCGCCCCCAGTGGCAGAGAAGAAAAAGTCTGCGAAAAGCGAACCTGAATCTGTGGCGATAGAGCAGAAACGCAGACCCGAACCCGTTGAAGGCGAACGCAAGTCCCTTGGCTTTGCCATGCCCATGCCAATTTTGCTAGGTGGCTTGGCGGCTATCGTGATTCTGGGCCTGGTCATTGCCTTGCTCATGAACCTGAACTCCGAGCCCCCCATCAACGTTATTGAGATGAAGCCGCGTCAAGCTGCCATTTTGCAGGCCCCCGGCCAATCCTCGACCCCGGCCTGGATTGCTACGGTGGATCCACAAGGCAATGTCTTGCTAGTGCCCAAGGTCAACACCGAAGTCAACGCCACGCAGTCGGTACAACTGTGGACACACACGCCGCGTGGCACGCAAATCCGTTCTTTGGGCTTGATTGATCCCAATCGCCCCATCACGGTACCCGCTGCTTTGATTGGCACCGTAGAAGACGAGCAGATTTTTGAAATGACGCTGGAGGCAAAAGGCGGCTCCAATAGCGGTGCACCAGAAGGCCCCGTTCTGTATATTGGCCGCATCGTCAGCTTTGGACAGCTGGATAATCTGCCCCAGGCCAATACGGAAGCTAACTCGTCGGCAACCCGCTCTTAAAAGCAGCATCCAGCCGTTCCAGCTCGTCGATTTCCTCGACCGTGAAGCCCGCCTCCAGGCGGGCTTGGCGATTAAAGGGACCGCGCAAACGTGGCGCGCGATAGCGCTGTGCCAACTGACCATAGGTATCAAAGTCAGGTAAACCTTGCTCTTGGCAGACTTTGCGATACCAGTAATTGCCCAACGCGACATGCCCAACCTCATCACGCAAAATGAGGGCGATAATCGCAGCCGCTTTTTCATCTCCGGCATCCAGTAACTTACGATGCACCAGGGGGCAAGCATCCAGCCCCCGCGCTTCCAGGGTGCGCGGCACTAAGGCCAAACGCGCCAACAGATCAAAGCGTGTTCGCTCAGCCATCTCCCACAGCCCGTCATGGACGGGCAAGTCCCCATAGCAGACACCGAGTGTTTGAAGATGATTGCTTAGCAGCTCAAAATGCAACGCCTCCTCCACCGCCACCTGCAACCAGCCCGCATAAAACGAGTCCGGCAAACCTGGATAACGCCACAACACGTCCAGAGCCAGATTGATGGCATTGAACTCAATATGAGCCAGAGAATGCAATAAGGCAGCGCGACCCTGAACAGTCCGCACGGAACGCTTGGGAACCTGTTGAGGGCTGACAAAACACAAACCCTGGGGCCGTCCTGGCACACCTGCCGGCTCGTCCAGATGTTCGTCTGCCCCTACGGGCAAACCATGAGCAATTGCCCTTACCGCTGCCAACTTGCCAACTGGATCTTGCACTAACAAAGCCTTTAAAGCCTGACTACGTAAGTTCACTGCGTGTTCCTTCCATGAAAAAGGCCGGCTCCAAGGCCGACCTTCTTTCCTGCTGAGCAATTCCGAATTACTGGGCCGAGCCCGGATCCGTCATTGCCAAGGCTTGATCCAACATTGTCTGGATCTGGCCAAGATTAGTGCGCAAAGCCTGCATCTCCTGGCCAGTCAGTCGCACAGCCGCTTCCTGATCAAAAGGCATATCTGGGCCATCGCCCAAGCGATTGCGCGCCCCGCTGATCGTAAAGCCTTCGTCGTACAACAAGCCGCGAATCCGGCGTATCAGCAGCACCTCGTGGTGCTGGTAATAGCGTCGGTTACCGCGTCGCTTGACGGGCTTTAACTGCGTAAATTCCTGCTCCCAATAACGCAGGACATGGGGCTTGACCAAGCAAAGCTCACTGACTTCACCGATTGTGAAATAACGCTTGGCAGGGATAGGTGGCAAGGTCGCCGTCTTTTCGTTTGTGCTCATGGCCACTGATGCTGATCGACAATAGGAATGATTTTACACGTTCAGTCAGGCAAAACTGTACGCAAACGTACCAGGGCTCAGTCCTGGTCATCCTCGGGTGCCACGGGCGCCCCTTCGACTACACTTTTGAGCTTCTGACTGGCATGGAAAGTCACCACTCGGCGGGCCGAGATAGGGATCACTTCGCCAGTCTTGGGGTTACGGCCAGGACGCGGGGGTTTGTCCCGCACCTGGAAATTACCAAAACCGGACAGCTTGACCTCCACACCGTCGGCCAAAGAGTCGCGAATCTCGGCAAAGAAAGTATCCACAATATCTTTGGCTTCACGTTTATTCAAGCCAACGCGCTCAAACAAGAGTTCGGCCAAATCCGCCTTGGTCAAAGTACGCTCTACGTTCATTGTGTCTCCTTATGCCCTTGCCCGAGCGCCATGCACGGATACCAGTGCCGTCAACAATACCTCCAGGCATTGCTCGACACGTTCATCATCCAGCGTGCTTGCGCTGTCTTGCAACCAGAAGCGAATCGCCAGACTCTTTTCCGATGCATCGTTCTTGTCGCGCCAGACGTCAAACAATTGAATGTCCTTGACGATGGCGGCGGCCGCTGCCGTGCTGCGCACCTGGTTCAACGTATCCAGCACAGCTTGATAGGATACGTCTTTATCCAGCCAAACCGCCAGATCTCGTTGCACCACGGGCTGCTTGGATACTTCCTTGGCATGCACCACTTCGTCGTGAGAGATGGCATCGACATCCACCTCAAAGACCACGGGAGCCTGGCTCAGGCCAAATTCATTTAACCATTGGGGATGGATTTCACCAATCCAGCCTATGGTTTTACCATCCAGCTTCACACTGGCGCTACGGCCTGGATGCAAGGCGGGGTGAGCTTCAGGCTCGAAACGGACTTGAGCGGCACGTTGGCCCAATAAGGTTTCCAGATCGCGCTTAACGTCAAAGAAGTCAACCGGACGATCAGGCTGGCCCCACTGCTCGGTCACGACAGGGCCCCAGGCAGCGGCCGCAATGCGATTGGGCTGATGGATACCGGCCACGGTCAAAGGACCATTTTCCTGGGAAGCATCGCGCATGAAAACGCGGCCGAACTCGAACACACGCACACGCGACTGACGACGGTTGGCATTGCGTTCGATATTGGCCAGCAGCCCAGGAATCAGGCTGGTACGCATCACCGCCAATTGGCTGGCAATGGGGTTCAGCAAACGGATAGGATCAGCCTGCCCGTTAATGTCTTTTTCCCAGGACTCTTGCACAAAAGAGAAGTTGATGACTTCCTGGTAGTCCTGAGCAGCCAGCACAGCGCGCAAGGCGTGCGGGCCACGCAAGGACTCAGCCGGCACACGCATTTGCGCGGCAGCAACTGGAGGCAGATCAGGAATATTTTCAAAACCGTAAATACGGGCGACTTCCTCGATCAGGTCCTCTTCGATCGTCAAGTCGAAACGGAAGCTGGGAGGGTTGACCGTAAAGACACCGTCAGCCACCGAGAACTCCAGGCCCAGCAAGGTGAAGATGCTCTCAACCTGCTTTTGTTCCAGAGGAATACCCAGAACACGGCGGCAGCGATCCAGACGCATGGCAACGGGCTTGCGCTCGGGCAAGGCTACAACCTGATCATCCATAGGACCGGCCTGGCCACCACAGATTTCCAGGATCAGCGCTGTGGTGCGCTCCAGATGCTGAGTAATGGAGTCGAAGTCCACACCACGCTCGAAGCGGTGGCTGGCATCGGAAGAAAACTTGTAGCGACGAGCACGGCCCATGATGGCTTCTGGCCACCAGAAAGCGCCTTCCAGATACACGTCAGTGGTATCCAGCGTGACAGCACTTTGCTCGCCCCCCATGATACCGGCCATACTTTGCGGGACATCGTTAACCGCGATCACGCCAACATCGGTATCCAGCTCGACGTTCAAACCGCTCAACAGCTCCAACTGTTCGCCTTTACGTGCCCAACGCACTTCCAGACCGGCTTGTACATGCTGCAAATCGAACACGTGCGTAGGACGGCCCAGTTCCAGCATGACGTAATTGGAGATGTCCACCAACGCGGAGATCGAACGCTGGCCACTACGCTCCAGACGGGTTTTCATCCAGTCCGGGGTTTGGGCGCGCGCATTGACGCCACGAATCACACGGCCGGCAAAACGGCCACACAGATCGGCGTCTTTCACGGTAACGGAAACGCGATCTTCAATCGTGACAGGAACAGGTGTGAAGTCGGGCAGTGCCAGTGGTTCGCCCGTCAGAGCGGCCACTTCACGCGCCACGCCCAGCACGGACAGACAGTCTGCACGGTTAGGCGTCAATTTCAATTCGATAATCTGGTCGTCCAGATCCAGCAGTTCGCGCAGGCTCTGGCCCACGGGTGCGTCTGCATCCAGTACCAGCAAACCATCGTGATCTTGCGACAGACCCAGCTCGCGACCCGAGCACAACATGCCGGCGGATTCCACGCCACGCATTTTGACCGGGCCAATTTTCATGCCACCGGGCAGTTCCGCACCCACACGGGCCACTGGAATCTTGATGCCTTGAGCCGCATTGGGCGCACCGCACACAATCTGCAGCAGCTTGCCCGAGCCGTCATCGACCTGGCAGACGCGCAGGCGGTCAGCGTCAGGATGAGGGGCAATCTCGGCAATAAAGCCAACGACAACATTCTCGAACGCTGGCGCGGCGGCTTGAATTTCTTCAACCTCCAGACCAGCCATCGTCAGTTGATGACCCAGTTCTTCAGTTCCCAGTTTGGGATTCACAAAGCGGCGCAGCCACGATTCGGAAAATAACATGATGCAAAGATGGAGACGTAAAACGGCGTATACCGGAACCGACCGGGCCTAAGAGGCCCAGCGGCGCGAAGTAGGAATCAACGATTGAACTGCTTCAGAAAGCGCAGATCGCCTTCAAAGAACTGGCGCAAATCGTTAACACCATAGCGCAACATAGTCAGGCGCTCCAGTCCGGAACCAAAGGCGAAACCGATGTAACGCTCTGGGTCCAAACCGAAATTGCGCACCACTTGCGGGTGAACCTGCCCGGAACCGGAGATTTCCAGCCAACGGCCCTTGTTGGGGCCGGAGGAGAACATCATGTCAATCTCGGCAGATGGCTCGGTAAAGGGGAAGAAAGAAGGTCGAAAACGCACGACCAGATCATCGCTTTCAAAGAAAGCACGCAGAAAATTCGTGTAAACGCCTTTAAGATCGGCAAAGGAAATATCCTCGGCAATCCACAGCCCTTCCACCTGATGGAACATGGGCGAGTGAGTGGCATCACTATCGACTCGATAGGTGCGGCCGGGAGCAATCACTTTAATTGGCGCCTGATTCATGCGGGCATAGCGCACCTGCATGGGGCTGGTGTGTGTACGCAGCAAATAAGGCAAACCTTGCTCGTCGTTCATATCGATATAGAACGTGTCCTGCATCGAGCGGGCCGGGTGATTCTCTGGATTGTTCAGAGCGGTAAAGTTTGTCCAGTCATTCTCGATCTCGGGGCCGTCAGCCACATCAAAACCGATAGAGCGGAAAATGGCTTCGACACGCTGCCAGGTCTGGATCACCGGATGGATACCACCGGTACCACGGCCCCGGCCAGGCAAAGTCACATCAATTTGTTCTTGAGCCAGTCGCTGGTTCAATTGTTCTGCCGCCAAGGCAGCACGACGATCGTTCAGCAAACCTTCAATTTCGCGCTTGAGCACGTTGATGCTGGCACCTGCTGCTTTTTTCTGCTCCGGCTCCATCTGGGCAAGGCCTTTCATCAAGGCAGTGATGGCACCTTGTTTGCCCAAAAACCGAGCTTTGGCGTTTTCCAGCGAGGCGGCGTCCTGAGACTGCTCAAATAAGGCCCGAGCCTGGGCAATCAGATCGTCGTGAGAGGAAGTCATGGCGTGTTACTTTCCAAAAACAAACGGAGCCCCAAAGGCCCCGTTTGTGAACTATACAGTCAGATACCGCTTAAGCAGCCAGAGCGTTCTTAGCCTGTGCAACAACAGCAGCAAAACCTGCCTTGTCTTTAACAGCCAAGTCAGCCAGAACCTTACGGTCCAAAGCGATAGAGGCTTTGTTCAGGCCGGCGATAAACTGGCTGTAGCTCATGTCCAGTTCGCGGCAAGCTGCATTGATACGAGTAATCCACAGCGAGCGGAATACGCGTTTCTTGTTACGGCGGTCACGGTAGGCGTACTGACCTGCCTTCATGACAGCCTGTTTGGCTATACGGAATACATTACCGCGACGGCCGCGAAAACCTTTGGCCTGGGCAATTACTTTTTTGTGGCGTGCGCGTGCGTTAACACCGCGTTTTACTCGTGACATGTGTGATTCCCCCTAATTAAGCGAAAGGCATCATTGCTTTTACGGAAGCGACGTCGGCTTTATGAACCTCGACGGCACCGCGCAACTGACGTTTGTTCTTGGTCGTCTTCTTGGTCAGAATGTGACGCTTGAACGCTTGGCCCCGCTTGATGGAACCGCTACCACGAACCACAAAGCGCTTGGAAGCGCTTTTTTTGGTTTTCATTTTAGGCATGAAATTACTCGACTAATTTGTGTCTGCGGGTGGTCGCCTAGGAAGCTGGCTGACACTTGTATGACCCACAACAGGCACTTATTTTTTTCTTTGCCCGCTGCCAGAAACAGATCCAAACAGGGGAAAAGCCCTTGATTATAGAGTGATTCTTGGGAAATTGTCCAGATATCAGGGGGATTTTTTATAGTAGAGCCCTTGCTATCTGACCATCAAGGAAAGCAAGGAGCAGTGTATCTTCTTAGGGCGCGGTACCACACAGCATCCGGGCGATCGTGTGGGACGACCTCGTTCATAGACTGTGCCTGTCACTTATTTTCGGAACACCCATCACCCCAAACCATCTTTAAACACGAAAAAATAGCGCACAGGCAACAAATCAATTAAATACAAAACATCATCAGATAGAGATTAAAAGCCGGGTATTCGGGGCATGAAAAAGGCAGAAAAAAAACTCAAATAAGACCATAGGGAAGATTCCAAAACACAATCACACCGCCTCCTGATTACTCATATATTCGATTATGTTTTTTTGAAAAACCAATACAATAAATTCAATTAAGAAAAAAAATAGAAATATAAAATAAAACAAAATAAATAGGAATACACGCAAGAAGTGAAGTTTTTCTATAAAAGCGATTTTTCAGATAAAAAATAAAAAAAGACTTTTGACGCAGCAGCAAGCCCTGCTGTCTTGCATACGGAGTGGCACCATAAACCCACTTACTGATCACAAAGAAGTAGTGACATGGATTGACGCGCTGAACACTCCCAAGCCCCCGTACCCGCGCAGCCCTGCCTAGAACAACAAGCGACGACAATGCAGATGGTGCCGTCGTCGCTCTAGGCTGCGATGCTTACTTTGTCAGCGGTCTGATTTACCTCCAAACCAAGCTGGAAATCAGCAACGCTCTATTTGAAAAGATACTCACCCTCAAAGAGGGTATCGATGGTGCCCACGTATTTTATTTAAAATCTCACACCCTTGAATCGAATTAAGAAAAAGCCCGAAAAAACGCCAGCGATAAACCAGGTGAGGAAAACACTCATACTAATATCTTGCTGGTAGCGAAAAATTCCGCGACAGCCTCTTCCTTGTCCTCTGGCGCAGCGCACGGCTTTATCCATAACTTGCAAATCTAAAACCCTAGGCGCTTTGGACCTGAGCCTGAGCGAAGTGCAAAGACCATATGCCTTAAACGTTACCTCCTCTTTCAAGCGGCTGATCCGCCCTTGTGGGCCTGTGTGAGTTACGGCAAATCAGGACGAAATTGCAAAGCCTCTGCAATATGGTGACGGACAATTTGATCCATCCCTGCCAAATCTGCAATCGTTCGCGCCACACGCAGCACTCTCCCCTGCACTCTTTCCGACCAATGCCAACGTTTACGTGCGCTAAGCAATAAGTGCACCGCATCCTCAGACAAAACCGCATACTCTCTGAGATTGGCAACCGATAAATGGGCGTTACTGCTTCCCTGGCGAGCAAGTTGCCTATCCAGGGCTTCTTGCACCCGCTTTCGTACGTGACTGGATGACTGTGCGGCCTGATCACGTTCCGGATCAGACTCACTCATCGTCACCAACAGGTCAATTCTGTCCAGCATGGGTCCAGACAAACGTTGCCTGTAGAGTTCTCGCTGAGCCAAAGAGCAGCGACAAGCCCGATGTTGACTCGCCGCCCATCCACAAGGACACGGGTTCATAGCAGCCACAAATTGAAATTGAGCCGGAAAGACAGCCTGCTTCTGCGCACGAGAGATACGCACACAACCTTGCTCCAAGGGCTCGCGCAAGGCCTCCAGAGAACGTCGACTGAACTCAGGCAGCTCATCAAGAAACAGCACGCCGTGATGAGCCAAGGACACCTCTCCTGGCCTGGGCCGGCTACCACCGCCAATCAAGGCGGGAGTGGAAACGCTGTGATGGGGGGCGCGAAATGGGGGACGCCTGCTAAAAAAATCCTGTTCTTGCACAAAGGAATACAAGGCGGCCACTTCCAGTTGTGCGTATCGATCCAAATCCGGCAATAGGCCGGGCAATCGTTGGGCCAACATCGTCTTACCCACTCCCGGTGAGCCGTTTAGCAGAAGGCTATGCCCACCCGCCGCGGCCACCTCCAACGCACGACAAGCCAAAGACTGTCCCAGCACGTCCGATAAACAAAACTGTTGATCCGTATTCTGTTCCGGCCAAGGCTGAGCTACCGTCTGTTCCAGCTCGGTATCGCCACGTAGATAGGCCGCAGCCTCAGCCAAACTGGCCACACCACGCACCTGTAAATCCGGCACATATGCAGCAATTCCAGCACTTTGCGCGGGCAGCAACAGACAAAGTCCCGAATGCCGACGCGCCATGCCCAAAGCTATCGTCAAGGCGCTTTGAACAGGGACCACAGCGCCGGTTAACGACAGCTCCCCAGCCATCACATAACGATCCAAACCGGTAATTGCCTGCTCGCGCTCTTTATCATCCGGACGACTAAGCTGGCCGCTGGCTAATAAAATCGCCAAAGCCACGGGCAAATCAAAGCGTCCCGAATCTTTGGGCAGATCCGCAGGAGCCAGATTGATCGTCAACCGGGCGGCGGGAAAGTCAAAACCACTGGCGTGCAAGGCCGCTCGTATGCGCTCGCGACTTTCGCGAATACCGGCATCGGGCAAACCCACAATATGGAAAGCGGGCAAACCCGGCGCCACATGCGCCTCAACGCGTACATCGATGAAATCCAGGCCCGACAAGGCACAACTATTCAGCACGGCCAAGGACATATGCCCTTCTCCCTTTCCAAGGCAAATAGTCAGTCTGCCTGCCAGGAAAGAGAAGCTCCAGATACCTGCCTTAAAACATCACTGCGTACTTGTACGGCATGCCGCTCTTACTGAACCTGCACCCCCATGGAGCTGACTAACTGCACAGCCTGTTCGACGGACAAGCAGGCGCCTTGGAAAGCGTTACTCAAGTCGTACCACGTAATGCTACCCAACTCTACGCTACGCAAGTCCGCCCCTTTAAAGTTTGCACCTCGCAAGCTGGCGCCCCTCAAGCTGCCGCCTTCAAATACCGCATCCTGAAAATCGCAGCCGCCCAAGTCGGCATCGGAGAAATCCAGTTGCACCAGATTTTGTTTACGGAAGTTAATCGCACGCAAGGTGGCACCGACCAGCTTGCATTCACGCAGACTCAAATCCAGACCACGGGTTTCGTTGAAGATGGCCCCGCTTAGTTTGGAGTCCTCGATCTGCAAGGAAGCAATCTGGGCACGCACCCACTTGCTCAAGTGCAGATCACACACCCGAAAGCGTGCCGAGCTTAAATCAGCCAGACTGAAATCCACTTGCCCCAGCTTGCAGCGTTGCCAGACTGTGTCTTGCAGATGCGCCCGTGTAAAACGGGTATCCAGAAAACTGCAAGCGGAAAACTGCAAGCCCTCCAGTTCCAGACCCGATAGATCCTCGCCATCAAAGGTGCAGTTTTCAAAGCTTAAAGACTCATGGGAGGCGGCCGAAAGATCAATCAATTCATCTCTTGTAATCTGGACATTACTGACTAGCATGCAGCTGCTTTCCCTTCAAAAAAACAGAGCCAGCATTGCTGAGCTGGCTCCTTCATTATCTGTTTCTAATGATCCGACTGTGATCAGAGCAAAACTTAACGGCCATTGGGCAGAACCAATCGTGACAAGCGCCAGGCAATGATCAAGCCCAAAACGGCAAAACTAACCGTCGCCACCCAAGCCCACTGCCATCCGCCCAACGCATGCACAACCGAAGCCACAACAGGTGGCCCTACAAACTGCCCCAGTGAAGAACATTGCTGCACCCAGCCCACGGAGGTTGAGGTGGTCTCTGGCGACGGCGCTGCCGTAACCGACAGAAAAAACAAGGTAGCAGGAATCAAACCGCCCACAATCGAAAACAGCAGAATGGCGACAAATTGAACCACCAAACTGTGTGTCAGTCCGAAGGCAAGAACTGCACACGCAATCATGCCCAGATAGCCGGCTTGCAGCAGTCGATGAGGCGGGATACCCGCATGCAGGCAACGTCCCGCACCTAGATTGCCCACCACATTTCCAGCCGCAATCAAGGCCGTCAGCAAACCAGCCGTGCCAACCGCTATCTCTGCCTGATTATAAATAGTGGGCATAAAACCCACGACCGCCGCCCATTGTGCCGCGTAAACGCCAAAGGCCAAGGCCAGCAACCAAACCCGACCCGAGCTTAAGGTCGTGCGCAACAGGCTCGACCAGTGATAAGCGGATACATCCTGCGTCGCACGCTTGGTTTGAGTTTGAGAATCCGGCGGCACCAGAAGAAAGGTCAAAACCATGAAGATGGCCGTCAATACGCCCAGAACTACCCAAAGCGTACGCCAGGAGCCTACTGCCAACCAGGCAGCGCCAGCCCACAGCATCAAGACTGCTCCGGCAGGCATATAACAGCCCCACAACCCCATGACCCGGCTCAAACGTGCGGCATCGGTAATACGTTTGATCAAGGCAGGAATGGGCAGCACTACCATCAAGAAGCCACACCCCTCTATCATGCGGCCCAATAAAACCAGCGAACTATGCTCAAACAGAGAACCAATCAGCGAAGCCAGGCTCAAAATGCCCAGCCCCGTCAGAATGCAGCGGCGCAAGCCGATTTTCTCGGAAATCAGTCCTATACCTAGCCCCAGCAACATGCCGGCCATTTGCACGCTCGCCAGCAAAAAACCCGACTGCACCAGGTCCATGCCCAACTCCCGCTGCATAAAAGGCAAAGCCGGGGGTACTTTCCACACATGCAGTGCGGCGCACACCCCGGTCAACACAAGAAAAACAGCAATAAGCAAGGGGCTGGCCGAATGTTTGCCCCTACCCCCAGGCCTGGTAACAGTATTCAAATGAAGTTATCAGCCTTGGCTGCCCTCTTGAGCAGGAGCATCACCTTCCTGAGGAACAGGAGTTTGGCGCCCTTCCAAGGCTTGCAAACGTGTTTCCAAAGCAGCCACACGAGCCAGCGCACGCTCCAGCATCAACTGGTAAGTATCGAACTCTTCACGGGTGACCAAGTCCATACGGTTGAAGGCCTGTCCCATAAAGGCTTTTACATTGCGCTCAATATCGGCAGCCGGACTTTTGGCGATCAGCTCCGAAACATTTTTTTGTAGATCTTCCAGCCACTCGCTACGATTAATCATGGTCCTCTCCTGAAAATATTGACACTATCAGCAGTATAGAAAAAGCGGGTGCCAAAGGCACCCGCTTTTTTCATCTGGCCAGACAAGCTGCCCAATTATTCAAGCCTTAAGGTTTGGCTTGTTCTGAAGGAACGGAAGATGGTGAAGAGTCAACACCATTACCCAGTTTGTCCTGAATAGCTTTATCAGCTTTGGCTGCGCCTTCTTTAATCGCATCACCAGTACGGCTGGCAGCTTCAGCCATAGCGTCCTTGGCTTCGTCTGCTTTTTCAGCGATTTTATCGCCGGCAGCCTTGGCATCTTCCTTCAAGGAGTTAGCATTTTCCTTGGCGTTTTCTTTCTGTTCCTCTGCTTCTTTTTTGACGTCTTCAGCAACTTTAGCGGCGTCCTGCTTCAACTCTTCCGTTTTTTGCTCCATGGATTTGTCAGCTTCGGGAGCAGGTGCAGTGGAAGGCGCCGTCGATTGTGGCGCAGCGACAGGAGCCGGTGGCGCGCTCGAAGCGGCTTTATCGTCCTCTTTGGAACACGCAGCCAAAAGAGTCATCGAAGCAGCAGCGGCCATGACAGCAAAATGAGCACGAGTCAGTTTCATAAGATTTCCTTTCTACTATTCCAAGGTCGCTAGATAGAATGGGCCGATGCCTGGTGCGACTTCCGGCTCGGCCTTGGGTTTGTTACAACTCCCCTAAGAGCCATTCTATCGGTGCCAGGCATACAGACCAATCTATTAGTGTAAATCCTGATTTCAAATATTCTGACGATATAGCTCAAGGTTTGTGACAAACCCTTTAACAACAAGTACCTAGCCTGAAACCCGGATACGAGACCCTGTTACAAACAGAATCCCTCATCGGGTTACAGCCGGGGTTTGTTACATATTTGCCAAATTAAATTGATCTATTTTCAACCACTTAGGCGGCTAATGTCGCTAAATCGATGCGCTCGGCCCGGTTCAAGGCACTGGCAACCTTGACGCGCAAGGCATTGGAATGCGAAAGACGCACTTCCTTTTTCACATCCAGCAATTGCTGCGGATGCATGGAGAATTCTTTTAGGCCCAGCCCCAGCAACATGCGAGTGACCGAGGCATCCCCTGCCATTTCCCCGCAAATCGCCACAGGTTTACCTGCTCGGTCAGCCGCATTGATGGTATGCGCAATCAATCGCAAGACAGCGGGATGCATGGGGTCGTACAGGCTGGCCACTTCTGCATCTCCCCGGTCTACCGCCAGAACGTATTGAATCAGGTCATTCGTTCCGATGGACAGAAAATCCAGTTCCTGCACAAAGGGCTCAATAGCAATAGCGATGGCTGGCACCTCTACCATGGCGCCCAATAAATAATTTCGAGCAAAAGGCGTGCCGGATTTCTCCAGCTCCCGCGCCGCCGACTCGATAGCCTGGCGGCTTGCATGGACCTCGTTCATGGAGGAAATCATGGGGATAAGAATACGGATTTGCCCGTACTGACTGGCTCGCAGCAAGGCACGCAGCTGCGTGGCAAACATTTCAGGCTTGTCCAGACAATAGCGAATTGCGCGTAAGCCCAGCGCGGGGTTGGTTGCTACCGTTGCGTCACCATCCAAAGTCTTGTCAGCACCAATATCCAGTGTGCGAATAGTGACGACCTTGCCTTTCATTGCCTTGACAACACGAGAATACGCCTCGTATTGCTCTTGCTCGGAAGGCAGATCCGCGCGCCCCATAAACAAAAACTCGCTGCGAAACAGGCCAATACCATCGGCGCCCGCCTTCAAGGCAAGCTCGGCTTCTTCAGGAAGCTCAATATTGGCCTCCAGACGAACATGGATGCCATCCAAGGTCATCGCAGGCGCATCCAGCAATGCCTCCAGCTCGGCCCGTTCACGACGATAGGCCTGCTGACGTTCCCGGTATTCAGCCAGCACCGGTTCAGACGGATTCACTATCACCGCGCCGGAGAAACCATCCACAATCAAATAATCGCCATCGCGAATCAGACTGCGGAAACTTCCCAGGCCCACTACGGCAGGAACACTCAAACTGCGGGCCACAATCGCTGTATGCGAGGTTGGCCCACCCAAGTCGGTCAAAAAGCCAGCAAAATGACCACCACGCAAGCGGAGCATATCCGCTGGGGAAATATCTCGAGCGACCACAATCAGCGGTTCTTCCTGAGCCGCAGAAAAACCCGGCAACAAGGCTGGCTTGCCTGCCAGAACTCGTAATACCCGCTCGATAACCTGGCGCACATCAGCACCACGTTCGCGCAGGTATTCGTCTTCCATTTGGGAGAACTGCTCAACCAACATCTGACCTTGCGAAGTCAAGGCCCACTCTGCGTTGTAGTGCCGCTCGGCGATGATGGCGCAGGTTTGCTGCGTCAACATGGGATCGTCCAGCAGCAGGCTGTGCACAGTCAATATGGGAGCCAGCTCGCGCGGGGCATCCACAGGCAACTGATCAACCATGGTGCGAAGCTCATCGCGAGTACTGGCCATGGCGCTTAACAGGCGCTGGCTTTCAGAATCAACGTCTTCGGCTGCAATCCGATAATGAGGAACTTCCAGTGCTGCTGCGCTCATCACCACGGCTTTGGCAATGGCGTACCCCTTACCGACTGCTTGACCTTGAGCGGTAAACATCGAAGGCAAATCAGGTGCCGGGGTACGAGCTGCTGCACTATTCATGAATGGATTGCTTCCCTATTCGTTTTCACCAAACTTGGCATCAAACAACGCTTGAATATCATTGAGGGCCTGGTCGGCATCCTCGCCCTGAGCGTCGATAACCACGGTGACCCCCATTCCGGCGGCCAGCATCATGACACCCATAATACTTTTTGCATTCACGCGTTGAGATCCGCGCGCGATAAAAATCTCACTACGATACCGGCCAGCCAACTGAGTAAGCTTGGCTGCTGCCCGAGCATGAAGACCTAATTTATTACTAATCGTGATGGATACGCTAGGCATAAGGGCAACTGAAAAATGAAAATGAACATTCAAATTAGCAATGGCAGTCTGCGTGAACAATGCCACGCAATGCGCCTGCCATGACATCCTGGGCGAACTGCTCAGGATTGTCACGTCGCTCGGTCAAGGCTTTCAACACCATACACATATTGGTGCCAGTCAATAAATAAGCGCCCTGTCCTTGATCTTGCAAAGCTTGCTGAACCCGCCGGGCCACATTAAAGGGTGTGGCACCGTACAGATCACACAGGATCAGCGTGGCCAATGCGTCCGGCGCTTGTGTGTGCAACCGCTCCAGCAAGCGATCTACCGCTGTATCGGTGCATTCGTCGGCCTGTATGTCAAAGACAAACAGATCGGGCTTTTCACCCAAGACGTGCTCGGCACAACTGGCAAACGCACTGGCCAGAGGCTCATGCATGATCAAGGCAAGGCGAATCACGCGCGTCCCGTCGCTTGTTCGACGGCCTGGGCAAAACGCTGCGCAACGTCAAAGCCTGTCTGGTCCGTGATTTCAACAAAACAGGTTGGGCTGGTCACGTTGATCTCCGTGACGTAGTCACCAATCACATCCAGACCGATCAGCAGCAAACCACGAGCGGCCAGTACAGGGCCCAGGGTACGAGCAATATGCCAGTCGTGTTCGGACAAAGCTTGGGCAACCCCTCGACCACCTGCAGCCAGGTTGCCGCGCGTCTCACCTGCCAAGGGGATACGTGCCAAGGCATAAGGCACCGGTTCACCATCGATAATCAGGATGCGTTTGTCACCCTTGACGATTTCCGGGATGTAGCGCTGCGCCATAATGGTTTGCGTACCATTCGCCGTCAGCGTTTCCAGGATGGCGCCCAAATTGGGCTCTGGATCTTGCAGACGGAAAATACCCATGCCGCCCATACCATCCAGTGGTTTGACGATCACATCCTTATGCTCCTGGTGAAAGGCACGCAGGCGGGCCATGTCACGGGTGACCAAAGTGGGTGGGGTAAATTCTGGAAATTCGGTAATCGCGAGTTTTTCAGGGTGATTACGAATGGCTGCGCCCGAATTGAAGACCTTGGCCCCCTGCTCCTGCGCAAAGCTGAGCAAATGCGTGGAATAGGAATATTCCATATCGAAAGGCGGGTCTTTACGCATGATGACCGCATCAAAGGCATTCAACTCCTGCTCGGTCGCAGGTTCGGGGTGTGTCCACCACGAAGTCGCACGCAAATCGGCATCGGCAGCAATGCTTACAGCCTGACTACGTGTACGAACCCGGCTTTGGGAAATATACAAATCAGACTGCAATGTGACGCTGACGCGATGACCACGCGCCAAAAATGCACGCATCATGGCAACGGAGGAATCCTTGTAAGCCGACAGGCTGGGCAAAGGATCAATGATGAATAAAACGTGCATATCACACCTAGAGAAAAACGCCTTTGCAGCCGAGCTGCAAAGGCGATTGCGCTCGACTCACCACTTGGGAGTGAGTCGAGCGACGCATAATGCTCCTGGGCGGATCCAGGCAGCATCGTGCAAAAGTATCAGGACGCTTTCTTGCGAGGCGCCAAGACCATGACCATTTGACGGCCTTCCAACTTGGGCATTGCTTCAACCTGACAGATTTCGCTGACTTCGTCGCGAACCCGCTCCAGCACACGCATCCCCAATTCCTGGTGCGCCATCTCACGACCACGGAAACGCAAAGTCACCTTGACTTTATCGCCATCATCGATGAAACGCTTCACATTGCGCAGCTTGACCTGGTAGTCTCCTTCGTCCGTGCCGGGACGGAACTTGACTTCCTTGATCTGAATGACTTTCTGCTTGGCCTTGGCTTCTTGTTGGCGCTTCTGTTCCTGATAACGGAATTTGCCGTAATCCATCAGACGACAAACCGGTGGTGCAGCCGTAGGGGCGATTTCCACCAAGTCCACATCATGTTGTTCTGCCATTGCCAAGGCGTCAGGCACCTTGACGATACCTAGCTGCTCACCCTCGACTCCAATGAGTCGCACCTCTGGAATACGAATTTCACCATTGATGCGATGTTTTTTCTCGGTTGCGATGTCGAAAACTCCTAAAAATGTCGATAAAAACGATAGCGTTTCTGTTTTACTGACGGCTATCGATCTCTTGCTTCAATCGTGCTGAAAAATCGGCTATTGGCATGACGCCCAAGTCCACGCCACCACGCGCGCGTACGGCCACTGCGCCATTTTCACGCTCTTTTTCACCCACGACAAGAATATAGGGCACTTTTTGCATACTGTGCTCACGAATTTTACGAGTGATTTTTTCACCACGCAAATCAGAGGAGGCACGGAACCCCATTTTCTTCAGGTTTTGCGCTACGGACTGGGCGTAATCAGCTGAACCTTCAGAAATGCAGCATACCACCACATGCTCTGGAGCCAACCAGGCCGGCAAGGCACCAGCGTGGTTTTCAATCAGCATGCCGATAAAACGTTCGAAAGAACCCAAAATAGCACGGTGCAACATCACTGGCACGCGACGCTGATCCTGGGCATCCACATACTCGGCGCCCAAACGCGCTGGCATGGAGAAGTCCACCTGGATAGTGCCGCACTGCCAGTGACGGCCAATGGCATCTTTCAGTGTGTATTCAATCTTCGGACCATAGAAAGCGCCCTCGCCTTCAGAGATCTCGAACTCGCAACCAGTACGGCGCAAGCTTTCGATCAGGGCTTGTTCAGCCTTGTCCCAGACCGCATCGTCACCGATGCGTTTTTCAGGACGAGTGGCCACTTTATACAAAATCTCGGTAAAGCCGAAGTCCGCATACACGGCTTGCAACTGAGCCGTAAAGGCCGCGCACTCGTCTTGCAGCTGATCTTCGGTACAGAAAATGTGACCGTCATCTTGTGTAAAACCGCGCACACGCATCATGCCGTGCAAGGCACCCGAAGGTTCGTTGCGATGGCATTGACCGAACTCGCCGTAACGGATCGGCAGTTCACGGTAGGAATGCAAACCGGAGTTGAAGATTTGCACATGGCCGGGGCAGTTCATGGGTTTTAAGCCATACACACGATTTTCCGACTCGGTCGTGAACATGTTTTCAGCATAGTTGTCCCAGTGGCCCGTTTTCTTCCACAGCGACAAATCCAGAATTTGCGGCGCTTTTACTTCCTGATAGCCATTGTCCTGATAGACGCGGCGAATATATTGCTCGACCTGTTGCCAGATCACCCACCCCTTGGGGTGCCAGAAAATCAGACCGGGAGCTTCTTCCTGGAAGTGGAACAGATCCAGCTCGCGGCCCAGTTTACGATGGTCGCGGCGCTCGGCCTCTTCAAGCATGGTCAGGTAAGCTTGCTGATCTTCCTTGGTCGCCCAGGCAGTGCCGTAAATGCGTTGCAGCATTTCGTTATTGCTGTCGCCACGCCAGTAAGCGCCGGCCACTTTCATGAGCTTGAACACTTTCAGCTTGCCAGTAGATGGCACATGAGGGCCACGGCACAAGTCGATAAAGTCGCCCTCGCGGTACAGGCTGATGGGCTCGTTGGACGGGATAGAGGCAATAATCTCTGCCTTGTAGTCCTCGCCAATACTCTTGAAAAACTCAACAGCATCATCACGCAGCCATTCTTCGCGAGTGACCACTTCGTCTTTCTTGGCCAATTCTGCCATTTTCTTCTCAATGGCTTCCAGATCCTCGGGCGTAAAGGCGCGCTTGTAGGAAAAGTCGTAGTAAAAGCCGTTGTCAATCACCGGGCCAATCGTGACCTGAGCATCCGGAAACAGACTCTTGACGGCATAAGCCAGCAAGTGGGCGGTGGAATGACGAATCAAATCCAGACCATCCGCATCTTTGGCAGTGATGATGGCCAAATGGCTGTCCTGGTCGATCACATACGAGGTGTCCACCAGACGCGACTCGGTACCTGGCGTGCCGACACGGCCTGCCAGGGCGGCACGGCCCAGGCCAGTACCAATCGAGTTCGCCACTTCGCTGACGGAAACCGGGCCCTGAAACTCTCGCTGGGAGCCATCGGGCAGTGTGATTCGGACCATAACACTTCCTGAAATAAAAAACGCGGCCTTGAAAAAGCCGCGCTTTTGAATTGAACGTTCTTGGAAAGCAAACGAAACGCTACGCGGCCACGGCTAGACTTGCCGACGGGTAGTTCGCGTTGAGTTCATAAGATTCTACTTCCCAAATAACACATTTGATTGGCTAAGTTTATCACCTTCGCCCACGATCGCGGTGCGGTAACACCACAAAAAAACCACATTTGGCAAAGAATTCAGTCCATGCGGGGATACCAGCTACGGTAAAAGGCCCATTCCTCAGACTCCGAGCCATCTTTCATCAAACAGGTTCCATAAGCGCCACGCTCACTTTCGTGAACAATGGTTTGTCCGCCCATGCTCTGACAAAAAAGCGAGGCCAAGTTAGCCTGGGTCGCTGGCGCAGTGCTCGTTTGGCTGGAGCTGGCGCATGCCGATAACATCAAAGAGCCTGCACAAGCAGAAACTAAGCGGAAAAACATGATTTCCTTCTCCTTGACCTGATGTTTGCTAAGGCCTGGTTTGTCATTTGACACGATGATTGACCAAGCAGCGTCTGCTGTTAACGCAAGCTAGAAAAAGCTTTCAGGCGCTGGACGCGAAACAGATCGTGGAAATAGCTTACTACACTTGTTAGATAGGAAAAGTGAGCAATGGCATGCGTGCAGCAAAAGCAACACGTTAAGTAAAAGAAGAAGTTGAAATCACGCGTAAGTAACCGGGTTTTATGACAAAGTAAGACAATGCCCGGCGCAATTTATGAGCGATGCAGACAGAAAGACAGCAAAATAAAGCCCAGGATCCCGCAACCAGCCAGCATTAATACCACTGGTACATAATCGATCAGATTCAAGGTAGTAATCATGGCGCACATCCTGAAATTTCAACTAAAACAAGCTTGAAACCATGGTAACTGCCCCTCCTCAGAACATGAAGTCAACGATTGTCAAGATCCCGTACAGCACAGACACAAAGACCAGGCTCGAGCCACACGAGCGTATTTCTGCAGCAAACAAGCTCGCAACATGGAACAACAGCCTCTGCACAGACACTTCGCGTCTGCGCTCTATCCACTGAAGACGGTAAAAATTGCGTAAACCACGGGGACTGCCAAGGGCGTAACCATTAATAAAGCCGTATCACGTTTCCATGTCTTGGGACGGGTATGACAGAGTGTGATGCCCAGTAAAACCATCACCAGTAGATATAAACCGACAATAATGACAGTGACAGCCATCTCCCCTTCCTTTGCGATTGTTTTTACTGTGTTCTTTTATTCAATACTCACCAAGCCAGAACGTCATCCGCGCTTTGCCCGAACATAGGCGGAAACGTATTGGCCGCCCACTGTTCCAACCTTGCTGCCGCTGCCTGGTTGGCCAAATCCAGGGCCTCTAGCGGTTTCAGCCCCCGTTTCCAGGCCAAGGCAAAGTTGGACAGAAACGCATCCCCGGCCCCAACTGTTGAACGCACCATGACTTTACTGGCAGGCTGCACATAATGTTGTCCATTAAAAGCCAATACCGCCCCCTGCACACCCAAGGTAATCAGCACAGCTTGTTGGGGATGATGTTGCAAACGCGTGGCCAGCTCGCACGCTTGATGAATGGATAACTCCAGCTCAATATCGGTGTTCTTAACACCTGCCAACATTTGGGCCTCTACTGCATTTAAACCGAGCACATCGGCCCGCGCGCAAACTTGCTGAAATCCAAGTCCTTGATGCTGCAAACAAGCCACACTGGGATTGACCACTAAACAAGCTGACGTCTCGCTTCTTTCAGCTAAGGCCTGCGCCAAACTTTCCATAGGCTGCAAGGCAACAGGGGCCACGTAGATCAAGTCTGCTTGCAGATCTTGAGCCTGAACACGCAAGCAGGCATTGGCACCTCGTCGGGCCAGCACCGAAGCACTTCCGGAAGGCCCTACCAGAACAATGGCTTTACCTGTAGGTTGATCAGGGCAGCGCTGCATACTGCTGACATCAATACCTAGTTGCTCAATATGGGTTCGCAAACAGCCGCCTAGGCCATCTCGACCCAGCGCCCCCAAGAGTCGAACCGACTCGCCTTGCTCCATAAAACTGGCTGTCGCATTTAGTGCACCGCCGCCTGGATACAAGTCGATCGAACCCACTTCCTGCTTGTCACCACGCGCCAGCTCGGCTGGCATGCCAGAGACCACAATATCAACGGTAATACTGCCAATCACGACAAGCTGCACCCTGAACCTCGGCAATGAAAAAAAGAGAGCGGAAATCTGTTTGGAACAGTATACCCACGGGCTAGAACGGGTAGTCCCTGGTAGAACATCAACGCTGGGCAGTCGGCCAGAGCCCAGCAACCGTGCGACCTGGTTCCAGCAGCACAAAAACGTCAAAGAAGCGAACTAACAATTCATGCTGCAGATATCACAAAAATCTGGCTCAAGATAAAAAGGCATGCTAAATTACTGTTCATCCATACAGCAAAAAAGAAGCATCATGTCCTATACCATTACTTTGCACGACGCTCCTTCCGATATCACCGAACGCGGCCGCCGCGAGGCTGAGGAGCGTTTTCGCCGCAGCTTAGAAAAAGTCATGCAAGGCCCGGAGGCTGTGGTCCAGGCCTATCGAGCCTGGCAATTGGCCGAAGAAACGGCAGAGACGGAGTTATCCGGCGAGGACATTGCCCTGGCCAAGAAATGGATTGCCGCTGCCACGCGCGCCATGAGTGACGGCTTTCGCGATCTGGGCGAGTCTGAAGCGTACTTTGAAGTCCGCATCGAACGCTGACAAAAAAGCCAGCTTTTCGCTGGCTTTTACTCTTTGGCTTCAGGACTTTGCTGAAGGGTGGTCACGACGCATCAGCTCCCACTCCTCAATCACCGTACCATCCGGCAAGGTGCACATGCCCACTTGCCCCGTTGGTGTATTGACGATCTCCAATCGCCCACCCTTCTCCACGCAATAAGCCGAAGCCGGGTTGGCCATACCCACGGGTGGCTGTGTCGAGGCTTGATTCGCGCAAGCAGACAAAACGCCAACCAGTCCCAAGATTCCCCATTTCTTCATCGTGCTCTCCGGATAAGTTCTGTCCTGCAGTGTACTGTGTACAGGCTAGTTCTCAGGCTGATCTTGTAATGCAATCAAAGGATTGGCAATGGTTTCCCAATGCTGACATCGAACCGAGCGGTGCTCGCCTTCAGGGATGAGCTTGCAGTTCATGCCAACCTTGGCTTTACCATGCACAAAAGGAAAGGCGAAATCGTAACGCGCCGGTATCCAGACTTTCAGGGATTGATCGTGAAAACCCATCTTCCCCTTGGCGACGAAACGGGCCAGACCTTCTTCAAAATAATCAGGGCCATTGTCGTAAATGAAGGGCCGTAACACTGCTGCGCCCTTTTCATTCACATAAACCCAGCCTTGCTCATCTTGCGTCAGGCTCAGCCCTTGTGCGGCGGGACTGAATACAGGCAGTAGAGCCAGTATGAAAGCGGACAGGGCTGAAATAACCCGACACCCGAATCCAGCTTGCGGCCCTGTCATTGCTGGTGCAGCACCAGCATTCACGTATGGGCCTATACCTTTGTCCCTAGCAGACACAGTGCCCACCTTAGTCACCACACTAATACGATTACTGGCACCAAGCTCAGCCTCAGCCTTACAGCTTGCGCGCTTCAAAGGAAATAATCCCGTCCGTATCCTGAGGCGTCTTGCCATACTGATACCCGCCGGAGATAACAATCTCACCAAAGCCCAACTGCTCCAGCGCCATGCGCAGTTCCTGAACGCCCCACCAACGTAGCGAGAACTGTTCCAGTTGGGTTTCCAGCAAGACACCATGCTCCCATAATTCGTAGCGATGCATTTCACGGCTTACCTGGGCACAGTAATCTTTATCCAGAGCAGTGGCATTGAGGGTAATCAGCCCATGCGGCGGTGCCGACCAGGTCCGCATTCCGGGCTGCACATTCACAATCGCCGCCACCGGGTCCAGATCCAGCAACAGCCGTCCACCTGGCTTCAAGCACGCATGAAAACGGCGCAGCGCGGCCATGCCTTGCTCAAACGAATCCAGTAGTTGAAAAGAGCCGGCCGGCACCACGATCGCCTCCAAAAGACGATCTGCCGTGAAATCCGTAAACCCTGCCAGTTGAAGCGGCGAGTTCAAAGACCGCAGTTCCAGTTCACGCTGGCAGTAATCCAGCATTTCCTGGGACAGATCGAAGCCGCTGACATCCAGCCCTGCTTGCAGCAAGGGAATCAAAATGCGGCCTGTGCCTACTGCGGGCTCCAGAATTGGCCCGCTTGTGCCATGCAAACGCTCCAGGTAGTACTCCACATCCCCGAAAGAGCGTCCTACTGGCTTGTCCAGGTGATACACCAAGGAAGCCAGCTTGCCGTAACGATTGTTCATCATTGTTCTTACACCCTACTACTTATCTTGCTCAACAGCCTGAACACGCATTTCAGCGCCGTCCACTGCCAACACCACAACTGCAGCGCCCTGTTCCAGATTCTGGGTCGCAGTGGCACTGTAATAACTATCGTTAAGCCGAATACGCCCACGGCCACTCACAAAACTTTCGCTGACCTGCGCATGGGCGCCAACGTAAGCACTCAAGCCGGTATTGACAATGTCAGGCTGATTGGCCCGGCTGCGCCGCTGCCAACGCACACCGACCACGACCCATCCCAGCATGGCAACAGCCAGAATCAACCACTGCAACCAGTTGGGGGCATCCGGCCAGGCAGCCGCAAACAAGCCCACCGTCAAGGCTCCCAGACCCAGCCAAAGCAAATAGACACCGGAGATCACGACCTCGGCAGCGATCAGCACGACGCCAGACACCAACCAATACCAGAAGGAATCAAAAATGAACGACAAGATCAGCTCCCCCAGCTATTCACTTAGCTTTGTCCCAGCTTGCTGCCGGTGGTCTTGAGCAGCTCGGTCACGCCCGCCACCGCACCCGTAATGCCGCTAGCCTCCAAAGGCATCAGCACCAGCTTGCTGTTAGGACCCGTACCCACATCACGCAAGGCTTCCACGTACTTCAGGCCGACAAAGTATTGCAAGGCCTGAACGTCACCACTCTTGATGGCGTCAGACACTTCGCGGGTTGCACGGGCTTCGGCCTCGGCTTCACGCTCACGTGCTTCGGCACGCAAGATAGCGGCTTGTTTTTCACCTTCAGCACGCAACACGGCCGCTTGCTTTTCACCTTCGGCTTGCAGCACTTCCGCTTCTTTCTGGCCGCTGGCCTTGGTCACGGCTGCACGACGATGGCGCTCTGCCGTCATCTGCAGATTCATGGCTTCTTGCAACTCGGGCGCCATATTCAAATCGCGGATTTCCACACGGGTGACTTTCACTCCCCAAGGTGTGGTGGCCGCATCCACTGCCGCCAGCAAACGATCGTTAATGACTTCGCGGTTGGACAACATATGATCCAGTTCCATCGAACCCAGAACCGAACGCAGGTTCGTGGTCGTCAGATTCACAATAGCCAGTTCCAGGTGATCAATTTCATAGGCTGCCTGGGCCGCATTGTCGATACGATAAAACACCACACCGTCCGCTGTCACAGCCACGTTGTCGCGGGAAATCACACTTTGTGAAGGCACATCCAGCACAGACTCCATCATTTTGAGTTTGCGGCCCACGCGGTCCATAAAAGGCACCAGCAAAGACAGGCCTGGCGTCAGAGTGCGGGTGTAGCGACCAAAACGCTCAACCGTCCATTGCTGGCCCTGGGGCACAACTTTGACCCCTGCCATCACCACGACCACAGCCAGAAACGCCAACACCATCACAAAAGTAAAGGAGCCACTCATGTCGATACCCTCTCCAAGAACACAACTGAAAAAGCGATTTTAGCCCAGCCTTAATGACAGATCCGCTAAAACGGATGTTTGACCACCCCGCAGCCTCTCTCAGTGCTGTTCGAACTGAACCGCGATGACAAGAGCGCTCATACCAATCAAAAGAAAGAAACGATCAAGCCTTAGTACCGTGGTGGGGGCGCGTAGTGTCCACCGCTCTTATCGGCAGGAAAAGGATTGGGCGACTGCACGGCAGGTTGAGCCGGAGTCACCGGGCGCACTTCGTAAAGCACCGTACCGATCACACCGATATTGCGTGTATCACCCGCCAGGCTGTTTGCGGCATAAGCCCGGTCCTTGGGAGAGAAACGAAACGCCGCCACTTCATCAGCACTTTTACGAAAGCCTTCGATGCGCAACACGGCCCCTGCCTGCAAGAGATAGCCATTATGGCTGCGGCTACCCGCCTTTCCCGACAAGACATCCAGACCATCTACCGTGGCAATGATTTCATAAGGCGTCGCGCTGCGATTGGTATAGACCAGGACGTAACGCTCGCCTGATTTGCCTGCCAATTGATAGTTCTTCTGCCCAATGCGGCTGTAAATAGTCAAAGGCCTGTCGCGTCCATCATGGATAGACAGCTCCACCTTGCCTTGATCGAGCAAGATGCTGCGCTGGGCATCCAGGTTCTGTCCCAACGCCTGGCGAATACTGCGCTCATCGGAATAAGCCAATTGCAGCTCATCGCGCTGCGGCTCGACGCGTTGGGCTGGAACAGCGTAGGCTCGTGACTCGCGCCCCTCTCCCCACTGCGTACCCAAGGTTGAGGCTGTTTGCGGTACTGAGGCCAATACCGCCTCACGCTGTGCCGACTGCTCAGGCAAACTACTGCACGCCGATAGCAAGAAGGCAGCGGCCAACACGCTCCAGCGTCGACGATGGTGTGCAGATAATAATGATTGAGACAGACTCATACGCTTCCCCTTTTATTAATACAAGAGCCATGAAGAGCCCCTGTTGAGCGCGAGTATTCCTGATCTTTGCGCGTTTGTGCCGTCAGCAAATTTCTAAATTGAAATTGCCTGTATCAAGACAAAATACTAAGGAGACAAACCAGGCCCCGCAAACAGGCCTACTATGACCATCATCCCTTCAAGCGAGCCACGAGCATGGATATTCAGAACTTACCCTTTTGCACCGTTAACTGGTCCGACATTACTCCCACTGAACACAAAGGCGAAACAGGCATGGCCTTGTGGCGCACCCAGCAATTTGGCCCCATTCGCGTACGCATGGTGGAATACAGCCCCGGTTATCTGGCCGATCACTGGTGTGTAAAAGGCCATATGTTGTTGTGCCTGGAGGGCACGCTGGAGACAGAACTAGAAGACGGACGTCGCTTCACCCTGGAGCCGGGCCAGTCTTATCATGTGGCCGACAATGCCGAACCGCATCGTTCCTCCACCCAGACAGGCGCCAAGCTCTACATCGTGGATTGACGCCTGTTACGTAAAAACATCCTTTGGGCGGTCGTGCCTGACTGCTTGAAGGGTGAGCCATCCCCACTGTTCAGACGCTCTTTCGTGTCGTCTACGCTTCACGGCCCCTCCCCCTACCGTTTTCCATACCCACTATGGCCAAGTCTCTGATGACTTCGGCTCTCCTCATGCCACTTCCTGCCTCTACATCAGATCGCTTGGTTCCCTGCTAAGCGACCCTCATCCGGCTTGCTAGGACACATAGAAGTGCTGGCCTTGAACCACGCTAACAAACGCAGCCTCTAGCTCACTGCGAGCTGCCTGACCTCCACATCTGCCTCTGCCTCTGCCTCTGCCTCTGCCTCTGCCTCTGCCTCTGCCTCTGCCTTCAACAGGCTATTTCAGCGTAGCGAAATAATCCTTATTTGATTTCAACATCGACTTTTCGGAAAGGCCAAAATACACTACCAAAACGTTTTGGTTGAACGTAGAATTCAAAACCAAATCGTTTTACTTATCACGCAACAAAAACCAAAAGGCTGCGGCAGGCTCTTGAGAGACTAGCAACGCAGCACAGGAGACACGGATGAAAGACACCCCCACTGCGCAAGTGGATGAGCTGTACTCCCCCCAGCGCATGATTGCCTTCGGACTGCAACACGTATTGGTCATGGCCGCCTCACCCATCGCGGCTGTGTTCTTGATGAGCAAGGCCCTAGGCTTTGATACGGCACTGACCACTGAACTGCTTAGCGCCACTTTTCTGGTTTGTGGCATAGGCACCTTGATCCAATCCTTCGGTCCGGCCGGCATAGGCGCCAAGCTGCCTTTTGTGATGCTGCCCGGTGGCGCGCCCATCATCTTGTTCATTTTGATCGCACAACAAACCGATCTGCCCACCGCCTCGGGCGCGGTGATTCTGTCCGCCCTGCTGTACTTCCTGATCGTCCCTATCTTCAAACGCTTTTTGCGTTATTTCCCATCGCTGGTGATCGGCATCATGCTCTTGCTGGTTGCCATCAACCTGGCGCAGATCTCCGGCAAGCTGATTGCCGGCACGCCCGGTACGGCCAATTTCGGCAATACCGACAATTTGCTGCTGGCCCTGATCACTATTGCGTCTACGGTGCTGTTTGCCCGTTTGCTCAAGGGAATGTGCCGCCAGTTGGCTATCTTGCTGGGCTTGATGGTGGGCGCCTTGTCCGCTGCCTTGATGGGCGACATCAGCTTGAGCGGTGTGGGCAGCGGCTCACTGTTGGCCCTGCCGTCCCCCTTCCCCTTTGGCCCTCCCAAGTTTGATCTGATTGCCGCTTTGCCGCTGCTGCTGTTCACCTTGATTTCCATGGTTGAAGCCACTGGCCAGACCATTGCCTTGAATGAAGTCCTAGGCAAAGAAGGGGAAGCCGAGCAACAGGCGCAAGTCCCCAATACGATCCGTGGCGACGGACTGGCGTCTTTGCTGGGTGGCATTTTCGGGACCTCGCTGATCATTACCAGCGGCGAGAACATCGGCATCATCCGCGCCACCCAAGTGCGTTCCCGCTATGTCACGGCGGTAGGTGGGCTGTTCCTGATTCTGTTTGGTGTGTTCTCGCCCCTGTCCGCGCTGATCAGCGTCATCCCAGCCTCTGTCATTGGCGCAACCGGCCTGGTGGTCTTTGCCATCGTGGGCACCATGGGCATAGATATGTTGCGCAAAGTAGACCTGCGCGGTCATGCCGCCATGTATGTGGTTGCCACGGCCTTGGCCGTGGGCTTGCTGCCCATCGTTGTCCCCGGCATCTACGACCAACTTCCTTCGCAACTGCGTTTGCTCTTGTCCAACGGCGTTGCCATGGGCGCTCTGACGGCGGCTGTCCTGAACTATCTGTTCATTCACGTCGGCCAGCGTTCCCCCAAAACCGCCCCCCTTCAACATTCTTGATGAGCTGTGCCATGAATCACGCTTCTTTATTCCAATCCCATGAGCTGGCTCAGGCCCGCATTCTGGAGCCTGAACATCTCTTGTTACCGCAAGGCCCCGTCAGCGGACACGCTGTGCTGATTGAAGAAGGTCGCTTCAGCGATATTGGCACGGTGGAAGAAATTGCCTCCCGTCACCCCGGGCTGCCGCGCCTGAGCTTACCCGGCCATTTGCTGATGCCCGGCTTTGTGGATGCACACCATCACGTCACTCAGTCTTATGGGAAGTCGCTGGTATATGGCGAGCCTTCGGAGATTTTCCGCCGCGTCTGGGTGCCGCTGGAAAGCACTTTGAATGCCCGCCATCTGTATGCGTCCAGCAAGCTGTCTGCCCTGGAAGCCTTGCGGGGTGGATTCACCACGGTTTGTGATGCGGGCACTCGTTCATCCGAGGATCTGGACGCGATTGTGCAAGCCACCACTGACGTAGGCCTACGCTGCGTTCTGGGCCTGATCTGCAACGACAAACACAGCGCGGTACTTTTGGACGCCGAGCCTATTGTGGCTCGCGCCCAGGCCCACCTCCAGCAATGGGAGCACCATGCTTTGATCAGCCCTTCACTGGCCATCTCTATTCCCGAAGCCGCCAGTGATGCCATGTTGCATCGTATCTACTCCATGAGCGAAGAAGCCGGTCGGGTATTCCAGACCCATGCCAACGAGCATCTGGTCGCGGTGGAACGTTCCCTGAATGCTCATGGCCGCCGCCCGATCGAGCATCTGGCTCATATCGGTGCCCTGGGCTCGGCCTCCTTGCTGGCCCATGCCACCTTGGTCACCCCCAGCGAAGTCCGTCTGCTGGCCGACTTGAATGCCGCCGTTTCCTACAACCCAGTTGCCAGCGCCTGGAAAGGCAATGCCGTCGCTCCTGCCGAAGCCATGCGTGTTCAAGGCATCCGTCTGGGCATGGGGACGGACGGCACTCGCAGCGATGCCTTCCGCATGATGGATTATGGCGAGGCCGCACAACGCTTTGCCTTCGGCATGATGGTGGGCGACTCCTCTTGCGGCGCGGGTTGGACCTGGCTGGACATGGCAACCCGTGGCGGTGCCGAGGTCGTGGGCCTGGGTACTCAAACTGGGCAGATTCGAGTGGGTGCGCAAGCTGACTTCCTGGTGCTTGACCTGCAGGTGCCTGAAATGACGCCTTCCTGGGATCTGCCTTGGGAGCTGGTTCGGATTGCCGCCCGCGATCAGATCCGGGCTGTGGTGGTCCAAGGCAAGCTGCGCCTCTGGCAAGGCCAGCCCGTAGATTGGGATCCCCTGCCCTTGCTGGAAGAAGTGCGTGAGTTGGCTCGTCATGCGGTCGCGCAATCAGACATCCGCAAACTGCATGCGCCGTCTACCGAGCACCTGGCTCGTCGCGCAGCACAAGAAAAGGCCTTGGCATGACGGCTGGTTTGCTGATTGCTTTTGCCGCCGTGTTGGCAGGTGCCTTTATCCAGGGAGCCAGCGGCATGGGTTTTGCCCTGATTGTGGTTCCGGTGTTGGCTTTGGTTCATCCCGAAGCCATACCCGGCGCCCTGTTGTTCCTGATGCTGCCACTGAATGCCTATGTTGCCTGGCGTGAACGCGAGGGGATTGATCGCACCGGTGCGGGCTGGATCACCGTCGGACGTTTTGCGGGGACATTTGCCGGTTTGGGGATTTTGCTGGTGCTATCGACTTACTGGTTAAACCAATTTGTCGGCATCAGCACCTTGCTCGCGGTGCTGGCTTCAGTGCTGGCACCCAGCTTCACGCCCGGTAAAAAAGCGTTTATTGCCACAGGCCTGGTCACCGGCATCACTGAAACCGCAACCGGTATTGGTGGCCCACCCTTGGCTCTGGTGTACCAGCATGCCCCCGTCGCGACTCTGCGCTCAACCGTCGCCTTGTGCTTTCTGGTGGGGGAAGTGATCTCGCTGCTCGTGCTGGGCATCTCCGGCGCACTGAAGTGGTCCCACCTGAGCTACGCCGTTTTATGCCTGCCCGCATTGTTATTAGGCATGGGATTAAGCAGCCTGGTTCATCACAGGCTGGATCAACGCCGTCTGCGTATTGGGGTTCTGATATTTGCGACCGTCTCCGGTCTTGCCGTTATGCTGACTTAAACATCCAACTGTGTAGAGGCACGGGCCCTTAGCTCCGGCTTTGGGCCCAACGCCGACAGGCGGCTCTTATCGCCCGACAAATGCTCAAACAGCAGCTCTACCGCCAAGGTCGCCACTTGTTCCAGATGCAGATCCACAGCGGTCAGAGCGGGTTCTGCGGTACGAGCACGCAAACCGTCGTAACGGGTCGCAATCATCACATCTTGCGGGACGCGCAAACCGGCTTGCTGGACCGCGGCCAAAGCGCCCACCGCGAAAGCATCCACAGGCACACATAAGGCATCCGTATCGGGATACTGTGCCAAAAGCCGAGTGCAGGCATCAAACCCACCCGCTTCACCCAAGCTTTCCTCTACCTGCATATAGCGCACCGGCATGGCGTGCGCGGCGGCGAAGTTCTCGTAGGCCTTTTTATGACTGGCATAAGAGTCTCGCGCGGCGCTGCTTTGCACCAAAGCAATACGTCGCCGCCCCTGTTCCCACAAATGGTTCAACAGCAAATGCGCGGTTGCGGTGGACTGTAGATCAATAAAGGGAATGCTGTCCGCAGTGCCACCCTGACGCCCAATCGACACCAAAGCCACGCCACGCTCCTGCAATAAGCGCACATTGGGATCATCCGTCATGGGCTCCAACAAAATCGCCCCATCAATATCCAGCCCCTCCAAAAAGGCCTGGGCATTTTCCAAGGGGGGCACGAACACCAGAGCCAGACCGCGCCTCATGGCCGCTTCGGCCGCAATCCCCGCCACTTCCATCATGAAACCCAAACGCGACACACCGCCCGACACAGCAAACGGCATGGACGATACCAGCGCTATGCTGTTGGCCGCCCCCGAGCGCAAACGCTGCGCCCGCACATTGGGCCGGTAGCCCATATCAGCCGCGATCTGCTTGACCTTGGCACGTGTCAGTGGGTCCACCACACCTCTGTCATTCAAGGCATGCGAGACAGTGGTCAACGACACCCCTGCCGCTTTGGCGACATCGCGGATAGTGATACGACGAGAAGAGATAGCAGATGAACGTGGCAAGGCTGAATCAATCAGAAAAGGGAAAGAGAGAAAAATAGCATAGGCCCTGACGGACTTGTGTACGCGCAACAAGGCTATGAATCCGCCATGCACAGCCGTCAGCTACACAATTTCACAGCCAGTTGCCATCGTGACACCCACAGCCCATGGAAAGGCCAACAGTAGGTACGGCCCATCAGAACAAGTCTGAAAACCCCTTGATCACGTTTAGTCAGAGGCCATATTACAAGTTAATACCTGCCCAAGGGAGCACTAGCATTTTGATTTCCCCTCCAGCAGGCAATTGGTTTTACGCTGCTCCCGAAGTTGGTCTTGCATCAATCTACGGTTTTCTTCTTGTTGCGCCCGCAGTTGCCGCAAGGTCTGCACCCGCAAACCATAATCCGCGTCCTGTGCATAACCGTCTCCCAGGGGACGTTTGGCCATTTGATAGCCAAAAACCGGAATCCGGGGAAGGTGCACCCGATTGCTATACGAGACCCGGTATCCACTGAGCCACTGCGCATAACAAGAGTCTGTATAAAGAACCCCTAGGCGCTTATCGTCATCGCTAAGCGCATAGCGAATGGTCAGTGGGGTCTCACCATAGACGCTGCCATTGCAAACGACAGTGGCTCCTTCGGGGTCGCTATAATAATTAACGGCGATACTGGAGCAAGCGCCAAGAAGCAGGGGAAAACATAAAACAAACAAGGTCTTGACACCATTCATTCTTTTTCTGCTCCGTATTATTTCAAGCCACCAAGCGCAATAAACCATAATTTAAGGTAGCCCAGTGGGGATTCCCTGTCATAGGCAATTCAGCATTGGAATATTATCAATAAACGACAGGGCAAACCTTAAAATACATCACTATAAAAACCAGAACTCTTGTGCACCAATGAAAAAGCCGCCCATAGGGCGGCCTGGCTGCTTAATGGTCTCCGCTGTTCTTGGAAGGTTTATATTGAATCGTGTTTACTCGGGAAATCACTGGGCCAGTTCATGGGCATATCATTCATCTCCAAGCCTCCTGCCATTTAGGTAATAAAAAAGCCTAGAACGAATTTTTATCCTAACAAAAAAATTACAAACTTCAAGCATTAAACAGCATATTCAGTGTTTACCCTGTACAAATAGAAACACAAGCAAAACAGGCTCTTCACACAGCAACAGGGGATTTTTCAAGTTCTTTGTATTGAATTTAAAAACACCCATAAAAACATGAGACTTGGCCTTGCCAGACCGGTGATAGGCATAAAAAAAGCTCTCGCAAGGAGAGCTCTTTTTCACAGGTCTGGACGGGCCTGCCGCATCAGGAACGTCGGGCCATGGCCAGGATCACACCAAAACCTATCATCATGCTGCCGCTAATACGGTTCACCCAACGCAGGCCACGCGCATTTTGCATCACACCTGACAGACGCGTGCCCACATAAGCATAGGCGGCAATCGCGATCACTTCCAGCAGCAGGAAAATCACGCCCTGTGTCAGGAAGCTGGACCAATAATTATTCATATCCACAAACTGCGGGAAAAAAGCGGTGAAGATCAGAATGGCTTTAGGGTTACCCATCGCCACGAAGAACTCCTGGCGTACCAAACCCCAGACATCACTCTTGTCCAGTTTTGTTTGTTCAGCGGACGATTTACCACTGGCACGCAGCACCTTAATGCCCAGCCAAATCAAGTATGCCGCCCCCGCGAACTTGACCACGGTAAAGGCCGTTTCCGAGACCATCAACAAGGTTCCCATCCCCAAGGCTGCCACCACAATCATGATGGCAAAAGCGACCAGACGCCCCATAGCCGCCACCAGGGCAGTCGATATCCCTTGCTTGGCCCCTACCGTCATGGACAGCAGATTATTGGGACCAAAGGCCATATTCAGGGCAAAACAGGCGGGTAAAAACAACCAGAACACATTAGAACTCATGGCAAACCTAAATACCTCTAGGGGCTTCTCGACAGGATGTCAGCCCTACTTTAACGAAACCAAAGAGTATACCCGTCGACAAAAGCACTGTTTTAACCAGCACTACCTCTTCGGCTATATGGGTGTCCCCAAAATACAACTACCATAAAGCAAAAAACCCGCCAAGGCGGGTTTATAAAGAATCCAGCAAACAGTTTATTGTGCTGTTTTTTGTGTCTCTTTAATCAGAGTCATGGAGTTTTCCATCGTCTTCCGACTAATCTCAGCGGCATCGTCTATATAGGTCTGATTACCCCAACGAGTCACTTTCCCCTCTACGAAAGTCACCACTAAACGGTCTTGCGCAAGAGTTTCATTATCAATAGGCGTAAAGCCGATAATCGCCGGGTTCCAGAAAATCCAGCGCTCGCGATCCTCATTTACATCTGTGCGACGTGGCTCGCCCATTACGGCTCGCACTTCCGATTTATTCATCCCAATGGCTAAATCTATCGACTTCCGGTTGTAATCAACACGCGCAGCGCATCCAACCATAAAGACAGATAGCATCACCACGGCTAGCCACTTGAACATATAGACCTCCCCGAAAGTAAAAGTCAAAGCATAACAAAGCACAGGTAATAAGCCTATCAACTCATTATGCTATTGACTCACTTTTTGACTTCCAGCCCTTCAGGTGGCTTTAACAGGATCCTGATTCAGGCTTTACCTCTATTATTACGCCACCGCAGTCAGCGACATTTTGCCTGCCTGACGTAACGACACCATAAACACCAGGAAAGCCAACATCGCCACGACACCCGGCACAGCAAAGGCCATGAAGTTCATCTGCAAGGGCAACTTGGCCGCCATCAGCGTGCCGCCCAGGAAAGGCCCAGCAATGGCACCGATGCGCCCCACGCCTGACGCCCAGCCCAAGCCCGAGGAACGCATGGACAGGGGGTAAAACTGTGCCGTATTGGCGTACAGCAGGATCTGCGTACCAATGGTGGTGGCACCAGCAATCACGATCAACACATACAGCACCAGAGTCGGGCTCTTGAAACCCAGCAAGGTAATGGACACCGCCGACACCAGGAAGAACCAGGCGACCACTTTAGGCAAGCTGAAACGATCCCCCAGCCAACCACCCAGAATCGCACCGAACATGCCGCCCAAGTTCAAGGCCACCAGGAAAGACAAGCTGGAACCCAGGCTATAGCCCGCATTGGCCATCAATTTAGGTAGCCAGGAGCCCAGGGCATAGACCATCAACAGGCAGCAGAAAAACGCCACCCAGATCATCAAGGTGCCCAGCAAGCGCCCTTCTTTGACCAGATCCAGCATGGGCACACCCGTCTGTTTCTGTTCATTTAAGGTCAAATTGGTATCTTGAGACACGCCCATTTCAGGGTCCAAGGCCTGCACAATACGACGTGCTTTTTCCTCTTGCCCTTGGCGTATCAAAAACGTCAGCGACTCCGGCAATTTCCAGACAATAAAAGGGAGCAGCAACAGCGGAATAGCCGCGCAGAAAAACATGGACTGCCAGCCAAAGCGCGGCAGCATATAGATGCCAATCGCCGCCGACAACAGGCCACCCAATGAATAGCCACTGAACATGATCGCCACCAAGGTACTACGCGAACGTTTAGGCGAATATTCATTCATCAAGGCTACGGCATTGGGCATCAAGCCCCCACAGCCCAAGCCGGCCAGAAAGCGATATACCCCAAACTCGGTTGGTGAGCTGGCAAAGCCATTTAGAAATGTGGCCAAGCTGAACAAGGCAAAGCAGATCGTCACGCCTTTTTTACGGCCAATCCTGTCTGCCAACGGCCCAAACACGAAGGCGCCAAACATCATGCCAAACAAGGCGTAACTACCCAAGGCTCCGGCTTGCACCGGCGTCAAATTCCACTCGTCCATCAGCACCGGCAAGACCACGCCGTAAATAAACAAGTCATAACCATCGAATATCAACAACAAGGCACACAGGCTCATCACCATCCAGTGAAAGCGCCCAAAGCGCGCCTGTTCAATCACTGCATTAACGTCTACTGTTTTCATGATTTGTCTCCCCCATATGGAGTTTTTTGTATTGATGTCATTCGCTGTACCAGCCGCCTGCATCGCTTGATCAGCCCTGATCGCCGCCTCCTACTGGCAAGACAGTGCCGGTGATATACGACGCCTCGTCCGAGGCCAAAAACAAAATGCTGGCGGCCTGTTCATCCAGGTTGCCGTAACGCTTCATCAAACTGCTGGCCACGGTTTGATCCACAATCTGCTGATACCAGATCGCTTCCTGGGGATCTTCTTGGGTCTGGGTATTGCGGGGAATGCGCCGTGGCGGTGCCTCGGTTCCGCCGGGTGAGACGGCATTGACCCGAATGCCGCGCTGGGCATTCTCAAACGCCAAGGAGGCGGTCAAGGCATTGACGCCGCCTTTGGCCGCCGCATAAGGCACGCGGTTGATGCTGCGGGTCGCAATCGAGGACACATTCACAATGGCCCCGCTGCCCTGCTTCTGCATGCTGGGCAACACGGCATGACAGGACCACAGGGTTGGAAACAGAGAACGACGAATCTCGGCTTCGATCTGCGGCGGCGTGTAGTGTTCGTAAGGACGCGTCCAGATCGTACCGCCGACGTTATTGATCAAAATATCAATACGCCCCCACTTATCCAGTGCCGCCTGGGCCGCGGCCTGCGCACCTTCAACGGTTTCCAGATCCACTTCCAGCGTCAAAACCGCCTCGTCGGCCAGTTCCCGCACCAGTTCCGAACGGTCTACCGCCAACACCCAAGCCCCTTCGGCCTGCAAGCGCTCGGCAACGCGACGGCCAATGCCTTGGGCCGCGCCCGTCACAATGGCCACTTTTTGATGAAAACGCACAGGCGCAGTCATGATCTTTCCTTATAGGAATCATCCAGCACGGCACGCCCCGAAAAGGGGCGCTGCTTGAATGCATTTATTGGCTGGAGATGAATTTTTCGTAGTAGAAATTCGCGGGAGCATGAGCTTGGGCATCAATAAACTGGCTGACTGCATCCACCATGGGTGGCGGCCCGCACAGGTACACATCCACCTGTCCTTCATACCAATGCGCCAGATCCAGATGCTGAGTCACGTAGCCTTTGCGTTCGTGGCGGGATTCTGGGTCCACCACGCAGGTGGTGTAGCTGAATCCGGGCAAACGCTGGGTGTAGGAATCCAGCTCAGCCAGCATCACCAAATCCTGATCACGCGTGACGCCATAGACCAGATGCACAGGCTGAGTACAGCCTTGCCGGACCAGGACTTCCAGCATGGACAAGAACGGCGCCAAGCCCGTACCACCGGCCAGGAACAACAAGGGGCGCGTTACCTGACGCAGATAAAAACTGCCCAAAGGCCCGGTCATTTCCACCTGCTGGCCTAGCGGCTGCGCCGCCAGCCAGGAACTCATCAGGCCGCCCGGCACTTGCTTGATAAGAAAACTCAAACGCGGCTCTCCCGGCGCAGAGCTAAAGGAATAGGAGCGATGCGCCTGCCCGCCGGGCACCGTGATGTTCACGTACTGCCCAGGCAGGAAAGGCAAGGCGTCATCAGCCGCATCAATCTTCAGTTCGTAAGCCGCATCCTCATACTGACGGCATTCCGATACCTGCCCCTGCCACTTGGCCACGGCGGTCTTGCACACACCCGATGAAATCGGCACGGCAATCACGCAATCCGACTTGGGAATCATCTGGCAAGTCAGAACCAAACCTTTGTCCGCTTCCTCTTGCGTCAGGGCATCTTCGATGTAGTCATCGCCCTGCTCATACTGACCACTTTCGGCCTGACATTTACAGGTGCCGCACACCCCGTCCGAGCAATCCATAGGCAGATTGATCTGGTGGCGATACGCGGCATCCAGCACTTTTTCGTGTTCACCACAGTCCACGAAACGGGTGACGCCGTCCTCAAAATTAAGCGCAATACGATAGCTGTTCACGACTGGCCCCCCGTTTTAAATGTGATACACATCAATCACTTGACGGATGTAGTCGTTTTTGAGCACCACCTTCTTTTGCTCAATCAACCAGCCCTGCTCCTGACGTGACAAAGTCAGATAAATCGTGCCGAAGAATTGATCCGTCACCCGGTAGCGATGGTTCAGTGTCAAAAAGTTGTAGCGGACATCCACCTGCCCCTCACGCTCGGCCAGAATCTCGATATTGCTGAGCATATGAGCGGTACGCGGCTCGGGCGTGGAGGCACCGGAGCGCTCGGTCTTGATGCGGAATACCCGATCCTCCAGACCATTGCGGTTGGGATAAAAAATCAAGGAAATCTCGCTGTGCGGATCTTCGGTCAGTTGATCATCATCGTCCCAGCAAGGCATCCAGTATTGGACGTTAGGGCTATAGCACTCCAACCATTCATCCCACTGGCGGTCATCCAGAAAACGGGCTTCGCGATACAGAAAAGCGCAAATAGAGTGATAGTTCGCGTTCATGGCTTAGGCCTCCCCGCTTTCTGCGTTCAGTGCCTGGCTCATGGTCTTGGCCCAGTACTCGTGCTGGCAGACAAACAAGCCTTCATCTTCGCTTCGCCCGCCACTGATCAAGGGCTTCATGCCCATGGCGGTAGCGTTCTCGTCCGGGCCTTGCACCCACAAGGGTGCACCTCGGCTCAAGTCATTCCAGGGAGCGGCCATTGCGGCATAGCCTTCCTGACAGGCGCGGAATTCCTCCAGATCGTCTGCCGTACCCATGCCGGAGACATTAAAAAAGTCTTCGTATTGGCGGATACGGATGGCACGCTGCTCCGCACTTTCACCCTTAGGGCCAAAGCAGTAAATCGTGACTTCTGTCTTGTCCACGTTGATAGGACGCGTTACCCGAATCTGGGTAGAGAACTGGTCCATCAGATACACGTTCGGGTACAGACACAGATTGCGGGTCTGGTTGACGATGAACTCGGCACGTTCCTCGCCCAGACGCTGTTTCAGTTCTTCGCGGTGCTCATAGACCGGGCGCACGGTTGGATTCATGGTCTTGGTCCACAGCAGGATATGGCCGTAATCAAAGCCATACACACCGCCCAGGCTTTTGCTCCAGCCATTCGCATCCACCGCTTGCGTCCCACCCTCCTTGCGGCGCCCCATGGTGGCGGCGTAATTCCAGTGCACGCTACTGACGTGATAGCCGTCCGCCCCGTTTTCCATCTGCAACTTCCAGTTGCCGTCGTAGATATAGGAAGAATTACCGCGCAGCACTTCCAGGCCTTCAGGGGCTTGGTCCACGATCTGGTCGATGATGACCTTGGTTTCACCCAGATACTCGTCCAGAGACACCACATCCGGATTCAGGCTGCCAAACAAAAAACCGCGATAGTTCTCAAAGCGTGCGACATGCTTCAAGTCATGCGAGCCGTCGGTATTGAACTGCTCGGGATACTGGGTGTTTTTCTCGTCCTTGACCTTGAGCAACTTGCCCGCGTTATTGAAGGTCCAGCCATGAAAAGGACAGGTGAAGCTGCCTTTATTGCCATGTTTGCGGCGGCACAGCATGGCGCCCCGGTGAGCACAGGCATTGATAAAGGCACTCAAGCCACCGTCTTTAGCGCGTGTCAGAACGACAGGCTGGCGGCCAATATAGGTCGTGAAGTAATCATTCACCTTGGGCAGTTGGCTTTCATGGGCCAGGTAGACCCAATTGCCTTCAAAAATATGCTTCATCTCCAGTTCGAACAGATCCGGATTCGTGAAGATGTCACGACGGCAGCGATACACGCCTGTTTCTTTGTTTTCTTCCAGGGCAGTATCAAGCAAGCACCTGATATCGTTGGTTTTATCCATAAGGACTGACATAGTGTGGCCTTTATGAGAGTGGCAGCCGTCCCTGCCCATGCCCATGACGGCATAGCAAGTACGTGTGATAGAAAAGAAAAATCGCTCCGGATTGAGGCCGGACTGACTCGTGGCAGCGTGTTACTGGCTTGGCCTTGAGCCTGATTCAAGCCCGCCAGCAAGACCATCGGGCTGGTCTTGCCCAGCCCGTTTTATCTAAAAACCTGGGGCTGTTCTGCATGGTTTTCATTACAGTCTTTGGATGCTCAAGCTTCCAATACCATATTGGTCCCGCTTCATAGCAAAATGCTATAGTTTGTTTTTTTGTAAATAAAATCAGACACTTGCATCACCTACAAAACAAAACCTATCGTTAACCCTAAAGCTTGTCAGGTATATGCTTGAGGCTTGGATGGTCGAGATAGGTGATATATTGGTCCGGGTTTTCTGGACCTGGACCACAGGCATGGACTTGAAACAAATCCGCTATTTTGTTGCGGTCGCCCAAGCGCGCAATTTCACGCGTGCTGCCGAACAGTTACACATCGCCCAACCTGCACTCAGCAGGCAGATCCAGTTGCTGGAACAAGAGCTCAATGTGCTGCTGTTATCACGTGAGAGCCGCCCCCTGCAACTGACCGAGGCAGGCCGCATCTTTTACGAACAATCACTGCAATTGCTCAATCGTGTAGAAGTGATGAAGGCGGCAACCACCGAAGTCGGTCTAAATCAGCGTCCGCAATTGTCGATTGGCTTTGTCGCTTCCACTTTGTATGGTGGCCTGCCTATCCTGATTCAGAAGTTTCGCCACGCCTATCCGGATATCCGCTTTCACTTTCTGGAGCTGACCTCCAGCCAGCAAATTGCTGCCTTGCGCGCCGGACGGATTGATATCGCTTTTGGGCGTGTGCGCATCCATGACAGCGCGGTCTGTCGCACCGTTCTGCGTGAAGAACGCCTGGTGCTGGCGATCCCGCCCAAGATTGACTTGGCCAAGGACCGGGGGCCAGTGTCCTTGCAAGTCATCGCTGATCACGCCTTTATTGTGTATCCCAAATCCCCACGCCCCAGCTTTGCCGATCATGTACTGAACATTCTGCACGACAACGCCGTTTTCCCCTCCGAAGTACACGAGGTTAAGGAACTGCAAACGGCCATGGGACTGGTTGCAGGCGGTGTCGGCTTATGCCTGATTCCTTCCGCCGCCCAGATACGCAGCGATCTTGTGTACCGGCTGATTGACGATGAGAAAGTAACCTCGCCCATTATTTTCAGCCACAGAAAAAACGACAACTCCTGGTATATCGCCCAGATGCATGCGTTTATCGAAGAAATGTATGCAGAAAAACCACCCTGGCTAATTCCAGGGCACAGTGCTTTGAGCAATGGTCCTGCCTGAATAGCGCGACGAGGTCCAATAGATGCCATATCAGTGCCATATATTATTTAGCTTAAATAATATATGGCGCCTTTCAAAATTAGAAATAAAGGCATTTTAAAAAATAAGCATAAAACCGTAATACAGTTTCAATTACAAAAAAAGTAGGGTTTTCGACTTAGCATTCCGGTTTATCATCTTGCTAAAGTAATAAATAAAAATTGCCCTCAAAAACAACGCGCAAAACCTAACTCAGTATTTTCGGCAAAGGTGCTTATCAATGGACGATATAAAGGCATTTGCTTTAAAAATATTTCAATCACAAGCCTTCAGCCAATTCATCGGCGCTGAGCTGGTGACATGCTCTAAGGACAGCGCCGAACTGGCACTCGCTGTTCAGGATCATCACAAACAGCAACATGGATTTGTTCATGGTGGTGCGATCAGTTACCTGGCGGACAATGCCATCACTTTTGCTGGGGGGCTTGCACTGGGCGGAAACGCATTAACCGTAGAATTTAAAATCAATTACATCCGGCCAGCGATTGGCACTCGTTTGGTCGCCAAAGCGCAAGCACGTAGTGCAGGAAAGCGCATGGCAATTTGTCAATGCGAGGTTTACGCCATTGATGGCGAGTCCCAAAAACTATGCGCTCTGGCCCAGGGAACAGTGGTTCCGGCCACGTAAACTCCTTGAACTGACTCCCCCCAAAAGCTTGGCTTCATATCAGGGCACGGCGAACAGCGATAGCCCGGTATAAAGGGAAAGATAATGCGGCACGATGCACAGTTACAACTACTGGATACGCTTCTCGCACTTCATCGCACAGGCCGGGATCAGCCCATGCTTGATCGTGTCGTGCAACTTCCGGTGAATATTTATACAGACCCCGATATTCTGGAAAAAGAAACGAGCAGTGTATTTCGGCATTATCCGATGCTGGTTGGGCACGCTTCACGCATTCAGGAACCAGGTAGTTATTTACTGAGTGATTGGGATTCATTCCCGTATGTCATCGTGCGAACTCAAGAAGGCCATCTGCGCGGGTTCCTTAATATCTGCCGTCATCGTGGCGCGCGCCTCGTTGCTGGCACGGAACCGTGTCTGAAGGCTTTCGTCTGCCCTTTTCATGGATGGTCCTATGACTTGGACGGCAAGCTTAAAGGAGTGACAAAACCCTATAATTTTCCGGATCTCGATAAGCACGCGTTTTCATTGATCGAACTGCCCGTCGCGGAGCGGGCCGGTCTCATCTGGATTCACCCCACGCCAGGCGCAACGATAAATCTGGACCACTTTCTTGGCTTTGTCGGCGAGGACCTCGATCATTTCGGCCTGAAGGAGCTTGTGCCTTACCGCAAGTCCCAAATTATCAAAGAAGCGAATTGGAAACTGTTGATCAAGACCTATCTTGAAGGCTATCACGTCCCTTATCTTCACCGCGATACGCTGTCACATGCCTTTCGCAAGGGCGTTATCGCCCACCATGAATATGGGCCACATATTCGCTTGGCGGCGGCGCGAACCAACTTTCAGGAAATAGTGAATGTGCAGGCGGACCAGCGGCGTATTCTTGATTTCGCATCGGTTTACTACTCTATTTTCCCGCACGCTTTTTTTATTATGCATCCAGATTACGTGTCCATTAATCTGTTCTATCCAGAGGCACCGAATCGAACCATCTGGACACATGAAATGTTGTATCGGCCCGAGCAGTTTCACGGAGAAGCGGGCATGAAGGCGCTAGAAAAACGTTTCAGCTATACGAATGATGTCGTATTCGATGGAGAGGATTTCGCCATAGCCGAAGGCGTGCAGCGGGGTTTGGTACATGGAGGCAATGTCATGCACACACTAGGGCTCGAAGAGGGGCTGCTGGCCATATTTCAACAAAATATTGAAAATGCGCTCATGGCGCACCCGTCGAGCCCTTTCATTGCCAAAGGGCCCGACTGATGGAAATTCCTAGCCCTTAAATACGCTTGAACAAGGCCGAGCGCACCTTGCCGCTTGCCCCATCTGCCGCTGTCAGAAACTGCTCCATGTGAATGTCACGCTCAAAAAGACGGCTTTGCATCAAGGTGGAGATCGCCGCTTCGATCATGGGCGGCGGCCCACACAAATAGGCTTTATTGCCTGAACAGCGTTGCTCAAAGAACTGCCCCACTGCCTCATGTACAAAGCCCACAAAGCCTTCCCAGGCATCTTCCGGCAAGGGCGCATTCAAGGCCGGAATGTAGTGAAAATTGTCATGCTTTTCAACTAGCTGATAGAAATGATCCGCGTGATACAGCTCGGCTTTATTGCGCGCCCCCTGGAATAGATAAATAGGACGGGTATCGCCCTCTTCCAGCAAATCCATAATCATGGATTCGGGGCTGGACAGGCCCGAGCCACCGGCGATGAAAATCGCGCCTTGCGGGTCGGACTTGCGCACAAAGAACTGCCCATAAGGACCAGATACATCCAGAGACTGCCCCACCTCCAGTTCATCATGAAGCCAGGTCGTGCCTGCGCCCCCTTCCACCTTGCGTACGTGCAAATCGATAATGCCGGCCATGGACGGCGGATTCGCAATGGAGAAAGCACGGGTACTGTCGATGGACGGCACCTGCAGGTTGATGTACTGCCCAGCCTGGAACGCCATCGGACGATCCAGTTCGAGGCGGATGTGCTTGATCGTGGGCGACAAGTCTTCAATCAGGACGACCTTGCCCTGATAATCCTCGACGGGCAGCCCCTGAAAATCCGGGTCCACGTCCACATCGGCCTCGATGACCATATCGGATTCGGGCAGGCAGCAGCAAGCCAGCAGCTTGCCTTCGTCCCGCTCCGAATCCATCAGGGCAAAGCTGGACGCATCGCCTGCGTCTGCATAACCTTCCAGCACCTGCACCTTGCAGGTGCCGCAGGTTCCATGTCCACAGGCAAAAGGCAACCAAACCCCTTGTCGCAACGCCGCGTCCAACAAGGTTTGTCCGTCTTCCACCTCGACCACATCACCTGTGGGTTCTACGGTTACCTGATACGTCATTGCTGCCTCCGCCTCTTATACGCCCGTACCCTTGTAGCCATTCAGGCCAGGGGTTTTGAAACGCAACAAGGATTTGTGATCAAAGCCCTGGGCACCCAAGGTGTCGTTCGGGTTCAGTTCAACCGCCTCGCCATTCAGATTCCATTGCACCTTGCTCCACTCGATCTGTTCGAAGTCAGGGTGCTGGGCAAAGCCGGCCGGCATCAATTGCTGAATCAGTTGCGACACCGTCATGTCGGGCTGAACCAGAAAAGCCTTGGCTGAGCAGAACAACAAGTGCTCATCCCAACCGATGTACAACAACATGCTTTCGCCGTAATGCGATTTCTGATCGCGCGCGTAGCCTTGGTAGTCCGGGGTAATTGCAGTAACTGCCATCTTGATCTCCAATTTTTTTAGGTCGTGGCCGCGCCCGCCGGGGGCGCGGTCCTTTGTCTCGTGTGACTAGGCCGTCACTCCTTTCCATTCATTCCAGCGCGCTTGATCCACCGAACCCTTGAAGTCCATATTGTCGACACCCACGTTCAGCTGGTAGTAGTCGCTCAGGATCTTCTCCAGCTCAGGACCACCGCAGCCGCCTTGCAGGATCTGGTTCACCGGCAGCCAGGCCTGGATGTACTTTTCAGGCTCGTGCTCGAAAATGTCGCGGCAGCCATCCGAGCACGTGTGGTAACGCTCGCCCTTGTACTGACTTTGGCGATAGGTAATTTCGTCGGGCTTGTCCATGTCGGTAAAGGTCATGGGCACCTGGCATACCTGGCACAGTTGTGGCAGGCCACTGGAATAGAAACGCTTGCCTTCGGCTTCCATCTTTTTGGCCATTTCCCAACGTGGGCGGTAGTACTTGTCGAACGTATCGGGGTACTTGGCGCTCAGCCAATCCAGTTCCTCGTCGCTGGGGATCCAGGTGTGGAAACCGGCAGCATGGCCGAAGTTGTAGAAAATCCACCAGGCTTGGTGCGAGATGTGCTCTTTCTCTTTCTCGATCACATCGCTGTACTTGGGCATGCGAATGCCATAGCGGGCCAGATCCTTGAACAATGCGCCACCGGCCTGCTCGAAATAGACCTCCCAAGCCTCTTTCCAGGACATGACCTTGTTGGGAAGCATATAGTCCATCATCATGGCCACCACGGACAGCAGGCGGGTGCCGCGCCAGAACCATTTGTCGATCCATTCCTGCACAATCGGCACGTTGTCCTCGTGCTGCTCCAGCAGGAACTTGATCACTTCCAGACCCAGCGTCATGTGGCGTGCTTCGTCAGACTGCGAGCTGAAGCCGAAAGTCACGGTGGCCATGTCGCCGTTGTAGGCCGCACCCGACATAAAGGGCACAAACAGCAAGTTGGTCAGCACATACTCGAAGGAGAAGCTGATTGCCAACAGAAATTCAAAGGGGCCTGCAGCACGGGCATCTTCAAAAAAAGACTTGGGCACGGACAGGTACCAGACGCGGTCGTGCATATGGCTCCAGTCCTGGAAGCCATTGAAAAACTTGTTGTAGTGGCTCATGGCGTGAACCTGCGTCTGGACGTGACGCAGCTCGTCAATCGACTGCATCTGGCACGCAATACGTGCGCCAATGCCGCTGAATTGACGTCCCACATGGGAGTAGCCCTGGTAAGCCTGGTATTCCAACGGGGTCACCGCCGTCAGGAACACCTTGATCGCGTTCAGATAACGCGGATCGGAAATATTCATCTGGCCATTGTTCTGCGCGAAGGCATCAAAAATGGCGTACAGCTTCTTTTCTTTTTCAGCCTGGTACTTCCAGTACGCGTCCATTGTCAGACGGAACGGATCTTCCCATTTGGACCAGTCGGTAATCTTGATTCCCTCGAACTCCTCGTAGGGGAAGGCGTCCTTGCGATCCTGATAGCTGAATTCCCAGTCCAGATCACGCGTCAGATAACGATATTTGTCTTTGATATTTAGTTTTTTCGTGGCCATATTGCCCCCTTTTCTGATTTAGCTGTTCCAGTGCAACAACAAGCGGTCTTCATCTTCATCCACATTGCCACCCAAGGTGATCAGATTCAGATGCAGTTCCTGCATGTCCCACTGCTGCCCGTACTTTTCTTCCACGGTCTCGCGCTTGACGGTCAGTTGGCCCACACACTCAATGCGAATCATGGCTGGCTGATAAATCACCGTGGCGTCCGGGTTGTCTTGCTCGATGGCCTCGACGATGTAGCGCGACATGTCGTTGTCTTGCAGACCGATATAAACCTTGGATTTCATCAGGCTTCTCCCCCCAGGCTCAGGCCTGCTTTCGTGACGCGTTTGGCAATGGTTTCCTGCACTTGTGCCCAAACTTGATCCACCTGGTCGGCAAAGGCCGCCTGGATGTAGGGCATGAAGGCGGCTTGCACTTGCGGCAGCCACTGATCCAGCCAGTTTTGCAATTGCTGCTTGTTTTGCTCGCTTTCAGCAACGGCAATCTTGAAGACACTATCGCTCCAGTTGGACAGGTCTTTATGACAATCCAGCATGAACTCCAGCAGCATATCCAGATCGCGGCCGCCTTCCTTGGCCAGATCCGCCACCAGCCCCTGATACACCACTTGATGCACCACGGTGTTGATCAGCAAGGACTGCACCAGCAGCAGTTCAAACCAGTCTTTCCGAACCAGCGTTTTTTCGCACAAGGCACGCAGACCTTGCCAGGCCGCATCCTGCATCCAGGCCTCTTTGGCCTGGCTCAGGGAATCGGCACTATTGCCATCAATCAGCAGGCCAATACGGGAGACGTATTGCGCCATACCCAGCGCGTCCATCCCGGCATAGAGACAGGCTTGGGTAATAGTGGTGCCATACCCATAGGCCGAGCCGGACATGAAGTTCAGATTGGCGGTTTGCTCGATGTGGCGCAAAGGCAGCAGCAAACGGGTGACCTTGGCTTTGACCTCCTCGCTCAGGTACTGGGCCAGATCACGCTTTTCAAAAAAGCCGTAATTGGTTTCAGCCGCTTCCTGCATGCGGGCACGGTTTTGCACGTAAGCACCGTAGTAGAACTGACGGGGGTCACGGAACACATACCAATCCTTCATCTGGATGGCGGTATGCGTGGGGTCATTCAGGGTCTTGTCCGGCATCCACAGGGGCCGGTAATGAAAGTTGGCCGTCGCCTGGGCATCGTATGTCGCTTCCTGGTAGCGGGTAGCCGGCTTTTCACCAAAGCGGCGAGCCACGTTGGCGAAGGTTTGCCGCACGGGCTGCAAACTGGCCGTTTTAATTTCTAATGTCATCCTCTTGTTCTCCTGAATAAAACCTACTGGGCTTCAGCCTGACGGCTGTTACCGACCAAAGTGTCATAACCAAAACGCCATTTTTCTTCGTTCTCGTCATTGACCCGCATTTGCTCCTCGCTCATGGGCTGGACATTGTTCTGCAGGCAAAACTGCTCAAATGCCGCCGGTGGCATGACCAGTTCCACAAACAGGTCCGGCTGACCAATAGCAAAATCAAATTCCACAAAGCGGGCATTGGCCGGACTGCGCACGCGTACGTACTTTGTCAAAGTGGGCAAGCTCGTGTCTGACATCGGTTCTCCTCCTGATCAAGCTGTTGCATGAGTGTCCACAGCCTGTTCATAGCAAACTGCGTGCCAACTTTATGTTTGAAGGATTTAACCCTTTAGGATTAAAGAGATAGAGGGGGTGGCAGTCAGATACCCTGTGCTGCTGAGCGGCTGGCTCAACAGAAAATTGATCATTTGATCAAGTGCTTAGCGCCGTTTTCATCAAATGCTGAGTTAGGGTAAAGCCCTAGAAAAAACCGTTTTATCCGTCCTCTGGACACTATTCTGTTTTCCTTGAGTCACCAGAAAGACAGGCGGCATACTGATTTTTAAAACACCCAAAACCACAATAAGAAACAACAGATGGAGACAGCCATGGGGGCTACGGAACTCACACTGCCATTAAGTCAGGACCTGATCGACGCCATTCGCTTTGATGCCCGTGAAGGAAAAATATGGTTTGGCGAGCAGCGCATGCTTTTGCTGCATGCCAGCGGTTTTGGTCAGCTACGCAAGGAGCTGATTGCCTCTTTGGGCAGCGAGCGCGCCAAATACTTTCTGATGCGCTTTGGCTACCACGCCGGCATGAAAGATGCTGAAGTGTCCCAAAAAGTGCGCCCGGACCTCTCATTGAAAGAGACCTTTCTGGCCGGCCCACAAATGCACACCATTCGCGGCATGGTCAAAGTGGTGCCTACTTCTCTGACTTTTGATCGCGATGCCGGCCAGTACTACGGCGAATTTGACTGGTTTGATTCCTACGAAGTCAGCAATCACCAGAAAGAGCACGGCCAATCCAGCGAGCCGGTCTGTTGGAGCTTGCTTGGGTATGCCAGTGGCTACACCAGCTTCTATATGGGCAAGAGCATCATCTACAAAGAAACCCAATGCGGCGCCATGGGCCACAGCCACTGCAAGATCGTGGGCAAGCCTGCCGAAGAATGGGAAGCGGATGACCCCGAGATTGACCGCTTCATGCTGCCTGACCCGGTTCAGGACGAACTGTTTGCCTTGCGATGTGAGCTGGTGAAGTTGCGCGAACAGGAGTTCAAACACTCCAGCGCCAACTTCACCTTGCCCAACTCCATTGGCCAGTCCGCCGCCTACCAGGCCGCCTGTCATCTGCTGGAAAAGGCGGCACAAAGCAAAGTCTCCGTGCTGCTGCTGGGGGAAACCGGCGTCGGGAAAGAAGCCTTCGCGCGCGGCCTGCACGCCGCCAGCGATCGGGCAGATCAGCCCTTTATTGCAGTGAACTGTGCGTCCATTCCCCCGGAGCTGATTGAGTCAGAACTATTTGGTGTCGAGAAAGGTGCTTATACCGGCGCGCATAAATCCCGCCCCGGTCGCTTTGAGCGTGCCCAGAGTGGCACCATCTTTCTGGATGAAATCGTGGAGCTATCGCCCCGGTCCCAGGCCGCCCTGCTCCGTGTCTTGCAGGAACAGGAGCTGGAGCGCGTCGGTGATGAAAACATCCGCCATATCGATGTACGCGTCGTGGCCGCCACCAACGAAGATCTGGCCGAGGCCGTACAAAAAGGCACTTTCCGTGCCGACCTGTACTATCGCCTGAATGTCTTTCCCATCCACATCCCGCCGCTGCGTGAGCGCAAGGAAGACATTCCGTTACTGACCGAGTATTTTCTGAACAAGTACTCCAGTCTGTACAAAAAGCACGTGCTGGGGGTGAGCGACCGCAGCCGGGAATTGTTGATGCAGTACGACTGGCCAGGCAATATCCGCGAGTTCGAGAACATGATCGAGCGCGGTGTCATCCTGACCGAACACAATCATGAAATCGAAACCCACCACCTGTTTCCGCAACAGAAAAGTGCCTTACAGTATCTGAGCAGTTTGAACACGCAAGGCTTTATGGCCAAAGAGCCCTGTTTCAGCGCGCACCAGACGCAATATCTGGAGGATCTGTTGGAAACGCCCTTCAATCTGGATGATCTGGAAGAGCAAATCATCCAGCTAACCCTGAAAAAGACGAACGGGAATATTTCAGAAGCGGCGCGCAGGCTGGGGCTGACTAGGCCTGCTTTGGCATATCGGCTGAAAAAGGTGGCGATGCCAGCGTAAACAGCACCAGCGCCTTGCCCTGCCAGGCGCTCACCTTAACCAAATATATGCTGCCCTTGTAGCAGCCTTGCTCCTATGCCTGCGGCACCCAAGGCAAGCAAACCGATCAAAACGGCGTAAAGCGCCGTTAGATACCAGCCCAGTCGTTTACCAATACCTTGATTTGCCATCGGTAAGCCGCGACAAACACGGTCATAAGTGCGGCTCATGGCAAAAATCAAGCAGGAAAAACACAGACCCAAGGCGGCAAATACATAATTGATCAACGCGAATTGACGCTGCGGGTTAGCAAACCCATCCACTAAAAACACCAAAGCCAGGAGCAAGGCTAACAAGGACAGCCCTAGTCCTGACACGGTGGCAGCACAATGGAAAAATACTTGTCTTTGACGTTCCACGATTTATCCCAACAAGCTGGCAGCGCCATCGCCAAACACGGCGCGTCAAGAGCCCATGCACACAGAAGCGGCAAGCACCTTGACCTCGCTATAGCGACCCTGACTTGTCTTGACCATGACGCATGTCTGGGTGGCACGATTCCACCAAGTCGTACTTAAACCTTTTGTTTTTACTGCGACATACCCTTCTCTTTGCAGCCTCATTTCTCCCCCCGCCGCACGGGCATCCTGAAGGCTGAGCGGGTCAAACTCCGACGTGTGGCTCTGCCCAGACTGCACGGCCTGCACCTGAATGACCGAACCGTCTTGGCTAATGAGCGCCTCTTGGCTGTGAATCACGCTATCTTTGCCGATCACCACCACATTGCCCGAGGCTTTCAGCGAATCCGCCCCCAGTATTTCAATGCTATCCGCCTGCACATGGACCCGCCCTAAACGGGCATTTTCTTGTCCGTTGGCAGCGAGAGCCGATGCAGACACCCACAGCAGGCCCACGGTCAGCGATATACGTAACATCGTCATTATTTTCCTTTCGTATTTTTCATACAAGCGTTAAGAGTCCATTAACTCGACAAGGTTCCTTGATCCGAGTCATTGCCTGGCTTGTCGGTCCCAATAGAACCCACATCAGCGGCACAACACTGGCCTGATTTCTTCTACCCACTACAATGGAGGCTTATCAAGGAGTCTTATGTTGGAATTTCAGCCCCGTGAACGGGCGTATTTATCTGGTATCCGTGCCCTGTCTCAAGATCAGGACGACAATGAAGTGTTTGTGGGTATGACCGTAGCCGAGTCCATTTGGTACGCAAACTACGTAGCGCAGTCATACAAAGGGGATGTAGCGCGAGGCGATGAGGCCGAAGCACATTACCTGGCCCTGCATGATCAACACGAACAGGCACGCCGTGCCGTACTGGCATCAGAGTCTGTGCTGCAATCGTTCGACACAGCCGCTCAGTCTTCCTGAGCACATCGCGACACTCTCCAGGCCGGGCAAGCATGTCATTAGCCCTGTTTCATCAAGCCTGGTTTGCTCGCCCATAAAAAAGCCCGCCCATTTTCAACAGGCGGGCTTTTTTTATGAAGACGGGCCCCAGCCTCTGCTGCGCTTGGCTTGGCTTGGCTTGGCTTGGCTTGGCTTGGCTTGGCTTGGCAGTCATCAAACCAGCTGCCTTGCAAAAGCACAAGCTACAGACGCAGCTCCTTGGACAAAAAGGTTTGCACTCGCTGTGGCCGGCCCTCCAGATCACCAAAGAATACATCCGTGGGTACGTCCTCCAGAATCTGGCCCTGATCCATGAAAACCATCCGGTCCGCCACTTTGCGGGCAAAACCCATTTCATGGGTGACGCACATCATGGTCATACCTTCTTGCGCCAAGCTGACCATCACATCCAGCACCTCGTTGACCATTTCCGGGTCCAAAGCCGAGGTAGGCTCGTCAAACAACATGCAGACCGGGTCCATACACAAGGCCCGTGCAATGGCGACACGTTGTTGCTGCCCACCCGACAAGCTGGCCGGATAGCGATCCGCCATCGCCTTCAGGCCCACCCGGTCCAGGTACAGCAAGGCCCGTTCGGACGCTTCATCACGACCCCTGCCCAGCACTTTACGTTGTGCCAAGGTCAGATTGGCCAAGACATTCAAATGCGGAAACAGCTCGAAGTTCTGAAACACCATCCCAACCCGGCTGCGCAGTTCCGGCAGATTCGTCGCAGGATCGCCGACGGAAACGCCGTCCACCAGAATCGTGCCTTGCTGGAACGGTTCCAGACCATTGACGGTTTTCAACAAGGTGGACTTGCCCGAGCCCGAAGGCCCGCACACCACCACCACTTCCTGACGGTCCACCTGGGCCGTACAGTCCTTGAGCACCTGAAACGTGCCATACCACTTGGAAACACTATCGATACGGATCATTTGCCATCCAGTCGCAGATGTTTGTCATAACGTCGGGCCACCCGATTCGCAATCAACTCCAGCGTTGCGCAAATCACGTAGTACATCAGCCCGACAAACAAGAAGATTTCAGTGGGGTGAACCATGACCCGATTGCTGACCTGAGTGGCAACAAAAGACAATTCCGCCACACCAATGACATAAGCCAGCGAGGTGTCCTTGATCAAGGCAACCCACTGATTAATAAAAGAAGGCAACATCACCGGCAAGGCTTGCGGCAGAATGATGGACGTCATGATTTGAACAGTATTCAGGCCCAGCGCCCTGCCCGCTTGCCATTGCCCCGCCGGCAAGCTGCTGATGCCCGCTGATACCGAATGCGCCAGATACGCACCACCAATCAAAGACAAGGCGCAAACCACGGTAAACAGGCCCGGCACATCCACCTTGAACAGAATGGGCAGCAGAAAGTACACCCAGAAAATCAACATGATCACAGGGATGGCACGGAAAAAGCCCAGAAACAGCAGCAAAGTGGTATGCGCCACACCGCGCGTCAACACCAGGGCCACCCCAAAGACCAGCCCCAAAATAGCCGACAGACTTGCCGAGAGCACGCTTAACAAGAGCGTCAGCGCCGCCCCACCTAAAGGGCCATGCGGATACGCCCCCACCAGGAAATACAGCAGGTTGTCATGAATTACATCGACGTTCATGACAGCCCACCTCGCACTTGCAGGCGATGGCGTTGCAAGCACTGCCCTCCCACCTCCACCAGCATGACCAACAAAACATACAGCAGCGTGGCAATCCCAAAGGACTGGAAGGTCTTGAAGGTTTCCGTTTCCACCTGACGGGAGGCATAAGAGAGCTCGGCCAAGCCAATGGCCATGGTCAGCGAGGTGTTCTTGATGACATTCATGTACTGCCCGATCAGCGAGGGAAAGGTATTGCGCAAAGCCTGCGGCATCACCACATAGCGCCAGACCTGCATGGACGACATACCCAAAGAAGCGGCAGCGGCCCATTGGCCTTTGCGCACTGCCCGCACGCCGGAGCGTAACTCTTCAGCTACAAAAGCCGTGGTGTAGATCGTCAAACCCACAAAAGCGGCCAGCATCTCGAAACTGGGCCACTGCACATCGAACAAGACCAGTTGCAAGATATGCTGAGTGTTCAACCATTGCACCAGCTCCGGCGGCATCAAGGCCGAGGCTCCGAAATACCAGAAGAACAATTGCACTAACAAGGGCGTATTACGGAACAGACTCAGATAAGCGCGCACCGGCCAGGCCAAGCAGGCAAAGGGCGACAGTCTGGCAATACACACCAGAAAGCCCAAAACAGTTGCAGCGAAAGAGACAACTAAAGAGAGCTGGATCGTGACCCAGAACCCTTGAAGCAACCAGCCCACATAGTGGGGTGCCAGCCAGAAATCAGAAGACGGCATAGCAAACACCAAAAAGCAGGATCAAGCGATCCCGCTGTTAAAAACACAAACAGGAAAAGGCCAGCCTGAACAGTCAAGGCTGGCCTGCAAGCACGTGATGACTTACTGTTGCTGACCGATGCGGTACAAGCGATCTAGCGGGGTCTTGGATTGCGGGCCAAACCAGACGTCATAAATGGCTTGTGCCTTGCCCTGGGTTTCCAGCTCCACCAAAGTTTCATCCACAAAGGATTTCAGTGCTGTCTCGCCTTTGGGGATACCAATGCCGATCAAGTCCTCGGAAATGCTGAAGGCCGGGATTTCATAGTTTTCCTTGTCCGGCACATTGGCCAGCAGACCGATCAGCTTGGGGCCATCCTGAGTAATGGCTTGCACATTGCCATTACGCAAAGCGGTAAAGGCGAAGGGCGTATCGTCATAGGCAACCAGCTTGGCCTGGGGGTATTTTTCACGCAGGACGATCTCATTGACCGTACCTTTATCCACGCCAATACGCAGCGAGTTCAACTGCTCGGGAGAGGACAAGACGCCTTTCTTGGCCAGGAACTGCTGGCCTGATGCAAAGTACGGAATGCTGAAATCAACTTGCTTGGCGCGCTCTTCCGTGATGGTGAAGTTGGCCAGAACCAGGTCCACTTTATTGGACGTCAGCAGCGGCACACGATTGGCCGGGTTGGTCGGTAAGACCTCCAGCTTCACACCCAGTTTGTCGGCCAGAGCCTGGGCAAAATCCACATCCAGACCGGTGATCTGACGGGACTTCTGATCTACAAAACCAAACGGTGGGTTGCTGTCAAAAGACGCTACTTTCAAGACACCCGTTTTCTTGATGTCATCCAGACGATCAGCCTGGGCCACGCCAGCCACCAACGCCAGGGTAAGGGTTGCGGCAATGCTTAAAAACGACTTCATGATAAACACATTCCGATAAAAAAATGGCACGTCCGATACATACCGTCGTGCCATTCGACCACAGCCACAAGCTATTCAAAACGATCTAATTTCCCCATGCTTATTACTAAAAACCCTAAGGAGATGCTCTGATTTATGCAGGTGTTGATCGAGCCATTACCGAATGCGCGCTACTTGTTGGTCGGTACTACCTTTTGCACTGCGAAGCCTTGCGCGGCTGCGTAATCCAGCAATTCGTTCACGACCTGTGGATCAGCCTGTTTTTCCCTGGATAACACCCAGAGATATTTCCTGTCCGGTGTCCCGACTAAAGAGTATTGATAGTCTCCTTCCAGCTTCATGATCCAATAGTCGCCCCACACCATGGGGAACCAGGATAGCCATTTCGGCGCAAAGCGCACTTCCAATATCGCCGGATCAGCCGGCTCCACACTACGGGACAAACGCCCCTGCCCGATAGCTTCCTTCACTTCACCGTCCTTAGCCTGACAACGATTGGTGACCGTAATTGTCTTATCGGCTGCCATCACGTAATTAGCTTGCACATCACCGATGCACTCACGCTGAAAACTATTGGGCAAACGCGCCTGCTCGAACCAGGTACCCATGTATTTGTTCAGATCCACATTTTCCTGAGTTGCCAGATCAGCTTGAGAAGAGGCGCAAGCGACCAATAGTGCAGGCAGCGATAAAATAAGCATTCTTTTCATCATGGAGCACTCCTTATGCGTGGACCAGGATCGTGTTCCTGGAAGCATTCTTTAATAGCCATGGCAATGCAGGTTTGGCCAGATAAAACACCAGACTTGCACCAGCCAGCCCGATTATCAGGAAAACAACTTGATCACGTCTTCGCCCGTCATCTCCCGCGTTTTATTAGCAAATGCGTAGTTACCAGGTTTGTCATCAATAAAGACCTGCAGCTCAAACGGCCAGCTCCCACTATCCTTGAACAGACCAGCAGAGATGGCATGAAAGCCCCCTGCTTTGAGCTTGTAAAACAAATGGGTACCGCACACATCACAAAAACTGCGCTCCGCCCACTCTGAGGAGGCATAGGAACGCACGTGCTCCTCACCTTCGACCACGGGGGTTCCATGGGACTCCAGCGACAGGAACGGACCACCGGACCAATGGCGACAGATGCCACAATGGCACGCACTGACCGAAGGCTTGTCTTGCTGAACACGAATTGAAACGGCACCGCACAGGCATTTGCCGTGAATCATGGATTTGTCGTTTTCCATATGCGCCTCTTTTAGGTAGGTAGACACGTCATTCTAGCGGCTGAATCAGCCAATTACGGCAAGCCGATGTAAGACGTGTCCAAACCAGTGAAATCGCTCCATTTCCAGCTCAACCCTTGTCTTCCGACATAAAGCCCCAAGATACGACCCCGGTGCGTGAACACACCACCTCAACTGACTTTTTATGTGTTTATGAAGATGACTAAAAGCGCCCTTAATCCCCCCACTGTATTCAATTCTTTGCAATACGGTTTCAGCCAAGGTCTGGTTGTTACCGGCCAACGCCGTGTCATGTTGTCCGGACAAGTGGGTGTCGACGCCCAAGAGCAAACCGTCAGCGGTGGTATGCGCGAACAAACCGAAGCGGCACTGGACAATATAGAACGGGTTCTGGCCGAAGCAGGCGGCACAATCGACCAAGTCATTATGTTGCGAATTTTCATTCGGGAAGATGCCAGCTCGCCCCAAGAGCAAGATGCTATTGCAGCCGCATTGCTCAAACGCTTCCCGGTCAATCCCCCTCCTTCATCCTGGATTCTGATTCATGGTCTGGCCCGGTCGGAATGGTTGATCGAGATTGAAGCAGAAGCCATGCTGGATTAAGCCCAGGCTTTTTTGCACAACCTTGCCCGGCTCGCCTGGTCTGAGCCGGGCCACGGCAAGCAAGCCAACGCCAACCACATTCGCATACGTCGCGCGGCATGGGCGTGCCTTAGGCCATCCATCACATCCCTTACACACTAAACACTGAATCTCTTAACAAGAGACATTTAGACACATTGCTAAAACAGCGTTGCCCAAAAGAGCACAAACGGCGCAGCTATACTAAGCGACCGATTGTTTAACCTACAGGGGAAGTTCGTTTTGCATACCGTCATTAAAATCGCCGCCATGAGCAGTGTTATTGTTTTGCTGGCCGCCTGCGGCAGTGCCAAAGATGCCAATAAAAGCAATTTCAGCACGGCGATTCAAACGTATTTGGATACTCAAAAAGGGCTATGTGCTGCCATTCCGGCAAAAGGTTCGCCATTTACGCTATCCAATCGCGACACGATAGGCAGCAGTAAAAAACGGGCAGACGCCTTGGTGGAAGCCGGCTTACTGAGCAAGCGCGATACGGAAGTCAAAGCGATGTTCGGTGACAAGATGGAACCGGGCTCCGAGTATCAACTTACTGAAGTCGGCCAAAAATTCCTGGTTCCTAACGGGGCCAACACAATGGGCGGGCACGATGCCTTTTGCACAGGCAAATTTACCATTGTGGCTGTAGACAACTTTACTGAGCCCAGCGACATGATGGGTGTCAAAGTCTCGCAGGTAAATTACCGCTTCAAACTGGAAGATGCAGAAGACTGGGCCCGATCCGAGGCGATCGGCGCCAATTACAGAAACTTTGCGGAGCGGGCAAAAGCCGAGGAAATCTCGGGCAAAGCCGCCCTGATTCTGACGAACGACGGCTGGATGCACGAGCGTTTGTTCAAACGCGGCTAAACCTTCGAGGTTAATGACAGCACAAGCCCCTACTTTTGGGGCTCGCGCTGTCACCTCATGCGCTGTCAAGCCGCCTGACTGCGGCAGGCAGGATTTATAGCCCCCAGTGCGCCAGGTCCGGATGACGAGAAAGTCGGCCAAGCGCCTGTTCAACAAGGTGCGCACAATCGAGCAAGGCTGCATCATGCCCTCGCGGGGTCATTAATTGAATGCCTGTGGGCAAGCCCTGCTCATCCAACCCGGTAGGCAGAGAAATGGCCGCCGCTCCCAGGAAATTGCCAGGACGCAGTAACTTACCCAATCCGGCATGCCGTACATCCTCGGGGTCCAGCGCTTGGGCCACCTGATCGCAGGCGGGCATCAACAAGGCAGCCGAACCTTGCATCGCCTGTGCAAAAACCTGCATATCAGTCCTGCGTCTTTGCAAAGCGGCTTCATAAGATGCGCTATCAATCATCCCACCTGCCAAAATACGGTCCCGCACCACCGACCACAAGGCTTGCCGAGAATCAGCAGCGAGCTCGCCGTAATAACGATAGGCTTCATACGCGAGCACCGTTGAATTATCCTCTGCCATCCGAGCAAAAGATAAAGCAGGGGGTGGCGTCCACGTCTGCACTTCCAGGCCCGCCGCTTGCAGACGATCCAGCGTGCCCTGCCAATTCAATTGTGTCGCGCTGTCCAAGGTAGCGGGCCAGGCCTGGGCATCGAGCACAGCGATGGGGCTGTGTATCGGTGCCGCAGGTGCTCGCAGGGCAGCCACACAAGCGGCGGGCAAAACCAAAGTCGATGGGTCGGCAATGTCCGGCCCCGCCAATACCGCCGCCAGTTGGCGGGCATCGGCCACACTGCGGGCAATCGGCCCCAGCACATCCAGGGTCTCAGACAAGGGCAAGCTGCCTGCGCCACTGATCATTCCGCTCGAGGGCTTATAACCGACAAGGCCGTTCAGTGTGGCTGGCGCACGCACTGAGCCACCGGTATCCCCCCCCAGGGCGATGGGCACCAAACCGGCCGCTACCGCCACCCCACTCCCGCTGGACGAGCCACCCGGAGCGCGGGCTACCGCAGCATCCCACGGATTGCGTGCCGTACCCTGAGTCAGGTTTTGTCCGGACAAGCCGAAGGCGAACTCGGTCATTTTGGTTTTGCCCAGCACCACCATGCCTTGCGCCATCAGCGAACGCAGTACCGTGGCCGTCTCCGTGCTGATCTTGCCGACACGGCTTTGAGAGCCCAGGGTCGCCTCGGTTCCTTCCCATTGAACACTGTCTTTGACCGCAACGGGCACGCCATGAAAAGGCCCCAGCACGATGCCAGCAGCCAGTAGACGGTCAGCCGCGTCTGCTTGAGCCAAGGCCCGCTCGGCCGTGATCACACTAAAGGCATTAAGTCCGGCAGCACGCTCGATACGGTCCAGAAAATAGGTGGCAACTTGCCGGGCACTTAATCGGCCCTGTCGAATCTCGAGACCGATCTGAAGAGCATCTCGAAAATGAAGGGCGACATCTTGTTTCAACATGGAGCTTCCTGAAAATCACACAGCCCGCCAAGCGGGCTGTACATGCCCGGCCTGACGCCGGGCGAAACGGGCGCGATCAGCGCAGTTTTTTTCCAACTGTCTCGGGCATACGGATAAACGTGATCAAGGTAATGACCGCACCAGCCAGCACATAGTAAAAGAACCAGCGTTCCAAGCCATTGCTTTGCAACCAGGTCAACAAATAAGGAGTGGTCCCCCCCAGCAACGCCACCATCAGGTTATAGGGCGCCCCGATACCAACCGCACGTACGCTGGTTGGAAACTGCTCAGACATAATGGCAGGGCCAATCGAGGTATACATGGCGTACAGCACCAAGCCAAACAGCTCTACCGTCAGGATGGAACCGAAAGACGGCCCCAATGTGCTCATGAGCGGATAAAAGAAGAACAAATACCCGGCGGCAAACACGATCAACTGCGGCTTGCGTCCGATACGATCGGACAAAGCGCCAAACAAGGGCTGCACCACCATGAACACAATCAACGCCACCGTATTGGCGGCAAAGGCCACCTTGGGATCGGCCTGCACATGGCGGATGGCGTAGGTTGGCACGTAAGCGACAAAGATATAGAACGCGAAGGTTGTCAGAATGGAAAAACCGATAATGCGCAGCACTTCCACAGGATACTCACGCAACAAGGTACGCAAAGGCTGCTTTTCTACACCCGCTTTTTTGCTTTCAGAAAAAGCCTCAGTCTCGGGAATCGAGCGTCGAATCCAAAGGCCAGCCACACCGCCCAATGCTCCCAGCAGAAACGGAATACGCCAGCCCCACTCGGCCATCTCCGCCCGGCTCAACCAGGTCGTGAGCACCCAGCCCACGGCCGAGGCCGCCAAAATACCGACTGCCGCACTGAAGAACACGAAACTGGAATAAAAACCGCGCCGATGAGGGGGCGCCATCTCGGTCAAGAACGTGGTAGCCGAGGCATACTCCCCTCCCAGGGACAAGCCCTGCAGCAAACGGGCCAGCGTCAACAAAAGAGGCGCCGCCAAACCTATTGCAGCATAGGTCGGGGTTACTGCGATAATAAGCGACCCTCCGGCCATCATCAGGATAGTCAGCCCTAAAGCGGCCTTGCGTCCGTAGCGATCGGAGAAAATGCCAAGCAACCAGCCACCGATGGGACGCATGAAAAAGCCCACTGCAAAAATGCCGAAGCTGGCCAGCAACGCTGTGGTCTCATTGCCGTCGGGAAAGAACTGGCTGGAAAAAAAGATAGCGAAGGAAGCGTAAATGGTCCAATCAAACCATTCAACTGCGTTGCCTACACTGCCAGCCACAATGGTACGAACGCGCGAGACCGGGGCAGGGTCGAGGCCAGGCGGGGCGCTCGAACGATGAGAGGGAGAGCTCATGAATTCCTCAATTTATTTATTTTTGGACAAAAAAAGATTAAAAAGTTTGTTTTTTAGCAATTGAAGAAGGTTAATTAGATGAATATGGTCACGTCAAGCAAGGGTAAACCCTTGCTGCCCACGCTCGATGACACCGATCTGGCCTGCTTGATTGCCTTGCAGGCAGATCCACGGGCCTCCTGGCGGGAGCTGGGCGCAGCCGCAGACATTGCCGAACGTACCGTGGGCAGGCGAATCAAACGTCTGTTGGAAACGGGTGCATTACGCGTGATTGCAGAAACCGACCCGCTGGCAACAGGCAAGGGGGTCGTACTGCATGCCTGGATGCGTTGCCACGCCGGTCAGGTCCCTCACGTGGCTGACACACTGGCCCAAATGGAGAACTGCCAATTGGTTGTCACCTTGGCCGGCTCAGCAGACCTGATGGCTGAACTGACTCTGGCCGATGAAGCAGACATGCCCGAACTGGTGACCCGCATTCTGCCCTGCATGCCAGGAGTCGAGCACGTCGATGCACGCCTGGTCCTACGGTCTTTTCGCCGCGCAGGTCAATGGCGCATACAGGCCGACCCAGCCGGCATTACCGATACAAGCTCCACACACCCCCCCCTTGCGCTCAACGAGGCTGAACAGCGAATCGCCAACTGGCTAAAAAGAGATGGACGGGCCAGCCTGGCCGAACTGGCGGAGCAGGCGGGCGTGAGCGAACCTACTGCCCAGCGACTGTTGCAGCATTTGGTGGAGCGCAAGGCGCTGTCGTTCAGGGTTGAAGTGGAGCCCGCTTTGGTGGGATTCCCAGTTGAAGCGGTGGTATCCGTGCAAGTACGCCCTCAAGCCGTCAATACCTTGGCGGCGCACCTGGCGCAAGATCCCAATACCCGTTGCCTGTTCGGTACCAGTGGCCCCTCACAGCTTTTCTGGCACATTTTGTGCCGAGATAGCCTGCAGCTCTGGGATGTGGTGACACGTCGGCTGGGGGAAATAGAAGGCGTACTCAACAGCAACGTTGCAATCGTCATGCAAGCTCATAAACGCTGCGGTATCGTGCGCGGCCAGGAGTCGGCACAGGAGGAATAGTCAGTTGAAAAAGGAGGACAGGCCGGCCTGCTCATCGCCACGCAGCATGGCTTATGCCGCCCAGCCGTGAGCATCTGCACTTGGCTTCATAGACATAAACTCTTGTCCGTGCCAGACCGGCCAGACCCGCCTGGATGACCAAGGCGGGAAACAGGCTTTTTACCTACTCCTCGACCACTGGAGCATCGGGTATCCCTTTCTTCACAGACTCAATGCTGTTTTGTGCGCTCTGCTTGCTGGTATAGCCTTCCGAACTGACACAAATAATATTTCCATTTGCCGCCTTGAATCGCCACCGCCATTCACCGCCTTTGTCTTTATAAAGCACAAATTTCATGATGCCCCCTCCCTGAAATAAGAACGCACGTCGCGCTGCTCCCATCCTAGAGCCGGGCGGGTTCAGCAGAAATTGGGGTTTACCTGACCGTCTCGGTACGCTAGGCCATGTACCTAGGCCCGGACTTGACACACACCAATGCGAAACCCTGATTTATCCACTACGCTTTCCCCTTACGGCGACAGTCTTACAATCTGCCTACCACCTATTTGGAGAGAAGAGAAAATCATGTATCACGGTGAACGATTCAACGCCTGGACACACCTGATCGGTGCTGTCCTGGCTGTGGGCGGCGTATCCTGGTTGCTCGTCATGGCCAGTTTTACTGGCGATCCCTGGCGCATCACCAGCACGGCCATCTATGGCGCCACGCTTATCCTGCTTTACCTGATCTCCACCCTGTACCACTGCTTCAAGGGACGAGCCAAAAACGTATTCCGGAAGATGGATCATTTTTCCATCTACTTGCTGATTGCTGGCAGCTATACGCCCTTTTGCCTAGTAACGCTGCGAGGGCCTTGGGGATGGAGTCTGTTTGGTGTGGTCTGGGGCTTGGCAGTCATTGGCATTGTTCAAGATATCCGCCCCCGTTCGCCCGCGCGCGTATTGTCGCTGGTGATTTATGCCGTTATGGGATGGATTGTATTATTGGCGTTAGGGCCGTTGGCTTCCAATTTGGGCTCGCAGGGCTTTTCCTGGTTGGCAGCAGGTGGCGCAATTTATACCGCTGGAATTGTTTTCTTTGTGTTTGACGAGCGTTTTCGTCATTGGCACGGTATCTGGCATCTATTCGTGCTGGCTGGCAGCGCAGCGCATTTTTTTGCGATCTCCCAGTATGTCGTGACGTAAGGTGAAGTACAAAGATCGCTGAAACAATGGGGGGCGGACTATCTGGATGAACAGCAGGAGAAAGCATCCCAAATAGCCATGCCCCGATTCATGCCCCCAAAATACCTTGGCGCAGCTTGGAACGCTGGGCAACAAAAAAGCCCCAAAGCATTGATCTTTGGGGCTTTTCTTGGCACAGCGTGGTGCTGTGTGCATGTATTCTGGTAGGCAGTACTGGAACGGGGGTGTTTTGTTAAGGTGTTGTTATGTTTGGGCTTCCGCTTTCTCGACTGGAACCTATACCCCCATCCATGCCCCCAAAACTGAGAATGCTACTGCAGGGTATGTGCAGGCCCATCAACAAACTGATTCGGCAGCTATACGCCTTGCAATCGCCCGCCCTTGTGACGGGCTTTTTTTGCGTCTGTCTCCGGCGGATGCATGACCGGTGGCCTGTTGTGCTAACACCCGAGGCGGCGAGAGAATGGACATCGGCAGACACAAGCGTCGAGTCAGCGCTGGAACTGTTAAGCACTGCGCGGCCTGAGACTACTTTTAAATGGCGCCCCGTCACGAAGCAGATGAGCAATGTGAAATACCAAGTGCCGAATACTCCTGGGGAAAAGACAGAAATATGCTACAACTCGACACTCCCTATGACTGGCGTCAGCCGAATTCTCAGAACGCTGACCCTGGCTATTAAAAACAACCCACAAGGATAAAAAATGCAAGACAAAGAACGTATAGATCAGCTAATCTCTTATCAAGAGGATTGGGTTAAGCAACTAAATCAAATAATTGTTGAGTTAGGCAAATTTAGAGACAACGGCGTCCTCATTAGCGAAGAACGCTTAAAAAAAATCGCTACAGCGCATAAAAACATTGCTGGAGCCATAAAAAATATATCAGAAGCAATTCAGTCCGAAATAAATAAATAATTATTTCATTATTTCTTGCAAAGCCGCTCTCAAGTCTCAGCCTCCGTTTCAACATACCGCAGCACCCGGACTGGCGTAGTGTCTATCTCAGCATCAGAGCGCCACTAAAACGGACGCTAGGCGGCAGCACATGCAGCTTCACAGGCCGAGCCAACTATTTAGCATACACGACTAAAAAAACATTAGAGAGATAAATATGGGGTTGTATTCTGATGATTCGACGCCTGCATTCTGGCAGTACGAATTGACTGTTGAAAATTTGATTGACTATGCGGAGGCTTCGAGAAGCCTGTCAGAATACATACGCGTATTGAATTACGAAGGCTATAAAAATCTCGTGGTACCTAGTCGAGGTGCAGTGCCATTTATCCGGGCTGCTAGGCAGGCCTACATGCTTGAATCAAGCGAATTCCAGACGAGAGGGGAGCGATATCGACAGAAGGTTGACTTGCTCAATTCTCCGTTCATGCGCCAGTTAATTTTGCCATTCTCGGCAGATCCTAACGAAGAGTCTCAGACGAGCGGTGCGATCAGGGAGTACTGGAGCCGTGTTCTTGCTGCGATAATCAAAAGAAATGGCCAAGATAAACACTTAGTGCTTTACAAGGTTCTTGTTGAAAAGCTTGCCAAGAGATCATGGACTGGAGCACTGGACCGGGTCCTGCCGACGGAGAAGTTCATTTTCGTGGACACCGTGATCTCTGGTCGGGCCATCTGCGAAATCATTGCAGCCTTCAAAAAAGTGGGCCTTGAAGAATGCCACTTCATACTGATTGCCGATGAAAGCGGCAACAAGATTGAGCCGGGATACTGGCGAGTGATAGATGACCTCATCCAAGCTCAGCGCTGTACCCTGATCCCTGTAAAGCGAATGTTTACCGAAGATCGTGGCCCTGGAGCTAGTGGTGTTTGGAGTACGGTATACCCACAGGTACTAAGGGCTGTTCAGCAGAATTTCCCATGGGCAGAGCACTGTTACGGCGCTGGTACTTTTTATCACAAGGTCTCAAGCACTCAGCTTGAACCTAAGGATGGAATCGGCACAGTCGACTACAACATGCCGGTCACGCAGATGTACTCATCGATTAAGGGGTGCATCTTCGCCGCGCTGGTAGCCATGCAACAATGTGACGAAGCCAAAAAATTGTTAGAAGAAAAGGGACACAGAAACTTGCCAAGCTTCGATTCTCTGGTAACTGATTACCGCGCTCACACAATGGACACAATGATGCATTTGCTGAGACGTGAGCTTGACGACATGTGTAAGACGTTGGGTGACTTGGAGAAGTTTACACCCTTAGACAAAAGGACCACGAAGCTTTTGGCTGAGCCCAGGGTCAAAAAGGAGCACCCCAATGCAGAAGTCGAGGTTTCGAGTTCACACCTAGTGAGGGTTATCCTGCCCGAGGCAGAGGTCGACGCCTTTATTCACGAGGCGAAAATCGAGCTCAGTGCTGATCGCGACGCGCTTGCGGATGATTACTTCCATTGACAACGGCTGACGAGGCTCGCATGGCGTCTTTGTATCGAGCGAACTACTTGCATTTTTTCTCGAGGGCTAAAATTATTAGTCAAAAGAGTGATCCGAATGACTACATTAAACCTGCACTCTAGGCTTCTGAAACCTTAGCATCGATGAAGGTGACTCAAGGTCAGCTTTATCTTTGACACAGCCGGGCCCAGGTTTCAGCCTCCGTTTCCACATAACGTAGCACTCTGATAGGTGTGGTGTTGATCTCCGCATCAGAGCGCCACTGAAACGGACGTTGAGCAGCGGCGCAGTAGCTACCGCCCTTCGGTGCTGCGCATCCGCTTACGAGCGCGATCACGCACAGCATCATCGTCCAGGCGCTCAATCGTTTCAGCCGCATCTCTCGATACCTCCACGGCAGCTATGTCTGCCTTTGTTTGTTTTTGCTCTGCCTGCGCCCTGCCCTGACGCCGTCCGACCTGCAACAGCGCCAAAGCAGCAAGGACCAGGCCGCCCAGCAAGCCAAACCAGCCTGCCACCTTTCCCCATAGCGCTTTAAACAATGGCCGCTCCTATCTTGATTGCCTCAGCCCCAGATGCGCCCAAGAAACGAGCGCGGTCTGCAGCACGACGGCGACGCAGGCCCAGCAGCACCTTGCCGCCTGATTTGTTCCAGCGCGGGAATTGCTCAGCAGCACCGGCCTGGTCGCCGGCATTGAACAAGCGGACCAGCGTGGAACCTTGAAATGCTTCCACGCCGATGTTGTATGCAAGGTCCACCATGGCATCGAGCTGCGCCTGATTTGCTGGACGAGTCAGCACGTTCAGAACACCAGGCACGAACTCGCGGGCCAGCCGACGCCTCAATCGCTCATCAGCCTCGGCCTGGGTGATGCGCAGGCCTTGCACCACGTCTGGACCAGTGTCACCCCAGCCGATGGTCCAGACTTTGCCGTCAGCATCCCAATAAGCTTCCAGCCGGCAGCTCTCGAAATACCGCAGGATGGCCAGGCCGTCGGCGGACATGCCCGTCGGTGAAGCCTTCTGTGGATCTAGCGTGGCCTGCTCTGCTTTCTGTGGCCGAAAAAAAAGGGCCAGTAGGCCCGAGATAAGACTCAACAACAATTTCATTCTGTTTTTCCTCCAATGGCGCCTTCGCGCAGTTCAGTCATTACTTCGAGCAGGTCAGCCTTACGCCGCTTGTCGAAAAAGTTGAATGCCCAGCGCACAACAGCCCAGCCCGGCAGCCCACATGCGAACGCTAATCCAAGCATGGCCACCAGACCTACCGGGTTGTTCGCCCAGTGGTGCAGCTCGTAGTGCTGAATCACCGCGGCCCCGCCTGAGATCGAGGCCACCACCGTGCTGATCACCCCCACAATCCATTCGGACTGCGTGCGCGGCCGCAGAATACACATCACCACCAGCGTGGCCAAGCCTGCCCCGATGGCCCCCATCCCTGCTATTCCTCCCATCGCCTTCCAGACGGCCAAACCAGCCGCCGATGTTCCCGTGCTTGTCGGTTCCAAGTCCTTCCCCTTGTGTAATACGGTCGGCATGGCTGTCTCCCGTGAAGCGCTGCAAAAGCAGCAGACGTAAAAAAACCCGCTAGTGCGGGCGGTAAAAACAGGAACGCCGTCTATCGAAACGAACTATCCTGGCTTCCTTCGGCGTCTTTAAAGAGCTGTTGGGCGTGCCATTAACTCATGGGATCTCCTGTTCATAATGTTGAAGCTTGTGAGCAAGAAAAGCCCTTAATTGGTTAGAAGCAGATCGCACGGCCTCTCTACTTACACGCCCGGCGTAAATCACGTCTTTTCCGCGCCGCTCTGATGACGTAGCATCCACCATCGCGATGGTAATACCATTTTCAACAACTGGGCTGACGAAGTCTTTACGCCTACCTTTGCGGCCCGGCACCATGTAATCCTCTGCATGTACGCGCATATCGCGTATAGCCTTAACCTCTACAACAGCGGCCTCAAAGTAATTAACTTCTGCCTCGATAGAGGGATCGAGCTTGAGCAAATGCCCAGCCCAACGACTTGCATTTCGCGTAGCTTCTAGAAAAAAATGGTCAGCATTCAAAGATCGCCTATAAGTTAAAACAAACTCATCAAACCTCCTTCCTACCTCTCCAGCACTAATCTCCTCATGGCTCGCACTAGGCTGAAATGAATCAACATGACTATGCAAATTCTCGCTCAGCTCAGCCATATCCTCCACGCCTAGCAACCAACGCAGAGCCTCTGAGCAAGCATCCCAAGGCTGGAAATCTTGTTCCATTACTTACTTACCCCATATAAAAAAGTTCGTCTAACCTAGGTTCTTAGTGTGATGCACATCGGTTCGTACTAAAGCCGTGACTGGACTACCCGACATGAAAAAGGGTCACCGCCGATACTGCGCTTAATGTCCGTTCTGTTTCCTACCCTTGTGATTTAGGCCATCGTCTTAACTACTCTCCGTGAAGCACTGCACTCTAAAAGAAAGGCCTATTTTAAGGGGCTAGATAGGGCGAACGGACATCTATCAAGCAGACTCTAATGCCGCAATGATATTTCTCGCGATTAGGTAGTGACCTCGCGCGTTTGGATGCAACCCATCAGCAGTCAGGAAATCAAGGTCACCGCCACGGAAGACAGAGTAATTATCAATAAAGTCGATGGATTTCTCCCGCGCAAGATTGTTTATCGTACTGCGAACGCTATTCATGCTGTAGCCATAACTTGGCGCAGGATGGTCCTGAACAGCAGGGTTCGCCGCCATCAGAATCACAGAAGACGAGGACGGTAGAAGCCCTAGTAGCGTCACGGCAGAATTGTGTAATGTACTCACTACCTTTGGGTTGCCCCCCGTTACGCGGTCGTTCGTGCCTAACTGGACAAAATAAAACTCGTCATTCTGCGATGTGACACTAGGGCCGAAAGCGCCAAAGCATCTTGCAGCATAAGAAACAAAACTTGCGCCATTAATTCCTTGGTTTGTAATCCGGCATTTTTTCTGAATTATCAAACCCTCAACATAAAAAGACGTTTTCGGTGATTGAGTATTGGCAACTTTGATAACAACATTTCCGTCGTATACGTAAGGGAAGCTGTGCTTTCGTTGTGTGTTGAACTTCGTCTCGCCGCTTGTAGAGTAAGTCCCTTGGCTTACTCCACCCACAATCAACTCATAATCGGCGCCTGAGCTTATCTGCGTATAGGCCAATGTGAACTCAGAGCCAGTCATTTTGAAGGAGATTGAAAATTCACCACCGCTTGACGGGATTGATGCGTAGTACTGACGGCCAAGAAATGCTGATATCGCTTCTCGATCTACTGCTACAGCCCCTCCAGAAAAATCAACCTGAATGCCGCATCCGAGCACATACAGATCTATTTCGCGAGAAAACAGCGCGGTGGATTGCCCGCTTGGGGAAGCAGGCCAATTTGATAGTGCCGGCTCCTCGCCATTGAAAAACTCAGCTCCGATATAACGCTTAAAGCGGTTCACATATGAGGCAGTGCCTGAGTTATCCCTAGGGTCTTGCAAAGACTGGTTGCGTGGATCATAGGAGGAATTATCGGGCACCCACCTTCCCCAAGTAATCGAATCCCCAATAAAGGCGATGTTCACTTCTTGGTGGAACGGGTTAACCAAAGCACTCGCCAGTCTCCGCAATTGGCCTCCATATCTGTGTGCCTTGGTCGGAGCCGTAACAGATTGAAGATCATCTAGCATGAAGCCATCTTCCATCCCTACCATAGAAGCCCCAATGTCAGACGCTAGGTCTTGTCCGCTGACTCCTTGAATCACCCTGAACCTATCAGTCTCGAAATCCCCCGAGGTTGTGAACGGCAGCTTGTCAGCCTTAGGTGCATACACCACTCCGCCGAAGCTCACCGTCTGCGTTTGTAGCGTCATACTCAGTCCGGCAACATACGCTACTGGCACCGCGTATCCCAGTCCGGCCAGAACCAGGTTGGCAGAATCCTGAATATTCAAGCGTTGTCGGCGTGCAGAAGCATCAATCCCGTGCAGTGTCGTTCTCGTGCGACCAAAGCGATCCACCCATTGCTCACTTGATAAATCGTTGACTGCTTTATCAAGGTTTTCTGAGTTATCGAATAAATCTTTCGGAGACGTGCTGCCGAGCGGGTTTCCTGTCTTGTGTGTCGTCATTTCAAACATCCATAAAAAAACTCGCCGGAGCGGGTTGATTGATGTTGGCATCCGGATTAGTCTGGCGGATTATTATTGTCATCAGCGTACACGCGCGCGTCGTAGTTTACTGCGGTCACATCCGTAACGTCAGTGCCACGTGCCTGGATGCTTGTGATCAGAGCTGGCTTTATCCAGTCAGCCGTAAGACCAAAGTAAATGTGCGGCAGCTCCTGTTTCAGACTGACCTCTGGCCAAGGCTGCGCAATGTTCGCAATGATTGAAAAATCGTCAGGCCCTGGAGACGCAACGAACGGACCAACAAACTTGCCCTCTGGTGTTCGGTACCCCACGGAATGCGGCGCACCAGCAACCCAGCGCAAAGGCTCGCTGATGCGCAACAACGCGCCACCAGTGGTGGGCCGGATATCGATCAGCAAGCCCATCTGCGCGTTACCAGGCTCATCATCAAACAGCGGCACATAAGACAGGTACTCACTATTAAATGCGTCCATCTCTGTGCCAAAGCTGTACTCCCTGTTTCGATAAGCCTGCTCCCGGCGTCGGCGCATACCGATTCGCCAAGCCCGGACCCGGTCCGTCACGCCGTCGAGCTTCAGTTTCTCAAGCTTGAAGCCTTGATCACCTGGTAGCAGGCACTGCACTGTCATTGACGTCCAGGTCTCCGCGTCGATGTACTCGACTTCCACCCCATCCGGGTCCATAGGCTTGCGAGGGCTCACACTTTCACGCAAGGGTTTGGTCATGTTCAGGGGTGAGTAGCTTTGCTCGAACTGCGTGCGCACATCATCGCGAACTGGGCGAATCAGGCCATGCGACACCGTCAATTCAGAGAACCCGGCCCGGAAAGCAAGTTTCAGGGCATCTTGAGCCGTTGTCAGGTCATACACATGATCGAGCGTTTCGCCCCTTGCCTTCCAAATTGCATCCAATCGCCGCAGCTCGTCGGCATCAAGATTCAAGTCTGAGTACCCGATCGAGCCGGTGATATAGCGCGCAAACGCAGAGATGTCCCGCGTCGGCTGCGGTGACGACCAAGTGCCGTCACTTTGCAGAACTGGCAGCATCCGCGTAGCCACCACATTGATCTGGTTTTCCGACTGCGCACCCAGGCGTCCACCAACTCGCAGCTTGGCCGCCATGGTGGTCCAGCGCGGGTAGCTTGTTCGTGTCCGGAGGCGGCTTTTCAGGCCATACCACTGGATGGTGTCTTTGACCTGCGTGGACGTGGCGCTGGCCCCTACACGGCGAACCCGCACAGACGGCCGCATTTGCGGGACACTGATCGACTCGGTAATCCCGATCTGATCAAGCGTAGAATTTTCATACCACTTGCTGATCGTCGTGCGAGGGCCACCCTCAGCATTGCGATACTGAATTTCAATGCCTACCCCCTGACCGGTGACATCGCCGTTATCGCGTATGTACCCCAGTCCATTCGGAAAGAAGAAGTCGATTTCTATGCCAGTCGTCGTCTCTTTACCAGGCGTGGCGACAAACTCGCTGCTCCACTCGCCATAAACGGTGCCGCCGTTGTATGTGATCGTTGCATCACCTGTTGTCACCTGTGGAAATCCCTTCCAATTAGGATCGTTCTGGCCGTTGGACAGCAAACGCCAAACAACGATATTGTTAGAAGCGTATTGTTGAATTGCGTAGCGCGGCAAAGGAGACAATTGAAAGATGATCGTTTGCTGGCCAAGCGGAACGAAGTTCACCCAATTAACCGGGTCCTCCGGTTTCTCTCGCGGAAAAACAAGCTCGATCCAGCCGTCTCCATTCTCATCAATATTCATCGAGCCAACGGCTACGTCGTAGCGTTGATTATTGAATTCCATCGATAGGCCTTGGGCCATCAAAGGCATCAAGTGCTTAAAAGCACCGGTGAATCGATTGCGCTGAGGTTGAGGAAAGGGCAAGTCCGGCCGCGTCACCTCAGATTGTTGCGGGAAGCGAATGTTGACCAACGTTCCAGCCCCCCAGCCTGGAGGGAATTCGCTCTCAGAAGAGCGCCAAATATAGATGCCATCGAACGAATAGCTGGCGGGCTGAGTGTTCTCGCGGTTTGCCATCTCGGTGGACATTTCCAGACCTGCCGTGCCGGATGATGTGCCGCCCACAGCCGGAACGGTATGCCAGTGCTCATGCGTGGACGTTCCCGAAAGATCTGCACCTGGACCGTAGATTGCATAGGAGCCGTCAGCACCTAAAGCAGAGAACGGCGTGTCTCCTACTTTCACGTCCGCGTCATTGATCTGGTACTGGCCAGGGCCAATACACGCATGAAACTCCAGCCACTGCTCGCGCCAATTAACGAAACGTCGGCGTGGCGGCGTCAGGTAATCAGGGAATCGACGAAAGCGGCCCGCCAGCTCCGGCACAACATCACCCAGCTTTGCCTGATTGGCCTTCGCTGAAGTGGTCTCAAGACGCTGACCCTGCTCCGGGGAGCCGCTATTCTGGCCGCCACTCTTTGGCATCAGCCAACCAAAGGCAAAGTTGAAGATGCTGCCCAGTAGCTTACCGAGACCGGAAAACAGGCCGCCATGCTGTATCAGACGCATTTCCACGTCATCACCTGCAGCAAGGTGACGATCTGCCCACTCCAGCATCGGCAGCGGCTGGCCATTTACTGATACGTGCGACCTGGGCTGCTCAGCCAGCGTGTACACCAAACCTTTGGACGCAAAAAAACCGGCTAAAGTGCCGGTCCATTCGTACGTCTCGCAAGGTTGTTCGCAGGTCCCGCTAAGAAATACTCTGATCGTCATAAAAAACAACCCGCGTGTAGCGGGCCTCAAAAGCGTTAATCTTGGTGAGCGTGGGACCCGTAGCGACATCAGTCTCCAGCACCCAGAGTCTGCCGTCGGCTTCTACGACAAGCCCGACATGGACGCACAGCTGTGCGCGCCAACCGGTGGCGATGGCGCCGGGTCTTGGCTGCACTTCTACGAACCTGCCCTGGACCCGCACTTCGCTGGCCGCCATAGTCAGACCTGCTTTATCGTCCGGGTCAGTTTCCGAATAGCTGGGCAGCATGACCCTGCCGAACAGCGAGGATCTGGCCAGTCTGACCAGCCCCCAGCAGTCCAACTCCGGAACGGTGCGGCCAAACGGCTTGTACCGCGTACGCAGAAAGTCATCGATCGTCATAGCCATTGAATCCCCGGTGCAGTCTCAGCCGTGTAGCGCTCTCGCGGCCAGGCGGTATTGAGTAGGTCGTAGTAACTGGCCTCAGCCACAAACGCGCCGTTCTCAAACTGCCCGCTCAGTACGGTCATGACATAAGGCCGCTCTGCCGGTGCCGTAATGTCGCTTGCCAAGTACGTCCTGCTTGTCAGCGTCACCATCTCACCGGATTCAAGCATGGCATCGACAATAGGCCGGATTCGATCGTTGGCCCCGGCAATGCCAAACCGCAAAGTCTGCTGACCAGAGGCGTTACGCGACGGCAGCGACAACTCGACGGCTGCGGCTTCAAACAGCACCAGTTGGCCATCAACCCCCAGCATCCGATCTTCATACCCCTGAACGATCCGAACCGAGGTCACACCAGGCGCGGATACCTCCAGCGTATAAAGCAGCATCGAATCGGTCGGAGCGCTTGCATAAACAATCTCTAAAACACTCATGCTTCTGGCCACTCCCGATTAAGTGCAATATCAATGATGCTCGCCCCCAACACGAACTCGGGGAACTCGCCCCAGCCGACCGGCATCAGAGGACGTTCCCACACTTCCAACTCCGCCGAAAACTGCCAGCGGTCTACACCAAGCAGCACAGGCCCCCGATACATGCTGGAAAAGCGGCACACCAGCACAGACATCCCCAGCGGGGTCAGGCGCTTGATGTTGAACCACTCTGCCCCGTCTTTAATGGCGTCCCGAAACCACGCCTCAAATAGCGCGGCTTCATTGGCTTTGAAGATCCAGGTAAAGGCCTGCATGCTGGGCACGGAGCTAAAACGACGTCGCTGCCGTGCCCGTCCATCAGCCATGGTTGTACGCTGGAACGGCTGAACATGGTTGGCCTGGTGGTCTGCCCGAAGTCCATTCGGAAGGCCTGCAGGGAAATCAATGTTGGTTTCTATCATCCCGGTTAACGTTCCTTTGCTATAACATCAACAGAGCCTTTTCTAATTACGGAGATACGCATGTCTGAAAAATCATTGGAAGAACGCATTAAAGAATTAGAAGACCAATCGAAAGGTCTCGAAATGGCAACGTACTTGCTTGTAAATGCCATTTGCGACGAAGGCAGAATTAGCATCGAAGGTGTGGCGTCAGCATTCAAAAAAATGTCTGAAGCAATTTCCGATACATACGGATTTGGGGGAACAGCTACCGGGCTACCATTTGAAAGGATCTCTGCACTGCTTGACGCCACAGCATCCTCTGTCAAAAAACACCAAGGCGAAAAATAATCAAACCCCAACTGCTCACCTTCCCTGCCTCCGCCAGCCCAACATAGATGATCCTGCCTCAGTAAACCTTCCGCCAGTGGCGACATCCTCAATCATCACATCAATAATCAGCTCTTTATCAGATCGCTGTTGTTCCACTTGCGTTCCTGGCGGAGCATTATGAACATTCACGACAACTGAAACGCCATTGCTTTCGTTTGTGGTGGCGTCCTTGTTGCTCACGACATGGCCACGAGTATTGGGCAACATAAACTGCTGACCATTTGCCGCATTGAACACCTCTGGCGCCCCGTTCTCATTGATGCGGTACATCTTGCCTGGCTGTGTGGGGCCGCCGTATTGGCGGCCACCAAACGATGCAGATGACAAACTGGACAGCAGCCCAGCACCCGCCGACGCAATCGCAGCGTAATTTGCAAGTTTCTGCATAGGCGTCAAAGCGGTGGGGTCCGCCATAGCTTGCATAATCGCCATATTGAGCTTCAGCCCAGCATCAGCAATCGCAAATGCTTTCGTCACAGCGAACATAGCCTTATACGCTCCCGACTGCTCACCCTGGGAATTTCGAATCAAGCTAGCTATGCTGCCGAAGGCAGAGCCGTAAGTACTGAGCATCGTCGATTGCCGAGCAGCATCTATCTGCCCCATACGGGCGTTGTGAGTTTCGGTCAGGCCTTCAAACTGTGAGTAGTACTCTGTCAGCGTGAGCTTCTGCGCTTCCATTGCCTCCCGTAGCCGAATAAGTGAAGCCTCATGCCGTTCCTGTTCTTTAATGGCCTCAGCGTCATAGCGCGCCACTTGGTCATCAAATGCTCCACCTGACAACGGGTCATCAGTCCCACGAATATAAGCTTGAGGATCATCACCAACTTTGGTTTTAAGTTTTTGAGCCTCGTTGACCTTATGCAACGCTACCGCTAGTTTTTCAGCACTCTCGATCTGCTCAGGAGTGGCATAGTCATTTAAAGATAGTCGCGCCTGGACTACGGCGAGTTGCTCCCCCTCTAAGTGGGCCAGCGCGAAAGATTCAGCCATCTTGCGCAAGCTTTCAGAGTTTTGCTTGTAAGAGCGCTCAGCCTCTGTTTCGGCCTTTTTACCAGCCCCACGGCTTTGGGTGCTTTTTCGCTGTGCTGCCGCAAGCCGATCAATTTCCGCTGCTTCCTTTCGGATCTGCTCTATTCGCTCCGGCGTGACGTTGTTCAGGGTTTTGATATAACGCTCTGCCTGCTTCGAGGCGCTGTTCCCATCAATAAGGGCGTGTTTTCGGTCCACCAAGCGCTTTAAATAGTCGTCCGTGGGGCTGTCATCCATCGCTTGATTCAGGCTTCGCTGTGAGGCCGCGGCCTGCTGCAGAGCCGAATTCACGTTGAGTAGCGCCGTTTCAAGTCGGGAATGCTTGTCGGCCAGCTTGGTTAACTCCACCTCCTGCTCAGTGATGGTGTGCGTGAGGTTTTTCAGATCGTCGTCAGAAACGCCACGCCCAAGCTGTGCGTGCAGATCCTCGTAATCCTTGCGCAGAGCATTAACGCTCACTGACGTTTCTTCAAGCGCTTCCCCGTTTTTCCTTATGGCTTCTTCTAGGTCAAGCTTTCTCAGTTCAAGCTGTTTTTGATGAAGACCATCAAGCGATCCAGTCAATTCGTCAATATCTTTGACCGCCTTGTCCGCGTTATCGCCCATCAAAAGAAAGCCAGCGGCCACACTGGCCGCTATTGCAATAACTCCAGCCGGGCCGCCCAAGATACCCAACATACCGACGCTAGCGGCACTGGCCGCCCGTTGCGCTGTGGCCAAGCCAGCGGCCGCTACTGTAGCCGCTTTCTCTGCTGCCGCAAGTGCTGTGGTGCTTGTCGTGAGTCCAACATTAGCGCGTGCGTGGGCCAATGCCGCAACGGCAGCCGCATTCCGTGCCTGGGCGGCTTGCAATGCCGTGGCGGCCTCTTGTCGCGCTGCCAATGCCTGTTTAAGGCTGGCCATGGTGGCCAAGCCTTGGGATGCAATGTATTTAGCCAATGCACCAGCACCCAGCAGCATGAGCGACTTGACCACCAGGTCGATATTTTCGCCCAGGGAAACGATTGCACTGGATATAAGCTGTGTCGAGCCGCTGGCCCGGTTAGCCTCGCCCACATAGACGGCAAGGGAATTGCGCAGATTGGTAAACGCATCGGCCACGGTGGTGGCCATGTTATCGGCTGCCTCTTTATTCTCGTCCAGCGCCTTGCGCAGACCTTCGGACAGATCCCGCGCCGTGAGGTTGCCAGCCACGCCCAACGACAAGATCTCTTTTTCTGTCTTGCCGGTGGCATTGGCAATGTCAGTCACAATGGTGGGAATTGCTTGTGTGACAGTCATCCAAGCCTGTGCACCTACTTTGCCACTAACGAAGGATGAAGAAACGGCATTCAATGCACCCTGCGCCTTATCCGCTGATGTGGCGTTACGCACGAATGAATAAGAGAGTGAATCGACAATATCCAAGGCCTCATCGGTGTTATATCCCATGGCCTTGATGCTGGTCGATGTGGTGATGAAAACCTCTTGGGCCTCGGACAAGGCGCGATATGTGCCATTTGCGGTGGCCAGCAATCGTTCCTGTACCTTGACATACTCATCGGTGCTTGATGTGGCCATGCGAACACGCTCGGCATACTCGTTGTAGCCTTCTGCCAGACTGATGATTCCGCCAATGCTCTGCACAGCAATGAGACCGCCCAGCATCTTTACCAGACCGCCAATCTTTCTCTCCGCCCCCGCCCCTTCGTTACCAAGATTTCTCACGGCTGAGGCAGTCTTTGTTAGCTGTACATCCGCTTTTCTTGCGGACGCATCTGTTTTGTTGAAGCCTGATTCAAGCATTTCGAGGCGCTTATTAGCGTTTTCCAGATCACTAATTAGCTTGGCCGTTTCTGCCTCAACCGTATAGTAGATTGCCCCGACACTCTCAGCCATTTCTTTCGCCCATAAAAAAACCCGCCGAAGCGGGTATATAAAACATACAGTTGATTAGTGAGAATCGACCTCAGCGATAAAACGCTTCAAGGCATTAAAACCCTTACTATCTTGCGCCCCAGAAACAATGGCATCTTCTATCACGCCATCATTGGTGCTAATTCGCAGCCAAACATCATTAGAAGCAATGATGTTGCGAACCAAGTCGAGATTGACGGTGTAGTCTTTTTTTGACTCGTAGAAAGTCATGTACTGCTCTTTCACGTGGCGCGTGAGGCCTGGATTTGGCTCAAGAACACGAACGTCCTTGCCTATCCGCAGCTCAACCTTTTCAATGTTTCTGAAACCGGTATACCCCAGCACGCCAATGGTCAGAATGGCCTTAGTCGGCGATTGAGAATTCCATTGCGCTCCGATCTGAGTACAGTGCTCCGCGCACGTGTTCCCATGTGGAGCGATGTTCACAATAGTGGCGCCATCAAAACCGCTCTTACTTACTGTTGGCTCTAAACCTGATGTCGTGGCACAGCCAGCAAGAAATGTGGCCGATAGCAATAGGGCTCCTGCTAGTACTTTCATCTCCCCTCTCCAATCTAAATGAATAAGAAGATATTAACCAACGCAGAAAGCCCGCGCTAGGCGGAGCTAAGACCTGGCGGCCAGAACTCGATCATGCCAAGCCAGCGCCTCTTCCATTTCAGCCTTGCTAGGGGCTTTTGCGCCAGGCGAATCATTCTGCGATGGCGGAAACTTCGCACGTAGCGCCCCCACTAAGCCTGTCATGGTCATCTGCCAGGCGTCCCGTTCAGAAACCCCAAGATGCGCCATAGCCATAGCGACATGAGAACGAGCATCAAACTCCTGCACGTACTCCGACTCTTGATCGGCCGGCCGGGGCAGTTCAGGCAACGAGCCAGTAATGCCGTGCTTGAGCAGACAGCGGGCCAGCAGCACAACAGCATCGCCCCCAACCTGCCCTGGCTCGTAGGTCAGCTTGTCACCCTCAGCCGCCACACAACCAAACAGCCCGGACAAATCCTCTTCCGAGCAAGACAGCACGACCGCCAGCGCATCCACTAGGCTTGGAGCTTCGCCCATCACTGCGGCAAACAACTCCACAATCTCCCGTGGCTCACCGAGTTGCGACATCGCGTAGAGCGACGGGCGCAGGATATGCACCCGCTCGCCTACGCGGACGCCGACCTCACCGACATCGGTCAGGATCATCATGCGGTCACCGTAACGGCGCACTCTCCCTTCTTAGCCGAGTCTGCCGTGCTGGTTGCTGTGATAGTGGCGGTACCGGCTGCTACGGCAGTGACCAGCCCCGTCTGGGAGACAGTTGCCGTGTCAGTGTCAGAGGACGACCAAATCACGCCTTGGGCCGCGCCGGTGGGTGTGATCGCTGCAGTCAACTGTCGGGTCGCGCCCTCGGCAATACTGGCAGTTGCTGGTGTAACCGCCACTGTATCCACGGCTGGAGCATCAGGATCTGGCGTATCTTCCACCATCAAGCCGAAGTCACTGGCAGTCGCACTGGCTTCAAACGAGTAAGTAGCCACGTCATCGTAAGGCGCAGAGCGCGACATGTTCGTCACGATGGCAAAGAAGGTGAACGTCAGATCGGGGAACGTCAGACGAATCCAAGCCACCGGCTCGCCGCCCGTTGCTTCTGGTTTGATGACGTGTTTGGTCAGCGCGATCAAGGCGGCAGCGCCAGTGCCAGACACTTTCAGCACGCCGTCACCGGATACGCTCAAGGTCTGGAACGTGGCCAGGTTCTCGCGCAGTGCACCAATGGAATCATCGGCTGTCGCATCAGTGGTTTCCCACTCAATGGTCAGCTCTTTAGCGCGCATTGCGCCCAGGCGCTTCCAATCTGCTGCGGCGGGCATCTCATCGCCGCAACCAATGGCATATTCCAAAATGGCCGTGCGGCCGACAAATTTCTGATTCTTGCAGGTAGCCATCTGGCCCTCCTAAATAATGATCTCAAAATCAACCTGAGCCCATGCCCGGTTTTCTGTGGTGAACCCCGGGCCGACTGGCTCGGTAATTGCTCGGATACTGGCGGCACCGCATGGCACGGCATCACCCATTGCGGCCTGTAGCAGTACCTCGATGTCTATCATGATTTTCTGCGCGTCGCTACGCTCGTTGCGCTTACCCAGCAGCACCACGCGAAAACGTGGATAGCGGGTTTCAACGACAGGCCCAGATCCGCCTGTTTGCTGGACGATGCAATAGCGGCTTGCAGCGTCCTCGGGCCTGGATGACTCCACCCAAGAGAACATCGCCAAGTAATCTGCCGGCAGAGCCGCTACCACCCAGTTACGAACGTCGATCAAAAGCACGGTAAGCGTTCCTTAAAATGCGCGGCACATCTGCGGCGATCTGGTCAAAGCCCGCTGTCAAAAAGTGCGGTTCGCCGTTCGGGTCCCAGTACTGGCCCCGGTTTCCGGGACGGTCTTGGCCTTTGAGCACACCAGGTGCTGAATGGACAGCAGCGGCATACTCGGCGCTGTAGCCGTTTCGGCCCGTCACCTTATCGCCGTCAGCTTTGATTTCCACGAAATGGCTGTTGATCAACGTGCTGGTATCCACCGGCGTCATAGTGGCGGCAGCCGCGCCCCCTTGGGACAGGACCCCGTACACAGCAGCCTCTGTCCTGCGCCCTTGGATCTCGGCCTGGAGCTTGCGCATGTTGTTGCGCACTTGCTTGATTCCACGAACGGCCATCACGTCACCAGTAGAAAATCAGGCTCTTCATCAAAGAAAGACATATCCCAGCCTGTTACCGCCCGGATTTCCTGCCATTCAGTCGAGCCATTGAGTTGAATTAGGTCCAGAAAACGAGGGCGTTTGTCCTCGGTGTAGATCTGATTGCGCGTGACGAACTCCGCGCCCAGCGAATCACGCATTTGCTCCGACTTGGCGGCCCAGGTGCAGGCGATCTCGTAAGGTTCCCCGTATTTGCTGCCGCCCCATTCATCTGTGCCGATGTAGGGCTTCACAGTGGCGGTGTTGGTGTAGCTCCAATTGGCTGTTTCGCTCATCAGCGCCCCCCGGAATAGCAATTCCCTTTGGCAATCCACAGGCCGCCATGAGCCTGGACGGTAGGATCAGGAGGAATCAGCCCGGTAGCGCAGCCATGCTTGTCGAGGCCACGCAGTAGCCCGAGCATGCCGCGCCACCTGTCTGCAAAGCTTTGGTATCGGAAGGCACGGGACGTGCCGCTCGGGGCTGTTTGGCTGCTAATGTACTTATCACCCTGCCCGTAAGCCATGAGGGCCAACAGATAGGACTGGATCAGCAGCGCTACCGCTGGCGTGTAATGCTCGTCCAGGCATCCCTGGATGCTGTTTACCAGTTCAATCCAGGCGGCCAAGATGAAATCAGGCACATTGTTGACGCCCTGTGTTTTTAGGTATTGCCTAGCCTGATCTTCGCTCAGCATTGGATGCCTCATTAAAAAAACCGCCTATCGGCGGTTCTGTTTGTTTCATAGTTTCTTATTTACGAATCTACATCCCATGCCATTTCCAGCGGCTTTGCTTTCTTGTAAAGAGGATGCATGGGCGATCCATGCTTATTTTTCCCAATGCAAAGTAAATTTGCACCATTAGACTTCAGAAGACTCACCACTTCTTGGACCCTATCATCTCGTGCATTAACGCCCCAAGCGCAAACGATATTTTTATAATTCTTAGCAGCCTCGCTAAGATGTTTATCATTCTCCACACCGACAGGGTCTTCGCTGGTCCACAAGCCCTTAGGGCTCGTACTGCGAAGCGCGTACAAGTTATAAACGACTAGACCCGTCTTGCCATTCGCCTTAACGAAACGCAAACATGACTCGATAGTATCGTCGTCTACATCAGCATCTGCTGTGCTTGGGTTAAGCATGATAAAAACTAGAGGATCTGATAGATCGCCTCGAATAAGTTCGTAACGATATAAATTGCAGCCACTCAAAACAGCCGTTTTTTGATTTTCTACTGCACTCATGCGGACCTCCCCTAAGGTTTAGTATTGAAAATGCATACTACCCCTTATTGGCTGCGCACTCTAACTAACTGCCCGCCAGCAAAAAAGCCAGCGGGCAATAAAAACCGCCTGGATGGCGGTTACTTGGCTTTCGTCTGCTTGCTGCCCGCATCTGGCGTTGCTGGCGTCAGCTCCCCGGCCTTCTGCTGTGCGTCTTGCTTGATACGCTCAGCTTCGGCTGTTGCTTCACTGATAATGCGGTCCGCCTCGGCCTGGGCTTCCTGCTTGGCTTCTGCCACGCGTTGCGCCAGTTCGGTTTGGGCACGTTCACGCATCGCATCGATTTCCGCCTTGGCCTGTTTCAGTAGATCGCCGGCCTCGTCGGAGACGGAAGCAACTTGAGTCAACGGGATGACGTTGGCCTTGAGGGAGGGGTGCACCTTCTCCATCTCTACTACCTGACCAACGGTTACTCCGTGCCAGGCACGAACGACTTGATATTTCGCCATTCCAGTCTCCTTAATCCAGATCAGCGCCGTACAGCACGCCGGACTTGCCGTCGCCGTCACGCTTGATCTGCAAGCCCATGGCCGACATGATCTGGAAGTTGTGGTTGTCCTGCGGGCGCAGACGCAGCAGCGGCACTGTGCCAACTGCCATGCCGACCAGAGGGGAAACCACATCTTGGCGGCGCTGGTAAGCAATGAGCTCGTTGCCTTTCAGAGCAAACGTCTGGCGGATAGACCGAGCTGGGATGAAGCTCTTGACTGCATCCAACACGGAGCCAGCAACAGTACCGCCACCAGTACCCAGCTGAATCAGGTACGGCTGAGACAGGTTGCCCCAGATCTCGGGCGATACCCACAACACATCGTAGGCCTCGACCTTGTTGTTGCGCGCTGCTTGAGCAAATGCGCCCTTGGTGAAGAACTCGATGATCTGCTGCGGCGTAGCCGTAGTCAGGTCGATATTCGCGCCACCGGCACCGCTGCCCAGGTTCAGCTTGATGGTGTTGCGGTGGTTCTTCAGGCCCTGACCGGGCTTGCCGTCAACGCGGATTCGCTCGGAGCCGCTCAGCACATAGCTGACAATGCTCTTGTAGAACTTACGCAGTTTGGCGGCCTGAGAGTCCAGCACCAGATCAATACCAACGGTACGCAGACCAGCATCGTGGCGCCAGTTCACGCCATAACCTGCCGTGAAGATCGGTACCGGGTCGCCATCATTGTCGTATTCAGTGTGATCGAACGAGTACGGCGCCTGGCCGTCGATGCTGATCGACACATCATCAGCGATATCGCCAGCGATGTTGTAGGACTTCACCGTCTTACCAATGTCCAGCACCGTTTGCACGGCCAGCAGGTCATTGACAATTTCCATGCCGGTTTCTTGGTCACGGTAAGAGACGATCTGATTGTCTACTTCCTGCCAGAACTCACGGCCCAGACCTGCAAGCGCGTTGGCCTGCAGCATTTCCGGCGTCATCACGGCGCGGTTTGCCGCCAACAAGGCCGCGTCTTGGTTGTTCCAGATGTTGCGATTAGCCTGCAACGCCTGGAGGTGCCCCATCAATCGAGGGTGCGCGGCAATAGCCGATTGGGTAAAAAACATGTGTTTCTCCTGTTAGGGCTCAGTGGTTGCAGCAGCCACAGTGCCAACACGCATGCGCACGCGGATGAAGTCAGCGGCGGTCAGCGTCACTTCGTCTTGGCTGTAGCCAATCACGGTGTCGGTGTCGTCAGTAGCCAAAGCGCCCTGGCCGTTCGTGCCGATCTTGATGGGCGAATCCTTTTTGTAGGCACCGGCAGGACACAAGACAGCCAGCTCACGGCCTTCTTCGACGTAATCGCCAACAGCGGAATCACCTGCAGGCACTGCATCGCGGATGTTCAGGCCTTGGTGGTAGGCGCAGTTGATGACATAAACACGACCGACAGCGGCAGCGGCCTGAGCGAACTTGTCACTGGCATCAATGACGGCAAAAGTTCCAGGCAACAGCGCAGCGGCAGCCACACGGGTTTCAGTGATGGACTTGCCATCGATATTCACACGGCGGTATCGGCTCATGTCTTACTCCTTGGGCAGCGCAGTGACATCAGCGGTCAGTGCGTTGCTGTTGGTTTCGATATGACCGGCACCCAGCGGTGCAGCAGTGCCCAGGGACTTGTGCATGGCGTCCAGTGCTTCTCCGGACAGCGCGTTGGCCACAATGTCACCGTGCACGGCAGCCACAGCCTTACGCTTGTCGGCTTCTTCAGCCTTGGCGTTTGCGGTCAGTGTGTCGGACAACGCTTGGTGATTGGCCTGTAGTGCCGTCACGGCATCGGAAACTGGCTTGATGGCGTCGGCCACGGCTTGGCCAATATTGGCAGTTACGGCTTTACTGATATCGCTGGTCAGCTCGGCCTTTTCTTCGGGAGTCAGAGGCATTTCGCCCTCCTTGTTGTTGACTGCAGGCCGGGCCTGCGGGGTAAAAATCTTCTGTGCGCCTTTCTTGATGCTGTTGGCAACCACTGCCACCCAGGACTCTTGGCGCACGACAGCCGCGCCGGTGTCGTCAAAGACGATCTTCCCGGCCTCGGTCTTGTATCCGTAAACCTCAGCGGCTCCGCCGTTTCGCACGATGATGGCTTGGCTGTCCGTGAAGTCGGCCACCCAGGCATATTCATCAGCGCCTTGAGCGAAGCGCTCTTTGGCTGCTCGGTCCAGACGTTGCTCGCGCTCCCGGAAGGACTCGCCCACCAACGCGCCAGAATTGGCCTGCAAGGGCTTGGCCTGGTCAGCATTGACCATGAGGCCAACGCCCTGCTCTGGCGTAGCCGCCCCCACCTCATCCATGAGGATGGCGTCGTGGTCCATGCTCTTGATCTTGGCAACCCAGTCCGCCCCGGCCGCTTTCTGCTCTTCGTTCGCTTCCAGGCGATCAAGAAACACTGCCACGCTGGTGTGGATCGGCGGCACATCATCGCCACGCTCCAGGGCTTCCGCACGCTCAAGCAGGGCTCGGCCTTCCTCGGTGCGCTGTGCAACCTCTACATCCACCCACTTTTCGAGGTAGACGCGGTTACCGGATTTCTTCACGTTGCGGTTGAATGCGCCTACATGGCCAACGTTGATACCCTCGGGGCTGAACGCAGACACGAACTGACCGTCCACCTGCGGATGACCCAGCGGCGCCAGCGTTCCTTCCAGGCCCTGATAGTGGGCATCAATCTCACTGGCTGGGTACAAGCCGCCGTTCATGACCACGTTGGCAGGCAGTGTGTAGCTGGGCAAAACCCAATGCTCACGGCTGTTGTGCGTCACCTTGCGGATCTGCTGGCTGTTGACCTGCGTGGTCACATTGACCTGCATCGGCCCGCTATTCTGTGTCTGACCAGGCATAGCCTCGTTTCTCCATATTGGTTTTTGCTTGCTGCGCACGTTGAATGATCGAAGGCACAACCGGTTTTCCCTCGTCATCGACAAGCACAAAGATCTGTGAGCATTTGCAGTTGGCAGAATTTCCGTCCCTGCTGTACCAGTCGCGCACGTCATCCGTTTCATATAGGTGCGCATGCCGCGCAGCATGCGTTGCCCTTGTGGTTGGACTCAGGGCAGACAGGTGCATCTGCTTGCCTCGCAAACCGTAGTCCTCTACAGCCTCGTCAGACTCGTCCAGTCTGGCTCGCTTGAGCGCTGTTGTTATCTCGGTTCGTGCGATCTTGTTTGCCCGCCGTGCGTCGATTCCCTCTTGCGCCGCAAGATTCCTGGCGATGTCGCGGGGATTGAGCCCTCGCCCGATGCCGTCAGTCAGCACGCGCCCCATGTCGGCCTTGACGCTGGCGGATAGGCCCTTCATTTCCTCGAACACCCTCGCCCGGATCAGGGCAATGCGCCGCTGGTACGGTTCGCTGCGGATAAGGCTGGACAGGTCTACGCGGCCCGCCGAGTACGCTGGTGACTGCTGGGCGAGATTGGCGAACTCCTGGGCGGTCCCGCGCTGGTACGCCACGCCCACGAATGACTCGAAAAGCCACGCTTGGCCGCTCGGGTCTGCGCCGATGATGATGGAGTCGACCTCAAGGTCGAGATTTGCGAGCAGCGACCGCAGCAGGAACTGATCCAGCCGGAATGCGTACCGCTTGTTGACGACTGGCTCTACCGGGATGGTGTTCAGCGCTTTGATGTATGCCTTTCTCACCAGCTTGATGCGCCGTTCAAACTCACGCATGGCACCGCGCTCCAGCCGATCCACGCCAGTCGGGTCACGCAGATCACGGGGCAGGATCGGTGGTTTCGGTTTCGTCGCCATCCTCGTCCTTATCGTTGCCTTCACCTAACGGCTCGCTGTCTTTAGGGTCAAAGCCACCAGCAACCCGTATCTCGTCGTTGCTGAATACTTCCTCACCCGTCGCCAAAGCGGTCTGGTTGATCGTGCTCATTTTGGCGGCGTTATCCAGCCGCTCGCCAAAGGTCTGCTCTGTGAGGTCATCCCACATCACTGTCTTTTCGCCGGTAACGTCCAGCACGCCAATGCGCACCAAGTGATCAACCAAATCCCCGATCTCGAAAGACAGATCCATACGGCGTGACTGACAGCGTGCGTAGAAGAACTTCAGGTCCTCGGTGCTGGCTCGTTCCCCCTGCTGATTGCCAACGAGCACGCGGCTTGGGATATCCAGGCCGGCTGAAATGGTCTGCAGGTTGATGTTGTAGGTTGGCCCTGGGTCTGGGACCGCTGAGACAAGAGGCGTGACCGTTGCGCCCTGCGTCGGCAGCAGCACATCATTGCCTCGGTTTACTTCTTTTGCGGCCTCGTTGAACCGCTCCTGCAATTCATCAATCGAAACGCCATACATCGCTGCAAGGTTTTTAAAGTCGATCTCTTTGTCGAAGTTGATATTGAGCTGGCGGGCTGCGTTCTTTAAGAACGACTCACCCGAGCCGCCCTCCACCTTTTCCAGTGACACGAAGTTGTTATAGACAGGCTCGAGAAAACCGATGGCGTCACCGGAGTAGTCGCCCAGGATGAACACGCGGTCAGGGTGAATCTTGATGTTCCGCCCAGGCTGCCCATTTGTGCTCTGCTCTACATAGCTCCAGAACTTGGGCTTGCCGTAATTCTCTGACGACAGATCAGTATTCCACTCAGACACTCGCAGCGTTGCAGCCCACACCGGCACCACATCAACCAGGGCCTTGGAGCCGTCCTTCACTGGCTCATGCCACTTGCCACTGTCCTTGACCCGTAAGACAAGGCCAGAGTAGCGGCCCACTAAGCGCCGGGCATCAGCCTCGCGGAACTGACGCCATAAACGGGCCGTCAAAACTCGCTTCGTTTTCTTTTCCCATCCAGTCTCTTTGCGAGACTCGTCCTCTTCGTCGCCCTCGATCACCCAAGGGTTTGTTTTCCAGCAAGTCCCGGCCAGCTTCTCTACCGCGCCGCTGGCCAAGCCATTGCGGCGATACAGCTTGTAGAAGTCATGGAAGTCCAGGTTCTGCTTAAAGCCGTACTCGCACCAAGCAGCGGCCCGCTTATCGTCCAGCCCCATGCCTAAGGGATTGAGCAGATTCATGCGAGCACGAGCCAACGCGGCGTCATGCATGGCATGATTCACCGCCAGTTGTAGATTGCTTGCCGTCATGTCGTAATCCGCTTAAGTATCCCGTTCATGCCTTCGCTGAAATAGCCCAGGCGCTCCGGATGGCCGACCAGCTCAACGCTGGACAGATCAGGATCACGCCACAACCGCTTTTCATGCACAGGCGACCGATCAGCCGCCAATTGCCGCGCACAGGACATGCAGCGTGCACGGACAACCAGCGAAATGCTGCCGTCTCGCGCTGAAACAATAAAAATTGCCATTTATCTGCCTTGAAGTAGGCGCTTTGGAATCATCAGGCCCACGGCTTGTGTGCCGCCCAGCTCAGTCAGCGCCCAGACCATGGCGTCAAGCCGGTCAGGCGATTTCTTTGCCGTTGCTGGTACATATTCCATAAGTTGGTTTTCAAGTAGGTACAGAGCGCCTTTGTGCGCCACCCGGCCCTGCTCATAAAGTGCTGAGATAGGCTCAGCTCGGGCGAACTTACCCTTGCTGGCATGGACACGCACGATGCGGCCCTTAAATCCAGCATTACGCAGCGTGGACTCGGCCATATCGCCGCCCTGGTTCGTCTCGATGACGATAGCGTCGGCATTGTGCTGCTCGTATGCGCCAATGGCCTTCTGAGCCCAGCCGTTCGGGCTGTACTTACCGCTGTAGTCGCCATCTACCGAATACTGGCGGTTGTCGCCTGCCCCGTAGGAGCTTGCCGCCACAATGCCAGTCTCGTCGCTTTCGTCGCTCGCTGTCGTGGCTGGATCAACCGCCACCACTGTGCGTACCAGCTCATGCCTGACCTGCAGGGCGTGGGCTGCTGTAATCAGCGCCTCAGTCCATAGCGCCCCCTCAGCATTGAACCGCCGTGGACGTTGCATGTACTGCGCCTCTGCGGTTCGCCGGTGAGAAAACAGTGCGGTCCGGTGTGATTCGTTGTGTTTGAAGGGCCAAAGCCATCCATCCGGCAAACCATGATCAATCGGGATGCCGTGCGTATTCTCTTCCGGATACGGCAGGCTGTTATCGATGATCACCGGCAGATTCAGATGGTGCCACTTTTCCCCGGACCCGCCACGCAGCAAATAGCCGCTCAGGTCCTGGTAGTGAATCCGCTGCATAATCACGATCATCGGCGTTGTTTCAATCGCCAGCCGGGATTTGATCGTTTCGTTGAATCGGTCGTTAATGCCGCCGCGCACCGTATCGCTGTATGCATCATCAGGTTTGACCGGATCGTCAATGATCAGCGCCCCCTGCCAGCCTGGCTCCATATGCCCGGCCCGAAAGCCAGTGACCTGCCCAGCAGCGGACGACGCATACACGCCACCGCCATGCTCAGTCCACCACATGGCCTTACTGTCTGCATCGTCGCGCAACACCATGGGCCACATGCCTTGATATGTCTGCGACTTAACAATGCCCCGCGCAGTGCTGGAGTTAAGCAGTGCCAGATTGTGTGAATACGACAGGTGCATGAACCGGGCGCGATTGTTCAGCGCCAAGCCACGCCCGATCATATTGATCGTCGCCAGCTCCGTCTTTGTGTATCCAGGCGGGACGTTGATGATCAGGCGGGTAATCTCACCCGACACCACACGATCTAGCGTTTGCTGGATCACCTTGTGGTGCGGTGCCACGATCATCTTGGCGCCCATACGTTGCTTGAAAAAAAAACGGCCAAAATATAGGCCGTCTTCTTCACACTCAATCTTGCGGGCGTAGGTTCTTTGGTCAGCAGTCGTCATCAGCCAGCATCTCCTGCCGGGCCTGTTTGTATTCTTCTTTCGTCAGGGTAGCCAGCTCAATCGGCCCACCTGTAGGGCTCCCATGCCCAACCTGCTCGCGGAACGCCTGGACGCTGACATGCTTGCCCAGCAGTTCCAGGTTCTTCACCTTGTCAGGCCATTTGATCTTCTTGAGGACCCCGATGGCCTCGCGTTCATCGCCAGAGCCGCCAAACATCTCGGCAAGGTCGAACCCGGTCAAATACTGGCGCCATACCTTGGGCCACTCACTGAGCGGCTTCAGACTCATTGCATCGGTCATGATGTCCAGCACGTCCATTCGGTCTATCTCGACCAGACGGGCCAGCACATAATCTGCATCGACCTGTACGCGCTCAGACCGCTTGGCTTGGGCCTCTTGAATCGCATTAGCAATTTGAGGTTTTTTAAGGTTCTCATCGCCAATTTGCCCAGCGGTCTTTTTCGAATAGCCCGCCCTTATCGCCGCTTGCGTGGCGTTGAGGTCTACTAGATACTCTTCCACGAAGCGGCGCTGTTTTGCGGTAAGCGCCATACCATTTCCTTTGTTTTGAAATTTAGAAGGATTTACTATGTCTGAGCACACATATTCGCCGGAGCATGTAGCGCAAGCGGTACTAAATGCAGCCAGCCTTACACGACCAGGTAAAACAGCATTTTTCCCATCCGAGCTAGCAAATAACACCGAGTTGCCCAAGTTTGCAGAAGAGGATTTTTGCGAATACTTAATTGAGACTGGTTTGTTTGAGCGCGCGGGCCTCTCTCACTTCTCGCTTACAGAAGAAGGTGAAAAATTAGCCAGATCAACCAAAAGATAAAGAAAAACCCGCCGATCTTTCGACTGGCGGGCCTGTTCAAAACCTATAAGCACAGTTGTGCTTGCTGATATTGTCCCGGTTTCTGTCCCGGTTTGCCAGAAGTTCATGTCCCGGTTTCCACTGGTACAGAGCGGAGCCACCGTTCGCTGCCCCAATCCGGTTTGAACTGACCTGCCCACTCTCTTCCAGGCTGTCCAGGACACGGCGCACCCCTTTGCGAACACGCTCCCATTCCTTGGGGCTTTCTGGATGGCCGTCAGCCACGTGACGCACGATCTGAATCATCTTGAAGGCCCGATTCGGATACGCCGCCAGCAGATCAATTACCTCCGACGCATACTTCACTGCAACACCTCCTTCTCTACCTTGGCCCTGAATCCTTCCAGGTGCCGTCTGTAATCCTCGTCTCGCAGAATGGCTCCAGTTATCTGGCGAATCCATCGGCGCGCTACCACCAGGCGCTCAGATGCCGACAGGTTGCCAAAGTGCGAGTTCTTGCGGGTGTACTCGGCCTGTACCACCATGGCCTGATAGCGCGGCAGGCGCTGGTACAGAGCGTCCACAGCCAGTGCGTGGTCTTGGTTGATCGGGCGGTAATCGTCCTCCCAGGGCACGTACCGCTCCATGTTCCCGACCGTCTCGCCCGACCAGCACCAGCGGGCCCAGTTCCAAAGCAAATCATCTCCGCTCAGTTTTTGCATGGCCGCCCTCCCCGAATAACGCTTTGAGTCCTTCCCGCGCCCGCTCCCGTTTCGCCTCTGGCTGCCTCTCCTGATGTTCTTTCCGTTTCCGGCGCACGAAATCAACATGCTTGGACGGGTCTTGGTACATCCAGCTTGGGTATGACATGGCTATACCTCCTGCACAGAAATGCCGTGGACCTGGAGCATTAACTTGCGCTTCATGCTTGCAGCCTCCGCGGCGAGCTGGAAGCCAGGGCCTCCTGCATTTCACTGCCGCTGAGCTGCTGGAATCCGATGCGCTGGGTATCAGAACCGTTCTGCAGGACCAACTTGGCGCGCACGGCATCGCCAATCAGCACCGGCGGCTCTACCGGCTGGCCGGCCTGGCTGTTCTGCGCTTCAGCAATACCCGGTAGCCAACGGGGGTATTCCAGGCTGGGGCGCGTGGCATAGCCTCGGTAGCGGTTCTCGAACTCACGAGCCACGAACGGCCACTCGTCCTCTTTTTTCGTCCCCAGGGCGATCCAGCCACCCATATCCTGCAGAACCAGCAGAATGATCGGGTCGTCAAATGTCACGCTGCGGTATGTGCCGACGGTACGCACGGCTTTATCCACTTTGGCCCAGGCCACCAAGGCGCTATCCTGAGTCGAGCCGCGCAACAGCTTCACAATGTCCGAAGGCTTCGGCACATACTGGCCGTTGTCCGGGTTCACGCAATGCCGGTTTATGGCTTCGTTCACGGCAGGATAATCAAAGGGTTTCATGGCCTCCCACCAGACGTTCAACGCAAAGCGCGATGTGTCCCTGTGGTAGAAGGCATAGACGTCGGCCATAAGGCCAAAGAACTGCTGTTTTTCAGTGTCGTGCATCTCAGGACTCCAAAGCGGCTAGACGGGCAATTTCTCGGTTTCGGGCTTCTAGGGCCTCCTGGCGATTCAAGGCTCCGGACTGCGCTGAGAGCCCTTGTCCGGCGTTGCTTTCCTTGATGCCAAAAAGCCCAGTCCAACCACGCTCAATGCTCTGCTCGATGGCGGCTATGGGGTCCTGCCCAGCGGCATGTAGCTTGCCGAGTGTTCGCAGGGAAAGCCGCTTGGCTGCCTCCGTCCAAGCCTTACCGGATTTTTCTTTTCGGAATTCATCCCACATCGACCACGCATCAGAATCCAGCCAGTCCGGCAAAACCAAGGCGTCAGCCTTTGATGGTTTATGACGGTTACTTGATGGTTCTATGGTGGTTATATGCGGGTGCAACCCGTTGCACCCTTTCATGTCGTCGTTTGCACCCTTTGTGTCGTCAGATGCGCCCTTTATGTCGTGGATTGCACCCTTTTCAGGTGAATTAATGGGCGCAAAATCTGCACCGTTTTTTTCATCAGAAATGGGTGCAGTTTCTGCGCCGTTTTTTTGGTCCGGTAAATCGGCGCCTTTAATCCAGTCGAGGCTGATTCGATACTCGCGTGACTGACCCCGGCCTCCATTGCCGCTATTGACCAGAATCAGCCAGCCAGACTCTTCCATCCTGCGCAGTTGGTACTGGACAGTGCGGCGCGATTGGCGCGTCTTAGTCATCAAGTGGTCGATGGAGGGGAAAACCTTGGTCCCGTCGTCATCAGCGTGATCAGCCAACGCCAGGGCAAGAATCATCTCGCCGCCGCCAACTGGGTACCGCTTAAACACAGCGGTCATTACCTCAACACTCATACAGCCTCCCGCTGTGTCATACCGAGCAGATCCAGTTCGGTTGTGCCGTACATGCGCTCAAACGCCCTACGTCCCAGGCCGTGGTAGCCGGTGGCGCCTCGATGGTGCTCAGGGCATAAAGGAATAGTCATCAGGTGGCTGTTGCGCTGCCCTGCCCCCATGCCGTGGCGAACATGGTGAATCTCTGCTGGCGTGTTCCCGTACCCCAGGAATCGGCACAGGATGCAACCAGACTCAGATTGAGCGTTCATATGCTGGCGCTCGGATTTTGTCGCTGCGCGCTTGTTACTGCGCTTCTTCCAGGGGCTGCGTGCCATAGTCTTTGTCGGGGCCTTGAAGGTGCTGTTCCAGGCTCTCATCGTCGTGCCACCCCAAAACCGACAACCGCCAGGAACGCACCCATGGCCATTCCTATCAAGCCATCATCACTAGCTAGTTGTGCGATGCACACATAAAAAATGATCAGCCACATTTGCCAGAGCTTCATGACCCACTCCCCAAGGACGTTGGCGACCAGCGAACGCCCTTCTCCGCACCGAATGACAGGGCCAGCTCGATCAGCTCGGACATCTGGCGCACGGTCATCTTGCTGGTACGCTGGCCCAACATCACGATCCCGCCCCGGATGCCCTGAGACATCCGCGTCTCTTGGTTCAGGCTGGCAGACAGAACGTCTTTCCACTCTTCGGCCTCCAGCTTCGTGGCCACCCCGTTGACCATCCAATCAACCTGCTTGGACAGATCGGCCAGGATCGACCACATCATTGCGTTCTGGTCCAGCGACCGCGTACGTGGGCGGATCTCCACCCTGTAGTTCTCAGGCGCTTCCGCAATCGCCCGGGCTGCGTTACGGCGCACAAGCGGGTTCACAAGATGGAAAACCTGTTTATCCATGACTACCTCCCGCACTCACCCAAGCCTTGCCGGGCGCACTCACAGTGAGCGCCGATCTGAGCACCAAAAGCCAAGAAGTCCATATAAGCGGGAGTGGTGATTACCATTCCCAAGACGTCGATGGCTATATCCATTCTGTCGATGGTCAAACCCATCTGGCCCGACAAGAATCGGCTCACCTGACTTTCATCCCAGCCCAAACGATCTTTAACGGCCGCTTTGATACGCGGATCAGTAAGCGCCTGGCGGAAGGCGCGGTCCATGCTCGGACGTTGTGGGCGGTTGTCCACCCGTGCTGCTGTGGTGGCATTCATTGGGAGTCAGTCCTATGCAAAAAGAGTTGAATGCTGTTGAAAGTGGCTTCGATCAAACTGGTGAAACTGAACAAGGAGTTGTGATGACCGAAACCGAGAAAATCTTGACCCAGGCAGAAGACATCGCCCGGCGTACCTTTGAGGAACCAACGCAGCAAACCGTCATGCAACTGTTTGCGCGTCTGTGTGATGAGCAGGACATGAGAATCCCAGAAGAGTCACTGGGCTCAGAAATGCTTCACTAAACATCTGTGGGGCCGATGGGTATCGGCTCTCGCTTTTCTGGATCACACATTGGCGCTCTCCTTCTTGGGGCGGCGACGCGGTGTCGCCGAGCCGACCCCAAAAACATCCGGAAACGCCAGCATCACCCTCGCAGGGATGCCGCGTTTCTTCCAATTAGAAATGCGCTGGATCTGACCGGGCCTGTCGGATAGACCAAGCTTTTGAGCCAGCTTCGCGGGGCCGCCGAGGCGGTCAATTAATGTTTTGGCGTTTTCCATGGGTTGATTACACACCATGTTTATCTTTAAGTCAACGCTGTGTTTAACAAAACAATTAACGCTTTGTTTACTATTTCAAAATGAAAAAACGCTCCATCGATACATTGCTCGATAAGGCATCCGATTTGGGATGGAATCAGGTCGAGCTGGCGTCCAGGCTGCATGTCGCGCCTCAGTTCATTACAAACTGGATTAAGCGCGGGATGCCGGCCGACCGATTAGAGGATGCGGCGGACGCGCTGGGATGTTCGATAGATGAGCTATTGGGCCGAAAGGTGAATCACCTGCCTCCAGCCCCGCAGTCCGATAACGTGCGATTCGATCAACTGGATGTCCGGGCCGCCTGTGGTGACGGCTACTCCAACGAGGATCACCCCGAGGTCGTGTCCACAATGTTCTTGCCCGCCCAAGTTGCGCAAGAAATGCTGGGCACAACAAACCGTAATGGCAATATCAAGCTCATCACGGCAGCCAAGGACTCAATGGCACCAACGATCAATCCTGATGATCTAGTCTTTGTGGATACGGCAGTGAATGAGTATGTCGGGGAGACTGTTTACCTGATACTCCATGGAAACGAGCTGCTGTGTAAGCGCTTATCGTTGGTAGGCCGCGACATTGTGGTTTCGTCAGACAACAAGAGCTACCCAGACTGGAAATGGAGCGAGCGCCCTGACGCGACAAAGATCATTGGCCGAGTCGTTCGTGTTCTACCAATTCAGTTCAAGAAATTTGGGGTGGATAGATGACTGGTAACGTGACCCAGCCCAGAGAGGCTGTACGTAAGAAGGACTGAGCAGGAAGAGACAAGGAGCCGTTTGGCTCCTTATTTTTTAAGCAGAAAGTAACCGAATGCAATAAGGATGGCTATGACTCAGTTGTGCCTTGATGCTCCCTTAATAACAAAATTCAGACCGGCGTTGGGTGGACTCGACAATGATGGGATTGGTTCTACCCAATACGGGGAAGAATATCTTTTAAAGGCTGATCCATCAGTCGCCGTTGCCGAGTTTGTAGGCGCTTCAATCTGCCGTAAGATAGGTATCCCAACCCCAGAGCCTACTGTCGTCTTGTATAACGACCAAAAGGTCTTTGGATCTCGGCTGGAGGGTGGGGTAAAAACTTGGCAAGAAACAGATGATCTACTAGAACTCATAAAATGCTGTGACAACCTCCAAGCATTTTCAGCAGTTTTGGCTGTAGATGTGGCGATTGGGAACATCGACAGGCATTGGAACAACTGGCTATATCAAGAAAAAAGTGAGAACACGATATCAGTTAGAGCAATAGATTTTTCGCGTTCTTGGCCAACAGTTCATCCGCCCGCCTCAAATCATGACTTGGTTAACTCAAGGACGCACCGCGCCTGGAGCGCTTGGTCTTACGTAGGGATTTCCTTCGATCAAACGTCAGCTGACCACGCTCTAGACACCATGCACAAGTTGGACAAAAGCTGGTTATCTGACATTCTTGACTCATTGCCGGGTGAATGGTACGTTGCACACCCTAGCTCTGAACTAAAGGATTGGTGGGAGAAGCATTGGACTAGCCAAGTAGCTCAGACGACTACTTTCATACATCAAGGCGCATGGAGTACTCAGCCATGATTTACGATTACCTAATACTACGTCTTAGACCAGACTTCATCCGTGGAGAGGTTGTAAACGTCGGCGCAGTCGTTTGGGAAAGACATGGTCAAGCAATGCTCCACTTTTGGGCCCCCGTGACAAAAGTACGCGCCTTGGATAGCACGTGGACCAATGAAACGGCGGCAGCTTGGCTGCAGAACATAGAGTCAATTGTCCAAAAAACGGACAATATCCTGGACTGCCAGTCTGTGCTAAATAAGATAGGTGTCTGCCAAAGGAATGCAGTAGGGATGTTTGTCGCTAACAGCAAAAAAGATCTTGCTGCTGAGATTAGTGAAATTAAGACCACTTACGTAAGTCCCTACGGATTTGACCAAGATGAAGGTAAAAGCTCGCGAACAGATTTAGTTGCAGAATTGCGTGCGTCTTTTAAAAAAATGAACGTTCTGGGCGAGAGCCCAGAGGATTTGACTCGCCATCTTATTGTCCAAGACATCCCAATCCCTCAGAACCCTGAGCTACGTGCTGATTTTGTGTATAAAAATGGCGTCTATAGAGTCACGCAAACACTGGACTATAGAACAAGCATGAAGCGAGCTCAGCAAAAAATCAAAGAAGCATGTACGAAAATGGTTGCTGCTCAGTTAGCTAAAGAATCCTGGGGAGCAGAAACAGTAAAGATTGCAGTCGTTAACGTACCTAGTGAAGTGGCGGTTATTGCTGACCCTCACCTAGATATGCTATTAAGCCATGACTTCTTTATCTTCCACTCTAATAAAAAAGAGGATATGGTGCATTACCATACCGCTACTTTCGGTAATCCAAATGATAGAAGCTTAGACCCATACCGGGCCTGACAAGAGCCGAGCTCCTTTCAAAAATAGTAAAGCCCTTCACGGGGCTTTCTTGTTGGGCGTATAGACCAGGCCCTGACGCCCCCGGGCCCCAGGAAGCGTTACAAAGCACTTCTATGCTTCAGTGGGCGAAAAGCCCATACTGGTACAATGAGACTGATCTCATTCAAAGGTGGCAATCTCGCTACCTCACTACCCTTCAAGTTCTCTGCTGAACCATTGCTTAGGAAAACCTACATTTCCAGGCTACAGCGGTAATTTGAAGTCATACAGAAGGTATTACTATCTACGAAAAACTTAACCAGGCTAGTCGCAGCCCACTACACACTTCTCCGTTGCGCGAGCCCGCTCGCCGAACAGTCGAAAGCCATCAAACCTATACAAAACAAGTGGTGTCGACCCGGCAAAAACTTATCCGACAACTAAAAGACCGATTCCCCGGCCTTCCGTTCTGATACGTCAGCTCACGTAACGAGCCTATACGACAAAGCCCCTCACACGGGGCTTTTTTGTTGTCTGCTACGGGCGCTGCAAGAATGACGAACGATAAAAAAGCCCCGTATGGGGCCTTAGCAACGCATCCCGCTTATGCTGCTGGTTCTTCCTTTGGCCTCTCGATCTTAGCGGGTTCTGGGGCTTTCAAAATCGGCTTACGCTCTGTCTCGCACCCCTTCTCCATCGCCAAAATAGCCAGATGGTTGTAGCGCTGGCGATAGGCATTTACTTCCATCTGCTCAGCTTGGCTAAAGTCCATGAAGAACAAAGGCACTAAGAAGAATGCACCAGTCACACCAAGAGCGACATTTTTGCCTGTTTTTTCCGTGTCAGGAACCAGACGCTGAACCTCAGACTCAATGTATGACATATCAAGCTCAAGCGCCTGGCAGCTTTTCGCATTGTCTCCATATTGCTGAACCATCACCGGATTAGCCGCACGTCCAGCACACCCTGTAAGCAAGACCGCTGCAACAGCGACCGCAATTTTCTTCACGCCCCTCTCCCAAGTAACGAATAAATACAGGATCGTACCAGATTAGGCTGGCGTGGGACTTACACGCCTTCCTCAACAAGACACGAGGACGCTTTCTTGTCTCACCAAGTAAACACCACGTTAAGAATTCATGATCAAAAATTAAACACTGTGTTGACTATTGAATAAACATGATGTTTAATAACTCTAACGCTTCACCAAACAGCCGGTTTAGGCCCAAGGCCAACCAAGGCAGTCAGAGAGAGCGCCAGCAGCAAAGGCTGCGCCCGCTACGGCGGAGGCTCTTTAACAAAACGGAAATTCAGGAGAGGGTGCGCAGAGATGCGTGCTTGAAGGCGGAGTCTAGGCCCAGCCCCTTTCGGAGCTGGGTGTGCCGCTAGCTACCCAAAAGCATGAGCAAGAGCAGTAATGACCGAACTTGCTTGTAGCTAATGGATAGTTTGATTGTCAGCTTAATCATGGCAGTAGCCCTGATATCGCTGGCAGGCCTGCCAACTGGTTAGGGTTGGCATTTATATCGCGCCGTGCCTGGCGCTAGCGGTTTGCAAACCTAGGATAGCTCCCCGCGACACTGGTCAGCCTCGCCTTCCAGTGTCCGGCTCACCGCCCTCTGAAGCATTGGCGCCCGATTACGCTCGGCGGCAGCGATGCAACAGAGAGCGGATCACCTTCAGCAACTTGTGAGGCCGCATCTATAGGGATTCACGGTCCCTAAGCCTCGAAGTATAGCGGACCTGCTGCACCCTCTCCTGAATTTCCGGTTCATTTTGCCGATGTTGCTCACCCGCCTATGTAGGGTGTTCGTCCGGCTCAATAGCACCCACAAGCATGGTTGTGGCTCTGCGCGGTGTCCCTGCCGTCTCCAGTCCGTCAAAGCACGGTTTACGGAGAAAGAGGGTGAGGCGTAGACGGCCAAAAACGGAAACGGTCACGCTGGTTGGAATCCCAGCAACGGCCTGGAGACAGGCCGCTTTGGCAAGCATCAATGGTGGTGCTTACTGAAGCGAGGAAATATGGATAACCAACACAAGCACATCAAGGGCTACCGCGATTTGTCGGAGTCCGAGATTGCAGCAATGAACGAAGGCAAGGAGCTGGCCGAGAAGGTCGGAGCCTGGATGGAAAAGCTGCAGGCTGATAGCTCTTTGGATCAACGTGCGGTTGCCTTGGGTAAAACCAACCTGCAACAGGGTTTCATGTGGGCCATTCGCGGTATTGCCCAGCCAACAACCTTTTAAACACCAGGGCCCATATTGGGGCCGTATCTGAAACCGTTCTACTCAGGGCGGTTTTTCATGCGAGGAGATTTGTATGTCGAGCGTCACGGTATCAACGACCGTCGATATTGATGTGGATGTCGAGCTCAGCGACATCGATACAAGCGATTTGATTTCAGAGCTGGAGAGTCGGGGCATAGAAGGCATTGATCATGCGCCCGCTCTCCAAGCAATGTTCCAGGCGCTGTCGCTAGGCCAGGAGGACGAGGCCCTGAAGCTGCTGCGCACCTATCTTTGTGATTGTCTTGGCCGTGTGATGTAACACCGCCCCCGCCTTAGGAGAACGGGATGTCCGCTTTCTGTGTATTTGGTATGACGGAACCGCTGGCCAAAACGCTGGCGGCTCGCAAAGCCCCCCCCCCCAAGAAGGAGCAGGAGAAGATGACAGTAGAGGATCTGCAGCAATGGTACGCAGATCGTGCTGCAAAGATTTTTGAATCAGCCAAACACCGTCAGGTGTCGCCTGAGTTTGATGCACCCCAGTTTTGCCATGACTGGATCGCACTTGCCCGCAAGACGGTAGGTCACGATGGTCTGCGAGTAATGGTGCGCGGACCGAAGCCAGATGGACGGCCCAATAAGCGCACTGGCAAGATTCCTATGGCATGGCTGCCTTACTGATTTCCACAGGAGGGCAGATGGATAAGCCAATGCGCTGGCCCAGCGACTTTCCGGGCAAGCATGACAATCAGGAGCGCCCCAAGAAATGAAATACGACAAGCTGCTGGAGGCCGTCAAAAAGCTGCATGCAGCACAGAGACGAGCAGATAAAGCCAGCGAAAACTACCACGCAGCACGAAAGCAGGAAGCGTCTGCAAATCGCAAGGCGGCACTTAGCGACAAGCTGGTTATCGAGTGCTGGGAGCGTGACAAGGCCCTGGACTTGGTGCATTGCGAACTTGTTAATGCCGGTATCGCAGAGCCAAGGGAGGAAGCTGCATATACGCCCCGCGAAATCACTCAAAGTGCCGGGCATGGGCACAGCATCAAATTTCTGTATCACCCTCCCAAGCCAGAGAGTAGTCAGTTTTCAACGCCTGCATGACTCGCATATGAGCAGTAGCGAGGTCCAGGCAGCCCTTCTTATGAGGGGCATCATCGAAGCCTTCCGGGACATGCCGAGAACAAGACAATCGGCTCTCACCCGAAAGGTTCAGCAAGAGGCGGATACGCCCTGCACACCGGAAGGTGGGACGCAGGCAACGTTGCAAAGCCGCTCTCGTCACCCGGAATGGCCACTGCGTGACGGGCTTGGAAGGCTTCGATGATGGTGAGCAGTACGCGCAGGCAAAGCGATGGGGACGGCCAAGCCAGAGCCAGCACCGATTTAGGTGTAAGGGTTTAAAGCCGGATTTGCACCCGGCCACCATCTTCCCCCGTGCGACGGGATGCTGGATGAATATTCGCGTTATCCAATAGTCAGCAACGCCAGCCTGTAGGCGCACAGGCCCATGGCCCGCATGGTGAGAGCGGGCACCCTCCAACCGCAGCATTCCCACTCCCTTAACCAATTCTAAATCACCCCCGCCCACGCCATGGGCGGCGGGAGTGCTGCGACTAGAGGGCATAGAACTCCAGAACCTGCCAATACCGAGTTGCGCGCGCAAGTCGTGAAGGTGGGGGATGCAAGCTAACCCTCTTCCCTTTCAATGGCGCCGGACGCGGCGCAATCCCCACGGAGCTAAACATGAACGCTATCGCAGAACGCGAGGTATGCGCGTACGAGCTGGCGGAGCGCCGCCGCGAAGTTATTGCACAGCAGATCAAGGATTGCCTGATCGGCAAGTCCCAGGCGGTGCTTATGTCGTGGGGCCGCCCCGACCTGCCCAACATCAAAAGCCGCGCCGATCTGCTGGAAGTCATGAGCGACCAGCTTATTGCTTTCGAGAAGTCGGACGCAATCGGCCCTTTCCTGAAAGCCATGCTCACCAATGACCCGGTTTACACGGACGGCCTGAACGCCCACATCAGCGCTCTGATTTTGAGCTGGGCTGACGCCAGCCACGACGCAATGACAGTGCAGGAACTGGAGGCGCTGCAGTGCTAGACCTCGCTGCTTTCATTCTTGGCATTGTCACGTTGTTGGCCATTATTTTTGGCTGCATGGGCTTTGCTTACTTAATTTCAGAAGTGATCAGTATCTGGAGGCAACCATGAATTACAACTACGCGAAACTGCGTGCGACTGTCGTTGCAGCAACGTCTGGCCCATGGGAGGCAGACATCGAAAGCGGCACTAGCCGAACTGTTCGACAAGCCGATGGCGGACGCGGAATTTGCACCACCTTTGTGCAAGGACAACCAAAGACGCCAGCGGGATGGGAAAGCCAACGCCACCAGAATAACGCCAACTCGGAATATATCGCCGCTTGCGATCCTGAAACGATCCGCACTCTGTTAGGCGAACGCGACGCCCAGGCGGCTGAGATTGAGCGGTTTCGAGAGGCGCTGCGCTGGACTGCAGGCGCACTCCAAGCCGCTTGTCAAAGCTCGTACTGCAGCGATGAAGGCGATCAAGTTGCCATTGGCACCGAGTTCAAAACAGTCTCACAGATCCTGGACTACGCCGACTCCGCCCTATCGGGAGAACCCAATGGCAGCAATTAAGGCCGAATCACAAACCATCTACTTGGCCCCATCAAAAGGACGTCGCTACTTGTCGGCTCGATCAGCGGCGAATGCCGAGGCCCGTGCCATGCTGGACAAAAAGTACCCAATCGAGCGGCCTGAATATGAGAGCGGGCATCTGATTTTCGCGGGCTGGCACTGGTCAAACGACCCGTTCCTTGATCGGGTTCATAAACGATTGTCGAGCCTCATTCTGAAGCAGGCGAGGAAAACCAAATGACCGACCAAAACCCCGGCTTCCCCCGCACTCGCCGCCGTAACCCTTTCGATGGACGGGGATGCTACGCACCAAATAGCAGCACCCCGCCTTGGGGTTGGCTCCCTTCCATCCTCATAGGCATCGCCATTATCGCCGCCTTTTGCGGCGCTATTTTTTACGGCTCGGCGCTAATAGCTCTTGCCGCTGGAGCATGACATGACCGAATCCACAGAACTGATTGATCTGCCATCGGAAGACACGGCGCTGACAGTCTCCGGCAACGCCTGGCTGCGGTTGAGTCTGTGGTCGTGGACGAGGCCTGGGAGGAATTCGAAGCGGAGGCACACCGCGTGAAGGCCAAAGCGCTGGAAATCCTGAACACAGCCCTGACTGACCGCCAGAAGTACGAAGCTGAGCAGGCAGAACTGGCTGAGCTACGACGCAAGCAGGCCGAGCAGGAGCAGAAAGACCGTGAGGCGGAGATTGCCCGCCAAGCCGCTGAAAAGGCCCGAACCGATGCGGAGGCCAAAGCCCAAGCTGAACGCGATGCCGCCGCCCAACGCGAAGCCGATGCCAAGGCGGCAGCAGAACGAGCTGAGCGGGAACGGGCCGAAGCCATCGAACGCCAGAAGCAGGCCGAGGCCCGGGCCGAAGCTGAAAGACTGGCCGCTGAGCAACGCGCCAAGGATGCCGCCGAAGCCGCCCGCCAGGCAGAAATCAAGCGCCAAGCCGACGCCAAGGCAGCCGAAGATGCAGCACAGCGAAAACGCGAGGCCGATATCGCGCATAAAGCCAGCATCAACAATGCCGCCCTGGCTGCATTCATTGAGAACGGCTTGCCCGACGCATGCGCCAAGCAGGCCGTCATTCTGATCGCCAAGGGCCTGATTCCGGCTATCCGAATCCAATATTGAGGACACCATGAGTACAGAAATCATTGAAGCTCCACAGACGGCTGTCGCAGCGCCCGCCCCGGCTGGGTCGCCAATGGCCATGGCAATCGCCGCCCTGCAATCTGGAATGAGTCCTGAGCAGATCGGGCAGATGATGGACCTACAGGATCGCTACAACGCCACCCAGGCCAAGAAAGCTTATGACGAGGCGTTCGCTGCATTCAAGGCCGAGTCAGTCACAATCATCAAGGGTAAGGCCCGTTCCGATGGCCCGCTTAAGAATCAGAAATACGCCGAGCTGCATGACGTTGTGAATGCTGTCACCCCCGCCCTCTCCAAGCATGGACTTTCGTCCAGTTGGAAGCTGACCAAGGATGACAAAGACTGGATGGAGGTCACCTGCTACCTGCGGCACGTTGGGGGTCATCAGGAAAGTGTCAGCATGGGCGGGCCACCAGATACCGGCCCAGGTCGCAACGCTATTCAGTCACGCGCCAGCACCAAGACCTACTTGGAGCGATACACCTTGAAGGCCATTACCGGACTGTCCGAGCAAGACGACGACACCGATGGCCGGGCGTCGACTGACCCTGCTCTGAAAGACTCTTGGATTAGCGAAGTAGCCAAGGCCGAAACGCTGGAAGAGCTAGAGACCATCTGGCAACAAGGCGGCAACGTCATTTACGCGACCAACAACCTTGCTGATTACAACGCCTTTAAAAAGGCCGTATCGGACAAGAAAAAGATGCTCACGGAGGCTCAATAATGGAAAGCTTAATCATTCACACCGCCGAACAAGGCACCCTGGAATGGCTCCAGGCCCGCAAAGGCGTCATCACCGGCAGCCGATTCAAAGACTGCCGCGACCGCCTGAAAAGCGGTGCTCCATCCAAGAAATGCTTGGACTACGCCATGGATGTGGCCCGAGAGCGCGAAGGCGGCGAGCCTATGCAGGTCTTTGTGAATGGCGCTATGCGCCTGGGCACAGAGCAAGAGCCCTACGCCCGAGCTGTCTATGAGCGCAAGACCGGCCATATCGTTGACGAGGCTGGCTTCATTACAACGCCTGACCGTCTGTTTGGGGTGAGCGTAGACGGTTTGGTAGGCGATGACGGGATCATTGAGATCAAGACCATGGTCAGCAGCGACACCCTGTTCACCGCCTTTGTGAACGGTGACATTGCCGCCTACGTAGACCAATGCAATGGCGCAATGTGGCTGCTCGGACGCAAATGGGTGGATCTGGTGCTGTGGGTTCACGACCTGGGCCGCATGAAGATCATCCGCATCGACCGCGACGACAACCAGATCGACTTACTTGAATCCGATCTGATGGAGTTTGAGCGGACAGTCACCAAGTATCAGCACGAACTGCGCGACGCCTTGCTGGAGGCTGCATAAATGGCCTCAGTCAACAAAGTCATTCTGGTGGGCAACCTCGGCCGCGACCCAGAAGTACGCTACAGCGCAGAAGGCTCGGCCATCTGCAATATTTCCATTGCCACGACCTCGCAGTGGAAAGACCGTACCTCCGGCGAGCGCCGTGAGGAAACGGAATGGCACCGTGTGGTGTTCTACAACCGTCTGGCTGAAATCGCGGGCGAGTACCTGCGCAAAGGCCGTCCCGTTTATGTAGAAGGTCGCCTGCGTTCGCGTAAATGGACGGGGCAGGACGGTCAGGAGCGTTTCACGACCGAGATCATTGCCGAGCAAATGCAAATGCTGGGTGGCCGTGAAGGTGGCGGTGATGGTTACGGTGAGTCTTTCCAGCAAGATCAGCGGCAGCCCCAGGGCCAGCAGCGTAACAATTACGCAGAGGCTACCGGGCGTGGACAGCAGCAAAGGCCGGCTCCGCCGCCCTCGTCCGGCAACTTGGCAGATATGGACGATGACATTCCATTCGCTCCCCTGCTATCGCGCAACGCGTACTGCACTTAATGTTATCCGCTCATTTCTACGGCTCAGGAATTAGCCCGCGCAGAACTCAAGGTGATGCGACAGGTTTGCAAAAAACCTCCCACAGCCAGAGCACTTTTCTTTGCCAAATGAGCTGGGAAAAACGTACCCAGGATGTCGCCTAAGCTTTCTATCTAAGTACTTATCAAAGAAATACTTCACCCGCTCATAACTCATCTCGGCACCACGACACGAGGTGATTCCATTCTCTTGAAGTGCTGCCGATAGGCGTAAAAGAGGGTCTTTAACACCCCCATATCTATAAATCCTTACGAGCTCCGATGCCAGCTCAGAAAACTCATCGCTATAAATTATTGCGAACCTAGCACCTTTAGCATAATTCAAGTTGTTTATCGCTGAAGGGCTAGTGCTTTTCAGCGCACTGATTAATGCACGCTCTTTCTGCCTCATTTTCTTATTTAATTCCATTGCTCTACTCAGCGCAAAAACTCTGTCAGCCTGAGCATAGCCCATCCTGAAAGGAATACACCCATGTGGTTTAAAAACCTGCGTATCTATCGTTTGGATACAGCATTTACCCTGTCCGCTCAACAACTGGCCGACCTGCTGGCCAAGCATCAATTTACCCCTGGCGGCAGCCAAGAACCTCTCAGCCTGGGCTGGGTGCCGCCGCGTGAAGGTGGTGAGCTGGTCCATGAGGTCAACGGTCAATACCTGATTCGTCATCGAGCTGAAAAGAAACTGCTGCCGAGCGCTGTGGTCAACCAGGCGGCACGCGAGAAGACCCGTGAAATCGAAGAGCAACAAGGCTACAAGCCAGGCCGCAAGCAGATGAAGGAAATCAAAGAGCAGATCATCATTGATTTGATGCCCCGCTCTCATGCTGTGCAGCGCGACACTTTGGTGTGGATCGACACACGAAATAACTGGTTTGTCATCGATACCCCAGCCGTGACTAAGAGTGATGAGGTGTTGGGTCTGTTCGCCAAGAGCGTGGAGCCCTTCCCCGTGCAGGCGCTGTACACCGAGCAATCGCCCGGTGCCGCCATGACCTCCTGGCTGGTTGAGGAAGAAGAACTCGCCAACTTCACTATCGACCAGGACACTGAACTGCGCTCCACCGGCGACAACGGTGCTGCCGTGCGCTATGTGAAGCAAAGCGCCGACATTGACGAAGTGCGCAAGCACGTTGAAGCCGGCAAGCAATGCACCCGTTTGGCCATGACCTGGGCGGATCGCATCAGCTTTGTGCTGACCGATGCGCTGGACGTCAAACGCGTGGCCCCACTGGACATCCTAACGGAAAAACAGGATGTCATGGCCGTCAACGATGACGAAGTCTTTGATGCCGACATGACCTTGATGACCTCCGAGCTGGCCAAGATGATCAGCGATCTAGTGAAAACTCTAGGTGACTCAAGGGATTAGATCGAAAGACTGTGGACTGTCTTGATAAGCGAGTGGCCCTACTTAGGATAGACAGCAGGAGGGGGAAACTCAAAGCCCTTACCGTTAATAACATCCTCCCAATTAGGAGATCTTTTCATTAACTCATTAAGCCCATAACTCAAGCACTGAGCAAGAAGTCGAGCATCTAAAAGTTGCTTAAGTGGGACTATATATAAATTTGTATGATCATTAAACCCAGAGAATCTAGACAAGAAATTTACTCTCTCAGTCAATGAAAACAGCGTCTGCCCCACACTGGAGCTCAATAAGTACGCGCTGGTCATATCAACTCTCTCAAGCCAGCCCATCCATTCACTAAAGTTACCAACCTCCCCAGGCATTTCCAATGCCAGGGGCTTCTTGGTTTCAGGACAAGTTCCAATTCCCGATCGGCTATTAATAATCCAATCGATTTCAGCAACTATTGAGGTGTATTGATACGCCGTATGACAGATTACTTGCTTAGCCGCCTCCAACTTCTCCTTTTCCTCTCTTAGCCTGTTGTCTTCTGCCATTCTTAAAGCAATCCTAGCCGCATAGAACGCTCCGCACGCGGCAGCTAAAGACCCGCCTGCGCCTACCCACGCAGCAAGCTCTGAGCTTTGAAATAGCGGAAACATATAGGGAAAAGTAAACCAACCCAAACCGACGCCTAAAGCTGTCCCAACAGCTAATGCAAGGATCAGCGCTATTTCTGACCCAAAAAACTTAACGTCCCTCACCATGATCTCCAAACAGTTTCTATTTTCTGTATCCGCAAGGATCATAGCCGAACCTCTGTGGCTAAAACATAGGATGCCTCCCCTATGAGGCATCACGCTGACAGCAACCCTACCCTCTCTTTTCTCACCAGGATTAAAACATTAGACCATTACCATTTGTAGCTTAGGGTTTTATAAGTTTTAAACATAGAGGATAGAATAGATATAGTTTGATTCTTACTACTGTAGAAACACAACTCCCCCAACAACCCCCGACCATCGCCCAAAACAAACAACTCCAGATTCTTATTATTATTCTTTAAAATTATTCTAGTTTTGACACTATCATACTGATCCATTCTGAATTGCACTGACACTACGACACCTAATATTTTTCTATCTCCCCTATTAGAGTTTTTTGTCATTGAGACAAGAGTTTTTTTTAATCCATTGGCTTTTTGATAATTCTTCCTCAACCTTTCGTCATTAAACTCGAAACACCCATGCTTATGCCATGGCTGACCTAGAGGAGGGTCTAGCCAAACGGATCCACCATTGTGCTTTATAAAGTAAACCTCCCCGCCGCACTCGGGACATTGTGTTGCGTAACATGAGGACGAGCTGCACGACTCCTCCGGCTCATCATATCGATCATACCGTTCATTAAATAAATTTGGATTAATAGTTATGCATGAACACCCTCCTCCCATAGGAATAACCTGCCCATCCATTGTTCTAAACCTAATCCCACCCCCACATCGTGAACAAATACTCATAATGCCTCATTAAAAAAACAAGTAAAAACTCTTCTTTATTGACACTATCGTCTTGCGAATACCAGTTCAAAGTATTTCATTTAGATTCGCCATAGATGTACAAAGTTTAGCTTAGTACGTTTTTCTTACCCTAACACCAAGCAACAACACTCGCTGTAGCTTTCCCTTAGAGAATTAAATGCTGACACCACGCGAGCTTTACCGCGCCCAGGGCTTTCCTGACTCGTACATCATCGATCAGAAGCCTGACGGCAGCCCACTCACCAAAACGGCGCAAGTCCGCATGTGCGGGAACAGCGTCTGCCCTCCCCTGGCCCACGCGCTGGTACGGGCGAACTACTCCGATCAGCAGATCTCCCCTCGGGAGAAAGTCGCATGACACAAAGCGCCTACAGCAACAAACCCCTGCCCCGCCTTCGACACATCGAACCGGGGCAATTTTTTACCCTTCGCCATGCCCCCACACCTCGGATTCTGCTGCACAAATCCAAGCATCACGGTCATTTCAATAACGGATATGCATCCCTGTGCCATGAGCTGGAACGCTCTTGTGTGGTCTGGGGTGAGAACGGATGGGAAGCAAGAACATGAACTGCAATTGGATTGAAGAAATCGAAGCAAAGATCAAAGAGCTCCACCAGCCACAGGTGAAGGCGCCAATTGAATCGGTGCGCTGCCGCAACATCACCTACGTCCTAGACGGTGCCAATCCTGGGACATATATCAGCATCCCATTCGGGGTTAAGGCGGACACCCCCGGCTACCGCAGCGAGAAGGGCAAGGACCTTAGCATCATCGTCTCGTACTGCCCTTTCTGCGGGAAGAAAGTCAAGGCTGACAAGGAGGCCGCCAATGCGCCAGAACCAGAGCATGCCTGAGCGCACAAGCCAGGCACTAAGCGGCCTCTTCTATGTGCAAGACAGCCGAAGCTATGTGGGGAACGACATGCTGTTTTGGGGGCTGAATGGCAATGGCTACACCACCGACCTGCGGAAAGCGCAGTTGTACACCCAAGAGCAAGCCCAGGCGATGCACAACAACCGAGAAACTGACATCCCCTGGCCAAAGGAGTACATCGACGCAAAGACCCGGCCGGCCGTGGACATGCAGTACGTCAAACGCGCTGAAGCTCTGGCCGGGACGGGGATTGTCCTGGCTGAGCGAAAACCCGAGAGAGAAGAGCCGCTCCGCTGCCAAGGATGTGGCTCATTCATTTCCAAGGTCAACTTTTGGGCCGGATGTTGCCCACGATGCCAGGAGGACAGCAGGCCATGAAAAACAAACTTGATGTTTCACGTTTCATCGAAATCAATGAAATCCCCCCAGGCTCACAATCTCGATACTTGGTTGGCGCGGGAGACTCCCGCGCAGGCCAATTCGGCGTAGCCATCGCAACCATTGCTGTAAAAGGCGCTCGCGGCTATGGGGTCATTCTTCATCTGGATAGCGGAGAGCTGGATTGCTTTGATCCCCAACAACTTTTTCCGGACTTGTAATGAGCAACCACCCACACAACCGATTGCGCTCTATCCCGAAGTGAGAGTCGGCCACCGTTTCTGCTGCATCTTCCTGACGACATACGCCTGCCATGCCTTTGGCTCAAGCGGAGCCTTCCTTCTGTGCCTGCGACTATTACAAAACCAACACGCCGCAACGATGTTGCCAGCTATCCGGCCGCCGTCACAACGAGCCTTGAGATGCTCCGCAGTGCATTTTGTAATGGGAGATTGGTCCATGTGCTGCCCGCAATAAAAGCAGCAACCATTTTGAAGTTTGAATGCCCGCGCACGAGCTTTTTGAAGTGATGTCTTAGCCATAGCGGCTCCTAATCAATGAAGAAAAGGCGCCAGCCATCAAGGCTATGTCTCATCAGTTTCCTGTCTGAGGCATGGGTCCGTGCAAACGCACATTGACCAAGATCGTGAAACTAATCGCCGCTCTCCCACGGAGCATTCCCGTGGCGGTTTTGATTATAGGGTAAAGCAGATGCCCTGGCATAAAAGCTGCGGCTGAAACACAACAACAAGCCATTTCAATCTGTACGAATAAGGGATGATCCCAGCCGGCCTTGCGCCGGTTTTTTAATGGAGAACACAACCATGCCACAACCCAACAACTCGATGGCAGCGGCTCACAAAAGTGCCCCCACCATCCACCCCGAAGGCCTGTATCGGTGGGACGAGTTCGCAGACCGCATCCCGTTTAGCCGCGAGACCTGGCGGAAACGAATCATCAATGGCCGTGCACCAGCGGGCGAGGCTTTGAGCTCGTCTTGCACGGTATGGCGTGGCCGAGACATTCTTGCGTGGCTGAGCAACCCCACCACCTACTTTAAAGAGGTAAATAAACCGTAATGGCCAAGATCATTCCTCCCTTGACCGATTCGCAATGTAAATCCGCCAAGTACAGCCCCGCCGGCAAGAATCGCTTGTTCGATGGAGGCGGCCTGTACCTGGAGCTGCTGCCCAGCGGGGCCAAGCGCTGGCGCCTGAAGTATCGCCGCCCTCAATCGAAAGCAGAAAGCCGGCTGACCTTTGGCTCTTATCCCGAGGTCAGCTTGGCCAAAGCTCGCCAGATGCGCGAAGAAGCGAAAACGGAATTGGCGGAGAACGTGGACCCAGGCCTGACTGCCATCGCCACCGCGGCGCACCTGCCGCCCTCTTTCGAAGTTGTGGCCAATGAATGGCTGGAGGTCCGCAAAAAGAGTTGGAGCACCGGATACTTCCAGCGGATACGCAACGCACTCCAGGCGAACGTATACCCTGTCATCGGCAAGATGCCGATTGAGGCGGTCACTGGAAAAGCCGTGTTGAAGATCATTCAGACAGTAGAGCATCGCGGCGCACTCGAAATGGCGTCACGGGTATTGGAAGCCGTCGGCATGGTCTTTCGCTATGCGTGCGGAGTCGGGGTAGCCAACAATGATGTCACGCACGGGCTACGCCAGTTCCTGCAAGAGCGGCCACCGGTGCAGCATTACCCCCACGTTGATGCAGACGACCTGCCTTTGCTGCTACAGCGCATCATGCAGTACCACGGCCGCCCCGAGACCCGATACGCGCTGCAACTTATGATGCGCACTTTTCCGCGCACGAACGAACTGCGGTGGGCCCGCTGGGAAGAGTTTGATATGGCCAATGCGCTGTGGACGATTCCGGCCGAGCGCATGAAAGGCCGGCTGATCCAAAAGCAAAGCGCCGCCGATCACCTGGTGCCCCTATCGCATCAAAGTGTTCAAATCTTGGAGTCGCTGCGGGCCTTATCCGGGCGGCACTCGTTTCTATTCCCGGGCGTGCACAATCCTCGTTCTACGCCTATCAGCAGCGAGACAATGAATCGGGCGCTGAAGATTATGGGATTTGGTGGCCTGCAGACGGGCCATGGCTTTCGTGGCCTGGCTTCCACCATCATGAACGAGCAGAGCGGTTTTCGCTCAGAGGTGATTGAACGGCAGCTAGCACACCGTGATCGCAACAAGGTACGCCGTGCATACAACCATGCTCAATACATGGCAGAGCGTCATGATCTGATGCAGTGGTGGTCGGACTACTTGGATGAACAGCTGGGGAAAGCGCCAAAATAGCCATGCCCCCATTCGTTTCGTCCGTGCCCCCATTCATGCCCCCAAAATACCTTGGCGGGGCTTGGCGCAGCTTGGAACGCTGGGCAACAAAAAAGCCCCAAAGCATTGATCTTTGGGGCTTTTCTTGGCACAGCTTGGTGCTGTGTGCATGTATTCTGGTAGGCAGTACTGGATTCGAACCAGCGACCTCTACGATGTCAACGTAGCGCTCTAACCAACTGAGCTAACCGCCTGCGGTGAAGAAATGAAATAATAGATCTTCCCTATGGGGCTGTCAACACTATTTCGTGTTTTTCTATAAAAAAGATGATCTTTTTTTTATGGACTCTCTGCAAAATTAGCTCCTCAGGCCAAAGAAATCGTGCAATCCTTTGTTTTATAAGTATTAAACAAAAAAACAAGCAGATTTTCAGAAATTCACGCCCCGCCTGGCTAGGCAGAGCAATGAAACATATGGATACACACAATCTGTCTCCAGCCAGCATCAAGCTAGCCCATCACCACACGATTTTTCTATTCAAGTTCTTCAGGCAAAAATAAAATAATTGCTTTACGCCTGCAGATCATCGATCTCGTCTGAAACGGATCTGCGGCCGCTACGGGACACCTACGCACATGACTTGCTCTTCTCTCCCGCCTACCCCGACTCAACTGCTGGATTTACCTGGCGTTCAGGAAACCACACTGGAGACGGTGCTTTATACGCCTCCCAATGACGAGATTTTTGATGAAAACCCCTGTTTAAGCTGCGGCGTGTGCTGTTCACATTTTCGGGTCTCTTTTTACAGCGGTGAACTAAGCGGTGAAACGGGCGGTACGGTGCCGGTCGAGTTGACCACCCAGGTTGGTCCATTACGCGCCTGCATGAAGGGAACCGAGCAAGGTGAAGGTCGTTGTATCGCCTTGCGCGGAACGTTGGGCCAGCCCGGGATTCATTGCGCTATTTATCCGGATCGCCCCACCCCCTGTCGCGATTACCAGATCTGGGAGCTGGATGGCAGCCCCAATGTGGATTGCCAGCGTTTGCGCAGCAAGCACGGCCTACCTTTGCTGCCTAGTCGTCCTTTGCCTGCTCCACCTGCTTTGCCGGAGCATGATGAGGCGGCCTGAAATCGCTCAGTACTACAGCAGTACCTCAACACAAAACCATCGTAAATAACTTGCGATGGTTTTTTTATAAAGAATCAGTTCAATCAGCACACCGGCAAGCAGGCTAAATACGCTACCATGCACGGTTTGTAGGGCCGCCCGGCCCTGCGCTTTCGGGAGTCGAAGTAAATGAAATACCGCAAGCTGGGCAATACAGACCTGGACGTCAGCCTGATTGGTTTGGGCACCATGACGTACGGGGAACAGAACAGCGAGGCCGATGCGCACGCTCAACTGGATCTTGCCCTGGAACTGGGTGTGAATCTGGTGGATACCGCCGAGATGTACCCTGTTCCCCCCATGGCGGCCACGCAAGGTTTGACCGAGCAATATATCGGCACCTGGCTGGCTAAAACCGGCCGCCGCAAGGACATTGTTCTGGCCAGCAAAATTGCCGGTCCCCAACGTGACCCCAAGCGCCCTGGTCATATCCGCAATGGCGGCACCAGCCTGGATCGCAAGAATCTGGAACAAGCCCTGCATGACAGCCTGCGTCGGTTGCAAACAGACTATCTGGACCTGTATCAATTGCACTGGCCAGATCGCAGTACGGTGACGTTTGGACAGCGTAGCTACCCGTGGAAAGAAGAAGACACCATCCCTATCGAAGAGACCCTCTCGGTACTGGACGAGTTTGTGCGTCAAGGCAAGGTGCGTCACATCGGTGTGTCCAATGAAACGCCTTGGGGTGTCTCACGCTTTCTGGAGTTGTCTCGCTCGCGCTCCCTGCCTTTGATTGCCACCATCCAGAACCCCTACAACTTGCTGAACCGCGTGTTTGAAGAAGGTCTGTCCGAATTCTGCCGTTATGAAGGTCTAGGTCTGCTGGCGTATTCGCCATTGGCGATGGGTGTGTTGACGGGTAAATATGACAACGGCGCTCGCCCCGAAAAAGGACGTTTGACCTTGTACAACCGCTTTACCCGCTACGATGCACCGCGTGCCCGTGAAGCCGCGCTGGCCTACAACGAGCTGGCTCGCGAATACGGTTTGACGCCCACTCAATTGGCCCTGGCCTGGGTGAATCAGCAAGCCTTTACCAGCAGCAATCTGATCGGTGCGACCACACTGGAACAACTGCGCGAGAACATCGCCAGTGCGGATGTTCAACTGAACGATGAGCTGATCGCCAAGATCAACGCGATTCATCACCACACACCGAATCCCGCGCCTTAACAGGATCTCCCCCTGCTTTGGGCACATAAACCCAAAGCAGGGCACCCCTCTTTTTTATTCCTCTGTTCCGTTCTTGCGCTTGCACAATGCTGATTTTTTATTTATGCTCAAAAAAAGCATAACAAGAGAGACATACGATTTCTCGTTCAGAAATTCCCATTTCCCATTTTTTTCATCCATTTATGCTCAAAATGAGCATCAAGGACAAACATGATACAGCGCTATCCCATTGATGTCTGCCAGCCGGACTCTCAGGATGCTTTGAGTCGTCAAATCACCTGGCACGACGTCCCTCCCAAACTCAGCGTGCAAAGCGATAAAGCCGCGCTGAAGCAAGCCTTGGCCAAGCAGTTGAAGGAGCAAGACGCCGTGCTGGTCGCCCACTATTACACGGACCCCGATATTCAGGATCTAGCCTTGGAGACTGGCGGCTGCGTGGGTGACTCCCTGGAGATGGCGCGCTTTGGGCAGGAGCATACGGCCAGCACAGTGTTGGTGGCCGGCGTGGGTTTCATGGCCGAATCGGCCAAGATTTTGAGCCCTGAAAAACGTGTGTTGGCTGTACATGACGAGGCGACGTGTTCGCTGGATCTGGGTTGCGCCCCCGAGGATTTCAAGCAGTTTTGTGCTGCGCATCCAGACCGGGAAGTGGTGGTGTATGCCAATACCAGCGCAGCCGTCAAAGCACAGGCGGATTGGGTTGTGACGTCCTCCATCGCCCTGGACATCGTGCGGCATTTACACGCACAAGGGAAAAAGATTCTGTGGGCACCGGATCGTCATTTGGGCTCCTATATCCAAAAACAAACCGGTGCAGATATGCTGCTCTGGCAAGGCTCATGCCTGGTGCATGACGAATTCAAGGCCGATGGTTTGAAGGCTTTGATGAGTGAGCACCCCGATGCCCAGGTTCTGGTTCATCCCGAATCACCCGCTTCTGTTGTTGCGCTGGCGGATGTGGTTGGCTCGACAACGCAGCTACTGCGCGCTGCCATCAATCATCCTGCCGACACCTTTATCGTCGCCACCGATCAAGGGATTGTGCATGCCATGCGCCAGCAGGCGCCGGGCAAAACCTTTCTGGCAGCACCAACTGCGGGCGAGAGTGCCACCTGCAAAAGCTGTGCCTATTGCCCCTGGATGGCGTTGAACAGTCTGGAGGCTTTGCGTCAACGTCTCAGTCAACCAGGCCCTGGTATTCAAGTGGCCCCCGATCTACGTGAGGGCGCACGACGCTCCTTGCAACGCATGATGGATTTTGCGGCTGCTCAGCAAAGCAATTTACGCGTCAGTGCGGACTTGGCCGAGCACAGCCAGCAATTCCAACATGTAGGAGCCGCTTAATGCATTCAGGCTCAACACAGACGCAGGTGCTGATCATCGGTGCGGGGCTGGCAGGCACCAGTCTGGCCCTGTCCTTGCCTTCCTCGATGCATGTCACTTTACTCAGTAGCGCCCCCGTTCCTTGCGGGGCCAGCCCGATGGCCTTGGGTGGTCTGGCGGCTGTGCTCAGTGCCCAAGACAGCCTGGAACAACACATTGAAGACACACTGGAAGCCGGCGCTCGGCACTCGGATAAGGAGGCAGTACGAGGGATTTTGCAAGCCGCGCCAGATGCAGTGCATTGGCTACTGGAAAGGCAGGTGCCTCTGGACAGAACCGAAGATGGCCAATTGCATCTGACCCGTGAGGGTGGGCACAGTCGGCGGCGCATCGTGCATGCGGCCGATGCCAGCGGCTACGCCATCATGCAGGCTTTGGCTCCTCAATTGGCTAAAGCCCCTCATGTTCAGCAGCGTACAGACTGTCTGGCATTGACTCTGCGCCGCAACGAACAAGGCGCAGTGGCTGGCGTGGATATTTACGACAAACACACCCACCGCTACGAAACCATTTTGGCGGACCATGTCGTGCTGGCAACAGGCGGGCTGGGCAGCCTGTATGCGCACAGCACCAATCCCGATAGCGCCTTGGGCGAAGGGGTTGCCTTAGCCTGGCGCGTAGGCGCTGCCATACGGGATCTGGAATTTGTGCAGTTTCATCCGACCTGCCTGCATGCAGAGGGTCCGACCTTTTTGCTGACTGAGGCCTTGCGTGGTGAGGGTGGTCATTTACTGGACAAGCAAGGCCGCCGCTTCATGCCAGCTTACGACGCCAGAGGGGAACTAGCCCCACGCGATATTGTGTCGCGCGCTATTGCCGCACATATGCGGCAAGAAGGCAGTAGCCATGTCTGGCTGAATGTACGCCATCTTGGTGCGGATACCTTACAGCAGCATTTCCCCAAAGCCCTGGAAGAAGGTTTATGCCGGGGCCTGGACTTACGTCGGGACTGGGTGCCGGTTGCGCCTGCCGCGCACTACAGTTGCGGGGGAATTCAAACAGACATGTCAGGCCGCACGACGGTGCCTGGTCTATATGCCGTGGGGGAAGTAGCCTGCACAGGTTTACATGGGGCAAATCGCTTGGCCAGCAACTCTTTGCTGGAGTGCGTCGTCATGGGGCGGGCGGCGGCCGAGGCGATTGCTAGAAGCAAGAGGACCCAGCGTTCAGCTTTGGTCCCGGAGACAGATGCTGCAACTACAAGTTCGATTTCAAGTTCATGTTCATACACAAACTCAAATCCAAGTTCCAGTTCACAGGCTAATGTCGGCCCCCATTGGGGTTTGGGTTTGAACTCTAGTTCGAGCTCGAATCCACGCCCCTCCCTTATGACAGCCACGGCAGCCGATGCACTGGAAAACGCAATCATCGCCAACAACGACAAAGCTTGCCAATATGACGGAAACAATAGCTATAGCAACGGCAGCCATAAAAACCACAGCTCATCCACCAACAATCCCCCTTCTCTGCCCGCCTTGCGCAACTTAATGCAAGAGCATGTCGGCTTGCTACGCAATCACCTAGGACTGCTTCAGGCCTTGCACACCCTGGACCATTGGCGCGGGCAAATTAGCCTTCTGCCCCCCAGCCTGGATCAACGGACCCTCAGCCTGCAACTGGACACCGCCTGGCTGCTTACCCGGGCCGCCCTGGATCGACCACGCAGTCTGGGTGCGCATTACCGCCTGGACTAAGTCCATAAAGAAACAAGCACCGGTCGGGAATCAACGACATGTCGGGCCCACATTAAGCGAAAAAGTAAGTAATAACTCGGTATCAAGGACCGGCAGTCTCAACAATTTTCCGGGCTTAGCCAACAATTGCATCTATCCATAGAAATCCCCCAAGCGCTGCATGCAGCTCCCGGTTTACCCTGATTGCAAACTTTTGTAAGCACAGCTACTGTAGTTGCGTCACTACAGGCGGTATGAAAGAGACCTGTTCAGTCAGGCGCCGACGGAGCAACCACCCCGGAATCTCTCAGGCAAAAGGATCGTACCAGCCCGACACTCTGGAGAGCGGCGCATGACGCCCACCGAAGGAGCCCAGCCTGAAACATCGGTTGGATAAACTCTCAGGTCACAGGACAGATGGGGTATTGCCACTACTCGGTGGTAATTCACCTGTCAGGAGCCTGTTATGTCGCATATTGCCGTCATTGGCGCCGGTATTTCCGGAATCACCACCGCCTACGCCCTCAGCTTGAAAGGCTATCAAGTTACCGTTATCGACCGCCTGCGCTACCCCGCCATGGAAACCTCGTTTGCCAACGGCGGGCAGTTATCCGCGTGCAATGCCGAGGTCTGGAACAGCCGCAGCACCATACTCAAGGGCTTGAAGTGGATGATGCGCAAAGACGCCCCGCTGCTGTTCAACCCCAAGCCAAGCTGGCACAAATACAGTTGGATGGCACAGTTTGTAGGCGCGATTTCCGGTTACGAGCGCAACACCGTGGACACCGTCAAGCTGGCCATTACCGCCCGCGAGAATCTGTACCAATGGGCCAAGGACGAAAACATTGATTTCGACCTAGAACAGCGCGGTATTCTGCACATTTACCACACCCCCGGCGGCTTTGAGTCTGGCAAGAAAGTCAGCCAACTGCTGCAAAAAGGCGGTCTGGAGCGCCGAACCGTTACCAACGAGGAAATCCACCAGATTGAACCTGCCTTGCAAGGCACCTATTACGGCGGGTTCTTTACGCCTTCGGACGCCACGGGTGATATTCACAAATACACACGCGGTCTGGCCGATGCCTGCGCCAAACGCGGCGTGAAGTTCCTGCAAGATACAGAAGTTCTGGGTATTGATTGTGGCCCACCACACCGTATCCAGCTGCGTACCGGTGAAGGCGCTGAAGCCCACACCCATACGCTGTCTGTCGATTCCTTGGTGGTGTGCGCTGGCGTAGGCAGCCGTCACTTGGCCCATATGCTGGGCGACTACATCAATATCTACCCCGTCAAAGGCTATTCGATTTCGGTGTATCTGGATACGCCCGAAGCCCAACATGCCGCCCCTTGGGTCAGCTTGCTGGACGAAGAAGCCAAGATTGTGACCAGCCGCCTGGGCAAAGATCGTCTGCGCGTGGCCGGTACGGCGGAATACAACGGTGCCAACAAGGACATTCGCGCCGACCGTATCGCCCCGCTGACCAACTGGACCCGCCGCAACTTCCACGATGCCGCGACCGATCGTGTTGTACCGTGGGCTGGTTTGCGTCCCATGATGCCGGACATGATGCCGCGCGTAAAAGCAGGCAGCCGCCCGGGCGTGTACTACAACACTGGCCACGGCCACCTAGGTTGGACGCTGTCAGCGGCCACCGCGCAGATCATTACCGAGGTCATTGCGCAGAACGAGCGTCAGTCCGCACCTGCTCAATTTGCCACCAGTCCGGCAGCAACTGCTGCACCCGCCGCTGCCCATAGCGCTCGTCCAGCAGATACACAAAACCTTGATCCTGTTCATCACGAATCACACGACCCGCGGCCTGTGTAATCTTGCGTAGTCCCGGATACAGATAGGTATAGTCATAGGCCCGCCGCTCCCCAAAGAGCCGGGCCATGACTTGCCGCACCGACTCATTGGCCGGGTTGAATTGCGGCAAACCCAGGGTGGCAATAAAAGCACCGATCAAGCGTTTGCCGGGTAAATCTACCCCTTCTGAAAACGCCCCTCCCAGCACTGCCAAACCTACTCCCGTTCCGTCCAGCGTAAAGCGGTCCAGAAACTGCGTTCTTTGCAGATCGCTCATGCCCGGCTGCTGATGCCAAAGCGGCATATCCGGCCAGCGCTCCTGCAAGGCCTGGCTAACTTGCTCCAGATAGTCAAAACTGCTCAAGAACAAAAGATAGTTGCCCGGCTGCTCCTGGTAGGCCTGCCCGACAATGTCGCAGACCCCGCCCAGGCTCTGGGCCCGGTCAGCATAGCGCGTGGACAGGCCAGCATATTGGCGTACCCGTAGTTGCTCGGCCCGATACGGCGATGCCACGTTCAACTCAGCTGTACTTGGCGGCAAACCCAAGACATCACGATAAAACTGTGAGGGATTCATGGTGCCGGAGAACAGCACCACACCATGCGCGTCGCCATAGCGTTCAGCCAGAAACGGAGCAGGCACAATATTGCGCAGGTTCAGGAGCACACCATCGCGCTGCGCCAAAATATCGAATAAGGAATGCGAGCCGAACTGTCCGGCCAGGTCCACAAAGTACAGCAGCTCAAAATAAAACTGCAGCAAGGGGCTGTCTTGCGGCATGGGGTTCTCAGCCACATAGGCCCCTAAGCGGGCAGCCAGATAGTCGCACTGTTCGAGCAGATCCTCCGGGATTTTTTCCAGCCCCCATTGATCGCCCCCTTCCTCGGGTATCAAATCCTCCATCAAGCGAGTCAATGGCGTGAAATGACGCTTCAAGGCCGAAGGCGCGGCTTTACGCGCCATGCGCAACTGCGCTTGCGAGAAGGACGCGGAATACATGGAACGGGCGCGTTCTACCAAGTTGTGTGCTTCGTCCACCAGAACAGCGCTGCGCCATTGCTGAACCAGAGTCTGGCTATACAGCACCGCATGTGTGTCGAAAAAATAGTTGTAGTCGCCCACAATGGCGTCCGCCCAACGCAGCATTTCCTGGCTCAAGTAATAGGGGCAGACCTGGTGTTTGCTAGCCACTTCTTGCAAGCGCTGGCTAGTTAGCATGGGTTGCTCCAGAGCTTGCTGACGGGCCGCAGGAAGCCGGTCGTAAAAGCCTTCGGCCAGAGGGCAGGATTGGCCATGGCAGGCTTTATCCGGATTGGGGCACTGCTTGTCGCGGGCCACCATTTCCAGCACCCGCCACGCGCCCTCACCTTCTGGGTTTAAACGCTGCAAGGCGTCCAAGGCCATTTGCCGACCCGAATTTTTAGCCGTCAGATAAAAGAGCTTATCCAGTCCCGCCTCCGGCATGGCTTTCAGGCCGGGAAATACGACTGCCAAGGTTTTGCCGATACCGGTTGGCGCTTGGGCTAACAGGCACTGTGCATCGCGCTGAGCCCGGAACGCGGCTACGGCCAGTTGCCGCTGACCCGCACGAAACTGATCAAAGGGAAATTGCAAAGCAGTACAAGCTTGATCACGCGCCAGCCGATGCTTTTGCTCCTGCCGCCCCCACTCAAGATACAAGCGGCATTGCTGCTCAAAAAAGGCCCACAGATCCGCGCGCCCCAGGTATTCAGAGACACTGGTTTCTTTGTGCTTGTCCACGTGGTAATACACCACGCTGACGGTCATTCCCGGCAAATCGCGCGCCTGGCAAAGCATGGCCGCATAGACTTTGGCTTGCGCCTGGTGCAGGCGTCTATGGTGCTCGGGAATGGCATCAAAAGCACCTCGATAGGTTTTCAGCTCTTCCAGACAATTGCTGACGGGATCAAACCCATCGGCTCGACCACGCACCACTAGCCCTTCCATCTCATAGGACAGCGGCACTTCGGCTTCATAGTGCTCGGGGCGACGCAGCTTTAACTGCTGGTGGCCCAGGATACCTTCCTGTGCCGTGGCCGCAGGTGTAAAGCGCAGGTCCAGATCCCCGCTGCGGGCGGTAAATTCACATAAGGCGCGTACGCCGACCGTCCAGGCTTTCATGTGGATTCAGGCCGAGTCACATAGCAGACACGCGCAGGGATGGCGTGCTGCTCGAAATAACTGAGCCAACGCCGCTGGTTGTCCTGCAAGCGGTCTCCGGGGCCTTTTACCTCAATCAATTCATAGCTTTGCTGGGTAGGCATGAAGCGCACCAAGTCCGGCAGGCCGGAACGGTTATCCCGCCAATCCTGCAAGATACGCTTGAACACCAGTTGTAAGTGCTGGGCGGGGATGCAATGCAAGGCCTGCTCGATCAAGGTTTCATCCAAGGCAGGCCAGATCAGCAAGGGGCACTGTATGCCACGCTTTTCCTGCCAGCGTTGCCAGATCACGGTTTTATAGTCTGCGCCGTCCAGCACACTCAAAGACTGCTCAAACAAATTTTGCCTGCGCGATACAAAGTCCGGGTTACCCCAATCGGCTGGACAAGCTTGATAGGGGTGGAAAAACGCACCAGGCAAGGGAGCAAAAATAGCCTCCCAGCTCAACAAGCCCAATAAGGCCGGGAACAAGGCATTTTCTACGTAAAACACAGGTGCCAAGGGGCTGTCCCAATGAGCCAGCACCTGCGATTCGACCCGATTGCCGTCATCGAACAAAACCAGATCACTGCGTTGTGTGCGGCTTGCGGGTTTATTGGAAGGCGAGCTGGGCGGAGCGTCTACCGCCAGTTTGCGACGCATGCGAGGCAACATACGCAGCAACTTCTGGGTTTCGCTTTCATTTTCGGGCTGGTTCCACGCCTGACAAAACAAGGGCCAGGCACCTTGATGATTCTCCTGACGCTCCAATACCCGCAATTGGCGGTAACGGGCTCCCGGCCAGCTTGTCTGCAAATACGCTTGTTCGGCTAAGGCCCACCAATGTTGACGTTCGGCTTGCTGGCCTAGCTGGAACAGGGTTTTTGCCTTACGTCGTTGCAGCCAGTCGCTGTCAGTCTCAACTGCTTGAACGGCGGCAAAGCGCTGTATCCAAAGATCGGGGTCGGCCTCATCCTGTGCGTCTCGCAGCTCGGACAAGGTTTCATACAAGCGCACGTCCTCATTGTGGCGAAACGCCCGACTGGCCTGATCCAGAACCACGGTTTCGTAGCGATACAGGCCCAGATCGCTCATCACAAACTCGGACCAGTCCTGATAATGGTTGCCAAAGAACAGCAACTGCAAACGCTGTGCCCAATGCATGACTTGCGGTGATAGGCGCAGTGTGGGAGCTTGCAGGACTGGATCGGCACACCACTGCGTAAAAGGCCGAGCCTGTTCACCGTGAGCCTGCCCAATCCATTCCAGATAGTCCGATTTGCGCCCGGCGGCTGGCAGATCACTGAACAAGCGACGCAGCTCGGGCACCGTATGGACGGCAAACAAGGTTTCCAGATCCAGCTCAGGATCGGTTTCTATTAGCTCGCAAGCCGCCAGCTCTTGCACTGCCGCATCCAGGTTTTCGATCTCGGCATAACGCAACTTGTCGATACGAAACACCGGGCCTTTACGCATCAGCAAGCGCACCAACAGGGCTTGTGCAGGCTGGGAAGCATGCACAAAACGATGGCCGCACTGGACGTGTTCAGGCTCCAGCAGGTCGGAACTGGTGTGTTGTACCCACTGCAAAACCTGATGGAAATTATGCAGATAGTAAAAAGGAGGAAGCTCGGGCGGGGTCATAAGCAGGCTGTGTATATATCCAGCTACTTTAGCACTCCTTCAAGCCTGGCGCGACTCCAACAAGCGCATCCAGTCGCGCAACAAGGTATCCAGACTTTGCCGCTGCGTGGCATCCAGACCTTCCAGCAAATTTTCTTCATTGGCCAAATGGTCCACCACAACCGCATCCACACAGGCCAGACCCGCCGGGCTCAAACGCACCAGAATACGGCGGGCATCTTCCGGGTCGGCAATGCGTTCGATCAAGCCCTGCTTTTCCAGGCCCTGTAAACGATGCGTCATAGTGCCGGAGCTGACCATCAAGGTGGAAAACAAAGCGGTGGGTGCCAAGGTGTACGGCGGGCCGGAGCGGCGCAGGCTGGCCAGCACATCAAACTCGCCCAACTGCAGGCCGTGACGTCTAAAGTTGTCGCTCATCTGTTTTTGGACCAGTTGGAAGCAGCGCGTCATGCGGCCCAACAAGGCCATGGCGTCCAGGTTCTGCAAGTCTGGCCGCTGTTCGCGCCACTGATTGATGATCAGGTCTACCGCGTCGTGTTCTTCGCTCATGATCTCTCGATTTCGATATTTATCTTGATATTAAGATAAATCATCCCTACACTGGCATTTATCTCGACATCAAGATACTTTTATCATGAACCGACTTTCTCTCTGGCTGGTGACGGCCTTGACCGCATTAGGCCCCGCCATCTGGGGTTCCACCTACATTGTGACCACCGAAATCCTACCGCCCGATCGCCCTTTCATCGCGGCCTTTTTGCGCTGCTTTCCCGCTGGCGTGATGCTGCTCTTGTGGAGCCGACGCATGCCTGCCCGAGGTGATTGGGGGCGTACCCTGATTCTGGCGGCCTTGAATATTGGCGCATTTCAGGCGCTGTTATTCGTTGCGGCTTACCGCTTGCCGGGTGGTTTGGCCGCCGTCGTAGGAGCAGCTCAACCCTTGGTGGTGATTGCCCTGGCCTGGGCGTTAGAAGGTAAACGCCCTGTCACCCTGGCCTTGGTCGCTTGTGTGATCGGCATCATCGGCATGGGTATTTTGCTACTTTCGCCAGAGAGCCAATGGGATACCTGGGGCATGGTCGCGGCCATTGTCGGGGCCTTGTGCATGGCCATGGGCACCTACTTGTCGCACCGCTGGCGTAGTGGCATGCCGATTCTGGCTTTCACGGCCTGGCAATTGATGTTGGGCGGTTTGATGCTTGCCCCTCTGGCCTTATGGCTGGACCCACCACTGGACAACTCCTTGAGCGGCGTACAAATCGGCGGCTACCTCTACCTGTGTCTGGTCGGTGCGCTGCTGGCCTATACCCTGTGGTTCCGCGGGATTGCCGTCTTGCCCTCTGTGGCCGTGTCCTCGCTGGGCCTGCTCAGTCCGCTGACCGCCGTGATTCTGGGATGGCTGATTTTAGGTCAGGCCATGACAGGCTCCAGCCTGCTGGGCATTATTTTGGTGATGGGCAGTGTGCTGGCAGTACAGTGGATCAGCAATCGCCCGGCCAAATAAATATCGTGCGCCCATAAAAATAGCGCCCCTTTTAACGATCTGGATGGGCGCGTAAGAGAGTTCACTATCTTGCTACTCCGTTAGAAGCAGCAAGATAGTGACTAATAGCGTTCTTGCAGGACTTGGGCTAAATCTGTCGCAAAGCGCTGGGCGTCTTTAGCATTCAGATTCGCAAAACTGACACGCAAGCCTTGAGCAGGACTGCTCACACCAAAGACTTGTCCGGATCGCACCAGCCAGCCACGTGCAGCCAATCCCGCCAATACCGGCTCGGCTTCCCGATCCAGCGGAATCCACAGATTGAAGCCTTCCTCGCTATCCCAAAAAGGAATGCTCTGCTTTTTCAAGGCGTGCATCAAGTCGGCGCGAGCCTGCACATAGGCAGCTTGCGCAACACGAGTCTGCGCCTTGATCTCGGCATCCGTCAGCCCATGAACCACCATTTGCTGTAAAAGATGGCTGACCCATTGCGCCCCCGAAGCCAAACGTTGCGACAAGCGTTCGCTGGTTTGCAGATCCGACGCCACCAGAGCCACGCGCAAATCCGGCCCCAGACCCTTGGACACTGAACGAATCAAAGCCCAGCGCAAATGATCGGCAGGAATCACGTTTCGGTAAGGGCTGCTGGCCAGCATCCAGAAGTGGTCGTCAATCATCAACAGCAATTCGGGATACTGCTTCAGAATTTGCTCGATCTGCTTGGCACGAGCACGGCTCAGTGAGCATCCCGTGGGGTTGTGCGCACGTGGTGTCAAGATCAAAGCGCGCAGGCCATCCTCCAAAGCGGCTTGCAGCGAGGCCGGCACAATCCCCTCGCTATCGACCTCAATACCCACTGGCTTGTAGCCCAGCGTATGCACCGAGTTGATGCTGTTCAGATAGCCAGGATCTTCAATCCCGACTTTATCGCCCGCCAGCAAAAAGGCTTGCAGCAAACGCTCGATTGCATCGACCGCACCGTAGCTGACGTGATAATCGGTGTCTGGCGGTGTGTCTTTATGAAACACCTGCTGACACACGGCACGCAACTCAGGCACCAGAGGGTCCGCACCGTACAGAGCCTGGGTTTGACCGCGTACCCCAGCCGTCAATTGGGTGGGCGCAGGCAAATAGCCCAGCGCCGGATTGCCGCTGGCCAAATCCTGCAAGGCCGAGCTGGCGCCATGCCCTTCGCGTGCCAGCTCCCGGATCGCCTCACGGATCCGTGTGCCACGACGTCCTTGTGCATCGGCCACCCCGGCCGAGACCAGGCGCTTGTATGCCAGGGCTACCGTATTCCGGTTCAATCCCAGTGTTTGAGCCAGCTCGCGTACCGGCGGCAAAATCTGGCCCGGAGCAATTCGCCCCAGTGCCACTTGCTGTCGGATATCATCGAAAAGTTCCTTCGCGTTGCTTCCCTGGATATTCATTTTGACCTATGACATAATAGTTTATGCGCGACCCGCAGGGTCGAGTTTATCTTTTTTTTCTTCCTTACTGGTGCGCCATGTCCGAATCCGCCCCTGATCTACTTCACACCGAGCATTATCCCACCTCCACCAGTGTAGAGGCATTTCGGGAACGCATTGCCCTGGTACAACAAAGAATTGATGCTGCCTGCGTACGCTATGGGCGTGCTGCTGGCGATGTCCGTTTACTTACTGTCAGCAAAACCTTCGGGATTGACCGCATCCGCCTGGCCTACCAGGCCGGTTGTCGCTTATTGGGCGAGAACAAGGTGCAGGAAGCCGAAGGCAAGTACGAAGCGCTACGCGAAGAACTGCCAGATTTGGAATGGGCTGTTATTGGACACCTGCAAAGCAATAAAGCCAAGTCCGTTGCGCGCTTTGCCTCTGAATTTCATGCGTTGGACAAGCTCAAGACCGCTGAAGCGCTGGACCGCCGTCTACAAATTGAAGGCCGCAGCCTGGACGTCTTCGTGCAAGTAAACACCTCCAGCGAAGACAGCAAGTTCGGTTTGCCACCCGAAGAAGTACACGCTTTCGTGCGCGAATTGCCACAATTTTCTGCCTTGAAAGTCAAAGGTCTGATGACCTTGGCTTTGATGGACGCCGATCCGGAGCGGGTACGGCCCTGCTTTGCCCTGCTGCGCAATTTGCGTGATCAACTGCGCAACGACATTGCCCACGCTGAAAACATTCGTGAACTATCCATGGGTATGTCGGGTGACTATGAAGTCGCCATTTCCGAAGGCTCCACCATTGTGCGCGTTGGCCAAGCCATTTTTGGTGCACGCGCCACGCCCAACAACTTTTACTGGCCCGTCTCCGATACGGCAACAACATCATGAATCCATTACGCCTGATCCTGCGCCAAAACGGTAAAGAAGTCGGACATTTTGAATCCAGCCCCTGCTGCCCGCCCGAACAACTGATTGCCGTGGCTCGCCACCTGATGACGCTGCCTGACAGCGAGCTGGAACTGCAACAAGCCAAAGGCGAGCACCGTATTTTGGATAGCGGCCCGCACGGCTTGCGCGTTCTGAGCGCACAGGTTCTATACGAAACCGCTGATTTGCAAGCCTGGTTGCAGCAAGGCAGCAAGGTTTCTGCCTGATCCTGATCAGTGGTCGGCCACAAACCCGTCACTGCGGTTCGTCAAAGCGGCGTTCTCAAGACGCCGCAACTATAAAAAACCATACCCGGCCAAGAGCCGGGTATGGTTTTTGTGTTTCAGCCTGCAGGAACAAACAGCAACTTAGCGGTTCACCTGCTTGGCAGGCAAGGCGTATGCCAACAAGCAGCTCACCATCAAACTACCGGCAAACAGCCACAAAGCGGCGCTGCCCGAACCGGTCAGGTCGGTAACCCAACCAATCAAGGAGTTACTGACCAGACCGGCAATATTGGCCAAGGAACATGCCAGCGCAAAACCCGTTGCTGCTGCAGTACCTTTCAAGAAGGTAGCCGGCAAGCTGAAAAACACAGGCACAGCACCCATAATCACAGCCGAGGCCACCGTAAAGGCCAGAACAGTCAACCAGGCGTGATGAGCCACAAAAGTACTGGCAACCAAGGCAATCGCACCGATGGTCAGCGGCACGATCAAGTGCCAGCGACGTTCACGGCAACGGTCCGAGCTGGCACCAATCATCAACATGCCTGCTACACCGGCCAGCGAGGGAATCGCCGTCATCAAACCAATCTGGAAGGGGTCTTGCACACCGGCAGCACGAATAAAGGACGGCATCCAGAAACTGATGGAGTACGTGCCTAGCAGAATGGAGAAGTCAATCCCGCCCAGCATCCACACTTTCAGGTTGAAGAAACCATCTTTAAAGCTGTGCTTGACGCCCTTGCCTTCGGCATCGTCGGCAGCCAGATCAGCAGCCAGCCGAGACTTCTCTTCCTTGCTAAGCCACTGCGCAGACTGATAGTTGTTCGGCAAGGCCCAGAAAGTCAGAATACCAAGCAGCACGCTGGGAATCGCTTCCAAAAGAAACAACCACTGCCAACCACGCCAGCCGTTCATGTGATCAAAGTGACCGATAATCCAACCGGACAAAGGACCACCAATCACGCTGGACAGGGGCAAACCGATCATGAACAAGGCAATGATCTTGCCGCGTCGGTAGGTAGGGAACCACAGGGTCAGGTAGTACAGCACACCTGGCAAGAAACCCGCTTCTGCCGCACCCAGCACAAAACGCAGAATGTAGAACTGCGTAGGTGTGGTGACAAACATGGTCAGGCCAGACAAGATGCCCCAAGTAATCATGATGCGGGCAATCCACAGCTTGGCACCGACACGTTCCAAAATCAAATTGCTGGGCACCTCGAACAGGATGTAACCCAGAAAGAACAGCCCGGCCCCCAGGCCGTACGCTGTCTCACTCCATTGCAAATGATCGAGCATTTGCAGCTTGGCAAAACCGACGTTGATGCGGTCCAGATACGCTGCCAAATAACAAAAGCACAGGAATGGGATCAGACGCCAGACGATCTTTTTGTAGAGATCCCCGTTTCCGTCCCGGCCTGCAGGCACCGCCGTGGGACTTTGGATGGATGAATGCACCTTGTATATCTCCAGATAATTATTGGTATGCCTGGTGAACCAGAAAACTGCCTAAAAACAGCGCCTGACAGAACACAGCAGGACCCTGAACACGTCCGCACTCCCCCCATTGGGCTGCAGACTGTTTACGGATGAGAAATGATGTATCAACAGTGACTCCCGACTGCACATGCCCAGCTCTATCCCTATAGAGAGGCCATGCACAGCGGGACCCGATCAGATTGATGCGCTGCACCCGGATCGCTCCCGAGTTCAGCGCAGCGCACGGCTTAGCTGGACTTCAGGTCCTGACCGTACAGGTCGTAGCCGTAAACCCAGGCCGGATCTTCTTGCGTGCGCAAGAAGGTATTGGCGTTGGACACGGACTGAACACGCGTCGCGCGCTCTTTGCGGTTGAGCTCGTACAGATCGAAGGCTGTGCGGAAATCCGACAAACCGGTCTCTTGCAAGCAGCGAGTCAACATGGCGGCATCTTCAATCGCCATGCAAGCACCTTGGGCCATATGTGGCTTCATGGGATGACATGCATCACCCAACATGACCAGACGACCACGGCTCCACAAAGGCAGCGGATTGCGGTTGCGCAATGGCCACTTGGTAATGCTTTCGGTCGATTTGATCAGGTTCTGAACCGTGGAATGATAGCCTTCAAATGCGGCCAGCATCTCTTCTTGCGAGCTGTCTACGTACGCCCCCTGAAAATCCCAGGCCGGATGTGGCACACCAGTCACAAAATAGTACTCATCGCGCTTGCCAGTGGTGTAGTACACCATCATGTGACGGTCATCGGTCCACCATTTCACACAGTCCTCGAACTCATCGGCAAAACGGGCCAGATTCTCACCACGGATCAGGGCACGGTGGGCCACCCAGCCGCTGTAAATCGGATCTTCGACACCCAGCAGGGTTTCGCGGATCTTGGAGTGAATACCATCAGCCCCAATCACAATGTCAGCTGTCACGCTGGTGCCATCGGCAAACTCCAGCAGCACGTCGTCACCCCGATCCACCAGGTTTTGCAAACGCTTGCCAAAGTGCACGGTGCCGGGCTTGATGCTGTCAATTTGCAAAGCATGCATATCACCACGATGCACGGTGATGTACGACGCACCGTATTCTTTCTTGGCAAACTCGCCCAACGGAATACGGGACAGGTAGTCGCCCGTTTCGCCATCGCGGCTGAACCAGAAGTCCGGGTGCGAGCCCATATCATCCAGCGCTTTTTCCAAACCCATACGGCGGAAAATCTTCATCACGTTGGGGCCCACGTGGATACCGGCACCCAAACGCGAGAATTCTGGCGCCTGTTCAAATACTTCTACCTCAAAGCCAGCTTGCTGCAACAGAGTCGCCGCAGCGGCTCCGCCAAGACCGGCCCCTACAATCGCAATCTTGACTGTTTTTTCCATCGTTAGCTCCAAATCACGGCACAAATTAAAAGTGCTCACTACATGTTTTTTAGTAGTGTACACACTAAGTTTAAGCATGAAAACAGGTGATTGAGCTAGGGTTTATACCTACCATCAGCTATCGAAAAACTGCTTATAACCTTAGCTTTAAAACCAATTACCAGATTAAAATCAACAGCTTAAAATAAAAATTTAAAACAAAGGCAAGCCTTGACCATCGAAGCATAAAATTTATTTAATTTATGAATTTAACAGTGTGTAGACTTGTTTATTGCGGTGCACACCCTGCAATAGCAAATACTTTATATGCATAGCAACTGATCTGAATCAGGCGTGAACGGCTCCTTGGACAGGTATACTTTGCCCAGTTGTTACGCAACTGGCCTGCCCACTCCACAACAAGACAGAAAGACTATGCAGCCTACCTCCCCCGTTTCTGAGCCTCAAACCTTGTCCTACGATGTCACCGAACAAATCGGCCACCTGCTGCGCAAGGCTGGCCAACGGCACACGGCCATCTTTCAGCATTACGTGGGCGACACCCAGCTAACCGCTATTCAGTTCGTGACTTTATGCGCCCTGCGCGATCACGGCCCCAGCTCGCAAACCGAGCTGGTCGAAGCCACGGCGGTAGACCAGGCCACCATACGGGGCATTATTCAGCGCCTGAAGTCGCGCAATCTGATCGAACTGGCACCGGACAAAGATGACAGACGCAAGGTGATTGTGGAGCTGACCCAACAAGGGCAGGAACTGCTCGATCGCGTCATCCCGCGCGCCCATACCATCAGCGAACTGACTATGGGCAATCTGAACCCTGCAGAACGCGTGGCCATCGTCTATCTGCTGCGCAAAATGATCGATAGCACGCTGGATATGAGCGACAAGGAATAAGGCCAAACATCACTTGAAGAGACTATGTTTTATTCGGCCTTTAAGATATATTTAAAATACATCTTTTAACTGATCTGCCATGACTCCTTTAACTGCCTCCCCCGTCTCTACTCGCCCACAATGGCGCGCATTCCTGGAACTGGGGTTTCGACCCCTCTATCTTTTAGCCACGCTTTGGGGCGCGGCCAGCATTGCGCTCTGGCTCTATGCGCCCGGCTGGCTGGCCAATGCAGCCATCCCCTCCCTGTACTGGCATGCTCATGAAATGCTCTGGGCCTTTATCGGCACCATTGCCGTGGGATTTTTGTTGACAGCCAGTGCCACCTGGACAGGACAGCCCACCCTGCGCGGCTCCTCTTTGGGGGCCTTGTGTTTGATCTGGATTCTGGCACGTTTGAGCCTGTTGCTTCCCAACGGCTTGATCGCCGCCTTGCTGCTGGACGCCTTGTTCTTTGCTGTTGCCGCCGCTGAACTGGCCCGTGTGATTCTGATCGCTCGCAACAAACGCAATTACGGCATCCCCCTTGCCATGCTGGCCTTGGGCCTGAGCCATGCCCTGTTCATGTACAGCCTGCTGCAAGGGCAAGATCCCATGCCCTACTTCTACAGCGGTTTCTGGACCATGGGTTTGATCACCTTGCTGATTGCTCGCCGCATCATTCCCTTCTTTGCCATGCGTGCCTTGCCGGGTTTGAGCCTACCTGCTCAAACTCGTAGCGGTCATTGGCAAATGGGGTTGAGCGCCATCGCCATTGCTTTGTCACTGAGCCCCTGGCGCTTGGCTCTGGCTATGGTTCTGGCTGCGTTGGGCTTGATTGCCTGCTTTCAGTGGGTACGCTGGAAACCGTGGGCCAGCCGTCACACCCCCCTGTTGTGGATTTTGTACCTGGGCTATGCCGGTCTGGCTATCGGCTTGTTAAGTGCTGCTGCCTATGAAGCAGGCTGGATTCTACGCGCTGCCTGGCCGGTACATATTGTGGGCTTGGCCGGTTTCAGCATCATGATTATCGGCATGCTGACCCGTACCGCTCTAGGTCATTTGGGTCGCCCCTTGCGTGCCACGCCCAAAGTCGTGCTGGGTTACGGTTTTCTGATTGCTGCCTGCGTCTTGCGTTTGTTGGCCCTGATCCCCAGCAGTTGGAGCCTGCCTTTGCTGCATGTCTCTGGTCTGTGCTGGATTTTGGCCATGCTCAATTACCTGCATCAGTTTGCTCCCATGTTGATTCGCCCCAGACTGAACTGAGCGCAGCATCGGCGCCACACTTTAAAAAACAAAGTCCCTGGCGCCATGTATCTTTATTTTCTGCCTGACAGTGCCTGCTTATACTAAGCAGGCACGTTGTTTGCATCCTCTGCAAGCAACGCGGGACGGATCGTTCTGATCCTTGTTTATTCCGCGCACTCATCCCATGTTTCTTGCCTGTCTGGCTGGCCCCTTCTTGAAACGCATTCTGCTTGGCGGACTGTGTGCTTTGCTCTGGCCGCTCTCTACCCAAGCCGCGGATGCCTGTCATGGCAGTCGGGACCTGGTCGTTGTTGGCCATATGGATGACGACCTGCTATTCATGAACCCAGACCTGTCCAGCAGTATCCAGGCCGGTGCCTGCATGCAGGTTCTGTACCTGACCGCCAGTGAACGCAAAGGTGGGCTGGAGTATATGTACCGCCGCGAACAAGGTGTACGCGCCGCCTATGCCTTTATGGCCGGGCTGGTCAACGAATGGCAGCAAACCCGCTTGATGGTCGGCAGTGCCTCGATCACGCAATTTACCTTGCGGTCCAGACCGGGTATTCAGTTAAGCCATTTACGTCTGCAAGATCCCTGGCTGGGCCCAGGCTGGGGGAGTCTGACCCCGTTGAGCCGCGCAGAATCGGTACCTGGCCAAACCGTACAAACACTGGATAGCCCGCAACAGACACTGAACCGCGAGCAGTTGGTCCAGACACTGGCCGCCTTGATACGGCTGTATCAGCCCACCAGTGTTCGCTATCTGGATGACACCAACCCGGTGCCTTACACCCAGCTGTGCTGGCGTTGTACCGGACACGGACACCCGGACCATATCGCCAGCGCCCGTCTGGTTCGGGAGGCCATGCTGGCGGCCCCCGGAAATTACGCACAAATTGGCTATGTGGACTATCCCATTCAAGAACAGGCTCGCAATCTGACCTTGAATGAAATCCACAGTAAAACCGAGATTTTCCGACGCTACGCCTGGCACGACCAACACGCCTGCAAAGGCCCCGCTGTGTGTCAGGAACCCGCCGGCCCCGCCGCCGAATGGGTACAGCGCAGTTACTACACCAGTCGTGCCGACTATCCGGCCAGCCTGTTAAGTGACAAGGAAGGCAAGCTCAGCTTTTTCGCCTCGGGCGAACAAAACGACGCCATCAATCAATGGGATGTGCAAGAACAACGCTGGATGACCTTGGGCGGACGCACAGCCGAAGCCTTAAGCGCCTTTCACTACGCAGACGGGAGCCCTGGTCTGTTTGCGCGTGATGCTACCGGACAGGTCTGGTTCAGCCGCTCCCCCGATGAGAACGATTGGCTGGCCTGGCAAAAAATACCCGGCCCTCGCATGTTGCATACCCCTATCGTCAGCCGCCGGGACAGTCAGGCGGTCGCCATGGGAACCGACGGCCTTTTTTATTGGAGCGCCGCGCGCCAGCCCGACTACGGTTGGGGGGCCTGGACAGCACTGCCTGCGCTGGAACATGCCGCCTACCCCGCCACTCTCAGCCTGGATAGACAAGGGCGCCCCCATATATTTGCCAGCAATTTGCAGGGCCAGTTATTCCAGACCTATCAGCAAAGCGACTTGACATGGCAGGACTGGCAAGCGATTCCTGCTCCTGCCAGTAGTGGCGGCTTGGCTTCTATCCTGAATGCACAAGGGCATATTGAGTTGTATCTGCGCGACCGTCAAAGCCAGAAGTTGCTGCGCCTGATACAAGGCAGCCAGCAAAGCTGGACGCGCCCCCAAAACCTGGGCTTGAACTATGTGGGAACACCCGCACTGAGCCTGGACGAGAAAGAACAAGTCATTGTCGCGGTTCAGAAAAACCCCGGCGGCGCGATTGTGCTGCTTGATCAAGGGCAGGAACGGGAAGTGGACAAACAGTCTGCCTCTCAGCCTGCGCTATACAGACTGAACGGCACCTTGTATCTGGCCAGCCGCCCGGTCGGTCCCGAGCAGCGCTATCGACTGCTGGAGCGCCGGCACGGCCAATGGGTGCAAGTTGCCCTGACCCAGCCCCCACCACCGGGGGGAGGACAGTCCTTTCGTGAAGCCCCCGCCTTTATCAAGCAGCCTTATGTGCAGCCTTGAGCTCCACGCTGCGTTTTAAAACGTAACAAAGTACGCTAAGACGGCCCTTGCTCCCAAGGGGGGGCCGGGCCAACAAGCGAATCCAGTTATTGATTCACGCCTCAGCAGTCAACCCGAAACTCCGGCCCAGTTCGTAACATATGATTACGACAGTGTCCGCTCACCGTCTCAGCTCCAGTACAATCGCCCGCTAACCATCGCCGGCTTATCGGTGCCTTACTTTTAGCTACTCTTCAGAGATCATGAAGCCAACTACCTTATTTGCAGCCCTGTTGGGCGTGGCCATCGGCGCCGGTGGCGCTATTTACTACGCCAAAAACGTACCCGTACCGACAAGCGGCCCGGTCAGTACCCCCAGCACCGTCGATGCTGCCCAAACCCTGGTATTGGGCCAATCTGTCTCTGGCGAACTAACCAGCAAAAGCTTTTTGAACCTGAGCGATGGCGTGCGCAGTAGCCTGTTTGATGTGAAAGCCGAAGCGGGCCAACTTATCAAGATCAGTGTCACCGGTCCCTTACGCCCACAAATCACTGTGCTGCGAAACGGCGAGCTGGTGACACGTACCCAGCGCTGTGAGGACTGCCCAGAGAGCGAAACCAAGGGTCAAGCCACCACACTGGGCTTCAAGGCTGATTTCAACGACACCTACCAGGTGGTGATCAGCGGCTTTAACACCAGTTCCTTCGGCCCTTTCCAAATTATGGCCGACACCTTGAAAGCCTACACAGGCGAGCCTTTGACCCCAGACCAGACTATTCATGACTGGGCATTGGGAGGTCAAAAACGCTACCGCTTGAATATTGACAAAGACGGCTTGTACAGCTTGGCCATGAAGGCCGAGCAAAACAGCCTGGATGCCTATCTGAAACTGATGGACCGTCGTGGCATGGAACTGGCTTCGGACGATGACAACGGTGGCGGCACCGATGCACGCCTGCAGGTTTACCTGAAAGCCGGTGAATACATTGTGCAGGCCAGCTCGGCCATGGGTTCGCAAAACTTCCAGGGTGGCTTCTCGCTGCAGATCAAGCCAGAGGAAATGACTGGCGAGGTCGAGCTGAAAAATGGCGATAGCCTGGTGCTGGACGGCGAAGGCAGAAGCGGCTTGTTTACCGGTGAGACCCAAACCTACAGCTTCACGTTGCCCGAACCCAAACTGGTGACGGTGCTCATGGACGCCCAAGGCTTCCAAGCCACCATGGAAGTGGATTCCACCAGCGCCAACCAATACGGCGATGAAGCCGGCCAGCAACGCGTCCGTGGCGTACTGGCCGCAGGCGAACACCAGGTGAAGATTTCTGGCGCCAATCAAGCCGGTTTGTTTGCCCTGTCCGCCGTAGCTGATGACGTCCCTGCCAATGCTGGCGGCGGCACCATCCGTGTAGGCGAACCCCGCCAGGCACTGATGCTGCAAGGCATCACCAGCGACAGCTACCAGTTGACCGTGCGCCAGCCTGGCAGCTACATCATTGATATGACTTCGCCTATCTTTGACACCTACCTGGTACTGCGCAAAGACGGCCAAACCGTTGCCGAAGACGATGATAGCGGCGGCGATATGAATGCCCGTCTGGAAGTCCAGCTGGAAGCGGGCGACTACGAAGTCAAAGCCATGTCCTTGGGCAGCTACGAGCAGGATATGGAATATGAGTTGTCAGTAAAACGTCGTTAAGACGATTCAGACAAACTGATATCAAGGCTGAACGCCCCCGGGCTTTCAGCCTTTTTTCTTGTCCTATAGCCGACGTGAACTTGATTTGGAACAAGCATCCGGGCGCTACAGGGTATACACCTAAACACGTCAACCAAGCCCGAAAAGCCGCAGCACCACTGGCTTCAGCGCCCCCGCCCCGCTCCTTTCCAACTGACGTTTGATCTGCTTACGATTTGCTTTTTGGATTTCCTTGATAATATAAATGCAAATCATTATCATTAATTTCATTATTGATGCGCTACCTTTTATCAGGAGCAAAGCATGCAGACCGTTACCCAACAGCCCCAACACGCTCTTACCCAACGCGATGAGCTCGCCTCTTGGCGTAGTTTGATTACGCAGGGAAACCAGGCCTTTCAATCTCGCAATTACACCGATGCCATCGCGCACTACCAACAGGCCCGCGCCTATGTAAAACCGCTGCTGTTTGGCGCTTGTGAAGGGGCCGACGCCACCATTGCCGCCTGGGTCATTGCCCATTTGAATCTGGCCGATGCTTGCGAACAGCTAGATCAAAGTGACGAACAAGGCCTGCTCTTGTGTACCGCGCACGAAACCTTGTGCTGGGCGGCGGCCAACACGCACCTGGCCGATGATTGGCGCATGGCCGCCTGGCAACACAGCCGACGCACCTATGCCGAGCTGGCGCGCTATGCGCGTCGCTACCCCCATCATGTCCCCACCTGCTCTGCCCTTTTCTTAGGAGCCGTCAGCCCGCAGGAACGCTCTTTTTCTCATTAAGTTTCAATCTGTCCCCCAGGCACCGCTGGCCGGGGGTTTATCGAGGAGTGCGTGTTGTCTTACACCTTACCTGCCCTGCCTTATGCCTACCATGCTCTGGAACCCCATATCGACACCCAGACCATGGAAATTCACTACAGCAAGCATCATCAGACCTATATCAACAATCTGAATGCGGCACTGGAAGCGGCCAACTTACCGTACCCGCCTATTGATGAGCTGCTTGCTGGGCTGGACACCCTGCCCGAATCCGTACGCAATGTGGTGCGCAACAACGGCGGCGGCCATGCCAACCACAGTTTGTTCTGGACGGTGATGACACCGGATGCCGATACCACTATTCCCAAGGACCTGGCCCAGGCCATAGACCAGGATCTCGGTGGATTCGAACAATTCAAGGATGCCTTTACCAAGGCGGCAATCTCACGCTTTGGCAGTGGCTGGGCCTGGCTCAGTGTCACCCCGGAAAAGAAACTGGTGGTAGAGAGCACCGGCAATCAGGACAGCCCACTGATGCACGGCAACACGCCCATTTTGGGTCTGGACGTGTGGGAGCATGCCTACTACCTGAAATACCAGAATCGCCGGCCTGAATACATTGCCGCCTTCTTCAATGTGATCAACTGGCCCGAAGTGCTAAGACGATATCTGGAAGCCGTTAAATAAGACGGTTCTGCCGCCGGTCGTTTTACCACCAGCCCTAAGCTATCTCCCCGCCCGGAGATGGGCGGTATCAAGCAGTTTGGCTTGCCGCCTTTTTCAAGCAACCCTCCACGTCTGGAGGGTTTTTGCTTTGGGGGTGCATCCATACTCGGAACCACTTCCAAGCCTGGGTTTGGCCCAATTGCGCTCTCAATCACCAAACGCTATGTTTATTGTTAGCACCCTTACCATACTTATCCTCAGGCCCTGCCATGTTCAGTCTCGGCGATCGTATTCAATCCCTGCGTTCCCTGTTTCACTTCGATGCGGTGCAACTTCTGGGTTGTGCACCGCAAAGCCGTACCCATCTGGAGTTGCATTGCGAAGGCTATAACCTGAACTGCGCGTCGGCCTTGGGAACCGGCTTTCCACAAATCTACGCACCGGGCTTTACAGCACAGGCCTCTCCGCACGATTTGCTGCCGCCTTCTATTTCCGAGTGCTCGGACACCATGGATCCACCCTTTCGCAGTACTGCCATCTATACCGATGCCCTGCTGCGTGGCGGGTTTCAGGATGGGATGACGGTAGAACTACAGCGCGGGGACTCGTATTTGGGAATGATTCACTTCTCTTCCCAACAAGCAGGATGCTTCAATCGCCATGTCCGCACACTGGCGCTGGGCGCGAAAATCTTGCTGGAAGAGGCCATGCAGAACATGGTCTCGCAAAACGGCATCGTCTTGCATCTGGTGCCACAGGCAGGCGGGCTGATCATGCGTGAGGACATGCTCTCTGACGCTTCCCAGTTCAGCCCCGCACTGGCTAAAGCCTTGTCCTTCATGAGCCAGGAAACCTCGACCTTGCAAGCGTTCTGGCTGGAAGGCAAACGAAGCTATCGACTGCAAGCGCAGCGCTTTCCCAAGGGCGATGTTCTGGTGCGACTGCTGCCCGCCCCCTTGCCCGCTGCGCTCAGTGCCAAGGAAATGCAGGTGCTGGGCTGGTTGGTAACGGGCTACACCGACCGGGAAATTGCCGCCAGCCTATTTTTAAGCGAACGCACCGTGCATTCGCATGTCACGTCCTTGCTGCGCAAACTGGGTATCACCCGACGAACAGAAGCCGCTGTCACAGCGGCTCTGAATCATTGGTATGTGCCGGATACGCAGGGTGCGATCCTGGCGGCAGTGCCCGGACTGTGCCATTAAAAGACACGATCCGGGACGCCGCTTAACACTGGCACATCAGGAATTAACGCAGACCGCTCAACAGGGCTGCGGCCTCATCGACGCAGGCGCGTTCCGCGTCCAATAGCGTGTCGCCACCCATCCCGCCCAGGAACTCCGCATAAGGATCAGCCAGCGTACGCACGCCTGTCAGTTCCTCAATCACGGCCTGACCGCAAAATGGCAGATAGTGCGGGCTATAGCCACCCTCCTGCACAAAGGCGATACGACCTTCGCAGACTTCCTCGGCGCAGTCGATCACCTGACGCGCCATTTGCCGGAAACCGGAAGCCGTCACCATCATGCGTGCCAGCGGGTCCATCATGCTGGCATCAAAGCCCGAACCCACAATAATCAGCTGCGGTTTATAGGCGCGCAGCGCAGGTAACACCACTTTTTCCATGGCATAGAGGTAGGCGGCATTCCCGCCGCCAGGAGGCAGAGGGATATTCAAGTTGTAGCCCAGGCCTTCACCCTCACCACGCTCAGTCGTGAAGCCGCTATTGGCCGGAAAACACAAGTGCTGGTGCAAGGAGATAGTCAGCACCGACGGGTCATTCCACCAAATATCCTGGGTTCCATTGCCGTGGTGGACATCCCAATCCAGAATCGCGACACGATCCAGGCCCAGTTCCTCGCGAGCATACGCTGCGGCCACCGAGGTGTTATTGAAAATGCAAAAACCCATCGCACCGGCACGAGGCGCATGATGGCCGGGTGGATTCACCAAGGCATAGCCATTGCTCACTTCACGGCTGACCACTTTTTTGACCATCTCAATCGCGCCGCCGGCGGAAAGCATGGCGATTTCAAGTCCGCCATTCCCCATAGCGGTAACGCCATCACCTGTATCCCCCCCAGTTGGCAAGGCACTGACACGCTTCATGTTTTCCAGATGCTCGGCCGTGTGTACACGCAAAATATCCTTGTCGCGTGCAGGCTTGGCCTGGATGCTGCTCAGATGATCAATTTGACCGGAGGCACAAACCAGCTCGTGAAAGCGGCGCTTCGTATCGGGATGAGCCAGGTGGTGGCTGATCGGCTGTAAACGGGCACCCAGATTAGCCGAGGCAAGGCTGCCCGTACCGGTATCTACCCAGCCGTAAAGAGTGTTCCAAATATATCCTGTTGCCATGTCGTCTCCTTTGTTTTGGTTTGTTTGGCTTAACCATAGTAGGGATCTGGACAACTGAAAGAATCCGTAGGATTGCCGAATTTATGAGCTGATCAGGAAACACCCACAGAAAAAGAGGCAGAGGACGCTCGTTTTCCAAAGCGTCCTCTGCCTCTTTCTTGAAGCTGATTGACTGATAGATGACGGGCACTGCCCAAGGACTACACCAGCTCGGCAATATTGATGCTGTGTGCTCCACAGGCCTCTACCAATTCCGCATCGTGACTGGCAAACAGCACAACACGGTCTTGTGACCAAATCTCGAATTGCTCTGCCAAAGCGGCACGAGCCTGTGTGTCCAGGCCATTGCTGGGGCCATCGGCAATGATCACAGCCGGCGCACCCAAAGCCGCTGCCGCCAGAAACACCTTGCGGCGCGTTCCTGTGGACATCTGCTCAAAACGCTTGTCCAAGTGTGGCTCCAGGCCTAGCCGGTAGGCCAGATCCAGCGCAGTGTCATCAACACGGGTTTTCTTTTCAGCGGCCACTTGCTCCAGCAACTGGCGGCCTGTTTGAGACGGAAACAGCAGGCAGTTATCGGGGACATAGGCCATACGGGCGCGGGCTTGTTGGGGCGCTTTCATCAGCGAATACCCGTCTATCCACACTTCACCTGCATCTGGTTCGAGCAAGCCAGCAATAATGTTCAGCAAGGTGGATTTGCCGGTGCTGTCTTCTTCACAGAGCGCCACGCAGCCAGGCTGAAAGGTATGAGTCAGCCCCTTGAAAACGGGGTAGTCGCCATAGTTTTTACTGAGATTTTCTATGCGTAGCATGCTGGAAATCACTGCTAAAGAAGCGCCTGGACAGATACAAGATGCTGTGCCGAGGCGGGATAAAAAAATAAGTTCGGGGCTGCCCCAAACAGGCGCCTTAGTATAGGTCTTTATTAACTGATGTTTGGGCTGCTTGCTGCGCCGTGACCATGCAGGGTTCAGCAGAAATAAAGCAAAAACCTTGTCGGGAACAATCTTGCCAGGCATTCATGCGCGGATCTACAGCCAAAGCCAAAGCCAAAGCCAAAGCCAAAGCCAAAGCCAAAGCCAAAAAAATAGCCTGAACAAGCTCGTCTTGTTTCAGGCTATTTTTTTTGCGAACCTGCTTATCCTAAAGCAGTATCCAGCAGCATCATCAAGACAAAGCCGATCATCAAACCACCCGTCGCAAAGGTTTCATGTCCTTGCCGGTGCGATTCGGGAATGATCTCGTGGCTGATCACAAACAGCATGGCACCCGCCGCAAAGCCCAGACCAAAAGGCAGAAGCACCAGCGAACTGCTGACTGCCACTGCCCCTAGCACCGCACCGACCGGCTCAACCAAACCACTGGCCATGCCCAACACAACAGAGAAAGTACGGCTGTAACCGGCGGCCAGCAAGGCCAGCGCCACTACCAAGCCTTCAGGCACGTCCTGAATGGCAATACCCGTGGCCAGCGCATTGGCGCGCACCCCTTCATTGCCCACATAGCCCACACCAATGGCCAAACCTTCTGGGAAGTTGTGCAGCATAATCGCGATCACAAACAGCCAGGTACGGCGCAGCTTGGTCGATGAGGCATTACCGGGACCCTCGCGCCCTTTAATGAAATGCTCGTGCGGCAGAATGCGATCGAGCAGCATCAAGGCCGCGGCCCCCAGCAAGATGGAAAAGCCCACTGCTACGCCCGCCCCCCAGGCACCACCGCCAAACACCTGCTGCTTTTCTGCCGCTTCCAGACCCGGCAAAACCAAGGAGAAGGCACAAGCGGCCAGCATCACCCCTGCCCCAAAGCCATATAGCGTATCCTGGGTGCGCTGCGACATGGTTTGAGAAAACATGACGGGCACAGTCCCCAGTGCCGTGGCCAACGCCGCGATGGAGCCGCCTAGCAGGGCCTGCAAGACCACCGGGTGATCTTGTGCGTACAGCCAGAACTGATGACAGATCGCCCAGACGCCCCCCATGGAGATGATGAGTCCAACCCACAGGCGCAGGTGTTGGCGCCAGTTAGGCGAGCTTCCCTTATTGGGTGAAAAGTAGTGGCTTGTTTTCGGTTTCATCGCCGTGCGCCCCCAGAAAATTACGCAATCCAGGTTTGCCTAGTACAGACACCAAGAGCCGTAAAACGGCTCTTGGCTAAGGCTTGGATGCTATACAAACCATCATAGCGACTTCACCTTCGATTTAAAACACAAATATCGAAATGCTAACAATTCTCATTAGCATTTCAACAAATAAGCCACAATCCATGAAATCAGCTTGAGGTTTAACCGCTATCCAGCCGGTTTTCTGTGTTTTGCATGGCAATGCAAAACCGATTTAATGCTACCTCACGCCGCGTGCAATTGACGCTTGATCGCCTCCAAAGCCTGGGCCTGATCAGCCACGGCATTTTCCAAGCCAATCAGCTCCTGCTTGAGCTGTTCCAGGCTTTGCTCAGCCTGCTCCACTACCTGTTCCGCCAGCTCCTGGGCACCAGTCATCACCCCATCACTCAAGCTCATGTACAGGCGGTTGTAGTCGATCAGCGGCGCTTGCCCTTCCCCCTGCTCCTGGAACACTTCATAGCCAATATGAGCAGGCAGATTCAGTGTCGGCACGTCCGGCTGGGTCAGTTGAAAGTTGACCAGAACCGTCTGGCTTAGATCTGCAAATGCCTTGCCTATGTTCTGGCCAAGTTCAGTACGCACAGCAGCCACATCCTGCTGGGCGGCATGCTTTTCCAGCACCTCGGGCAATTGGGGCACCACTCGCCGCCAGGTGCCTTCGGTCAGGGCCTGTACGGCTCCTTGCAAAACTACCGTTTGTTCTTCAATACGCTGACGCAATTGAGCAGCGCCCTGCTCCAGCGTTTGCATCAAAGGACTCAGAATCGCCTCTTCAATATGGTGCAATTGCAGCTCGGCAGGTTTGCGCTGCTTATAGGCCAGGGCAGGCGCTAGCAGGTTCTGCACGGCCAGATACAAGCGCTCGAAACCCGCCTGTTCCAAGCCCTGATCTTCGTCCTGCTGACTTCGCGCCATATGCACGGACAAGGACAAAGCCGGTTTGAGCAAATCACGGCTCAGCCCCCAATGGTTCAGAGCCTGCGCCGCCCGCGTCATCACGTCCTCTTCCTGCAACTGGCGGTTATCCGCTGTCTTATTACAAAGCACTTTGACGATTTCGTCGTCGACCTCATCTTCTTCGATTCGATCGCTACGAGTAATCACCGGCAGCAAAGGCTTGTTGCGGCGCAATTCCACCAGCAAATCGCCCAGTTCCTGAACCTGCCCCGGTGCGCTGGAACTACTGAGCCACAAGAGCGCATCCGTGCTTTCCAAAAACTGCTGTGTCAATGCGGCGTTATGAGCATTGGCCGAGTGCAAGCCGGGGGTATCCAGCAAAACCAGCTTCTCGCCCAGACATACCCCTTGCAAGGCAACGGTGGTTTCTGTTGCCCCTTCCTGAAAACCTTCAGGCATGGGCTGCATCTGCCCATCGGCCAGACGAAAAAAATCCACGCTATGACCCTGACGACGAAAACGATCCGCCAGGAAATTGCACAAGGAGCTTTTACCGGCATTAAAGGAGCCAAACACCAGCAGCATAATGCGATCACGGAAACGATCCGCTAATTCTTGAGCCGGTGCCAATGCCGACCAGGAAGCCGCCCAGGCGTCTCTTTGTGCCTGCAACTGCTGATTCAATTGTTGAGCACTTTGCGCCAACGCCCCCTGCTCGCCCAAGGCCGTGCCGGACAAGGCTTGCGCCACCGTCGTCTGGCCCAAATCCGCCAGCCACTGCTCCATCCTGGCAATAGCGGGCTGCCTATCCTGACTGGCAGGATTGAGCTGCGCAACCGCCTTGATAAACGTGCTTTCCACCGACATTAGGCATGCTCCAAGGTGGACAGACTTTCCAAAGCCTGACGCGTTTGCTCAAGCTGGTTTTCAGTCGCCTCGATCTGCTTTTCCAAGGCCACACGGCCATCCGAGACTTCAAAATAATGGGTGAAGTCCTGAACCAGCTTGTCGCGCCCGGCCTGCTCGCAGAAGATGCGGCGCAGATCCGCACGGTACTTCACCGACACGCCCATCACCGCAATCATGACGGTATCCATACTGCGCACCGAGGTACGTTGCGCCGCTGGCAAGCCTACGGCACCGTACTCCACCAGGTGACCATTGATCGCAATACACGCACGCGAATAGGCAATCTGCAAACGGGCACGCTCTTGCTTGCCTGCCGTCATCTTGAAACCAAACTCGAAGGTATCCGGCACCAGGGAATGATCCACACCGGGCGCATTGACTACCGGCTCCAAATCCTTGGCGATGCCTTCCAGAATCTTGTGCAGACCTTCAACAAAATCAATGTGCTGCTGCTTTTGCGTCTGCTGCAGGCTGTGCAGGCTTTGCGCTTGCACTTGCTGCAAGGCATTCAACTCTTGCGTCAGCTCGCTCAGCAAGGCTTCGCGCTCGAACTCGCGGGCTTGCGGCACACGCTTCAAGGCAGCGTCCAATGAAGCCTGCAAAGCGGGAATCCCGCTCTTTTCCAACATGCGCGGCTTGCCTCCTTCACGGCCCTGACGATAGCGGGTGCTGGACACCGGGTGCAATGCCAGACCAGCACACTGCTGCTGAATAGCACCCAACACCTTCTCTTGCTGCTCGTCATCGGCCAACTGGTCAATCTGGCTGATGACCATCAGGTTCTGACGCTGCGAGCGCTGATGATCCGCGGCCAGCTCTTGCAGCAAATTGCTTTCCAAAGCGTCCAGCTCGCCTTCTTTGGCAGCGTGGACGAACAGGCGAATATCCGCCTGCAAACCCATAGCTTCACGTGCCAGGGCATCATCCTGCAAGGCCACGTCTGCATACAGACCCGGCGCATCCAGCCAGCGCACGCCTTCATGCACGTGCTCGGCCAGCGCGACGGTTTCGCGACGATCCGCCACATTGAAAACATCACTGCCCATCAACTCATTGAGCAGACGGCTTTTGCCGTGATTGTATTTACCAACTACGGTCACCGTTGGCGGCACGTTCAATTGCAAGAGAACGCGCAAACGATCCAGATCCCAGCGGCGCTGTGGCAACACGGCCAGCACAGGCTCCAATATGTGATCAAGGGATAGTGCCAACTGATTCATGTCTCTTCCTTTTTTACTTATGTCTGGACCCAAGCAAGCGATACGCCACCAGGCCAAACACCACGCCCCAAAATGCAGCGCCCAGTCCAAACAGGCTCATACCGGATGCGGTAGTTAGAAATGTGATGACAGACGGCTCGATATAGCCGCTTTCGCTGACCATCACCCGCACATTGGCCACAATGGCCCCAATCAAGGCCAGGCCCGCCAAGGCTGCAATCAAGGAGGCGGGCAAAGCGGTGAACAAATACACAATCGAGCCGGCAAAAGTGCCGCCCAACAGATAAAACACGCCATTGGCCATACCGGCCACATAACGCTTGTCCGGATCGGGATGGGCATCCTTGCCCGTACACAAAGCGGCGGTAATGGAGGACAGCACAATGGTGATGCCACCAAAACAGGCCACCAGCATCGAGGCCAAGCCGGTGCCTGCCAACACAGGACGCGATGGCGTGGGGTAGCCCGCCAACTGCAAGACCGCCATGCCGGGCAAATACTGCCCCGTCAAACTGACCAGCACCAAGGGTAAAGTCAGGCTCAATAAGGTCGCGATATTGAATTCCGGACTAACCCAAACCGGGCGGGCCAGCTCCAGCTTGAACGCTTCCATATGTACTTGGCCGGTGAGCACGGCCATCACAAATCCGGACAAGGCCACCAGCACAATCGCGTAGCGCGGCAAGAAACGTTTACCCAACAAGTACACCGCCAACATGACCAGGACGGTGGCGGGCATGTCACTGCTGGACGTGAACGCCGCCATACCGAACTGAAGCAAAATGCCAGCCATCATGCCCGCAGCAATGCCTTTGGGGATGAAGGAAAGAATCTTTTCAAAACCGCCTGTCAGACCAATGACGACGATAATCAAGGCGGCGCTCAGATACGCCCCCACCACTTCAGGCATGGTGATGCCTGGAAACAGGGTCAGCAGCAAGGCCGTGCCCGGTGCGGACCAGGCCGTAATAATGGGCAGCTTCAGATACGCGCTCAGGAGCAAACCGCTCAAACCGGCGCCTATGGAAATCGCCCAGATCCAGGAGATCAGCTCTGCATCGGCAATTCGGCCTACTTGTGCAGCCTGAATAAAGATCAGCAAAGGCCCGGCATAGGCAATCAACACCGACAAAAATCCAGCCACCCAGACCGACGCCGATCCACTTTTCAATCCCATCGATTTGTCTCCCCAGTCTTGTTGTTTGAACTCTCAACTGTACTCGGTGCTCAGACTGCGCTGGGATCACAGCCTGAGTTTTTTTACCGCCGGGCCGCCCCAAGGGAAAAGCGGCCCCCTCAAGGATGAACCGGGACACACAGTAGTCCATTGCGGACTGCTGTGTGCCTGGCGAATCCGAGCGGCATGCAGGCCGCGAGGTGGAGCAGCAAGCCAAAGGCGCAGCGTGGGGGCCCTTTTTACTTCTGTAAAACTTAAATAGCCGACGGGTGCGTTGCCAAGGGAGTCACGGAAATCTGCATATAAGGGAACAAAGGCAAAGCGCTAAGCAAATTGTGCAGCTCTTCATTGCTCTCGACATCGAACACGCTGTAGTTGGCGTACTGCCCCACCACGCGCCAAATATGCGGCCACTTGCCCGAACGCTGCAGATCCTGCGAGTAAGCTTTTTCTTCAGCCTTGATACGGGCAGCCTCTTCGGCAGGCAGGGAGTCAGGGATATCAACAATCATGTGAACCAGATAAAGCATGGTGTTCCTTTCTAAAAACAAGCGCTCGGGCACTTAGGCCTGGGCTAAAAAATTCAGTATGGCGCGCTCGAAGGCTTCGGGCGCTTCCAGATTGGACAAGTGCGAGGCCGGTACGACGGCCACTTTGGAGCCAGGAATACTGGCTTGCATGGCCTGGGCATCGGCCACCGTCGTGACGGGATCCCACTCGCCGGCGACCAGTAAAGTCGGTGCCGCAATACGGCTGATCTGATCTCGCAGATCCGACTCGGCCAAGGCATCGCAGCAGGCGGCATAACCCAGTGGGTTCAGCTTGGCCAGACCATCCTGCATAGCTTTGACCAACTCCGGCGATTGCTGAATGAAGGCCTCCCCAAACCAACGCGAAGGGGCCGAGTCCGCCAGAGTACGCATCTGGGCGGCACCACTTTGACGCAACGCTTGGGCACGTTCCTGCCAGGCTTGAGCGGTACCAATTTTGGCCGCGCTATTGCACACGATCAGCGCATTCAAACGCTCCGGTGCATTCACCCCCAACCACAAGCCAGTGTGACCGCCCATGGACAAGCCGCAAAACGCAGCGCGTTCAATATCCAACGCGTCCAGAATCGCCAGCACATCACGCCCCAAATCCTTGAAGCGGTATGGGCCGGGAGTAACCGGGCTGCCGCCATGACCGCGAGTGTCATAACGAATCAGACGGTAGGACTGGGCGAAACCGGCCACCTGCGGGTCCCACATTTCTTGGGTGGTACCCAAGGAGTTGCTCAGAATCAGGGCCGGGGCCAGCGGATCACCTTGCACGCTGACGCGAAACATGCCTCGCTCGGTATTCAAGGCGCTAGGGCTGACCGTCATTGGCCCTCTCCTTGCATTGCCACGGCAATGGGCAAACCAATCATTTCTTCCAGTGCTTCATGGGTCAAACCGGGCACCAGATCAATCAGTTGCAAACCCTCTGGCGTGCAAGCCAAGGTCGCCAAATCGGTATACACACGTTTGACGCAAGCCAAGCCAGTCAAGGGGTAGCTGCATTGTTCAACCAGTTTGCTGACACCTTGCTTGGTCAGTACATCCATCATGACCCAGGTCTGTTTCGCGCCAATCGCCAAATCCATAGCGCCACCCACAGCCGGAATCGCGCCAGGCTCGCCCGTGCTCCAGTTGGCCAGATCCCCGGTTGCCGACACCTGAAAAGCGCCCAGCACACAAATATCCAGATGGCCGCCACGCATCATGCCAAAGCTGTCCGCATGATGGAAAAACGCACCACCGGGCAGCAGCGTGACCGCCTGCTTGCCCGCATTGATCAAATCGTAATCTTCCTGCCCGGCTGCCGGAGCCGGGCCCATGCCCAGAATACCGTTCTCGCTGTGCAGCACCACTTCCACACCAGCGGGCAAATGGTTGGCCACCAGGGTTGGCATGCCAATACCCAGATTCACGTAGGCGCCGTCATGGATGTCCTGGGCGACGCGCTGCGCCAATTCGTCTTTACTGCGGCGCTGATAAGTAAGCGTCATGCTGTCCCCCTTCATGCTCTGTTCGTTCATGCCTTGAACCCACCTGCCTCTGTGCGGCTGCGCGGCACCACCACGACGCGGCGCACATGAATGCCGGGCGTCACAATGGTTTCAGGGTCCAGCTCTCCCAGTTCTGCCAGCTCAAACACACTGGCAATGGTGGTGCGAGCCGCGGTCGCCATGACCGGACCAAAGTTGCGCGCCGCCATGCGGTAGGTCAAATTCCCCCAACGGTCCCCCCGCTCGGCCTTGATCAGGGCGACATCGCCATGAATGGGCTCTTCATAGACATGCCAGCGACCATTGATCAAACGTGTTTCCTTGCCCTTGGCCAGTTCTGTGCCATAGCCTGTGGGGCAGAAAAAGCCACCGATACCCGCACCGGCGGCGCGCAATCGTTCGGCCAGATTGCCTTGTGGCACCAACTCCAGCTCGATCTTGCCGCTGCGATACAAGTCATCAAATACCCAGGAATCAGCCTGACGGGGGAAGCTGCAAATAATCTTGCGTACCCGGCCTGTTTTAAGCAAAGCCGCCAGCCCCACATCGCCATTACCCGCGTTATTGTTGACGATGGTCAGGTCACGAGCGCCTTGCTCGATCAGGCCGTCGATCAACTCCGTGGGTATGCCAGCCGTTCCAAAACCACCGACCAGAATCGTGGCGCCGTCCTGCACATCCTGCAAAGCCTGTGCAACACTGCTTACCTGTTTATCGATCACTCCGTTCTCCGTATAAAGCACTGACGCTACGGATGGGCTTAGCCCTTACGTCAGGCACAGCAAAAACAAGTCAGCCCAGGGCCTGGTTTGACGAGGCAAACACAGGCGCTGGGCTACAGCAAGACTTAGGCAGCCAGACGTGGACGATTCACGATCTGGTTGTCCTTGCCATCGACCAAGGGGGTCAAGGAAATATCAAACACGATCTCTGCAAACGGACCATCCAGGTTTTCGGCAGCGATGCGGGCAGGATCCGTGTGCTCGGTCAGTGGTGGTACCAGACCGTCGCGAGTGGCGTAGGCGAAGTCGTCGTACACCAGCGGATCGCCGTCGATGTTGATCTGCGTGGTCAGCTTGCGGTGGCCAGGAGCGGTCACAAAGAAATGAATGTGCGCAGGACGGTTACCGTGACGGCCCAGCTCGTTCAGCAAGCCTTGGGTAGGACCATCCGGAGGACAGCCGTAGCCCTTGGGCACAATGCTCTGGAACTTGTAGCGACCATTTTCGTCGGTAATGATGGTGCGACGCATATTGAAGGGCTGTTGCTCGCCAGTGGGGTCAAAGTGCGAGTAAAAGCCTTTGGTGTTGGCGTGCCAAACTTCAACCTGGGCACCCGCGATAGGCTTGCCGTCCGCACCAGCCACGACGCCGTGCATGATCAGGGTTTCGCCGGCGGTATCGGAACCATCGTCCAGGCGAACAAAACCTTGGGCCACAGGCGCGCCCGATACGTACAAAGGACCTTCAATAGTGCGAGGGGTACCGTTGTCCAGACCCAGTTCCTTGTCCATGGCGTCCATGCGCATGTCCAGGAAACGATCAAAGCCCAGACCGGGAGACAGCAAACCGGCTTCGCTGGCCGTACCCAAACGGTTCAGGTAAGCCACGGCTGCCCAGTACTCGTCGTTGGTGATTTCCAAATCTTCAATGGTCTTGAACAGATCGCTGATGATGCGGTGCATGATCTGCTTGACGCGTGGATTGCCACCGGGCTGATCCAGGCCAGAGGCCAAACGCAGGAAGTCTTGTACATCGGGGGTATCAAAAATTTTTACGCTCATTCTGTGTCTCCTAATATCCTGAAAAAAGTGTTCCAAGCAAAGCCGTGACGACTGGCTTCTTATTGCGCCTAGGCAGCCGAGCCAACACTGATGTGTGTCTTGTCGCGACGGAAATACTGGACACGATCCTCGTCCAGTACGATACCCAAACCCGGCCCTTGAGGTATCTGTAATTCAAAATTGCTGTAATTCAGTGGCTCTGCAAGAATTTCCTCGGTCAAGAGCAAAGGCCCGAACAACTCAGTGCCCCACTGCAACTGGTTCACTGCGGCAAACACATGAGCTGCCGCAATCGTACCGATCGCGCCTTCCAGCATGGTGCCGCCATACACTTCAATACCAGCCGCTTCGGCAATTGCGGCGACTTGCAAGCCCGCACGCAAACCACCGGACTGTTCAATCTTGATGGCAAACACATCAGCGGCACAGTCACGGGCCAGCGCAAAAGCCGAGGCCGGGCCGGTCAGGGATTCATCGGCCATCAAGGCAATCGGGAAGCGACCTTTCAGATCGGCCAGCGCATCAGCTCGCCGTACTGGCTGCTCTACCAGGGAACAACCTGCATCAACCAAGCCCGCCAAACCATGCTGAGCCTGCAAGGGGCTCCAGGCCATGTTCACGTCCACACGCACGTCGGCACGGTCGCCCAACGCCTTCTTGATGGCCGCCACATGAGCCACATCGTCCTTTACCGGGCGGCGACCAATCTTGAGTTTAAAAATACGGTGACGAGCCTGCGCCAACATGCGCTCGGCTTCATCAATATCCTTGGCGGTATTACCGGAAGCCAGCGTCCATGCCACGGACAGGCTCTCGCGCATGCGGCCACCCAGCAGGTGCGAAACCGGCAGACCCGTGCGCTTGCCCAAGGCATCAAACAGGGCCGTTTCCACTGCACTTTTGGCAAATCGGTTTTCCTGAATCGCCGTATTCAAGCGGGCCATGATGGCAGGCACGGCATTGGCATTGGCGCCCAGCAACAAGGGAGTGAAATAGGTGTCGATGGCCAGCTTCATGCCTTCGGGCGACTCGGCGCCGTAGGCCAGACCACCAATGGTCGTGCCCTCGCCGACACCCACCGTACCGTCCGAGCAGTACAAGCGCACCAGCATCAAAGTCTGGCCTTGCATGGTCGTCATCGCCAATTGATGAGGACGGATCGTAGGCAGATCCAGCAGCAAAGTCTCCACCCGTTCGATCAGGGCCGGAGTTGCTAATAGTTGAGAAGATCGCGTATGTTCCATGGCTTGATTGAACACGAAGCAGGCCCGTTATTTCCAAGACTAAATAGGTCTAGTTCTATACCTTATGGGTATAGTTTCTGATATAAATATTAAAAATCAAGAAACTAAACCCCATCAATTCAGCCTAGGTATGGTTTTCCCTTATGGATCTACGTCAGCTCAAATATTTTGTGGCCGTTGCCGAAACCCGCAACTTCACCCGGGCGTCCGAGCGCCTGCATATGGCCCAGCCCCCACTGAGCCGACAAATCCAATTGCTGGAAGAAGAGCTGGGCGTCACACTGCTGCTACGCAATAACCGGCCCTTGCGGCTGACCGAAGCCGGACGGGTATTTTATGAACAGGCCTTGCAGATCCTGAGCCGGGTGGATCAGTTAGTGCATACGACCCGACAGATCGGGCTGCATCAACGGCAAACCCTGTCGATAGGCTTTGTGGCTTCTACCCTGTATGGTGGTTTGCCCGCCTTGATGCGCAAGCTACGCCACCAATATCCGGAAGTGGACTTGCAAACGGTGGAGCTGACCTCCATGCAGCAGTTGGAGGCTTTGAAGTCGGGACGGATTGATGTGGGCTTTGGGCGAATACGGTTAAATGATGCGTCGGTGCAAAGAACCGTATTACGGGAAGAGCAACTGGCCCTGGCCATTCCACCCAGCTCGGATCTGGCCGATTCGGACACGCCTTTGAGCCTGAAAAAAGTGCAAGGCCAAAAGCTGATTGTTTACCCGAAAGAGCCCCGACCCAGCTTTGCAGACCACGTTCTGCACCTGCTGCATGATCACAGCGTGCGCCCGGCGCAAGTCTATGAGGCCGGGGAAATTCAAGCCGCCTTGGGCCTGGTGGCGGCTGATTCCGGATTGTGCCTGATCCCGACCTCGGCACGCCTGCGCAACGATCTGCACTATCGCTTGATAGAAGAACCGCAGGCGACCTCACCAATTATTCTGACGCACAGGATTAATGATCAGGCCTGGTATATCGAGGCAATCAAGGGCTTGGTCGCAGAGATGTAAGGCCTGGCCGCCACCCCACTAACAATCCCCTTCCCCCTTTGAGGCAGGATTGACTCACTTCTGAAGCCACTCTAATATTGTTAACACATTAACTAAAATTAGAGACAGGCATGCAACAGGTGACGATTCAGCACGCTGGCAAAGACCCGATCAGTGCGACCTTATGGCCTGCTGCTAATGCCAAAGCAGCCATCATCATCCACCCCGCCACGGCCGTTCCGCAGGATTTCTATCGTCCTTTTGCAGAACATCTGAACAGCCTGGGCTTCATTGTTATGAGCTACGACTACCGGGGTATAGGCCGATCTCGTCAGAAGGACATACGCCAATACGATGTTTCTATGTCTGACTGGATGCTGGAGGATGCGGTCTACGTCACAGACTGGGTCGCCCATCGTTTTAATGGTCTACCTATTTTGGCTGTTGGTCATAGCGTTGGCGGCCATGCGATTGCTATCTCCCCCGCGACTCACTCCGTAAAAGCCGCTGTCCTGATTGCGTCACATGCGGGGATTACCGCTTTAATTGAAAAGCCTATGGAACGCTTTCGGGTGGGGCTGATCATGCGGGTGCTCACTGCCGTACTGTGCGGCCTTTACGGCTATATGCCGACTCGGCGTTTGGGCTTTGGTGAGGACCTCCCGCGTGGCGTCATGCAGCAATGGAGCCACTGGACGCAAAAGCCTCATTATTTTTATGACGACCCGCAGCTGGATGCCAAACAACGCGCCAGTCAGGTTGATATTCCTTTACTGGTTCTGGGGTTTGATGATGACCCTTGGGCCAATCCGCGGGCTATTTCCCGGCTGCTGGAACCACTAAGCAAGGCCCCTATAGAAAGGCTGCAACTGGAGCATAAAAAGCTGGGTTTGGTACATATTGGTCACATGGGCTTCTTTCGTAAACGCAATGCCGAGGCACTTTGGCCTATAGTGATCGACTGGCTGATCGCACAAAGCGAATCCGGCCCAGCATCGAACTCGTAACGTCTAACCGATACCTATCCAGCCGTCGCCGAAATGAGCCAGAAATCACAGCCACGTTTTGTCTTTTTGTTGAACCACGCCCACAAAGCATTGCAGCGCTGGATTCAAAAGCAGCCGTCGGCCTGGACAGATATCAGCGCGGCCCAAGTTGGCATGCTGTTTTTGATTCGCTCTCAAGGCTCGGTCACGGTGGGAGAAGCAGCCAGCGCCTTGCAAGTCGCACCGGCTGCGATTACAGGATTGTCCAAACGCATGCAAGCAGCAGGCCTGATTCAACGCCTGACTGACGACGTGGATACGCGCAAGATTTGCTTGACGCTGACTCCTGCCGGAGAAGAAGCCAGCATCAAGGCCAAATCGACCTTGCAGGACTTGAATCGGCAATTGTCCGATGGCTTTACTGAAGATGAGCTGAAGGTGGTGGCACGCTGGTTGGGTCAAGTAGTGAATCTAGACCAGCCTGCTGACAAAGATATCGCTCAGAAGGACGAGCAGCCTGCCTGATCGGATTGCAGTCCGCAACGACGCAGCTTGAACCCAAGGCATTGTTGCGGGCCACAAAAGCAGAATGATCGCGCTTAAACCTCCACCTGCTCGAAGCGCGCGGCCGCATTCATCACCGCCACCACACTGGCCGTAATGATATTCGCATGTTTGCCTACGCCAAATTTCACGCCTGGCACACCGGGCATAACCGCCTCCACAATGGCCATCGCGCACGCATCCGCACCAGAACCCAAACTGCGTTCCTCGTAACTGTCGATACGCAAAGGCAGATTCAAGGCCGCCACCGTCGCCGCAATCGGGCCATTGCCTGTTCCGGTATAGGTTTCAGTCTCGCCATTGGCACTCACGCATTGCAGCTCTATGCCCTGCTGCCCTTGCGCCTCATCGAACAGACGGTGCGCACGGTAGCTGGTGTGCCCTTGACGCTGATTGGCTTGCAGGTAGGTGGTTTCAAACAGTTCCCAGATCTGCTGACTGTTCAACTCCGTTTCGCTGGAGTCCGCTATCTGCTGAACGATGGCACTGAACTCCACCTGCATACGGCGCGGCATCACAATGCCGTAGTCGCGTTGCAGCAGAAAAGCGATGCCACCTTTGCCGGACTGGCTGTTGACACGCACGATGCTGTCGTAGGTGCGGCCCAAATCCTTAGGGTCGACTGGCAAATAAGGCACACGCCACGGTGCATCCTCTTTCTGCACCGCAAAGCCCTTGGCAATCGCGTCCTGATGAGAACCGGAAAAAGCGGTAAAGACCAGATCACCCACATAGGGATGACGCGGGTGGATAGGCAAGGAGGTCGCCTCTTCCGCAATACGGGCCACCGCCGAAATATCGGAGAAGTCCAGGTTTGGAGAGATGCCCTGGGTATACAGATTCAGAGCCAAAGTCACCACATCCAGATTGCCGCTACGCTCGCCATTACCAAACAGGCAACCCTCGACACGCTGTGCACCGGCCAGCATGGCTTGTTCAGCGCAAGCAACGCCTGTGCCACGGTCGTTATGCGGATGCACCGACAAGACGATATGTTCACGTCTATCCAGATGGCGATCCATCCATTCAATCTGATCGGCAAAAACGTTCGCGGTCGTCACTTCCACCGTGGTGGGCAGATTGATGATCATGGGTCGCGTTGGCCCCGCGGCCCAGGCATCAATGGCCGCGTTGCAGACAGCCAGCGACACGTCCAGTTCTGCCATGCAAAAGGTTTCAGGCGAATACTGCAACACCCACTCCGTTTCCGGGTGCTGGGCGGTCAGGCGCTTGAACAGCTCCACATGGCGCCGCACCATGTCGATGATGTGCGGCACCTCCATCTTGAAGACGATTTCCCGGAAAGCGGGGGCAATTGCATTGTAGAAATGCACAATCACACGACGCGCCCCCGCCACGCTGCGTACCGTGGTTTGAATCAGATCTTCACGCAATTGGGTAATGACCATAGGCGTGACGTCGTTCGGGATCATGCCCTCATCAATCAGTTGCCGGACGATATCAAAATCCGTTTGCGAGGCAGACGGAAAACCCACCTCGATTTCCTTGAAACCAATGCGGACCAGCTCCTGAAACAGGCGCAATTTGCGGTCGCGATTCATAGGCTCGAACAGGGCCTGGTTGCCATCACGCAAATCGGTAGACAACCACACAGGCGCCTTGTTCAGGGTACGTTGGGGCCACTGGCGATCAGGCAAGTTGACGACAGGAAAGGGACGGTATTTGTGGGAAGGATCAGTCAGCATGAGAACCTCGAATATAGGGAATGACATACCTGGCTTCCCTACTCCAAGGAGCTGGCTACAGTCGGGGTCTGGGGAAACCAGGATAGGACCATTCGCACACACAGGCGTACGGACCCCGACCGGATGTCAGGGCGAGTAGGCCTAGCGATAGCAAGTGCAAATGAGTCACGGCAGGTCCAATCCCAAAGTGCTTGATGAAGACGATAAAAGCACTTTAGACTGCAAGGCACTTGGCCTTCTATCAAAAAATAGTCATTTGTTTTATTTTTTTGGACATTTCTGAATATGGGCTACGCATCCCCTGAACGCGGTGGGCGAGCGCTGGACTTGTCTCACTCCGATACCTCGCCCTTGCTGGTCAGCGGGGTGATCGAGCATTACCCTGCCGGGCATGAAGTCCCCCGCCATAGCCACCACTGCGGGCATCTTTTGTATGCCACTGAAGGGGTGCTGCTGGTGCAGGCCGATACCGGCCAGTGGCTGGTGCCCCCTACTACGGCCGTCTGGTTGCGGCCCGGTGTGCCGCATCAGCTCAACGCCACCACCGCAGTGAATGTGCATGGCTTGTTTATTGATGAAATTCTGGCCGCGCAGTTACCGGACCATGATTGCGTGCTCCATGTCACACCACTGGTGCGTGAATTGATTGCTGCGCTGGTACAGGTGATTCCGCAAGCAGCCCCACCTTTACGAGACGCTCTGCTGGGCCAGCTATTGCTCGAAGAGCTGCGTGTGCTCCATCCCCTGCCTTTTCATTTACCCTGGCCGAAAGATGATTTAATGCGGCGGATTTGCGCAGATCTGGTGCGCTCGCCAGCTCTGCAGCAAACAATGATTGAGGTGGCACAGCAATACGCCTTGACGCCGAAAACCTTGCATCGGCGTTTTCTGAAAAGCACGGGGATGAATCTGGGGAAATGGCGGCAACAGATGCGGCTGATGGCCTCGATCCAGTTGCTGCTGCAAGGCAAGTCCATCACGCAGGCGGCGCTGGAAAGTGGCTATGAAAGTTTGAGCGCTTATTCAGTAGCCTTTAAAAAGACCTTTGCCTATCCACCTTCGGAGTTTTTGGCGACCTTGAGCCAATACCCAGATACAGGACAGGATGTTGGCATGGTCTGAAGCCGATCTCTACGACAAGAATATCTGGCAGACTGAAGTAGCCACTCAGTCTGCCGGCCTGCTTCCTGGCTGATTCAATGCTCTATGTCGATATTCATCCGACCACCCCCAGGCTCTACAAGACCCATCGCCCTCTTGAGCACGTCAAGAAATTGGCCGCTGAGCAGAAATAAAAATACGGTGTGGTCAGGCTAGAACCACGATAGCAACCAAGTATCATCAGCTCTTGCAGACTTCCTGCCGCAATTGCTCTGCCGAGAGCTTGATCATCTTACCGTTCTCCACCAACACCACCGAGGTATTGGTTTGCATGGCCACAAAACGTGCCGACTGTGCGGCACGCTCCAAGGCGGCCAGGGACGCCCGCAAGTCCGGGTTCTTTGCTTTGGAAATATCTTCTTTATTCATCTTTCGCTCCCCACTCCAACAGGACTGGCGCACTGCCTGCGTTATCGTACAAACTCCAAAGCAGTTTTTCAGGCAATAAAAAAGCTCCTTGAGCAGGATAAACCTTCCCAAGGAGCAGGCGGGGATGCCCCGCTATCAGGCAATAGGGACTGATTTACTGACGCTTTTTCAGCGGGCAGGTGCTCAGACCCAGCATGGGGTACAAGGGGCAAAAACCAACCAGGCCCGTGATCAGGGGAATCAGGCCCAGCCAACCCCACCAGCCGATGACATTCGTGACTGCCAGCGCAATCAACACCACACCGACAAGGATACGGATAATACGATCTACACTACCGACGTTGCTTTTCATGACTCATCCTCTCAACAAAAAAGTAAGGAAAAAACGGAGCGGGTGAAGGTACCTACACGCAGGATACTGATGCTGCCCAGCCCCCTAACACCCGCCAGTTCAGGGACAAAAAATATCCTTCAAGGTGCCAATCAACTTGGCGACGTTCGGGTCCTCAATCCGGTAATACAGGGTTTGCGCCTCGCGCCGGTAGCTGACCAAACCTTCCTGGCGCATGCGTGCCAGATGCTGCGACAAGGCCGAAGGGCTAAGCGTCACCATCTCGTTCAAGGCTCCCACACTCATCTCGCCTTGCTGAATCAACAGACACAAAATGACCAGACGCTTGGGATTACCTACCGCCTGCAACAAGGCGGCCGCCTGATCAGCACTTTCTTGCAAAAGCTCGATGTCGGATTTGCGTTGCATCATGGTTTATCCAACTTTTTTACGCATTAATTTAGATAAATCTTAATTTAGCATATACTGAATTAATGCAGTCAATAATTTCAGCATTTCTTTGCTTTTGTTAAGTACAAAGGACCTTACGCATGAGTGAAACCAGCTACAAACAATTAACCCACGGTATTTCCAGCAATCTGGCGCAACTGCGCCAGACACAACCCGATGTCATGAAGGGCTTTGGGGAAATAGGCAAGGCAGCCATGAGCGGTGGCGCTATTGATGCCAAAACCAAGGAGCTGATAGCCTTGGCAATTGGCGTGGCCACGCGCTGCGAAGGGTGCATTGGCTTTCACAGCAAGGCACTGGCGCACATGAATGCCAGCCTGGAGGAAGTCCATGACGCCTTGGGCGTTGCCATTTATATGGGCGGTGGCCCGTCCGTGATGTACGCCGCCAATGCGGTTGCCGCTTTTAATGAATTCAAGTCTTGAACCGGAAACAAGGAGAACTGTGATGCCTAAACCCGCTGCTTTCGTATCCACGCTGTTTCATGCCCAGGGCAATCCCGACAAAGTGACCGTGGCTCTGACCATGGCGGTCAATGCCGTTCAGAAAGGACATAGCGCCTGCCTGATTCTGATGGCTGAAGGGGTCGCCCTGGGTGTACCCGGCGCCGCTGACCCGATCCGTATTGGCGAGCCTTTTGAACCGGCAGCAGATCTATTGAAGAAGTATCTGGAGCAAGGTGGACGCATCGCTGTGTGCAAGTCCTGCATGGTGCATAACGGTCTAAGCGCCGAGCAGATGGACCCACGCTTTGAAATTATTACCGCACCGGATGTGATCGACCTGCTGATGGGTGCAACAGGGTCCTTACAGATTTCCTGATTCGCTGCATCGCCCAATGCCATGCAGGCCAACACCCTTTCTGTGTGTTGGCCTGCTTTTTTCTGCACGACGAGATATTGCTATTGCGTACGGCAATCGTGCTTGGCATCCTCGTTTTATGGACCGGCCTTACGCCAGGAAACGTACACCATCGATCGCGCGGCCCCCTCGATCACGCAAAGGGGCAAGTAACCGAGCTATCAGTCCATCAAGCCAAATGCGCCAACAAAGCCTCCAGCAAAAAGAAGCTGGCGCAAGCCGACTCCACTAACTCCGACTGCCCCGGCGCAACCTTATAAAGATGCCCCACAAAACGACCTGTCTCACTTAACTCAGGGGTCAGCAAGGCATCCAGATACAGGCGCGATTGCTCGTGCAGCCATGGTTGCTCCGGCAAAATCTGCCACAGCTCATACATAGCCAAAGAAGCAATCGCCCAGGCCGAGCGGTCCACCGGACTCAGTGGGGACTTCTGCCTCAAAAAGCCATGTGCATATTTCCCCCAACGCTCGTGCCAATAGCGACAAGCCTTCAAAGCCGCGTGAGCATAGGACGCTCTGTCGTACAGTCGCGTGGCGCTTGCCATGCCCAACATGGCCCAGGCTTGCCCTCGTTGCCAGGTTTGAGCGCCCTGCTCGGCCAGCACATCGTTCCCGCGTAGCAAGACGGTATCGCGCCAGGCTCCACTACGCTTTTGCAAGTAACGCAGACAAGCATCCACATGCCATTGCCCAAATTGACGCGCCACCGGCCCACCCTGTGCATTCAACACCAACAGCGTCGGCGCCAACGCATCCACATTCAACATGTGATTACCTGATTCTCCGCCCCCCATCCCAGAACCCAGGGGCCAGAAGCCACTGGAGGCATCGAAACTGTTCAGCAAGGCTTGGGCCGCCAGATCTACATTCGCTTCCGCCTGCCTACTCCCATGCCAGATACTGCCTAAGCCAGCGCCATACCAGAACACAAAGCTGCGATTGATACTGGGCTCTTGCAGCCAGACTTGCAGCTTCTGGCTCCAGCGCAGCGCCTGGCGCTTGTCCTGCTCCCGACCGCTGATCAGGGCACGTCGCCACCATAATCCAGCCCAGAAGCCCCCCAACCAGGATCCACGCCGCGACAAGGTCCATTGCTCGGACGAGGACTGTCTGAACAAGGGAAACTGCTCCCCACATTGCTCGGCAACCTGATCCATATTGGCAAAGATAGCCTGTATGCTGACTGATCCCAAGACATCGACAGACATTGCATCACTCTCCTTTCGCGATGCGACGCACCTGGTACAGAATCAGGCACAACAAGCTGGCGCACACCAAAATACCCATCAAAAACGGCCAGGCGGCGGCAAAACCTTCAGGCGAGCGCAGCAGCACGCCAAACAAGGGCGGGCCAAAGGCGAAGCCACCAAAAAACCCGACGGACAAAAGCCCTGCCGTGCGGGCGGGAGCACCAAAGCGGGCATCACGCAACAACATACTCATGGCAATGGCATTGGTCGCAACCAGGGTCAAGCCAATCACCAAAACCCCTACCCCCAAGGGCCACAGCCTATCCGCGGCGGCCATCATCATCAGCAACAAGGCCACAACCGGGATCACAAACAGGATGCCAAGCAGCAAGGTTTCATCGCCGAAGCGGGCGGCGATAGGCGTCAAAAGAACGCGGGACACAATCCCCATCACCCCAAAGCCACTGACCAGCATCCCGATCCAGTACGGCGACACACCCAACTGCTGGGCAAAAACGCCCAGAAAAGTGATGAAGGACGACAGCACCAGACCCGCGCACAACTGAATAGCCATCAACAGCCAAAGCTGTGGGCTGGGCCAAGGCAAACGCCAAGACATGCTGGCGGCGACGGTATTGGCTCTGGCAGGCAAAAGCTGCAAGGCAAAATAGGACAGGCACAACATGGCAGGCACCCACACCACAAACGCCCCCCGCCACCCCAGCTTGTAGGCCAGGGTGGGCAAGACCAAACCGGCCAGCAAGGCCGAAGCCTGCACGCCGGATTGCTTGATACCGACCAGCCCGGCCTTGCGCTCTGCCGGAACCAACTGGGCAATGGCCTGATTGGTCACCGGGTTCGCCAAGGACTGCGCCAGGCCGCACAAAAGCAAGGCTGTCAGCACGCCCCAGAAACCCGGCAATACCGCGATCAAACTAAAGGACATGGCCACCAGCAGGAACAGCAAAAACAAACCTTGCCGATTACCCATGCGCTGCACCAAGGCCCCCGCCCACGGCGAGAGCAAGGCAGCCAGACCAAAGGTGCTGGTGGTCAACCAGCCCAATTGTTCGCGCGAGATGTCCAGATCCTGAATGATTTGTGGACCCAGGACGCCGATAGCGTAAAACACCATCATGGGCATGCCCATCGCCAGCGTCATCAAACTGGCCAGCACCCAGGGTGAACGACCTGCCCGTGTCGATAACATCATGCGACTGCCTTGTTCATCTCTACTGTCTCTTGAATGGCGGAGTGCGCTTGCAGCAAGTGCTTGCCAACCGTGCTGATCAAGGCATCGTCCGCCCCATCCAGAATGTGCGTGGTACGCGCTGCCCGGTAGATGCCGGACAAGGGACTCCAATCGGCCAACCCTTCGGCCCCCATGATCTGGATGGCGGAGTCTGCCGCCTCGCTGACCGCATCCGACGCCGCCAGCTTGGCCACATTCACCTCCACCGAATTGGGTAAACCCGCATCGAACTTGACAGCCGCTTCGCGCAGCAAGCAACGGGCCGAGGTAATGGCGCGGTACACCTGATAGACCCGCGCCCGAACCAGTTGCTTGTCCGCCAGACGAGCCAGTTCTCCGCGCTCCGAATGAATGCGCTCGCACATGATGTCAAAGCTACGTTGCGCCAGGCCCAACCATTGCACGGATCGCAAAATGCGGCCCAAGGCAAGACGCTTTTGCATCAGGGCCATGCCCTGGCCGGCACTGCCCAAAACATAGTCCTCTGGCACGGTCACATTGTTGAACAGCAACTCGTTTTGCCCCTGGTAACGACCCAGCAAAGGCAAGGGGCGTACGACTTTAAAGCCCGCCGCGTCTGTGGGCACGATCACCATGGACAAGGACTCATTCACTGGGCCATCCGCGCTGCGCGCCACCACGGTCGCAAAGCTGGCCAGTTGCGCCCGGCAAATAAACCACTTGCGGCCATTCACATGCCATTGCCCGTCTTTCAGGCGAGCCTGACATTGCATGGTGGCCGGAATGGAACCAATGCTGTCCGGCTCGGACATGGCGTAACTGGACACCGCATCGCCCTTGAGCAAAGGGGTCAGAAAACGCTGTTTGACGCTGGCCGAGCCATGATGGCTCAACATATACGCGTCCAGCGTAGCGTCCGCCCCGAAAATGCCAGGGCCGTATTCGGAGCGCCCTTCCTGTTCGGCGACGGGCAAGTACTCGACCAAACTGGCGATCCGACCGCCACGATGCATGGGGTAAAAAATGCCGAACAAGCCCGCCTGTTGAGCGCGACGTGTCAGGTCCAGGGTCAGCTCGCGGGCCAGATTGTCCCCTTGGGCCAGAATGCCCTCGTTAGGAATGATCTCGGTATCCACAAACTGCCGCAGCTTGCGGCTCAAGGCCGCACTGGAAATAGCAAAGTGGCTCATGCGGCGATCCCTGCTGCAGTCTTGGCCCCGGAACCTAAAGCGGCAGCGTCAGCAGCCAAGGCGCGCTTGTCAATCTTGCCCGCCGGCGTCAGCGGCAAGCTGCGGTAAAAACGCAGATACTCGGGCAGCTTGTTCACTTCCAGACCCTGTTCACGCAAGAAGTCGGTGATCTCTTTCAAGGAGAAACGCGGCACGCCTTCCCGCAGCGTCACGCACAAGCAAATACGCTGGCCCAGGTCCGCATCGGGGACCGGCACGCACGCCACGGTAACCACATCCGGGTGAGCCATGACCAGCCCTTCAATTTGCACCGGACTGATATTGGCGCCACCACGAATGATGATGTCTTTCTTGCGACCGGCCAACACCAACTGCCCTTGCGTATTGATATAGCCCAGATCACCCGTTTTCACCCAACCCTGCTCGTCCCGATACTGCGCATCCAACTCCGGGGCATTCACATATTGCATGGGGCTCAAGGGACCGCGTGCAGTGATTTCGCCTACTTCACCGTGCGGCACTTCGGCACCCTCGTCATCAATCAGACGGATCTCGCACACTTGCGGATTGGGGGCCCCCACACTGCTCAAGACCACGTCGATGGGATCGTCCAGCGTGTTGTGGCAGTTCACCCCATCAGCCGAGCCGTACAGGCTGATAAAGCCGCACTCAAACGCTTCCACGCAACGGCGCACGGTCACTTCGTCAATGACGGAGCCGCCCACAATCAAGCCGCGCAAACTAGCTTTATCGGCTTTTTCCAGCTCGGGCGCTGCCGCAATACGCTGGAACATGGTGGGCACGCCCAGAATGAAGCTAGGCTTGAAGGCATTGATGGCGGCAATCGCACTAGGTACATCAAACTTGGGCAAGACCACCAAAGAACCACCTAACCAGCACAGCACGCCAAAGGTGGCCGTAGAGCCAAACGACGAGCCCAGCGGCACCAGATACATGCCCCGGAACTCCACATCATTGGGGGAAATGCGTTGCAGGAATCGGCCGCGCCCGCCCACCAGGGCATTGTGCGAATACGCCACCAGCTTGGGCTCGGATTCGGTACCGGAGGACACCAGCAAACGTACAGGCGAATTGGGGGACACCTCGGGTAATTCGGACAAGGCCAAAGGCTCGCCCTCGAACAGGGAATCCAAGGTCATCCAGCCCGGACGCGATGGGCCTTGCACGATCAGAACACGCAAGGACAGCAACGTCGGCCGCAAGGACTCGATCACGTCGCACAAATCAATGCCTGCATATTCATGCGGCACAATCACCGCCCGTGCATCGCAACGACGCACCAGCGATTGAATATCCAGCTTGCCCCGTCCGGGTGGGAAAGGCGCCACAATCGCCCCCAACGCGGCGGCGGCCAGGTCAATGGCGCAGCACACCCAATGGTTGCTAAGCTGATAGGCCACCACATCGCCCGCCATAATGCCCGCACGACGCAGATTAGCTGCCAGACGCAAGGCCGCGTCCATCAAGGCGCTATAGCTGATATTGCCTTGTGGCGAGAGCACCGCCAGCTTGTCCGGATGGGCCTGGGCTTTTTCCGCGAACAGCGTAAAGACCGGCTTGTTCGGGTAGGTACCGTCCTCTATCCAGCGTTGGCGCAATGACGCGGGGACCAGATCGATGATGCCAGCGTGATTCATACAAACCTCCAGGGAGAATTAACAGACGAATAGCCCTTGTCATGGAAATGGGACGCCAGGCGTGGATCAGCACGCAGTTGCGCCAGATTGCCTGGGACGTGGCGAGCCGGTATGCCCAGCACATCCAGTTGCGCCTCCAGGCTCAGGGCAGACTGGGACAGAAGACGATCCGGCAAGACCGTCCAAACGGCATCGGGCGACACATTCAGCCACCCGGCCAGCGCGTGCAAATGCGTTTGATCCTGGCAGTCGATGACCATAAAGCCATCGCCCGTCTGGAACACCGCCGACACGCCGGTTTTACTAATAGGAGAGGCGGCCTGGGCCAGATGATCGGCCGTGGCCAGCAAGGAACTGTCTACCCGCAAGCCCGACCCGCTCAGGCCCCGGCGCAGCAAGGCGGCACTGATACCCAGCGCGGCCATCACGCCGCCCAGCACATCCAGCACCGTAAACAAAGACCCACCCCGTGCATCCGAGGTTTGAGAAATGGTGTGAGCAATGCCCGACCAGGCTTGCACCGTGAAGTCCGTGCCCGGTGCGTCCACTTGCTCCTGCCCCCAACCGCCCGCATAGGCGTAGACCAGATCCGGGCGCACCGCATGCAAGTCCTGAGCATCCAGTTGCAGTTCGGCCGCCTTGCCCGGCGCCCAGTTATGCAGGAACACATCGGACTGACTCACCAGCTCGTAAATGGCCTGGCGGCCTTGAGCCGACTTGATGTCCACTTCCTGCACCGTCTTGAGTTGATTGAGCGCATCAAAACGCACCGAACAACCATCCACGCAAGGCGGCATAGCACGCAAGGGATCGCCACCGGGCGGTTCCAGACGGATCACTTCCGCCCCCAGGAGCGCCAGCAAATGACCGGCAATCGGCCCTTGAATCCGGCGGCAAGACTCCACTACCCGCAAACCTCGCAAGGGCAAATCGGCATTAGACGGCAAGGTGCGCAAGAAGGAGTCAGACGCGGCATGAATCTGATGCTGCCACAGACCGGCCAAGGCCGCATAATCACTATCGCTCTGGCGTTGAGGCGGTGTACGCACCGGCAAAATGGCCATTCCTGTTTGCACGGCCAATTCCTGCAAGCGGGCAAAGTTCAACGCTCGCAAACGGCGTAAACACGTCTCTGGCATAGGGCACACCGCCTTGGCATAACGCAGCAAAAAGGCTTTCCAGGCCTGACCAGCCAAATCAGCCGGTACGCCCACCGCTTCCCAAAAGGCGCGCCAGGGTCGGGGGTCCAGCGTTTCCAACTCGAAGATCACACCGTCTTGCGAGACAAAGGGCGGCCGCAAGCCGGGATCGTAGCTGCCTGCCAATAACTGCTCGGGATCCTGGGCCGCCGTTGCCCCGGCCAGATACTGACCGATACTGAGCAAGCCACAAGCCAAGGGCGAGACCGACACCGTGGAGAAACGTCCGCCACGCAACTGGCCCAAGGCGGCTGCCAAGGTCGCCTGCAAGCTCATGGCTGAACTGAGTACAGCCAGATAATCCAGGCCCAAGGTACCCGACGGACCACTGGAGCGTCCATGCACGGACAAGATACCGCTGGCAGCCTGCATGCTCAGCTCGCTGATCGCGGCTTGCGTCATGCCGCCTGCCTCGGTTTCCAGACGCGTGCTAATCGTTCCAAAATCAGGCGAATGCAGGCTGAATGCTGCTTCGTCTTGCTGGCCTGCGGTTTGCTCGGACAAACCCAGCAATCGGGCCTGACGGCTCAAGGCAGCGGGCAAGCCCTGCCAGTACGGGGGCGGTGAGCCCATCTGCCAACGTAATCCGCAGCCATGTAGTAATTCAGACATAGTTCCAAACCAGAGTGATGCACACGCCAAGTGCTGATTGCAGAAACCAGCACTTGCACCATGAAAATCCAGACCAGGCGGTCTTAGCCCCCTGCCACGGCAGGCAGTACGGTCAGGCTGTCGCCAGCGCAGGTGGCGGTTTTCAGGCCATTGCTGAAACGGATGTCCTCTTCGTTTACGTAAATGTTCACAAAACGGTGCAGGTCTTCGCCGCTCATCAGACGTGCCTTGATGCCGGGAAACTGACCGTCAAGATGCTCGATCACTTCGCCTACCGAAGTGCCCTGGGCCTGGACTTTCTTCTCGCCATTCGTCAATGGACGCAGTAAGGTCGGAATAGAGACTGAAATGGACATGCTTAAAACTCCTTTGAAATAGTGGTTTCCAACAGCCGGGACGCACGCCCCCTTAGGAGCGACGCTGTTCCCTAGACAATCACAATGGTTTCTTCGGTCACACCGCCATCGATAATCCGGAAGGATCGAACCGGCACCGTGGCCTGATCCCAGGTGGACACGATCAGGTAATGCAGTTCGGGATGGCCCGCAAAATCAATGTCGTCCTTGCTGGGAAACGCCTGGCTGGCGGTATGAGAGTGGTAGATCACGCAGCACTCCTGATCGTCCTCATCCAGACGGCGGTAGACCTGAAATTGCTCGCGCGAATCGAACTGATAAAACACCTCCGAGGCCGCCCGGTTTTGCATGGGCAGCACACGTTCAGCCACCAGCGAGCGTTCCTGGGCGGCAATCAGTCCGCATGCCTCGATGGGGTGATCCTGCTTGGCATGATTCAGAACTTGTTCCAAGGCAGAACGACGAATCTGCAAGGCCATGATGTGCTCCTTCCCGAACTTAGTAAGACGCCAATTCGGGAGCGACCTGCTCTACCCAAGCCAGCACGCCACCTTCCAGATTGCACACCTTGGGGGCATTCAACTTGATCAACTCTTCGCACACGGCCTTGGAGCGCGCACCGGAGCGGCACGAGATCACCAGATCCGCATTCGGACCAAAGGCAGCCAGAATCTCGGCAGCGACGGTGGGAGACTTGGGCATCAGAATGGCGCCAGGAATGTTCACGATTTCCCATTCATTGGGATCGCGTACGTCCACCAGGACGGGGGCTTGCACTTGGTCCAGCCGTTCTTTCAGCTCCAACACCGTCATGACAGGCACGGGAATGGCCATAGCATCAGCAGGTGGGTTCAGGCCGCAGAAGGTTTGGTAGTCACCCAACTCAGTGACCGGCGTACGATTGGGCAGGCGACGGATAGGCAGTTCGCGGTAGCACATATCCAATGCGTCATAAGCGATCAGACGACCGATCAAAGGATCACCAATGCCGGTAATCAACTTGATGGCTTCGGTGGACATGATGGAGGCAATCGAGGCGCACAAGACACCAAACACCCCGCCCTGCGCGCAAGAGGGAGCCAGCTCGGGGGGTGGCGGTTCGGGGTACAGATCACGATAGTTCAAGCCTATGCCACCGGGCGCGTTTTCCCAGAACACCGAGACCTGGCCTTCAAAGCGGAAAATCGAACCCCAGACATAGGGTTTGTCGGCCAGCATGCACGCATCATTGACCAGATAGCGGGTCGCGAAGTTATCGGTGCCGTCCAGAATCAAGTCGTAGCGCGAGAACAGCTCGACCGCCATATCCGGTTCCAAGCGGTCGGTATAGGTTTCTACCTTGATGTGGGGGTTGAGCTGGTGAATCGCACGCTTGGCGCTTTCCACTTTCAGCTCGCCAATGCTGTCTACGGTGTGAATGATCTGGCGCTGCAGGTTGGATTCATCCACCCGGTCAAAGTCGATGATGCCCAGTGTGCCCACCCCGGCCGCGGCCAAGTACAGCAAGGTGGGCGAACCCAGGCCCCCCGCCCCGATGACCAGCACTTTGGCATTTTTGATGCGGCGCTGGCCTTCCATGCCCACATTGGGAATCAAAAGGTGACGGCTATAACGGTTCACCTCTTCGCGGCTTAAGGGCTCACCGGGTTCAACTAAAGGGGGCAAGGTCATCATGACTCCTGGTTAAATACATATAAATACGAACAAGACTTATTCTCAAATATGACTGAAAATGACACAATGGCCTTCGGGCTCTAATTTCTATGCAAAACGGAGCAAAAACGATGAACGCCAACGCAGCCTATGTACGCCGGCGTTTTCAGCAGAGGATTTACTGGCTGCGCAGCAACACTTCAGTGCTGGCACCAACGCTGTGGCGGACGCGCCAAGCCAGTACAAAGGCGAACAGAACGCCTAAGGTCAAGGCACCCAGCATGACGACTTGCCCGAAGCGGTCCAGCACAATGCCCGCCGCAATCGGGACAGCCATGCGCGCCAAGGTGAAGATGGTCGACTGCAAACCGTAGTCGGAAGCATTGCGCTGTCTACGGGTGAAAAACATAGTCAGGCCAAACAGCAAGGCCGACACCGCCCCCATGCTGGCAGCAATCAACAGGGCACTGCTGATCAGCCACACCGGGCCCAGCTTGGCCCAGACCGAGACCATCAGCAAAACCAGAGACAGCAAAGCCGCCAGCAGATAAATAGGAATGGCACGCGCGGCACCCAGGAATGAGGCCAAACGACCACCAATCAGGCTGAACACGGCACCGGTAATGCCACCAGCAATCCCGACCGTCCAGGCTACCTCTTCCAGGGGCATGCCCTGGTCCAGCATCAAGGGTTTCAAGTAAAACCAGACGGCACCAATAAAGGGAAAGCTGGTCAGCAGCAAGCTGGTCCATTGCTTGGCCCCTTCCTGCCCAAAAAAACTGACCCAATCAGCGACAAAACCAGGCGGCGCCTGCTCGGCCTCTGCCACGTGCAAGCCCGCTTTAGAGCGCAGAAACACAAAGGGCAAACAACCCACAACCAGCCCCAGGCCCATCAAGGCGAACGGTGCCCGCCAACCCCAGCGGGCCTGCACCAGCACCATCACCCCTGCCCCAACAATCGCGCCCAGAAACAAGGCGGCAGAACGAATACTGCCCGCACGCAACTGTTCCTCGCGCGGCAGGTATTGCACGGCCAAGGCATTCAAAGGGATGTCCATCCAGGTCGCCACAATGCTGATGGCAAACGTCAGGGCAAACAGCAGGGTCCGCTGATCAATCAGATTCTCGCGGCCTATGCCTACATACAAAGCCAGCAACAAGACCGCCATCAACCACAGCCAATGCACAAAATGCCCGCCCCCCAGGCGAACGCGCTGCACCGGCATGGCCAGCACCAGCTTGAAAACAGCGGGCAAGGCCGCCAACTGAAACAAGCCTATCTCGGTGCCGGACCAGCCATGCTGGCGCATCACCAGGGGCAGGCCCAGCATCAAATAAATACTGGGGACAGCCAGCACCAGATTCATCCAGCCAAACAGCAGCTGTGCCCCCCACGCTTTCCACGTCTTCATTCTCATCACCCTTTGCACGCCTTGCGCGCAATCAATGCAGTGACGGGCGCAACCGGAAAGCGCACCTCATCAAACTGCTGAACCTCATCAAATCCGGCTTGTTCCAGCAACTGGGCCAACTGCCCTTCCGGCAGCACCTGGCGGCCTTGCATACGCATATGCAGGTAGTAATGCAAAATCCGTTTGGCCTTGCTGACTTCCTTATGCACTTCGGCGTGACAGCACACCAGCACCCCACCGGGGCGCAAGGCGCGATACAGACGGGCCAGCAAAGCGGGAATGTCCGGCACAAAATGCAGCACGGAGGAGCACCAGATCAGGTCGTAATCCGCCCCGAAATCGTCCACCAGCAGATCACCGGCCAAGGTGCTGACACGCGTTTCCAGGCCGGCATCAAGAATTTTTTGCTGAGCGACGGCCGCCGCTGCTTCGTACTCGAACACCACGGCATTCAAGTCCTGCTGCTCTTGTGCCAAGGCAATAGCCACCAGGCCCGGCCCACCGCCCAAATCCAGCAAACGTTGCGCCCGCCAGAACTGCGGCACGGCCCCAAAAATCTCACAGGCCACCTCAGCCGTTACCGCCGTTTGCTCCTGGGCAATTTGCGAGCGCGCCGCCGCTGCCCAACCCTGCTGAATCAGGGCCGGATCCGCCGGAGGAGATTTGCCATTACGCAGCAGCTCTTCCAACTGATTGCCCACCTGGCGCAAAACGCCATGCCGAAACAGCAAGGCATCGCCACAATATTGCGCCGAACCCGGATTCAGATAACGCGCCGTTTGGGGCAGGCTGCGATAGCGTCGCGGACAGGTCCACTGACACTCCAGCAGTTCCAGACTCCACAACAACTCCAGCAGATAAGCGGTGTTGTCAGCGTCCCACTTGAGCACAAGCGCCAACTCCTGGGCAGCGATAAACTGATCCAGATGCGCAAACACCCCATACCCCAAAGCCAGGTTCAAGGCATCGGCACTTAAGCCCGCCAATTGCGCGTCCCAACAGGCTTGCAGCGCATGCGACTGCAACAATTGCTCCGGCAAAACAACGTCTCCTTGCGATCGATCCAGCACTGTTTTTCCCTCCGTAAATTCCACAATGGCCCTTCCCTCTGCCATGACAGCTAGAAATGATATATATTTAATGAGAATTATTTGCATTAAGATCTATGCTGAACGGAGCAATTCATATGCGAGGCGCTTTTAGCAGGAGAAATGATGAATACGCGCAAATGTGGCTATCGCTTAACCACGGATGAACCCAGATCATGCCGCGCTCTGAGCGATGGCCGAGTCCGGCTGCAACTTCCCGAAGAACTGGGCCACTGCTATTCCGAATGCGTGGAGCTGGAACACGGGTTTTTGTTAGGCCGTTTGCACTATCACCCCAGCCGATCGCTGGTTGAAGAAAGCAACGGCCCTCATACGGGCCGTGTCATTGTGGTGACCGTGGGTCTGCAAGGACAGTCGGCCTATCAGGGACGGGAGAGTTCAGACCTGCTGTTCAAGGCAGGCCATACCACGGTGACAGCTTTCCGATCCCTGCGGGGGGAACGCCACTATCAAGAGGACCAATCCGTATCGCAATTACGGCTGGTCATCAGCGAGGCGGCCTTGAACAAATACGTGGGCCCGGAACGCGCCACCCAACTGATGGATTGCGTAGGACTGCATCGTCTGTCTTTTCATGCCAGCAGCCAGGCCACCATGGCCCATGCTGCGGCACTGGCACGCTATATGCAGCCGTGCACCCCGGAGCAGCCCATTCATCACCACAGGCTGAACCTGCAAATCCATGCACTAAGCTTGCTGGCCGAGCAGTTCAACCGCCTGGCTCCGCCCGACGCCCCCAACAGCGCCCCGCTGTCGGTAGATGATATTCAACGGGTTGAGCGAGCACGCGATTTGCTCAGCTCGCAACTGGATCAACCTATCACGGTGGAGTATCTGGCCACGACAGTAGGCATTAACGAGCACAAGCTTAAAGAGGGTTTTCGCTATCTGTACGACAACACGCCTATCGGCCTGCTGCTGGAACTGCGTATGCGCAAAGCCTATACCTTGCTGGAGTCCGGCCAACAAGTGGCCCAGGCTGCCTGGCAAGTGGGCTACAAATACCCCAATAATTTTTCCGTCGCCTTTACACGCTACTTTGGCCGCTCACCCAAATCCATTTTTGGCAACAAGCGCGCCTAAACCCTTGTATTTCCGCTGTTTTCGGCCTCTTTATTCATAGAGGCCCACCCTTCTTTTCGGGCCGCCCCCTGCGGCCCTCTCCCTGAAAAGTTCCCCTTCTGCTTTGACAAGTTCCTGCCATTGCAGCGGATTTCCGGTTCTGCATAGGAATTGCTCCGTCCCGCATATCAATCTAAGTGATAATTATTCTCATTAATAGGAATAATATCCCCGTGCCATTCCCCACCTTTTGAGACAAGGGGTGAACCTGGCCAGCAAACGGGAGCCTTTCCCCACGACAGATTGTTATTTTTCACACGGAGCCCTGGTTCGTTCTATGTCCGCTACCCTTTCCCCCCTACACAAAAAACACGCGCTCAAGCCGCTGGTGTATGCCTTGATTCTGGCCTCCTGGGCCGGGCAGACACAGGCTCAAAGCGTGGGCAGCGCCCCACCCTCTTCCCGTCAGGATGAGAGCCAGGATGACACGGACCGAGCCACTCGCCTGGACACCATTACCGTCGTACGAGAAACCCGCGATGAGGCGGGTAAAACCGATGTATTCGAGAAAGACGTCTCCAATGTGTACGCCGGCAAGGAGGAAATCGAGCTATACAAGGGCAGCTCCGTGGGGGACTTGTTCAAGGGCCTGAATGGTGTGTATGCGGGGGACTCGCGCAATAGCGGCGCGCTGGACCCGAACATTCGCGGTATCCAGGGTGAAGGCCGCATTCCACTGACGATTGACGGCACGGAACAGGCCACATCAGTCTGGCTGGGACCGGCCGGGGTCGCCAACCGCAACTATGTTGATCCCAATATGATCAGCAGCATTCTGGTGGAAAAAGGCGTGTCGGCGACGTCGGGCGCCAGCGGGATTGGCGGATCGGTGCAGATCCGCACGCTGCAGGTGGAAGATATTGTCAAACCGGGCGAGACCTTCGGGATTGAGCTGAAGGCGGAGACAGCGACGAATTCAACCAAGCCGAATGAGCGGGCTTTTGGGATTTTCGGAAAGGACTATCGCGATATTCCGGGGGCGGTCTTTGATAGAGGAGGCCTCAACAGCGTTGTTCTACCTGAGTACATTTCTGCAGACCGTATGCCGAAAGTCGGGAATAGCGGCAAGAACTTCAACTTTGAAGATCACTCCTATCGTCTGGCCATCGCCACGCAACAAGAACATTTTGACCTGTTGGCCGCCTACAGCTACCGCAGTCGCGGCAACTATTACAGCGGTAAAAAGGGTAGCGAGAAGTACGAGAACGACACTTGGCAAGAGGACGCAAATAGCGACTACAACCCGTCGTACTCCTTCCCCAGAGTGAGCTACATCGCCAAGTACTACCGTCCTGGTGAAGAAGTTCTGAACACATCCAGCGAACTGGAAACCACGCTGCTGAAAGGCACGTTGCGCCTACCTCATGATCAAGCCATTGATATGAGCTACATGCGCAGCAACCATACCTTTGGCGAAAACGTGCCATGGAACGTGGTCTGGGCCATCCACGCCCTGGATGGCTATGGCGAAAAAAATATCCTCCAAACCGAAAACCCGTATAGCAAGGTCAAACAAGACACCTGGAACCTGAACTACTCCTGGAATCCCGAAGGCAGTCGTTTCATCAACTTGAAGGCCGGAGCCTGGATTACCCAAAGCGATAGTGAGCGTCATCAGAATGGCGACGTCATTTATGGGATTCAAGGCCAAGGTCTTAATTACGGACGCGATGGTGACTGGGACAACTACACAAATTGCCATGTCCTGGGCACAAACGGCTCTGAATGCGCTTGGGTACCGCCTACCGCCCCAGAAAAGCTGCCCAATACAGACGGACGTTTCAACATCATCCCCAGAGCCTTGCAAATTACCGACCATAGGCGTAGCGGGCTGAACCTTAGCAACGCCATGACTTTGCACCCAACTCTGGATCTGAGCTTATCGGCTGATTTCACACGAGAAAAGCTCAAGCAGCATGACGCGTCGGAGAAGCTCGAGCACCTGAATGAATTGACCTGGGGCGTGAACCACATGGGGCCTCGCTCGGGGACACGTCAGCAATGGAATTTTGGTTTTAACTTCGACTGGCGGCCTGTGGACTGGCTGCAGGTGAATGCTGGTGCACGCTATAGCGACTACTGGTCGTACGACGACAAGCTGGCCGAAATGCGTAGTCAGCAGCATAAAAACTGGGCAATTCAGCCTGCTCTGAAAGGCTATAACTACCAGGTTCAGCGCTTAATGAGCAACCAAGAAGTTGCTGATTACGAAGGCCAAATCATTGAAAGAGAACTCCCCCTGTACAAGCAATATGAAGAAGACTGGCAGTTCATTTCCGATTTAGATCCGAGCATGCTGGAGGCCGTTTTCGGGCATACAAGCAAAAAATCATTTGAAGAAATACTAGGCGATTCATTTCATAAAGGAAAAATTAACGGCTATCGCTATACCGAAGAAACGGTTTTTGTTCCCTCTGGCGAAAGTCACAAAGGTTTTACTGCCAATAACCCCTTTACCAATGGCGAAATTGACTCAACAGAGCAAGTCACCGATGCGCAGGGACAAAAAGGCACAGTAGACAAATACATTGCCTCGATAAGCAATCGCAAACCTGTTTACCAAGACGAATCTGAAATACCCAACAAATGGGAAGAACCTAAAAAACAAAAAGACCATGCTTGGGTTCCTCACATCGGGCTGACAGCCTTCATTACAGACGATATTCGTCTTTATGCCCGTTACAACGAATTTGTACGCTTTCCAAGCCTGTTTGAATCCTCCATGGCATTGGCTGGCGGCAGCAAGCGCTCGACCGGGGCAGCTACTCGTCCTGAACATGCCTACAACTGGGAAATCGGCTATGTCCACAATCTGAGCAGCTACTTCCCAAGCCTGGAATATGCAGACGTCAAGATCAATTACTTCAACAACCGGATCAAAGACTATATAGACCGGGACTGGGACTTCAATACCGTGCAGTTTGCCGAGAAGAAAATGTCCGGTATTGAACTGCAAGCTCGCGTGGATAGCGGTAAATACTTTGCGAACTTTGGCGGCACATACCGCTTGAAGCAACAGCTCTGCGACGCCGACTACGCCCAGACGTTTATGCCCATCCCTGGAGCCGCAGGAAGCGACAACATTCCTGCCTGCGTTGATGGAGGCTTCCCTCGCACCTTTGCCAGAACCAGTCTGCAACCGCAGTACTCCCTGAATCTGGATGTCGGTGCACGCCTGCTGGAAAAGAAACTACTGCTCGGAGCACGTGCGGTGTATCACAGCGCTGCGAAAAACAAAGATGAAGGCCATTTTGGTGGCCTTGGCTGGGCATTTAACAGAACGAACTACTGGAACCCCATTTTGGTGTTCGATGCCTACGCCAGCTATCAGGTACAGAAAAACCTGAATGTGGACGTGGCAATCAGCAATCTAACTAATCAGTACTACCTGGACCCTATGGCCCGCACCTCTATGCCGGCCCCTGGACGGACAGTGCGTGTCGGTATGACAGCACGTTTTTAAGTTAATCGGTTTTTTTGGTCGTTTTCGTAAAAACGCCCTTTTTCTTCACTTAATGGAGTTCGTAATGAAAGCAAGTCTGAATGTACAAAAACTGGCTATTGTTTCGGCTTTCCTGCTGGCCTCCGCCAGCAGCTTCGCTGCCCCCGTCGCTGGTGGTTCCTCGAAAGCATTTGTAGTGGCTAATAAAGAGTCCACAATGATGGCTCAAGGCGAAGCTGGTATCTCCATGCCAGGTACTGACCCATATGACGCCACCAAACAATCGGGTGTGGTGAGCTTCAAAAGCGGTCCTCTTTGGCAAACCAATCAAGTGCTGGGTGGTGCTGATGGCAACGGATATATTCAAATGCCCTTGGGAACAAACATTGCTGAAACATGGCGCCATACCATCACCAGCGGTGTAGGAACAGGCACTCAAATTTACGCCTATCGCCAACTGAACAATCCTCTGCCGGGCTACCCCCACTTCGGTGGCGAAGTAGTTGCCAAGGTTTCCGGCCAGGAAGTGTATTTTGGTGAGTGGGCTCCCCGCATAGCCGGCACACCTCCAGCAAGCAGCACGGATCTGAACCTGAGCCATGCTGACCGCACGGTGTTCTACACTGGCGAAAACCCAACTACAGCCATGCCTAACCTGGTCAATGCCAAGTACGATGTTGTAGGCGTCAACCAGTACAACCCTGGCACTCAAGCAGGTATCTCCAAAGGCACCCTGACCGCCAACTACGGTGGTGGTACAGGTACCCTGGCTGGTCTGGTTGGTACTGTTTTGTTTAATGGCACAACCATTGCTTCCGATGGCTCTTTCGCTAAAAACTTTAGCGGTAGTACAGCCAAAATTGAGGGCCAATTCTACGGCGCAGCCGCTGACGCCCTGGCAGGTATTTACTACAACCCAGCCAACGGTGCCAATGACATGGCCTTCGGCGGTGCCAAACAGTAATCCGCCTCTGACAACACCCTAGTGTTGCCATAAGAAAAGGGGGATCGACAAGCTCGATCCCCTTTCTCTCCGGACCCTGCGTCCATCTCCCCTTTTTCTTGCAAGGTTTTCATTCATGCATGGGCGAGCCCTTCCCCTTTTGTGCCTGCTGCTGGCCATGGCATCCAGCGCGGTGCAAGCCAACGACGACGATACGCGCCGACTTTTGAATCAAATCGACCGCAATCTGAACGAACGCGAACGCTCCCATTTAGTGGAAGAAACCCCGCCCGATGTGGACCCCTCGGCCCTGATCACCATCAACGGCACAACCTATAGCGTTGATGCCACGCTGACCGATCTGGAACCGGCCATTTATGTCGCCATCAATCTGCAGCAGTGGGCCAAGGTGGATCAGTTTGTAGAAAAGTATCAGGAGCTGCCCGGCCACAACCCTGCTTTGGTGCTGATGGCTCAAGGGATGGTGGCCCGTAGCAAGGACAATCACAGCCTGGCGATCAGCAAGCTGCGCCAAGCTCAAGAAAGCGATCCCAATATGATGCGCGCCAAGCTCGAACTGGCCCGCGTACTGTTCGAGGACTATCAATCCAGCGAAGCCAAGGAACTGTTCAGCCAGATTTCCTCTGCCGGTATTCCGGATGAAGTGCGACCCGTGATCGAAGGCTTTCAGGGTGCCCTGCAAGACCGCAATGCCTGGCACGGCTCTGCCTCGATTGGCCTGGGCTACAACAGCAATATCAACAAAGAAAACGGCCAGCAAGACACCTTCCTCACCTGCTATTTCTTTGGGTGCTTTCCGTCGGTACGCAAGATGCCGGACCCGGTCAAATCCACGGCCATGGTCTACGACCTGACCTTGAACCGGCGTTTCCAGCTCAGCGGCAACCACAATCTGCTGCTGCGCGGCCTGAGCTACGGCAATCTGTACGACAAGCACAAGCAAGCCGAGCCCAAGGACATTTATTACAGCGACAACACCAGCATTATTTACGCGGGCTACAACTATCAGGACGCTAAAAACGACCTGTCGATTACGCCCTTGTTCGAGAACAATTACACCAACCGTCGCACCAGCTATCAGTCCTGGGGTGGGCGCGTGGACTGGAAGCACAATCTTAGCGACAGGCTGCAAGTGGGCGTGAATGCCCAGCACAAGAGCCTGTCCTACAAAGGCGATTTACGGCAGTACTTTGAAGGCGTCAAAGAGAACCAGATAGGCTTGTACGGCTCGTATCTGATCGATGCAAAAACCGTGGTCTACGGGGGCCTGAATTACACCCGTAATCTGCAGTCTCAGCAAACCGCACAAAGCCGCAGCTATATGGCAAATCTGGGAATTTACAGGGCCTTTGATGCAGGCTTGAACATCAACGCCACGGCACTGTACCGGCAGACCCGTCACGATGCCGAGGACTTGTTCTTGGGTGGGCTGCGCAAGGACCGGCAACAGATTTATATCCTGAACGTGGGCATGCCACGCTTTGCGTTCCAAGGCATTACGCCCAATCTGTATCTGAAGCACACCTTCAACAACAGCAATATCGACTGGGCTTTCAAATACAAGCAAACCGAAGTCGCGCTGAAGCTGGAAAAGCGTTTTTAAGCAGGGACTTCTTCGACCTTGGCAACTGATCTGGTGCAGTCCCGTTTTAGCATCAAGCGCCTGAAGCAACAGGTATCTTTTTTAGTGACAGGGGGCGTCGTGTCACTGTTGAGAGAAGCGTTTCCAATGAGCTATCGGGGTTCTGTGGCAGGTCTCCAGGCCCAGCCACAGCTTGTAGATCAGCGCCTTTCTCGGATGCTGATCCAAGAAGCAGGACGATAGGGTCTTGTTCTCCCGATCAAATACCAAACAAGCATGAGACTATGACGAACATGCAGGGCAAACCACCCTGCTGTTGATTTGTCTGCCTGCTCGGAACGCGCTTGGGCGCCCCCAGCCCGGACAAAAAAAACCACAAAAATTGCCAAGTGAAAGCCCGGTTGATCATCAGTCGGGATATAGTCGAGCAATCGATTTTCCTTAGCAGACAGAAACGTATCCCTTGGAGTCTTCACCCATGCTTGGCCAAGAAAAAGAAACTCGCTCTGATACCAGCCCTCAAGATAGCGCCTTTCTGGAAGAAAAAGCCTTCCGCGCCCGTACTGTGCTGGTCTTTGGCACCATCACGGATAAGCTCGCCTCGGAAACCGTGCGCAAGCTGCTGGCGCTGGATGCCGAATCCACCGCCCCCATCACCATGATCGTGTCCTCGCCCGGTGGTCACCTGGAATCGGGCGACGCCATCCACGATGTGGTGCGTTTTATTTCCTCGCCCGTCACCATGGTCGGTACCGGTTGGGTTGGCAGTGCTGCCACCCACCTGTTCCTGGGCGCGGCTCGCGAGCGCCGCGTATGCCTGCCACAAACCCGTTTTCTGATTCACCAGCCCAGCGGTGGCGCCGGTGGTCAGGCCAGCGATATGGCCATTCAAGCCCAGGAAATCATGAAAGCGCGCGAACGTATCGCTCAAGTGATTTCCCGTGAAACCGGCCAGCCTATCGAGCGTGTGCGCGACGATATCGAGCGCGACAAATGGATGAGTGCCGAGGAAGCCATAGAATATGGCCTGATCTCACGCATCATTGAACGCCGTGACGAACTGCTGCCTGCCAACAAATAATCTGCGCCTCAGAGCCCCTTCATGCTGACCATTCTTGGCAGAGAATCCTCCATCAATGTGCGTAAAGTCATGTGGACCTGCGCGGAGCTAAGTCTGGAGTTTGAGCGGCAGGATTGGGGCCTCGGTTTCAAGGACGTCAACACGGACGAATTCCTTGCGCTGAACCCTAACGCAAAGATCCCCGTCCTGCTGGATGGGGATCGCGTGCTGTGGGAGTCCCATACCATTGTGCGTTATCTGGCCAATCGCCAAGCGCCCACCGCCTTGTATCCACAAGATGCCTGGCAACGGGCCAAGGTAGATCAATGGATAGACTGGCAGGCGTGCGAGCTGAACCCATCCTGGTCCTATGCGTTTATGAGCCTGGTACGGCAGTCACCCCAACACCAGGATGCGGGGCAGGTCCAGGCATCGTTATCGGCCTGGGCACAGATGATGTCCATTCTGGATAAACAGTTGGCTCAAACCCAAGCCTATGCAGCCGGACCGGCGTTCAGCCTGGCCGATATTATTCTGGGCCTGTCCATTCACCGCTGGCTGAATACGCCGTTTGATCGCCCGAAACTGCAGGCGGCCGAAGACTACTACCACCGCTTGGCCTCACGGCCTGCGTTTCTAGAACAATGTGCCGGTTTTCCCTAAACGCTGCTTTGTCTTAGCTAAGCCAAGCCGCCCCCTGTGTTCGCGGCTTTTTTTACGTGTGATTGACGCTCGGGGCCACTTGACGCCCTTTTAACAAACTAGAGACGTAGACATGGACGAAACCATACGAGTGGGCTGCGGTGCAGTCATTATGCAAAACGACAAAATCTTGCTGCTCAAGCGCGTACGTGAGCCGGAAGCCGAGCACTGGGGCATCCCGGGCGGCAAAGTGGACTGGCTGGAAACCCTGGAGCAAGCCGTCAAACGCGAAATTATGGAAGAAGTGGGGTTGCGTTTGGATAGCCTGGAGCTGCTGGTCAATGTGAACCAGATTGATGCCAACAAAGGAGAGCACTGGGTTGCGCCTGTCTATTGGGTGACATCTTTCACCGGCCAAGCGGTGGTGCAGGAGCCAGAAAAGCACAGCGGCATGGACTGGTTTGCATTGGACCAACTGCCAGGGCCTTTGACGGTGGCGACCCAACTAGCCGTCGCCGCTATTAAACAGCGTAAAGAGTGAAACACTTAAAGTTTGGCGCCAGATAACTGACAAACACCTCATCTGTCGGCCACCTCTTTTGTAATATACTTTTCCGCATGCGCGCCCTGGGTCCCCATTTCGTTTTTCGCGAAATCCGAGTCTGGCAATTTCTGTTTTGCCTGGCTCTGCTAGCCTACGTCTGTCGCGCCATCGTCCCAGCAGGCTATATGCCTACCCGCTCTGCACAAGACAATGGTTTTGCCATTACCTTCTGTACAGCAGGCAATTCAGCCAATACGCTCTGGATTGATCTGATCGGCCAAGATGGCCAGGCGGATTCCGATACACATCAAAACCAGCAGGATTGTCCCTTTGGTATCGCGGCGTCCCCCGCCTTGTTGCCGACCTTGGATGCGCCTGTCCTGATCAGCCTGATTACATATCAGCCGGTTTTGTTGGCCGAGAGCAATCAAACCCGGCCCCCGCTACCTGCACAAGGCCCGCCTTTAGGTTCACGCGCCCCGCCCTTACTCCTCGCTTGATAGGTCCCCGTCCTTTGACGGTCTCTTTTTTCTTATCTAGCCGAGGTTTTCAATGTCGATTTCTTCTATGTCTTCCCGTGCCATTCTGGGCATGGCTGCTGTGCTGTTCGCCTCTTGCGCTGTTGCACACGTTTCCCTGCAAACCAAGCAAGCCCCGGTGGGCAGCAGCTACAAGGCTGTTCTGTCCGTGCCGCATGGCTGCAAAGGCTCTGCCACCACCAAAATCCGTGTCCGTATTCCTGAAGGCGTGGTCGGCGTCAAACCACAACCCAAAGCAGGCTGGACGCTGGAAACCGTAAAAGGTGACTACAAGCAGGCCTATACGCGTTGGGGTGCCAAGGTCAGCTCCGGTGTTCAGGAAGTGGTCTGGGCTGGCGGCCCTTTGCAGGACGAACACTATGACGAGTTCGTGTTCATCAGCTACTTAGGCGATGAGCTCAAACCCAATAGCACGCTCTACTTCCCGGTTGTGCAGGAATGCGAGCAAGGCGTGGAGCGCTGGATTGATCAAGCGGCACCGGACACCCAGAAAGCGGCTGACCATTCCGACGCCCCTGCTCCCGCGCTGCAACTGTTGCCCAAACCGTAGACACCCAGGCGGCGGCTGCCCTTGGACATCAGCCTAAAGGAGATCTTATGCAAACCCAGTCCCTGCATAGGCAGGCATGCTGCCACCCATTGCTTGTGCTGCTAATCGCCTTGCTTTTGCTGGCCTGGGTGCCAGCTCTGCATGCTCATGCGTCCTTGGTGGCCAGCAAGCCCGATAGCGGCACAATACTGGCCCAGTCGCCCAGAACCGCCAGCCTAAGTTTCAATGAGTCCGTCTCCCCCTTGCTGATGGCCTTGATTCGTCCCGACGGTTCCTCCGAAGAACTGGGGGACGTTTTGATGCAAGACCAGCGGCTGGAACTGGCCTTGCCGCCCATGGAGACCGAGGGTACTTATGGACTGAGCTGGCGAGTCATCTCTGCCGACGGCCATCCCGTCGGCGGAACACTGACATTTGCCATTGGAACGCCCAGCGCAAACCTGATGGACAGCACCCGCAGCAATCCCGTCAGAAACGGCCTGATCTGGCTGGCTCGACTCTTGGGCTATCTGGGTCTGTTTACAGGGATAGGCTGGGTGGTCTATCGGGCGCTGACCTCAACATCAAACCAGACCTCAGCCCAGCAAAGTCGTCTCGCACCGCGCATGCTGGCTTTAGGTGCCATAGCCTTATTGCTAAACCTGGGTTTGGTCGGTGTCGATGCGCTGGACTTGCCGCTGTCCGCCTTGTTCGGCACGACGGCCTGGAAAACGGCTGTATCGACCTCGATGGGCGTGGCCGTGCTGCTGGGCTGGGTCGCCCTGGCCTGTGCCGCCCTTTCCTGGCAGGCAAGGAGTCCCACTAGCCAGAAATGGCTGGCCGCCTTAGCGCTGACTCTTTTGGGGGCTTCTCTGGCTTCCAGCGGTCATGCCAGCACGGCAGATCCCGCCTGCTTGTCCCGGCTCAGTGTCTGGCTGCATGTTGTGGCGCTGACATTGTGGATGGGTTCTTTCCTGCCTTTGGCCTACGCGCTTGAACAGGCTCAGGAATCCCGCTTGCTGACCCTGTTCTCGCGCTGGATTCCCGCCATCCTGCTGGTCCTGATCCTGAGCGGAGCCGCACTGATCTACGTGCAATTCGATCAGCTCGCCTCGCTATGGGAAAGCCGATATGGGCAAGTGCTCAGTGCCAAGCTGATTCTGGTTCTGCTCTTGCTGGCTCTGGGAGCCTACAACCGCTATCGCCTGACCCAAGCTGTCTTGCAGCAGCGTAGCGATGCACGACAGGCTCTGCGACGTGTGGTTCGTCTGGAATATGTGTTGGCGGTGCTGATCCTGGCCGTGGCCGCCTTGTGGCGCTTTACCCCACCTCCGCGCGCCTTGGCCCAGCTCGTCTCCCCCACCATTTCCAGCCATATCCATACTGAAGCAGCAAGGGCGGACCTGTTGTACATTCCGGCCACCGCCCAGCGCCCGGCCATTCTAACCGTCTCTTTATACGAACCCGATTTCAGTCCCTTGAAGGCTCAAGAGGTGGAGGTGATTTTCAGCAACCCGCAGGCTGGAGTGGAATCCATTACCTTTCCGGCGAAACTCACGCGACAGGATCAATGGGAAGTCAATACTCTCGAGCTGCCGCATCTAGCCAGTTGGAACATTCGCATTCAAGTGTTGATTTCAGACTTTGAACGCATCCACCTGGATAGCACGCTGGATTTGCAAGCCAACTAAATCGCACACAAAAACAGGCCGCATCACACGGCCTGTGGTCCCTCTTTTGATCTGACTTCCTCTTTCTGGCAGCCATGCCGCCCGCAATTTAACGGGCCAGTAAACGACTGGCCTCAAGCCTGGCTTCGCCTTCATCAACGACAAAGCTGAATTGCAGGCCCAGCACCCGGCCCAAGGTCTGCTGTGCCAGGCGTGCTGCAGCAGGAATGGCCCGCCCCTTGCTGATCACTACCATGCCAGCGCACAAATCCTTCAAGCGCTGCTTGTTCTGCTTGAAGAACAAGGCGCGTTGCTTGCGATCCTCGTGGCTTTCCTCATGGGCATGGTCCCCACCGCCCAACCTGTCAGTCAACAAGACAAAGCGTTGGCCCCGATTCAACAAGGCCTCTAATTGATCCTGCGCCTGTTGCGGTGTTTGCTGTGGGCTGTGTTCTCTTAAAAACACCAATGGAAACTGCGTGTCATCGACTTGCATAAGCGGCTCCTTGCCATCAATAAAGACAGCCACTATCAAAGCGGCGCACGCCTAAATAGGGGATGCCTCCAAAGGCACGCATCAAGCCGCCGGATAAATACAAGCAGGCGGTATCGCGCAGCCAATACGGACGAACCGTTGCGCCTTCACCTCTCATCACAGCCTGGACTCCACAAAATCACGCAATTGAGGGTCCCGAATCTCCAAGGCATCAAACAAGCCCAAGGCTTTCAAGGCTGGCAAGGCCGCCACAATATCGTTCAAGGCACGCTGACGTTGTGCATCGCTGACACCAGGCTGGCGCAACGTCGCTGCATTGGCCAGAAAGGCGCCAACCGTGCCTTTGCGAATAGTGGTGCCAGCAATCTGAACTTCGCTGGCGTGATCGGGAAGAATGTCATGTGCTTGCATGTATCGCTCCTTTGTTCATCAAGGCTTTCAGTGTAAGCACAAAGGTTTTGGCAGATGTACACTGTATCGGTCAATGAATAACAAAATTACGCCATGCCTGAACGAAAAATAGGTCTGCATGATTTTCTGAACTTCCCCGAGCATCCTGTGCTATTCGCCGTCACCGGTAATCACGACTCGGAACTATCCTCGCGCTCCCATCAGCACGCTCGCGGGCAGTTGTTCGGTTCTCTGCGCGGCTTGCTTTCCGTCGGGGTGGAAGACGCCGTTTGGGTGGTGCCCGCTATCCATGCCGTCTGGTTGCCGCCGCATGTCCTGCACTCGGGCCAATCGCACGGCCCTTATCATGGCTGGAGCGTTTATATAGACGAAGCGGCCTGCGCCGACCTGCCCGCCCACGCCTGCACCTTGCGTACCTCGGGCCTGTTGCGTGAAGCCGTGCTGCGCGCCTGCTCCTGGGAGTTGATTCCCGCTGCCCCCTTGCCCCAAGAACAAGCGCATATTGCCTCCGTTATCCTGGATGAAATCCGTACCCTGCCCGTCGAGCCTTTTGGGCTGCCGCTCCCCCGGGACCCGCGCTTGCAACGCATTGCTCGCGCCCTGATTGCCGACCCCAGCAACAACCAGGGCATGGAGCACTGGGCGAGCTGGGCAGCGGTCAGTCTGCGTACCTTAAGCCGCCGTTTCGTTACAGAAACCGGCTTTAACTTCACCGCCTGGCGGCAACGCGCCCGCCTGATGCGCTCCCTGGAAATGCTGGCAGCCGGTGTTCCAGTAGCCACCATTGCCTATGATCTGGGTTATTCCAGCCCCAGCGCCTTTATCAGCCTGTTTCGGCGCAGCTTTGGGCATACCCCGGCCAATTACCGTCACCAACTTTCAACCTAGCCCCTTCTGCGCTGTACGACGCATCGGAAATGTCATAAAGTGATTGAACGAAAACCAAAACATCACTTTTAGACATAGGACAGCCGGTATGGAAATGCGCCAATTACGGATTTTTTGTGCGGTTGCCGAGCATGGCAGCTTTACGGCCGCTGCCCAGAAAGTGCACACCGTGCAATCCAATGTCACCATGCGCGTCAAAGAGCTGGAGGCAGAGCTGGAACAGCAATTGTTCATACGCCAGAAAAGCGGCGTGGTGCTAACTGCGGCTGGCCATACTTTTCTGGACTACGCCCGCCGTATCTTGCAACTGACCGATGAAAGCCGTGCGGCCCTGCAAGACACGGGCACGCCCAGCGGTCTGCTGCGCCTGGGTTCCATGGAAACCACGGCTGCCATCCGCCTGCCCCAGGTTCTGATCCAATACCGCGAGCGCTACCCCCAGGTTCAGTTGTCCTTGCAAACCGGCACCACGGCAGAGCTGATTAAAGCCATCGAGACCCACCAGCTAGATGGTGCTTTTGTCGGTGGTTTTCATCAAAACCCGGCCCTGATTCAAGAAGAGGTGTTTGAGGAAGAGCTGGTGCTGGTCAGCAGCAAGACGGTGGAATCCTTGTCTGCCCTGATCGAAACAATCCCCCAACAAACGGTTCTGGTCTTTAGAACCGGCTGCTTTTACCGCTCTACGCTGGAACACTGGTTTTACCAGGCCGGGCTGGTGCCCAACCAGATCATGGAAATGGGGACGCTGGACGGTATTCTGTCCTGCGTGGCCTCGGGCATGGGCATTACCTTGCTGCCCAAAGCCATCGCCCAGAACAGCAGCTTGCGCTTGCCCGTGCAATGCCACGAGCTACCACCTGAGCTTGCGCGGGTGAAAACCGTGTTTATCCGTCGTGCCGATACCAATCCTGGCTCTGCCCTGCGCAGCTTTGTGGCCCTGGCTCAAGCGCAGTTCGCCCAATTTCCCAAGCCAGATCAAGGCCATGCCGAACTGCCTGCTCTAACCGGCCAGCCTGTGGGTCCGTCCAACAACGTCGCACAGACCTTGCCACAGTAAGCCATCAAGGCAGCCCCAAGACCAGCTCCTCAACCCGCTCTGCCGCTGGCACAATGCTGTGAATTTTGCCCACGCCCTGACCTGCATACAAAGACAGTTTCCTGGCCATTCTGTCCTTGTCAATCGCCCGCGCCCCGCCCCCGACCCAACGCAGCACATTCCACTTGTCGCGGTTGGGAATCACACGATGCGGGGTGCCATAGGGCCAGCCAAAGGAATAGCCGGTGCGATATTGCGTATCGTCCGTACTAGCTTGCAGAATCTTTTGCTTGTAGAGCGGGTGTGCATTGGACTCCTCGCTGGCCAGAAAGGCCGTGCCCACCAGTACACCAGAAGCCCCCAGAGTCATGGCCGCCCTGACATCCTGGCGGGTAACAATTCCGCCTGCGGCCAGTACGGGACGGCCCTGCGCACCGTCCAGAATGGCAGGTAGTAAAGACATCAGGCCAATCGTGCCGCGATTCAGGTGACCACCGCCCTCACTGCCTTGGGCGACGATAATGTCGGCCCCCTGCGCCATCGCTTGGCGAGCCAGTGCCACCGTGCCGGTTTGCACCATCACGATCATGCCGGCGTCTTTGGCGCGGGGAATCAGGTCGGCGCAATAGTCCTCGGCATAGAACAGCGACAAGATGCGGGGGCGCTCCTGCAAGATCACCTGGAACTGGGCCTCGAACACTTCCGGGCCACCAAACTGCGGCACGATATTCACCCCAAAAGGCCGGTCCGTCAGCGCTTTAGTTTCCCGCAGCCAGTTACGCAACGTCAAGGGAGCCAGACGCAAGCCGCCCAGCACGCCCACCCCGCCCGCATTCGCTACCGCCGCCACCAATGGTGGCCCTGAGATCGCAGCCATGCCCGCCAAAAAGATCGGGTATGGCACACCACACATCTGCGTGATGACATTGCCCGCAAAGACTCGGTTTGCTTCGCTCATGATTTACAACTCCACCTGTTTGCCCAGCATTCGCCGCAGGGCCAGATTTTTGAGCACAATATGGTTTTTGAATGCCCCGAAAAGGTGCAAGGCCAACCCCAGCAAAAAGACAGTGGCGCCAATATTGAACAACACATCGACCACGGCTTTGAGCTGCTCATTCGGGCTGATCAAGGTCGGCAAGGCCAGACCACCGGGCAGTTCCACCGCCACCCCCGCTGCCGCTCGGGACAGCCAGACAGCAACGGGCAGCAGCACCATCGCCAAGGCCAGGGCTATCGCCACTGAACGGGCCACTATCACCTCTACCGGATTGGGCGAGCCCACCGGCAAGGGATGAAAAGACGTCACCCGCGCCCAGAAACGGTAGATGGAGATCAGGAACAGCAGCGTCCCCAGCAGATTTTGCAACAGCACCAGCCGCGCCTCACCGGGGCTTTGGGCGATGGCCACCTCCAAACCCAGAATGGAAAACAGCAAGGCCGCAATAAGCCAGTGCAACACAATCGTGATGGGCGAGAACCTGAGTCCGTTGTCTCGCAGTTGCATGATTAGCTCCTTGAAAAGGTCATCGAGGACAAGTCCTTTACCGTGCAATACCCAACGTGATACGTCGTGGGCCGCCTACCCAACACGCACAAGCGGCCAGCTTCGGTCATCACCTTGCCTCCTGCTGGTCTGGGCCTGGGTCACGGTGTCCTCAGAGCCTTGGCTCTGCCAAGGACCGGCGTTTAAGAGCCTTGACGATAGGCGCAGCCATCAATCAAGTAAAATGATGAATATTGATAAATAAAATCTTTTTTAGTGATCGATGAACAGATAGTTTTCCTCATGCCCTCACGCGGCAGACGGGCAACCCTCATCATCTCAGCCCTCTGGCACTGGCTCCTACCTGCAGGCCGTCTGCAAGTACGCCTAAAGCTCGTCCAGACCACGCTTATAGGAATCGCCATTTAATCATTATTAATGATCCATAAATTCACTATTCATCATTTTACTTGATTCATTCAGTCTTCTATCTTCCCTATGGATAGCGCCGCTATCTCAACCTCAAACTAGGAGACTGATACCGTGACTCACCCTGCTGCCTATCTCGTTGACTGTACAAATAGCCACGTCTTGCCTGGCTTTTGATTTGTATGTTGACAGACGCTCAACGCGACATCATCAAGGCGGCTGTGCCGCTGCTGGCAAGCGACGGTGAAGCCTTGACCACCTATTTTTATGAATTGATACTGCGCGACTCCCCACCGCTGAGTCCCTTGGCCAGCCAGATCACCAACAATCGCGTTGCTCTCCAAATCCAGTCCGAGCGTGCCCCACATGCGGACACTTTCCTGCTGCAAGCCCTACGCGAAGAGCTGATCGAGAGGATGGCCAGCAACGAGCTTATTGATGAATGGGCCGCCGCTTACCAGCAACTATCAACCTTGCTCATCGAAGCCGAACGCCTGATGTACGACGATATGGCTATCACTCCCGACGGCCTTGCAGACCGCACTTCCTATCAAGAATGACCCACCATGCCACTACTGAAATTTGACCTGATCCAAGGCCGCAGCGACGACGAACTACGCCAGCTACTGGACACCACGCACCAAGCCATGGTGCACGCCTTTGATGTTCCTGCCAGCGACCGCTACCAATGCGTCACCCAGCACCGTCCCGGCGAGCTGGTGCTGGACGACACCGGCCTGGGCTACCCACGCAGCGACAAAGTAGTGCTGCTGCATATCGTGTCCCGCCCCCGCAGCGAGAGTCAGAAAGTCCAGTTCTACCGTTTGCTGGCAGAGCGACTGGAACAAAACTGTGGCGTATCACCCGATGATCTGATCATCGCCCTGGTCGAGAACAGCGATGCAGACTGGTCCTTCGGGCGTGGGCGAGCGCAGTTTTTGACGGGGGAGTTGTAGGCGAAAGACAGGTATACTCGCCCAGACCGTTTTAACAAGAACGGTCTTTTCACCGAGGGGAGCCTGGCGAGCAGGCTGAGAAACTGCCCGAGCAGATTGCACCGCAGTGACCCGTTGAACCTGATCCGGGTCATGCCGGCGAAGGGACGGGTATGTACCTGCTCGCCGCTTGCTGCCGGATGGCTATCCTTGACTAGGAGTTGCTATCTTGTCGTCTGACCACTCTCCCGCCCCCGTCGGCCCGGTTGCCGCCACCCTGGCTGCCGTCATCCGTCAAGACCAGATTTTGCTGATACGCCGCGCCAATCGGCCCGATGCCGGACGCTGGGCCTTTCCGGGCGGCAAAATCCGCGCGGGCGAAACCATCATGGCGGCGGCCCATCGGGAGTTGGCCGAAGAAACCGGCATACAAGGCCAGGCCTTGCAGGTCTTTGATGCGCTGGATGTGTTTGACCGCGAGCCCAGCACCACACCCTTGGCCTATTCACACTTCATTCTGATTGCTGTGCTGTTTCGCTGGCAGCAAGGTGAGCCACAGGCAGGCGATGATGCCCTGGACGCACGCTGGTTCAGCAATGCGGAACTGAACAGTCTGGATGTGGCACACAGTTTTGACGTCGTCCGAGTTGCCCGTCAGGCATTGGCATTGGCTGCCACTCAAGATCAAGCAGGCCAAGCATGATTCCGAATGTATTGAGTATTGCGGGCACAGACCCGACCAGCGGCGCTGGTATTCAGGCTGATCTGAAAGCCATGTACGCCTTGGGTGCCTACGGCATGAGCGTAATTACAGCCGTGGTCGCGCAAAACACCCAGGGCGTGCGGCGTTTTGTGGCGCTGGAGCCGGACTTTGTGGCGGACCAGTTGGACGCGGTGTTTGAGGATGTGCGCGTGGATGCCATCAAGATCGGCATGATCGCCAACGTAGGGATTGCGGAAGCGATTGCAGACCGCCTACACCATCACGGCCTGGACTGCCCGATTGTGCTGGACCCGGTCATGGTTGCCAAAAGCGGGGACCGTTTGCTCAGCCCCGAAGCCGTCTCCGTGGTGCGCGACAAGCTGCTGCCCATGTGTACCCTGCTCACCCCCAACTTGCCCGAAGCAGGCGATTTGCTGCAAAAACCGGAACCCGCCTCGCTGCAAGAAATGCACAGCACTTTAAAGGATTTGTGCTTGCTGGGCCCTGAATGGGTGCTGCTCAAGGGCGGCCACCTGGACGGCCCGGACAGTGTGGATCTGTTGCAAGGTCAGGGGCAGAACCATGTTTTTCAGTCGCCCCGCATCCCGACACGCAACACACATGGCACGGGCTGCTCACTATCTTCTGCCATTGCGGCCCTGCTACCGGGCCGCAGCGTGCCAACTGCGGTGGGTTTGGCCAAGGAATACCTGAATGGCGCTTTGGCCGCTGCCGACCAATTGCAGATCGGCCTGGGGCAAGGTCCGGTGCATCACTTCCATGCTTTATGGCCTCTCAAGTAAGCTCTCTCCCATTACAACTGATCGCTATGCGATGTGCAGTCTGACTGCCCTGCAGTTTTACGAGTGCGAACAGTCAAGCGGCTCCATTGAATGAGACAAACACTACAGCACGGTGGGATTGGGCACATCCCCATACACTTCTTTGGGATCAAAGGTCTTGGCGGACTCGACAAAGACCAGATCCTGACCTTTGCTATGCTCGGCACCCACCGGCACCTGCCGGTAGAAACAGGAGTAATAGCCCACGTGGCAACTGGCCCCGGAACCGGCTACCCGCACACGTAGCCACACCGCATCCTGGTCGTCGTCGATGCGCATTTCCTCTACCGTCTGCACCAGTCCGCTGCTGGCACCTTTATGCCAGAGCATTTGACGCGAGCGGCTCCAGTAATGGGCTTGCCCTGTCTGTATGGTTTTCTCCAGGGCTTCCCGATTCATGTAACCCAACATCAAGACCTCGCCATTGCTAGCGTCTGTCGTGATGCAAGCAATCAAGCCGTGCTCATCAAACTTGGGAGCCAGTTCGTGGCCCTCTTCCACTTGCTCTACCGAAATTCGGCGTCTTATTTGTACTACCGTATTTTCAGCAGACCTGGTTTCTTGTCCTTTAGTCTTCACGTTTCTTCCTTGTCATCATAGGTTCCGGGCGATATTCGCAATCCGGTGTCAGGCAACGGCCATACAGCACATGGCTATGTTCCAGAACCTGAAAGCCCCGTTCTTGAGCAATCGCTTTTTGTCGCTGCTCAATAGCTTGGTCATGAAACTCCTGCACACGTCCGCAGTCCGTGCAGATCAAGTGATCATGGTGTTCGCCGTCATCCAGCTCATACAGCGCCCGGCCAGATTCAAAATAAACCTGCTTTAGCAAGCCTGCCTGTTGCAACTGGGTCAACACACGGTAGACCGTCGCCAGGCCGATCTCGCTGCCTTGTCGTATCAATTGGCGATACACATCGTCTGCCGTCAAATGACGAATGCCGGGGGCCTGGAATATCTCAAGAATCTGGATACGGGCTGTGGTCACCTTCAAGCCACGCTCTTTAAGCTCTTTTGAATCCGTCATGGCGCACTCCTGATTGAATGGGCGGCTAAGGGACGTCCAGAAAACGCAGCGGCCTGCCTTGCGCCTGCCCTTCCAAGGCTTCATCACGAACCACACAATGGCCGCGCACAATGGTGTGAATTGGCCAGCCTACAACGGGCATACCGTCGTAGGGAGACCAGCCGCTGACACTGGCAATCCAGTCATTGCGGATACGGCGGCGTGCCTTCAAATCCACAATGCTGAAATCCGCATCAAAGCCCACAGCGATGCGTCCCTTGCCTTCCAGACCAAAAATCCGGGCAGGCCCGGCACTGCTCAAATCCACCAGCCGTTGCAGACTCAAGCGACCTGCATGGACATGGTTCAACATCACGGGTAGCAAGGTCTGCACGCCGGTCATGCCGCTGGGTGAAGCGGGATAGGCTTGGGATTTCTCCAGCAAGGTATGTGGCGCGTGATCGCTACCAATGACATCCACCACACCCGAGCGGATCGCCTGCCACAGCGCATCTTGATGAGCTTGCTCGCGCACCGGCGGATTCATTTGCGCCAAACTGCCCAGACGCTCATAGCATTCAGGGGCTTGCAAACTGAGATGATGCGGGGTCACCTCTACGGTCACGCGGTGTTTGTGGGCGGCCAGAAACTGCATTTCCTCTGCGGTGGACACATGCAGCACATGCAAGCGGCGATTCACCTCTGCCGCCAGACGAACAATGCGTTGGGTCGCCTTCAAGGCACTTTCCACATCACGCCAAACCGGATGTTGGCGCACGTCGCCGCTATCCAGAGCGATCTGTTTGCGTTCACGCAGCCTGGCCTCATCCTCCGCATGCACCGCCAGCCGTCTACGGCCATGACGCAAGATACGACGCAAGACGTCGTCCTCATCCGCCAACAGGTCCCCAAAAGAGCTGCCCATAAAGACCTTGATGCCTGCGCAGCCTGGAAGCTGCTCCAATTCCTGCAAAGACTCAGCATTCAAGGCGGAGCCACCGATATAAAAGGCGTGATCACACCAGCTACGGCCTTGAGCAGCATCCAGCTTGGCTTGCAAGTCAGTGGCTCCCAAGGTCAAGGGATGGGTGTTGGGCATCTCGAAAACCGCCGTCACCCCGCCCAGGACCGCGCCCCGTGTCCCCGCTTCCAGATTCTCTTTGTGCTCCAGCCCCGGCTCTCGGAAATGCACCTGGCTGTCGATTACCCCTGGCAATACGTGCAGCCCCGTAAGGTCCAGCACGCAGTCCGCACTCCAGCCGGGCTGCAAATCGCCCAGAGCCATAATCCGACCTTGCACACAGGCGATATCGATAGGCTCGGCCCCGTTAGGGGTCATTACCGTACCGCCACAGAGCAGCAAATCAGCATGGCGCAGATTATGCCGCTTGGTCGTTTCTGCGGTCCGGGAGAGAGGGGCCTTCGGGATTGCTGGTGTCATGGTTTTGCCTTTGCGGCTTCTGCATCCAAAGCGGCTTGCGCCTCCAAACGAATCCGCTCCATCATGTGAAACAGGCCATTGGCACGATTCGGTGACAAGTGCTGCTCCAGTTCAATTGCCTGTAAAAAGTCAGGGGGATGGGACAGGATTTCTTCAGGCAAACGCCCCGAATACACCTTCATCAATAACGCCAACAAGCCGGTGACGATGGCGGAATCACTACGAGCTTGAAAAAACAGCTTGTGATCACGCAATTCAGAGATCATCCAGACCTGTGCCTGACAGCCATGCAAGCGGTTCGCCTGCGTACGCCATTTTTCTGGGAAGTCCGGCAAGGAGCGTCCCAGATCAATCAGATATTCGTAGCGCGCCATCCAGTTACCCAGGCACTGGAAACTGTCCACAATGGATTGCTGCGCCTGGGCTATGGACTCTGGTGCTGCGCTCTTATCCACGGCCATCTCCTGAATGCTTGGGCGTTTGGCTACCCTGATCGCCACGAGCCGGAACAGGGTCATGCCCGCCCGGATGCCAGGGGTGACAACGGACAATACGCCGTGCGGCCAGCCAGCTTCCTTTGAGTGGGCCGTGCGTCTGCAAGGCTTGGATCGCATATTGCGAACAAGTCGGATAAAAGCGGCAACGTGGCCCCAGCAATGGGCTGATAAAAAGCTGATAGCCGCGAACCAGCAAGATCAGGGCAGAGGCAAGAAAGGTTTTCATCGCCGCTCCGATACACGAAAGCGAACCACTCGCTCAGACGGATTAATCGTGATCTGGTTTGTCCTCTCCAGCGGCAAGGACGCGTGAGGGTGCAGTAGTGTTTGGCAAGGATTGATAAATACTAAAACACTCATGACGCCACGCCCCCGTTCAATCGCGCAAAAGGCGTCTCTGTCATCAAAGGCGTTTTAAACGCCACCGCATCATGGGGGTGCAAACTCTCCAGATGGCGGACCTGAATGCCAGCGTTCTGATAGTCCACCAAGGCCGCTTCTATACGACGCGCCGCGTCCTCCACAAACATCAGATTCTGGCCATTCAAGGCCGCAAAGGCTTGCTCATCGGCCCGTTTGACGGCCGTTTGCAAAGGTGTTGCCAGTGCCTTCTCGACACGATCAATCAAGGCTAAAAATCCGAAATCCTCGCTATCTTCCGATACCTGAACCTGAACCAGAGCCTGACTGCGCTGGCTGTGCGCAGTAGCCAGGCTGGCGTGCTTGTGCAGCCAGGCCGCTACCTCCTCAGCACGCAAGTCAGGCTGCCGTCCAAAGGCCTGCATAAAGCCCTGTTCAATCAATTGCCGAGCCAGCGCAGCGGAACAAGGACAGGTCGACGAATAGCCAATCTGAACCTGCATTTTGCACACAAAACTGCCGTCCACGAGACGGGCTTCCAGCACAACGGGATAGGACTTCCATCCTGCCAAGTCCTGCGTCACCAGGGCAGGCCGTCGCAGCAATAAATCAAAGCTGAAACCCAGTCGCGCACTGCGCGTGCCGCAGTCCTCCTGGCTATCCACCATGCTTTGCAAAAGACGCCGCAGCCCCAACAGCGACAAGGCCTGTTCTGGTGGCACGTCATTGAGCAAGCGATACAGCCTGGACATGTGTATCCCTTTCACATGTGCCAGCGGCAAATCAACCTGGGCATCGACACGCGCATGAAGTTGGCGCGTATAGCCCGGTTCGACCACGGTAATAGGTAAATCGATTCCCTCCATGCCCACCCAGGACAGCGGAGTCAGGCCATAAGTGGAATCGTTCAAAGCCGGGTCGGGAAGGACAACAGTCATACTCAACATCCAATCAAAAGGTCTTGCCCAAGCCGACAGGGACTAGGCAAGACCTCATTCCATCAAGGCCAGTCTGAGAACGGATTCGTCCATGTTGTCCAGGTGCTGGGACCGCTGGCCATTTCTTCATCACTTAACAGGCAGGCATCGAAACGGGCACGCAATGCGGCCTCGTCCATATCCATGCCAATCAGAACCAGCTCCTGACGCGCGTCCCCGACGCGCTCATCCCATTTTTCCTTGATCAGGGCTACCGCTTCGGGGTCTTCCGGCCAACGTTCGGGCGGCATGGAAGCCCACCAGTAACCCGCCACGTGATAGCGAGCCACCGCACCCGCCTGTGACCAGGAACCGGCCAAGGTCGGGAAATTCGCCAACCAGAAAAAGCCTTTGGAACGCACCACGCCGGGCCATTCGCTTTCAACGAGCTCCAGAAAACGCTGCGGATGGAACGGGCGGCGGGCGCGGTACACAAAATTGCCTATGCCGTACTCCTCCGTTTCCGGGGTGTGAGTGCCACGCAATTCCTGCAACCAACCGGGGGCTTTGGATGCCTCTTCAAAATCGAACAAACCGGTGTTAAGTACGCGATCCAAGGGCACCTTGCCGAACTCGGCTGTTTCAATACGAGCACGGGGATTAAGGCTATTCAGAATTGCCATCAGGCGTTCACGCTCTGGTTCGCTGATCAAGTCAATCTTGTTCAGAACCAGCACATCACAGAACTCGATCTGCTCAATCAGCAGGTCCACGACGGTGCGCGCGTCGTCTTCTCCCAGGGATTCGCCACGGGACTGAATACTGTCTTGCGAACTGTAATCGCGCAGAAAGTTAAAAGCGTCTACCACCGTGACCATCGTATCCAAACGAGCGACCTCACCCAGGCAACGACCATCCTCGCCTTCAAAGGTGAAGGTTTCAGCCACGGGCAGCGGCTCTGAAATACCGGTGGACTCAATGACCAGTTGATCAAAACGCCCTTCCTTGGCCAGACGGTCGACCTCCAGCAACAAGTCCTCACGCAAGGTGCAGCAAATACAGCCGTTACTCATCTCCACCAGCTTTTCATCCGTGCGCGATAGCTCCGCCCCACCATCACGGACCAGAGCGGCATCAATATTGACCTCACTCATATCGTTCACGATGACGGCGACACGGCGGCCTTCGCGATTGTTCAGGATGTGGTTCAGCAAAGTCGTCTTGCCCGCTCCCAGAAAACCGGACAAAACCGTTACGGGAATGCGGGCCGAGGGATCGACCGGCGTGTTATCGGGGTTCATCGTCATTTCTCTTCGTCCTTGAGCCATCAATGGGCGGTTCCTTGCAAAGGACTCTCGCCAATTATGATATGTTATAACATAACAATAATTGATCAGGAAAAAACCCTCTTGTAAGGAGGGCTTGAAGCGCAGGACGGAGAAACTGGTTCTCACAGAGCGACGTAGCAGGGATCAGGAAACAAGAAGCAGGTGTCAGGTGTCAGGTGTCAGGTGTCAGGTGTCAGGTGTCAGGTGTCAGGCACATAGCTTAGCTCTGTTTGTATTTCGCGCCACTGCTTGAACAAATCAGCCCGATGCCGAGGATAAGACTCTTCCAGACTGACCAATCCTCGTATCCTGTCCGTGCGGAAGTGCCGGAAATCCCCTTTCAATTCACACCAGCCCACCAGAATCCGAAAGTGCTGAAAGTAGCCCAAGGAAAAAGGCCAGATCACTCTCTCCGATTCTTGCCCTGCCCCATCTATATATGTGATGCTCAGCTTGCGCTGCAAACGAATCGCTGTACGCGCAATGCCAAGATCAACACGCTCAGTATCCTGAATCACCCTGGGCCCAACCCGTAAAGCGGTACTGTCCAGGCTGTCTCTCAAGCTATCCGGCAAGACCGTCGAAATCTTGGCCATAGCATCGCCAGCCGCTTTGGTCAGCGGTTCATCCGCGAACTTTTCTACCCAGCGAAAGCCCAGTACCAAGGCATCCAGCTCCGCTTGAGAAAACATCAAAGGGGGCAACATAAAACTGGGTCGCAGCACGTAACCCACACCGGGTTCCCCTTCTATATCAGCACCTTGTGCCTGCAAGGAAGCAATATCTCTATACAGCGTCCGAATGCTGATGCCCAGCTCTTGAGCCAGCCGCGCACCACTTACCGGACGCTTATGTCGGCGTAGCACTTGTAAAAGGGAAAGAAGTCGTTCCGCTCGGGCCATGCTAGATACTGCCATTTTTTGGCAGTATGGTCACCCATAATGATCTTCTCAATAACCATGTTGGAGCGATCATGAATCACCCAAATCTTTTGCTGCTCTACGTCCAAGACCCCGCTGCCAGCCGCCTTTTTTACGAAAAACTGCTACAAAAAGCGCCTGCTGAATCCTTCCCCACCTATGTCGCCTTTGAGCTGAACAAGGGCTTGACGCTGGGCTTGTGGTCTACCCAGGCAGCCAGCTTTGTATCATCCGGAACCGGCCATCGCTCCGAGCTCTCTTTTTTAGTAGACGATGATGCGGCTGTTGATCAACGGCATCAAACCTGGGTAACAGCGGGTATCCCCATAGAGCAGGAACCCAAGACAGCCGTTTTTGGGCGCACATTTGTCGCTCTGGATCCCGATGGGCACCGACTAAGGGTCTGCACGGCAGCGTAAAACGGAAGCTGCCTTGCCTGCAAAGCCGCCAAGATCAAGCAACAAGGGCTATCCAAGACTTAGTCCTGATAGCCCTTTGCTCACTCCATACTTAGTAAGCCGCACCAATCAATCTGCCACCATCGCTCTGCGCATGATTTTCTGCGCGACTGACAAGGACGTTGTCATTCCCAAAGTGCCGTAATGCGCCCCCCAAGTTCCAAGCTCCCCGGAACTACGCGTACTTAAAAACACATCCGCCACTTCCTGCGGGCTATAGCGCAACAGCTCAGCGGCCTGCAAAACACGGGCGACGGCTTCGGTCATAGGGCGGGCCAGGAACTCATCCTCAATCGCGGCTCTCACCAGACGTTCAGTGTGCTGTACCAGGGCATCGAAGCGCTTGTCTTGCCCGACCAAGGGTCTGATTTCATTGAAAACCGCCTCCACCGTGAGCGGATCTCTGATCATGGCGCGCCGCACATCCATGCACATCATATTGGCCGTCCCTTCCCAAACGCTGTTCAAGGGGGACTCTCGATACACACGAGCCATGGGGTTTTCTTCAATAAAGCCATTGCCGCCGTGACACTGCAATGCCTCGTTCGCAATAGAAGGCGCGCGCGAACAATTGAAGTATTTAGCCGCAGGCGTGGCCACCCGCGCCAGCAGCCTTTCGTGTTCACTGCCTTGCATCAGGTCAGTGGTCTTGGCGACTCGCAAGGACATCAAGGTTGCCGCTTCCACTTCTACCGCCATATCCGCCAGCACATTGCTCATCATGGGTCGGTCGGCAATAGAGGTCCCAAAAGCCTTGCGTGATGTGGTGTGACGCAGGGCCAAGGTCAGCGCCTGCCGCATTAACCCCGCCGAGCCAATCGCAAAATCCAGACGTGTCAAATGCGAGTGCGACAGAATTTCCCGAATACCGCGCCCCTCTTCCCCTACCCGAATTGCCAGCGTGCCCGCATATTCCACCTCACTGGATGCGTTGGAGCGATTACCCGCCTTGTCCTTCAGACGCTGCACAAAAAAACGGTTATAGCTGCCGTCCGGCAAGGTACGGGGCAAGAAGAAACACGTGACATCCCCATTGACCTTGGCCAGCGTAAAAAAACCATCGGACTGCGGCACCGAACAAAACCATTTATGCCCCGTCAGCTCATACCAATGCGCCGTGGCACCGTGATAATCCACACTATGGGAGAAGCGCGCGGTCGTCTGCGTCTCGCGCAGATCTGAGCCGCCCTGCTTTTCTGTCATCGCATAACCAATCACCACCGAGGGTTTGACCCCCACTTCGCGGCGACTGTATTCATAGCGTGTCCCTTTGAGCTTGTCCGCCCAGATCGCCAAAGCAGGCTCGGCCTCGAAACCAGCATAAGCCGCATAAGCCATGCCAGTCGGGCAGCCCGTACCGTGCTCCACCTGATTCCACAGATAGGACAAGACGGCGCGGGCGAAGTGGCCGTTTGCCTCTTGGGTACGCCAGCTTAAATTGGGCACCTCGTGCTGCCAGGCCAGGCCCATCAACTCATGCCAGCTAGGGTGAAATTCCAACCAATCAATCCGGTTGCCGAAGCGATCATGCGTTTTAAGCTCAGGAATATGGCGGTTCGCCAAACGAGCCAGTTCCTGCACATTTTCATCGCCGGCCACCGCCCCCAAAGCCTGACAGCGCGATGCGGCCCAAGGGGCTTCACGGCTAATGGCATCACGTAAAACCTGATCGCCCGTAAAAGCATTGAAACCACTGGCGGGCAAGGCCTGATTCAAAACCTGATGTGTGCTGTAACGATCCTCGGGCGCATTCAACATGCTGAGGGAGAGCGGCTGGTTCATGGTTGTCTCCAAACTGTTTTTCTAAGACGTGGCAGAAAGGACTGCCACACTGGCACACGCCATCTGGGCAATCTGGTCAGCCAGCGCGGCCACTTGGCGCTGGTAACTGTCCGTGCCATCGTGCTGCTGACGGCTTAAAGGAGAAAGCGGGCCAATCAACCCTTCCATGAAACCGCCCACGATGACGGTCGCCGCAATATCGGGCTGCACATCCTGGCGCATTTCCTGCGCGTCCTGACCTGTGGAAACAATGGAGTGGATGACCTGGCTGATCGCGGCGCGGTACACCAGACGAGCCGCGTCGATTTCCTTGTCGCAAGGCTCGGCAATCAAGGCATAGGCCAAACGAGGATTACGCATGGCGCGCTTCACAAAAGTGGAGACAGCGGCATGCAGGCGCAACATGGAGGAACCATCGGCCTGTGCAATGTCCGTGAGCACATCGACCTCGCGCTGGGACACCAGCGACAGGACTTGCGCGAACAGCTCGGCTTTGGAGGGGAAGTAACGATAGACCGTCCCCGTGGCAATACCGGCAGCGGCCGCCACACTGGCCACCTGCGCTTCCTGCCAGCCTCCTTCACTGACCAAAGCGCGAGCGGCTTCCAGGATACGGCTGCGATTGTCTTGCAGACGGGCTTGAACGGCGGGGGTTTGACGGTAGGCCATAAAGAAGTGAACCAAAATTCATTACATGAGTGAATCCTAGTTCATTTCTTTGTCATGGACAAGAATTTCTTTAATCAGGGGTGTAAATAGACTCGCCTACTGGCATTGCAGGCTGCTCGGGAGCATCTGTTATTTGAAACCCAGTCCCTAGAGCCTAGGGTTTGGCGTTTGGGCAGTGGAATTACTCATCGCTCTGCCCTTTCTTCCGCCTGTCCTCCCTTTATGCCCGACCCGCCTTAACACCAGGAGCACTGAAGAAACAAACCCAAGGCCCCCAGCAGACCTCCGAAACACGCTGCATTATGTTGCCAAGGCCGGCGCACATGGAAGGATCAACACAATCAGTCGCCCCAATAAAACTGCCCCCAGTCACAGCGATGGCAAAGCCATCAATACTGTTTGCTGGGGGCAGTCTGAACGAGCTAGCGTGCAGGCATCAAGCCTATCAGGCCGACAGTTCCTTACGAACGATTTCAGCACCGGCGCTCAGGGCGTGCAACTTGCCGCGAGCCACGGCACGTGGCAAAGGTGCCATACCGCAGTTGGTGCAGGGGTACAGCTTGTCCGCGTCTACAAACTTCAGCGCCTTGCGCAGTGTGTTGGCCACTTCGTCAGCGGTTTCGATCACGTTGGTGGCTACGTCAATGGCGCCAACCATCACTTTCTTGCCACGGATCAGTTCGATCAAATCCATAGGAACGTGGGAGTTCTGGCACTCCAGGGAAATGATGTCGATCTTGGATTGCTGCAGCTTCGGGAAGGACTCTTCGTACTGACGCCATTCCGAACCCAGCGTCTTTTTCCAGTCCGTGTTGGCCTTGATGCCATAGCCGTAGCAGATGTGCACAGCGGTTTCGCACTTCAGACCTTCAATGGCTCGTTCCAGAGTCGCAATACCCCAGTCGTTCACTTCGTCAAAAAACACGTTGAAAGCGGGCTCGTCAAACTGGATGATATCCACGCCTGCAGCCTCCAGCTCTTTGGCTTCCTGGTTCAGGATCTTGGCAAATTCCCAAGCCAATTTTTCACGGCTCTTGTAGTGGTTGTCGTACAGCGTATCGATCATGGTCATGGGGCCAGGCAGCGCCCATTTGATCGGCTGCGAGGTTTGCTGACGCAAGAATTTGGCATCATCCACAAACACGGATTTGGGACGAGTCACGGCACCCACAACGGTAGGAACACTGGCGTCGTAACGGTCACGAATACGCACAGTCTCGCGCTTTTCGAAGTCCACACCTTCCAGATGTTCGATGAAGGTGGTGACGAAGTGCTGGCGAGTTTGTTCGCCGTCGCTAATCAGGTCAATACCGGCGTGCAATTGTTCTTGTAAAGACAAGCGCAATGCATCTTTCTTGCCTTCGACCAGGTCCTCACCTTCCAGTCTCCAGGGCGACCACAGCTTCTCGGGTTCAGCAAGCCAGGAGGGTTTGGGCAAACTGCCAGCGGTGGAGGTGGGTAGCAATTTTTTCATAATTAAATAACCTTGTTGTTTTTGATGAATCAAAGCGCGTAACTGGCTGCCCATTGATCAAGAATCACTTTGTATGGCTTGATAAAACTTTCTTCGGTAAACCGGCCCTGTTCAACCGCCAGACGGCTACGTTCTTCGCGATCGTAGACAATTTGCGTGATCGAGTGATCGGAATTTTTCAGGCTGGGCTGATAGCGCATTCCTGCGGCCGAGTTGGCATTGTAAATCTCAGGGCGATAGATTTTCTGAAATGTTTCCATCGTGCTGATGGTACTGATCAATTCCAGATTCGTGTAGTCACTGAGCAAATCACCACGAAAGTAAAAAGCAAAGGGCGCAACGCTATTTGGGGGCATGAAATAGCGAACCTGCAGGCCCATTTTTGCGAAGTACTCATCCGTAGGCGAAAACTCATTTTGCTGATACTCAATGCCCAATACCGGATGCTGGTTCCCCGTACGGTGGTAGACCTTGCTGCTGGACACGCTCAGGCAAATCACGGGGGACTTGTTGAAGTTTTCTTGGTACAGCGCAGAATTCACGAAAGACTTAAACAGTTTGCCGTGCAAATCGCCAAAGCCTTCCGGGGCGCTGAAGCCATTTTTGTTCTTGTTGTGCTCCTGCAGAACCACGCTGAAGTCGTAGTCACGCACATACGAAGAGAAGTTGTTGCCGACAATCCCGTCGATACGCTTGTTTTCTTTGTGATCGACGATATTGGTTTTCAGGATTTCAATGGTAGGGAAAGTGGAACCATTACCTTCAACATCAATATCAACAGAGACAATATCCAGTTCGACCGAATAACGATCTCCATTAGGATTGTCCCAATGTGCCAGATTGTTGAAGCGATTGTTAATCATCGCCAGGGTATTGCGCAAGTTTTGCTGACGGCTTTCACCACGGGCCAAGTTGGCAAAGTTGGTGGTGATGCGTGTGTTATTGGATGGACGGTAGTTTTCATCAAAACGAATGCTCTTGATGCTAAACGCGAATTCTTTATTCATTTTTTATGTATGCCCTGATTTCTGATTTCAATCTCGAATTTATTTTTAGTTAATACGTTAATGTATAAAAATAAATTCATCTTATTTATGTATGCCTTGCGCTGATTGTCTGGCCGACTGCTGGGGCCACACTGTTTGCCCTCTTCTTCCTGGTAAAACCAGAAAACAGTGTTGAATCGCCTCCAAACAAAGTCCCGGCTTTGGCCGGGACTCACCGCCAAAACGGTTCCCGACTCAATCAGGCACTTGCCCGCAAGACTTTGGCTGCCGCCACCATATTGGTCAAAGCCGGAATCACCTCAGCCCATTGACGTGTCTTCAAGCCGCAGTCGGGGTTCACCCACAGACGCTCTGCTGGCACGCGCTCGGCGGCTTTCTTCATCAAATTCACAATGTGCTGCTCGGTTGGAATATTGGGCGAGTGAATGTCGTACACGCCGGGGCCAATCTCGTTGGGGTACTGGAAAGTCTCGAAGGCTTCCAGCAACTCCATGTCCGAACGGCTGGTTTCAATGGTGATCACGTCCGCATCCATATCCGCGATGGAGGAAATGATGTCGTTGAATTCCGAGTAGCACATATGTGTATGGATTTGCGTCTCGTCACCCACGCCGTTGGCGGCGATGCGAAAGCTCTCCACCGCCCAGTCCAAGTAGCTTTGCCATTGCGATTTACGCAATGGCAAGCCTTCACGCAAGGCAGCTTCGTCGATCTGGATCACATGCACACCGGCCTTTTCCAGATCCAGCACTTCTTCGCGAATGGCCAGCGCCAGTTGCAGGCAAGAAGCCGAACGAGGCTGATCATCACGCACAAAGGACCAATTCAAAATCGTCACGGGGCCGGTCAACATGCCCTTCATGGGTTTTTGAGTCAGCGACTGGGCGTAGGTAATCCATTCCACCGTCATAGCCTGAGGGCGGCTGATGTCACCAAACAGGATGGGTGGTTTCACGCAGCGCGAGCCGTAGGACTGCACCCAAGCAAACTGAGTGAATGCGTAACCGTCCAGTTGCTCACCAAAGTATTCGACCATATCGTTGCGCTCGGCTTCGCCGTGCACCAACACGTCCAGACCCAGTTTTTCCTGCTCACGCACGCTGCGCTCAATCTCGGCACGCATGGCGGCCTGGTAGCTGTTCTCGTCCAGACGACCCGCCTTGAACTCACTACGAGCACGACGGATTTCTACTGTCTGCGGGAAAGAACCAATCGTGGTGGTGGGGAATGCAGGCAACTTCAAGAACTCAGCTTGCTTGGAAGCGCGCTGTGCGTAGACGCTCTTGCGCTTGCCCAGCTCGGCCGAAATACGAGCTACCGCTGCTTTCACCGCAGGATTGTTCACTCGAGGCGAGTTGCGACGGGCCGTCAACGCGGCCAGGTTCTCGGCCAGCTCTTCCTTGACAGCCTCACGGCCTTGGCTCAAGGCTTTGCCCAATACGCGCAGTTCGTCCAGCTTTTGCAAGGCAAAGGCCAACCAGGACTTCACATCGGCATCCAACTGTTGTTCGCTGTCCAGATCAACTGGCACATGCAGCAGCGAGCAGGAAGGAGCAATCCACAGACGATCGCCCAATTGCTTGGCGATAGGCTCAACCCAGTCCAGTACGGCGGTCAAATCTGTTTTCCAGATATTGCGACCATTGATCACGCCCAGAGACAAGACTTTCTCGTCACCCAAAAGCTTAAGCAATGCCTCCACGCCATCACGATCGTTGATGGCATCCACATGCAGACCGGCAACAGGCAAGCTGGCGACCAAAGCAGCATTTTCCAGCAGCTGACCAAAGTACGTCGCTACCAGCAACTTCACGTCAGCAGACTTCAACTGCTGATAAGCGGTCTTGAACGCTTGCTGCCAATCGGCATCCAGCTCGGTAACCAGAATAGGCTCATCAATCTGCACCCACTCCACGCCTGCTTTGGCCAGCGTATCCAGCAATTGAACATACACAGGCAACAAGCGATCCAGCAGGGCCAGCTTGTTGGATTCATCCTTGGCCTTGCCCAGTGCCAGATAGGTCACGGGGCCAATGATCACAGGCTTGGCGTTCACGCCTTGCGCCTTGGCTTGCGCCAGTTGCTCCAGCAGATGCGAGGCATCCAGCTTGAACTGGGTATCAGCCGTAAATTCAGGGACGATGTAGTGATAGTTGGTGTCGAACCATTTGGTCATTTCACCAGCAGCCACACCACCGCAGCAGGCGCCGTGATCTTCCAGACCTTTGGCCGATCGACCCCGTGCTACGCGGAAGTAGTTATCCAGCTCGTCACCCTGAAAGCCCTGCACACGCTCAGGCAAGTTGCCCAGCAAGAAGCTGGCATCGAGCACCTGATCGTAAAAAGAGAAATCGCCCACGGGCACCAGATCCAGACCGGCCTGATTCTCCCAATGACGCTGGCGCAGTTGGGCACCCAGAGCCTTGAGTTCGTCACGCGAAGACTCGCCCTTCCAGTAGGACTCCAAGGCGAACTTCAGTTCCCGTTTGGCGCCAATGCGCGGAAAGCCAAGATTATGAATCGTCGTCATGTGATGCTCTCAATAGGCCAGTGGATTAAAGAATGACTTGCATTGTAGGAAGCCCAATCAATGAAGTAAAATGGTCTTATCTCACCAATCCATGAATATCATTCACGTATCATGTTAGAGCGCATCCATCTGGCCGTCGTCCAGCAAGTTGACAAGCAAGGCTCCCTGACCGCCGCCGCCGGCGTGCTGCACGTTACCCAATCCGCCCTTAGCCACACCATGCGAAAACTGGAGCAGCAACTGGGCACCGAAATCTGGCGCCGCGAAGGCCGCAACCTGCAATTGACGCAAGCTGGGCAGTATCTGCTGGCCGTTGCCAACCGCGTTCTGCCCCAGTTGGATCTGGCCGAAGAACGCCTGGGCCAGTTCGCCCAAGGCGAGCGAGGATCACTGCGTATCGGCATGGAGTGCCACCCCTGCTATCAATGGCTGCTGAAGATCGTCTCGCCGTATCTCAGCGCCTGGCCAGACGTGGATGTGGATGTGAAGCAGAAATTCCAGTTTGGCGGCATCGGCGCGCTGTTTGGCTATGAAATTGATCTGCTGGTCACCCCAGACCCGCTCTATAAACCCGGTTTAAAATTTGAGCCCGTGTTCGACTACGAGCAGGTACTGGTGGTCAATAAAGACCATGCCCTGGCGAACGTGGACTATGCCAAGCCCAAGGACCTGGACCGGGAGGTGCTGATCTCCTATCCGGTGGACATAGATCGGCTGGATATCTACAACCAGTTTCTGCTACCTGCAGGCATCGCCCCACGACGCCACAAAGCGATTGAGACAACAGACATCATGATGCAGATGGTAGCCAGTGGACGGGGGGTCGCCGCCCTACCCCGATGGTTGGTGCAGGAGTATGCAGAGAAACTGGATGTGGTGCCGGTAAAGCTGGGCAAGCACGGCATCGCCAAGCAGATTTTCCTGGGAATGAGGGAAACGGAAGCAGTGATTGATTATCTGCAGGCGTTTATGGATCTGGCTCGGGGGGCTGGCCCGGGCGGCGTGCCAAACAGTCCTAACGCCTAAGCTCAGGCAGTCAACGCTAAGGCATAAGATGGGCTGCCAATGAGCGGGGTGGCTTCGTTACAAGCCCTCGGCAGGATAATCCGATTGTCAGCGTCCATGATATTAGGTTTCGTTTGGCAAGATTGAGGGCCTGACGTTGCCAAAGAACAATAGCGATCTGTCAGCTTGCTAGGATGAGGCATTCCGTGTCCTGCACACCCATTAACATGAAACCATCACTGCCGTTTTCAACGATCGTATGCGCCAACGCAATCAGGGAACTGGCTTTTCATCGTTAGCGAGATTCTTGCGAAAGAAAGCAAGCACTGTGCTGTTGAGTTCCGTATGGAAGACCTGACGGTCAAACCCAGGGGGATCTGAACAAATTTCGGGGGCCCGCTTCGCCATTTCGGGAGTGCACGGCGCTAAGAAAGCAAAATGTTCGGCAGCAGCCACGGTATAAAACTCGACTCTTTCTGACAATGCGTGAGCGATGGCAGCAACGCTTTCGGGCGTTACGCCATCACCACCCTGCTCAGAGCGCCAGAGTTGCACGGGCACCTTCACATTTTTGAAACTCTCAACCGTGAAAAAGTCACTGAGCGGATCAGCGACCACGGCAGCCTTGATGCGCGGATCATGGGTAAGTGTCAGCAATTCCCCCTGTTTCGCCTGCTCACAGGCCGGGTTGTCTTTGTGTTTGCATAACAACTCACCAAGTGGATTGGCACCGATGCTAACCAACCCGGTGTAGCCGCCACGTGAAAACCCAAAAAAACCGACACGCTGGGCATCAAGCTTGGGCGCATCGGGCCATGAGTCAAGCATGAAGTCAATCAAACGCCTGATATCAGTTGGCCTTTCGACCAACACAGACAGGTCTCCGTAACGCCTTGGATTCAGTGCGTTGTCACCATGATTAATGGCGGCAACGACAAAACCAGCATTCGCCAAAGTCTCGGCAATGCCCCGATGACCAAGGAACGTGCCACCCCAACCGTGCGAGATCACCACGAGCGGAAGATGGCGACCAACGACTGGGCAATCCTTGGCAACGGACATGACGTAAGGACCAATCTTTACCTCCTCCAAGGGCTGCGAACATGGATACCAGACAGCACCTTTTAGTGCAGGACTATCCGATTCGGCCGGAATTTCAATACGATGAAAGCCAGCCGCATGGGCAACGATCGTCGTAAAGCTCAAAGCAGCAGCAAGAACAAGTTTTAGAGGATGCATTTATGTATTTTATTCTGAATATGAATCATCCTTAGCGCAAAACTGGACTTCGATTTTTATCTATTTGCTCATGATGTAGGCTGTTCTCAGGGAGCTAAATAATTTCACTCTGTCTGAACGCAGCTCACCCCGCGACGATAGGTGCCTATACCCGGCCCACCTCGCTACGCAAAGCTCTTGGCATGGATCGCAGACCTCGATGTCGCACTACCCTATTACCATTTCCGACGCCAAACAGCCCGCCATTGGCATTGGGTGACAGAAACCCAAAGGAGGCCTTTCTTTGGCGAAGACGACGCACAACAGTTCCTGAAGGGTAAGAACACGCCGAGTCAGAAATGCAGACAAGTGCTCACACCGAGCTGCCCACCGCCTGGGCGCCTTCGCGTAGCAATGAAATTGATAAGCAGCCAAAAGAAAAGACAGGCAAGACGGGGAGCTGCTTGAAAACAGAGAAACAGCAACACTTATGTTTGAAACTGACTCACTCTGCCGAGCAGCACCATTCCAAAAACAAAAAAGCCCGCAATTACGCGGGCTTAGCAGCACTTTCATGCCATGTGGTGCCTGGCTATGCCAGACGTGGGATCATTCCCACTCGATTGTAAACAAGCACACAAAACCCTTTAGTGACAACAATTTGCAAGAACTATCAGGCTCAGTGCCATGAAAAATACCATGACCAGATCATGAGGTTGAACACGGCTTGCGCCGGCAGCGTTCACGCTCCTGGTCGGCGATCTCGCCCGGCTGCAATGCTAGCTCAGCATCGGTCATGCGCTCCAGCACGTCGCGTAGGCGGATGGTGCAAGGAATGGGCGGCAGCTCGAACTCATAGCCGCCGGCGATCATTTCGGCCGCAATCTCCTCGGTGATGAAAAACGGCTCGTCGTCTTGGTTCGGCTTCTTCATGCCCTTTCCTCCTGGCGCTCATCCTGGCCGACAGCGGCCAGGGCATCGGCTTCCGTCAATGCGTCCTCCACGAACGCGCCGTGCTGCTTCGCTTCGGCCTGGCTGACCTCGGCCCATATCCGTTTCACCTGGGCCGCACTGTACCCGGCCAGCTCGGCGGTCTTGTTGATGCTGTAGCCGGACTTGCGCAGCGCGACAACTTGGGCGCGGCGCTTCGGATCAGCACGGCGGCCCTTGTACCGCCCGGCCTGGCGGGCCAACTCAATGCCTTGGCGCTGGCGTTCGCGCCTGTCCTCGTAGTCGTCGCGGGCCATCTGCAAGGCCAGGCGAAAAAGCATGATCTGCACGGCTTCCAGCACGATCTTGGCGACGCCCTGGGCCTCGGCCGCCAGGTCGGATAGATCGACCACGCCAGGGACGGCCAGGCGTGCGCCTTTGGCCTGTATCGAGGCCACCAGGCGCTCGGCCTCGGGCAAAGGTAGGCGGCTGATGCGGTCGATCTTCTCGGCAATGACCACCTCGCCGGGCTGTAGGTCGCCGATCATGCGCAGCAGCTCAGGCCGGTCGGCGCGTGCGCCGGATGCCTTCTCACGGTAGATGCCGGCGACGTAGTAGCCGGCGGCCTTCGCGGCCGTAGTGATCGCCTCTTGGCGTTCCAAGTCCTGCGCGTCGGTGCTGACGCGCAGATAGACCCGCGCCACCATCGGCGCGGCTACTGGCTTCGTCCTGCGCATACTTGCGGGCTCCTTTGGGCATACTCAAATGCACCCATCTTAAACTGGCAGGCCAATTTATCACATATCGATCTAAATGCGCCTAGCTCATTTTTACAGCTTAAATGAGCTATTGAGCACACTCCATATTTCGACTATTATTGAAACATGGAAACGATAAATGCTGTAGCCGCCCTGGCGGCCATCGCTCAAGAATCGCGCCTCGCGGTGTTCCGGCTTCTCGTCCAGGCCGGCCCCGCCGGCATGGCCGCCGGAAAAATCAGCGAAGCGGCCGGCATCCCGCCGTCTTCGCTATCCTTCCACCTGAAAGAGCTGGCACACGCCGGCATGGTCACGTCGCGGCAAGAAGGCCGATTTGTGATCTACGAGGCGAACTTTTCGACGGCCACTAACCTGGTGGCCTTTCTCACGGAAAACTGCTGCGGCGGCCAGGTGTGCAACCTGTCTTGCACCACGGAAGCCGGGAAGGTGTTGGCATGAGACTTCGCCATCTTTCCGACCCCGATTCTTTGCCCGCTTTGGACAAATCCTTTGCCATCGAGCGCCCGGCGCTCGGGCTGGCACCCGACGCCCCGCCGGTGCGTATCCTGCTGCTGTATGGCTCGCTGCGCGCCCGCTCGTTCTCACGGCTGGCCGTCGAGGAAGCGGCCCGGCTGCTGCAATTCTTTGGCGCAGAAACACGCATCTTCGACCCGTCCGATTTGCCGTTGCCCGATCAAGTGCAAAGCGACGATCACCCGGCCGTCAAGGAGCTGCGCGCCCTGTCCGAGTGGTCAGAGGGACAAGTCTGGTGCAGCCCGGAACGCCACGGTCAGATTACCAGTGTCATGAAGGCGCAGATTGACCATCTGCCGCTTGAAATGGCCGGCATCCGGCCGACCCAAGGCCGCACCCTGGCCGTGATGCAGGTATCCGGCGGCTCGCAGAGCTTCAACGCCGTGAACACCTTGCGTCTGCTCGGCCGCTGGATGCGAATGTTCACCATTCCGAACCAGTCGAGTATCGCCAAAGCGTTCCAAGAGTTCGACGCGGCGGGCCGCATGAAGCCCTCGCCGTACTACGACCGAATAGCCGATGTGATGGAAGAACTGGTGCGCTTCACGGCGCTGGTACGGCCGCACCGTGAAGCACTGACAGACCGCTATTCCGAACGGAAAGCGGCCGGCCACGTCATCGACGAGGCCACCGATCTTTCATCCATCGCCATTGCTCCCCAGCCACTACCAGAAAGCGAAACATCATGACCGAAAGAATCTATAACGTCCTCATCCTCTGCACCGGCAATTCGGCGCGCAGCATCATGGCCGAAGCTCTCATCAACACGATGGGGCAAGGGCGCTTCCGCGCCTACAGCGCCGGCAGTCACCCAACCGGCAAGGTCAATCCCTTCGCCGTCGAAAAGGTGGAGTCGGTGAATTACCCGACCGAGAATCTGCGCAGCAAGAGCTGGGACGAGTACGCCACGCCCGACGCACCGAAGATGGACTTCATCATCACCGTCTGCGACAACGCCGCCGGCGAAATGTGTCCGGTGTGGCCTGGTCAGCCGATCTCGGCGCATTGGGGATTTGAAGACCCGGCCGCCGTCGAAGGCACTGACGCCGAGAAGCGCCGGGCCTTCGAACAAACCTTCCGGCACATGATGAACCGCGTCCGCCTGTTCGTGAATCTGCCTCTCAAAATGCTTGACCAGACGGCCATCAAGCGCGAGCTGGCGAACATCGGCAAGACCGAGCAGGAAGCATGAGCGCCGGCGCACAGGCCATCGCCGCGAAGCCGCGCCAGGCCCCGATGAGCGGCTTCGAGCGTTACCTGACGCTGTGGGTGGCCCTGTGCATCGTCGCCGGTGTTGCGCTCGGCCAGGGCCTTCCTGACGTGTTCCAGGCCATAGGCCGCATGGAAGTGGCCCAGGTCAATTTGCCGGTGGGCCTGCTGATTTGGGTAATGATCGTCCCGATGCTGGTCAAGATCGACTTCGGGGCGCTGCACCAGGTCAAAGAGCATTGGCGCGGCATCGGCGTCACGCTGTTCGTGAATTGGGCCGTCAAGCCATTCTCGATGGCCCTGCTGGGGTGGCTGTTCATCCGACAAGTGTTCGCTCCGTTCCTGCCGGCCGATCAACTGGACAGCTACATCGCGGGCTTGATCTTGCTGGCCGCCGCGCCCTGCACGGCAATGGTGTTCGTGTGGAGCCGCCTTACCAACGGCGACCCGCTTTTCACGCTCTCGCAAGTGGCTCTGAACGACGCCATCATGATCGTGGCCTTCGCGCCCATCGTCGGCCTGCTGCTGGGCATGTCCTCGATCTCGGTGCCTTGGGACACGCTGCTGATTTCGGTCGTGCTCTACATCATCGTGCCGGTGATCCTGGCGCAGCTCTTGCGGCGGCATCTGCTCAAGCAAGGACAGGCCGCCTTTGAACGGGCCATGCAGAAGATCGGGCCGTGGTCGATGGCCGCGCTGCTGCTGACGTTGGTTCTACTGTTCGCCTTCCAGGGCGAGGCCATCATCCGGCAGCCGTTAGTGATCGCCATGCTAGCCGTGCCGATCTTGATTCAAGTGTTCTTCAATTCCGGGTTAGCCTACTGGCTGAACAAGCGGGCGGGGGAAAAGCACTCTGTCGCCTGTCCTTCGGCCCTGATCGGTGCCAGCAACTTCTTCGAGCTGGCCGTGGCGGCCGCCATCAGCTTGTTCGGTCTGCACTCCGGCGCTGCATTGGCAACCGTGGTCGGCGTCCTGGTCGAAGTGCCGGTGATGCTGCTGGTCGTGCGCGTGGTGAATCGCTCGAAGAGCTGGTACGAACGAGGTTGAACATGAGTAGGAAAAAACTGAGGAAATGATTGCAGATTGCCGCGCCGGCCGCTTCCTGGCGCATTCGATCACTGACCTGGAACACCTAGTATCCATGCTTGCTGAGGTCGCCCGATGACAGACCCAAAGAACCTAGAGAACAGGCTGCATGAGAAGGCCGACCCGGCCCGCGCCGTTTCCACTGGTCGGGTGCGCTACACACTGGCCGAACTACTGGCCGACGCGGAAGCATCCGGGGCTTACCCGCTGCCGCCGGAGGAACGCGAATGGATGGATGCGCCGTCTGTGGGTCGGGAATGGCCAAACAGTGAAGATTGAAAAAGGCGGCCAGTTCGAGTGGCCGCCCTTTCGTCATTAGCTGCACGCTTGGCGCAAGGCGTTCATTGCTTCTTGAAAATCAGCCTGTGTCGCCCGGCCCGTTTCAGCTTGGTAGTACACCACCATAAAAGCATTAGCGACGGCTTCGGCCAATGGCCCAAGGCTCCGCGCTTCCGCTTGGTTGATGTACTCCAAAGAAGAAAGAATAGCCGCTGCTTGATGCACTGCTTGCCCTGGTTCGATAATATGTTGTGTTGTCATAATTCACCTCTCCAGTAGGTGTTGATTGAAAGTGCCGGGCTGGTTGTGGCCAGCCCGGTGCGCCTACAGGTACAGCCCCGCCGCCTCCGCGAATGCTGACCGCTCATTCCTGCCGCCATTAACCTCAATACTTATCGGCTTAGTTTCGCTCTCTCTCATAGGGTCTGGCCGTGATACAAAAGCGGCTGTTTCTGTCTCTGCATCGACCTCGGTCGATTGATCACCCAGCGGCGAAATAAATACCTGGCTGACTTCTTCCCTTGGCGCTTCATCCAGGGCCGCCAATGCGGCCATGTATGTTGATGTCGTCATCGTGCTAACTCCTGACTTCGTTACTATCTGGGCCAGAATCGGCGCCCAAGCTATTGCCCTCGAACTGGCCAGATTGGCTTGCTTCTTTCGGCTCCATGCTTTCGCGTATCGAAGCAGCCAGTTTTCCGCCTGTGGTTTCGCTCACTCGCTCCTGGAATCCCTGCTTCACTTGAGAGCCGACACCCTTGGCTAACTCGGAGGCCGTGCCTGTGGCCAGCTTCGCGGCCTTGGCAAAGCCGCCACCGCTTGAGCTACTGCCGCTGTCACCAAAGCCAGCCGCTTGGGCGAATGGGCTACTGCCAGCAGTACCCGCTTCACCACCACCGTTTCCGCCACTGCTGACAACTGACCCCATGCTGGACATGTCACCGCCGGTTTCCATACTCGCTGATGCTTTCTGAAAAGCCGCTTGGAGTGCACTTGCACCTCCGGCTGCACCGGCTGCGGCACCCATAACCGCTTTACCTGCCAGGGCAGCGCCGCCAGTTGCCATACTGGCCGCCGTCACCGCCGCCCCAACTGCCGCACCCGCACCGAAGTTTCCAATTCCACCGGCTGCGCCAATACCACCACCAGACACAAGACCAGAAATCATCGGCGGAACTTTGTTGACCAAGAAAAGCAAGATGACCGATATAACCAACATCACGGCCAGTTCCTGGGATGCCATGTTCTCGCTGATTTGCGTGTAGTAGTGATTGATGAACTCTTTGCCAATCGCAACCAGAAGCACCATTGCCATAAGCTGTGCGGCCAGGCCCAGCACGGTCTTGTAGTAATTGATCGCCATGTCGGAAGTCCAACGACTTCCACCAAAGCCAAGGAAGAACACACCGGCATACAACAGAATCCAGGCTGATGCGAGCAACAGCAACAGGTTGACCGCAATCAACGCCAGGACAAACAAAACAGCCAGGGCCATTAGCTCCATGACCAGAGCAGTTGCCATCTGCCGCCATCCCAGCTCCGAGGTGGCCTGTACTGTGCGGTTGTATAACTCGAAACCAAGATCAAGGATGCTGGAGGGCCCAAGATTGCTATTGGAAAGTCCCCCCGCCTGCGCGCCCAGAGTTTGCAATGACTGAACAATCGTACCGGCGATATTCATGCCCTGGTTCGCATTCGTCAGCAACCACCAGAAAAAGCCGGTGAAGATCGTGAAGCGAACGAACTCCGCGAAGAACTCGCCAATGTCGGCCTTGCGCAAAGCCATCATGCCGAATGTCCAGACCATCGAAATCACAACCAGCGTCCAGAACAAACGCGATGCAGCGGACTCAATAGCTGGCCCCCATGTTGCGGCAGCATCATGAAAACGCTTGAGCACATCATTCATAACACCGCTGCTACTTAGCTCCTGCGCCATTGCAGGTTCAGCCAGCACCATTGTGGCGACCATCATCAAGCCACCTAGAGCAATTTTCTTTCTCATGGCGACCACCTCAATAATCATCTTTAGGGCTGGGCTTGAACTCCCACTGACGCATCTGCTTGGCCTTCTGGAATGCTCTGCATTCCTCGGTAAAGGCCTCTCGGTTCGCTTCGCTGCGCATTTCATTCAGTGCTGCCTGGAACGCATCGGGGGCACACGTCGCCGCATTTGGTTCGGGCATCCTTTCCTGTTCACATCCAGCCAACAACAGCAACGTAGCCGCGGTAGTAAAAAAGATTTTTTTCATCTCACCGCCTCCCTAGTAGTTGTCTGCCGGACTCGGGCGAAACGTCCAGGTACGCATTTGCTCGGCCCTGGCATCACCTCGCGCCTCGGCATCGAGTTCTGCTGCAATCCGGGCTGCCTCCGCGTTGTGTTGGGCGGTCAACATGGTGCGAATCTGCAAGAGCTGATTGGCCTGCTGGCTGGCGAGCTGGTTGGCGTAGCCGATGGCCTGTAGCTGGCCAGTTGCACCCTGGGCCGCGCCTTGCAGCCGCTCCAGGGTACGGGCGTCATCCTTCAAAGCCTTTTGCTGGTCGGCAACGGTCTGGAACAGGGCATCGTTGGCCTTCTTTTGCGACTCTGACGCCAGGCGGCGGTTCTCTTCCATCGCTGCCTTTTCGGCCGGCGTGCATCCGCCGCTGCCGTTGAAGCATGGCGAGCTGCGGTAATAGGCCACGTCCTGAAACTTGGCCAGGTAACGATCCAGGCTGCCTAGCTGGTTCTCGTAATAGGCCAGCGTGTTTTGCGCGGCAATCAGCCGGTTGATCGTAGTCTGCGCCTGATCCCAGATATACGCGGCTGGGGCCATCGTGTTCTGGAGCTGATTTTCGTACTGCTGCAACTGGGTCTGGTACTGCTCAATCTGCTTGAGCGTCTGCGCCACCGACTCGATGGCCGTCATGATGTTCTGGGCCAGGTTGCCGCCGTCGATGACGGGGATACCAGCTTGCACAGGGGCGGTGGTAGTGGTGATAAAGCCGGTTGCGAGTGCAACGGCTAGAGCGGTTTTTTTAGCCGCTAAAATTTTGGACTTCATGGTCGTACTCCGTCGATGAAAAGAAGGCATTGCCTTGACCAAGCGTTGTGCTTGTTCTCGGCAACGTTTCATCGAAGAGCTACGCCACTAGCTGATCGGTATTGCCCTTGGCGCTGAGGCCCGGACTTACAAACGTAAAACTACTCTGTTTTTTTATCGCTTTCGGACAAGCCAACTTCCCGGCCAATCTCTTCAAGCTCTAGCGGCTGTACTGCCGCCGTCAGTATTTCGCGTATTTCCGCGTCGGTGCTCCTATCGTTGAGCGCTGCTCGAACTTTCAACGCACGGTGCACCTCGGCGGGTAAATTCCTGATAAGCACATTTGCCATATCAATACCCTTTTGGTGTACCCGACAACCATGCTATCAAAGATATTAAAAATAGCAAGACCTATACTCTTGCAACCGGCGGTAGCCGATCAGCCCCGCAGGGCAGGATTCCCGTTGAGTGCCCCCGGCGCGAATAAGGGACAGTGAAGATAGATAACCGGCTTGCCGGTTAGCTAACTTCACCCATCCTGCCCGCATTTCACCCACTATTGAAAATCTAGCGCATATCGAACGTAAAGCGTTTTATCGTCAAACAAACACCGATTCTTGGCAACATAACCGTAATCGTCACCAAATCGGCCTGCAATCGACATAGTCGCTTCAAAATCGCTGCTCAATCGGCTTTAAATCGGAACCTAAAATGCCAACAATCGACACAAACCATTCGCCCCGATGGGGCGAGTTGGACGCCAAAAAAGAAGGGCATAACCCGCCCCTCAAGTGTCAATGAACACAAGAAATTTGCCTCCCCTCCCGTCATACCACTAAGGCGACGTATTGATACTTGAGGGGCAACCTTTCCTGATGTTGACACCTTCACGCAGGTTACTGGTTATGGGCGTCCAACACACACGGCTCATTCCTGCTTGGTAATAATAAGAATAATAATCTTCTTATTATTCTTACCGAACGAATGGGCACTGCTTAGCCATTTCACGTTTCGAGCCAAGGTTTCAGTACAGATAACTACAAGTGCACACAGCGGCCCTCCAGCACCGTTAGACGCAGATTCTGCTTCAGCTCATGGAATAAGGGACTCCGGGTTGTTTTCCCCTCTCACAAGGCGTTTCAGCGGCCACTGAAGCCGCCTTCTCTTCTTGGCGTTAAACCATCGGCCTATGGCCGATTGATAAAGCCCGCCAGGGCTTTATTGGCAAGGTCAGAACGCGCCCTCAAGGCGCGAGCTGCACCGCGCATGATGGATTATCTTTAGATAATCTTGGATGGATTTCCCAAACTGCCCGCAAAGCAGCGCACCGTCTGGGTTTTCCAAATTGGGACGGGGAACGTTACGACGGCAGAAGGGGAGCGTTACGACGGTAACAAGGGAACGTTACGACGGTAAACGGGTGCAGTTGCCGTGGGGCCAGGCCTCTTGATCTCCCATTTTCCCTTGGCGTATTCGTTCACTACCCAACCCACGGCGGCAAGTTCGGCCAGTGCCTTCCGGGCAGTCTGACGGCGTTTTTTCATAGCTTCGGCATTGGCTTCATCTGGCCAGACATAGCCGCAAAGCGTGTCCAGTTCCACGCGCCCGGATTTGCCGGGGTCGATCCAGCCGCATAGCCGTTGGTGCATCAGCCGTGCCGGATCAGTCTGTAGCACCCGCACTTCCGCCATGTCGATACGGGCATATGGACGATGCCCCAGGATCGCTTCGGCAATACGCGGATTCAGGGCAACCCATAGCCTGCCGTCCGTCTCGTCAAAAGCATGACTCATCAGGTGGAACGCGGCTTGCCGCCGTCCCTTCGTCACAAGGATGGTGACGTTCGACATGCGCAGCAGGCTGGCTTTGAGCGCCTTGATGTTGTCGCCGCTATCCGTCATGCCCGTTTCTGAGAGCAGTTTGGTCAGGCTCTCACGAACCACCAAGCCGTCTTGCTCAATGGCTTCGAAACGGGGTTCAAGGAATAGCCGTAGCTGTCGCCCCGTCTCACTGGTCGGTTCCGGGGTTAGCAAGATGCCGTTCGGGCCGCCAAGGGCCACGATGCCTTGCAAAAGACGCATATCATCGGCCCCGAGAGGTTCGAATCCGACGAAACGCATGGATTCGTCCTCGCCAAAGGTGTAGGTCACGTCCAGCTTGCAGCGTTTGCGATCGCCACGCTTGAGGCTGCGGAACAGGCCAGGTGCCAAACAGTGCGCGGGATCATGTCGGACGTGGGTCAGGTCATGCTTAGGCTTCTTCACGCTGTCTCCTTTTCACCTTGCACTGCCGCTCCAGTACAGCAGGCTTCAACACGCCGCCGTCGTGCCGTCTAAACCAGAGTTCTTGAAAAGGTGCGCCATAGTTGGCCTTGCTGACGCCAAAGCGGACAAAATACCCACGCTGACAATCATCGACCCCCAGTATCTCGGCCTCGCCTTGCGTCATGCCGGATAGGTACGATTGCCAACGGATGTTATCAACCAGTACGGACGATCCACGACTGGCCTGCTGTTGATCGCCCGACCCCATCATGGCTGCGCTTTTACTCGCGTGGTGCAGAAACACAATGGAGCAGCCTGTATCAGCGGCTATGGCCTCCATGTGCCCAACAACCTGCGCCATCGGCCCGCTAGCGTTCTCCTCCTCAATGTGGAAGCGCCGCAAAGTGTCCAAGATCATCAAGCGACGACCTTCAGCGGCTCGTTTGAGAGCATCGAACCAGCTAGCAGCCATGATGTTTGGGCATTTACCGATCAAGGGTTCAATGAGCAAACCATCAGCCACGGCTTGCCGTTCCGCTGCGCTGAGGTGTGCCCCAAGGGCGTGCAGACGATGGTGAATAGCGGCCGGTGGATCTTCAGCAGGCAGATAGACCACTTGCCCGGTGGGAAACTCGCCTATTTCAAGTAAATCAGGCCCGCCTGCAATCTGTGCAGCCAATTGAAGGGCCAACATGGATTTACCAGCCCCACCAGGCGACACAAGAGCACCAACAGTGCCAGCAACCATATTAGGCAGAACATAATCAATGGGTGGCGGCAATTCCGTGAAAGCCGCCATAAGATCAAGAGCCATATAACTAGCCCTCTATAGGGCCAGGTCGCGCAGCTTGATCACCCGATGATTTACGTGCCTCAATCCACTCTTCGACCTCTGACAAATCCCAGGCGACATTTCTACTGGTTAACGCGATACGGCGTGGAAAATCCCCTCGCTGCTCCAGGTTATAAATTGTTCGTGTCGAAAGCGGGATCATCTCCAGGAGCTTCTTCCTGTTGATGAGGGTCTTTATATTTTGCATGGGTCAATACCTCTCAAATGAATAGTTGCTATTCATCGAGTAGCTGCGCGAAGCAGCTAATCGGTAATTGACCTGCCCGATGCCAATGGCGGCCTTATTTATAAATTCACGGCATCAACTTCAATGCTATCAAAGATAGCAAAAACATCAACCCTTACTGCCTCCCGAAGTCCACTCATCAATCATATCGGCCCAATCCTGCAACATCGCCGCCCGCTGCTCGCGGTACTCAGCCTTGTTGTAGACAGCCCTCACGCCCTTCTGCTCGTGCGCCAGGCACTTCTCGATCCAGTCGGTGTTGTAGCCGGCCTCATGCAACAGCGTGCTGGCTGTGCGCCGCAAATCATGCGGTCCGAACTTGGTAAGTGACTTCCCATCTTTCTGCGCCGCCTTGTAAGTCAGCGTCAGCACCTGGTTAAGTGTGGCAGCGCTCATCGGCGCATCCGAGTCGTACCGTGATGGCAAAACGAAGTCGGAACCACCGGCAAAGGTTTTCATGGCAATGAAAATATCCAGAGCCTGCTGGGACAGAAATACCAGGTGCGGGTTACGGCGTTTCATCCGCTCCTTTGGAATCGTCCACAACGCTTCGCTGAAATTGATCTCGCTCCAGGTCGCATTGGTCAGCTCGCTCTTGCGCACCATCGTCAGCAATAACAGCTTGGCCGCCGCACGGTTTGTTGGGCTTGTGCCCACTCGCTCCATGTACTGGTACATCAGCCCAATTTCTTCTGGCGTCAACGCTCGGTCACGTGGCTCGAATCGAGCGATGCTTGTTGGGCGCACCAGTTCTGCCGGGTTTTCGACCTTCTGCCCACGCTCGATGGCCCAGCGAAATACCTGCAACACGATTTCACGCACATGAACGGCGGTGGCCGGTGCGCCTCGCTCAACAATGGCATCAGCCAGCGCCCGCAAGTCTTCGTGGGTGATCTCCACCAGCTTCTGATTGCTGAATTTCGGCTTCAGCTCACGCTCATAAACCGAGCGGCGCATATCGCGGGTGGAGTCGGCCATCTGGTAGCCACGCAGCCACTTCTCCGCCCAGGCACCGAACGTCTCTGCATCTTTCACCCGCGCCTTGTCTCGGGCTTTCTCCTTGGCCGGCGACTTGCCCGCCGCAACCATCTTCTTGGCGTCACCCAACAGCTCGCGGGCTTCGGCCAGGGTGATGCCACCGACACCATAACGCCCAAAGGTGATGGTCTCCTGCCGACCGTTGATTGAGTAGTTGTAACGGAACGAGATGGAGCCGGCTGGAGTCACTGCCACATAGAGACCTTCCCGGTCATTCACTTTGTAGAGTTTGTCCCTGGGCTTGAGATTGCGCAGCTTGGTATCGGTCAGCATGTACCTTGTCCTTCTTCGTCTCCGATACCATGCTGAAAAAATCTCGAATTTATCGTATTTTTTCTTACGAAACAGTAACTTATAGAATATTAATACCATGAACACACAAAAGAACGCAGCATGGTATCGGCATCAATCATGGCATCGCCAAACCATAATACCAGCTTTAATGCCATGCTCAAACGGTGCTTGGCGCTTCCTCCCGTTGCCAGATCGTGCCAAACACAAACAAAAAAAAGCCCGCAATTACGCGGGCTTAGCGGCATTTCATGCCATCAGGTGCCTGGCTGTGCCAGACGCGGAATCATTCCCACTCAATCGTCGCTGGCGGCTTGCTGCTTACGTCGTAGGTCACACGATTAATGCCGCGTACTTCGTTGATGATGCGGCCAGAGGTACGCTTGAGCAGCGAGTATGGCAGTTCAGCCCAGTCAGCCGTCATGAAGTCGGTTGTCTGTACTGCGCGCATGGCAACAACGTATTCGTAGGTACGGGCGTCGCCCATCACGCCTACGCTTTTCACGGGCAGGAAAACAGTGAAGGCCTGAGAAGTCAGGTCGTACCAGTTCTTGCCGGTTTCTTGGTCGACGGTGTTGCGCAACTCTTCGATGAAGATGGCATCAGCTTGGCGCAGCAGGTCTGCATATTCGCGCTTGATTTCACCCAGGATACGGACGCCCAAGCCTGGGCCTGGGAAGGGGTGACGGTAGACCATTGCGGGTGGCAGGCCCAGGGCTACGCCCAGTTTGCGCACTTCGTCTTTGAACAGTTCGCGCAGGGGCTCCAGCAACTTCAGGTTCAGCGTGTCTGGCAGGCCACCCACGTTGTGGTGGGATTTGATGCCAGTGGCTTTACCGGATTTGGCAGCGGCAGATTCGATGACGTCCGGGTAGATTGTGCCTTGGGCCAACCAGCGGGCGTTGCTAAGTTTCGCGGCTTCTTCCTGGAAGATTTCCACAAATTCGCGGCCAATGATCTTGCGCTTGGCTTCTGGATCGGTAACACCGGCCAGTTTGCCCAGGAAGCGGTCGGAAGCGTCGATATGGATGATTTTCAAACCCATATTGTCGGCGAAGGTGCTCATGACTTGCTGGGCTTCGTTCAGACGCAGCAGGCCGTGATCCACGAATACGCAGGTCAGCTTGTCGCCGATAGCCTGGTGGATCAAAGCGGCAGCAACGGAGGAATCCACACCACCGGACAGGGCCAAGATAACTTCTTCGTCGCCAACTTGTTCACGAATATTGGCAATAGCCTCTTGCACGTAGTCCGGCATGTTCCAGTCGCCCACGCAACCGCAGATGTCGCGCACAAAGCGTTGGAACAAGGCAGCACCTTGGACGGTATGGGTGACTTCGGGGTGGAACTGGACAGCATAAAAGCCGCGATCTTCATCGGCCATACCGGCGATGGGGCAGGTGGGCGTGGAAGCCATCAGTTTGAAGCCAGGAGGCAGCGCAGTGACCTTGTCACCGTGGCTCATCCAGACTTTAAGCATGCCGTGGCCTTCTGCCGTGGTGAAATCCTGGATACCGTCCAGCAGCTTGGTGTGGCCGTGAGCGCGGACTTCGGCGTAACCGAATTCACGCTTGTCCGAGCCTTCCGTAACGCCACCCAGTTGGCGGGCCATGGCTTGCATGCCATAGCAAATGCCCAGAACGGGTACGCCGGCATTAAAAGCAGCAGCGGGCACTTGAAGGGCGTCTTCGGCGTAGACAGAAGCGTGGCTGCCCGACAGAATGATCCCTTTCAGGCCTTCTTGGGAACGGATGAATTCATCGCTGACATCACCGGGGTGAATTTCACAGTAAGCACCGGCTTCGCGTACACGACGCGCAATAAGCTGGGTGACCTGGGAGCCGTAATCAAGAATCAGAATTCGCTGGTGCATGAAAGTATCGAGCCAATAATAAAGCGGTAAAGGATCTATTTTACGCTGTGTAGCGCCGCTTAGGGAGCCGCAGAAATACTCCAGGCTGAAATTGTCCTGCATCACTGGTATTCATGCGGCAAGGCAGCTACAGTACATGCAGCCATTTTGGGAGTTTCAGCATGTCTTCGAGTCGTACCCCTCATCCGAGCGAGCTCAATGAACACCATGAATCCCGACCTGCACAGGCCGGTCCACAGCAAAGCGGCGGCAGCTATATCCCTGCTCCCGGTCCCGCCAGCGATCGCTCGCACAGCTTTGCCTACGAATGCCAGGAAGATACCGACGAGGTATCCGACAGCCTGACGTTTGTGCTGGTTCACGGCGCCTGGCATGGTGGTTGGTGTTGGTCCCGGCTGGCCTCACGGCTGCAGGCCAAAGGCCATAAAGTCTATACCCCTACGCTGACCGGCCTGGGCGAACGCAGCCACTTGCTCAACCCAAACATCACCCTGAATACCTTTGTGGACGATGTCGCTAATTTGATACGTTGGGAGGAACTGTCCAATGTCATTTTGGTGGGCCACAGTTTTGGTGGACTGGTGATTAGTGGTGTGGCCGATGTCATGCCCCGTTGCATACGCCATCTGATTTATCTGGATGCCTTTATCCTGCCCAATGGTACGAGCACGTTTGATACCCTACCTGAAAAAATGGTGGAAAACATGATCGCCTCGGCCGGCCAAAGCACAATCCCCGCCGTCCCCCCTCCTCCCCTTAGCGCGTTGGGCTTGCATGCTACAGAGGATTTGCACTTCGTTGGAAACCGCCTGACGCCGCAGCCGCTTAGCGTTTACAAATCGGCTTTGCTATTGCAGAACCCGGTTATCGGCAATTCCCGGCCCTGCTCCTATATTTCCTGCACGCAGCCGACTTTTCGCGGCGTAGACACGTCTCGCGAGTGGGCCCGCCAGCAGAAGGATTGGGAGTTCCGTGAATTGGAAAGCGGACATAGCGCGGCGATTACCCACCCGGATCTGCTGAGCCGCTTGCTGTTAGAGATTGCAGACTAGTCAGCCTGTGGGAAAACCTGGCCGCCAGGACAATAGAATTTGCGTGGAGCACTTTCTCATATCGCCGGACAGCGGCGGCCCTCATGCACTCAATGGTATCGACCTGGAGCCAAGCCTCTGAATAACAAGCTTACGGCCCAACTTTTCAAACCCTACCATAAGCGCTATTCCCCAAAACGGCTTCTTCAATAAACTAAAAAACCTGAGTCCTTGCACTGGACTCAGGTTAAAACACATCATGACCAGAATCGGCTATTGAATCGATTCAATCCTTCTCCCACGCAGCGTCTGCGATATGGAAAAGCAATCAAAGCGAAAGAAGCTATTTCTTAGGCTTACTAGGTTTAAGGGCTGACGTATTTCCAGGGGTTTGTTTGTTGTCACGACGACGCTGATCGAGCTTACCCGTTGATTTGGCAACAGGTTTAGGGCCAGGCTTAAGTTCCATACATACTCTCCTTTACATATCTGAATGATGAGTAAAAACAGGAAAACAAGGAGCGAAGCTAGTCATGAAAATCGCGTTAATTGTGCAGGCCGCTAGATACATTACCCGCACGGTGCTCCACACGATAAGCCATGGTAATAGAATTTGACTGTTGTGCCAGCATCTCCAAACAGTTAGCTAGCCACCTTCACGCCCTGATCAAAAACAAGGCCACCCTCTATCATCCGATCAGCCAAATTTGACATAAAAAAACCGCCAACCAAAAGGCTGGCGGTTTCTGGCATGCAAGAGACTGGCTAAGATCAGTCCGCGCGGTAGTTCGGCGCTTCCTTGGTGATCTGCACATCATGCACGTGAGACTCACGTACGCCCGCAGCCGTAATTTCCACGAACTCGGCCTTGGTGTGCAATTCCTCAATGGATTTGCAACCGCAGTAGCCCATGGAAGCACGGATGCCGCCAATCAGTTGGTAAATAATGGCAATAACACTGCCCTTGTAAGGTACACGGCCTTCAATACCTTCTGGAACCAGCTTGTCAGCGTTGTTCGAAGGATCCTGGAAGTAGCGGTCAGCCGAACCATCGACCATGGCGCCCAAGCTACCCATACCGCGGTAGGACTTGTACGAACGGCCCTGGAACAGCACCACTTCGCCGGGAGACTCTTCGGTACCGGCAAACATACCGCCCATCATGCAAGCGGATGCACCCGCGGCCAAAGCCTTGGACACATCGCCGGAGAAGCGGATACCGCCGTCAGCGATCAAAGGTACGCCAGTACCTTCCAGTGCCTTGGCAACGTCAGCAATTGCTGTAATTTGAGGGACCCCCACACCGGCCACGATACGAGTCGTACAAATAGAGCCAGGGCCGATACCGACCTTGACGCAATCTGCACCGGCCTCGACCAGAGCACGAGCGGCATCAGCGGTAGCAATGTTGCCGCCAATAACCTGAATGCGAGGGAAATTCTTCTTGACCCAGCGAACGCGTTCGATAACACCACGGGAGTGACCGTGGGCAGTGTCCACCACCACCACGTCCACACCGGCTGCGGCCAGTTTTTCGACACGTTCTTCGGTACCGTCACCCACACCGACCGCAGCGCCAACGCGCAACTGACCGTGGCTGTCTTTGCTGGCCAGAGGGTGCTCGGTGTTTTTGACAATATCCTTAACCGTTGCCAGACCACGCAGCTGGAACTGATCGTTAACGATCAGCACGCGCTCCAGGCGGTGGCGGTGCATCAGGGCCTGCGCCTCGTCCAGCGTGGCGCCTTCGTGCATGGTGATCAAACGCTCTTGAGGCGTCATGACATCACGCAAAGGCAGATCCAGGCGGTCTTCAAAGCGCAGATCGCGGTTGGTAACAATACCTACCAACTTGCCGGCTTCCACCACAGGCAGACCGGAAATTCCGTGTTGACGTTGCAGATTGATGGCATCGCGCACCTTCATGGTGGGCGTGACAGTAACCGGGTCAATCACGATACCGAACTCGTGACGCTTCACACGTGCAACTTCACGTGCCTGGGCATCAGCCGTCAGGTTCTTATGGATGATTCCGATACCGCCTTCCTGTGCCATGGCAATAGCCAAGCGCGCTTCGGTTACCGTATCCATGGCAGCCGAAACCAGAGGAATATTCAGGGTGATGTCCCGCGTAAAGCGGGTGAGCAAGGATGTATCACGAGGCAGAACCTCGGAGTAAGCGGGAACCAACAACACATCGTCGAAGGTCAGTGCTTTCTTGATGAGACGCATGCTTTTATAACTCCGTCCAAAAATCGATTATACGCGTAAGCAATTACGCAATCCAGACCCGAGCGTTGCGAAACATCCGCATCCAGGGAGTAAATCCACCATTTGCCATCTGATCAGCCCCCTGATCGGCGGCGCCCCACTGCTCTGGCGTCCAGGACATCATGACGTTACGCGTCACGCGTTCCGGGTGAGGCATCATGATGGTAAAGCGGCCATCTGCCGTGGTGACACCCGTCAAACCGTAAGGGCTGCCGTTGGGGTTCAGTGGGTATTGCTCGGTGTGTTGACCACGGTGATCCACAAAGTGAACCGCAGCGGCGACCTTGGAGACATCGCCTTGACGCTGGAAGTTGGCAAAGCCTTCACCGTGAGCAACAGCCACGGGCAGGCGCGTACCTTCCATGCCCTTGAAGAACAAGGATGGCGAAGCAGCGATTTCCACACTGGAGAACCGAGCCTCATACTTTTCCGACTGGTTACGGGTAAAGCGTGGCCAGAACTCCGCACCTGGAATCATGGGAGCCAGGGCAGCCATCATCTGGCAACCATTACAAATACCCAGACCGAAGGTGTCGCTGCGACCGAAGAAGGCTGCAAACTGGTCGGACAATTGATTGTTGAAACGAATGGTCTTGGCCCAGCCTTCACCCGCGCCCAGAACGTCGCCGTAGCTGAAACCACCCACGGCCACCATGCCCTGCATGCCTTCCAGCGATGCGCGACCCGACAGCAAGTCGGTCATGTGTACGTCCACAGCATCGAAACCGGCGGTGTCAAATGCCCAGGCCATTTCGACTTGGCTATTGCACCCCTGTTCGCGCAAGATTGCCACGCGGGGGCGCTTGCCGGTAGCGATGAAAGGAGCAGCAATATCTTCCTGCGGGTTGAACAGGACGCGCGGCGTAATACCGGGGTCTTGCACGTCTTCCCAGCGATCAAATTCAGCCTGTGCGCAAGCGGGGTTATCGCGGCGCTCCATGATGCGGCGGCTAACTTCACTCCACTGTTGCGCCAGTTCCACACGAGGGGCCTGGTAAATGCAAGCGCCATCACGGTAGAACTCGACCTGATCGGTCTTGTTCAAGCCACCAATCACGTGGGAGTGGGCCGACAAGCCCGCTTCACGCAGGGTTTGCATGACCTGATCACGCTGGGCCAACGGCACCTGAATAACCGCACCCGCTTCTTCATTGAACAAGGCACGCAAGGTGATTTCATCACGCTGTACGGAAACCTGTTCGGCGCGAATCTTGTAGTCACCCCAATCGGCAGCATGCGGATCGATGGTCAGCATATCCAGATTCACGGACACGCCTGTGTGACCGGCAAAGGCCATTTCGGCCACAGTCGCGGCCAAACCCCCGTCGGAACGGTCGTGGTAGGCCAGAATCAGATCCTGATCGGCCAATTGGCGAATCACCTTTACAAACGCCAGCATGGCTTGGGCATCCTGCATATCCGGTACGGACTGGCCAACCTGATTGAAGGCATGAGCCAATACGGAGGCGCCCATGCGCTGCTTGCCCTGCCCCAAGTCGATCAAGACCAGCGCGGTGTCGCCCACATTGGTCTGCAGTTGAGGGGTCAGTGTGCGACGCACATCGGCCACTTGGGCAAAAGCGGTCACAACCAGGGAAACGGGCGAGATCACCTGACGGGATTCACCGTCTTGTTCCCAACTGGTACGCATGGACAAGGAGTCCTTGCCCACCGGAATGGACAGACCCAGGCTCTGGCACCACTGGCTGACAGCCTGAACGGTGTCGAACAAGGCAGCGTCCTGGCCATCTACACCGCAAGCGGCCATCCAGTTGGCGGACAATTTGACGTCTTTCAGGTCACGCACATCGCTGGCGACCAAGTTAGTCAGGGCTTCAGCCACAGCCATACGGCCCGAGGCAGCAGCGTCGATCATAGCGCTAGGGCTACGCTCGCCCATGGACATGGCTTCGCCACGCACGCCTTCAAAATCGGCCAGCGTCACAGCACAATCGGCCACAGGCACTTGCCAAGGGCCAACCATCTGATCGCGGCTGCACAGGCCACCCACACTGCGGTCGCCAATGCTGATCAGGAAAGTCTTGTTGGCCACGGTGGGGTGGCGCAGCACCCGGTGCATGGCTTCAGTCAACGGAATAACGGTCAGGTCCAACTGTTCGGCCACGCCGTCCAGACGCTTGACGTCACGCTCCATGCGCGGGGCTTTACCCAGAATCACATCCATAGGCACGTCAACAGGACGCTCCTCGATGCTTTTGGGGGTGTGCACTTCGTCCACACCCGGCAGGCCCTCGCCGAAAGTCACGCGCAATTGACGCTCTTCGGTTGCCACGCCCACTACAGCAAAGGGGCAACGCTCACGCTGAGCGATACGCTCGAAGCGCGACAAGTCCTGGGGCAGAATGGCCAGGACGTAACGCTCCTGGGATTCGTTGGACCAGATTTCAGCAGGCGACAGACCCGACTCTTCCAACGGAACGCGAGTCAATTCAAAAATGGCGCCACGCTCGGCATCGTTCACCAGTTCAGGGAATGCGTTGGACAGACCACCCGCCCCCACGTCGTGGATGGCAATAATGGGGTTGTTCTGGCCTTGCTGCCAGCAGCGGTCGATCACTTCCTGAGCACGGCGTTCCATTTCCGGGTTGCCACGCTGCACGGAGTCAAAATCCAGTTCGGCACGGTTCGCCCCCACACCCATACTGGAAGCAGCACCGCCACCCATACCAATACGCATACCGGGGCCACCAAGCTGAATCAGCAAGGCGCCCACGGGTAGCGGGTCTTTGTGAGTCAGGCGATCGTCAATCGAGCCCAGACCACCGGCAATCATGATGGGCTTGTGGTAGCCCCAGCGCTGATCGCCTGCCGTTTGTTCAAAGGTACGGAAGTAGCCCAAGAGGTTAGGACGACCAAATTCGTTATTGAAGGCAGCACCACCTATCGGGCCTTCAATCATGATGTCCAGCGGGCTGGCGATACGGTCAGGAATGCCATGGGAGTCTTTTTCCCAAGGTTCCATTTGCTCAGGGAAACACAGATTGGACACGGTAAAGCCAGTCAAACCCGCTTTGGGCTTGGAACCACGACCGGTTGCGCCTTCGTCCCGAATTTCGCCACCGGCACCGGTAGACGCACCAGGGAATGGAGCAATTGCGGTGGGGTGATTGTGGGTTTCCACCTTCATCAAGGTATGCACCAGCGCGTCATGGCGCTGATACACGGGCTCGTTGGCCTGATCGTTGATACCGGCGTGGAACAAGGTGGCAGGGCCACCCGTCATGATGGCAGCGTTATCCGCATAGGCCACCACGGTGTTTTCAGGCTGAGCGGCGTGAGTTTCGCGGATCATGCCAAACAAGGTCTTGCCCTGGTTTTGACCGTCAATCACCCACTGCGCGTTAAAAATCTTGTGACGGCAGTGTTCGCTATTGGCTTGTGCGAACATCATCAGCTCCACATCGTGCGGGTTACGACCCAGACGTGTGAAAGCATCCATCAGGTATTCAATTTCGTCCTCGGACAGCGCCAGGCCCATTTCCTCGTTGGCCTGCTTCAAGGTTGCCACGCCACCGCCCAGCACATCTACGGTCTGAATAGGTTTGCCTTCCAACTGCGTGAACAGGTCCTGACCGTCAAAATCCAGGCCCACTACCGTCTCGGTCATGCGATCGTGCAGCAAGGCAGCCAGTTGCTCCAGCTGCGCCTGATCCAGCTCTTTAGCGCCTAACAAGCCACGCTTGGGGGTGATGATGTAGCGCACGCCACGCTCGATACGGCGTACCGCTTGCAAGCCACAGTTATGGGCGATGTCAGTCGCTTTACTGGCCCAGGGCGAGACGGTCCCCAAACGAGGAACGACTCGCAGAACCAGGGCGCCTTTAGGCGGCTCAGGGTCCAGCGCAGGCAGACCATCGTCCAGCAGATCGCTCAGGTGCTGGCGCGCACTGGCATCCAGACCGGACTCTTCAGTCCAGACATAGTATTCGTGCAAGGCAAGAATGTCGGCAACAGGCAGTTGGCGCTGCTCGACACGCTCTAGCAAACGCTCACGACGAAATGCGGAGAGCACGGACGAACCGGGGAAGTACAGGATTTGGCTCACGATACGGGAGGGGCAAAAAAGGTGGGAGAAATAGAAAACACGCCATTTTAACCGGAAGCGACACAAGAGGTCACATCGGCAAATGGCGTGCAGAAAAAGGGAAGATTCAGTTCAAACAAAGGTGACGCGACCCGGGCTGAAGACACAGCGCACCCGACAAGCTCGACAAGACGTCTTGAGGGGCCGGAGCGATTGGCGCCCCGTAATCTCCAATACGGACCCGGTACGGCGTTCAAATCGGGCTGTCTCCATCCAGATCAGGGGCTGGCGCAGGCTCGGGATAGGACACTTCCAGAATATCCAGCTCTTCCTTGCCAGCCGGGGTACGCAGCACCACGGTGTCGCCTTCACGCGCCTTGATCAGAGCGCGGGCCACCGGAGAAATCCAACTGATGCGGCCTTGCAGCGGCTCGGCCTCGTCCACCCCCACAATGGTGATGGTGAACTCTTCGCCCTGACTATCGCTATAAACAACCGTCGCGCCAAAAAACACCTGATCAGGATTGGGCTGCAAGCCGGGATCGACCACCTCGGCAATTTCCAGACGCTTGGTCAAGAAACGGATACGGCGGTCAATTTCCCGCAGGCGCTTTTTGCCGTACAGGTAATCGCCGTTTTCGGAACGGTCACCGTTGGAGGCAGCCCACGAGACAATCTGCACCACTTCGGGACGTTCTTTGTTCATTAAATGCGTCAGTTCGCCACGCAAGCGGCGGTAGCCCAAGACTGTCATGTAATTCTTGGTGCCACTGGGCAACGCACTGGCCGGGGAGTCCAGATCGTCGTCATCGTCCTGATCGGACTCTTTCACAAAGGCTTTATTCATCGCTTTCAAGGCTCCTGCTAGAGCCACTCCTGCCAAACGGGTTTCAACCCCGAGGGCAAAGGTGGTAGACCGCCTAAATCCACACGCCCTTCGTTGGGACCATGAAAATCCGACCCACAGGACACTTCAAAACCATAGCGACGTGCTACCTGGGTATACACGCTGTATTCCTGCGGTGTGTGGCTGCCCGTCAGCACCTCAATACCCACGCCGCCCAGTTCTAGAAACTGGGCATATAAGGCATGACTGCGGGTATCGTCCAATTCATACCGTGCGGGGTGAGCAATAATGGCCTTGCCGCCAGACTCGCGTATCCAGCCCACCGCCTCTTCCAGCCTGGCCCAGACCGTTTCTACTGCGGCGGGCTTGCCATCTGCCAGATAGCGGCGAAAGGCTTCATTCATATCAGCGCAATATCCTTTCTGCACCAGGAAACGGGCAAAGTGCGTACGGCTGATCAATTCAGGGTTGGCCGCAAATGGGACGGCCCCTTCATAGGCATCGGGGAAACCCAGATTTGCCAGGCGCTCACCCATTTGACGCGCGCGCTGTCCACGGCCAGCACGCACATCATGCAGCGCCTGCTGTAAGGCAGAATGATCGGGGTCCACCCCCAAACCCACAATATGAATGGTCTTATTTGCCCAAGTGACGGAGATTTCCACCCCATCCACAAAACACATGCCCAGCTCCTCGGCATAGTGCCGGGCCAGTTTCAAGCCACCGATTTCATCATGATCCGTCAGGGCCCACAGTTTCACACCGTTAGCATGCGCACGCGCGGCTAGCTCCGCCGGGCTGAGCACACCATCTGAATAAATGGAATGGCAATGCAAATCAACGGGCAAGCGGGCCTGAACACTCATAAGGGGCTATCCAGCAAGAAAATAGTCGATGGGGTCGATTTGCTCGGCATTGCGCAGCATGGGCGCATGCCCCACATTGGGAATGGTCACCAGTTGCGAATTGGGATTACGCTGCAACATGTCCTGTACCACTTCCGGTTTCAAAAGATCGGACTGTTGGCCGCGTACGATCAGCACCTTGTCAGGCAAACTCTCATAAGCGCCCCACAATAAAGCCTGTGCCGCGTCCAAATCCACGTCCGCCTGGTGAGCAAAGGCAAGCGACAGGCGCAAGTCGTAATGGCGGCGCCATTTGCCTTCATGCTCCACAAACACATGGCGGGACATTTCCGCCCACTCTTGGGCCGAATGCTCGCCAAAGGAAGCCGAAACAGAGCGTACATACTCCACCGCCTGCTCGAACGTATCAAACAGCACGGACTGACCGACGTACTCACTGATGCGTTGCAAGCCTGTCATATCCAGCACCGGGCCTACATCGTTCAGAACGACTCGACCCAAGGGCAATGTCAGTGGCTCGGTACCCAGACCGGGGCCGGGGCGAGCCGGACGCAACAAGGCCGACATCGTTTGCGCTCCGTGTAAGCCCAGGGCAATCAAACCGCCCATGGACGTGCCTACCCAATCCAGTCGCGCCGGTTGCAAACGGGCAATCAGCACCAACATGTCGGCGACGTATTGGGGGATAGCGTAAGCGGTCGGATCAATCAGCCAATCCGAGCGACCACGCCCGACAATATCGGGGGCTACTACGCGGTAGCGTTTGGACAGACGCTGGGCCAATTGATCAAAATCCCGGCCCGTGCGCGTCAAACCATGCACGCACATCAAGACGTGGTCGTTACTTGGATCGCCCCACTCCCAGTACGCCATACGGTGCGTACCCGAGGCACTGGCACACATAAGCCAATTAAGGCGCGGCTCCTGAAGATCAGTTGTCATGAACGCTCAGACCAGAATTTGACGGATAAAGAACCATTGTAGCCCAGCCCGAAGGCTTTACTGTGCCGTTTCTATCCTGCTGTCAGGGTGGCACAGGAGATTGCCAGTAGCGAGCATAGCGATCACGCTCTCCAAAATAATAGAGCGCCGAGGGGCGCGACTCCACCGTCAGGGCACCCCATTGATCAGTACGCAAGAATAAAGCGCCGGACCGTTCCCAACGCGCTTGTACCAACGGATACGGATGGTTAAAGCGGTTCCACCAACCCAATTGAGCAATCGCCAACCCGGCCTGCATCTGTTTGACGAAATGCGCCCCCGAGGACGTGCGGGACCCGTGATGCCCGACCACCACGACATCAATAGGTCCCAAACCTGCCGCCACAATGGCCTGTTCCTGTGCCACGCCCGCATCGCCCAACAGCAAGGCACTGTGTCTGGGGCCTTGGACCTCCAGCACACAGCTAATGGCGTTTTTGTCTTCCTCGCGCCCATAGGCAGCCTTGAAACTGGCCTCGTCAGCAGGCGGCCACCAGAACCGGAAACGTACACCGTCTACCTCCCAGCTCACATCCTGCTCGCAACGCAAGGCCTGCTGCGGGCGCATAGAGGAGCCAGCAGGCACACTCAGTAAACGCTCCTCCCGACTCAAATGAGCGTCCAGGTCAAAGCTGCTATAGGAGCGACCAACCGGCACCGCCGCTAATACGCTGCGCGCTCCACCCACATGGTCCATATCCGCATGAGACAGTACCAGCGTGTCTACCCGCCCTATTCCCTTGGCCTTCAACCAAGGCGCAATGCTGCGCTTGCCCTCATCAGAATCGGGGCCATAGCGGTTTCCAACATCAAATAACAACACCTGACTTCGAGTACGCAGCACCACGGCACTGCCTTGGCCGACATCCAAGGCGAACAGGTCCCAATCCCCTTCCTGCAACAAGGAGGGGCGTAAGGTCAGTGCGGGCAACAACAAAGACAAGCCGCTCAAACGGGACACGAAACCTTTAGGCAAGAGCATCAACAAGACCCCCAGCAAAGCCAGAACCGTCCACGCCCAATGCTGGGCAGGCACGGGCACGCTGGCAAGACTGTGCTCGGCCAACCAGACCGTAGGCTGCATGGTGAAGTCCAACACCGCATGAGCAAAATAGGCGACAGATTCGCACCAGGTCGGCGGGGCCTGCAGCGCCGCCAGAAGCAACAAGAGCAGCACCAAAGGCGTCACAATCGAACCAATCAAGGTGATGGCGTAGGCGTTCGCAGGCAAGGAGGCTAACGAAATCTCATGAAACAAGGGCGCCAGTGCTGGCAATAAAGCTAAAGTGATCAGCACTTGCAGTTGCGTCGCAACCCAGATTCGCCGCCCCCAGCGCTGCCACCACGATCCCGGCTGCGGCACTTGCCCCATCAAATAGCCAAAAGCAAACAGGACGGAAACAGCGGCGAAAGAAAGATAAAAACCCGTGGTCAACCCCGACCACGGATCGTGCAAAACCACACACAGGGCGGCAATCAGCAAGGTACGGCTGGCTCCCAAATGCAATCCCCGAATACGGCAGACGCCCAGCACCAGCAACATCAAAAACGTACGCTGCGCGGGGACGCCCCAGCCCGCTATCACGCAATACGCGCCCGCTGCAGCAATACCTATGTAAGTGGCGGCAACTGGAGCGGGTATCTGTTGGGCCAATACCCAGCGCCCCCAACGAAGCCGTCGCCAGCACCAGGACACGACCGCAGCCAGCAACACGGCCAGGAACGTTACGTGCGTGCCGCTGATGGACACCAAATGCGTCAGCCCAGTGCGATTGAAGATCAGCCAATCCGACGGGGCAATACTGGCCTGATCACCCAAAGACAAGGCCAGCATCACCCCGCCCCAGCGCCTTTCTTGCACATAGGGCCCCAACGTGCCGCGCAAATGGTGACGCAGGCGCTGCGTCCAGGTGGACCAGGACTGCGCCGGATCAAAGGCCAAGCGTTCGGGCTGACCTCGCACACTGCCCACCGCCCGCCAGCCCTGAATCATGGCATGACGTTCCGCATCAAATCCATGGGGATTGCGCGCCCCTTGAGGCGGACGTACTAATAAAGACATACGCCAACGTTGACCGGGCATCAACTCCGGAAAGTGCTGCACAGACGGTTCGCGGTATAAGGACCGATGACCTTGAGCCGCAGTCCAGCGAACCAGAATCTGCTCGGGCAGACCGGGGGGCTGAGAGCGCAAGACCTTGGCTTGAAACTGTCGGTAGTTCGATCCGGCCTGTATCAAGGACTGAATCTCCAGCTCTACCCGGCTGACTTTATTGATATCCGCTGCCGGGACAAATTGAGCAAGTCGATCTTGTATATGCCAAACGCTATAGCCTGCCCCCACACAGGCGAAGACCAACACGTAGAAAAAAGAAAAACGCTGGGCCAGAAAAAGGCTCAAAACAGCGCCACCTAGCCACAGCCAAACAGGAAAAGCAAGATAAGAAGGCTTCAGGAAATGGGTGAATGTTGCTGCAAGCACAAAAGCGGCTAAACACGCACGCCCTATCATGGGCACTGCCCTGTCATCGCGAACTCCATGCAAATCTATAGCGTAGAGTTCAAGGCTGCTTCAGACCGCTGGGAAAAGGACTCTTTGCTCACATCGGCTTATACCCATAGACAAGAAGACCCTCTTAGCTAAAAGATGGACTATGTGCAAAGACACAGGCAAAAGTAGCAAGAAGAAGAGCAGGGAGTTTCACCGCAACCTTAGTGGGCAGAGTTAATGGCAGCGGCCTGCCCTAAATAGAGGCAGCGATAGAACCGGGGGGAATGATGAGGCTGAGGAAAAGGTAAGAAGCGAGAAAGCTAGATGGCTTGAGATGAAGCGATTGGACAAGCAAGCACAAAGTCAGCCTCAAACACCTCAGACTGCAGAAAAACAGCCCCGACAAGCTCAAAAAAAAACTGAATTCAGCCTAAAGCCCTTGGCTAGCTAAAAACGCATCCAGCCGTGGCAAGACTCGTCGTGCTGTCGCCCCGGTCTGGGCAATAACGTCGGCCACGTCCATCCCTCTCAGTTGCGCCAGACTTGCCGCGATGCCCTTCACTTCAGCCGGCTCATTACGAACCGAAGCCAGCGGCGTTCCCGGCTCCACCAGCCAGGACGGCGCCAGATCCGGCGCATCGGTCTCCAGCACCATATCAGCCAGGCTCATGTCCTGCGCCAGACGGCGAATCTGCTTGGCCCGGCCAAAGGTCATGGCCCCGCCAAAACCCAAGGCACAGCCCTGACGTACAAACATCTGCGCCTGCTGCTCGCTCCCGTTAAACGCATGAGCGATTCCGCCTACTCCCGGAAACTGCCGCAGATATTTCAATACCCTATCCTGGGAGCGGCGTACATGCAGAAGTACAGGCAGGCCATAGTGTTGCGCCATGGCCAATTGGGCTTCATACAACCATTCCTGATGACGGCTGGCCTGATCGGTTTTCAGCTCTGGCACAAAGTAATCCAGACCGATTTCACCCAGAGCAACAAAACGCGGATCATCCAGACGCCGCTGGATTTCCTGCTCCAGGGCCTCCAGATCCGCTGCCCCCGCTTTAGGTGTAAACAGGGGATGAATACCCAAGGCATACACACCACCGGGCGCCGCCATGGCTGTCTCGCGGGCGGCCTGAAAATCGAATACCCCTACGGAAGGCACCACAATCGAACAGACGCCCGCCGCACGGGCACGCTCAATGACCTGCTCTCGGTCTTGAGCAAACTCGGGAGCATCCAGATGGCAGTGCGTATCGATAAGCATAGCGAGACTCTCCCCCAAAACCAGGCCGAGCCGACAAGGAACGGGACGCGGCGCGACGGGCCACGTCCTTGCTAGCGATCAAGACCGACGATCGGCCTTGATTTCCTGAGTCAGGTAACCCTTGTCCATGACCAATTGACGATGGGCCAAAGAAGCCAAGGCCTGGTCATGGGTCACGATGACAAACGCCGTGCCGAACTCTTCATTAACCCGGCTTAACAGCTCAAACATGCCCTCAGCGGTGTAACGATCCAGATTACCGGTAGGCTCATCGGCCAGCACGCAGGCAGGTCGTGTCACCAAAGCACGCGCCAAGGCAACCCGCTGGCGTTCGCCCCCAGACAATTGGCCCGGATAGTGATGCACACGCTGCGACAAACCCACTTGCTCCAAAAATTGCTGGGCCTGTTCGCGTGCGTCTGCGCGCTTCATGCGGCGCACGATCAAAGGCATGGCCACATTATCGAGCGCATCAAACTCAGGCAACAGGTGGTGGAACTGGTACACAAAGCCCAACACTTTGTTGCGCAAGTGACTGCGCTCGCTTTCATTCAAGCTTTCCGTCTGGGTGCCGTTGACCTCGATGCTGCCTGTATTGGGTTTGTCCAGCAGACCCAACGCATGCAGCAAGGTACTTTTACCCGAGCCGGAAGCACCAATAATGGCCACCATCTCGCCACGGCACACTTCCAGATTTACCCCGGAAAGCACGTGGATGGTATTGCCGCCTTCCTCGTACTGGACGCTGACATCACGGGCGCGCAAGACGGTTGGAGCGATAAGATCAGTCATGGCGCAGTACCTGTGCAGGTTGAAGCTTGGACGCACGCCAGCTTGGGTACAGCGTGGCCAGAAAGGACAGAACCAAAGAAACGATGGCAATCAGCACAATGTCGTAGACCTGCGGATTGGACGGCAGCTCGCTGATGAAGTAGATCTGCTGAGGCAGGAATTTACGGCCCATCAGGTTTTCAATAAAGGGCACGATGACGTCAATATTGTAGGCAATCAAGGTGCCCAAACCGACGCCCAGCAAGGTGCCCACCACGCCAATCAAGGCCCCTTGCACCAGGAAAATACGGGCAATCTCACTGGGGGTAGCACCAATCGTGCGCAAAATCGCAATATCCGACTGTTTGTCTTTTACCGCCATTACCAGCGAGGACAGCAGGTTGAACGCGGCCACGGCCACAATCAGCGCCAGGATCAGAAACATCATGCGTTTTTCAGTTTGAACGGCGGCAAACCACGTGCGATTATTGGCTGTCCAGTCGGACACCAGCACGTTACGCGGCATTTTGCTGGCCAACTCCTGAGCCACCATCGGCGCCTGCTGCATGTCTTTGATACGCAGACGCACGCCGCTATTGCCGCTGTCGCGGAAAATCTTGGAAGCGTCTTCCACGTTTACAAAAGCCAGGCTGGCATCGTATTCGTAATAGCCGGAAGAAAACACGCCGCTTACTGTGAACTGGCGCATGCGGGGCGAAAAACCGGCCGGTGAGATCGATCCTTGCGGGGCCATCAGCATGACCGTATCGCCCGTGTTGACACGCAACTGATTGGCCAACTGCTCTCCCAACACAATGCCGAACGTGCCTGGCTGCAGACTTTCAAGTCTGCCCACCACCATTTGCTGGGCCAGCTCGGACACCTTGCTTTCCTGGTCAGGCTCAATGCCACGGACCTGCACACCCATCAATTGATTGCTGCGCACCAGCATGCCCTGCCCGGCCACATAAGGGGCCGAGCCCACCACCGCCGGATTGGTCTGGGCGTTTTGGGCCAGCGTTTTCCATTCATTCAACACTTGTTGATGGTCTGCATTGCGCACAATCAATTCAATATGCGGCAAGACCGACAGCATGCGATCGCGCACCTGAGTCTGAAAACCGTTCATGACAGACAGCACCACAATCAGCGCGGCAACACCTAAGGCAATCCCCGCCATTGAGCTGCCCGCAATAAAGGAGACGAAACGGTCTTTTCGTCCCCCACGCCGTTTGCGACCCTTAGCCAGGCCGGCATACCGCGCCCCAATCCAAAATTCGTATCCCATGCGAGCTGCTATCGCCTCAAAGAAAACACTACAATCGCTATCATGCAGATCGTAATCAACGGTGCGCTGCCGGAACCGGCCATCGCGCGCGAACTCATCAAACACTTGCCCCAGACGGCCCCTTCACTGGTTCAGTTACTCACTCAGGGCAAGGGGACGCTGTCGGTACGTGATCCGTCCGAGGACCTGTGCACGCCAGCACAATCCTGGCTTTTGCACGCCCATCACTTTACGGCGCACCAAGCCCAGCATCTTAGCGCAGGTCTGGCCCCTTTGCGGCTACGCCAGTTGAAACAAATCCACTCAGTGGCACCGGACCAAGCGGTCTGGCTGGCAGAGCTGGTTCACATCGCCCCTTCTCGCGAGGGCGCCATGCTGATACCGGCGCCACAGCTGACCTTGTCCGAGTCCTATAGTCGGGCCCTGCTGGCGGCTATTGGCCCCTATCTTGAGGACACCGGCTTTCAGTTCGAGTACGTTAGCCCCGAGTTATGGCGCGTCACTCCACCGGCTGATTTTACGGTGCATGCGGCCTCTACAGAATTGGTCAGCCAAAGCAATTTGAATAATTGGTGGACACAGGATGTGCAAACCCGCCCCTGGCGTCGCCTGATCAATGAGTTCCAGATGCTGACCTTTGCGCTCCCGGACAATCAGGAACGCGAACAGGCGGGCCTGCCCAATGTGAACAGCTTGTGGCTGTTTGGCGGAGCCACCTCTCAACAGCTAGGCCCCGAGCCTGCCGGGCTGCGCATTATTGATGATTTGCAAGACAGCCTGATACGACAAGACTGGGGGCTTTGGCTGCAACAACTGGCCGAGCTGGATCGTACCGTGCTCGCCCCCCTCACGGCAGGGCCCATGCCTGAGCTGGTGCTGACCGGACTGGACCGCTACGCTCACGTCGGTCCTGCCTCGCGCCGTCTCTGGCCTCTGTCCCTGTTCAAACAAACCTCTAACTGGAGTCAGTGGTGGTCACCCCTATCCTGAAAAACCGTCCCGCCCAAGAAGCCGCCAGCCAAGCCCTGAAGCAGGCCGGGATTCACGATTTAATGGCCCGCTTGCTGGCCTCTCGAGGTGTGACCGATGCCGCCCAGATCGATCCGGCCTGGCGCAACATGATTCCGCCCAATATGCTGACCCAGGCGCGTGAAGCCGCCGTCTTGCTGGCCGATGCCATTGCCCGTCGGGATCGCATGCTGATCATTGCCGACTACGACTGTGACGGCGCTACCGCCTGTGCCGTGGGCCTGCGTGCACTTCGCAGCATGGGCGCTGTCGTGGACTTTCTGGTGCCAAACCGCTTTGAAACCGGCTATGGCTTATCACCCGCCGTGGTGGAACTGGCTGAGCAACACCCCTCGGGCAAGCCGGATCTGCTGATTACGGTGGATAACGGCATTGCCAGTATTGATGGCGTGCAAGCCGCCCATATGGCGGGTATGAAAGTTCTGGTCACAGACCATCACTTGCCTGGTGATGAATTGCCCGATGCTCTGGCGATTGTGAACCCCAATCAGCCCGGCTGTGAATTCCCCTCCAAGAACCTGGCCGGTGTGGGCGTTATTTTTTACCTGATGCTGGCTTTGCGTGCCGAGCTGCGCCAGCGCGGAGTGTATGAAGCCAACGCCGGCCCACGCCTGAACGAGCTGGCTGATCTGGTCGCCCTGGGTACTGTGGCCGACGTGGTCAGCCTGGATGCCAACAACCGCCTGATCGTCACTCAAGGGCTGGAGCGCATGCGCAAGGGCCAGATGCAAGCCGGACTGCGCGCCCTGTTCCAAGTTGCAGGCCGCGATCCGCGTCAGGCCAGTGCCTTTGATCTGGGTTTTGCCTTGGGCCCACGCATCAACGCCGCTGGTCGACTGGCCGATATGGCCTTGGGCATACGCTGCCTGATCACGGACGACGAGGATGAAGCCGCCAATCTGGCCCGCGAACTGGAAGAAATGAACCAGGATCGCCGCTCGATTGAGCAGTCCATGCGCGAAGAGGCGCTACGCGCGGCCGAGCTGGCTGAACCGGACACCAGTGCCACGGTGTGCGTGTTTCACCCGGAATGGCATCAAGGCATCGTCGGACTGGTCGCCTCACGTCTGAAAGAGAAATACTGGCGCCCTACCCTGGCCTTTGCCCAAGGTGACGAAGGCGAGATCAAAGGTTCGGGCCGTTCTATTCCCGACGTGCATCTGCGCGATGCGCTGGACTTGGTCTCCAAACGCTATCCCGGTCTGATTCTGAAGTTTGGTGGTCACGCCATGGCAGCCGGCCTGACCATTGAAGAGGACAATTACGATGTATTCGTACAGGCTTTTGAGGAAGCAGTGCAGGAGCTGACAGGCCGCTTTCAATTTGACCCCATCATCGAAACCGACGGTTCGCTGGAACCTGAACACATCAATATTACGGTGGCGGGCATATTGCAAAAACAAGTCTGGGGTGCAGGTTTTCCAGCGCCAGTATTCCGTGACCGGTTCTTTGTGCGCCAGCAGCGCCTGCTGAAAAACAAGCATTTGAAACTGAGCCTGGAGCGTAACGGCGAATACTTCGATGCCATTTGGTTCAATCGCGATACCTTGCTGCCTGAAAATATCGAAGCCGCCTATCGCCTGGATCAGAACGAATGGAATGGGAATGTCAGCGTGCAATTCATTATTGAATTTGCTCAGGGACAAGACTAGGCCTTATCGCTTCCACCAATATTTCTCTTCCTGAACCGCTGCTTATGCAGCGGTTTTTTTACGATTTCACCCGAGCCGGCAAAGTCGCCAACACCAAGCCCGCCAAAGCCAGGATGAAAGCGTATACATGCACGGTGGTAAAGCTCTCGCCCAGCACCAGCACACCCACTGCCGCCGTGCCTAAAGGCATCAAAACCATAAATACGGCGGCTTGCGAAGCAGGCACGGAACGCACACCCGTCATCCACAGCCAAACCGTCCAGACACTGGCGGCCAGGGAATAAAACACCAGCAAAGGCCAGATCCAGCCTGCCGGTGCTGTGAAATCAAAATCCCAGGCGGCGTATAAGCCTAGCGGCGTAATCAGGGCCAGACTGCACAGATTGATAATGGCGCTGATACGCTTGGGGCTAAGCACAGCGGTCAAACGCTTGCCAATGACGGCATAGGCTGATTCGCACACGACGGCACAAAAGATCAGTGCATTGCCCAACCACATTTTCCCCGTATCCAGTTGATCCACACCGTGGTCATCAGCCTGCACCAAAGCGAGCAAGGCAATACCGCCCATACCCAGGGCCAGCGATGCCCACGTACGCGGGCCTATGCTTTCTTTCAGAAAATACCAACTAAACAAGGCCACCATGCCGGGGATAGCTGACAAGATCACGCCTGCCGACACCGCGCTGGTCATGCTGATGCCCGTCACCATGCACAGGGTGAACAGAAAATTGCCCAGGAAAGACTCCAGAAAGATCAAGCCACGGGTGCGCAAATCCAACGTGGGTTCATTCGCGGGTTTACGTAGCCAGCGCAGCATCGCTAACCCACCAATCCCAAAGCGCAACCAAGCCAACAAGAACACCGGCAGTGCCGTCACCAAGGGCCGAGTCAAGGCGATATAACTGCCTACCAAAGACATGGACAAGGCCAAACAGGCGTAAGCCGCCAGACGTGATCCCGCTCTATTCACCCACCTTCTCCCAATACACACATTTGCAAGCAAGCTAATCAAAATACCCTGGTGACCAGGGTCTACAATACGCTCGAGCCCGGCCTTCCAGGATAAAAAAACATGGCCTGCCATGTTGCCCGTTTCGCCCACCACCCCCTGTACAACTGACCTTACCCAGATCTGCCCGTACAGCCCCGTGCTGCCAGCGCTTTATCCCACCCTACCGGAAAGTCGTATCGCCAGTCCTTAAGCAGGTCTGCGATGGACGGTCTACACCTGGCCCGCCCCATGCTGCTCCCCATAACAGACTAATCCGCACCACGCCGGCCTACCGGCCTGCCGTGCTCCTTGAAGGATATTTCATCATGCAGGCTATCGCCCGCCTGAGCCGTTTTGTTGGCAATACCTTTGCCATCTGGGTTCTACTGTTTGCCATTTTGGCCTTTTACTTTCCCGACCACTACCGCTGGTTAGGCGCTTATATTGTTCCACTTCTGGGCATCATCATGTTCGGTATGGGGCTGACTTTATCGCGCCAGGACTTCGCTGAGGTGTTCGTACGCCCGGGCCGAGTGGCTGTGGGTGTTCTGGGTCAATTCCTCATCATGCCCGTCTTGGCCTGGTCCCTGGCCTATGCGTTTTCCTTGCCGCCCGAATTAGCGATTGGCGTCATTCTGGTTGGCTGCTGCCCTGGCGGGACCTCATCCAACGTAATGACCTTCCTGGCACGTGGTGACCTGGCCCTGTCGGTTGCCATTACCTCGGTCTCCACTTTGCTGGCGCCTATCGTCACCCCCGCCCTGATTTACATGCTGGCCAGCCAATGGCTGGAGGTCAGCGCCTCGGCCATGTTCTGGTCCATTGTTCAGGTCGTGATTCTGCCCATTGCCCTGGGTGTTATTGTGCAGTCCCTGCTGGGCGAAAAAATCAAAGCGGGCGTGGCTGCCCTGCCCCTGGTCTCTGTCGTGGCAATTGTGGCTATCGTAGCTGCGGTTGTAGCCGGCAACCAGGCCAAGATTGCGACCAGCGGCCTGCTGGTATTTTCGGTCGTTGTCGTGCATAACACCCTAGGCTACATACTGGGCTATGTACTGGCCCGCCTGAGCGGCATGCCGTTGCCACAACGCAAAACCCTGGCAATTGAAGTAGGCATGCAAAATTCCGGTCTAGGCGTAGCTCTAGCCAGTGCCCACTTCTCGCCTCTGGCCGCCGTGCCCAGCGCCATTTTCAGTGTCTGGCACAATATTTCCGGTCCTTTGGTCGCGACGATTTTCCGCCGCATGGGTAATGGCAAGTAACCCTCTGCTGGCACGTTCAAGAACTTGAACCCGAGCCTACAAAGTAAAAAAGGACGCTCTACCGGGCGTCCTTTTTTCGCTGGAGCCCCCCAATACCAGGTGCTCTCAGGCCTTAGCTTTTACGTGACGATACATAAATTCCGCCCACAATCAGAAGGAACGCCGCGCCGTGGTAAAGCTTGGGGGTATCGCCCAGAATAAAAACGGACATCAAGGCCGCAAATACCGGCATCAGGTTCACGAAAAAACCGGCGGTTGCGGCACCGACTCGTTGGACAGCCACCCCCCAGCAGCGCAAGGCAATCAAGGCGGGACCGGTGCCCACATACAAAATAGCCAGCAGTAAGCCCCAAGACCAATCGATATGCCAGTCCGTGAATGTCCACTCCATGGCGGCAAATGCACCGGACCAGATCAAGCCAAAAAACACCTGCGCCATCACGACGGTGGCCCATGTCTGTGCGATGACACCCTCATGGCGACGCGTACTGAGCATCCAGCTATAGATCGCCCAGGCAATGGTGGCGATCACCATATAGACATCGCCCGGCACAAAACGGAAGGCCATCAGCTCTTGCCAATCCGCGCGAGTCAATACCAGAACCACGCCCAGCAAAGACATCAAACCACCGACCAGTTGCCGCCCATTGACTGTAGATTTGAAAAACAGGCGGCCGATCACCAGCATCCAGAACGGCAAGCTGGCATTGACCAGCGTCACGTTAATGGGGGAGGAACTTTGCAGTGCCAGATATTGCAAAGCGTTATAGATCCCTATGCCCAGCAAACCCAAAATGGAGTAGCGTTTCCAGTTGGCCCACAAATTGCTGCCGCGTCGCAGCACTTGCCGTCCCACAAAAAGCAAGATGGTGAACGCCACCAACCAACGAAAAAAATTCAGGGTAATAGGCGGCACCTGATCATGAATCAAGCGTCCGACGATGGCGTTACTGGCCCACAAAATCGTAGGTAAAACCAGTAAAGCCGTCGTGCCAGGGGTCAGTTTCTGAGTGCTCACAAGCATGTCCTAAAAAACGGCAACGGCGCGTGTGATCCCTGCTCAGGTCAACACGGCGCCGCTACGATGGGGCTAGTATATAGGCAAGCATGCCCTGCCCTCTACGCCTTTACCCGCCTGCTTGTGACCATGCAGGCTGGTCAATCTTTGACCAATCCATAAATATTATTTATAATCATACAATTGTCACGTCATGGCGCTGATTGAGTTTTATTGGCCCATCCCATCCACGCTCGTCTGGCTTTGACAACATCAGATGCAGCTACCCAGGGTAAATCGACCTTGAAACACCCCCACTTTTGGGAATAAAGCTTGACCCGATCAAGCGCCCCAAGTGCATTACTTGGCACCACAACCAGCACTCTTAACCGCAAGGGACTGTCCCGCGCGTCGTTATGCAGGTCTACGTTTCTGGCAAGTATTCGTGTTTTTGCCCGTTTTTCAGGTAGGCAGACCCTGTCTGCCCTGGCCGGTTCTTCCCACGAACGGCGGGCGTGTTTTCAATTTGATCAACCCGACCCTGTCTGGAACCCAACCGTTCTGACAGACACAGATTCACCTCAATTTTCATGGGCCTAGCGCAAGGCTGGACACCAGACACCGTTTGTACGGTTTGTCGGTCTGCCTGGTTGCTACGCCCGTCCCCGTCCCGCCCAGCAGGGCCTGACGGGAATCATTATTTTTAAAGGAGTCCCGATTTATGGCCAAAGAAGAGCTACTTGAAATGCAAGGTTCCGTCACCGAAATCCTGCCTGACTCACGCTTTCGTGTCACCCTGGACAACGGTCACGCCGTTATCGCCTACACGGGCGGCAAAATGCGCAAGCACCACATCCGTATTCTGGCTGGCGACAGCGTCACCCTGGAAATGTCGCCCTACGACCTGAGCAAAGGTCGCATCATTTTCCGCCACTTGCCCAAGCGTGTTGGCGCCCCGACCTCTGCCCCTCGCCGCCCCCCCCACCGTCGTTAAGACATAGCGCCACACCCCTGTCACAATCAGATGCAAAGATAGGTGCGCCTGACAGGGGTGCGACAAGAGCATCAGCGCTTGGGTGCACCCCACTCTTTGTGGGAGTCGCCTTGAAAAAACTACTGACGCTCAAAACCGGCTTTATCGCCTACTTTGCAACCCTGAGCCTGTTTTTAGTCCTGATGCTGATTGCCCTGCAGCACCTGAGCAACAGCATCGAACAACGCAAGCACCTGGAAGCCCAGCGCCACGACACCACGGCGCTTAGCAAAGACTTCAAACGCATCAGCGAATTGCTCAGCCGTCAGGCCATCGCCTTTGTCTCCAGCGAGCAAATTGAATTTCAGGATAACTTCCGCCGTCTGCTGGCGGTGTTTACCGGTGCCCAAGCCGATCAGGAAGGGGTCACCTTAGCAATGCTGGACCGTTTCAGGGATCTGGAGCTGGAGCCGGCTGAGCAGGATTTGCTGCGCTCTGCCTATGAACAGACCCTGACCCTTAGTCAGGTTCAGTCCGAGGCCATTCAAACGGCCAGTGGCCAGTTTGAAGATGACAACGGCACGATCCGCATTGCCTTGCCCAATGCCTTGATGGCCAAAGTGCTGGTGTTCAGCCAGCAATACATTCAAGCCTCCGCCCAAATCACACACACACTGGATGAATTCGAGCATCAATTCAGCGAACGCCTGGACCGTTCTCTGGATCTGGCTGGCCGCAGCAGCGATCGTGCTTTCAGCCTTGCACTGGCCGCTCTGGCTCTGTTTTTCATCGCCAGCTCAGCGGCCCTGCGCTTGCTCTATCGCTCCATCAAACACCCCCTGGATCAAGGCGCAAATCTGGCCAAGGAACTGGCCAAGGGTAAACTCAACGCCCAGCTCAACGTCCGTCGTCACGACGAGTTCGGCACCTTGTTAAGCGCCCTGAACGGAATTGGGCAGGGCGTGCAAACCGTCGTACATCAGATCCGTGAACAAACTGGCCTGATCCGCGATGGCTCAACAGCAATTGTGTCGGCAAGCCATAACCTGGGCGAACAAATTCTAGAGCAGTCCACTGAGCTGAACCAAACGGTCAAAACCATGAATCAACTGGCCGATACCGTCAGACAGAACGCCAAACAGGCCCGAACGGCCGACCAACTGGCTCAAGACACGTCCAGTCAGGTCGCACAGGGCAACCAGGCCGCCCAAAACTTGCTCGATACCATCAACGCCATTGCCGACAGCTCACACAAAATGAGCGAGATCACCAAGCTGATCCGCAGCATTGCCTTCCAGACCAATATTCTGGCCCTGAATGCTGCCGTGGAAGCCGCCCGAGCGGGTGTGCACGGTCATGGCTTTGCGGTGGTTGCCGCTGAAGTGCGTAATTTGGCTTTGCGCTCCACCGATGCCTTGCAACAGGTTTCCACCTTAATTTCCAGCTCGGTCGAACAAACCGAACAAAGCTCGGCGGCCGCGCGCGGCATGGCGCAGGTCATGGCCAGCACACAAGACAAAGTCAATGAAATGCGCAGTATTGTGGCCGATATTGCCCAGGCCTCTCAGGATCAGGCGACACATATCGAATACGTAAACCAGGTCATGACGCGTCTGGACCAGCAAGGTCAGTCCAACCGCCAACTGCTTGAACACAGTGCCCACACGGCCCAGGAGCAGTTGGAACAAACGACGTTTCTAGCCCAGGTGGTGGCCCATTTCAGCCTGGATAGCGATCTTGCTGAACCCTCCGCCCCCACTGTGCCCACCCTCTCACACCGACCTTCCTATCAATCTGCGTCCACCTATCGCACCGCTGCTTGCACAATGTCCAGTTCGTGAGCGGCCAATACGTGCCATAGACCTCCGATAAGGGTAAAATCGGAAGTTTGCCGCGCGCCGCCCTGCTGGCTGGCGCGGATGGCACCTCAAATATAGGAAAGCCGCTGAATCATGGAATCGGAACGACTTAATCAACTGGAAGCCCGCCTTGCCGATTATTCGGAGCGGGAAAATGCCTTACGGAGGTATCTTTGACTACGATGACAAAGCGCATCGTTTGCACGTAGTCAATGCCGAACTCGAGGACCCCAACGTCTGGAACGACCCTCAACACGCCCAGGATCTGGGCCGCGAAAAGAAAAGCCTGGAAAACGTGGTGCATGTGCTGGACGCCTTGCACACGGGCCTGAAAGATTCACAGGATCTGTTTGAGCTTGCCGCGATGGACGATGACGATGCCACCATCGCCGCCATCGAGGAAGATTGTGCCGCCATGGCCAGCCGTATTGAAGAGCTGGAATTTCGCCGCATGTTCTCCAACCCTGCCGATCCGCTCAATTGCTTTATGGATATTCAGGCCGGTGCGGGTGGTACCGAAGCCCAGGACTGGGCCTCCATGCTGCTGCGCATGTATGTGCGCTATGCCGAACACAAAGGCTTCAAGGCTGAAATCCTGGAACAGTCTGACGGTGACGTTGCCGGTATCAAATCGGCCACCATCAAGATTGAAGGCGATTACGCCTACGGCTTTTTGCGCACTGAAACCGGCGTGCATCGTCTGGTTCGCAAAAGCCCTTTCGACTCGTCCAACGGCCGTCACACCTCGTTCACCAGCGTATTCGTCTACCCGGAAATCGATGATTCCTTTGAAGTGGAAATCAATCCGGCCGACTTGCGTATCGACACCTACCGTGCCAGTGGTGCGGGGGGTCAGCACATTAACAAAACCGACTCGGCCGTTCGTATTACACACGAACCCAGCGGTATTGTGGTGCAGTGTCAGAACGACCGCTCGCAGCACCGTAACCGTGCTGAAGCCATGCAAATGCTGAAATCGCGTCTGTACGAGCTGGAAATGCGCAACCGCATGGCCGAGCAGCAGAAGCTAGAAGACTCCAAGAGCGATGTGGGTTGGGGCCATCAGATCCGTTCCTACGTGCTGGACCAAAGCCGCATCAAGGACTTGCGTACCAACTACGAAAGCTCCAATACCCAGAAGATTCTGGATGGCGACCTGGATGCCTTTATTCAAGCCAGCCTGAAACAAGGGATTTAATATGCACACTTCCACGCTGACTGTTCTAAGCGGTGCCTCTCGCGGTCTGGGCTTGTCCCTGGCGCGTCAGGCGCTGGCTGCTGGCCATCAGTTGATCACTCTGGCCCGCAGCGAACTGCAACTGGATGCGCCCCAAGGGGCTCATCAGCATCTGCAAGTGGATCTGGCCAGCGCGGAAGGCGCACAAGAAGCTGCCAAGGCCCTGCAAGCCTTGATCAGCCAGACACAGGCTCAACGCTACGTCCTCATTAATAATGCAGGCACGGTTGATCCCGTTGGGCAGGCCAGCCACCTGCTCGATGCCCAGGCCATTACACAGGCGCTGCAATTGAATGTCGCCAGTGTCATGAGCCTGACCGCCGCCTTTTTGCAAGGCGCCCCCAAGGATGCCCAGCGCCAGGTGCTCAATATCTCCTCGGGTGCTGGCCGCAAGCCCGTTTCGGGCTGGGCCGTGTATGGCTCCAGCAAGGCAGCACTGGATTTCTATACGCAAACCCTGAAACTGGAAAATCCCGAGCTGGCCGTTTGCTCTCTGGCTCCGGGCGTGGTCGATACCGATATGCAAGGCCATATCCGTAGCCAGTCCCGCGATCAGTTCCCGAACCTGAGCCGCTTTATCGACCTGCATCAGCAAGGCCAGCTAAGCAGCCCGGACGATACCGCAGAGCGAATTTTGCGCCACCTGAACAGCCCGGAGTTTGGCCAGCACGTCCTGGACGACATCCGCCACTACGAATAAGTACTGACACAATGACTGAATCGCTAGACACTTCCGCACCCGTCGTAGACGAAAACCGCCTGATCGCCGAGCGTCGTTCCAAGCTGGACCGCCTGCGCGAAAATGGCATCGCCTACCCCAACGATTTTCGCCCTGATGCCCACGCTGCCGAGCTGCACAAGCAATACGGCGAGCAGGACAAAGAGGCGCTGGCTGCAAGCCATAAAGTCGTGAAAGTGGCTGGCCGCATGATGCTCAAGCGTGTCATGGGCAAAGCCAGCTTTGCCACGCTGCAAGATGCCTCCGGCCGTATCCAGATCTATCTGGACAAAGCCGCACTGGGTGAAGAGAACTATGCGCAATTCAAGGGTTGGGATATCGGTGACATCCTGGCCGTGGAAGGCACCGTCTTCAAAACCAATAAGGGCGAACTATCCGTGCACGCCTCCAGCGTGCGCCTGCTGGCCAAGTCCCTACGTCCCCTGCCCGACAAATTCCACGGTCTGGCCGACCAGGAATTGAAGTACCGTCAGCGCTACGTCGACCTGATCATGGGTGAAGACACCCGTCAAACCTTCCTGGCCCGCAGCAAGGTCATGAGCAGCCTGCGTCAGCACATGGCCCAGGCCGATTTCCTGGAAGTGGAAACCCCGATGCTGCACCCCATTCCGGGTGGCGCATCGGCCAAACCCTTTGTGACCCACCACAATGCGCTGGACATGGAAATGTACCTGCGTATTGCTCCCGAGCTGTACCTGAAGCGTTTGATCGTGGGTGGTTTCGAGCGCGTGTTCGAGATCAACCGCAACTTCCGTAACGAAGGCGTCAGCCCTCGTCACAACCCCGAATTCACCATGATGGAGTTCTACGCGGCCTACACGGATTACCAGTGGCTGATGGACTTCACCGAAAACCTGATACGCGAAGCCGCGATCAGCGCCCGTGGTACCGCTACCCTGCAATACCAGGAACGCGAGCTGGATCTGAGCCTGCCTTTTGATCGCCTGACCATTACCGGCGCCATCATGAAGTACGCGCCTTCCTACCAGATCGAACAACTGGAAGACATCCAGTTCCTGCGTACTGAGCTGGCTCGCCTGAAGGTGGACGTGAACTCGCCCCCGCTGCGTGATGCCGGCCTGGGTGCCTTGCAACTGGCTCTATTTGAAGAAACAGCCGAATCCAAGCTCTGGCACCCCACTTTCATCGTGGACTACCCCGTAGAAGTGTCGCCGCTGGCACGTGCCTCGGACACCCAGGAAGGCATTACCGAGCGCTTTGAGCTGTTCATCACGGGTCGCGAGATTGCCAATGGCTTCTCGGAGCTGAACGACCCTGAAGACCAGGCCGCTCGCTTCCAGGCTCAGGTTCAGGCCAAGGATGCTGGCGACGAAGAAGCCATGTTCTACGACGCGGACTACATCCGCGCTCTGGAATACGGCATGCCTCCTACAGGCGGCTGCGGTATCGGTATCGACCGACTGGTCATGTTGCTGACCGATAGTCCTGCTATCCGTGACGTGATCCTGTTCCCGCACCTGCGTCGCGAAGACTAATCACAGTCTCAAGACAGAAAAACGCGCGGCCTTGACCGCGCGTTTTTCTTTATGCATCGTCGCCCCCCATACGCACATACGCACATACGCACATACGCACATACGCAGCTATTCTGTCTGTTCGGGAACCGCCCCCCCACTCCCATCGCCGCATTAGCCAGCCCCAAGCCCGTAAGGGCAAACATCACTCAGGTTTGATACCAGCAACGGCCGCTACGTCACGAAACAAAGCAATATCACGCGCCACAATCTGATCCAGCGACTCAGCCGATCCAGGGGCGATCACAAAGCCCAGTTCCTCCAGAGGAGCAGCAAACTCGCGGGAACCAAGTACAGCCGTAATATCGCGATTCAGCACAGCGACGACCTCATCGGGCGTGGCACGTGGCACAAAGATGCCCTGCCAACTTTCGATCACGAAATCAGATACACCCAACTCATGAAAAGTGGGAACATCCGGCAAAACCTTCGAACGCTCCAGCGACGTCACCGCCAGAGGAATGAGCTCACGCTTGTGAATGTTCTGGGTTGCCCCAGAGATATCAATAAGCGCCGCATCTACATGCCCGCCTAATATGTCCAAAACAGCCGGCGCCCCTCCCGCGTAGGGGATGTTATTGGTTTGCGTACCCAAACGCTGATTAAGCATCTCGACAGCCAGATTATAGATACTGCCATAGCCAATCGGCAGCGCGGCGGATACTTCGCCAGGTCGCTGTTTAAGCAGCGTCACGTACTCATCAAAATGGCTGACACCCAAGCCTGGGCGAACCACCAACACCTGCGAATTAACAATGGTACGAGTTACGCCACGAACATCGGTCGGGCTATAAGGTAGTTTGCGGCCAAGGGCAGCATTGATCGCGAGCTGGTCACCACTGGACAACAACGTGTGGCCGGTCGGTGCCGCGCGAACGACCCGGTTGACACCAAGACTGGTGTGCGCGCCGGGCACATTGTCCACAATCACTGTTTGTTGCCACAATTCGGCAAGGCTTTGCGCCAGCATTCGCGCAATGCGATCGGCGTTGCCACCCGGATTCACCGGAACAACAATGCGCACGGGCCCCGAAGGGAAGTCATCGAGCTGCTGCGTGTGTGCCGACGCCGTAATAAATGCAGCACCTAGTGAGGAAACAGCACCTCCAAGCCGGGCAAGCATACCCGCACCCATAGCATTCAAGATCATGCGACGATTCAAGCCTGCCTCCGGTATCTCCACACTACCCTATTGACTGAACGACATTGTGTTGCGATGCTTGCAAATCACGATCGTAGTCTAGAGAAGCCCCGCCCACGGATCAAGCAGACCTTTCCCGTGTCATTGATCAAGGCCCTGCCAGGGATGTTCGTACAGTCAGGGAAACTGGCCCAGCGAACCTCATGTGAAACAAAAAAGGACGCTTTTAAGCGTCCTTTTTTACTGCCACCACAAGGTTTTTAAATAAACCTTGCAAGGCCTGTACGTCCATCCCTGCACAATCAATCCACCGGCAAACGCATCACCGCCTGTGCCCATTTATGGGCCACTTCGGGCGAGGAGAAACACGAAGCCTTATCTGCCACCACACGCACCGCGCGTTCCAGCAACTGGATGTCGGCCTCGTGCTGACGTGCGACGTGCGGGTCCTCGAAGAAGATCACACGCTGGCAACGGTTTTCCAGTACCAGCTCGGCAATTTGCGCATCGCCGCCCAAAGGACCGCTTAGATAAGACTGAATCCAGGGGGTTTCCTTGGGCCAGCCTTTGGACCAAGCCAGCTCGTTCAACAAGCGACTGGTCGTCCCTGTTCCCACGCGTTGGCCAAAACGGGACAGCAGGTCGAAATGCTTGTCAGCGAACTCAACCATCTTGTCCTTGAGTGCATCGTGCGCGATCAAGGCCAGAGTTTGGTTGGGGAAGTCAAAAATACGTTTGCAGCTGGAGTCGGGCCACAGGCCACGACTGACTCGCTCCACTTCAATCCATTCAATCGCCCCCATCAGGGTCGAAATAAAAGGACGACCATGCGTAATGCACTGACGCTTGAGCGCCAATGCTTCCGGGAAAATGGAAGATGGGTCTACCGGGTCAATCAGATAAATGGCGCCATCAAAAGGCGGAGTGCCATCCGGGCTTTGTGTGACCCGGGCAACCAGCTTCATCAAGCCGCCATCACGACCGTAAGGATAGCGAACCAGGCCGCCATAGCCTTCCAGCAGGCCCGAACGCTCGATGGCATTACAGGTACGACCCACCGTATAAAGCTCAACTTCCAACTCGCGAATACCGCTGGCTGAGCGCCGCAACCACTGAAACAAAGCCGCATCTGCCGAATCATGGTGCAACTGATTGGCCGCCAAACCGAAACGTAATGACATGAGTTCCTACACGGTAAACGATTCGCCACACCCGCAGGAGGCTTTCTCGTTTGGATTGATGAATTTAAAACCTTCATTGAGGCCATCGCGGCCATAATCCAGACGCGTGCCATCAATAAAGGGCAGGCTCTTGGGATCAACAAACAGTTTAACGCCGTGCTCTTCAAACAGTTGATCGCCTTGAACCGGCTCATCAACAAAATCCAGCTTGTAGGCCAGACCCGAGCAACCGGTCAGACGTACACCTAAACGTAGCCCCAAACCGCCCCCGCGTTTTTTCAAATGACGCTGGATATGTTCTGCGGCGGGCTGAGTAAGAGAAATAGACATAATCTTTTCCTTTCTATAAACCTGAAGGGGATTCAGCCTTCAGGCTTGGACAACTAAAACGCGCCTTTGTTCTGTACCGAGGCAACGGCAGCCTGAACCGCCTCCTGGACCAACAAAGCACAATGCACTTTGACCGGTGGCAATTCCAATGCTTGCTGCACATCCGTGGACGAGAACTGGGCCGCTTGCTCCAGACTGCGATCTTGCAGCCATTGCGCCGCAAATGAAGCAGCTGCGATGGTACAGCCACAGCCATAAGCCTTGAAACAGCTCTCCTGAATCTGACCCTGCTCCGATACCTTGAGCTGGATACGAATCAAGGCCCCGGTTTGGTAGCTTCCTGCCTCCCCCGTGCCTACGTCAGCATCACTGCTGTTCATGACACCCACATGACGCGGGCGCAGAAAATGCTCCATGACAGCGTCACTATATCTCATTGCGTGAACGGCTCCGAAGCGGACTCGCTCCATAAAGGAGAGATGGCCCGCAATTGTTCAACCACACGACCGATGGCGGCAATCGTGTCATCAATGTCCTGCTCGGTCGTGAAACGGCCCAGACTCAAACGCAAGGAACTGTGTGCCAACTGATCGCTACGACCCAAGGCCGTCAATACATAAGAAGGTTCCAAACTGGCCGACGTACAGGCCGAGCCACTGGACACGGCCAAATCAGTCAGGGCCATCATCAGGGCTTCACCCTCGATGTAATCCACACTAATGTTCAGGTTATGTGGCACACGCTCATCGAAGGTGCCGTTCAGGTACAAATCTGGGATCTGCTGCAAACCAGCCCACAGCCGATCACGCAGCGCGGTGATGCGCTGATTGTCTGTCTCCATTTCCTGGGCGGCCAACTCAAACGCACGTCCCATGCCCACGATCTGATGTGTGGCCAAGGTGCCGGAACGAAAGCCGCGCTCGTGACCACCACCATGAATCTGCGCTTTCAGACGCACCGCCGGTTTACGGCGGATATACAAGGCACCTATCCCTTTGGGACCGTAGGTCTTGTGGGCCGACATGGACATCAAATCCACCGGCCATTCCTGCAGATTGATCGCCACCTTGCCGGTAGCCTGGGCGGCGTCCACATGGAACAGCACCTTGTGCTCACGGCAAATTGCACCCAAAGCCTGCACATCCTGAATCACACCAATTTCGTTATTCACCAGCATGACCGAGGCCAGGATGGTATCGGGACGAATGGCTTGTTCAAACGCCTGAGGATCAATCAGACCACTGGGCAGGACATCCAGAAAGGTGACTTCAAACCCTTCGTCCTGCAAGGCCAGACAGGTATCCAGCACAGCCTTGTGTTCCGTACGGACGGTAATAATATGGCGGCCCTTGGACTGATAAAACTGCGCGGCACCCTTCAAGGCCAGATTGATGGCTTCGGTAGCACCGGAAGTCCAGACGATTTCTCGCGGCTCTGCCCCGACCAGGGAGGCAACCTGACGACGCGCCTGATCCACGGCCTCTTCCGCATCCCATCCATAAGGATGGCTGCTGGAGGCGGGATTGCCAAATCGTTCCGTCAACCAGGGAATCATGCTGTCGGCCACACGCGGGTCTACCGGTGTGGTGGCGGCATAATCCATATAAATACGCTGAGCGCGACTCATACAAAACTCCGGAGTCAGTAGCGGCGACTGCCCACTACAAAGTACATTCTTCTGGCTGACCGGCTTCCTGAGCGGCCAACTTGAGCTGACGCAGGCGCTGCTGATCAACCAAGTCCTGTAGCGAGACAGAGTCCAGATAATCGACCATTTTACGACTAAGCGTCGCCCAAAGCTCGTGAGTCATGCACTCGCCTTTCTGCCCATTTGTGCCCTGCTTGCAATTACCCTTGCCACCACACTGGGTAGCATCAACGGGCTCATCGACCGCAAACACAATGTCAGCAACGGTGATGTGGCGGGCCAGACGCGCAAGCGTATAGCCACCACCCGGACCCCGCACACTATCGACCAGTTCATGGCGGCGCAACTTGCCAAATAACTGTTCAAGATAGGAGAGCGAGATACCCTGTCGCTGGCTGATGCCTGCGAGCGTCACCGGTCCACTTTGCTGGCGCAGCGCAAGATCGATCATCGCGGTTACGGCGAAACGCCCTTTTGTCGTCAAACGCATGATAGTTTCCTTGCCAAAGGCGAAAGCGGCCGGATTGCCAAGGGCAAATCCGACCAATTTGGTCCAGTATAGCAAATACAGGGGAAACTACCGTGCTTGAGCGTGTGTTTTTACACTTATACTGCAGTGTTATTTTAGTCGCTCAGGCAGCACGGTAATTGGGTACGCGCTTGCGAACCAACTCGAATACGCCCTGGCAGGCATCCTCAATATAGTCCATGACCTTATTGAAGCCATCCTGGCCACCATAATAAGGATCAGGCACGGTAGCCGCTTCGTAATCAGTGGCAAAACGCATCAGCAACATGAGCTTGTGACGGTACATGGGAGGACACATTTGCTGCAAGGCAGCGTGATTTTCCCAGTCCATGCTCAAGATAAGGTCGAAGTTGCGAAAGTCCTCGCGCTGGACCTGTCGGGCCTGATAGGTAGAGATGTCATAACCGCGTTTACGAGCGGCTATCTGTGCGCGTGTGTCAGGATGCTCGCCAACATGAAAGCCATGCGTGGCGGCTGAGTCCACCAAAATAGCCTCCGACAAACTGGCTTGGTCAACCAGTTGGCGCAAGACACCTTCGGCGCTGGGGGAGCGGCAAATATTCCCTGTACAGACAAACAGAACCTTACTCATAATGCGTCAAAGTCTGCGGGAAAACCCCAAATAAGGCAAGACGGAGCAAGGGCCTAAAACAGGTCTCCGATACGGCCTTGGAAACAGCAAACCCGGATCGTTTGGGGGCTGCAAATAAGAACAGTACGCCGGTGCTTGAAGTTTGGAATAAACCAAAGGCGCGGCACCCTTTGCTTAGCGGATACTGCGCCTTCGCGAGATGAGATAAATCAAGCAATACACCTGAGCGATGAAAGCCGGTAGCGGAACCGTGCTTTTACTGTCTTTTCGTCCAAGCCTAGTTGCGAATACACAACAGCAACAAGCAAAGATGAAAAAGCTCCACGTTCCCAGGAAGGGGTTAAGCCTGATACCGACACACACACGCCCCATCTGGTCCAAGCGAAGGTTTGCGCTCCTGCCCAAGGCACACTGCAAGGGGCAAGCCCTTGCCTGATGCCATTAGGCCAAGGGCCGTCACGCCATCAGCAACTTGGCCTTGAGCCTTTGCAACTTGTCGCGCGCAGCCGCAGCTTGTTCGAACTCCAGGTTACGGGCGTGATCCATCATCTCTTTTTCCAGACGCTTGATCTCACGTGCTGCCGCCTTCTCGTCGCGAATCAAGGCTTCTGGCACGTCCTCGCGCAAGCTGGCGGTAGGATCCGAAGCCACAACGCCGTCAATCAATTCGCGTACCGCCTTGTTCACGCCGCGCGGCGTAATGCCATGCTCTTCGTTAAAGGCGATCTGCTTGGCACGACGACGCTCGGTTTCCTCGATAGCGCGACGCATGGAGTCTGTCATTCTGTCGGCATACAAAATGGCCTTACCGTTCAGATTACGCGCTGCCCGACCTATGGTTTGAATCAGGCTGCGCTCGGAGCGCAGGAAGCCTTCCTTGTCCGCATCGAGAATGGCCACCAAAGACACTTCAGGCAAGTCCAGGCCCTCGCGCAACAAGTTGATCCCGACCAGCACATCGAATACGCCCAAGCGCAAATCACGGATAATCTCGGCCCGTTCCACGGTATCAATGTCCGAATGCAAGTAACGCACCCGGATGCCATTCTCGGACAAGTAATCCGTCAAGTCTTCGGACATACGCTTGGTAAGCGTTGTCACCAGCACACGATCTTGCTGCGCCGTACGCAACTTGATTTCACCCAGCAAATCATCGACTTGGGTGGTGGCAGGACGAACTTCAATTTCGGGATCCACCAGGCCGGTAGGCCGCACCACTTGCTCGACCACGTTGTCGGCATGTTCTTGCTCGTAAGCAGCCGGTGTGGCCGACACGAACACGGTTTGCGGCATGCGACGCTCGAACTCTTCCAGCTTCAAGGGCCGGTTATCCATGGCCGACGGCAGGCGGAAACCGAATTGCACCAGCGTTTCTTTACGCGAGCGGTCACCACGGTACATCGCTCCCAACTGCCCGATCGTGACGTGGCTTTCATCAATAAACATCAGGGAGTTACGCGGCAGGTAATCAATCAGCGTTGGTGGCGGATCGCCGGGCGCCGCCCCTGACAAGTGGCGGGAGTAGTTCTCGATGCCTTTGCAAAAACCCAGCTCCTGCAGCATTTCCAGATCAAAACGAGTGCGCTGTTCCAGGCGTTGGGCCTCGACCAAATGCCCTTCCCGCGTCAAAAATTCCAGACGCTCACGCAGTTCCAGCTTGATGGTTTCAATTGCCCGCAACACCGTTTCACGGGGGGTCACATAGTGCGAACTGGGGAACACAGTAAAACGGTTCAGCTTCTGCACCACTTTGCCAGTTAGCGGATCAAACAGTTCCAGCTCTTCCAGTTCGTCATCAAACAGACTGACCCGCAAGGCCAGCTCGGCATTTTCCGCCGGGAAAATATCGACCACTTCGCCACGGGCCCGAAACACACCACGCTGGAAGTCCAGGTCGTTGCGCTCGTACTGCATGGCAACCAGTCGGGCCAGCAGCTCCTGCCGAGCGATTCGGTCGCCCTTGCGTAGCGTCAGCACCATCGCATGGTAGTCGCCAGGATTACCAATACCGTAGATGCAAGAGACCGTGCCCACAATAATGGTGTCCGGTCGCTCCAACAGGCTTTTGGTGGCCGACAAACGCATCTGCTCGATGTGTTCATTGATGGACGAGTCTTTTTCAATAAACAGATCGCGCGATGGCACATAGGCCTCGGGCTGGTAGTAATCGTAATAAGAGACGAAGTATTCCACGGCATTGCGTGGGAAGAACTCGCGCATCTCTGCGTACAGTTGCGCGGCCAGGGTTTTATTGGGTGCCAGAACAATGGCCGGACGCCCTGTCCGAGCAATAATGTTCGCCATGGTATAGGTCTTGCCCGAGCCCGTTACCCCCAACAGGGTCTGGTACATCAAGCCGTCATCAATCCCCTCGACCAACTGCTCAATTGCCGCTGGCTGGTCACCAGCAGGCAAATAAGGTTGGAAAAGCTTGAAGGAACTCCCTGGAAACTCTTGAAAGGCAGGCTCAAATTTCATGCTAGACACACTTTAGGGTAAGCCCGTATTATCACATTAATGCTTTGTTTTTCTACCTTTCTGCGCTAACGCCCCCATATCATCATGACATCGCTCTTCGAAACCGTCGAACTGGCTCCACGCGACCCTATTTTGGGTTTGAATGAACAATACAATGCCGACGAACGCAACGGCAAAGTTAATTTGGGAGTCGGTGTTTATTACGACGATCAAGGGCGTATCCCGATTTTGCAGGCTGTTCAACAAGCTGAAGACGCCTTGATGAGCAAGGCCGCTGCACGCAGCTACCTGCCTATCGAAGGTATCAATACCTACAACCTGGGTGCTCAAACCCTGTTGCTAGGCGCCGACTCCCCCGTTATTGCCGAAGGCCGTGCCTTGACGGTGCAATCCCTGGGCGGTACCGGCGCACTGAAAATCGGTGCTGACTTTCTGCACCAACTGCTGCCACAGTCCGAGGTTTACATCAGCGATCCAAGCTGGGAAAACCACCGTGCTCTGTTCGAGCGCGCCGGCTTCAAGGTCAACACCTACGCGTACTACGATGCCACCACTCATGGCCTGAACTTTGAGGGCATGATCGCTTCGTTGCGTGCCATGCCTGCCCAGTCCATCGTGGTCTTGCACGCGTGCTGCCACAACCCCACCGGCGTGGACCCCAGCATGGAACAATGGGCCCAGATCGCCGAACTGATCAAAGAGCGTCAACTGGTTCCTTTCCTGGACATCGCCTATCAAGGCTTTGGTGCCGGTCTGGAGGAAGACGCCAGCGTGGTACGCCTGTTTGCCAAGCTGGGCCTGTCCATGTTCATCAGCTCTTCTTTCTCCAAATCCTTCTCGCTATACGGCGAACGCGTCGGCGCCCTGACACTGGTCACGTCCAGCAAGGACGAAACGTCCCGCGTGCTGAGCCAGGTCAAGCGCGTGATTCGCACCAACTATTCCAACCCGCCAACACACGGCGGCAAGGTTGTAGCCACTGTCCTGAGCTCACCCGAGCTGTTCCAGACTTGGGCTACCGAACTGGCTGGCATGCGTGATCGCATCCGTGACATGCGTGCACAACTGGTTGCCAAGCTGAAAGAACATGGTGCCACCCAGAACTTTGACTTCGTACTGCAACAGCGCGGTATGTTCTCCTACTCCGGCCTGACGGCCGAGCAAGTAGAACGCCTGCGCCAGGAACACGGCATTTACGCCGTCAGCAGTGGCCGTATCTGCGTTGCTGCGCTCAACAGCCAGAACATTGATGTCGTGGCCAAAGCCATCGCTCAAGTCCTGAAATAAGCTGGCCGTCCTTACCGCCTCCAACGCCCTTCTTCGGAAGGGCGTTGTCGTTCCGGACCTTGGAGTACCCCATGACAGACGCTATTTCCCTGCACACCGAACGCCTGATCCTGCGCCCCTGGAAACCGACCGACCTCGAGCCCTTTTACCGATTAAATAGCGACCCCCACGCGCTGCGCTTTTATCCGGCCACCCTGGACCGCGAACAAAGCGATGCTATCGCCCACCGCAGCCAAAGCCTGATCGAAGAACATGGCTGGGGGCCCTGGGCTGTGGAGCTGAAGGAAAAAGGGGCCTTCATCGGTATGGTCGGCTTGAACCGCCCAACTGCTGAGCTCTACTTTCAGCCTTGCGTAGAACTGCTCTGGCGTCTTCTGCCTGAATACTGGGGCAAAGGCTACGCCACCGAAGCCGCCCGAGCCTGCATGGATTTTGCCTTTAACGAACTGGACCTGGAGCAAATTGTGGCGTACACCGCTCAGTTGAACCGGCCTTCGCAAACCGTCATGCAACGCCTGGGCATGACAAAACAAGCCGGCACCTTTGCTCATCCTGGCGTACCTGTGGGCCACCAGCTTGTCCCTCACGTGCTGTACACGCAGGATCGCAAAGACTGGTCTCCATCTGCCTGAACAGACCTCGAAGGGTCGAAAATTAAGCCTTTAAGGTCCCCAAAGCTTGCAAAAACGGCAACTGTAACGCACAATCTTTACTGTATATATATTCAGCAGACAATACTATGACCGCCAAGCTCACTGCACGCCAGCAACAAGTGCTGGACATTATCCGTTCTGAAATCGAACGGACGGGTTTCCCCCCCACTCGCGCAGAAATTGCTCAAGTGCTGGGTTTCAAATCCGCCAATGCGGCCGAAGATCATTTGAAAGCTCTGGCCCGCAAAGGCGCGATCGAGCTAACCGCCGGTGCCTCGCGCGGCATACGCCTGCTTGGCACGGATACACGCGACCATGCTGCGCCCAATAGCAGCCCATTGGCCAATCTGACTGACGCCCTCTTACTGCCCATTATTGGCCGCGTTGCTGCCGGTAGCCCTATTCTGGCTACTGAGCATATCGAGCGCGAAATTGGTGTTGCCCCTACCCTGTTCACCCAAACGCCTGATTACCTGCTACGTGTGCGCGGCCTGAGCATGAAAGACGCCGGAATTTTTGACGGCGATCTGCTGGCCGTCAAAAAAGCTAGCGAAGCGCGTAATGGGCAGATCGTGGTGGTCCGCATTGGTGATGATGTCACCGTCAAGCGCCTGTCGCGCTCCAGCAATCAGGTCATCCTTTTGCCTGAGAACCCGGACTTTGAACCCATCATCGTCACCGACCCGGACTCTCTGTCCCTGGAAGGCATTGCTGTAGGCCTGATTCGTACCAGCCCGCTGCATTAAACCTTGTCTCTCTAGGCTACCAGGCCTGTTTTATGAGCTTGGTGCACCTGATAAGAAAAAACCCCATATACCGTTTGGTGCATGGGGTTTTTTTACTGGTCAGAGTGCATGCCGCTATACAAGTTTGAGCAGATTAACGGCGACAAGCGCTTTGCCTATGGCCATCACGGTATGTCTGCAGTTGCAGTCATGGCTGCAACTGCAGACATACCTAGCCCCCCACATACCTGCATGCCTACATACCTGCATGCCTACATGCCTACATGCCTACATGCCTACATGCCTACATGCCTACATGCCTACATGCCTACATGCCTACATGCCTACATGCCTACATGCCTACAGCAAGAGTTGAGCAGCCGTAAACCTCTCGCGCAAGCTTGCGACCCTCACCTTCCTCATATCATTGCCCAAAGATCTGGCTCCCACTGCTGTCAACATGGCTAACCTCAAAGCCACGATCAGTCTGACCAAAATGCAAACAGGCTACCTTGGGTTCAAGGTAGCCTGTTTCACTGCTTGCTTACTACTGCTGATGCTTAGTGCTTGAAGGACTCCGAGCCCGTGCCTGCGGCACGAGTGGCGGCCAAAGCCTCAGCAGCCAGGCGAGCCACCTCTTCGTCGCTCAGAGGCGTGACGGCGTCTTGCAGGGCCACTTCCAATACACGATCAATCCAACGCACTGGAATGATCTCCAGCGTGTTCTTCACGTTATCTGGAATGTCGGCCAAGTCTTTGACGTTTTCCTCCGGGATCATCACCGTTTTGATGCCACCGCGCTGCGCTGCCAACAGCTTCTCTTTCAAGCCGCCAATAGGCAAAACTTCGCCGCGCAAGGTGATTTCACCCGTCATGGCCACATCAGAGCGAACCGGAATACCCGTCAGACTGGACACAATAGCCGTGGTGATGGCGATACCAGCCGATGGACCATCCTTGGGCGTAGCGCCTTCAGGAAAGTGCACATGCAGGTCGCGCTTCTCGAACACCGTGTTGGGGATGCCCCATTTCTGGGCACGCGAACGCACCACTGTGCGGGCCGCCTCAACGGACTCTTTCATCACATCGCCAATCGAACCGGTGCGTAACACATTGCCTTTACCGGGCATATCGGCCACTTCAATGGTCAGCAGATCGCCACCCACCTCGGTCCATGCCAGGCCGGTCACCTGTCCAATCTTGTTCTCCTTCTCGGCCAGGCCGAAGGAGTAGCGACGCACACCCAGGTACTCGTTCAGGTTCTCCGAATTGACCACCAGAGTTTCCTGTGTCAGGGCCTTGTTACGGGCAGCACGCGTACCAGCCTGTGGATTGGCCACCAGCAGCTTGCGAACCACCTTGCGGCAGATCTTGCTGATTTCACGCTCCAGCGAGCGTACACCCGCCTCACGCGTGTAGTAACGCACGATGTCGCGTACAGCATCTTCGGTGACTTCCAGCTCACCAGCACGCACACCGTTGTTCTTCATCAGCTTGGGCAGGAGGTAATCAAAAGCAATGCGTACTTTTTCGTCTTCGGTGTAGCCAGACAGACGAATCACTTCCATACGATCCAGCAAGGCCGGTGGAATATTCAGGGTGTTACTGGTTGCCACGAACATCACGTCGGACAAGTCGTAGTCCACTTCCAGGTAGTGATCCTGGAAGGTGTGGTTTTGTTCAGGGTCCAGAACTTCCAGCAATGCCGAGGAAGGATCGCCACGGAAATCCGCGCCCATCTTATCGATCTCGTCCAGCAAGAACAGCGGATTACGTACACCCACCTTGCTCATGTTCTGAACAACCTTGCCGGGCATAGAGCCAATATAGGTACGACGGTGACCACGGATCTCGGCCTCGTCACGTACGCCACCCAAAGCCATGCGAATGAACTTGCGGTTCGTTGCCTTGGCAATGGACTGACCCAGCGAAGTTTTACCGACGCCTGGAGGGCCAACCAAACACAGGATCGGAGCCTTCAATTTGTCCACACGTTGCTGAACTGCCAGGTACTCAACAATCCGCTCTTTGACTTTCTCCAGACCAAAATGGTCCGCATCCAATACTTCCTGAGCATTGCTCAAGGAATTATTGATACGGCTCTTTTTGCGCCAAGGCAGACCAACCAGCGTTTCAATGTAGTTGCGCACCACCGTGGCTTCAGCTGACATGGGCGACATCAGCTTGAGCTTCTTCATTTCAGCTTCAGCTTTCTTGAGCGCCTCTTTGCTTAGCTGAGCCTGCTCGATGCGCTTTTCCAGTTCCTCGACATCGGCACCGTCCTCGCCTTCGCCCAACTCTTTCTGAATCGCCTTGACCTGCTCGTTCAGGTAGTAGTCGCGCTGGCTCTTTTCCATCTGCTTTTTCACACGGCCGCGAATGCGTTTTTCGACCTGCAAAATGTCGATTTCACCTTCCAATTGCGACAGCAGGCCTTCCAGACGCTCCATGGCCTTGGGTGTTTCCAGCATGCCCTGCTTTTGCTCCAGCTTCAACGGCAAGTGAGCAGCAATGGTATCGGCCAGCCGGCCAGCGTCATCGATCCCGGTCAGGGAAGTCAGAATTTCCTGAGGGATCTTTTTATTCAGTTTGACGTACTGCTCGAACTGACCCAGCACAGCGCGGCGCAAGGCTTCCGTTTCAGCCGCATCACCAGCATCGCCAGGCACCTCAACCACCGAGGCCATAAAGTGGGTGTCAGCATCCTGAACCTGGGTGATACGAGCGCGTTGCAAGCCCTCCACCAGCACTTTTACGGTGCCATCAGGCAACTTGAGCATTTGCAAAATACTGGCCGCACACGCAATTTCGTAGAGATCCTCAGGAGCGGGATCGTCCTTGCCTGCGGACTTTTGCGCCACCAACATAATGTTATTGCCGGACTCCATCGCCAGCTCAAGGGCTTTTATCGAGCGAGGCCGACCAACAAAAAGCGGAATCACCATGTGAGGGAACACCACTACATCGCGCAAGGGAAGCAGCGGCAGCTCAATAGGTTCCGTAGAAAGAATCTGGCTCGCAGACATAGTCATTTCCTATAAATGTCCTTAGACGCAAAAGGGAAGCCTGGGCTTCCCTTTCACGGTTTAACCTGTTGTAGCTCAGATTGTGGCGAATTTTGATATTTCAAGTAGGCCGTACGAACATTAGAACAGAACTTCACAGAGTTAAAGAGAGACAAATTTTTATGTCTGGTGGCCATCATGAACACCCACTCTTTTCTCTTTACCTTCGCCTGTCGCCCGGTCTTGCCTGTGCCCTTCCGGTCAGAGCCAGACAGAGCACAAACAAGGAGATATCTCTAAGCTACTGCGTTCTTCAAGGGCGACTCAGTGTCACTGGCTTCACTATCGGACAAAGTGCGACCCAAAATCAATTCGGGTTTACTCTTTCCGGCAACGGCGTCCTCGGTCAGCACCACTTTGCTGACATCCTTGCGCGACGGCAACTCGTACATCGTGTCTAGCAGCGCTTGCTCGACAATGCTGCGCAAGCCGCGGGCGCCTGTACGACGTTTGATGGCACGCTGGGCCACAGCACGTAGCGCGGCAGGTTGAACTTCCAGCTCCACACCTTCCATGCTCAGCAGTTTCTGGAACTGCTTGACCAAGGCATTGCGTGGCTCGGTCAAAATGCGGATCAAGGCATCTTCGTGCAGCTCTTCCAGTGTGGCGACCACAGGCAATCGTCCTACCAGCTCAGGAATCAGACCGAATTTGATCAGATCCTCGGGCTCGGCCTCTGCAAACAGCTCACCTACGCCACGCTCGGATTTGGCTTTCACCGAAGCGGAAAAACCGATGCCGGATTTTTCTGTACGGTCACGAATCACCTTTTCCAGGCCATCAAAGGCGCCGCCTACGATAAACAGGATATTGGTGGTGTCGACCTGTACAAAGTCCTGGTTCGGGTGTTTGCGACCACCTTGTGGAGGCACCGAAGCCACGGTACCCTCGATCAGCTTGAGCAGTGCCTGTTGCACGCCCTCACCCGATACGTCGCGGGTGATCGACGGGTTATCCGACTTGCGGGAAATCTTGTCGATTTCATCGATATAAATAATGGCACGCTGCGCTTTTTCCACATCGTAATCGCAGTTTTGCAGCAGCTTCTGAACGATGTTCTCGACATCCTCACCCACGTAACCGGCTTCGGTCAGGGTGGTCGCATCGGCCATCACAAAAGGCACATCCAGCATGCGGGCCAGCGTTTGAGCCAACAGCGTTTTGCCCGATCCGGTAGGCCCGATCAGCAAAATATTACTTTTGGACAGTTCCACATCGTCACGGCCTGCCTTGCCGCCACGAATCCGTTTGTAGTGGTTATATACCGCTACGGCCAAGGTGCGCTTGGGCGTCTCCTGGCCAATAACATAACCGTCCAGAAACTCTTTGATTTCCTGGGGGGTGGGCAATTCTTTACGTTCACCATCAGGAGTGGCGCCCGCAGCTTCGTCACGAATGATATCGGTACACAGATCAATACATTCGTCGCAGATGAACACCGACGAAGGTCCAGCGATCAGTTTCTTGACCTCATGCTGGCTTTTATTGCAAAACGAGCAATGCAGAACTTTCTCGTCGGCCGATTTCTTTTCGGACATAAATTTAAATTTCACTTCAGGATGGTAAAAGGACGGGAACAAGTCCCGCCCCCGAACAGCCATAGTACTGCTTCAGATCGATCCCTGTTGGGACGGATGATTACTCGTCACGCGTATTCATCACCTTGTCGATCAGGCCATAGGCCACAGCGTCTTCAGCTGCCATGAAGTTATCACGCTCGGTATCGAGCTCGATACGCTCGACAGGCTGGCCGCAGTTCTCGGCCAGAATCTTGTTCAAGCGTTCACGCAGACTCAGGATTTCCTTGGCCTGAATCTGGATATCGGAAGCCTGACCACGCGCACCGCCCGAAGGCTGATGAATCATGATGCGCGAGTTAGGCAAGGCAAGGCGCTTGCCCTTGACGCCCGAAGACAACAAGAAAGCACCCATGCTGGCAGCCATGCCGGTACACAATGTCGAGACTTCCGGCTTGACGAACTGCATCGTGTCGTAGATGGCCAGGCCTGCGTAGACCGAACCACCGGGCGAATTGATGTAGAGCGAAATATCTTTCTCGGGATTTTCCGACTCCAAAAACAGCAGCTGGGCCACAATCAGGTTGGCCGAGTTGTCATGAACCGGGCCCACCAGAAAGATGATGCGCTCGCGCAGCAGGCGGGAGTAGATGTCGTAAGACCGCTCTCCACGACCAGACTGCTCAATCACGATGGGCACGTAGCCCAGACCCGTAGGGGCAACGGACTGCCCCCCATGCATTGAAGCGTAGAAGTCGACAAAGGTTGACGACATTAGTTGGTTCCCATGATTTGGTCGAACGCCACCTCCTCGTCGGACACCTTGGCCTGGGACAGTACGTGCTCGACGACGTTGTCTTCGAGTACCACTGCCTCAATCTCGGCGCGACGCTGGCGATCGGACAAGTAGTAGGCCACCACTTGGGCGGGCTGTTCATAGTTCTGGGCAAACTCTTCGATGCGGGTACGAACCTGCTCGGGCTTGGCTTGCAGTTCAGCAGCCTTGACCAGCTCGGAGACCAGCAGACCCAGACGCACACGGCGTGTGGATTCTTCCTGGAAAGCCTCGGCAGGGATAGGCATCTTGTCTGCGTCGGGCACGCCACGGTCTTTCAGTTCAGCACGAGCCGAAGCGATACGGCCTTGGACATCGTTGTCTACCAGAGCCTTGGGCACCTCAAATTCGCTGGCGGACAACAAAGCGTCCATCACGGCGGATTTGTTGCGAGCATGCACACGAGCCTTGATTTCGCGCTCGATGTTGGCACGGATGTCTGCCAGCAAAGCGGCTACATCACCTTCGGCCTGACCCAGGGACTTGGCAAATTCAGCATCCAGCTCGGGCAGAACGGGCTGGGCCACGTCTGTCACGGTGATCTTGAATTCAGCGGTTTTGCCAGCCACTTCCTTGCCGGTGTAATCGGCCGGAAATTCCAGGGGGAATGTTTTGGTTTCGCCTGCTTTCATGCCGGCAACGGCAGTTTCAAACTCGGGCAGCATGCGGCCACGACCTTGCAGGTATTGGAAACCTTCAGCGCTACCACCTTCGAAAGGAACGCCGTCAATGGTGCCCACAAAGTCCAGAGTGATGCGATCATCTTCCTGGGCTTCGCGATCAGCGCTGGACTCGTAGTTGGCGCGTTGCTTGCGCAACACGTCTACGGTGCGCTGGATGTCTTCGTCGGTCACAGGCGTAGTGGCACGCTTGATTTCCAGCTTGGACAGATCGGGCAAGGCCACTTCCGGATAAACTTCGAAGGTCGCGGTAAAGGCCATCGTGCCTTCAGCAGGCTCGCCTTCTTTGGCTTCCAGATTAGGAGTGCCGGCTACGCGCAATTTGGAGTCCTGGATCACTTTGTCCAGGGCTTTGCCGATTTCTTCGTTGATGGCGTCGTAACGAATACCAGGGCCGTGGCTGCGCTCGACAACGGACAAAGGCGCTTTACCGGGACGGAAGCCCTGTACCTTGGCCGTGCGAGCCACACGCTTGAGCTGGGCCTGGACTTGTTTTTCTACGTCGGCCACCGAAACGACCACATCGACTCGGCGCTCCAAGCCGGACAGAATTTCAACCTCGGGCTGCATTGAAGACCTATATTAAATTGAGTAATTGATAAGAGTAATCCGGCATTTTACCGGAAACTGGCACGGTAAATCCAAACAAACGTATTTTGAATCATAATTTCCTGTCAAGACAATACAGCCGTGCCGGACTATGATCCCTTACTTTACCTTCCCTACGCAAGACTGATATGCACATGACTACCCCTTTGGGCGGCATCCGGGTCCTGGAACTGGGCCAATTGATCGCCGGCCCCTTTGCTGCCAAGATCCTGGGCGAATTTGGCGCGGACGTGATCAAGGTTGAATCCCCTAAAGGCGGCGACCCCTTGCGTAAATGGCGTTTGCTGCATGACGGTAACTCGGTCTGGTGGGAGGTGCAATCACGTAACAAAAAATCGCTGGCCTTGGACCTGCGCCAAGCGCAGTGCCAGGACGTGATCCGGGCATTGGTAAAAGAGTGTGACATCCTGATCGAAAATTTCCGTCCCGGTGCCCTGGAAGAATGGGGGTTGGGTTGGGAAGCCCTGAAAGCCATCAACCCAGGCTTGATCATGCTGCGCGTGTCGGGCTACGGCCAGACAGGCCCTTACAAGGACAAACCTGGTTTTGGCGTGATTGGCGAAGCCATGGGTGGTTTGCGTCACCTTAGCGGTGAAGCCGGACGCCCACCGGTACGGGTTGGCGTCTCCATTGGAGACTCTCTGGCGGCCTTGCACGGTGTCATCGGCATCATGATGGCCCTGCGCCAACGCGAGCAAAACCAGGGTGTAGGTCAATATATTGACGTGGCCCTGTATGAATCCGTTTTCAACATGATGGAGAGCCTGCTGCCGGAATACTCGGCTTTTGGCGCAATACGAGAACCGGCCGGCAGCAGCCTGCCCGGTATCACCCCCAGCAATGCCTATGTCTGCAAAGACGGCAAATATGCCCTGATTGCCGGTAATGGTGACAGCATTTTCAAGCGTTTGATGAACGCCATTGGCCGCGCCGATATGGCAGAAAATCCCGACTATGCTCACAACGATGGTCGCGCACGGCATGCAGGCGTGATTGATGCCGCTATCGGTCACTGGGCCAGCGCCCTGGAGCTGGACAAGGTACTGGAGATTCTTGACCAGGCCGGCGTTCCGGCAGGCCGCGTGTATGACATCGCCGATATTGCGACCGACCCCCACTACCAAGCCCGCGAAATGCTGTTGGACAGCCGCTTGCCAGATGGCACACCGCTTAAAGTGCCGGGCATTGTTCCCAAGCTTAGTGACACTCCCGGCGGTATTTACCGCCTTGCTCCCCATCTGGGCCAAGACACCGAAGAAATCCTGAATCAGTTGGGCATCAGCGCCGAGCAACAGGCCGACTGGCAAGCACGTGGATTGATCGCAAAAAGCCCAAAACGTCGATAAAACAAAGCGGTACAAAAACGTTTGAGGGCCACATCAGGATGGCCCCTAATCAATTTGCTTCCCCATAGGGCGGACTACTTGCCTAGGGTGAAAATCCACGCTAGAATCTACTTCTTTCGTGTTGCGAACGTGGCGGAATTGGTAGACGCACCAGATTTAGGTTCTGGCGCCGAGAGGTGTGAGAGTTCGAGTCTCTCCGTTCGCACCAAAGCATGAAAACCGTTGATTCAAAAAAAATCAATTTTAAGTAAAATCAACAGCTTAGCTTCTTCTCTAATGGCTTTTGATAGCCTGTTTTCAAGTATTCAACATCGTAGGCCCCATAAAAGCCCCACGAAAACAGCTTATAGCCAGCATCAACAAACACACTTCTGGGTATCGAACCCGGATAAAACTGCCCCCTGCTGCGCAATCAGCCCCCCCTTATCGGGAACGCCGGATCTTTTCGACCAAACAGGAAACGCAGACCTGGGCGATGCAACGCGCGCTTTACCTTATCTCCCCTACGTTTGAGACCGCTCGCCTTGAATCGGCATAAGATGACACGCTCATCGTTGGCATCAAAGCCGCACGCCTGGCCAACTTCAAAAGTAGCAAAATGTGCAATCGACCCAGTCATTTCTCAGAGCCCACACAAGTCTGCAATGAGGGTCGCTGCGCTTGCTCAAACACAAGCTTCAGACACAAAAAAGCCGCTCTTGGTGAACGGCCTTTTTATTTGGGTTTGAGGACTATTCCTGCCTATCATGCTTGCCGGGAAAGTCACTAGGCCAACGCATGGGCTTAGGTTCCGGATCGGGCCTGGGGGCTGGATTGGGAGAAGGGATACCATTCACGTCCGAACCTCCTTCACATAACAATCAAAAGTGTGCAAGGCCACGCATTAATTGCACTAAATACTATACCAATGGTGGAAGATCACCAGCCTTCTAGTATTAACCCCAGTGCAACATGGCACCACGTCCCCAGATCAAGCGTTCTCCGGGAAACGTAGTACGGACACGAAAGCAGACTTGCACTTCCTTTTAATCAGACTGTTTTTTAGCCTTGCAGTTCCGTGCGACTATGATCCCAAACAATGGCGCGACGGCAAATACGCCAAATAGATAATAAGCAGCCTGACGCGTCCCCGCCACTCCACCCGGATCAATAAGTCCACCTGCATTGGCAACCATCCCCGCCAAAGCCGCTCCGCTGGCCGTTGCGAAGAGCTGAATGGTGGTGATGGATGCCCCGGCCAGTTCTTGCTCCTGAGCAGAAGCGGCTTTTAACACCCGTATCAGCAAATGGGGCCAGGCCAGCCCTACTCCCAAGCCGATCAGCGCCAGTGCCAAACAAATCAGAACCAGGTCCAGAAACAGGCCCGTGCTGGTCTCCGGTACCAGAAAGGCGAGCCCGAGCATGCCCAGCAAGCCGCAAACCGGCCCGACCAGAATCGCCCGCTCAATCGCCCGTCCGCTCAGCCCCGAGCTGATGACAGCACCTACCGTCCAACCCGCTCCCATCAAGGCGGCCAGGTAGCCCGCCACCAAAGGAGACTGCTGATGCAAAACTTGCAGAAAAAGCGGTGCGAAAACCTCTCCGCTAGTGACAGTCAACACCAACAAGGACATCAAGGCATACAAACCGGCAATCTCGGAACGAAACTGAAAGGTCCCCGACGGCAACAAGCGGCTTGGCGAACGTTTTTCGACGGCAATCAAGGCGGCACCCAGCACGAACGCCAGCGCCAGGCCCAGGACATTGTGCACCAGCTCTGCCGAGGTGCTACCCGCAGAAATAGCCAGCACAGCCAGCGTCAATAAAATAAGCTGAATCAACGGGATAGATGCCTTTGCCTCAGTGCCGGATTGAGGCTCCCGTTTAGGCAAGACACCAGAAGCCACTACAGCAAAAAGAACTGCGATCAGGGCAACGGATCCAAAAGCAGCCCGCCACATGCCCCACTGCGCAAACAGGCCGCCGATCGCCGGGCCAGCAAGGGTGGCCACACCCCACATGCCCGACACCAAAGCCATCGCACGGGGCCATAACTGCTCGGCAAAAACCACGCGAATCATGGCGTAGGCCAATGCAAAGAGCAAACCCCCACCTATGCCCTGAACAAAGCGACCGAACAGCAAAATGGACATGCTGGGTGCCCCCGCACAAATCACCGCCCCCACCGCAAAGGTCACGGCGGCCAGGCCGTAGCTTCCTTTAGGGCCTGTCATGGTCAGCAACTTGGGGGACAAGGCCGAACCCAGGATGGATGCCACCACAAACAAGGTCGTGTTCCAGGCATAGAGATCCAGTCCGCCGATATCCTGCACAACCGTAGGCAAAATGGTGGTCGCAATATAAACATTGACGGCATGCAGCACCACGCCGCCCGCCAGCACCAGTGCACGCATGGCATTGGCGCCAGACAATAAATCCCCCCAGGCTGACTGGCTGGGCGCCCCCTGCCCCCCATTCGCGGCCAACTGGTCTTGTGCCGCTGGCACCTCGCCCGCAGGGGCTTGCTGATTCTTCATAAGATCTCGACTCGTTCACAATAAGACGCCCCGCTGCTCAAGGAGCTTGCAGGGGCAAGAGTCGTCTTTTATAAAACCTCATGTATAGATGAGGTCAAGAGAATCAGTCACCATGAAAATCGACATTACTATCCCGCTATCGGTAGGCGAAGTTGCACGCCGCAGCGGAGTAACCATTGCCACCGTGCATCACTATGAGGCCAAAGGCTTGATTCAAGGCTGGCGCAGCGATGGCAATCAGCGACGGTATCACCGCGAGGTTTTGCGGAAGATCGCGGTAATCAAAATTGCCCAAAGAGCCGGTATTCCGCTGGCAACAATCAAGGAGGCCTTGGATGAGCTGCCATCCGGCAAGCCACTACAGGCCAAGGACTGGGCGCTGCTCTCAACCCGCTGGCTCGACATGCTCAATGATCGGATCCGCAGCCTGACCCAACTTCGTGATGAGCTGGATGGCTGCATAGGCTGTGGATGCTTGTCCATGACGAATTGCCCGTTACGAAACCCGGGGGATCAATTGTCATTGGTGGGAGATGGGGCTGTGTTACTGAAGCAGAAGAGCACCATTTAAGGCATTCACCAGCAGGATCTGCTCAATTAGGCAAAGAGCCTTCAATGCCGCCCCGAGGGCCCGGTCGGGATGCCAGGCCTGTTCTTATGGGGATTTTTATCAAGCGAATACTAAGCCGCTTTAAATCACGCCCCAGAAATACAGCAAGGCAGGCAGCAGCGCCGTCAACACCCCCTGTACGGCGGACACCATGCCTGTCAAGCGGGCAATGGGTTTATTCAGGACCAGCAGCAAGAAGAACAGGAACCAGAGGACGGCCCAAGACAGCCAGCTTAGCACTTGCCAATAATCAAAAATCCGCTCCGCAAGACTCAGGTTGGTGATCGCGGCAGGAACGGCAATGCAGGCCACCGCCAGGGAGTACCAACCCAGCGCACGGCCGTCACTGCCAGTAAAGGCGTTCACCCCGACCCAGAAATAGGTCAGGGCAAACAGGCCCAGGTAAATGGCGGACAAGGGGGAGTACACCACGCTGTTGGCCGGATTCAGGATGTGAGACATGCAGATGAATCCCAACACGGCGGTGAACAAATTAACAATGGCAGCATCTTTAGCATCCACCAGCCTGCCCGCGTGGTGACCTTCAGAATAGTAGAGACGAACACCATTCACGAACAGGCACAGGCCTGCAAACGCCAGAAAAGCGGCAACTAGCATTTTGAAGATTTCCTAAGTAATAGAAAGCGGGCACAGAACATGCCCGCAACATGATGTTGCACTCAGAGCCGAGGCGGAGCAGATCATAGAGCCTGGTAGCCCAATCGCCATGTATGTTTTTTTATAAGCTCTATAAGAAAAACCGCGCATTTTTACGGCGGTTTTCCAGTGAGTAATCATCCTAAAAAGCAAAGATTTTGCACGGGCTTGAACAGGTCAGATCAGCCCTTACCCATTTTGAGAACGAAACCTAGCCGAAAACAGGACAAACGTTCTCCATCAATACGTGGAAAATCCCATCGAATTCAGGACAAGCGTGCTGCAAATGATATTTGCCAGCCAACAAACGGCTTACACAAGAAACCACTCAAGCCTGTTCGTTTTAGCCTCCGCGAGCCAATACGCGCACATAGACCAGTTGCGCCAGCAACTCCACCAAGGTCTGGGTCAAAATGATAGCGGGCAACAAGGGCAAGGCACCTGGAATAGCCAGGGCCAAAGGCAGAACAACCAGGGAGTTACGAGTCGCGCTGCTAAAGGCCACTGCTCGTCGCAAAGGGACTTCCAGACGTACTTGTTGCGCCAGCACCCAGCCAATGACAGGAGCCAGGACGGCAAACAGAACATACACTGGCAAGACGCGCCACAACACATCCAGCGCCGGCTCCAATTGCCTCAAAACGGCAGCTACCACAATAAACAACACCAAGGCGGTAGCCGGGACAGGCGCCAGGCCTAAACCCGTCTGGATCTGCGCCCAGACGCGACTTTTCCCAGCAAGATACTGAGTCGCCCCCGCCAATAGCAGTGGAGTCAAAATCAGAAAAAAGAAGGCGTCCAGAAAAGGCCCGGCCTTGATGTACAGGCCAAACTGTTCTCCCAATGCCAACTTCAGGAACAAGGGTAAAAGCAGCATTTGCACCACAAGCAGCACCGGCGTAGCCGCTAGCAAGCTTCGCGCATCTGCACGGCCTAATTGAGCAAACGTGACAACGTAGTCAATGCAAGGGGCCAGCAGCACCAGCAACACACCCAGACGCAGCATGGTATGGTCTGGCAGCAAGGGCAGCAGCGCAAAGACAAAGAGAGGAATCAGACAAAAATTGGCCACGAGCAGCACGGCCAAAAAGCGCAGTTGCGTCAGCGCCTTACCCAGTTGAGAAACAGGCACCTGCAAAAAGGTGACATACAACATGAAAGCCAGTGCCGGATTGATCCAGTCGACCAAACTGGCCGGCATCACCCAGACACTGGCCATCAAACCGGCCAGCAACATCGCCACACAATAAATGGCGATTTGCCGACTTTCCAACGCTTCACGAATCACGGTCAGCACCTCGCTTGGCAGCAAACCCGCAGCACTGCCGTGAAAAAACCTTACAGACCGCTACGACGCAAACGGGCGGCCGACTGACGATTCAAGTCCCGAGCCTCACGCTCGGCATATTCGCTTTCACCAGCTTCGTAGCGTCCTTCATGCATGCAGGACTCACGATCCCAGGTACATTCATTGAAGAGTTTGGAGACGGGGCCACCGCCTGGTTTGGCCGAAGAACACGCCGCCATCAAGGCAGTCAAACCAATGACCGCAGCACCTTGGATCAGTCGTCGAAGCATCATTTCGTCTTCCCTACAAAAAATCTTTTCTTACCGCAAATCGAAACGACAGCCAATCGCGGACAATACGAACACTGTACCCCGAGGCCTAAAAGCTCGTCGATTCCCTTTCCTGTTAATTTGCAATTTATGACTCAAGAACAATTTCTGCTATTGGCCCAAATTTTGCACTTATCACCCAGCCCGGAGCTTGAACACGAGACGCAACGTCCAGAGGGGCCCCTTAGCCCAGAGGCACAACAAATCCTGGCTCTACATCATCAACTCAAGCAGGCCTATGTTATTCACCGGCCCACCGCGTTTCGGGTTGTGGTCAGCCATGACGATCTGGATCGATTCCCTGGCGCGCTGGACCTAAAACAGGGCATGCGCGTCCAACTTGTCTCCTACATCAGTGAACGCTACATCAACGTTCGCATCACCGAAGTTCCCTCTACACCCAAGGCCTATTTCCGAGGGATGGTCACGGAGCAAAACACCGGCTACACGCTATTTGAAGTCGGGGACAGCGTGTATTTTTCTGAAGATCAAGTGCACGCTGTCCTCAAGCCGTCGGCCGGGCGACATCCCTGATCCCGGGTCCCGCCTCTATCCCAAGGTTTTCAGGCTGGAATCGGGCAACAAATGCAGCCCAGTCCGACGGACAAACTCTTCGTAGCTGATGGGTGGGCTAACGCGAGTGGACGCCTGATTCGCCTGCCAATGTACCCAGGAGCGTCGAGTGCTTGCGTCGTACACCAACTTGAATAAATGACTGGGAACGGCAACCTGACTAGAGCCAATGCTTGCCGCACGGCGCGCATACACTGGCCCGGTAAAGACATAGACATTACCGGCAGCACGGGCGACGTATTTACGAGTATCCGCTTCAATCTTGTTCCAGGGACCGGCATTATGAGTCTGATTTTGCGGCACCATATTAGCCAAAGAAAAGCTTTGGGCCATACTCTGTTCAGAGGCCATGTCCCCTGCCGGAGCCATATGTCCACGTGAAAATCCCGAGCCCCGGTAGTCATTCAGTTCGGCGCGTTCCGCCTGAGGCAAACGGCCTTCGGCATAAAAACGATCCGTACGCTTGACGCCCTTGGCCGACTGAATCTGTTGCCGATTCAAACGCTGCACAACAAACACCGGGGTTTTGGTTTGGCCGCTATGCAAAATCGCAAAAGCGCTAAAGCATAACTCCCGTTGCGCATAAGCCATGGGCACAACAGGCCGTGAACCGGGAAAGAACTGGGGGCATTGCGCAAAAGAGGTCTGGACATACCCATCAATGGCAGCGGGGACGGGCGCACTGTCTTGCTGAACGACCGTGGGCCAACCCAAAGACACCAGAAACGGCTCAAGACTTTGCCAGTTCAGCCCCTGTGGATGAAGCCAAGCAGTCGCAAGCCCAAAACTAGTGAGGGCCGCTGCAATGACTGATTTCAAAAATCGGGACGGGCTACTCTGCCCTACCTTCTTTCTACTACTGGTTTTTGTACCGCGACGACCTGTGCTTTTTCTGCTCATACCACTCTTGTTTTATGCTTGGTCGGCCTACATCATTGCGCCGACTGCACCTGTGATTATAAGCAGTCCTTTCTATATAAAAGGAACGTGCCCCCACCGGGAGCACGTATTTCCTTCTGACTCCTGCCTTTTTCAGTCCATTTGATGAGCCTAGCAGAAGCGGATTCAAAAGCTGGAGCGCGCTTCTTACTTTGCGCTCAAGGCCTGCAGCTCTTTCAATTCCTCTTGCAACTGCTCCAGCTTGGCGCGATCGCGCTCCAGCTTTTTCTCCAGCTCCTGCACCTTGTCTTGCCGCCCTTCAGCACGCTTTTCGGCGATTTCGTCAATACGATCCTGAATGTCCTCTTCTTGCTCGCGGATATCATCCTGCACATCGCGCAGCAAGTCAGCATCTCGACAATGCATTTGCACATTGGCCAATGCGCGCTGCAGACCACGCTCGCGGTGCACATTCCCGTGCTGGCGCGCATAGTCGATCTGGTTCTGGATCTCAGCAGCCCGATACTGGCAAGCTGGGTTATCCGCCCAGGCGGGCAAAGCCATCACACCTAAAACGGCACTCACGCACCATACAGAGCTTTTCATCATGATTACTCCTGCTGTGTTCCTGTGGAACACCATCATACAAGCGCATTCGCTGTTTACCTGGAGTGGACGCTTATAACAAACTTCGTCGTCTTGTCACGAATACGTGATTAAATTCGAAGATTCCTTCGTTTATGTCATGATCAAGTAACAGAATTGTCGCAAATTGTGCCAAAGAACTTACACAACGTGTCTTTAAGCATAAAACAGTTCAGTTACACTCAAAATCCTCATAAAGCAAACTTTTACTTTTCATCGTGTCCAACATCACCATCAGGAAATGGATCTTTTTCCTGTGCGCTGCTTTGATTGTTTTGTGGCTCTTTCCCTTTGCGCACATCAACGAAAGTTTGCTCAACTCCTCCCAGGCGTATTCCGCCTGGCATACCAGTGTGCTCAACTCCTTGATGCCTTTGTCGATCCTGGCGGTTGCCAGCTTGATCTGGGCAGACAAAGCAGTGTCCGCCTGCCTGGCCATGGCCGTCAACACCGTCTTGTTTTCACTGGCGATCAAAAATATCTGTGATACCGCCGACCGTTTCTCTCACGTGTGCGGTATTGATGTTTCTGTTTCCTACGGAGCCATGCTCTATGGGCTGGGCATGGCGGCGCTGTGGGTATTACTACTTAGCTATCGCTGGAAAAATCCTAAAGAGCGGTCCGGTCCCTGATGCAGCTCAGTCTGGTATCAGGACTTCTCCGCCCGCCCCTGCATCACCATAATCGTTTGCTGCATCAACGCACATAAGGTGTGCTTGCCCTCTTCCATGGCAAATACCTCGGCCTGCGTCACGATCAAACTGCGGCCCTGACGAACCACAGACCCTCGGGCCAATAAAGACTCCCCTTTGGCCGGCGCCAGAAAATTCAGCTTGTATTCCACGCTGAGCACGCTGGCGCCCAAAGGCGTACAGGTCATGGCGGCATATCCTCCGGCCGAATCAGCAATCATGCCCACAACACCGCCATGTACAAATCCATGCTGTTGCTGAACCCCCTCCCAATGCGGCAGATGGATCTCGACCAGGCCTGCCTCGACCAACGGCATGGTGGCGCGAATCAAGCTCATTGCCTGCTGGCGGGAAAAACTGTCTTGCACGGCTTGCCGCATGGATGGGTCCAATGCGGGCTTAGCAGAAGCGAGGGCTGAACGCATGACTGAGATCTCCTTGATTTTTATCGTGGATACAGCGGTGTCAAACGGGATTGAACGGCCAGAAAACGGGAATCAACATCACGCCCAAGACCCAGAAAATCAAGTTCAAGGGCAAACCGACTTTCAGAAAATCCGCAAACCGATAACCTCCCGCGCCATAGACCATCGTATTGGTCTGGTAGCCCACGGGGGTTGCGAAACTAGTGGAAGCGGCAAAGGTCACTGCGATTAAAAAAGGCGTGGGATCAACCCCCATCATTTTGGCCGTGGACATCCCTATGGGCGCCAGTAACACCGCAGCGGCGGCATTGCTCATAAACTCGGTCAAGACCAAGGCCATCAGATAAACCACTGCCAGCACCGTCAACGGCCCAAAAGACTCGACCAGGCCGACCGTGTTTTCCACCAGAAACTGGGCGGCCCCCGTCTCACTCATGGCCAATCCCAAGGGCAACAAACCAGCCATCAAGATAATGATGCGCCAATCGATGGCGTCGTAAACATCATCTGCCTTCAGGCAACCGGCCAGCGTCATGGCTACGGCCCCGAGCAATGAGGTGACACTGATGGGCACCCAGCCCAAGGCAGGCACCACAATCACCAAGGCCATGGTGACCAGGGAAAAAGGTGCGCGCCAGCCCATTTCTTTTTCAGCCTCACGCTCGGAGAGCACAATAATATTGCTGTCAGCCCGCAAGTCAGCCGCCTCGGAGGCCGGGGTCAACATCAACAAAATATCGCCCACCTGTAAACGTACAGCACGCAACTGCTCACGCAAGACCTGGCCACGGCGATGAATCCCCAACACAGTGGCATTCCTGTGCCAGCCCGCCCTCAAGCTGCCCAAGGTACGCCCGCTGATACGCGAACGCGGCGCTATCATGACCTCCGTCAAAACCTGATCAACCTGTTCAAAAGATCGTTGCTCCAACTTGAACTGCGGATCTACTTCCAGACCGGCTTCTTTGCGCAACTCATCCAGCTTGGTCCAATCTCCACGCGCCAACAGCACATCGTCCTGCTCAATCTTCTGCTCTCGCGGCCCCCACACTTTGATATCACCGCGCAACAGCTCCAGCACAAAGACGCCATACTGCTCACCCAACTTTGCGTCGCCAACAGACTGACCGATCAAGGAGGAGTCCGGCATGACGCGCAGTTCGGTTATGTACTTGCCCAACTCATATTGCTCGACCAACTCGCCACCGCGCGCCGCAGGCAATAGCCAGCGCCCTACTGTCAGTAAATAAATACAACCGACTGCCATGCAAATGACACCCAGCTTAGTGAATTCAAACATCGTGAAGCCTGGATGCCCCATGTCGCGAGCAATGGCATTGACCAACAGGTTGGTAGACGTTCCAACCAAGGTACAGACCCCGGCCATTTGCGAGACATACGACAAAGGAATCAGCGCTTTGGAGGCTGACATGCTTATCCGTGCGCTAGCGGCCATCACGATAGGAATGAATACCGCCACCACTGCCGTGTTATTGACAAAGGGGGCAATCACCGCCAGGACCAGAAACAAAAGCACCAGAAACTGAAGTGGGGAGCGGGCCTTGCCCAGCAAATCCCCAATCCCTGACAGCGCACCGCTATTTTGCAGGCCGGCGGCCAACACAAACATCGCAGCGACGGTGACTGTGGCCGGATTACTGAAGCCGCCTACGGCCTGTTCAGGAGTCACCAAGCCCAGAATAGCCAAGGTGCCAAGCACCAATAAAGCAATCGCGTCGATTCGGAGTTTTTCTGTGGCAAACAAGACAATCGCAACTAAAGCCAGGCCCAAAACCACTGCAATTTCGCTTGTCATGCTGCCCCACTCCTGTTTGTTCTGTGCTGCCAAGTATAGGTAAAAATGCAGCACTCCAAGCGCTGCATTTCGCCGTACTGAACAAAAAAACACAAGTTTTTCAAAACAGGCAAAGCAAAACCTGCTGCATCAGGTAGATGCTGATACCGCAGCACCCTGGCCAGATCTAGACTAACAGCATCACCAGGAACACCCCTGCCAACAAGGCGATATAGGCTTTGGCGTGAATGCGGTCGGGGATCTTGCCAATCCAGCGTGAGGTAAAACGAATCCCCAGCCAGGAACCCAGCACCAATACCAGACAGGCACGCAGGTCGATGTAACCCGCATGCCAAGGCCCCAATGAGTCTGCATTCCAGGCCAGCATCGCGTAGCTCAGGCTGCCCACCACCGCCATAGGCAAGGACAAGGGATTTGCCGCTGCTGTGGCGGCCGTCATGCTGGCACCGCGTCGGCGCATCAAAGGTACCGTAATCACGCTCCCGCCCACGCCCAAAAAGGCGGCGATCGCACCAATAAGAACGCCGGCCCCGGCGCTGCTGGCCTTGCTTAAAGGGCGCATGGCCTTGCTTGCTGTCTGCGTAAAACCCGCTCGAAACAGGCTATCAAGAATCGTCAGGCCCAGATACACAACAAAAACCCAACGCACCCAGGCCCCACTCAAGGCCATGGCCGCTACCGCACCGGGAATCGCCCCCAGGGCGATAAACCAGAGCAAAGGACGCACCTGCCCCCAAGGCACGGTGCCAGCCTTGTGATGACGCCAACTGGACAGGCCAGCCCCAAAGATCATGACGCAGGTGGACGTGGCCACCGCAATATGCATGGCCGCCTGCCCCATCTGGCTGTCTACGCCATACAGAGCAATCAACACCGAATACAGCACGGGAACCACCACAAAGCCACCACCGAAACCAAACAGCACGGTGGTCACCCCGGCCAGCAAACCAAAAAACAGCAATAGCAAATACATAGCCGCCCATCAAAAGAGATACCAAAACCCAAGAATAGGTCGCTCCGCCTTGGCTGACATGCTAAAACCGGTCATTAATACTTTCGTTTCGGCCAGAGGCTTGCTGATGCACAATGTACGACTGGATAGCGTGGATGCCACCCCCCGCCCCTTGCTGGCGATTGGCACGGACTACGCCCCGGGCACTCTGCTGGACTTTCATGTACACCGGCGGGCGCAAATGCTCTATGCCATGACAGGCTTGATGGAAGTAGAAACGGACGATGGCGCCTGGGTCATTCCACCCTACAGTGGCGTCTGGATTCCGGCCGGCAAGCGCCATCGCGTGCGCATGCAAAGCGCCAGTACGCGCAGTCTATATATAGAACCCGAGGCCGCCCCCCGCCGCAGCACTCATTGCGAAGTGCTGGTGATTACGCCCTTGCTGCATCACTTGCTGCTGGCCTCCCTGGCCTTGCCCGCCTTGTACGAGGAAAATGGCCGCGACGGTGCCTTGGCTCAGCTTCTCTTGCATGAAGTTGGCCTGGCACACACCATGCCGCTCTTTGCGCCCATCCCCCAAGATTCCTCCTTGGCCGCTCTGTGCAAAGCATTCCTGGGCCAGCCTAATATCCAAAGCACGCCAGAACAATGGGCCAAGCAATTGAACAAAAGCCTACGCAGCTTCACACGTCTGTTCCGGCAGCAAACCGGCATGAGCTTTAGCGAATGGCGGCAACAAGCCTGCCTGTTGACAGCCTTGACCAAGCTGTCTGCCGGCCAATCAGTCACCCAGATTGCGCTGGACCTGGGCTATGACAGTGCCAGTGCCTTTTCCACCATGTTCCGTCGCCGTTTAGGGCAAGCTCCCAGCAACTTTATTCGTGTTCCCTGACGCGTCGGGCCAGGCAGCAGCTTGATCGAAGCGGATACAAAAAGGCCCCCGAAGCTCTGAAATTCGGGAGCCTTGCACCGCTCGCTTCAAGGGATAAGCGGTTCATCGTCGTACAAAGGGCTTAACGCGTGATACGCGCCCGCCCACCAATCGTGGCCGCCAGACTGGCCACAAAGGCACCGACCAACAAGGATGCAAATGCCCACAGCGCGAAAGCAGCAGCAGCCTTGCGAGCGGTATCTGCTGCTTCGCGTGCTTGCTGCTCCAACTTCTCGGCTGTTTCCTTGGCTTGCATTTGAACTGAGTCCAGACGTTCCTTGGCCTGTTCAGGCGTCAGACCGGTGCGATTGGCCACCAGGCGCAGCAAGTAATCCTGATCCTGCTGGGACACCTCACCTTCTTTCAGGCTGCGCGCCAGAATGCGGCTGACTTCACGCTCAGGGTTGCCCGTGTGTGCCGATGCGTTGGCAGGGTCAGCCGGACGCAACAAGGCGTCGGTGAAATAGCTCAGACCTGGACCTTGAGCATGATCTTTCCCTGCCTGGCCCACAACCGCCGACGCGGCACCCACTCCGGCCCCAGCCAGATTCGCCCCTGCCTGTGCCGTACCTGACACCACGGAGGCAACGCCCGAGCCCAGCAAGAAAACGCTGACAACCACACTGACAGCCCACACAAGAAAGCCATGCGCCGTATCGCGGAAATGAACTTCGTCGCCATGCACACCGGCCCAGTTAGTACGCAAACGGCCAGTGACATAACCCGCAATGCCATAAGCGACGATCTGTGTGACAAACAACCAAACAATCGTGCCGATAGCCATGGTGGTGCCCGAGGCCCCGTCATTGCCCCAGGGAGAGATCGCCATGAAACCCAGCCCCGTCCCGCCTACCAGCAAGGTAGCCGTCAAGGCTGCGGCGATCACCGCGCCCCCGATGATAGCTCCCCAAGACACCGCGGAATGCGATGACTCTGCGCCGGCGTGCGTACCCAAAGCTGTCTCCGAACCCAATTGTGTTGTAGCCATGATGACTCCTTACTCAAGATTGTGATCGCAAATACCTTAGTGCCAAAACAAGGCCAGCAAAATGATGATAGGAATAGGGACACCTAAAAGCCATAAAAGAATCGATCTCATAACCCCTCCATTAAAATGAAGAAACAAGAGCAAAATCCGGCTAAAAAAAAACAGCACAATCATTCTAGGCAGATAAAAATCGAATGAATTTTAAAAAATGTAAAAAACACTACTGAATCATTGAGCATAATGACGACCCCTTTTTCTTCACACCAACACGGAAACATGCGTAGGGAGAAAACGGTCAACCGCGTTTTACTTAGCGCTCACAGAGGAAGGGCAGAAATTTTCAAGCTGAAAAACAATCCGACACAAACGCCAAGCCAAGCCTGATCAAGAACACTGCATACGATCACCACAGTAATTGGCGCTTATTTTTTATTATTTTGAAATAATTAATTACGTAGACGACTTAATAAAATAAACGCAATAAACAATAAAAAAATAGTCCTATAAAAAAAAAGAAATTTTTATCAAAAAACAAGAATTCAGAAAAACCGCCTTAAAAGAAAAAGAAACAGCGCAAACATGCACGTCCAGCCATGCTGCTCGTACGGTTTCACGGCTCAATCCTGGTCCAGAAACCACAACCGTCCCCCTTCACCCACCCTCATCCCACACTCATCTGCTCTCAAAAGCGACAAAGAAAGCCATAAAACCGTGCATGGATGGGGCAGACTCGGTTATTCTGTTGCCTCCATTCAAGCACGGCCGCTGCGGTAGTTAACCGCGCATCATGCGCCTTTATTCCGGTACTGCCCATGACGGCCTGCATTCACAGAGCCTAGCCTATGAGCGACCTCCAAAGTCTGATCGAGTCAGCGTGGGAACAACGAGCTTCCCTCAGCCCCCAAGAACACAGCATTGAACTGCGCACGGCCATCCACACCGTGATTGAAAAGCTGGATTACGGCTCCCTGCGCGTGGCGGAAAAAATCGACGGACAGTGGCAGGTCAACGACTGGATCAAGAAAGCGATCCTCCTGTCCTTCAGAATCAACGAGAACCGCGTGATGGCCAGCGAGCCCGCTCCCTTCTACGACAAAGTGCCACTGAAGTTCGAACAGCATGATCAGGCCGCTTTTGCCCAGGCCGGTTTTCGCGCCGTCCCCGGTGCGGTGGTGCGCCAAGGTGCCTACGTCGCTCCAGATGTCGTGCTGATGCCCTCGTTTGTGAACATCGGCGCTTATGTCGGTGAAGGCACCATGGTCGATACCTGGGCCACCGTGGGTTCCTGCGCCCAGATCGGCAAGCATGTTCATCTATCGGGCGGCGTCGGTATTGGCGGGGTATTAGAACCTCTGCAGGCCAACCCCACTATCATTGAGGACAACTGCTTTATCGGTGCCCGCTCCGAAGTAGTGGAAGGGGTCATCGTGGAAGAGAACTCGGTGCTGGCCATGGGCGTGTTCCTATCGCAGAGCACCAAAATTTACGAGCGCGAAACGGGCAAGATTTATCAAGGCCGCGTCCCTGCAGGTTCGGTGGTGGTCCCTGGTTCCCTGCCTTCGGCCGATGGGCTGTACAGCCTGGCCTGCGCCATCATCGTCAAGCGTGTGGATGCCCGTACCCGCGCCAAGACCAGTATTAATGATTTACTTCGCGCCTGAACATGAGCACTGACTTTTCCGTACTAGATACCCTTAAAGCCCTGATTGCCCGCCCCTCGGTGACCCCCGAGGACGCCCACTGCCAGCAATGGCTGGGCGCCAGGCTGGAGCAAGCGGGCTTTAGCCTGGAACATCTGCCCAGCGGGCCGGTGTCCAACCTATGGGCCCGCCGTGGCACCGAAGCGCCCTTGTTTGTTTTTGCGGGTCACACAGATGTGGTCCCTGCCGGGCCAGAAGCCGCCTGGGACTCGCCCCCGTTTGAACCTACCGTGCGCGATGGACAGCTCTATGGCCGTGGCGCTGCGGATATGAAGGCCTCGATTGCGGCCTTCATCCACGCGGTTGAAGAATTTACCCAGGCCCATCCTGAGCACAAAGGTTCGATTGCCCTGCTACTGACTTCGGATGAAGAAGGCCCGGCAACCGACGGCACCGTGCATGTTTGCCGGGTCCTGAAAGAACGTGGCGAACAACTGGACTATTGCATCGTGGGCGAACCCACTTGTTCACGCCAACTGGGTGACACCATTAAAAATGGCCGTCGTGGCTCCATGTCCGGTCATCTGATCGTAAAGGGTCGCCAGGGCCACGTGGCGTACCCGCAGTTAGCGATCAACCCACTGCATATATTCGCGCCTGCGCTGCACGAGCTGACAGACCGCATGTGGGACGCCGGCAATATCGACTTCCCACCTACCAGCTTTCAGATCTCGAATATCCATGCCGGTACTGGCGCGGGTAATGTGATCCCCGGTCAGTTGGATGTGCATTTCAACTTCCGTTTTTCCACCGAGCAAACCCCTGCCGGCCTACAAGCCGAAGTGGAGTCCATTTTGCGCCGTCATGGTGTGGACTTCCAACTGGAATGGACAGTAAGTGGCGAGCCCTTCCTGACCGAGGCTGGCCCGCTGAGCCAGGCCCTTGCCAAGGCCATCGAAACCGAAACCGGCGTACAAACCGATCTGTCCACGACAGGCGGCACCTCCGATGGCCGCTTTATCGCTAAAATCTGCCCTCAAGTGGTCGAATTTGGCCCGCTCAACGCCAGCATTCATCAAATCAACGAGCACGTTGCGGTTGCTGACCTTGAGCCTCTTAAAAACATTTATCGCCGTACACTGGAATCCCTGCTTTGTTAAGCCCTTGCATCGATCATTCCTCCCTGCTTCAAGCCCAGCAGGAACTGCGCACCGTGCGCGACGTGTTGCGCTGGTCTGTCAGCCAGTTCAACCGCTGTCAGTTGGCCTTTGGCCACGGCAGTGACAATGCCTGGGACGAGGCCGCCTACCTGCTGCTGCACACCTTGCATCTGCCACTGGACACGCTGGACCCGTATCTGGACGCCATCATGCTGGAGTCCGAGCGCGCCGCCTATCTGGCTCTGGTTGCCCGCCGCTGCAACGAGCGCGTGCCCGCCGCCTACCTGACCGGCGAAGCCTGGCTGCAAGGCCATCGCTTCCGCGTCACCACCGACACCATCGTGCCGCGCTCTCCGATCGCGGAATTGCTGGCAGAGCAGCTCCAGCCCTGGATTGCCGACCCAGACGCCATCTACAACGCCTTGGATTTGTGTACCGGCTCAGGCTGCCTGGCTATTTTGACGGCGCTGGCTTTCCCACAAGCGCAAGTCGATGCGGTGGATCTGTCCGATGCCGCGCTAGAAGTGGCGCAGTCGAATATCGATGCTTTTGAGCTGAACGATCGCATGAGCCTATACAAGAGCGATCTGCTGGATCAATTGCCACAAACCGCCTACGACCTGATCATTTGCAACCCACCGTATGTGAATGAGCAGTCCATGCAGAACCTGCCCCAGGAATACCAGCACGAGCCACAACTGGCTTTGGCTGGCGGTGACGACGGCATGGACCTGGTACGTCGCATTCTGGAAGCAGCCCCCAATTTCCTGTCGCCTGAAGGCGTACTGGTATTAGAAATTGGCAATGAGTACGACAATTTCATCGCCGCTTTCCCGGAGCTGGAGCCTATCTGGCTAAGTACGGAAACCGCTGAAGACCAGGTGCTCTTGTTAAGCCGGGAGCAACTGGCTCTGTGATACGCGCAACTGGAATTACGCTGCGTCGCGGCGTCAAAGTCCTGCTGGACAATGCGGATTTCATCGTCAATCCGGGTGAGCGCCTGGGCATTGTGGGCAAGAACGGTGCGGGCAAGTCCTCGCTGTTTGCTCTGCTGCAAGGCGAGCTGGATCTGGACGGGGGTGACCTGAGCATCCCCGAAGTCTGGGAAGTGGCCAGTGTGCGCCAAACCATTCCAGACCGTGACCGCCCTGCCCGCGAATTTGTTATCGACGGCGACGAGCGTCTGCGTGCCTTGCAGGAAAAACGCGCCAACACGCCCGATAGCGATGGCCAGGCCATTGCCGAGCTGGAAAACGCCCTGATCGAAGCCGATGCCTGGTCCGCCCCTTCGCGTGCCGAGCAACTGTTGGCCGGCCTGGGTTTCCGCCCCGATCAATGGATGCTGCCCGTGCGCGAGTTCTCCGGTGGCTGGCAAATGCGCCTGTCCCTGGCCCGCGCCCTGATGGCCCCTTCTGACCTGCTCTTGCTGGACGAACCCACCAACCACCTGGACTTGGACGCCATGCTCTGGCTGGAGCGCTGGTTGGGTTCCTACCCCGGCACGGTCCTGCTGATTTCGCACGACACCGAGTTTCTCGATGCGGTGGCCCGTTCGATTCTGCACGTGGACCAAGGAAAGTTGGTTCGCTACAAAGGCGGCTACAACGACTTTCTGGTGCAACGTGCCGAGCGCGTCCAACAAAGCCAGATCGCCTACGAGCGCCAAACCCGTGAAGCCGCGCGTCTGCAAAGTTTTATTGACCGCTTCAAGGCCCAGGCCACCAAGGCCAAGCAGGCACAAAGCCGCGTCAAGGCTTTGGCCCGCATGCAGACCGTAACGCTCTTGCGCGACGACTCAAGCGTTTCCATTCGCCTGCCCTCGCCCGAGTACACCCCCGATCCCTTGCTGACATTGGATCAGGCCGATCTGGGTTACCCCGGTCAGGACAAAGCGATTTTGAGCCAGGTCCGCCTGATGGTGCGCGGCGGTGCCCGTGTGGGTATTTTGGGGATGAACGGTGCGGGTAAATCCACGCTGGTCAAAACCCTGGCTGGCAAGCTGGAACCTATCAAGGGCGAACGCCTGGAATCCAAGGGCCTGGTAATTGGCTACTTTGCCCAGCACCAGTTGGACTCCATTGACCCGGACTCCACCCCCCTGCAACATCTGGCGCGTCTGGCTCCGGATGTGCGCGAGCAGGAACTGCGCAATTACCTGGGCTCTTTCGGTTTTAGCGGTGATATGGTCACCAGCCTGACTGCCCCCTTCTCCGGGGGGGAAAAGGCGCGTCTGGCCCTATCCCTGATTGTCTGGCAAAAGCCCAATCTGCTCTTGCTGGACGAACCAACCAACCACTTGGACGTAGATACCCGCGAAGCCCTGGCGGCTGCTTTGGCTGACTACGGTGGCAGCGTACTGCTGGTATCTCACGATCGCCACTTGCTGCGTTCTACCGTTGATTCGTTCTGGATCGTGGCCGATGGTCAGGTTCAGGAGTTTGACGGCGACCTGGAAGACTACCGCGACTGGCTACTGGCCCGCAGCGCACAATCACGCTCGGAAGCTCGCCAGGAAGCGCGTGCTGATACGGGCAATGAAGGCACAGACCGCAAGACGCAACGCCGTCAGGAAGCCGAGCTGCGCCAACGTCAGGCCCAGCAACGCAAGCCCCTGGAAAGCCGCTTGAAGAAAGTGGAGTCGGCCATGGAGAAAGCTCAGCTGCGTTTGCAGGAGCTGGATACCTTGATGCAGGACCCCGACTTTTATTCGGACAGCTACAAGGACCAACGGCCCGCCTTGATGACTGAGCATGGTGAACTCACCAAAACGCATCAAACGCTGGAAGAAGAATGGCTGGAAATTCAGGAAGCGATGGAAGAAATTGGGCGGCAGGTCTAGCACCATCAACTTCGTTCTGCTCATGAACTCCTGAAAAAGAAGGCGCCATATCCACCAGGATTGGCGCCTTTTTTAGCTCTTGATGGTCTGTAAAACACGCATTGAGGCTTTACGAGATTGCTGACACCTTGGGGCTGAGACAGGGCTATGGCACAGGTACTCTCAACCTGGCTATGACACCCCACGTCCTGCGTTTTGCTGCAGTACGTCATTCACTGCCTGCGTTTAGCTAAGGCGATTCCGACCGCTAGACAGCAACAAGCTCATATCAGCCAAGCTCCTCTCGAAAATTGAATCGACAACTCAGCGTCCTGATCACTTCTTCCCGAAGCTGGCACAGCCCCACTAAGCGCACAGCAGACCCACAAGGGAGTCTTTCACCTATTCCGGCGAATAAAGCACACACGGCGAAAGAACTGCCCGAGCAGGCGGATTAATGGTACAAAGCAGCGCATTCACTTTGAATCATTAATCGGCTTACTCAGGACCCGCACATGCACCTTGCTACACAGGAATTCCCCCGTATCTGGATCTCGAACAGCTCTCCATCCAACTGGAAAGCAGAACTGGAAGCCTTGCTGAATCAAGGACAACGCTTTGTCTTGCTGACCCGCGAGCTGCCCGGTGCAGAGGAAGGTGCGGACAAGGAGGCGTTCTCGCAATGGATCAAGGACAACCGCAGCCGTTTAAGCGTTTCCTGTGCCGCCAGCCTGGTGGTCGTGGACAATGCCTTGATGGCCTTTTCCCTGAATGCCTTTGTCGCCCCCTTGAGCGAAAAACTCGGCTTTCCGGTACGTGTGGTGCATGAGGACGATCTGGACGCACAAGTGACTGCGTTTCTGCAAGCCAAGCCGGAAATGGAAAACAGCTAAGCGGCATGCTCTCACGGACAAGTGCTTATCAGCCGGACGCGAAGGGCTCGCTTTTTGACAGGCGACCCTTCTTGTTGGTATTTCACGCATTAAGCACTTTATCTCCACATGCAGCGGCAATGCAGGCGTACCGATAGACAGAGCTGGCACTGCAACTTTCTACACTCTACACTGTCCATTGTCTTTTCTGATTCTGGCTGTTACCCGTTTGAGTCTCTCCCAACTTTCATCGAACTTGCCTCCAGTACTAGCTGGCCCTATTTTGCGTCGCCTGGATTCCCAGCGGTTAGTCCTGTGGCTGGTCGGCAGTTCAAGCCTGTCACTGGATCTGATCCTGGAGCCAGAAGGTCACCCCACTCAACGTATCTCGCTAGATGCGGATCAGTGCCGCATCGTGCCGCTTGGCACACACGCCTTTATTCATTTCCTGGATGTAGAACTCACTACCGAGCTGCCCCTGGACACGCTGGTGCACTACGATCTGATCCTCTCGGCCGGCCATGGAGCGGGACAAGGGATTGCGGATTGGGCGCCACATCTATTGCATCAAGATCAGACCAAACCCAACTTTGTATTGGCCAGCCGCGCTGATAATCTGATGTTTGGCTCCTGCCGCAAACCTCATCACGCCTCACGCGATGGCCTGGCGCAGGCCGACAGGGTCCTGAGTGAACACATCACCGAGGCCAAAGCCCGACCCGCCTTGCTCATGCTGTCCGGCGATCAAGTCTACGCCGACGATGTGGCAGGCCCCATGCTGGCGGCCATTCATTCTCTGCTAGCGCGCTTAGGCTTGTATGGAGAATATCTGGAAGGCGCTGTCGTCTCGGATAGCGAAGCCCTTTACCAGCATCCCGCCAGCTATTACCGGCGCGCGGATTTGCTGCCAGCGTTCAAATCCAACGACGATCTGCGTGAGCGTTTTTTTGGTGGGGTAGAAAAACCAATTTTCACCACCGCGAACGCACACAACCACTTGGTGACACTGGCTGAAGTCTTTGCCATGTACTTGCTGGTCTGGTCCCCCACCCCCTGGCAGATCATTGCCGAGCCAGCGCCCCCTTGCCTGGAACCCAAACATCAGCAACGTTGGGAGCGTGAAGCCACTGCTCTGCAGGGGTTTCGTCAGGATCTGCCCCAGGCAGCCCGTTTGTTGGCGCACGTGCAAACCTTGATGATTTTTGACGACCATGACATCACTGATGACTGGAATCTGTCGGCCAAATGGGAAAGCGTTGCCTACGGCCATCCTTTTTCACGGCAGATCGTGGGCAATGCCCTGATCGCCTATTTATTATGTCAGGCCTGGGGTAACCGCCCCGAGGTCTTTGAGTCTGTACTGGACACGGTCACCGCCTGGACCCGCTCGCCCGATGAGCATCAACGCCTTGAACATCAGACACAGGATGCAATCATCAAGGAGCTGCTGGAGTTTCGGCAGTGGGACTATGTCCTGCGCACCCAGCCTACGTTGATTGTGCTGGATACACGCACGCGCCGCTGGCATAACCGCCGCCTACCCAGCCGACCTTCTGGACTGATGGACTGGGAGTCCCTGACCGAGCTGCAACACGAGTTGCTGGACGAGCGTGCCGCAGTCATTGTGTCTGCCACGCCCATGTTCGGCGTCAAGCTGATCGAAGTCATTCAAAGCATCTGTACCTACGCGGGCTTTGCCCTGACGGTGGACGCAGAAAACTGGATGGCCCACCGAGGTGCCGCCAACACCATGCTGAACATCTTCAGACATTCACGCACTCCCGGTAACTATGTCATTTTGTCCGGCGATGTGCACTACTCCTTTGTCTACGATGTACAAGTGCGTCATAGCAAACATATTCCACATATCTGGCAAGTCACCAGCAGCGGCATCAAGAACGAATTTCCGGAAAGTTTGCTGAACTGGCTGGATCGGCTGAATCGCTGGCTCTATTCTCCACGATCCCCCCTGAACTGGTTTACGCAACGCCGTGACTTAAGCATCAGCCCACGTCTGCCAGATCAGCGCAAACACGGGGAGCGCGTCTGGAATGGCTCCGGCATTGGGCAGATCTGGCTGGATGAGAAGGGCCGCCCTGCCCGCATCCTGCATCACAACGCCAACAAAAAGCCGCCTACCGAATTTCTACCTCCAGATCAGGAGAAGAAAGGGTAAGGCGGCTAGCGTCTGGCTACTACAGGTATAACTTATTGACCCACTACAGAGCTGACGTAGGTGGCGATAGCATCACGCTCTTGGTCACTCAGGGTCTGGGCAAAGGACGGCATGGCACCCATGCCTTCTTTCATGACTTTCAGGATCTGCTCCTTGCCTGGCTTGAGCTCATCCAGATCCGGACCGATTGCCCCGGCTGAACCAGCGTCAGCCAAGGTATGACAGACCGCACAGGCAATGGGCTTGGCGCCCGTTAAAAACAGTTCCTTGCCTGGCTCCTGAGCATAAGCCTGGGTACTAAAAACAACGACAGATACTGCAGCAACGAGATATTTCTTCATGATTCGCTTCCATAGCCGCCCCGAACGGACGGGGCGGATACAACATTCAAGACTTAAACGACAGTGACAGCCAGCATGTGGTCACGCCAGCTATTGTTCAAATAGCCACGGTTATTAGGTACACGTTCTTCAGGCTGGACCGTGCCTGCTTCGCTGGTTGCCCGACTAGTAATTTCATACTTGCCAGGTTTCAAATCCACGCCCACCACGAACTGGCGCCACGCATATTTGCCCAGATCAGGGCCTACAAAGCTTGCTTTCACCCAGTTCTTGCCACCATCGACGGACACCTCCACCTCTTTGGCGGCCGACATGCCCCCAAAAGCCAAGCCCTGAATCTGTACCTTGCCCGCCTTGAGTTCTTCGCCAGGCTCACCACTAGGGCTGGTCACCCAGGACTTGACGGGCATTTCCCATACCGACTCCTGATTCGGGTTGGATTTTTCACCAACCGGCGCCAGACGATAGCTGTTTTGCTGAATGTTGGCGGCAGACTGTTCCTTGGTAAACGCCAACTGCTTGATGTACTTGACGTTGTTGACGCCGGTATAACCAGGCACAACCAAGCGCAAGGGACCACCGTGAGCCAATGGGATAGGCTGACCATTAATTTCCCAGGCCAGAATCGCGTCATCAATGGCATCCAAAGGAAGCGAACGCTCCACCATGATGGTGTTCGGGTCCAGTCCCTGAGGAATTTCCTCGCCACCTTGCCCTGTCATGTACTTGGCACCCTCGTCCATCCCACCGACAGCCTCCAGCACAGCCTTGATCGGCACGCCGGTAAAGACCACACAGCCTGCTGCGCCAACCGTCCACTGTGTACCGCTGGGTTTCTCGGGGAAAAAGGCACGGCCATTGCCCGAGCACTGCAGCACCATGGGCACAGCCACCAAGCCCAATCGTTTCAGCTCGGCTACGGTCATGTCTTTAGGATTTTTGACACCCTTGATCGACAGTACCCATGCGTCCGGATCGGCCACGATTTGTTCAGACGGGGGAGTCACGTTATTGCGTACGAACAAGCGGTCCAACGGTGTGATCAGCCCCGAACCAAATGCGCTGCGCTTGGTTTCAATGGTATTGGCACTGTGCACGATCAAGCTGTCGGCATGTTTCCAAGATGCATAGGCGGGCAAGGCTTTAGCCTGCGTTTTTGCCTTTTCCTGCGCCAGTGCGGCTGACAAGGGAGTCAGGCTTGCCGTTCCGGCCAGGGCCATCATCCCGCCCGTGGACAACAGCATGCGCCGGCGTGAAAGATTGCTAGGTTCCATGATCGCCTCCATGTGTATTTGGTATTTGTAATTAATTTAGGCTTCGATTTTATGGCGGCACCATCTTTATAACTAGAATCCATAACCCTTATATATAACGCTCATATAGAGGTTTAGCGACAAATCCTGAAAACGAGAACGCCTGATTAAACATGCGGTTTCCATGCAAGATCGCCTTTTGCCTGAACGGTGAAATCAGGCGTCGTTTTTTCTTGAAAGGTGGCAGCGACAGGCAAGACGGACTACAAAAAATAAACAGTGTGAAAGAAGACGCGTAAGAAAAACTGCAGCCGTCTAAAACTTCCCACGGCATTGGGCAGACCATAAAAAAGCCCCCGGGGGGTCCCGGGGGCCTTCGAACTGCAATTGATTGACTCAGTCTTTGTTTCGTCTTCAGCTAACAGGATCCAGCTTGGCGATGGCCAAGGCCAGAGTCTTGCTACCAACTTCACGGAACTGAATCAAGGCCTGGGCGTCGTCACCCTGCCCCGTCAGATTAACGATGGTGCCGTCACCAAAACGGTTGTGATGCACTCCCTGCCCCACACGGAACGTCTGCCCATTCACTTCCAGCACACTGGTGTGGCTACGACCGCCGTAAGGCTGGGCCGAATAGCTCTTGTCTTTAGACTCCCAGCTTTGACCGCGACGAAATGCCCCCGAGCTAGCCTCGGATTGCATGGGCGGGCTAGTGTAGCGGGCCGACAACCACTTGATATGTTGCTCCGGCAACTCTTCCAGAAAGCGCGAACGCATGGCGTAACGCGTCTGGCCGTGCAACATGCGGCTTTGCGCCAAGGTAATGTATAGACGCTGACGCGCCCGCGTAATCGCCACGTACATCAAGCGACGCTCTTCCTCGATACCGCCCGGATCGAACAAGCTGTTCTCATGCGGAAACAACCCCTCTTCCAGGCCAGTAATGAAAACCGCATCGAACTCCAGACCTTTGGCGGCATGGATCGTCATCAGTTGAATGGCATCCTGGCCTGCCTGGGCCTGATTGTCCCCTGCTTCCAAAGAAGCATGGGTCAGGAAGGAGCCCAACGGCGACATGGGGGCCAGCACAGAGGCAGCCGGCTGATCTGGATTTTGCATGGCCTGCTCGGACTCGCCCGCCACGGCTTCAGGCACTCGACCTGCGGGCAGCTCAGCAAAGCCTTCCTCACCCACAAAAACCGTGGCCGCGTTGACTAACTCCTGCAAGTTTTCCAGGCGTTCGGCACCTTCGCGGTCGGCCTGATAATGGGCCAGCAAGGTACTGTCGTGGACAACGTGCTCAATCAGCTCGGGCAAAGACAAGATCTGCGCCTGGCTGGCCATATCCTGAATCAGGTTCGAGAAACGCATCAAGCTGGCAGCCGCACGTCCTTGCAGATAAGGGATGGCACGCAGCAAACTGGTACCGCGCTCGCGCGCCAAATCGGCCAGTTGCTCTACCGAACGGGCACCAATTCCGCGAGTCGGGAAATTCACGACGCGCAGAAAAGCGGTGTCATCATCCGCGTTATCCATCAGGCGCAAGTAAGCCAGCACGTGCTTGATTTCCTGACGCTCGAAGAAACGGTGGCCGCCATACACTTTGTAGGGCAAACCTTGGGAAAACAGCCTGTGCTCAATCACTCGGGACTGGGCGTTGCTGCGATACAGAATGGCAATTTCACGACGTGGCTTGCCTTCAGCAATCAGGGCGCGAACTTCATCCACAATCCACTGTGCTTCCAGGGCATCCGAAGCCAGTTCGCTGATGCGTACCAGCTCGCCTTCGCCGCTATCGGTCCACAGATTCTTGCCCAGGCGACCACTATTGTTCTCGATCAGCGCGTTGGCGGAATCCAGAATATGACCGCAGGAACGATAGTTCTGCTCCAGGCGGATCACATTGCCACGGGCATAGTCGCGCTCGAAGTCGGCCATATTGCCCACGTTCGCGCCACGGAAAGCATAGATCGACTGGTCATCGTCGCCCACGGCAAACATGCAGGCCTGATCACCGGCCAACAGACGCAACCAGCGATACTGCAGCACGTTGGTGTCCTGGAACTCGTCCACCAGAATGTGTTTGAAGCGGCGCTGATAATGCTCGCGGATTGGTGCATTGCGAGACAGCAGCTCGTAAGCGCGCAGCAGTAGCTCGCCAAAGTCCACCACACCTTCACGTTCGCACTGCTCTTGATAAAGCTGGTAAAGCTCGATCAGGCGGCGGCGGTGAGGGTCATGAGCTTCCAGGTCGCCAGGACGTTGGCCGTCTTCTTTACAGGCGTTGATGAACTTCTGAATTTCCTTGGGCGGAAATTTCTCATCATCCACATTGTTGGCCTTGACCATGCGCTTGATGGAGGCCAACTGATCTGCCGTATCCAGAATCTGGAACGTCTGTACCAGACCGGCATCGCGGTAATGCATGCGCAGCAAGCGATTACACAGGCCGTGAAAGGTCCCGACCCACATTCCGCGAGTATCGATAGGCAATAAAGAAGTAAGCCGCGTCAGCATTTCGCGCGCGGCTTTGTTGGTGAAGGTAACAGCGGCCAGTCCGTGAGGGCTGACCTGCCCAGTCTGGATTAACCAGGCCATTCGGGAGGTCAGGACACTGGTTTTTCCGCTACCCGCTCCGGCCAGCACCAGGGCATGGCCAGAGGGGAGAGTAACGGCGGCTCGCTGTTCCGGGTTTAAGCGATCCATCATGCCGCGTAGCGGCGCAGACGCAAGGCGAACTGCTCAAGACTTTCAATACCACTTTGCTGAGCGCGCTGGCACCAGGTGCGCAGGTCAGACAGCAACTGCTCGCTGGAGGCGCTGGAACTTTCCCAGATACCGGCCAGTTCACGCTGCATGCGTACCAGGATGGACAGACGGGAATCGCCAGCCGCCACGGTTTCCAATTCAGCACGCTGCTCGGGAGCCAGAACGTCGTCGCCACGACCAATCCAGTCGTTGCAGCTCTCCAACAGGGACCAAGAGCAATTTGGGTTGTCTTTGTTCACCTGAGGCTTCAAACGAGCAATTTCTTCCGAGGCCGTGGTTTTGATGATGTCCGCATAGCGGGCCAGAATTTCGTAGCGGTGCGTAATAACGCCTTGCAAGGTTGCCAAACTGATGCCGTCGATTGGGGCATTAGAAGGCACACTAGGTTCCAGACGCAGCTTGGGAGCAACCTTCTTGACCTTGGCCAGACCCAGTGCCTTGAACACCGAGATATAGCACCAGCCCAAGTCAAATTCGTACCATTTGCTGGAGAACTTGGCGGACGTACCGTAGGCGTGGTGGTTGTTGTGCAGCTCCTCACCACCAATGATGATGCCCCAAGGGAATACGTTGGTGCTGGTATCAGGGCTGGCAAAGTTGCGGTAACCGATCGCATGACCCAGACCGTTGACCACACCGGCGGCCCAGAAAGGAATCCAGGCCATCTGGATAGCCCAGACCGTCAGGCCCAGCAGACCGAACAGGAACAGATCAATACCCAGCATGATGGTAATACCCAACATGCTGTATTTGGTGTACAGGTTGCGCTCGAGCCAGTCATCGGGAGTACCGTGACCGAAACGCTTCAAGGTTTCGGGGTTGGTGGCTTCCTGGCGGTACAGTTCTGCACCACGGAAGAACACCTGGCCCAGACCAAAGACCACGGGGGAATGGGGATCGCCTTCGCGTTCACATTTGGCGTGGTGCTTGCGGTGAATCGCAACCCATTCTTTGGTGACCATACCGGTGGTCATCCAGAGCCAGAAACGGAAGAAATGCATCAGCGCCGGGTGCAGGTCTAGCCCGCGGTGCGCCTGACTACGGTGAAGAAATACGGTAACTGACACAATAGTGACATGAGTCACCGCCAGAATGACAAGAGTAAGCTGCCACCAAGACAGTTGCAGCCATCCGTCAGCAAGAAAAGAAAGAAACGATTGCATAGACCCTTTTAGACCTGATCTTTGTTAAGGGAAACCGGAAAAGTGTAGCCCACCTAACCAGTTAACAATAACATTATTTAAGGACGAACTTGCTTTAAATCAAGCACTTTCCGTGATTCGTTCAAGTGCCGCACCAAAGAAACAGTCTGTCTGGTGACGGTCCGTGCGCAGATTCAAATAAGGCCCCTCTAGCGCAAGGGCGGGACATTTGTCCTTCAAGATTTCCCGGGCATCCAGCAGTCGGAACTCGGGGTGTTTGTCCAAGAATGCCTGCACTTGTTGCTCGTTTTCTTCGGGTAAAAAACTACATGTTGCATAAACCAAACGGCCTCCTGGTGCGACACACGCCGCAGCCTGCTCCAGAATGTCGGCCTGCATCTGAGTGTACTGCTCCAGAGCTTGTGGGTGTTGACGCCACTTAAGATCAGGATTTCGACGTAAAGTTCCCAATCCGCTGCAAGGCGCGTCCACCAATACGCGCTGCGCCTTGCCATGCAGGCGGCGAACACGCTGGTCGCCCGATTCCTGTATGACAACAGGCACCACATTGGACAGGCCGGCACGTGCAAAGCGCGGCTTGGCCTTGTTCAAACGGCTTGCCGATACGTCAAAGGCGTACAAACGGCCTGTAGAGCGCATCAAGGCGCCCAGCAGCAAGGACTTGCCACCGGCACCAGCGCAGTAGTCAATCACCATCTCGCCACGACGAGGCTCCAGCAAGGCGGTCAGCAATTGGCTGCCCTCTTCCTGAATTTCCAGCTCGCCTTTCTCATACTGTGGCCATACTGCGACAGATGGGCGGCCTTCAATACGGATACCCCAGGGTGAAAACGGCATGGCAACCGGTTTGAAGCGGGCCATGGGGCCATTTTGCAACTGGCGCAATACCGTATCGCGCTCGGCTTTCATGGGGTTGACGCGCAGATCCAGCAAGGCCTGCTCGTTCATGGCGGCCATCAGCTTGTAGGAATCCGGGATCTCTTTCAGACGCTCTTCCAGCCACTCGGGCAGACTCAGGCGTACGCCAACCGGCAGACCGTCCACGTTCAGGGCACGGATATGGCCCAGCCACTGGCGCTCTTCTTCCGTCAACCCCAAAGACAGGGATTCCTGACCGATTGCGGTAGACAGGCCCAGAATGGCCAGACGACGGGTGGATGGGCCTACGCCGCTTTCCGCCCAGTTACGGTACTGACGCAGGTGGCGCAGCACATCGAACACAGCTTCGCGAATCTCGGCACGGTCACGCGAGCCCATTTTGGGGCGGGTACGCGCCCAGCGTGTCAAAGCCAGGTCGGCGGGGTGCTTCCACTGCAAAACTTCACCCAGGGCGCTGGAGACCTGCTCCAGACGGCGCTGTGCCATCGCTCCCGGCTCGGGTGGACCCGAGGGCTTGTCGCGGCGTGCTGCATAAGGGCGACCACGCGCTCCGGACTCGTTACGTTGGGTAGACGAGGACGGGCGCTTGCGGTCCGAGCGGCCGCGGGATTGTTGGTGATCAGACATGAATATTCAAAAATTCCAAATAGCCCGCTCAATCAGGCGGGAAAATAAAAGCCGCGATGCGCAAGTCCGGCAACCTCGACACGGCCATCAGCCTGTAAACGCACTCGCCCCTCGATCAGCCAGCGGACGGCCTGGGTATAGACGTGGTGTTCGGTTGCCAAAACGCGCTCTGCCAGGGTTTGTGCATCATCGTCGTGCAGGACGGGCACGATACTTTGGGCAAGGATGGGACCATCATCGAGCACAGGGGTCACAAAGTGCACCGAGCAGCCATGAAACTGCACGCCCGCGTCAAGTGCCTGTTGATGGGTATTCAAACCGGGAAAGCTAGGAAGCAAGGATGGGTGTATATTGATGAGCTTGCCTGCATAGTGCTGAACAAAATCGGTGCTCAGGATGCGCATGAATCCCGCAAGTAGAACATAATCTGGCTGGTAGCGGTCAATCACGCGTGCCAAAGCCTGATCAAAGGCTTCACGTGTTGCAAATTCGCGATGCGAAACCGTCTCGGTAGGCAGCCCTTGACGCTGCGCCCATTCCAGTCCGGGCGCATCGCCCTTGTTAGAGATGACCGCCTCAATACGGCCATTTAAGCCCGCTGTCTTGATCAGTTCGCCAATGGCCTGCAAGTTGGAGCCCCGGCCTGAAATAAGCACAACAAGGCGACAAGGTAGGGTGGAATCGGTCAAAATCCTGTTTCCCGAGAAATAACGAATCCAAAATTGTAAACTCTCGCTTGTGAAATCTGATCTAAAACTCTATCGCTCTCTGCCACGGCGCAACAGCACGGCCCGCAGCGCTGTCACCATTGGCAATTTTGACGGGGTCCATCTGGGCCATCAGGCCATCTTGCACCGCGTCAATGAAGTGGCGCGCCAGCAGGACCTGAGCTCCTGTGTGATGACCTTTACGCCCCACCCGCGTGCCTTTTTTGCGCAGCGTGGCCAACGGCCCGAACTGATCCCCACGCAGATCAGCGGCCTGCGCGACAAGGTCGAAGCCCTGCACCAATGCGGCATTGAACAAATTTATCTGGCCCGCTTCAATCAGGCCATGGCCGATATGTCGGCCGCCACCTTCATTGACGAGATTCTGGTCCAGGGCCTGAACACCGGCTGGTTGCTGGTGGGCGAGGATTTCCGCTACGGCCACAAACGTGCCGGCGACATTGAAATGTTGCGCGAAGCGGGCAAACGCCATGGCTTTAGCGTCGAGACCTTGCACGATGTGGCCGATGCCGATGGCCGCCGCATCTCCAGCTCGGAAGTGCGCACCGCCCTGGCCGTGGGCCAACTGGACCGTGCCCGTGCTCTGCTGGGCAAACCCTTTCATATTAGCGGCCATGTCATTCATGGCCAGAAACTGGGCCGGGACATTGGCTACCCGACCTTGAACGTGCGCGTTCCCGAACACTGTGCCGCCCGCTCCGGCGTGTACGTGGTCCGGGTTCACGGACTGACCGGACAGGCTCTGCCCGGCATTGCCTCCTTGGGGGTACGCCCAACCGTCATCGACCAGGGACGGCTGCTGTTAGAGGTGCATTTACTGGACCAACGCCTGGATGCTTACGGTAAACTTGCCCGTATAGAATTTCTGGAATTTGTCAGGGACGAAGAAAAATTCCCGGACCTCATCACAATGATCGCCGCCATCGACAACGATGCACAACGCGCTCGCGACTACTTTGCTTCAAATGGACTATAAAAACTCTCTCAATTTGCCCGACACTCCCTTTCCCATGCGTGGTGACCTCGCCAAACGTGAGCCGGGCTGGATTAGCCAGTGGGAAGAAAACAAAGTCTATGCAGCAATTCGACAAGCCAGTGCCGGTCGTCCCAAATTTATTTTGCACGACGGCCCTCCCTATGCGAACGGCGACATTCACATTGGTCACGCGGTCAACAAGGTTCTGAAAGACATCATTGTCAAAAGCCGCAATATGGCCGGCTTTGACGCGCAGTACGTGCCCGGCTGGGACTGCCACGGCATGCCTATTGAAGTCCAGATCGAAAAGAAATACGGCAAGAACCTGCCTGTGGCTGAAGTTCAGGCCAAGGCGCGCGCCTACGCTCTGGAACAGATCGACAGCCAACGCAAGGACTTCAAGCGTCTGGGCGTGCTGGCCGACTGGGACCTGCCTTACCTGACCATGAACTTCAGCAACGAAGCCGACGAACTGCGCGTGCTGTCCAAGATCATGCAAAAAGGGTTTGTGTTCCGTGGCCTGAAACCCGTGAACTGGTGTTTTGACTGTGGTTCCGCCCTGGCAGAAGCCGAGGTTGAGTACGCGGATCGCACCGACCCGTCCGTGCACGTGGCCTTCCCCTTCGCCCAGAAAGACAGGCTGGCAGCCGCCTTTGGCGTGGACAGCGTGGACGATGGCGCCATCGTCATCTGGACCACCACCCCCTGGACCATCCCTGCCAACCAGGCGCTGAACGTACATCCTGAAATCAGCTACGCTCTGGTCAAACTGGACAGCCCACGTGCTACCGGCTCCATGCTGATCGTGGCCGAAGATCTGGTGAAGTCCTGCCTGGAACAATGGGGCCTGAGCGGCCAGGTTGTAGCCACCGCCACTGGTGAAGCCCTGAACCTGATCGAATTCAATCACCCTCTGGCCCACGTGGACGCAGGCTACCAACGCCGCTCCCCTGTGTATCTGGGCGACTACGTCACCCTGGACAGCGGTACGGGCGTGGTGCACTCGGCTCCTGCCTACGGTATTGAAGACTTTATCTCCTGCAAAGCCCATGGCATGAAGGACGACGATATGCTCACGCCCGTGATGGGCAATGGGCATTACGCCGAGAATCTGCCCCTGTTTGGCGGCCAGATGATCTGGAAGGCCAATCCGCAAATCGTGGAAGCCTTGCAGAACGCCGGTACTTTGCTGAAAACCGAACAGCACCCGCACAGCTACATGCACTGCTGGCGTCACAAGACGCCCATCATCTACCGTGCCACCAGCCAATGGTTTGCCGGCATGGACAAGGAAAACAGCAGCGGTCGTACCTTGCGTGAAATGGCGCTGGAAGCCATTGATAACACCGAGTTCTACCCCTCCTGGGGTCGTGCCCGCCTGCACGCCATGATCGCCAACCGCCCTGACTGGACCTTGTCGCGTCAGCGTCAATGGGGTGTGCCCATGGCTTTCTTTGTGCACAAGGAAACGGGTGAACTGCACCCCCGCACGCCCGAGCTGATGGAACAAGTAGCTGAGCGCATCGAAAAGAGCGGTATCGAAGCCTGGCAAAACCTGGACCCACGCGACCTGCTGGGTGACGAGGCCGACCTGTACGAGAAAAACCGCGACACACTGGACGTATGGTTTGACTCGGGTACCACGCACGCCACCGTGCTGGGCGGCAAGGATCACACTACCCACGGCTCGCACGCTGACAAACTGCAATGGCCTGCCGACCTGTACCTGGAAGGCTCGGACCAGCACCGTGGCTGGTTCCACTCGTCTCTGCTGACTGGCTGCATGCTGTATGGCCGCGCACCCTACAAAGCCCTGCTGACCCACGGCTTCGTGGTGGACGGCAATGGCCGCAAGATGAGCAAATCGCTGGGCAATATCATCAAGCCGCAAGAAATTGCCGACAAGATGGGTGCCGAGATCATGCGCCTGTGGGCCGCCTCTACTGATTACTCGGGCGAGCTGTCCATCTCCGACGAAATTCTGAAGCGTGTTGTGGAAGGCTACCGCCGTATCCGCAATACCTTGAAGTTCCTGCTGGGCAACCTGGCCGACTTCGACGTCACCCAACATGCTGTACCTGTTGATCAACTGACCGAGATCGACCGCTACGCCCTGCAAATGACCGCCGACATGCAGGCCGAGTTGCTGGAGAACTACAAGCGCTACGAGTTCCACCCCATCGTGGCTCGCTTGCAGACCTTCTGCTCCGAAGACCTGGGCGCGTTCTACCTGGATATTCTGAAAGACCGTCTCTACACCACCGCCAAAGATGGCCTGCCTCGTCGCTCGGCTCAAACAGCGCTGTATCACCTGACGCAGACCCTGCTCAAGCTGATGGCTCCTATCCTGTCCTTCACGGCAGAAGAAGCCTGGCGCGACATGCACGGAGGTTCGGTTCCTAGCGGCACCATCTTCACCGAGCTGTTCCATTCCCTGCCCGAGCAAGGCGAACAGTCTGCACTAAACGCCAAGTGGCAACGCCTGCGCGCCATCCGTGCCGACGTGATGCGCCGCATTGAAGATGTCCGTAGTACCGGCGCCATCGGCTCCTCCCTGGCTGCCGAGATCGACATCTACGCCAAGGGTCAGGATCTGGAATTCCTGCAGTCCCTAGGCGAAGATCTGCGCTTCATGCTGATTGTCTCCCGTGCCGACGTACACGCTGGCGAAGGCGATGTGCGCATCGACGTTACGCCTACCGAACAGGCCAAGTGCGAGCGTTGCTGGCACCACCGCCCAGACGTGGGCCAGAGCGCCGCGCACCCCACCCTATGTGGTCGTTGCGAGGACAATCTGTTTGGCCAAGGCGAAGTGCGTCACCATGCCTGATAAGGACATGGCCCCTTCTCCCTGCCAGGCCCGACTGCCCTCGCGGCAGTTCTGGGCCTGGATTGGTCTGGCCGCCTTTATTGTCGGTCTGGACCAATGGACCAAACAGTATTTCGACACCAACCTGTTCTATCAGGAACGTTGGAATATCCTGCCCTTTTTTGATTTCACCCTGGTCTACAATCCCGGCGCCGCTTTCAGCTTCCTGGCCGGTGGCCAGGGTTGGCAACGCTGGTTCTTTGTCGGCATTGCCGCTATTGCGACCGTCTTTATCGTGACCATGCTGCGCCGCTCGGCCAAACAGCCCTTGTTTTGCCTGTCACTTAGCCTGATTCTGGGCGGTGCCATTGGCAACGTGGTCGATCGCCTGATGCACGGCCACGTGGTGGATTTTTTGCTGTTCTACTGGAATCAATCCTACTTTCCGGCTTTCAATATTGCTGACGTCGCCATCAGTTGCGGCGCTGCCTTGTTAGTGCTGGACGAGTTCATGCGCATGCGCCGCAACAAACGACAGCGCTCCTGAGTCTGTAAGGATCATGTCCTATGCTTAGCAATAAAAAACTGGTGTTTGGCATCACCGGCGGCATCGCTGCTTATAAAACTGCCGAGCTTTTACGTCGCAGCCAGGACCTGGGTGCCCGGATTGACGTGGTCATGACCGAATCGGCCACGCGCTTTATCAGCCCGGTCACCTTTCAGGCCTTGTCGGGCCGTACCGTCTACACCGACCTGTGGGATGCGCGTGTTCCCAACAATATGGCCCACATCCAACTGAGCCGGGATGCCGACGCCATTTTGATCGCCCCCGCCAGCACCAACTTCATGGCCAAGCTGGCCAACGGTCTGGCCGACGACTTGCTCAGCACCTTATGCGTGGCCCGTGGACACTGCCCCCTGCTGATCGCCCCGGCCATGAATCGGGAAATGTGGCTGCACCCGGCCACTCAGCGCAATGTCGAACAACTGCGCCGCGACGGCGTGCATATTCTGGGCCCCGGCAGCGGCGACCAGGCCTGTGGTGAAACCGGCGATGGTCGCATGCTGGAACCGGCCCAACTGCTGGCTGAACTGACCGCCTTCTTCCAGCCCAAGCTGCTGGCCGGTAAACGAGTTCTGATCACCGCTGGCCCGACCAGCGAACCTATCGACCCGATCCGTGTCATCAGCAACCGCTCCTCCGGCAAGATGGGCTACGCCATTGCGCGTGCGGCTCAGGAAGCCGGTGCACAAGTCACGCTGGTGTCCGGCCCGGTAGCATTGGAAGCGCCCTACCAGGTGCGTCGCATCGATGTAGAAACTGCCCGTCAGATGCACGCCAGCGTCATGTCCCAAGTAAATGATGCCGATATCTTCATCAGCGTTGCAGCGGTAGCAGACTGGTACGTCAGCAATGCCAGCGACATCAAGATCAAAAAGACCTCCGAACAAGCCACGCCGGACCTGCAATTCAGCCCCAACCCCGACATTTTGGCCGAAGTTGCCGCACTGAAAAACGGTCCTTTCTGTGTCGGCTTTGCCGCCGAGACCGACAACCTGATCGAGCACGCCCAGGCCAAGCGCCAGCGTAAGAATGTGCCTTTGCTGGTTGCCAACCTAGCACAGCGCGCCATGAACGCCGACGACACCGAACTGGTGCTGTTTGACGAGCAAGGCCATATGCACTGGCCTGCCCAGGATAAACTGCTGGCGGCGCGCCAACTGGTTCAAGACATCGCCCAGCGGCTTTAAACCCTTTTCTCTTTTATGATGACGGGCAGCGCTAAAGCAGGTGTGCTGCCTCTTTTTTTTTCAGGATACTGTCTATGCACCGCCGTATTGAAGCTCGCATCGTCAATGACTTGTTGGGCACGACTATTGAAGCCCCCAGCTACGCCACGGACGGCTCGGCCGCCATGGACCTGCGCGCCTGCCTGAGCGAAGCCGTCACCCTGCCCGCAGGCGGCCGTACGCTGGTTAAAACCGGCCTGGCCATCAATATGATGGACCCTGGCCTGGTGGCCATCGTCGCCTCGCGCTCGGGCCTGTCCTTGAAGCATGGCGTGCGTGTTGCCCAAGGCATTGGCGTAATTGATGCCGACTACCACGGCGAAATCGGCGTGATTCTGGCCAACGACAGCGACCAGGATTATGTGATCCAGCCCGGCGAGCGTATCGCCCAACTGATGTTCCAACCCGTGGTGCAAGTAGCACTGCAATTTGTGAATGAGTTCTCTACCGAGACCGAGCGTGGTACGGGTGGGTTCGGCAGCACAGGCAAGAACTAAGCATTAAAACTAGGGAAGGATGCGATGCAGAGCGACGTAGTACAGCAAGCATCGCTCCTTCCTTAGTCCTGGCACTTTGCTTTAACAACGTACTAGTGCCACGACTCAGACTTACCCAGGCCAATTTCGGACTTCAATGCGCTCTTCAAAAACAGGTAATTCCAAGGCTGAATTACCCACTTCCAACAAAACAGCGGCCCAGCTCCACCCGCACAACCGCCATCAGGGCCGTTACGACTTTGACGCTCTGATCAAAGAAACGCCCGAACTGGCCGCTTTCGTTTTCTTGAATCCGTACGGTGATCAGAGTATCAACTTCGCTGATCCGAATGCCGTCAAAACTCTGAATCGCGCCCTGCTCAAGAGCTTTTACGGCATAGCGCATTGGGATATTCCTGCCAATTACCTGTGCCCTCCCATTCCGGGTCGAGCCGACTACATACACTATCTGGCCGATTTACTGGCCAACAGCAATAAGGGGGCCATTCCTAATGGTGAGGCAGTACGTGTCCTGGATATTGGCGTAGGTGCAAATGCCATCTACCCGTTGATCGGCCATGCCGAATATGGCTGGCAGTTTCTAGGCTCGGACATCTCGGCTGATGCACTGACATCAGCACGGAGCATTATTCATGGGAATCCTGGTTTATCGGCTGCAATCAAGCTACGCCAACAAAAATCGCCCAGACATATTTTCAAGGGCTTGCTGGGCACAAACGATTACTTTGACCTGACGCTGTGCAATCCACCCTTCCATTCCTCGCAGGAAGAAGCGGTAAGCAGCAGTCAACGTAAATGGCGTGGCTTGGGCAAGGCTGCGCCCAAGCACAATGCTCCTGTGCTGAACTTTGGTGGGCAGAATACGGAGCTCTGGTGCGAAGGCGGCGAGGCGCTTTTCATCCGCCGCATGATAGAAGAAAGCGTGACCGTAGGTGGGCAAGTGCTTTGGTTCAGTACCTTGGTGTCCAAAGCATCGAATGTACCCGGTGTGTTAAATGCCTTAAAGAAGGCCAAGGCGGTTAAGGTCAAAACCGTAGAAATGACACAGGGCCAAAAGCAAAGCCGCTTCGTGGCCTGGACTTTTCTTGATGCTGGAGAGCAAGAGGCTTGGCGCAAGGAGCATTGGCGGTAGGCTTACCTCAAATGTTTAGCGAAACATAAGGCTCATAAATAGCTCTTTCTGCGCTAAAGGTGATGAGTAAAAACAGGTTTGACGGGTGTAAATCGCTGAAGATGTCGGCTCACGGCTAGGAGCAGCCATCTCAAGATGGCTATGGGCACTACACAGCACCTGAGGGTGGAAGACCCCGTAGACGGAAAGGTAACAATAGGCTACCGTCTTCGATCAAATGCAGAGGCTTTTCAGGGCGTCAGATTCGTATCCAGTGGCCACTGATCGAAACTGATAGATAAAGTCTTGCACCTCAGATCTCTCTTCAGCGCGGGAAGGATATGCATGATTTACCAATGCCACGGATGCAACAGAACAACTTTTGAGACGGCCTGCCCTTGGTGCAACAGCTCCGACACATCACCGTCTGCTGCGCTGTCAACTCAGCAGTTGACCCCGCTTGACCCCTCTTTCTACCCTGACTTTCAGTATCAGTCCAAAGGACTTATCAAAGATTTTCTGGGTAAGAAGAAAGAGCAAGCACAGTTGAACGATTTGCTTAACAATGTACTGAGAAAATACGCGCAGCTTAAGCAGCCTTATTTCACAAATTTCATCCATACCACCCGGGAAACTGCGTCAACGTCCAACGACGTCGGGATGCCGGGGCCTAGGCCCGAAGGTATCTACACTGAACGTGAGCTCTTCAGAGAGGTGCTGATTCGTAAGGGGTTTGATGAGCTTGAAGGCTTGCCCTCACTGCTGGACAAGCTGCTTCTGACGACTTCGTTCAACTCAACTTACCTTGGCTTCTCCAGAGAGCTCAGCCGTCACATAAAAGCCGACCTGACCGAGACTCTTCGATCATGGATCGACGAGGCTGGAACGACGTTCAGATCCGATCTTGCTCTGTTTTATTACTACCTCTGGGAAAATGATATTTCCTACCCGGATATTCAATTCAACGCTCAAGCGAACGCAACGGTGAATATTCCTCTGATTTCCTTGTCCGCCTTCCTATCAGGGCTGAACCATTGTGAGCAGGTCTACTTCGACGTTCTCGTCGAGCGGCTGGGGAATCAGCTTGAACACTTCAATCCGAACCGGTTCATCACGATGTATCTGGTGGACGCAATGGACGGGTTCCAGTTCGAGGCCTTTTTGATGGAAGTTTTCCAAACCATCGGTTTCGACGTGAAAGAAACGAAGAAGACCGCTGACCAGGGTGCCGATTTGTTTGTGAGTCGGTTCGGCAAGAATATGGTGATCCAAGCAAAAAATTACACTGGCTCCGTTGGGAATGCCGCCGTTCAACAAGCGATCTCGGCCAAGGCATTCTACGGTTGCGACGAAGCCATGGTCGTGACCAATTCCTATTACACGAAATCGGCCAAAGAGCTTGCTTACACGGCTGGTGTTCGCCTCATCGATCGTGAAGGCTTGCAGACCTATCTGGATGATTACAATCAGAAGCTGATTGAGGTCTTCCAGGCTGAATCGGAGGATGAGGATGAAAAAACAATGGTGTAATTTAACAGTTCGATTAACTGCCAGATTGACCCTCACGGAATTGATTGAGCGTTTCGATGACCATTGAGCGGCAATGCCCATTCTTGATCACAGCTGCTGTTTCGCTCATGTGCAACTGAAAAAGCCTCGTTTTACATGCCAGGAAGCGAAGCCATACAGGGAAAGCACAGTGCACCAAAGCACCAGGCAGTGGTCAACGTTATCAGTCTATGTTGTGGTCGGAGAGATGCGCGAAGCAGCGAAAGCCGATGATGGGCTAAGGATAAGGTTCTAACCATTTCACTCCAATACATGTCGTCTGACCCGTTGCGACGTGACTGGCTGCTTCGGATCGATCACAGTCGCTCACTAAAGACGACTATCGGCTAACCAAGCAAAAAGAATCACTGCACCAACGATGCTGCTCACAGCATCGTTGGCTAGGCGGGTTCACCCCAACATCTTCAGCAAGGCCTCGGCGGCGGGTCTGGATGACGCCGGATTCTGACCGGAGATCAGCAGGCCATCGCTGACCACATGAGGTTGCCAGTCGCTGCCTTTGCTGTAATTGCCACCATTTCCTTTCAACATATCTTCCACCAGAAATGGCACGACGTCGGTCAGACCGACAGCCTCTTCCTCGCTGTTGGCAAAACCTGTAACCGACTTGCCTCGAACCAGCGGTGTGCCGTCAGCCGATTTCACATGGCGCAACACGCCTGGAGCGTGGCAGACGGCAGCAACCGGCTTGCCCGCGGCCAGCATGGTTTCGATCAATGCGATCGATGTGGGATCTTCGGCCAGATCCCACAAAGGCCCATGGCCGCCCGGATAGAACACGGCATCAAAATCAGTGGCCACAACGTCCATGAGCTTTTGCGTCTCGGCCAATACGGACTGAGCCGCCGGATCATCCTTGAAACGGCGGGTGTCATCGGTTTGCGCCGCTGGATCATCGCTCTTTGGGTCCAGTGGCACTTGTCCACCCTGCGGCGAGGCGACCGTGATCTGCGCGCCCGCGTCCTTAAAGACGTAGTAAGGCGCGGCGAACTCCTCCAGCCAGAAACCCGTTTTTTGGCCAGTGTTGCCCAGTTGATCGTGCGAAGTAAGAATCATCAAAATCTTCATGGAGCACCTTCTTTGAATGGAGGATAGGAAAGCAAGCAGTCACGCCAACGAGGTCTTACTCGCTAACGATGCCAATCACCAGCTTACCAAACGGCTGCTGGTAAGTATGCCGATCAAGGCCTGCGACGGCTGCCGAGATCGTCGTCCATGCCGTTGCGAGACAGAACCATGCCTTCCCGCAGCCACTTAAAATGATCACGTTGCGGCACCCACATTGCTAGGTCGTCCGTTCCAGGCTTGCTTGAACCCAAGCTTTACTCAAACAGACAGACGGCGAATTTAACATTGCCAGTCTGGCTAACGTCAGTCAGGAACAAAGGAAGGATTTTGTATATGGATTCACCGCCGTTTCCTGCTGAAAACAAGGTACTGAAGAGACTGTTAGCGTCAACATCGAATTACTATTGATCCTGATACTTTCTAATTACATGCCAAGACTGAAAGCGCGTGCTTAACGTAAGCGGGTCATTCGTCACACCACCGGTTCAGTACGTAATCACACATCAACCTGGGGCTACCCATGAGACATACAGAAAGACACAAGACGCACCGGACAGGATGGCTTCGTGCTGCGGTTCTTGGTGCGAATGACGGGATTGTCTCTACAGCAAGCTTGGTCTTGGGTGTGGCCGCCACAGGAGCAAGCGCAAAGAGCATTCTTGTGGCCGGCGTTGCCAGCCTGGTCGCTGGGGCCATGTCTATGGCGGCGGGTGAGTATGTGTCGGTCAGCTCCCAAGCCGATACAGAGAATGCGGATCTGGCCCGCGAGAAGGCAGAGTTGGCTAAGGACCCCGAACAAGAACATGCAGAGCTCACTGCTATTTATGTCAATCGCGGCTTGGATGAAAACCTGGCTTCAAATGTAGCGACCCAGCTCATGGCTCACGACGCACTCGGGGCCCATGCACGAGACGAGCTTGGCATATCCGAGACCTTGGCGGCCAAACCGGTACAGGCTGCACTGGCCTCCGCTACGACGTTTGCAGCCGGCGCCCTGCTTCCTTTGCTTGTGGTTCTGCTGCTGCCAACGGCTGCACTCATGTGGTATGTCGCAGGCAGCTCACTGCTTTTTCTGGCACTGTTAGGTTTGATCGCTGCCAAGGCAGGCGGCGCTCCTCTATTTGTCTCGACCGCCCGCGTGACCTTCTGGGGGGCATTGGCAATGGGACTGACGGCAGGCGTCGGTGCCTTGTTTGGCGTTGCTGCTTAATTGCAGTTTGTTCTTTGGCAATCATAGGCTCGAACACAAAATTTCCGACACTCTCGACACTCTCTCAGCTACCCACGCTAAGACCCACGACTCCTAAACCTTTCGCCCAACAAACATCGGCCCTAGCGCGCAAACGGATCAATTGTCGGATCACTGTTCCAGACATACTCGGTCCAATGCGCAATGCTTTCGGCTTGCTCAAGGTTATAGAGCTTCTCGACCAGAGCCAACGCCATATCCGTCCCCGCTGACACACCCGAGGATGTGACGTACTTGCCATCAAACACCCAGCGGGCCTGCTTTTGCCAAAGCACATCCCCATCCTGAGCCACCGCAAAATCAAACGCCAGCTTGTTGGATGTGGCTCGGCGCTGCTTCAGAACACCCGCCTTGGCCAATAAAGCCGCCCCCGTACACACCGACACCGTCCACTGCGTTGCCTTGTCCTGCTTCTGAATGAAGGCCAGCATGGCAGCGTTATTGATTTCGCTACGCGTTCCCATACCGCCGGGAACCATCAGAATGTCAAACTGCGGAGCCGTCTCGAAACTATAGGAAGTCTGGGTTTCTATCCCTTGAGACGAACGCACCAGCCCACCCTGCTGAGACACCATGACCATCTCGTAATCCGGCATCCCACCCCACATTTCAACCGGCCCGAATACATCGAGAGTTTCAAACTGATCAAACAGCACAATGCCAATTTGTTTTTTTATTGTGTTCCCTGCTGTGCTGGTAGATGTAGCCGATGCAGTCTTACCGCTCATGATGTGCCCCCTCATGGTTGAAACCCAATAACTCAAATCGTGGTTCGTACCAAACCGCCATCAATAGCCAAATTTTGACCTACGATAAAACTCGCGGCTTCGCTGCACAAGAAAGCACATGCAGCACCGAACTCACGGATGTTACATCTCATCCTGCCGGTACTGGGGCACTCAGCTTTTTTGCCACAGCCCCCAGCTCCCGCAAGCGATCCGTCATCCTGGACAGAGGAGCACCTGAATTGGTTACTAAGGTATCGATATCCTCCGCGCGCGCGACAGCTACGACTTGTCTGCCTACTACCTGAGAAAGATCGTCTTTAATTCGTTTAACTGCCCCGGCGATACTTCAATTTACCGGGCAGCTTCCTTGCAGTTTGTTTTCACCGCGTGATACCAGAATGATCTCTACACCCTCATCGGCGACAGCCTGAGCACACGCCAAGCCTAAACCACTTGACACCCCACAAATCAGAGCACGTCCTCATTAATTCCCAAATCCATTTTTTGGACTCCTTAGCGGATTCCTACGGCGGAGTTGTTCACTCGGGAATGCAATCTAAACCCGCTGTCTTTTTGAATGACCGAAGCAGTTCTATCTGCATGACAATCTGTCGATCACGAGCAGAGTTTCTATGGTAGAGACTTACAGCCTCCATTGTTCGCTAAGAAACTGTTAACTGATTTTGCACCGCACATCTTTACCAATTCGCAGGCAAATACCACCAGCCTCATAAAAAACCATCCAAGCCCATTAAAAACTTAAAATAACTTTACTTAATTCCATCAAAAACCCAAATTTTTCTATATAATAATTAACCAAAAATAATATTACCTATAGAGCTGGATTTCTTGCAAGCCACCATGCCGATATTATTCGTCAAAAACACTTCCAAAACCGTGAGTTTAAAAACCCACTTTACAAACAAGGAGACATTAATTGTCACGTGGTTTTTTAAATTTTATCAGAGATAATCCAGTTTATGCAGAATCAAATAAGAACTGGTATGTAGAGCTTCTAAGCTGCACCTACACATGGTTTGATGCCGTTATTGACCCGTTTGAGGGATTCGATGTAGCGAGTATGACCCGACAGTATCTTAAAGAGTTAAGAGAAGAAGTCCAAAACAATCTCGACAAGCACTTCGTGTATTACCTCGCCTCTCGCATCAAAGTACGATTCAATACGAAGAAAAAACCACGGTATGGATATCTAAATAAAAAACTAACTTTCTATATTGAGATTGGCCGTCGGCGCATACAGAAAAAATGTACTATCGAACTTCGTGACCAGGAAACCAGAGAAGTTATTCAGCCTAAAGTTGTGATCACAGATCGGTATATAACAATTTACAACGAGGTAGGTGGTAAAAGCACCATATCGATTTACGACTTCTTAAACTTTTTTGAAATTGAGACTGGCGTTAATTCAGAGGTTCAATATGTTGGCTACACTAAAAACCCCGCAGAACGGCCACTTAATAGGGATCATCGAGGGTTTGGTGATATGTTGCACTGGACTTCCCGGGGTGACGAGGATTATGACTACTTTATCTTCTATAATCTCTTCAAAGTCCTTTCCATCGGCATAAATCCCGGAGCCATGTTCAACTTTATCGTCCCCAACGCGATGATGGACGAGGTCACCGTTGAAGATGAAGGTCTCATTTTAGAAAAAGCTCTGATCAAATATTTTGATCCTAAACCCCAAGATTTAAACAAGGCACGAGAAACATCAGAGTTAAACAATCGGCTCGAACTGCTCGCCAAACATCATCGGATACAGTCGATCACCTTTGATCTGAGCATGGCTCTACCAAATGAGCTTTTTCGCTTCTATTCTAGGAAGATCGAGCCAACTGATCGGCACAATTTCACTTGCTTAGTTAACCAATCAGGTGCACAAATTGTGCCTGCCAAGAGTTTTGATACTGGGCTAGCATGACCGATACGCACCACTGAACTGCTAGGTAGTCTAGGATGGCTTATTCAAAAAAAACTCTAATCCCGACCATAAATTGCTAAGAATTCAATTTTAAGAGAGGACTATTTCTTACTAGACCCGAAACTACACAATCACTATATTTGCTCTTTGACGGCATCCCTACGTTAATTCACACTACTTATAAGAACTAATACGAAAGCAAAAAAAAGCAACCAGCCCAAAGCTGATTGGCTTTTTCTCTAAGCCCGAAGTTTACTTACGCAGCAAAATCCTCTTCCCCCAGATACGCCGCCCTCACCTTCGGGTCATGCAGCAGCTGCGCAGCCGGGCCTTCCAGGATAATCTGGCCCGACTCCATCACATATCCCCTATCCCCCAACTCTAAAGCCAAGCGCGCATTCTGCTCGATCAGCAAAATCGTCACGCCTTCTTTAGCAATCGTCTGGATCAGTTCAAAAATCCGTTCAACCATGATCGGCGCCAAGCCCATGGAAGGCTCATCCAGCAGCAGCAATGAAGGCCGGGAAATCATCGCCCGTCCCATTGCCACCATCTGCTGTTCCCCACCAGACAAAGTCCCTGCCGATTGTTTCTTACGCTCGGCCAGACGCGGGAACAAGGTATAGATACGCTCGATATCCTGGCGGACTTCGTGGTGGTCCTTACGGGTATACGCCCCCATGGCCAGGTTTTCTTCGATCGTCAGTTGCGGAAAAATCCCCCGCCCTTCTGGCACCATGACCACCCCACGGCGCACCAGTTGGTGCGATGGCAGGCCGATGATGCTTTCACCTTGATGTTCGATCTGTCCTGCAGCCGCAGGCACCAGGCCTGTGATCGCTCGCAGTGTGGTGCTTTTACCGGCGCCGTTGGCACCAATCAAGCAAACCAGTTCACCCTTGCCCACTCGCAGGTCCAGGCCGCGTACCGCCCGAATGCCGCCATAAGCCACATCCAGACCCCGAATATCCAGCATTAACGGTTCTGTGCTCATGACTTTTCCTCTTCAACGGTAATACCCATGTCTTTGGCAGCACCTGCGCCCAGATAGGCTTCAATCACACGCGGGTTGTGTTGGACTTGGGCGGGTTTGCCTTCGGCTAGTACCTTTCCATACTCCAGCACCAGAACTCGATCACACAGGCCCATCACCAGCTTCATATCATGTTCGATCAACAGGACGGTAATGCCGTCACCACGGATTTTTTCAATCAATTGGCGCAGGACGACGGTCTCGGACGGGTTCATGCCGGCAGCGGGTTCGTCCAGTGCCAACAGCATAGGATCCGTTGCCAGTGCACGGGCGATTTCCAGGCGACGTTGGTCGCCATAGGACAGGGAGCGCGCAATCTCGTTGGCGTGCTGGGCAATGCCGACGTAATCCAGCAGCTCGTAGGCGCGGGCCTCGATCTGCTCTTCTTCCTGACGGGTAGCACGATTACGCATCACGGCTCCCAGCACGCCAGCACGGGTGCGGACGTGGCGGCCGATCATGACGTTTTCCAGGGCAGACAGGCTGCCGAACAAGCGGATGTTCTGGAAGGTACGCGCAAAACCGGACTCAGCGATTTGATGGGGTTTGCAGTCGGTCAGGTTGCGACCGGCAAAGGCACAGCGGCCCGACTCGGGGATGTACAAGCCCGTCATCACATTGAACAGCGTGGTTTTACCCGCTCCGTTCGGACCGATCAGACCGTAGATATCGCCCTTGCGAATGCTAAAACTGACGTCGGACAAGGCCTGCAAACCACCGAAGCGTTTGGACAAGCCTTCTGCCTGCAGCAGCACCTCGCCGTCTTTTACGTGTTGGTTCATGGTCAGACTCATGCTTGCACCTGCTTCATTTTGCGCTCACGACGGCGCACCGCAGAGGGCCACAGGCCTTCAGGGCGATAGATCATGACCAGTACCAGGGCAAAGCCAAACAGCAGCATACGAATGCCGTCCGGATCCAGAATCACATCACCAAACACGCTTTGCTGCAGCGGAACCACAACCGAGCGCAACAGCTCCGGGAATACGGAGAGCAGCAAGGCTCCCACGATCACACCGGGGATATGGCCCATGCCGCCCAGCACCACCATACACAGCACGGAAATGGATTCTGTCAGGCTGAAACTCTCTGGGCTGACGAAGCCTTGCATGGAGGCAAACAAGCCCCCTGCCACGCCACCAAACGTTGCACCCATCGCAAACGCCAGCAGTTTGACGTTACGGGTATTGATCCCCATGGCCTTGGCCGCGATTTCGTCTTCACGAATGGCTTCCCAGGCACGGCCAATACGGGAGTGCTGCAAGCGTACGCAGATAAACACAATCAGTAGCGTGATCAGCAGGAGCAGGTAATAGTATTTCTCTGGCCCGGTAATCCGTATGCCAAACAGGGTTTCCGCCTTGCCGAAAATGAAGTCGCCAATCTTGAAGGTATCGACCCGGTTGATCCCTTGCGGGCCGTTGGTGATATTGACGGGCGCATCCAGGTTGTTCATGAAGATACGGATAATTTCTCCGAATCCCAGCGTCACAATGGCCAGATAGTCGCCTCGCAAGCGCAGCACCGGAAAGCCCAGCAGCACACCGAATACGGCCGCCAAGGCGATCCCGGCTGGCAGCACCATCCAGAACGGCAAGTGCAGACCAAAATGTGGTGAGGCCAACATGGCCCAGACATAGGCCCCAACGGCATAGAAGGCGATATAGCCCAAATCCAGCAAACCCGCAAAGCCCACCACAATGTTCAGGCCCAGGGCCAGCATCACGTACAGCAGGGCAAAGTTCAGCGTGCGGACCCAGCTTTGACCGGCCATCCCCAAAACAAACGGCAGAATGGCCAGCACCACACCGATAAGAAGCGCACCGACCCAGACTTTAGCGGGTGTTGCGGGACGCTGTTTGGAGCCAGCGCCACTTAGGGTTTGATTCAAGCTCATGCGCGATCTCCCACACGTTCACCCAATAAGCCCGAGGGACGGAAAATCAGCACCAGGATCAGCACGATAAAAGAGAACACATCCTGATAGTTACTGCCAAAGACCCCATTGGTCAGGTCGCCGATATAGCCTGCGCCCAGAGCTTCGATCAGGCCCAGCAGCAAGCCCCCCAGCATGGCGCCGCCCAAATTGCCAATGCCACCCAAAACAGCGGCGGTAAAGGCTTTCAGGCCCAGCATGAAGCCCATGGTGTATTGGGCAACACCGTAGTAGGTCACGATCATGACGCCTGCGACAGCCGCCAAGGCCGAGCCAATCACAAAAGCTGCGGAGATCACCGTATTGATGTTCACCCCCATCAAACCGGCCACTTCCCGGTTCTGGGCGGTGGCACGCATGGCCGTGCCCAGACGGGTACGGTGCACCAGCACCATCAGGCCGGACATGATCGCAGCGGCACCAACAATAATCAGAATTTGCAGCAAGCTGATGCGCGCTTCGCCCAGTTGGAACACCATCGGCTCAATAATGTGCGGGAAGCTCAAATAATTGCGCCCCCAGATCATCATGGCCAGATTCTGCACAATAAAGGACACACCGATAGCCGTGATCAATGCCGCCAGACGGGGAGCACGACGCAAGGGACGATAGGCATAACGCTCTGCCGTCCAGCCTATGCCCATGCAGACCGGAATCGCGGCCAGAAGAGCCAGTCCCACCATCAGCCAGGCGGACAGCCCTGCCGGGTCCGCGCCGACCAACGACAACACCACTGTCGTAGCCAGCATCGCCCCAACCATGACGACATCACCGTGCGCAAAATTAATCAGGCCAATAATTCCATACACCATGGTGTAGCCCAGCGCCACCAGGGCGTAGACACTGCCCACGGTCAGGCCATTTATTAGTTGTTGTATCAGGATTTCCATAGATTGGGACTCGTGGTCATTGCTCCCTGCCCTGGCGCATGGCGATAGAACAGGGAGCGTGGGCCTGCCAAACACAGGCCACGGTAAAGATGAGCCCCATAGGGCTCAAACTGCAGGATCAAACGCGCTTAGTTAGCCTGACTGACCATGGTTTTTACCATCGTCCACTTACCATCTTTCACTTCATAGATGGTGACGGCAATTTCTTTCAAGTCGCCGTTCTGGTCGTAGGCAATGTTGTTGCTGGTAGCGCCGTTGCGTTTCAAGGCGGCCAGCTTGGGCAGGTAGTCTTCTGCTTTGGAGGAACCCGCTTCTTTCATGGCGGTGATCATGTTCCAGGCACCGTCATACGCGTAAGGCGCGTAAACACCAGGATCAGCCTTGAAGCGGGCCTGGTAGTCCTTGGCGAACTTCTCACCAGCGGCCATGGTGGACAGCGGCACACCGGCCAGGGACGCGTAGGTGCCGTCAGCCGCATTGCCAGCCAAGCGCAGGAAGGTGTCGCTGCGGGTCATTTCGCCCGAAACCAGCGGTGCCTGAATGTCCAGAGTCTGCATCTGGCGCTTCATGGGGCCGGACTGCGCATCCAGACCGCCAAAGAAGATGGCATCGGGCTGTTTGGATTTGATGTTGGTCAGAATGGAGGTGAAGTCGTTGGCTTTGTCCGTGGTGTATTCACGGGCGACGATCTGACCACCGGCTTTTTCTACCGCACGGGCCACCTGATCTGTCAGACCTTGACCGTAGGCGGTCCGGTCATCGATCAAAGCCACTTTCTTGGCAGCCAGATCCTTGACGATGAACTGGCCCACCGCCGCACCTTGCTGGGTGTCACTGGTCATCATGCGAAAGGTATTGTCGTACCCTTGCTGGGTGTACTCAGGCGAGGTTGCCATGGCGATCTGGGGGATACCCGCGTCATTGTAGACACGCGAGGCGGGAATGGTGGTGCCCGAGTTGAAATGGCCCAATACGCCATCCACTTCATCGTCCACAATTTGCTGAGCCACCTGAACGGCGGTACGCGGGTCAGCCTGATCATCCTTGGCGACCAGCTCAAAGCGGGCGGTTGCACCGTCAATCTCAATCTTTTGGGCGTTGGCCTCTTCCAGCGCCAGCACCAGACCGTTGCGCATATCTTCACCGTAGTGAGCTTGCGGGCCGGTCAGGGGAGCCGCAAAACCCAGCTTGATAACCTTGTCAGCGGCCAAGGCGGGGCTAGCCGCCAATGCACCGAAAACCGCTGTCGAAACCAAGGCCAATTTAAAGGTCGTGATGGACTGCATATTGTTCTCCTTCGTTTTTAATATAGCCGCGCTACAAGCCGGCCCGTGCCGTGAGAATAGACGCCGGGCCGCCGCTCCAGGTGAAATGTGCGACCAAACGTGTGCATAGAAATGAGTGCCCGCCAAGATCAACCAACCATCATCAAACTGGCATTGCCTCCAGCTGCCGCTGTATTGGTACTAACTGAGACTTCACGCAGCAAACGCTCGATCACGTACGCTGCGCCCTCCTCCAATTCCTGTGTCAACAGCCCCTGAACCCCAACAATGGGACCAGGGCGTTCAGCCACCTGGCCCAGCACGTGCCGGAGTTCATCGCTGTCGCCTTCAAATAAAACAGCATCATAATCTGCCTCACCCAAATCGGACATGGTGATTTGCTCGGCAGGGGCATCGTGCCAATTGCCCAGACCCAAACGGTCCAGCAAGATGGCCTGGTTGCCGCTTTGTGCGCAGGCCTCACGCTGGGCGCGCCAGCCAGGTACGCTAACGGGCATGCACAGAACGCGCCCTCGTGGGTACAGCCGATACATATTGGATTCACCTGTCGGGCCGGGCAAGACCACGCCCTGTTCCTGCCAAGCTTGCAAGGGCAGATTCTGCGGACAACGGCTAAGCAGTCGGCGCAGGTACAAGGGGCCGCCCGCTTTGGGCCCCGTACCCGACAAGCCTTCACCACCAAAAGGCTGTACGCCTACCACCGCGCCTACCATATTGCGGTTCACATAAACGTTACCGGCGTGAATGCGCGAAACGACACGATCCACGGTTTCGTCCAAACGGGTGTGAACGCCAAAGGTCAGGCCGTAACCACGTTCGTTGATCTGATTGATCAGGCTGTCCAGTTCGCTGCGTTTGAAGCGCATGACGTGCAATACGGGACCAAAAATTTCGCGTTCCAGATCCTTGACCTGTTCGATCTCAATAATGGTCGGCAAGACAAACGTCCCTGTCTGGATACGGTTTTGCTCGCTTTGGGTAATGCGGAAACCCGCCTCGCGCATGGCGCTGATGTGCTCTTCAATACCGGAGCGGGCTTCTTCATCAATCACCGGGCCTACATCGGTACTGAGCAGATCGGGATTGCCCACACTCAGCTCCTGCATGGCACCGTTAAGCATGCTCAGCACGCGTTCGGCCACATCCTCCTGAATACACAGCAAACGCAAAGCGGAACAACGCTGACCGGCCGAGTCAAAGGCCGAGTTCAAGACATCAAACACCACCTGTTCAGGCAAGGCCGAGCTGTCAACCACCATGGCATTTAAGCCACCGGTTTCAGCAACCAGCGGCACGGCCTGACCGTCTGCCGTCAGGCGTGTGGTCAATTGACGGTTCAAGCCCTGGGCCACGGCGGTCGAGCCGGTAAACATAACGGCATTGACCTGCTCACTGGCAGCCAAAGGGGCTCCTACGGAAGGGCCATCGCCAGGCAGAAGCTGCAAGGCACCGGGAGCAACCCCAGCTTTGTGCAACAGCTCGACCGCCGCCGCCGCAATCAGGCAGGTTTGCTCAGCGGGCTTGGCCAGCACGACGTTGCCTGCCGCCAAAGCCGCCGAGACTTGACCCAGAAAAATAGCCAGGGGAAAGTTCCAGGGGCTGATGCACAGCACCACACCCACAGGACGATATTCGTCATTATCAAAGTCGCGCAAGACTTGTCCCGCGTAGTAGCGCAGGAAGTCCACGGCTTCTCGCACTTCAGCAATCGCATTCGCATAGGACTTGCCGGCTTCACGCACCAGCAGGCCCATCAGATCTTGCATATGATCTTCCAGCAGTTGGGCGGCTTGCTGCAAGGCGGCGGCACGCTCTTGTACCGGCGTGGCCTGCCAGATAGGCGCATAGTGGCTAGCGGCTTCCAAGGCCTGCTCCACATCCTGCGCCGTAGCAAACATGACCTGCCCCACCACATCCTGATGATTGGCTGGATTGCGCACCATCGTTGCCTTGGACTCATCCCAGACCGGATTGCCCTGCCCCAGGATGGGCTGAGCCTGACGTGGCAAGGCGGCGGTTTGCATCAAAGTCGCGGCCAAGGAACCCAGGCGATGCTCATTGCTTAAATCCAGACCAGCCGAGTTCAAGCGCTGCTCGGCATCCCAATACAACTGTCGCGGTAGAGAAATCTTGTCATGTGGGCGACCCAAGGGTTGCAGGCTCAAGGCCTGGGCGACGGGATCGGCAATCAGTTGCTCCATGTTCACATCGGCATCACCAATCTGATTCACGAAGGAGGTATTGGCACCGTTTTCCAGCAAGCGACGCACCAGGTAAGCCAGCAAGGTTTCATGCGAACCCACAGGTGCGTAGATACGGCAAGGACGATTCAACTTGCCGTCCTTGGTCGGGCCGACCACTTCGTCGTACAAGTCCTCACCCATACCGTGCAGGCACTGGAATTCATACTGGCCGGTGTAGTAGTTCTGACCGGCCATCACGTAAATGGCGGCCAGAGTTTGGGCATTGTGTGTCGCAAACTGCGGATACACGGCTTCGGGGGCCTGCAGGAGTTTGCGAGCGCAAGCCAGGTAAGACACGTCTGTATGCACCTTGCGGGTATAGACGGGGTAGTCTTCCAGGCCATCAACCTGGGCACGTTTGATTTCCGAATCCCAGTACGCGCCTTTCACCAAGCGGAGCATCAAGCGGTGTCCGCTACGGCGGGCCAGGTCAATCAAGTAATCGATGACAAAGGGTGCACGTTTTTGATACGCCTGCACCACAAAACCAATGCCGTTCCAACCTGCCAAAGACGGGTCAAAACACAGCTTGTCCAGCAAGTCCAAGGACACTTCCAGACGGTCCGCTTCTTCTGCATCAATATTCAGGCCCACATCGTAGTGGTGAGCCAGTTGCGCCAGGGACAACAAGCGTGGAAAGAGTTCACGCATGACGCGCTCGCGCTGGGCACGGCTGTAGCGCGGGTGCAGTGCAGACAGTTTGATGGAAATGCCGGGGCCTTCGTAAATCCCACGGCCCTGGCTGGCACGACCAATCGCGTGGATGGCCTGCTCATAAGCCTGGTAGTAGCGCTGGGCATCTTCCGCTGTCGTGGCGGCCTCACCCAACATGTCGTAGGAGTAACGGAAGCCCTGCTCTTCAAATTTGCGGCTATTAGCCAGTGCCGAAGCAATGGTCTGCCCGGTGACGAACTGCTCGCCCATCATGCGCATGGCGACGTCCACGCCTTTACGAATCAGGGGTTCGCCACCCTTACCAATCATGCGGGTTAAGGCAGAGGATAAATTCTTCTCGCTGTTTACGCTGACCAAACGACCTGTCAGCATCAACCCCCAGGTTGCGGCGTTCACAAACAGCGAGGGAGACTCGCCCATATGCGCGCGCCAATCACCGTGACTGATCTTGTCGCGAATCAAGGCATCACGCGTGGCGCGATCGGGGATGCGCAGCAAGGCTTCGGCCAGACACATCAAGGCCACACCTTCCTGGCTGGACAGGGAAAACTCCTGAATCAAACCCTCGACCCCACCACCACGGCGCTTGGCGCGCAGGGCTTTGACCAGACGAGCGGCCAGTTCCTGGGCACGCGCACTTTGGGACGCACGTGCGGCGCTCAGCAGCAAAGGCAGGCAATCAGTTTCGGGACGGCGATAGGCGGCCGTAATGGCAGCACGCAACACGCTTTGCGGTTGCACATCTTGGGCAAAGCCGTAAAACGGGATCGACGGCATCAACACACCGTCCTCAAGCGCCTCGGCATCGCCCCCACTACGCAGAGCCAACTCGCTGGGCAACACACCACGCTCTATCCCTTCGATATAGGACAGCAAAGCCTGCTTGTGCAGCCAATGTGGGGTGCACTGCAACTGATCAGCCGCACGCCGCAAACGTTCGCGCAGCTCTATATCGACTTTGATCCCTAAGGTTGTGCTCGCCATGCTTCTTATCCCGGTTACGCTTTTTTGACTGCGATATGCCGAAATAATACTGACGGTTAACCCAATTTCGTATTCAGGTTAACCCGTGCAAGAAAAAGTTAACCCTAGCATTTAACTCACACAGATCATGGCCTTGCCCAACATCGCCGGAACAGATTTGCCTTGCATTTGAGCGGCCAGCGCATCGGCCCAGCGCTGCTGCAATTGACGATGTGCCTGCACCAGTTCTGGAACAGTAGACGCCGGCTCGGAGTCCAGCCAGCGGCACTGTTGCGTTTTCCCCTCAAAACCAATTGGCGTCAAGGTCCAGCTCAATTCCAGGGTGGCGCGTTCGCCATAGACAGACTCAAAGCGCTGCACCAACACATCAATCTGCCAGTGAGGTGTTTTCGCAGCGGTACTGGCCAACTGAGGAACACTCAGGCGATCCTGCAAACCGGACACCAAGGCCAGGGACATTTCATCGGGCAAAGGCGATGCCCACTGGCTATCGTTCAGCAAATTAACCTGTCCACCGGCCGCCTGCGTCAGCACAAAGGCTCGGCGATCCAACTGGGCGGGCATATCCATACGCCGCAACTGAAAGCCCTTCCATGCTTGTGTGGATGGGGCTGCAGCCGCCGGAGCGGCATGGGCGGTTTGCAAGGTGTAGTAAGTAGGCGTGGTCGAGGCGCAAGCCGTCAGCAAACCGGCAAACGCCACGGAAATCAGGAAACGGGACATCATGGCGCAGGCTCCGGCAGTACGTCAGGAGAACGACCTCGCAATATTGCCGAGGGCTGGCTTTGCAAGGTATCACTTAAATCACGCAGGGATCGCAAGGAGCGTTTCAGCTCGTTCAAGGTTTGATCCACCGAGGTATTGAAGGAAGAGTCCGAGTCCAGCATGGCGCCCAGTTTCTGAACTGCTGCATCCATGGATTTGAGAGCCCCATTCAATTGCGGCACCGTCGTCTTGTCCAGTTGCTTGAGCACCTGGCTCAGCTCCGTCAGCCCGCTTTGCAGATTCTTGCCAATCTGATCGAACGGAATCGCTGAAATCTTCGTGACAATGTCGCTGACCTGCTCTTGCAAGCGATCAAAATCACCGGCGATCACGGGCACCACCAAGGGTTTGGCCGTCTCATCGAACTCGACCTCATCGGCCTTATCGAAAAACTCCAGGGCAATGTACTGCTGACCAGTAATCAGGCTGGCAGGACGCAACTGGCCCCGCAACCCACGTTCAACCATCGGTTTAAACAAGGCACTTATCGCGTCTTTTTCGTCTGGTCGGGCTTCTACAATCCGCTCGTACAGGTGACCGAAGCGTTGCGGATAAATACGCGCTTTTACTAAAGCGAAAAAGCGTTTGCGCTCAAAGTCGAATTCCAGATCCACGTCGTAGACCTGGCCCAGTTCCAGGCCCCGGAATTCAACCTTGGAACCCGGCCTCAAACCGCGTACAGACTGATGGAAATGAAAGCGCAGCTCCACCGCCGGGCCGTCCGGCTCGGCCATGGCACGATCTTGTGTAGGGAAGAGCTCGTATTGGGTATCTGCTGCTGCTACTTCCGTGGGCTCGCCTTCCATCTGATCAAAAGCCAGACCGCCTGCCAAAGCAGAAACCAAGGAGTGCGTACGCACATTGAAACCCGTGGAATCCAGAGACATATTTACACCACTGACGTTCCAAAAGCGCGAACCCTGGGTCACGAATTTATCATTGGGTGCATCCACAAACACCTGTACACGCACCCCATCACCTTCTTCGTTCAGCTCGTAGCTGCTGACCTGCCCAACCTGAATACCTTTGTAGTACAGGGGGGAGCCCAGATCCAGCGAACCCAGTTCCGATGCGGTCAGCACATAGCGTTTGCCGGCACGGCCACTAATCACTTCGGGTGGGCTTTCCAGACCCACAAAGTCCATTTTCTGCGCCTTTTTGTCCACTTCAAAAGGCGCGTCTACACCGATATACACACCCGAGAGCAAGGTCCCCAATCCCGACACACCACTTAAGCCCAAACGTGGACGCACCACCCAAAAGCGCGTGTCTTTTTGTGTGATGAATTCAGAGCCATCGCGCTCTAACTGTGCGGTCACCAAGACTCCCTTACGGTCCGGGGCCACCTGAATGTCGGAAATCGTGCCCACATCCACTTCGCGGTAACGTAGCTTGGTCTGGTCTACCGCCAAGCCTTCGGCCGAGTCGAAGCTGATCGTGATACGCGGCCCGGTCAACATCCAGTTTCGCAGTACCAACGACGCCCCCACCAAAGCAGCGGCGATAGGCAAAATCCAGATCCAGGAGAATCGGGATCGCTGCGCGGAAATCAGTCTTGGCTGCGCGGGCTCGGTCTGACCGTCAGGCTGATTAGTTGTGGGATCGTGCACCTTGTTTCCTTCAGGAAGTCGCCTGTGATGCAGGCGAAGACAGCTTGGTTTGCGGTTCTATTGTTTGTTCTTCGTCGGTGTCCTGGTCCCAGCCCTGACGCGGGTCGTAGCTAAGCGCGGCCAGCATGGTCAAGACCACGACCATGCCAAAGCTCAAGGCCCCTGCCCCAGGAATAATTTGTGACAGTCCAGGGAAGTTGGCCAGCGCTGCCATCAGGACCACCACGAATACGTCCAGCATGGACCATTGCCCAATCAGCTCGACCATATCGTAAATACGGTTACGTTGACGCTGTACACCATTGCCCCGCCAACGACGCCCCACCAGCAGAACCACCAAAGCCAGGAGCTTGGTAATGGGGACGACAATACTGGCGATAAACACGATCAAGGCCAGGTCCCAGGAGCCCAGTTGCCAAAGCTGAATCACCCCACCCAAAATCGTATGGGCACTCGTACCCATAATGCTGCGCAGCTCCATCACCGGCAAGACATTGGCGGGAATATAAAAGACACAGGCCGTCAGCACCAGGGCGGCAACCCGCCTGCGGCTATTGGGTTTGCGTTTGTGGACAGGGGCTGCACAGCGATGACAGCGTGTATTCTGGCTGGCTTGAACAAAGCCGCAATGGGTGCAGGCGCTCCAGTCCGGATGCGCGTTCAAGACCTGGCGCGTCGCAACTGGAACCAGCTCACGATCCTCTGCCCAGCGCCAAAGACGAGCTGCGGTAATACGGCTCAGGCCCGTCAACAGGAACGTCAGCGCAAAAAATGCGTACAACCCTGGTGCCACAGTCAAATGCCCGATTCCGGCAAACTTCACAATCGCCACAATCAAGCCCAGAAACAGTACGGCCGTCATGGACCAATGCTCCAGATGACTCAGAACACGCAGACCGATGCCAAAATCGCCCGGCAAGGGCTTTTCACGGGCAATCAAACCCAAGGCCCAGAACTGGAAGATCAGTTGGAACAGCGGCAGCCAGAAACCGACCAAACCCGCCATCACGGACAGGCCCCAGTACCCCTGCTGCCAGATCAGCAACAAGGCTTTGGGAAACGTGGGCAATACTGTTTTACCCGCCATGCTTAGATAGACAACGGGAAACAGATTGGCAATCAGGAAAAGGATGAAAACCGCCAGAACCAGCGCTTGCCATTCACGTGGCGAAAAGCGGCTGTGGCGGTAAAGTTCGGTATCGCAACGTACACAACGCGCGAGCCCCGCTCCTGGAACGGGGACTCGCTCGTGTACGGTGTCACAGTGCGTACAGACGATTAAGGGGCGCGATGCCCTCACGGCTTAGTCGACTAATTCCGGCTCGGGACGCGAGGAGGTCTTGCTGCCGGGTTCGTCGGGTCCCGAAGAAGGATATTCCAGTACCACCTCGCCATTCTCGTCCAGATCAACCTCGACCTGACCACCATCGACCAGGCGGCCAAACAGCAGCTCGTCAGCCAGAGCACGGCGAATGGTGTCCTGGATAAGTCTGTGCATGGGGCGGGCACCCATGGCGGGATCGAAACCCTTGGCCGCCAGATGCTCGCGCAAGGCGTCCGAGAAGGACACTTCGACGCGCTTCTCGTGCAACTGGTTTTCCAGCTGCATCAGGAACTTGTCTACCACGCGCAGGATAATGTCGCGCGACAAAGGCTTGAAGCCAATAATCGCATCCAGACGGTTGCGGAACTCTGGCGAGAAGTGACGCTTGATGTCCTGCATTTCATCACCCGAGCGCTGCGGCTGGGTAAAGCCAATGCTGGTTTTGTTCAGCGCTTCGGCACCCGCGTTGGTGGTCATGATCAGGATGACGTTACGGAAATCTGCCTTGCGGCCATTGTTATCCGTCAGCGTGCCATGATCCATCACCTGCAGCAGGATGTTGTAGACGTCCGGGTGCGCTTTCTCGATCTCGTCCAACAACAGTACGCAGTGCGGCTGTTTGGTAACCGCTTCGGTCAGCAAACCGCCCTGGTCAAAGCCCACATAGCCGGGAGGCGCACCGATCAGGCGCGACACGGTGTGACGCTCCATGTACTCGGACATATCAAAGCGCAGTAGCTCTACCCCCAGCACAAAGGCCAGCTGACGCGCCACTTCGGTTTTACCCACGCCGGTCGGGCCGGAGAATAAGAAGGAACCGATGGGTTTGTCGGGTAGACCCAAGCCGGAGCGCGCCATCTTGATGGCCGCTGCCAGGGCGTCAATCGCCACATCCTGACCAAACACCACCGATTTCAGATCGCGTGCCAAGGTTGCCAACTTATTGCGATCGTCGCTGGAAACGGTCTGGGGAGGAATGCGAGCAATACGCGATACCGTCGCCTGGATGTCCGCCTTGCCGATAACCTTTTTCTGCTTGGAGCGTGGCAGCAGACGCTGCGCCGCACCGGCCTCGTCGATTACATCGATAGCCTTATCAGGCAAAAAGCGATCGTTAATGTAACGGGCAGACAACTCCGCAGCCGCCGTCAGGGCAGCTGCCGAATAACGCACCCCGTGGTGCTCTTCAAAACTGGACTTCAAACCACGCAAAATCTGGATGGTCTGTTCCACCGTGGGCTCGGCCACATCAATTTTCTGGAAACGACGCGACAGGGCGTGGTCTTTTTCGAAAATCCCCCGGTATTCCGAGTACGTGGTTGCTCCAAGACACTTGAGCTGACCGGAGGACAGCGCAGGTTTGAGCAGATTGGACGCATCCAGCGTACCGCCCGAAGCCGAACCGGCTCCGATCAGGGTGTGGATCTCGTCGATAAACAAAATGGACTGGGCTGTTTCCTTGAGCTGCTTGAGCACCGCTTTCAAGCGTTGCTCGAAGTCGCCCCGATATTTGGTACCGGCCAGCAAGGCCCCCATGTCCAGCGCATAAACGCGCGCTTCGCTAAGAATGTCCGGCACATCACCACGCTGAATGCGTAGGGCCAGGCCTTCAGCAATCGCGGTTTTACCCACGCCAGCCTCACCCACCAGCAAGGGATTGTTCTTGCGGCGACGGCACAGAACTTGGATGACGCGCTCCACTTCCTTTTCACGGCCAATCAAGGGGTCAATACGACCCAGGCTGGCTTCAGTGTTCAGGTCCGTGGCATACAGATCCAGTGGCGACTTCTGGGCGTCCGAGCGGGTATCCGCTTCCGCCGCCGCAGCGGCCTTGGGAGGCTCGGGAGCGGCGGGCTCCGGATTGGCCTTGGTGATGCCGTGCGAGAGAAAATTGACGACATCCAGGCGCGAGACACCTTGTTGCTGCAGGTAATACACCGCATGAGAGTCTTTTTCCCCGTACATCGCCACCAGCACATTCGCACCGGAAACCACGTTTTTACCGGAGTTGCTGGACGATACGTGCATGATGGCACGTTGTATCACTCGCTGAAATCCCAGCGTGGGTTGGGTGTCAACCTCGCCTTCACCAGGGAAAGTGGGCGTATTTTCGCTAATGAATTTACGCAGATTCTGGCGCAGTGCATCAATATCGGCAGCACATGCTTTCAACACTTCCAGCGTGGAGGCGTTATCGAGCAGGGACAACAGCAGATGCTCTACCGTGATGAATTCATGGCGCGCGGCACGAGCCTCGACAAAGGCCATGTGTAGACTGACTTCAAGTTCTTCGGAGATCATGCTTCCTCCTACACGGCAAGAGTAAAACTAGGGGTTAAAGCTATTCTATGACTAATTTGCCTGATCTGAACAATACGGTAAACCACTAAATGGTCAAGCATCAGGCACCGGCTCCATCACACACTGCAAAGGATGCTGTCGCGACTGCGCCAGTTGTCGCACAATTTCCACCTTGGTGGCCGCGATATCGCGCGGATACACACCACAGACAGCCCGACCCTCGTAATGTACTTTAAGCATAAGCTGTTCGGCCTGCTCCGGGGTCTTGGCAAATACCCGCTCCAGTATATTCACCACAAATTCCATGGGCGTGTAGTCATCATTGAGCAAGATGACCTGATACATGGGTGGTGGGGCAAGCCGCGCGGATTGGCGCTCTACCGTTGTGGCGCCTTGCTTATCGATCTCAATGGCCATAATACAGAACTAGGTGCTTTCCATAGGTTGACTGGGGGGAACAAAATTCAGCATCATCCGACTGATCGTGTCAACTTCACAATAAAAAGTGGGGTGCCGCGATCACAGGCCCAGGGAGGGGCCGAAAAAAGTATCAACCATACACTAAGTTGAGAGGCAGCAAGCATGTCGGAAACTACCACCACCGCAGGCACTGGAGACAATCAAAAACTATCCGGGACCGTTAAGTGGTTCAATGATGCCAAAGGCTTTGGGTTTATTACACCCGATAACGGCGGCGAAGATCTCTTCGCTCATTTTTCATCCATTCAGATGAACGGGTTCAAGACTTTGAAAGAAGGCCAGAAAGTTCTGTATGAAGTTGCCCAAGGCCCTAAAGGCAAGCAGGCACTTAATATTACTTCGCCTTAAGATCTCTTGCGCTCTCGATTCTAACAAAAGCAGGTTCGCAACACACATGCAGTATCGCACGACGACTACGGGGCCTGCGCGCCCTGTTTTTTTTGCCTGTCTTCTGGCCGCGTTTTGTATAAGCGCCCCGGCCCAGGCCAAAGAGACTCTTCCCACCCTGACCCTGAGCCTGGGTTCCAAACAAATTCAGGCTGAAGTGGCCGATCGCGACGAGACTCGTGCTCAAGGTTTGATGCATCGAGAAAGCCTGGCCCCCAATCACGGCATGTTATTTGTATTCGAGCAAACCGGAATGCCTTGCTTCTGGATGAAGAATACGCCCTTGCCGCTGGATATTGCCTTTATTACCGATGAAGGCACGATTACCAATATCGAGGCCATGCAACCCTTTGATCTTCAATCCCACTGCCCGGTGCGACCTGTGCGCTACGCCTTGGAAATGGAACAAGGCTGGTTCAAGCAAGCAGATAAAAAGGCCGGTGAGAAAATCACCGGCCTGCCTGCCCTGAAACCGTAGTTAGACGCGCTCAAGAATCAAAGCCACGCCCTGTCCGACGCCAATACACATGGTGCACAGGGCGTAGCGACCGCCTGTGCGGTGCAATTGGTTGATGGCTGCAATTGCCAGACGCGCACCACTGGCACCCAAAGGATGACCCAGAGCAATTGCGCCCCCGTTCGGGTTCACACGCGGATCGTTATCAGCCAGACCCAACATACGAGTTACCGCCAAGCCTTGAGCGGCAAAGGCTTCGTTCAGCTCGATCACATCCATTTGATCCAGTGTTAGGCCGGCCAAGGCCAGGACTTTCTGGCTGGCCGGTGCTGGCCCAATACCCATGATACGAGGCTCGACACCCGCAAAGGCCATGGCCACCACACGAGCGCGTGGAGTCAGACCCTGAGCCTGGACCGTTGCCTTGTCGGCGACCAGCAGCGCGCAAGCGCCATCGTTCACACCCGAGGCATTACCGGCCGTCACGGTGCCATCGGCACGCACGACAGGCTTCAGACGAGTCAGGGACTCCAAGGTCGTGGCACGAGGGTGCTCGTCCTTGTCCACCACAATGGGATCGCCCTTGCGCTGGGCAATGATCACGGGGGTAATTTCTTCAGCCAGAATGCCCGCTTCCTGGGCCGCAGCCGCACGCAGTTGGCTGTTCAGGGCAAAGACGTCCTGGTCTGCACGGGACACATTGAACTGCTGGGCGACGTTTTCAGCCGTTTCAGGCATGGAATCCACACCGTACTGCTCTTTCATGGCTTTGTTGATGAAACGCCAGCCAATCGTGGTGTCATAAATGTTGGCGCTACGGGAGAACGCCGATTCAGCCTTGCCCATCACGAAGGGAGCGCGGCTCATGCTTTCTACACCACCAGCCAGGATGAAGGAGGCATCGCCAGCGCGAATCGCGCGAGCAGCCGAACCAATCGCGTCCAGGCCGGAGCCGCACAACCGGTTCAAAGTCACACCAGGTACGTCCACGGGCAGACCGGCCAGCAGCGCGGACATGCGTGCCACGTTACGGTTGTCCTCACCCGCCTGGTTGGCGCAACCGTACATTACATCGTCCAACTTGGACCAATCGACTTGCGGATTGCGCTTGATCAACGCGGCGATAGGCACTGCACCCAAGTCATCCGCCCTCACAGCGGACAGCGAACCGCCATAACGTCCGAAAGGCGTACGAATTGCGTCACAAATAAAGGCGTCCTGACTCATGAAAATCACCCTGATAACTTGAATAAAATCACGCGAGAGCGCTATAGAGAGCGCTCGAAATCTACTGTTTTGATAGTAGCGCTTGAGAGCTGGCAGGATTTTTATCATTACGGAGGCCGTCCGCTGCGCGGTCAATTTCTCAGACCCCCAATAGCCAGCTTGAAAGAAAATACGGATAGACGAAATCCACCGTTTACTGTCCAACTATCCAGCAGCTCTCTCGAACCTCAGCCTCGCCCCACCTCTCATCGTCCCAGTGTAAACCCCATGACGCGTAGCCCCATGGCATACTTTCACCGTTGGCATTCTCTACAGGCTCATCATCATGCAAGGTAATCCCGAAGTCCTCGACTATCTGAATCAATTGCTGCGCGGCGAACTCGCAGCGCGTGACCAGTACTTTATTCATTCCCGCTTTTATGAGCATCTGGGTTTCACGCAGCTTTACGAGCGCATGAACCACGAAATGGAAGAAGAAACCCAGCACGCTGACGCCCTGATCCGTCGCATCCTGATGCTCGACGGTATTCCCGACATGCGCCCCAATGCGTTTGAGCCCGGCAAAGACGTAGTCGGCATGTTGCGCAAGGACCTGGAGCTGGAATATGAGGTTCGCGCTGCTTTGCAAAAGGGCATTGAACTGGCCGAATCCGCCAGCGACTTTGTCACCCGCGACATTATTCTGGCCCAGTTGCGCGATACGGAAGAAGACCATACCTACTGGTTGGAAAAACAATTAGGTCTGATCGAGAAAGTGGGTCTGGAAAATTACCAGCAATCCCAGATGTAACGCTTTCGACAACAAGGTATGGCGGCCTCTGCCCTATGCCTTGTTTTCATTGAAGCCATAAAAAAAACCGCCAGCATGCGCATGGCGGTTTTTTCTTGCCGGGCAGCACTCCAATGAGCGCTACCCACGACCTGAGCGATTAACCCAGGTTTTTGGCGGCAAAATCCCAGTTCACCAGGTTCCAGAAAATTTCCAGGTACTTGGGACGGGCATTGCGGTAGTCGATGTAGTAGGCGTGTTCCCACACATCACAGGTGATCAAGGCAACGTCATCGGAAGTCAGGGTCGTGCCAGCGTTGCTGGTGTTGACGATATCCAGGGAACCGTCGGCCTTTTTGACCAACCAGGTCCAGCCCGAACCAAAGTTGCCAACAGCAGACTTGGTGAAGGCTTCTTTGAAGGCATCAAAGCTGCCCCATTTGGCATTGATGGCATCGGCCAGTTTGCCGGTAGGAGCGCCGCCACCGTTAGGGGACAGGCTGTTCCAGTAGAAAGTGTGGTTCCAAACCTGAGCAGCGTTATTGAACACGCCACCGGAGGATTTCTTGACCACATCTTCCAGGGAAGCATTTTCAAATTCGGTGCCAGCAACCAGGTTGTTCAGGTTGGTGACGTAAGCCTGATGGTGCTTACCGTAGTGAAACTCCAAAGTCTCTTTGGAGATGTGTGGCTCAAGGGCGTTGAGTTCGTATGGAAGAGCTGGAAGAGTGAATGCCATTTCAATTCCTTCTAAAAAAAAACCGGGTTTGGTATCCAACAAGGACGACGCAGCCTAAAGCAGATCGTGCGTGCGCACCACATCCACCGTCACATGACCGCGACTCAACTCGACATCGAGTCGTTCACCAATCTTTAAGTCTAACGCATTTTTTACAACTTTCCCCTCGCTATCCCTGACTATGGCATATCCACGATTGATGATAAGGCGCGGGGACAGGGCTTGCAGTGTTTGCTGAGCCGCAGCCAGGCGTTGACGGCGCAAAACCAGCGCATGGTCCAGACCTTTTTCCAGCCGCTGGAAAAGCATATTCAGATTTTGCTGTCTTGACGTCAGCTGCGGAATGTTGCGCTCCAAACGTGCCTGCAATGTGGCCAAGCGCAAAGCGGCAGCATCGGGCACGCTGCGGGCCACGCGTTGCAGTCTTTGGGTCAGATGATCCAGGCCTTGCTGCTGCTGGGCCAGGCGTTGATGTGGGGAAACCAGTTTGGCCACCGCTCGATCCAGACGCAAAGAGGCCCGGTCCACATGGCGCTGCACGCCGTGGCTCAAAGCCCCTATACGTGCAAAGACCTGCTCCAGCAATTGATCACGTCCCAGGCAAGCCAGTTCGGCTGCTGCCGTGGGTGTAGGTGCACGCAAGTCGGCCACGAAATCGGCAATGGTGAAATCCGTCTCATGCCCCACCCCACTAATAATAGGAATAGGACTGGAAGCGATCAGGCGCGCCAGCCCCTCATCGTTAAACGCCCAGAGATCTTCCAGGCTGCCGCCCCCGCGTACCAGCAAGAGCGTATCAACCTCGGCTCGCTCAATCGCGGTTTCCAGCGCTTGTCGCAATCGCGGTGGCGCTTCAGCACCCTGGACCGGGGCGGGGTAAACAATAATGCGCACATGCGGAGCGCGACGCTCCATCGCCGTCAGCACATCTCGCAAGGCCGCAGCAGCCAAGGAGGTGATGATGCCTATGCTACGCGGCAAGGTGGCAATGGGGCGTTTGCGTTCCGGCTCGAACAGTCCTTCGCTTTGCAACTGACTTTTCAGTCGCAAAAATGCTTCATGCAAATCCCCCAGGCCCGCGCGGCGCATGCCCTCAACCTGAACTTGAAAATCCCCACGCGCCTCGTACAAGGTCACCGAGCAGCGAAACTCGAAGCGTTCGCCTGCACGCGGCACAAAGCCCACGGTTTGGGCGCGCCCCCGGAACATCACGGCACGCACCGCCGCCTTGTCGTCCTTGATGGAAAAGTACCAATGCCCGGAAGCGGCCTGGGTAAAGTTGGATACTTCGCCGCTGACCCAAACTACCGGCATGTGCTCGTCCAGCAATTGGCTGACACGGCGGTTCAACTGCGCCACGGTCCATACTGCGGGTGCTCTAGATTCTTGATAATGCATCATATTCTTTGTTTTTGACTCGCCACGAGCTAGTTTTCCACCGCTCCGTATCCACAACTGTCATGCTTTTGTCAAATAGACGCCAAGACAATGGTTTCCGCCCAACACCTGATAGTTCACATCACATAAATTCATTAAGTAATTGAAATTACACGACATTTAAGAAAACACAAAAATGGTCGAAAATTAGCCAGAGAACCTCTAAACCACCACCCGAGCCACTATGGGATGTTTTATGCACAGAATTATCCACAGTTTTTGTGGATAGTTTTAGCACTACACTTATTACTTCAAATACATCAGGGGTTTGGCGTCATTTTGCGTGGAAAAGACGTTAAAGTGTACCGCGCCAGCGCCGGAACATTCCCGCAATGCAGACAGGGGCTCTACAATAAGTGCTGATTTATTTCCTGACCGGATAATCGACTCGTGCTTACTTTGATCCATGCCGCTGGCTGGCCTGTCTGGTTTCTGCTGGCCTGCTCCATTCTTGCCCTGGGTTTGATCCTGGAGCGCCTTCTGGCCCTGCGCAGTAAACGGATCTTACCGGCTGGACTGGCACGCCAGATCAGCGAACTGACAAACCAGAACCGTGTTCAGGATGACTCGCTGCCTCGCCTGTACGACAACTCCCCCTTGGGTCGAGTGTTAGCCACTGTACTGAAGAACCGCCACCTGTCCCCCGCCTTGCGTGAGGCTGCTGTGGAAGCAGAAGGCAAAGACATCAGCTACCAATTGAACAAATATATTCCGGCACTGGGCACCATTGCCGTGATCGCCCCCTTGCTGGGCCTGTTCGGTACAGTCATTGGCATGATCGACATTTTTGCCGCCTACGACCCCGCTGGGGGTGACCCCAGCCTGATTGCTCGTGGCATTTCCGTTGCCCTTTACAACACCGCCCTGGGGATTCTGATTGCCGTCCCGGCCATGATCTTTCACCGTTACTTTCGCAGCCGTGCCGACTATCTGCTGCACTGCCTGGAAACAGAAGCCGGTGCCCTGGATCGTCTGCTGGCTCAGAGGGCTGCCTGATGCGCTTTCGCCGAGCCCAAGACCCAGACACGCTGGAACTGAACCTAGTGCCCTTGATTGATGTCTTGCTGGTCGTGCTGATTTTTCTGGCTGCCAGTAGCACCTTCGTGCGCTATCGCCAGTTGGATGTGTCCTTGCCCCAGGCTCAGGCCCAAGCAGCCCAAACGGCTGAACTGTTATTGGCCATCAGCCAGGATGGGCGCTATGCCTTGAACGGCATGTGGCTAGACGCCAGTAGCGCCTCCCCTCTTAGTCAAGCCTTGTCGACTGAGAAAACCGACGAGAACATTAGCCTGCTGATTCTGGCCGATGCCCAGGCCCCTCACTTTGCCGTCGTTCAGGCTATGGAAGCCGCCCGTCAGGTAGGCATCCACCGCGTTCACTTTGCGACCCAGGCCCCATGAGTGTGCGTGTCCGCCTGACTGATTGGCTTCACCAACAGTGGCAGAAAAAAGGCTGGTTCAGTCTCTTGATGCGCCCTCTTTCAACGCTGGCTGCGCTTTTCGTACAGCGCAAACAACGACGCTACGAGCAAGATCCCAGCGCGTCCTACCGCAGCCCGGTGCCGGTCATTGTGGTGGGAAATATTATTGTGGGTGGCGCAGGCAAGACCCCCATCGTCCTGGCGCTGACCGAGCAATTGCGCGCGTTGGGATGGACTCCCGGCATTATCAGCCGTGGGTATGGCGTAAAAATCGGCCCCAGCCCTCGCGTAGGTCAAGGTCAGTTAGCTGCTGAACAGTTTGGCGACGAACCCGCACTCATTGCCGCCCAAACCCAGGCCCCCATTGCCGTCCACCCCCGCCGTGCGCTGGCTGCCCAGGCTTTGCTCACTAACTTTCCAGCAATCGACCTGATTATTTCAGATGACGGCCTTCAACACCTGGCCCTGCAACGCGATATGGAAGTGGTAGTTCAAGATGCCCGTGGCGTGGGCAACGGCTTGCTGCTGCCAGCCGGCCCATTGCGTGAAGGCCCCGAACGCCTGCGCAGCGTGGACTGGCTGATCAGTCAAGTGGTGGCCGATCAAACGGCTCCATCCACCCCTCAACCCGCCGAACCTGGCCGCACCCTGACCATGAACCTGCGCCCGCATCAGCTGGAGCACTTGAGCTCGGGCCGCCGCCTGAACTGGTCAGACTGGCAGCAGGAATACGGTCAACAAGAACTGCAAGCTCTGGCCGCCATTGGCCAGCCCGACCGTTTTTTTTCGATGCTGCGCACTTGTGGTCTTCATCTGAACCAGACTTTCCCCCTGCCCGACCATGCTGCCTTGCAAGCCCAGGACTTTCAGGCCCTGCATGATGGGTTGGTACTCATTACCCGTAAAGACGCCGTAAAATGCCAGCACCTTAACGACCCACGTCTGTGGGTTGTGGATGTCCAGCCCATGTTTTCACGTCCGGACTGGATTGCTGAACTGGATGGCCTGTTGCGCAAGCGGCGCTTAACCTCCCCCTCTTTACCCGGAGTTCAATAATGGAAACTCGCCTACTCGACGTACTGGTCTGCCCCCTGTGCAAGGGCCCTCTGCGCCACGACCGCGAACAAGAAGAACTGGTCTGCAAGGCCGACAAACTGGCCTTCCCTATTGTGGACGGCATCCCCACCATGCTGGTCAACGAAGCGCGCCAACTGAACGCGCAGGACCCCGCCAGCAACTGATATGACTTTTTCCGTCATCATCCCCGCACGCCTGGGTTCCACTCGTCTACCCAACAAGCCGCTGGCCGACATCGCTGGCCAACCCATGATCGTGCGCTGCGCCCAGCAAGCGGCGCTCAGTGGAGCGCGTCAGGTTTGGGTGGCGACGGACTCGACCCGCGTGCTCGAAGCCGTGCAGTCGCACGGCTTCAGGGCCTTGCTGACCGATGCCGAACATCCGACCGGCACCGACCGTCTGGCACAGGCCGCCCGTCTGCTGGAGCTGTCCGAGGACGAGATCGTGGTCAATGTGCAGGGTGACGAACCCCTGATTCAGCCCGAACACATCCATGCCGCCGCCGAACTGCTGGCTCGCAGCGAACAGGCCGATATCGCCACGCTGGCCGCGCCCATCAAGAGCGTCGAGACCCTGTTCAATCCCAATGCTGTGAAAGTGGTCTGCGACCTGCAAGGCCGCGCCCTGTACTTTTCGCGTGCGCCCATGCCCTGGGCCCGCGACGCACTGGCCCAGGGAGAGCGGGTACTGGCCGACGGACTTCCCGCATTGCACCATATTGGCCTTTATGCGTACCGAAATCGCTTCCTGCAGCAGTACGCCCAGCTACCGCGTGGGCCGCTGGAGCACTTTGAGTCTCTGGAGCAGTTGCGAGCCATGGAAAACGGCTTCCAGATTATGGTTCACCGCCTCCAGGAGATTCCTGCAGCGGGGGTAGACACCGAACAAGACCTGGAAAGAGTACGCGCTCACTTCGCAAATCGGTTATAAAAGATCTTTTTTCTGCTCCATCCGAATAAAAAATGCGCTCATTATGCTGCAACGCATCATACTGAAGCGAGAATCGGATCGACGCATTTCCTGGAGGAATTCATGCGACTTATACTGCTCGGGCCCCCTGGTGCCGGCAAAGGCACTCAGGCTGCTTTCATCACCGAGAAATTTGGTATTCCACAAATTTCCACGGGCGATATGTTGCGTGCCGCTGTCAAAGCCCAGTCCCCGTTGGGTGTAGAAGCCAAAAAAATCATGGACGCCGGTGGCCTGGTCTCCGATGACATCATCATCGGTCTGGTTCGCGACCGTCTGAAAGAAGCAGACTGTGAGCCTGGCTACCTGTTCGACGGTTTCCCGCGCACGATTCCCCAGGCCGACGCCTTGAAGGATGCTCAGGTCAAACTGGACTTCGTGATCGAAATCGACGTACCGGAAGAAAGCATTATCGAACGCATGAGCGGCCGCCGTATTCACGCTGCCAGCGGTCGCAGCTACCACGTCACATTCAACCCACCCCAAACCCCCGGTGTGGACGATGTAACTGGCGAACCCTTGCTCCAGCGCGATGATGACCGCGAGGAAACCGTCCGCCACCGCTTGTCTGTCTATCGCGAGCAGACCCGCCCTCTGGTCGATTACTACTCGCAATGGTCAGCCACCGGCGACCCGCAAGCTCCGGCCTATCGCAAGATTTCCGGCGTGGGCAGCGTCGATGAAATCCGCCAGCGCATTGTGGACGCCCTGGCAAGCTAAGCAAATCAAAATTCAGCCGGCCCCAAAAGGGCCGGTTGTTTATTATTCAAGGGAGACAAGCTCATGCAAATCAATAACAAGACTTTTATTGTCACCGGCGGCGCATCGGGTCTGGGCGCAGGCACCGTACGTATGCTGGTTCAAAACGGCGCCCGCGTGGTGATTGCCGACATTCAGGACGAGGCCGGCCAGGCTTTGGCCAAAGAGCTGGGCCAACACTATCAGCGCTGCGATGTGACTTCCGAGCACGATGCCCAGGCCGTCGTGGATCTGGCGTGCCAGGACAGCGCCCGCCCTCTGTTCGGATTGATCAACTGTGCCGGTGTGGCGCCTGCCTCGCGCACCGTGGGACGCAACGGCCCACACACGCTGGACCTATTTCAAAAAACCGTCATGATCAACCTGGTCGGCACCTTCAATATGTGTCGTCTGGCCGCCGCTGCCATGAGCAACAATACACCTGAAGCATCGGGCGAACGTGGTGTGCTGATCAATACGGCTTCGGTCGCCGCCTATGACGGCCAAATCGGCCAAGCGGCTTACGGCGCCTCCAAGGCGGGCGTGGTCGGCTTGACCCTGCCCCTGGCCCGCGACCTGGCCCAAACCGGCATTCGTGTCATGACGATTGCTCCCGGCATCTTCGGCACCCCCATGATGTTTGCCATGCCTCAGGAAGTTCAGGACTCGCTGGCAGCCAGCATTCCCTTCCCCTCGCGTCTGGGTCGCCCTGAAGATTTCTCCCAACTGGTGCAGAGCATTATCAATAACGAAATGCTCAATGGTGAAACCATCCGTCTGGATGGCGCCATTCGTATGGCACCAAAATAACTTTCTGTATCGGCTCCAATGGGTTTGTTTCGCTCGGCGGCCACGATTAGTGGCCTGACGCTGCTGTCTCGTATCACCGGACTGGCACGCGATATTTTGATTGCCCGCGCCTTTGGGGCGGGTCCGCTTACCGACGCTTTCTGGGTCGCATTTCGCATTCCCAACCTGCTGCGACGTCTGTTTGCTGAAGGGGCGTTTTCGCAAGCCTTTGTACCCATTCTGGGACAGGTGCGCAAAGAGCATGGACAAGACAAGGTGCAGCAATTGCTGGACCGTGTCGCCCTGCTGCTGACCTTTGCCGTCATGCTGGTCACGGTCATCGGCATCCTGGCCGCCCCTTGGGTGGTCAGCGCCATGGCCAGCGGCTTGACCGCCCCCGAACGACAAACCGAATTTGGCGCCGCCATCACCATGACGCGGATGATGTTCCCCTACATCATCTGCATGTCGCTGGTGGCGTTTGCGTCTGCCGTACTCAATACCTGGAGCCGCTTTGCGGTGCCGGCCTTCACCCCTATCCTGCTGAATCTGTCCATGATTGGCGCCAGCCTGTTTCTGGTGCAGTACATGGACACGCCGATTTATGCGCTGGCTGTTGGGGTGATGATAGGTGGTCTGGCCCAATTGCTGGTGCAATGGGCCGCACTGGCTCGTCTGGGCCTGTTGCCACGATTCTCGCTACGACTGGGTCAAGCGCGCCGCGACCCCATCGTGCAACGCATTCTTAAACAAATGCTGCCCGCCATTTTGGGGGTGTCCGTGGCGCAGATTTCCCTGCTCATCAATACCAATATTGCCACCTGGCTGCAGTCAGGCAGCGTAACCTGGCTATCATTTGCCGATCGCCTGATGGAGTTTCCCACCGCCCTGCTCGGTGTAGCGCTGGGCACGGTCTTGCTGCCCAAGCTATCGGCTGCCCATGCCAGTAAAGATGACCAGAACTACAGCGGTTTGCTGGACTGGGGCCTGCGTCTGGTTCTGCTGCTGGGCCTGCCAGCCGCGCTGGGCATGGCCATGCTGTCCGACGGCCTGGTCGCCACTCTGTTTCATTACGGTGCGTTTGCCGCCGCTGACGTTGCCCAGACCAAGCTGGCCGTGGGTGCGTACTCAGTGGGTCTGGTCGGCCTGCTGGCCATCAAGATTCTGGCCCCCGGTTTTTATGCCCGCCAGGATATTCGTACACCGGTGCGCATTGCCATTGCTGTTCTGATCATTACCCAGCTCTTTAACCTGGTACTGGTGCCTACCTTTGCCCATGCTGGACTGGCCTTGTCGATTGGCCTGGGCGCCACCGTCAATGCGCTGACCTTGCTGGTCATGCTGCGCAAACGCGGGATTTACCAGCCCAATCATGACTGGTTACGTTTTTTCCTGAAGATTATTCCCGCCCTGGCTGCCCTTGCTGCCGTCCTTGTGCTGGCTGACCGCTATATCGACTGGATCAGCCTGGGAGCCACGCCCTTGCTGCGTGTGCTGTATCTGGGCGGCGTGTTGCTTGCCAGCGGCATTTCTTATTTCGGCATGTTGTTTATCGTAGGCATTCGGCCCTCTTACTTTACAAAGCGGGCTTAGTGTCTTAGAATAATTGTCTTTGCCGATTAAACTTTAAAACTTAGGCTTTACTAAAAATGGCTAATACCGCACAAGCACGCAAGCGCGCCCGCCAAGCAGTGGCTCGCAACAAACACAACGCCAGCATCCGTTCCATGCTGCGTACCGCTATCAAGCGCGTTCGTCAGGCCATTGACGCCGGCGACAAAACTGCTGCTAACGAAGTTTTCCGCAAAGCGACCAGCATCATTGATCGCGTTGCCGACAAGAACATCATTCACAAGAACAAGGCTGCCCGCCACAAGAGCCGCCTGTCTGCTGCTATCAAGGCCCTGGCCTGATTGCTGAAGATTTTTAATGGTTTAATCGGCTCTGGCCTAAAAACCAGTTAGAAAGGGGGTGCTTAGCACCCCTTTTTTATTAGCCACAAAACCATTGCCTGAACATGCAGGCCAATCATGCTAAGTTATAGATTTGCTTGTTCATCAGCGAGTCCCCATGACACGTCCCATCGTGCTGCAACTGGCATCTTTGGCCCAGCACCCTTCTTTTGACGACATTGATCGTTATTTCGAGCGCATTGTCCTCCCGGACCTGAACCAGCTCTGTGCCGAACAGATCGAACGCGTACAGGTACTCCTGACCAGCGCCGTCACCCCCACCCCCGCCTCCTTGATAGACCGCCTGCCCGCTTTAAAAGCGATTTGCAGTGTGGGAGTAGGCTACGACTGCATCGACGTGCACGCCGCCCAACAGCGTGGCATCCAGGTCAGCACCACCCCCGATGTTCTGAACGACTGCGTGGCGGATATGGCCTGGGCCTTGATGCTGGATGCCGCCCGCCGGGTGACGGAGTCCGACCGCTACGTACGTGCCGGCCTGTGGGACAGCCCCAATGGTTTTGGGCTGGGCACTCGGGTCAGCGGCAAGAAACTGGGGATTGTGGGCCTGGGTCGCATCGGCCAGACCATTGCCCGCCGTGCCAGCGGCTTTGATATGGAGCTGCGCTATCACAACCGCCGTCCACGCCACGACGTCCCCTGGCACTATGAACCTTCCCTGATCGAGTTGGCCCATTGGGCCGACTTCATGGTGATTGCAGCCGTCGGTGGCGACGAGACACGCGGGCTGATCAATATAGATGTGCTGAATGCTTTGGGGCCCAAAGGGATTCTGGTCAATATCGCCCGCGGCAGTGTGGTTGATGAAAGCGCACTGATTGCCGCCCTGCAAGAAGGACGACTAGGCGCTGCCGGGCTGGATGTGTTCGAGAACGAACCCCAGGTCCCTCAGGCTTTGCGTGACCTCAAGCAGGTCGTTCTGGCACCGCACACAGCCAGTGCGACACACGAGACGCGTCAAGCCATGCTCTCGCTGGCACTGGACAATATATTGCAGTATCAAAAAACCGGCAAAGTACTGACTCTGCTTACGGTACAAAAAATAAATCGCCTACCGTTTTAACGGTGGCGACTAGTTGGATGTGCTGCCTTAATCAGGAATCGACAGGGCCCATATTGGTGGGATCAATGCCGCTGGTTTTTAAATTATTATCTTCCGCAAAGCCACAGACAAATTTCCAGGCCAAAGGCTCCAGCTCCCGCAAACGCGCATCGACCACCACACAGCGCACGCCGTCAATCAATCGCGGCACCACATAGGGCGAATACGTCAGATGCCCTCCCATCGCCCCAGCCGGACGGAACTGAGACATTACACCGGCCAAGCGTTCTGCCCAGTCACTGGGACGAAAGCGCTGATCCTGCCGGGTCACACCATGGATTACAAGTTGCTTCACTGGCTCTGTCATAACAATTGATCACTCATCGTGCAGTTCAGGTAGGCTGCACCTTTTCCTTTCTCGCTCCGCATTGTATCCGATCGCGGCCAAGCAAAGCCCGGGATTCAATAAATTAGCCACTTGACAATTTATTGCTAATCATTACCTTACCCTTTCTTTTTATCTTAAGACCAAGCTATTTCCCCTTGTCGTGCACAGGCCGGCTTTGCTCTAAATAGCTGGACAGGTTAAGATGGCTTTCTTTATCCGCAGGATTTTTTTATGGATGCCATCGTGCACGCAGGACCGCTTCGGCACTTTCTGCAATTTCGCGACTTTTCTCACGACGAAATTTTATATGTGCTGGAACGCGCACGCCTGATCAAAGACAAGTTCAAACGCTATCAGCCGCACCACACATTGCACGACCGCACCCTGGCGATGGTTTTTGAAAAAGCCAGCACCCGTACCCGTGTTTCCTTTGAAGCCGGTATGTATCAGTTGGGCGGTTCGGTCATTCACCTGACCACCACCGACTCGCAACTGGGTCGCTCCGAACCTATTGAAGATACCGCCCGCGTAGTTTCGCGCATGGTCGATATCGTCATGATCCGCACCTTCGAACAAACCCGTCTGGAGCGCTTTGCCTCCCACTCGCGTGTGCCGGTCATCAATGGCCTGACCAACGAATTTCACCCTTGCCAGATTCTGGCCGACATCTTCACCTTTATCGAACATCGTGGCGATATCAAGGGCAAGACCGTGGCCTGGATTGGGGATGCCAACAATATGGCTTACACCTGGCTGCAAGCGGCGGAAATCCTGGGCTTTACCCTGCATGTATCCGCTCCTAATGGTTACCACCTGGAGTCAGATCGTACTGGCAACCCGGACTCCAGCATCCTGCGCGAATTTGACGACCCGCTGGAAGCCTGCAAGGGCGCACACTTGGTCACCACCGATGTGTGGACCAGCATGGGTTACGAAGCCGAGAACGAAGAGCGTCGCAAAGCATTTGCCGACTGGTGTGTGGACCAGGAAATGATGGATGTGGCTGCTGCTGACGCCATCTTCATGCACTGCCTGCCCGCCCACCGTGGTGAGGAAGTCACAGGCGAAGTCATCGACGGCCCACAAAGCGTGGTCTGGGACGAAGCCGAAAACCGCTTACATGTACAAAAAGCATTGATGGAGTTCCTGATTCTGGGTCGTTTGGAAGCCTAAACGCTGCCACTCGGAGCAGATTGCTCATTGATGACAAAAGGGGATGCTACGGCATCCCTTTTTTACGCAACAACGTCGCACACCTGCATCCAGGCCATCATTGAAAAAAGCGCTTGAAGATCATTTCAATCGGGCAGGACCTAGCCTGCTTCATGTAAACGACGCGAGACGACGGCTCTGTTGAGTGCTGCGACGATACCAACTACAAGCGACTACAGCCAGACCATGACCCTGTGCTGCGCTGTGCCCCTGATGCTCAGCGCAGCGCGCCCGCCCCTATTCTTCAACCTCCAAACCCGCCAATCGGTAACCAACCTGCAATTCCGTCAACAGATACTTGGGCTGTGCCGCATCCTCTTCCAGCTTTTGACGCAACTGCATCATGTACACCCGCAAATAATGGGGCCGATCACAGTAAGCCGCACCCCATGTTTCATGCAACAAATGCTGGTGCGTCAACACCTTGCCATGACCTCGAATCAAAGCCGTCAACAAGCGAAACTCAATCGGCGTTAAATGTACCGCCTCCCCGTCGCGGAACACCTCGTGGGAGGCCAGATCCACACGGACACCACCGAAGCGAACCAGCGATGAGGCTGTCTGTGCGTTCGGGACTAATTGAGAACGCCGCAGCAAGGCCCGAATCCTGGCCAGCAACTCCGGCACCCCAAAAGGCTTGACCAGATAATCGTCCGCCCCCGCATTCAGCGCAGCCACTTTCTCCTCTTCCCGATCGCGCGCAGACAACACCAGAATGGGCGAGTAGACCCAAGCGCGCAGATCGTGAATCAAGTCCTTGCCGTCGCCATCGGGCAAACCCAAATCCACAATCATCAAATCCGGGCGACGGGTTGCCGCATCCATGCGCGCTTGCGCCAAGGTGCTGGCCTCGACCACGAACATACCTTCCTGTTCCAAGGCGATCCGTACAAAACGACGAATATTGGATTCGTCCTCCACAATCAATATCTGGGTTTTGTTCATGTCAGTAGTTCGTCACCATCCATCTGAGGAGCCGCTTTCCAAGGCAGGCTGATTTCGAAGATCACCCCATGAGGCTGACGCGGCTTGGCGCTGATCGTACCACCATGCGCGGCAATAATTGTTCGGCATAGCCCCAAACCCAAGCCTACCCCTGCTACAGAAGACTCCTTGTACCCCCGCGTAAACGTCTCAAACAAACGCTCGGGATCGCCTGGCGGCAGGCCGGGTCCATCGTCACTGATCAATAAATACATGGATTGGCCAGAACACAGGCCGCGTAGCGAGATTGTGCTGGTAGCGGGGGTATATTTAGCCGCATTATCCAACAGATTCGTCACCACTCGCTCCAGCAACACACCGTCCACCTCGACCAAGGGCAGATCCGTGGCGAACTCGGTCACAATTTTGCGGGGCTGCAAGGCGGCTGCACAGCGGGCAACGGCGATCCCCACAATCTCGCCCAAGGCATGCCACTCTTTATGCAGTTTCACTCCTTCACTTTGCATACGGGCCAAATCCAGCAAGTTAGATACCTGGCGACGCAGTTCGTCAGACTCAATACGGATGGAATGGGCAATATCCGTGCGCTCCGCCTCACTCAAGCCCTTGGGCTGCTCCAAGGTTTCAGCCAAGCCCCGGATCACGGTCAAGGGCGTACGTAAGTCGTGTGAAACAGCAGACAATAAGGTATTACGCATTTTCTCCCCCTCCATGCGCAGCACGGTATCCTGGGCAATTTCCACGTAATGAATCCGCTCCAGAGCCTGAGCCAACGTAAAGCAACAAGCATCCAGCAAGCGCCGTCCGTCAGGAGTGCTTAAAGAGGCAGCAGCCCCGGACTGCACCACCAGGACACCCCGTGGGGCCATCGGGCCTTTCAAGGGCAGGTACAAGGCACTGGCGCCGTTCAGGGTCTCCGTACCATTACCGGCAGCTTCCATGTGATCAAACACCCATTGCGCTACCGACAGCTCAACAAAGCCGGTGTGGCGGGTTGCCACCAGTTGGTTCTGTTGATCCGGCACCACCAGCACCAGTTGCATCTCAAACAAAGGCTCCAGCGTATCGCGGCAGACCGCCAGGACCTGCTCCAGGGCCAAGGCCCCCGCTAAATCCCGACTAACACGCGTTAACGCCGCCGCGCGACGTTCACCATCACGCGCAGCCCGGGCCTCGGCCTGCAGTTTGGCAGCCAACTGGCCAATAATCAGCGTCACGACCAACATGACGCCAAAGGTAAACACGTATTGGGTATCGGTGACCGAAAAGGAGTAGCGCGGCGCGACAAAGAAAAAATCAAAAAACGCCACTGAAAGCAATGACGCCCATGCCCCCGCCAGCCGTCCCAAACGCAAAGCGATAAAGACCACTGTAATCAGGAACAGCATGATGACATTGGAGAGATCAAAAAAGGACAAAAGCTGCTCGGCCAACAAGGTGGTCGCCACGCAAATAATGGAGGCGATGGACAAGGCCTTGCCCTGCGCCATGGGCTGCTCCAGCTCCAAGGGCCGGATTGGTCGCTGAACCGTATCCATGCGCAGGAGCAGCAAACCAATTTCAGGATTACTGCGGGCCAGGCGCTCGGACAGGCTGGTGCGCCAGGGCCAGGCAGAGCGCGCTGAAGAGTTCCCCAGAATCAGCTTGGTGACATTGCGCTGACGGGCATAGGCCAGAATCGTATGCGCCACATCCTGCCCGGCAATATTGGCAAACTCGGCCCCTGCATGCTGAGCACTGGCGGCCAAACGCACCAACGCCTCCTGCGCCTTGATCTGCCCGCTTTCCTGCGGCGTATCCACATGCAGCACAATCCAGGGGGTTTGCAATTGCTGCGCCAAGCGCGCCCCCTCCCGAATCAGGGCTTCCTGAGCACTATCGGCGCTGACGCAAACCATTAACAGCTCACGGGTGGGCCAGACTGTTCGTATCGCATGGGAGATTCGGTAGACATGCACATCGGCATTGACCCGATCCGCCACACGACGCAACGCCAACTCACGCAAAGCGATCAGATTGCCGCGACGAAAAAAGTTCTGGCGCGCGTGGGCGACCGAGTCGGCCAGATATACCTTGCCCGCATTCAGACGAGACAACAAATCGTCTGGAGGCAAATCCACCAGCAGGACATCCGCCGCTCGATCAAAAATACGGTCCGGCACCGTCTCCCGAACCCGTACCCCGACAATCCCGCCCACTACCTCATTGAGACTGTCCAGATGCTGCACATTCAGCGCGGTATATACATCAATACCGGCATCGAGCAGTTCCTCCACATCCTGCCAGCGTTTGGCATGACGGCTACCCTCAAGATTGGAGTGCGCCAGCTCATCGACCAGCAGCAACTGATAGCCCGACGCCAAGGCGGCATCCAGATCAAACTCCGTCACTACCCGCCCCTGACGCTGATACGCCTTGCGTGCCAGTACGGGCAAACCTTCGATCAAGGCCTGGGTTTCCTGGCGACCATGCGTTTCTACAATCCCGATGGCCACGGACACCCCTTCGGACTGGCGTTGATGCGCCTCCTTGAGCATGGCGTAGGTTTTCCCTACGCCCGCACAAGCGCCAAAGAAAATCTTAAGCTGCCCACGGCGAGGCTGATGCGGATCCTCGCCAATGACCTGCAACAGCGTATCCGGGTCCGGCCTATCCTCAGGTGACATGAATCTGTGCACTCCATCCAGAAAATAGCTATTGATCTTACGCTCTTATCCGAAAAACGGCGTCAGCAGCATATCAATCAGTTTGATACCTATAAAAGGCGCAATCAGCCCGCCCAAACCGTAGATCAGCAAGTTACGCCGCAGCAGTCTGCTTGCGGGCTCCGCCCGATATTTCACGCCGCGCAAGGCCAAAGGAATCAAGGCGATGATGATCAGAGCATTGAAAATGACCGCAGACAGAATCGCTGTGGCTGGGCTGTGCAGTTGCATCACATTCAAGGCGCCCAGAGCCGGATAGGTGACCACAAAAGCCGCAGGAATAATCGCAAAGTACTTGGCCAGGTCATTGGCAATACTGAAGGTGGTCAGAGCACCACGCGTCATGATCATCTGCTTGCCTACTTCCACCACACGCAAGAGCTTGGTGGGGTTGCTATCCAGATCCACCATATTGCCGGCCTCTTTGGCCGCCTGGGTACCGCTATTCATGGCCACGGCCACATCTGCCTGCGCCAGAGCAGGCGCATCATTCGTCCCGTCGCCAGTCATGGCCACCAGGCGACCTTCATCCTGATAGCGTCGAATCAATTGCAGCTTGTCCTCGGGCGTGGCTTCGGCCAGATAATCATCCACCCCGGCCTCAGCCGCGATTGCTGCGGCGGTCAGCTTGTTATCCCCCGTAATCATGACGGTCTTGATGCCCATGGCGCGCAGCTCGGCAAAACGCTCCTTGATACCGCCTTTGACAATGTCCTTGAGCTCCACCACACCCAGCGCCTTATTGCCCTCGGCAACGACCAGCGGTGTGCTGCCGCGCCGTGCCACCTCATTGACCAAGGTATCCAGTTCACGAGGGAACACCCCGCCCTGGGACTCAATGTGCGCGCGCATGGTATTGGCCGCCCCTTTACGGATCTGGCGACCCTCAATATCAATCCCGCTCATGCGGGTATGGGCACTGAAGGCAATGGTCTGCGCGCCCTGCAATTGACGGCCACGTAAATTGAAAAGCTGCTTGGCCAGCACCACAATAGAGCGCCCTTCGGGAGTCTCGTCGGCCAACGAGGCCAATTGAGCCGCATCCGCCAAGGCGTGCTCCGATACCTGCGGCGCGGGCAGAAATGCCGAAGCTTCTCGATTGCCCAGTGTGATGGTGCCTGTCTTGTCCAGCAACAAGACATCCACATCCCCGGCCGCCTCGATCGCACGGCCCGAGCTGGCCAGTACATTGGCCTTCATCATGCGGCTCATTCCGGCCACGCCCACTGCCGACAACAAGGCGCCAATCGTGGTCGGAATCAGGCACACCAGCAAGGCGATCAGGGCCGTAATCGTGACGGGCGAACCTTGGCCGGTCAGCGCGGTGGCAAAACTGGAGAAAGGCAACAAGGTGACGCACACCAAGAGAAAGATCAGCGTCAAGGCGACCAGCAAGATATTCAAGGCAATCTCGTTTGGCGTCTTGCCACGTTTGGCCCCTTCCACCATTGCAATCATGCGATCCAGAAAGGCTTCGCCGGGTTTGGCGGTGACCTGCATCACAATCCAGTCCGACAGAACACGCGTCCCGCCCGTGACCGAGCAAAAGTCGCCCCCCGACTCCCGGATAACCGGCGCTGACTCCCCAGTAATAGCGGACTCGTCTACCGAGGCTGCCCCCTGCAGCACTTCACCATCGGCCGGAATAATCTGGCCAGCCTCGACCAGCACATAGGCACCGGGCACCAGCTCATCGCTGGGGACAGGCCAGGAACGACTATCTCGCCTGGGCTCTTTCAACACTTTGGCCATAACCCGCTTGCGCGTAGATCGCAGCGCATCAGCCTGCGCCTTGCCACGCCCTTCTGCCACCGCTTCGGCCGCATTGGCAAACAAAACCGTAAACCACAACCAGGCAGCAATGGACCAGATAAAACCAGCGGGGGCCTCGCCCTGCCCCATCAAAGCCTGCACACCCAGCAGGCTGGTCAGGATGCTACCCAGATACACCACACACATTACCGGGTTCTTGAACTGCACCCGAGGGGACAGTTTCTTGAAGGCTTCCTTGCACACGGTGCCCCAGGGCACAGCCTGAAACACCGTTGTGTGCTCCGCCTCTTGCGAGGCTTTTAAATCAGTAATAGACATATTGACACCTGCTCCTAACGCACGACGGGCTGGACGCTCTTGGCCATATCCAGCGCAAGATTTAGCTCCAGGACCTGCACACGTGGTTCACCCAGTACACCCAATTGACGAGCATGGGTATAGCGATCAATCAAGGCCAGCACCTGTTCCAGCGACATGCCGCGCACCCTGGCAATACGCGCAGCCTGCAAACGGGCATTAGCCACCGAGATATGCGGATCCAGACCCGATGCCGACGCTGTCACGGCATCGACAGGTACGGGGGCATCCTCTGCCAAACCATTCATCAGACGATAAGCCTTGCTTCGCTCTGCCACGGCATTGAGCAAATTCTTGCTTAATGCCCCTTGATTGCTGCCCCCGCTAGCGGCGGCGTTATAGGGCTGCGAGATACTATTGGATGGATCTGAAGTGTCCACACCCAGGGTCACACTGGGGCGGCCATGAAAATACTCTGGCTGACTGAAATATTGGCCAATCTGGCGTGAACCCACGACTTGGCCATCACGCTCAATCAAGCTGCCATTTGCCTGCTCCGGGAACAAAGCCGTCCCGATGACAGTCGTTGCCAAGGGATAGGCAATCCCGGTCAGAAGCATAAAAAACACAGCCGACAGCAACACGGGACGCAGCAGGCTTTTCACCGTCGGTGCCACTGGGGTTGAAACCATAAATTGATGGGTAGACATGACAGTCAATCCTCAAAAAGTAATGCCATCGAGCATCAACAGGTGCTCCACAATCGGGCCCAGCGCCAGAGCAGGCAGAAAAGTAAGACCGCCCACCACCAGGACCACGAAAATCAACAGGCCAGTAAACAAAGGGGTGGCCGTCGACAAGGTTCCTGGACCAGCAGGAACGGCTTTTTTGGCCGCCAGCACACCGGCCAGAGCCAGCAACGGCAATAAAGTCAGATAACGCCCGACCAGCATGGCCAGCCCGATCGTGGTGTTGAAGAAAGGCGTGTTCGCGTTGAAACCGGCAAAGGCCGAACCGTTATTGGCCGTACCCGAGGTGTAGGCGTACAGAACTTCACTGAAACCATGCGGCCCCATGTTCGAGAGGCTGTCCATGGTGGACGGCAGTACGCTGGCCAAGGCCGTAAACCCCAGAATGCTGAAGGCGTGCGCCAGCATGGCCAGCATCACGTACTTCATCTCCCGGGCCTCGATCTTCTTGCCCAAAAACTCCGGGCTGCGTCCTATCATCATGCCCACCAGAAACACGGTCAGAATGGCGTAACTGACCAGGCTGATAAAGCCCACCCCGATCCCGCCAAACACATTGTTCAGCATCATTTGAGCAATCGGCACCAAGCCGCCCAAAGGGGTCAGCGACGCATGCATGGCATCGACCGAGCCAGTGGTAGCTGCGGTGGTCACCGTCGCAAACAGACTGCTTTGCGCCACACCGAAACGCAGTTCTTTACCCTCCAGATTGCCCCCACCCAGCGTACTGCTTTGGGTCTGATCGACTCCCAAAGGCGTCAACAAAGGATTGCCTGCTTGCTCGGCGCTGTAGATCAGGGACAGAAAACCGATGAACATCCCCAGAAAGGCCGCAAAAAAGGCCCAGCCCTGCCGGCGACGAGCCAGCATGGAGCCAAAGGCATAGGTCAGGGCCGAGGGCACCAGCAACATGCTAAGCATATGCACGGTATTGGTCAGCGGCGTGGGGTTCTCAAAAGGATGCGCCGCGTTCATGCCAAAGAAGCCGCCCCCATTGGTTCCCACATGCTTGATGCTTTCAAGACTGGCCACGGGTCCCAAAACAATCTGCTGCTTGAGTCCTTCCAGCGTGTTGACCACGACCTCAGAACTCAGTGTTTGCGGCATACCTTGCCAGATATAAAACAAGGCCAGCAAGAAGCTGCACGGCAAGAGCAGGCGATACAAAGAACGGGTAAAGTCCACCCAGTAATTACCAATATCAGCCGAGCTTTTACGGCTTAAGCCACGGATGAAACCACCTGCCGCCGCCAGACCCGTGGTGGCACTGATCATCATCAAAAAGGTGATGGCCGCCATTTGGGAAAAATTGGACAGACTGGATTCGCCCGAATACGCCTGCCAATTGGTATTGGTCGTAAAGGACACGGCCGTGTTAAAGGCCAAGTCTGGCGTTTGTGCGGCACGCTGCAGGCTGTCTCCGGGAATCCAGCCCTGCACCCGCAAAAGAACATATCCCAGAAGCAACATGGCGGCGTTGCTCAATAAAAGCGCCAGGCCATATCGCTTCCAGGACATTTTCTCTTCAGGATTCACACCCAGCAGCCGATACGTACCGCGCTCCATCAAACTGTGATTCGGGCTGCTGAAAAAATGGGCAATCCATTTACCCACCACCACTAACAAGACCGTTGAGACGGCCAAAATAACTAGAAACTGCATCAGATCGTCCAGCATGACAGCACCTCTTACAGTTTCTCAAGACCAAGAATAAATCCGGTCGCCATCGCAAAGAACGCGAACAGCACCGCTAGAAATAGAAAATCACTCATATGCACACCTGTTCCAAACAATGAACACTTGTCGGCCTGAAGTTAAAATTTTTCGGCCTTTATCAAGGCATAGAACAAATAAATAAACAGTCCCATAGAAATCCCTCCTGCCAGAACCGTAAAAAAAGACGCACTCATTCCACACTCCCTCTCAATGCTGGCTTGCAGCAGACAGAGAAAGTCTAGAATTGGCGGCATAAATTCAGAGCAGTGTTTACTGGCCTGCGTATAAAGACGGCATATGGATTTGGGTGCGGGCAAACCCGGAGCGCTCCAGCAACTGATCTGTCCAGCGCTGGTAAGTCTGTCTGGCAAGAAGATGCAAGGTGCTCACATGCTGATCCAGCCCAAGCAAGATATGGTCAGCATCCTGAGCGGCAGGACCGTATACCTGCGCCAGCTCGTGGCGACCGTGGTCGCACCACTGCCGAATGCTATCGGCAGTCACTTCCAGATGACCTTGAAAAGCCCAATGCGGGCCCAAGCCAAAGCCCTTGTTCAGACAATGAGGGCCATACAACGTCCGGCTGGCACCCGAAGGAATCTGAAAAGTGTCGTAATGCCAGTTAAACAGCACAGCACGTCTGGGCAGGCCCATCACACGCTGGGCATAAGGGCTGCTCCAGACCTGGCCCCAGCCTATATTCGGATACGGGCTGCGCTGCACCTTGGCGCCCAGAGAACGGGCCAGAAGCTGCGCCCCAAAGCAATGGCCCAGCACAGGAACATGGCGCTGGACTGCATCCTGCAAAAGCGCCTGTTCACACACTATCCAGGGCAGATCCTCGTTAACACTATGGTCGCTGCCCAAGACGACAATCCCGCTGTAATCACGTGCCAAGACCGGTGCTCTCCCCTCCAGCGGTGACATCAGTAGTTGATAGCAAAGGCCGTTTTTCTCCAGATGATCCAGTAATACACCTGGCCCTTGTGTAGCCTCGTGCTGCAAAACAAGAATGGGTTTCATGACGTGAAAGCCTGACCGCGCAGGCCTGTTGTTCAGGAGAGCCCACTGTAGAATCCGCCGCATCAAGACCAGGATCTGTTTCAGATCCCGCTCGTATAAGTGGCATCAATTTTGGTGAGGAACGATGCTTCCGGCCACGAAACCCGATAAGGTTCTTGGCGCCCGGCAGGAAAAAAACCGATTCGTCATTTGCCTGACATATGCCTTTGCTCAAATGTAATCGTTTTCATTTTGACGGCTGAATGTCATGGCCAATGTTGGAATCCTGGATGTTGCCAAGGCAGCGCAGGTATCGGTTGCCACGGTATCGCGTGCGCTCAACGAACCAGAGAAAGTGGGTAAAAAAACCCTACTGCGTGTGCAAACTGCCATCCAGGCCCTGGGTTATCAACCCAATGCTTCGGCCCGCAGCCTGCGTAGCCAACGCAGCCGTGTGATTGGCGTGGTCTTGCCTACTTTGCTGAACCCCGTCTTTGCCGAGTGCCTGAAAGGGATAGCCGATACCGCCGCCCATGCCGGCTACGCCATCTTGCCCTTCTTTACGGAATACCACGTCGAACGTGAATCCCAGGCCGTAGCTCTGCTGTTGGCCAGCAATGTCGAAGGCATTGTGCTGGTGGTCTCCAATCCGGCCACGTCCCCGGCATTGGAACGCTTGAGCACCACACCCTGCCCCTATGTACTGGCCTACAACCAGCATCCCGAACACCCTTGCGTCAGCGTCAATGGTGAGCAAGCCATGGTTGAGCTGATTGGTCACCTTGCCACCCAAGGGCATCGCCGCATTGCCATGGTGAGCGGACATTTGCATGTCTCGGACCGGGCCCAACAACGCAGTTGCGGTTACCTCAAAGGAATGGAAAGCGCGGGCTTGGCCCCCATGCCGCTACTGGAAGTACCTTTTATGGATCACCCTCCTGAGGACCCGACAGCCCCTGCCTCCACAGAAGGCGGCATTCATTTGGCCAGCGTCGCCCGACTGCTGCGTCAGGCTGATCGGCCTACGGCCGTCATTGGCTCCAATGACCTGATTGCCATTCGTTGTCTGCGCACCGCCCAGCAGATCGGTTTACGCGTACCCCAGGACATCAGCATCATCGGCTTTGACGGCATTGGCCTGGGGGCTGAGCTGTTCCCTCGCCCGGCCACCATTGCTCAACCCAATGAGGAAATTGGCCGCCAGTGCATTGGCCTGCTGCTGGGTTCTATCGCCCGGCAGCAAGCTGTCCCGGCTCAAGAGTCGATATTGCTGCCCTACACCTTTGATCCGGGTGAGTCCTGCGCCCCCTCTCCGTTCCAACTACAGGCGCCCTGACAATGCTGTGCCTTCCTTTCCGGGAAACTTTCCCGCAACACCCCTGCTTGCAAGCCATGCCGGCTTTATCTAGACCCACCTACTAACTGGAGTGACCAACCATGAAACACATCCTGAGCACACTGGCCTGCCGCCTCGCATTGCCATTGGCCATGCTGACATTGGGCAATGCGGCCGCCGCACAGACGGCGATTTGCTACAACTGCCCACCCGAATGGGCTGATTGGGCCAGCCAGATCGAGGCCATCAAACAGCACACCGGCATTACCGTGCCTCCAGACAACAAGAACTCCGGTCAGTCGCTGGCCCAACTGGTTGCCGAATCGGCCAACCCGGTGGCCGATGTGACCTATCTGGGTATTACCTTCGCCATTCAGGCCCAGAAAGAAGGCGTGACGCAGGCCTACAAACCCAAGGGCTGGGAGCAGATTCCGGAAGGCTTAAAGGATCCGCAAGGCCACTGGTTTGCCATTCACTCCGGCACCATGGGCATCATGGTCAACAAATCAGCCTTGGGCGATGTACCGGTCCCTGCCTCCTGGAACGACTTGCTCAAACCGGAATACAAAGGTCTGGTCGGTTACCTGGATCCTTCGTCCGCCTTCGTGGGTTATGTGGGCGCCGTGGCCATCAATGAAGCCCTGGGCGGCACGATGGATAACTTTGATCCGGCCATCAACTGGTTCAAGGCCCTGCAGCAAAACAACCCCATTGTCCCTAAGCAAACCGCCTATGCGCGCCTGATTTCCGGCGAGATCCCTATCTTGCTGGACTATGACTTCAGCGCCTATCGCGCCCAATACAAGGACGGAGAAGATGTGGCCTTCGTGATTCCGCAAGAAGGCACGATTGTGGTTCCTTACGTGATGTCGCTGGTCAACAAGGCACCGCACACCGAAGAGGGACGTAAAGTGCTGGATTTTGTGCTTTCCGAGCAAGGTCAATCCATCTGGGCCAATGCCTTCCTGCGTCCGGTTCGCAGCAGCGCCATCAGCGAACAGGCACAGTCGCGCTTTTTGCCTGACAGCGAATACGCCCGTGCCAAAGCAATTGACTATGACCGCATGGCACAAGGCCAGAAACCCTTTGCCGAACGTTACCTGGCCGAGGTCCGCTAAGCGGCCCTCTGAGATGTGGAGTTAGCGTATGCAACGCAAATACCTGTTACCCCTGTGCTCGGCCCCCGCTGTCGCTTTCTTTGCCGCCTTCTGGCTCTTGCCTGCAGCACAGCTCCTGGCACTACCCGCACAAGAAGGCATGCACACCTATTGGGTCGTTCTGACATCAGGACGTTACTTGCAGGCCCTGCTGCAAACGCTGCTCCTGTCTGCCATCGTGACGCTGGCGACCCTGATATTGGGCGCCATGGTAGGAATTGTGATGGCTCGCTATCGCGTCCCTGCCAAGCGTCTGCTGCTCTCCTTGATGACCCTGCCCCTGTCTTTCCCTGGGGTGATTGTCGGTTTTTTCATTATTTTGCTGGGTGGCCGGCAGGGGCTGCTGGCCCAAATTACACAGGGTCTGGGATTGGGACGCGTGACCTTTGCCTATGGCCTGTTAGGTCTGTTTCTGGCCTACCTGTACTTTTCACTGCCCCGCGCCATTGCCACCTACACTGCGGCGGCAGAATCCATCGACCGCAATCTGGAAGAAGCGGCACGCTCTTGCGGTGCCTCGCGTTGGGCCGTCGCCAGAGACGTCTGGATACCGGAACTCGCACCTACCTCCTTGTCCTGTGGCGCCATTGTGTTTGCCACCTCCATGGGCGCCTTCGGCACGGCCTTCACCCTGTCCAGCCGCTACGAAGTACTGCCCATCACCATCTATAACGAATTTACCAATTATGCGAATTTCACCCTGGCCGCCAGCCTATCCATTTCATTGGGGCTGCTGACATGGTTTACCTTGTGGATGGCTCGGCGTCTCGTGCGCGACCCCTCCGTCATCGCGTGAGGGTTCCATGAAGACGATCTCTTCTGGCAGCATGCATCGCCCTGCTCCTTTGCTTTTGGCGGTCACTGGCCTCACTGTTTTGTTTCTGCTGGGTCCCATCCTGATTTCGGTGATGGCGGGCCTGGTCAACAACTATCGACTGGGCCTGAAAAGCGGCCTGACCCTGAAATGGCTGGAACAGGTCTGGGTGAACTATGGCGGTACGGTCTGGCTATCACTGCAACTGGCTTTACTCTGCGTACTGGCTGTCATTGTGCTTGGTGTGCCCTGTGCCTACGCATTGGCTCGCAGCCGCTCGCGCCTGGCCCGAGCCTTTGAGGAACTGCTGACCTTGCCAGTCGCCGTTCCCGGGCTGGCCTCGGCGTTAGCCCTGCTGCTGGCCTACGGCTCCTTACAAGGTTTTCGGCAAAGCTTCTGGTTCATTTTGGTGGGCCACATTGTGTTCACCCTGCCCTTTATGGTGCGCACCACCAGTGCAGCCCTGCAAAAACGTAGCCTGACTGATCTGGAAGAAGCCGCCCGATCCCTGGGTGCCAGCTTTAGCCAGATCTTTTTCGGCATCTTGCTGCCCGCCATCCTGCCCGCGATTGTGGCGGGCAGCTTGATGGTGTTCACCTTGTCCCTGGGCGAGTTCAACCTGACCTGGATGCTGCATACGCCACTGACCCGCACCCTGCCCGTGGGGCTGGCTGACAGCTACGCGTCGATGCGTATCGAAGTGGGCTCGGCCTATACACTGATTTTCATGCTCGTCATCTTGCCCGTGCTCTGGGGGCTGCAAACACTGGCGCGCTTGCTGGAGAAACACGATGGAAAATAAACACGTCCCGGTACGTATCGAACAATGCGCCAAAACCTATGCGGATGGCACGCGGGGTTTGCATCCCAGCACACTGGACATCGACCCCGGTGAAGTCATGGCCTTGCTCGGGCCTTCGGGCTGTGGAAAAACCACCTTGCTACGATTGATCGCCGGTCTGGAAATGCCAGACGCCGGCAGCCGCATTCTGTTCGATGGGCAAGATGTCACCCATCTGCCTATTGAAAAGCGCGAGGTAGGCATGGTGTTTCAACACTACGCTTTGTTCCCCTCTATGACGGTAGAAGCCAATATCGCTTATGGCCCTAAAATCAAGGGCATGGCACCAACCCTGCGCCAAGAACGAGTCGGCGAGCTGGTCGATCTCATGCGTCTGAATGGCCTGGAAAAACGTCTGCCCTCTGCGCTGTCCGGGGGCCAACGACAGCGGGTCGCCATTGCGCGAGCCATTGCGAATCAGCCCCGCGTCCTGCTATTGGACGAACCCTTGGCCGCCCTGGATGCCAAGTTGAAAATCTCCTTACGCGATGAACTGGCCGAACTACTGCGGCGTTTACGCATCACGGCCATTCATGTCACCCACGATCAGCAGGAAGCCTTTGCGATTGCCGATCGGCTGGCCGTCATGCACGAGGGCCGTATTGTTCAAACCGGTGACGGTGAAAGCCTGTACCGCAACCCGGCCCACCCTTTTGTGGCGACCTTTTTGGGGCGTGTGAATGTACTGCAACGTACAGCGCAAAACCTGCTGAACAAGGATATTCAGCTAGCCGATCTATGCCTGCCCTGCCCCGAGACCTTGCTCGGCACCGATCAGTTGCTGGTCCGGCCAGAAGATATTGACGTTTCCATGAACAGACCAATAGGCTGGGCACAGGCACAGGTGCGTCAACGCAGTTTTATGGGAGGAAGGGTGCAACTGACACTAGGCGTCGAAGGCCAGGCAGACATGATTGCCGAAGTTGATCGGGATCACACAGCGATGGTCGGCAGTATCGTGGGCATTCGGATCAATCCCATAAAACTGATGCCAGGCACCGTGACACACTCCCAGGATGTCCCTAATCAACCCTGATCCTGAACACGCCACTTACCTTCCCCACCGAACCGTTGACACAGAAAGCGCCCACCTAAGGGAGCTCGGAAAAAGATGCTGAAAACACTACTGATTCAAATGACAGACCCGCATATCCGGGAAGAAGGCAGGCTGGCCTATGGGCGCCTGAATACCGCACCCTATCTGAAACAGGCCATAGAGCACGCTCTGACCCTGCCCCAAAAGCCAGATGCGATCGTGCTGACGGGCGATCTGACTGATTTTGGCAGACCGCAGGAATATGCCCACTTGCGCCGCTTGCTTGCCCCTCTAGGAACGATTCCTGTGTACCTGCTGCCCGGAAACCATGACGATCGACAGCAATTACGCGCAAGCTTTCCCGAGCATACTTACTTGGGCAAGACCGGCCCCGTTTGCTACGGCGTGGATATGGGTGAGTTAAGACTGTTGGCCCTGGACAGTGCCGTCGCGGGTGCCAGTGCGGGAAGTCTGGATCAGGAGCAACTGGACTGGCTGGCAGCCGAACTGAGCGCACAGCCCAAGCGCCCCACCGTCATTGCCTTGCATCACCCTCCTTTCAACACCCTGATCGGCCATATGGACAAGATTGGCCTACTGAACGGGGCAGAACAACTGGAGGCGATTGTGCGTCAGCATAGCAATGTGGAACGTGTAATCAGCGGACATTTGCATCGCAATATACAGATCCGCTTTGGCGGAACCATTGCCAGCACCGCCCCCTCTGTTGCCCACCAGGTCTGCCTGGACCTAGCTGAGGATGCCACCTCGGCCTGGACGCTGGAACCACCGGGCTACGCCGTTCATGCACTGAGTAATCACGGCCAGATCGTCACCCATACCGCCACAGTGGGTCAGTTCGATGGCCCGTTCGCCTTTCATGAGCCAAGCGGAAAACTGATCGACTGATTCGATGCCCGACGCACGCTAAGCGCAGCTTGCGTCTTGCTGGTCTCATCAAACCAAATTGACGATAGGCTCGTACCGCTCTGCGTACTCAAGCAAGTAGCGACAACTGCAGCCATTAAACAGAACGGCTCAGGAACGCTGGGCCAACTCCATAAAAAACACCCCAATGCCTGTTGAATCGGGCATTGGGGTGTTTTGACACTGCTACTTCAAATCAGGGGTTCTACTCAGAGCCCCCCGATCTGCCGCGATGTCTCACTTCTTGCTGTCTTTGAGCTGAGGCACAGCCGAACCGGCAGCAGGAGCCAGCAGGCCAACCTGGGTGTAGGTGAACAACTTATCACGTGTGTCCACGATGTCCAGATTGCGCATGGTCAGTTGACCAATACGGTCGCGTGGCGAGAACATGCTGTCCACTTTTTCCATGCTCAGGCGCTCGGCCTTGTAGGTCAGGTTAGGCGAAACCGTATCCAGGATGGAGTAGTCATTACCGCGACGCAGTTCCAGAGTCACTTCGCCCGTAACAGCACGAGCCACCCAGCGCTGGGCAGTTTCACGCAGCATAATGGCTTGTGGGTCAAACCAGCGGCCTTGGTACAGCAAGCGGCCCAAACGCAAACCGTTGATGCGGTACTGCTCGATGGTGTCTTCGTTGTGGATGCCGGTCACCAGGCGCTCGTAAGCGATGTGCAGCAAGGCCATGCCGGGAGCTTCGTAAATGCCACGGCTCTTGGCTTCGATAATGCGGTTTTCAATTTGGTCGCTCATGCCCAGACCATGACGGCCGCCGATGCGGTTGGCTTCCAGCATCAGTTCCACCGGGTCGGCGAATTCCACGCCGTTCAAGGCAACAGGCTGGCCTTCCTCGAAGCGCACACGCACCTCTTCAGCGGCCACAGCCACGTCGTCACGCCAGAAAGCCACGCCCATAATGGGTTTGACGATATTGATACCGGCGTTCAGGTATTCCAGATCCTTGGCTTCGTGCGTGGCACCCAGCATATTGGAGTCGGTGGAGTAGGCTTTCTCGGCCGACATCTTGTAGTCGAAACCGTTTTCCTGCATGTACTCGGACATCTCGGCACGGCCACCCAGCTCATCAATAAACGTCTGGTCCAGCCAAGGCTTGTAAATCTTCAGCTCAGGGTTGGTCAACAAACCGTAGCGGTAGAAACGCTCGATGTCGTTGCCCTTATAGGTGCTGCCGTCGCCCCAGATATGGACGTCGTCTTCTTTCATGGCAGCAACCAGCATGGTGCCGGTCACAGCACGGCCAATAGGCGTGGTGTTGAAGTAGGTGACACCGCCGGTGGTGATGTGAAAGGCGTTGCACTGCAAGGCGGCAATCCCTTCAGCCACCAGTTGCTGACGGCAGTCCACCAGACGGGCCAGCGTGGCACCGTATTCCTTGGCCTTGCGGGGAATCGCATCGTAATCGGGTTCGTCAGGCTGACCCAGGTTCGCGGTGTATGCGTAAGGGATCGCGCCCTTATTGCGCATCCACAAAAGTGCAGCGCTGGTGTCCAGGCCACCGGAAAAGGCAATGCCGACCTTCTGGCCGACTGGAAGAGATTCAAGGATGGTTGTCATTATCGCGTCAGTAGTGGTGTGCAAGTACAGTTCCGCCCGTAAGACTCTATAGCAGAGCCGTGCCCGCGGCAGGATCAATATGTCATTATATCGTCTTGACCGACCCTGGACACCTTTGCGTAGCTGGATTTAATTACTCGATGAACTAGAACATCCATTTTCACCTGGAGACAAGCCATGCCCGAGACACAAGCACAACCCGCTATCAGCCGTTATCCCGTCCCTACCCTGGCCGACATGCCCGAGGATATTCGCAGTCGTATTGAAGCCGTACAGGAAAAATCCGGTTTTATTCCGAATGTATTTCTGGCTCTGGCACACCGCCCTGACGAGTTTCGCGCCTTTTTTGCCTATCACGACGCGTTGATGGAAAAGCCCAGTGGTTTGAGCCATGCCGATCGGGAAATGATTGTGGTGGCTACCTCTGCCGCCAATCAGTGTCATTACTGCGTCATTGCCCACGGTGCGATTTTGCGCATCCGCGCCAAGAACCCGTTGGTGGCAGACCAGGTTGCCGTGAACTGGCGCAAGGCCGATATTCCGGCGCGTCAAAAAGCCATGCTGGCATTCGCCATGAAAGTCTCGCAAAACGCCCAGGAGATTGAAGACGCGGACTTCCAGGCCCTGCACGAGCACGGCTTCAGCGACGAAGACGCCTGGGACATTGCCGGCATCAGCGCCTTTTTTGGTCTGAGCAACCGCATGGCCAACTTCATGTCCATGCGCTGCAATGACGAGTTCTACATGCTGGGACGCGTTCCCCGCTAAGCATGATGCGTTACGCCCTGATGGTTGCCGGGTGGGTATGTGTAGCGCTGGCCATTGCCGGCGCTGTTTTACCCTTGCTGCCTACCACGCCTTTTGTGCTGCTGGCTGCATGGTGCTTCTCCCGTAGCTCCCCCCGCTTTCATCAATGGCTGCTGGACCAGCGCCATCTGGGCCCTTATTTGCGCAACTGGGAAAACGGCCAAGGCTTGACCCGCAAAGCCAAACGTCGGGCGCTGATCATGTTGTGGCTGTCGCTGGCCGCCTCGGCCTGGCTGACCAGTCACTTGGGCTGGTATCGACTGGGCTTGTTAATTCCGGGCATTTTCGCCACTCGTTATTTGCTGCGAGCCAAAACCCTGGATGACACCCCTTCCGAGCCTGTGCAAAAATAGCCTGCTTGAACCGATCCTGGCTTGACCCCTTTTGCTTGAAGAACCCATGTCTCATCCTGTCATCTTGCTGGCTGCCGCCTACATCACCAACTCTGCCGGACAAATTTTGCTGGTCCGTAAATGTGGCAGCGCCTATTACATGCAAGCCGGTGGCAAGCTGGAAGCAGGCGAGACGCCCTTGCAAGCCTTGCAACGTGAACTGGATGAAGAACTGGGCTTGAAAGCGGAAGAAACCGCCCAGGCCCGGTACGAAGCCTACTTTGAAAGCCCTGCCGCCAATGAGCCTGGCCATATGGTTCATGCCCACGTGTTTACGTTGACAGTAGACCGCGACATTCAGGCCGCTGCCGAGCTGGAAGAAGCCCGCTGGGTCAGCCCGCAAGAAATCCGTTCGCTGACGCTGGCCCCTTTGCTGGCTAACCACATCCTGCCGCGTCTGTGCGCACAGGCCGCAGCCTAAGGCTCAGCCTGCACAAGACGTCCTTCCGTCTTGTGCTGTCCAAACCACGAACCGCCTATTTTTTGGCATAATGTCGCCCTTGAGTCCCCTCTTGCGGGGACGTAGCTGTTTGCCCGACCAGCCCGCAACGGCGGGCTTTCTTTATTGAGCGCTAATTTATGTCCTCTTTGCCCTGTCAAGGCGCAATCGTCACCTTCACCCTGCAGCAGCTGCGTGCCGCCACGCAAGCCGGGGGCATTTTAGGTGTGTCCATCAAAGGACAAGGCAATCATTTTTTTGTACAAGTGGCCACGCGTGCCGGTCAGGCGGTGCTGGTTACCGCCCGCAGCAAAGATCCGCGCAGTTTCAAAAGTCCCTTGCAAGCCATGGTTCTGCTCAAGCAAGTGGGTATCGTTACAGGCCAGTTTGACCTGACCCAGTACTCGCCCGACCAACAGGAAACCGCCCCGCGCAGCCGTCGCCGCCCGGCCAAGCCCAGCAAACTGGGGCTGCGATGGAACCGAATTGCAGAACGCATCTCCAGCCCCGCTCAACCTTCTTTGGACGATCCCAGTCTGGACATCAATGAAGAACAGACGCGCCGCCTGATCGCCCGACAGGAAAACCAGCAGTTAAGCCTGCTGGGCAACTAAGCACAGCCCCTCTGTGTTTCTGGACGTGTTAAGGGCATAGGCCGCATCCAAAGCCTGTGCCAGATCTTGCTGCAGGTGCTGGGGCTCTTCCAGCCCTACATGCAAACGCAACAACTGCCCCTGCCCGAACAAGGCGCGCCCGTTGCGCTTGGGCATATCCATAGGCAAAGCCAGGCTCTCGAACCCGCCCCAGGATAGACCGATACCAAACAGGCGCAAGGTCTTGAAAAATAGAGATAACTGCGCTTGGCTCAACGGTTCCAGCACCACACCGAACAAGCCCGTAGAACCGGTAAAATCCCGCTTCCAGATCGCATGGCCGGGATGAGACTCCAGCGCCGGATGCAAAACCTGTTGTACCTGCGGATGATGTTCCAGAAAACGGGCAATCTGCAAGGCACTGGACTGGTGCTGACGTAAACGCACTCCCAGGGTACGCATGCCCCGTAAGGCCAAAAAGACATCATCAGGCCCGGCTGTCTGACCAAAATCATGCGCCGCCCGACGCAGCAACGGCCAAGCGCGTTCATTGGCCGTGGCAACTCCCAGCAAGGCATCGGAATGCCCCGTCAGATATTTGGTGGCAGCCTGGATAGACACATCCACGCCATGTTCAAACGGATTAAAAAACAAGGGGGTAGCCCAGGTATTGTCCAAAAGCACATACGCCCCGACCGCATGCGCACAACGTGCAATGGCCGGAATATCCTGAATCTCGAAGGTGGCCGAACCGGGCGACTCTACGTACACCACCTTGGTATGGGGACGAATCAGGCTGGCTATCTCCTCCCCCAAAGACGGCTCGTAAAACTGAACCTGAATACCCATCCGGCTAGCCAGTACCTGCTGCGCAAACGCGCGTACCGGTCCATAGACCGAATCCGGTATCAGCAAATGATCCCCGACTTCCAGCATGCCCAACAAAGCATGGGTACACGCCGCCAAGCCAGACGGGAACAGGCTGGCCTGAAAACCGCCTTCCAGCTCGGCCACGGCTTGCGTCAAGGTTTGCAAGGTAGGGTTGGTGAAGCGGCCATAAGAAACATAGGGATTGTCAGGTTCCTTGCGCTGGGCCCATTGCTCCAGATTGTCGGCCAAAATAGTCGAGCCACGACAAACGGGCACATTCACAAAGCCAGCCGACACGCGGGTGTCCCGGCCTAAATGCGTCAAACGCGTATTTTGATAATCGCAGTCCTGCATGCTGTTTTCCTGATCGTGATCGCTAAAGACGAATGGAAACAGTCTACGCAAGAGCCCAGGGACAATTATTGCGTTTTCACGCTACCACAGGCAGAATTCAGAGAATAAAAATCTACAACTACCGATATTATTAGGAAATTATTTCTATGCTGGATAAATTCGACAAGCACATCCTGGAGATCCTACAAAACGATGCCACCTTGGCGATCCAGGAAATTGCCGATCGGGTGGGTTTGTCCAGCACTCCCTGCTGGCGACGCATACAACGTCTGGAACAAGAGGGCTATATCGAAAAGCGGGTGGCGCTAGTCAGTTCAGAAAAGCTGAATGTAGGAGTCACGGTATTTGTGGCTATCAAGACCAATCAGCACAACAAGCAGTGGTACAGCCAGTTTTCGGCGGTGGTCGAGGCAATCCCACAGATTGTGGAGTTCTATCGCATGAGCGGCGATACCGACTATTTACTACGTGTCGTCGTGCCGGATATCAAAAGCTTTGACCGGGTTTACCAGCGACTGATCTCGGAAATAGAGCTGACCGATGTCAGCTCCAGTTTTGCCATGGAGCAGATCAAGTTCACGACACGTCTGCCCCTGGACTACGCCTGATCCGGCGCCGGTTAATGCTTAAAAGCTGTATTCCACGTCCAAGGTCTGGCCAATCGTCAGCCTCTGAGACCGGGATTCAACCAGCATGGCTTGCATGCCAAACAAGGTGCCTTGCGGAAACTGGCGACTTTGCGCCAAGGCCAAACCGGGTTGTGTGCCCACCTCGGCCGTTCGCTGGTTCACGTTGGGCATAGGGCAACGGGTGCACTGACGGACAAACGCAAAGCTCAGACCCTCGCTGCTCACACCCAGGACGTAGTCTTCCTCGTAGGCGGGCAAACCCGTGAAAACGACGTTGGCACGGAAACGATCCATGGGCACCGCTTGCTCCCCAGACTGCAGAACCAGGCGATTGAGCTCTTCCAGGGACGCCTCATTGGTGAACAAAAAAGGCAAGGCGTCGGCAAAACCAAAACCGTTTAGCTGATCACCGATCTGGCGCCAGCCCTGAGACTTTTCTTCCCAAGGGCGTACCCGTTCAGTCAGGACATACCGACGGGCACGACTATGGTTACGCAATACCCGACAAGGGGTTTGCAAAAAGTCGCTAAACCATTGCGCGACTTGATCGCCTTCATCCCGGCCCAACGTATCTGAACTCCAGATACGCACAGAGACGGCGACGTTATCCCCTACCGGAGCATCCAGAGACCAGCTCAACGTCTCCATACCGGGCGCTTGGACCGTAATCTGCCCATCCTGTACCAATGGTCGAATCAAAGACATACGCGGCCAGCGACGCTGCGTCATGAATACGCCCTGCTGGTCAACAACGACCCACTCGCGATCGTGGGCCAGGCCCGCAACGCTAACCTCAACGCCCTGCGGATGCGCCTGGGCTGCACAGGATTTGATGGGATGGGTGAACAAGCCGGTGATGGTAATCATGGGAGGCAACAACAAAAGGCAAGATAAAGAACGTATTCTAAAACAGCCTGTTCAACAGCCCGCCCCTGCTTTGACGATAGCGTGCAAAGAAGTGGATTAGAAACATCGACCTGCAGCAATGACGTCCCCCTGACACTTGACAACATCGCAAACCTATGACTTAATAGTTAGTTGATCGCGCCCATATATCCATTACATCAAGAACGTGCGATCAATATTTTCTTGAATATACCCACGTAAACAGGTCCCTTTGACCTTCTGGCATGTCCCCAAACATGCGGGTATTCATTTACTACGGCGACGGCAGCCACATCCAGACTTATTTTTTGCATCGTAGCGGACTACTTGCTCCGTCCATATGCTTGGCAAACGAATAAGGCGCTGTCCATGCTGTCACAGAGTACGTTTGCTTGACATTGTTATTGTCCAGTCAGCGATGCTCTACATTGAAATAGCAATGGCCTGACCTCCGTGTGGAGGCTGGTCCATCATGGTGTCATCAAATCTCAATAAAAAAACGATGTAATGACACCACACGATAAGGAAAAAAATATGAAAAACGTCTATCCAACTGGTTTGATCTCGCGCCCTGACCATATTGCCTTGAATAAAACCGATATTCGCATTGGCGATACGGTGTATCTGCAACCTAAAAACGGCCCTCGTATGGCTGGTACCGTGATCTTCAGTTCACCTGTACACGGCTGCACCACCTACACTGCCGACGCCCATAGTCAGGATGCCAACGTACGGTTTCGCTTCCGCCTGCAGGACGTGCATCACGTGGCCCCTCGCCATCCCATGCCCGCTCTGAATTAAGAATATGTTCCCTAATTAATACGGGGCAATCAGATACAGCCCCGTATTAGTCTCATTTGATAACACATAATTACAATCTGTAATGGCCATTCCTGCTTTCGTCCTAAAATAGTGGCGGCTTAAAACTTATCCGACGCTGTAAAGCGTCCACGTTGAGCGTGCGCTCCTATGGCAACGGATATGAAACCAAAGCAGGCTTTCTGCTTGCGCCCACCCCGGCGCTACTCCTATCTCTCCCGGTTTTTCCTGTTCAGCCTGGTCCTACTTCTGACCCTGCTGGGTACCAAGCTGCACCATTCCGATGCACTAACCATCTTCTGGCCTACCGAAGCTGTGCTTCTGGGTCTGTTTATCCGCCGCCCAGACTGGGCCAGTCAAAAATTTAACTGGCTACTCATTACGCTGGCCTATTTCTGTGCCGAGCTGCTTGCCACCAATCCCCTACCCATTGCGCTGCTTTTGACCGTAGCCGATGTCAGCGGCGTCAGCCTGGCGTATTGGCTGATCACCCGCAATCGCCAGTTGGATCTTTCCCTGCGTCGCCCCCAGGCGATGTTGACCCTGGCCTCCTACTACGGCCTGGCCTGCGTTTTATCTGCCTTGCTAGGCGGTTTTGCCCTGTATCTGCATACCGATCAGGATTTGCCTTTGGCCATTCTGTCCTGGATGCTGACTAGCTTGATTTCCTATAGCGCTATCTTGCCCGTCATCCTGACCGCCCCCGCGCGCCCTTGGCGCCGCTTTCTGGAATACTGGAACGAACCGCACCTGATGAGCCTGGCCCAGTTAGCGCCCGCTCTGTCCTTGTTATTGGCCAGCTTGTTAAGCCTGCTGATTGACGGCCCCGGCTCCCTGGCCTTTCCCGTCCTGCCTTTATTGTGGTGCGCCCTTAGCTACTCGCTCTTTTCGACCACCTTACTGACGTTGTTCTATGTGCTCTGGACGCTGTTTGCCCTGAGCCCGCCGGTGTACTTCTTGCCCAATCAGTTCCACTCCTCGCTAGACCTGCTGTCACTGCGCATCGGGATTGCTTCCATTGCGCTGGCCTCGATCACCAGCGCCAGCCTGATGTCAGCACGCAATCTGGCGGTTGAAAAACTGCAGCAACTTGCCCACCACGATGACCTGACGGGCTTGCTCAACAAACAGGCTTTTTATCAGCAAAGCCAGACAATACTGACCCAATGCCGTTTGAAACAGGTTCCTATCAGCGTCATCGTTCTGGACATCGACCACTTCAAGCCCGTTAACGACACCCACGGCCACCATGTCGGCGATCTGGCCTTGAGCGCTGTTACCCAACGTATTTCACTGGCTTTGCGCGAGACCGATGTATGTGGCCGGCTAGGCGGAGAAGAATTTGGTATTTTGTTGCCGGACTGCAGCGCACTACAAGCGCATGCTGTTGCTGAGCGAGTCCGTAAAAGCATTTCCTTGCTGCCCTTTTGCCTGGACAACGACCAACAACTGACTATGACTGCCAGTTTGGGCATCGCCACTTTGGACTCTTCAACCCTGGATCTACACGCGTTGCTACGCCAAGCAGACACTGCCTTGTACGAAGCAAAACGCGCGGGTAGGGATCAAAGTTATTCCTATCATTTGCCCGAGCCCAAGACAGGTACTTGACGCTATCCGTAAGCAAACCGATACTGATGTATCAATACGAAACAACACATCAGGGAGCGGTGATATGGCGTCAGTTTACGGCTCGCCCTTGTGCCAGGCATGTTTGGCCTTGCCACAGGGTGTCAGTACTAGCCAAGCGCATGCCGATTTGCGCTTACTTGGGCAACACCCCCCATCTCCTGACGGAGCCCACGAAACACAGTATCGCTGTCTGAACTGCCAGACTCACTGGCTACTACGCACCAATCGCTGGGGAACTCCTGAAGGGTTTCGCCTCAAGCCCGTATAGGCAAAGCCAGACACATGCACTACCATGACGGCTTTGTCTGTTAGCGATTCCTGTATGTCTGCCCTGCTGTTTGATACTGAAACCACCGGCACTGCCCAGCCTCAAGTCATCGAGGCCGCTTGGTTGCGTTTGAGCGACCCGGTATTTTTGCTGGTCAATGAAGAATTTGAGCAACGCTACCGGCCTGATCAAGCCAATACGCTAGGCGCCTTGGCCACGCATCACATCTATGACGAGGAGCTGCAGGACTGCCCCCCGCACACCGAATTCAAGCTGCCTGCCGACACCCAATACATCATCGGCCACAATGTGGACTATGACTGGGGGGTAGCCGGTTCCCCCAATATCAAGCGTATCTGTACCTTGGCCTTATCGCGCCACTTGATTCCAGGCCTGGATAGCTACAGCCAATCTGCTCTGATTTATCACATTGATCGCGCCAATGCTCGCGAGCGCCTGCGCAACGCGCACAGCGCACTGGCCGACGTACGCAATTGCCTGTCGCTGCTGCAGTATTTGTTGGGGCTCAAGCAGAACATCAACACCTGGGAACAGTTGTGGCAGCTCTCCGAGCACGCCCGCATTCCCACCGTTTTGCATTTTGGCAAACACAAGGGCATGGCTATTGCCGATGTGCCACAGGATTACAAGAACTGGTTGCTGCGCCAGCCGGACCTGGACCCTTATCTGATCAAGGCTTTGAAGGTATAAACCTCAAGGTTCGTAAAATCCCTAATGGCTACCAGCCTGCTTATGCCCAATGATGAAGGTCCCAACAAGAACTTCATGAGGTGGCAAATGATCGAGGTTGCATACGTCACGAAAGATATGCGTCGGGACCCTTACGAACGAATTACCCATCTTGGAGGAGCGGGCTGGCAACGCTCTCAACCCGATGTTGTCCAGCAAATTGAGCAGGGCCAAGAAGACTACTACATTCTTCTGGATGGCATTCCCGCCAAACTGACCGTGGCGCTCAGCCGTTTTGGTGCCAAGTACCTGAAAACTGAGCTTGAAGTTGAAGAGCCTCACATTTTGCTCAGCCTACCCAGCCAGGCTGCTTGAACAGCAGCCTGACTTTCCTTCCTCTATCTATCAGGGAACACAAAAAAACGCGGCGTGACGCCGCGTTTTTCATACCTGCCTTCAAATCTGCTTACGGTTTGAGCAAGCGCCATTGGCCGTTACGCACAGTGATCAGTTCACGACCACGCTCGTCAAAGCCGCTATGGTCCTCAGGCGACATGGTGTAGACACCTTGGGTTGCCACCAAGTCACGAGTTTGCTCCAGTGCATCACGCAAGGCAGAACGAAACTCAGGCGTACCCGGTTTGGCCTTGCTGGCTGCTTCAGGAATCGCCTTTTCCAGCAATAGGCCGGCGTCATAGACGTTGGCACCAAAGGTAGCAGGGGCCTGACCATAACGCTCGGAGTAGCGCTGGATATAATCTTGAGCAATGGGCTTGGCAGGATTGCTGTCTTCAATTTCAGGCAACACCAGCATCAGGCTGGCAGCCAGAATCGTGCCCTCCACCTGCTCGCCCCCCAGGCTCAAGAACGCAGGCAAAGCGGCACCGTGCGTTTGATAAATCTGCCCTTTGTAGCCTTGCTTGACCAAAGTCACTTGCGGCAACACGGCAGCCGCGCCCGTGCCGGCCACCAGAACCACATCCGGTTTAGCGGCGTAAACCTTCAAGGCCTGACCCGTTACCGAGGTGTCCGAACGTACATAGCGTTCCGTAGCCACAATCTTGATATTGTTTGCATCCGCCAAGTTTTTGAACACGTTCAACCAGCTCTCGCCATAGGCATCGTTGAACCCGATAAAACCCGCAGTCTTGACGCCATTGTCAACCATATGCTTGACCAGGGCCTGAGCAATAATGTCGTCGTTCTGGGTGGTTTTGAACACCCATTTCTTTTGCTCAGTCATCGGCAACACAACCGATGCCGCCCCCACCGGTGCCAACACCGGCGTGCCCGAATCAGCCGCAAACTGAATCAGGCCCATTGCGTTGGGCGAGCCAGTAGGCCCGATCAGGGCATCGATCTTGTCCTCGGAAATCATTTTCTTGAACAAGGTGACGGTCTGGTTCGGATCACTGGCGTCATCCATGGAGATGTACTCAACGGTCAGATCTCCAACCTTGGTTGGCAAGAGGGGCACTGTATTGCGCTGCGGCAAACCAACCACCGCTGTCGGCCCGGTTGCCGAGGCGATCACGCCGATTTTGACTTGTGATTGGGCCGGAGCGGCCAAGGTGGCCAACACTACGGACAAAGCGAAAGCAGTTCGAGTCAATTTCATAATATACAGAGCCAGTTAAGCCCTTCCCCCCTTGATATCAGCGTAAGCGCGCCTATATGGATTGATCGGGACACAAGACACCCAATTGCCCATGCCATACCCGCCTTCTTAGGCGACTTTCCCCGGCAGGTCTGCTTACAATTGTACGCGGGCGCGCCCAATAAAGTAGTTTATAACGAAGCTACTGTTTACCCCTTACCTGATAGAGCGAATCCATGTCACTTCAGCAAATGTTGCAACAAATTCTGCAAAGCGGCCAAAGCGCCCTGAAACAAGGCCAAGGCCAGTTAAATACCTCCGGCCTGGGTAAAAAGATCAGTGAACAGGCGGGTGGTTTTGGCGGTGGGGCCGTTGTAGGCGGCGTTCTGGGCGTACTGCTAGGCAACAAGAAATTCCGCAAAATGGGGGGCTCCATGGCCGCCTATGGTGGAGCCGCTGCCCTGGGCGCCCTGGCCGTCAAGGTGTACCAGAACTGGCAAGAACAAAATGCGGGCCAACAAGCTGCCCCTTCTCCAGTGCAAGCCGTTCCTCCCGCCCCACTGCCTTTGGCCGCCAGCAGTCAAGCCGATACACACGCCATGGTCATCCTGGCCGCTTTGGTCTCTGCTGCCAAGGCAGACGGTCACATCGGCGATGCCGAGCGCGAACTGATCGATGCAGAAATCGATAAAATGGCCGCCCCCGAACAGGCACGCCACTGGTTGTCCCAGGAGCTGCTCAAACCTGTTGACCCGCAAGCCGTTGCCCAACTGGCTCAAACACCCGAGATGGCGGCCGAGATTTATTTGACCAGCGTACTTGCCATTGACGAGCAAAGTTATATGGAACGAGCCTATCTTGATGAGCTGGCACGTTTACTATCCTTGCCAGACTCTTTGCGCAAAAGCCTGGATAATCAAGTACAGGCTTTAACAACAAACTAACTCCAACTGGCAACTGTTCCGTGCAACGACGTCACCGGAGCGCGTTTGTTTTCCTCAAGGGCGCCACACAAGGCAAGCCAAGGACTCAACAAGGAAACCACCCATGAAAAGCACCTTCAAGTTAACGATTGCGTCAATCGCACTAATGGGTCTGGCCGCCTGTGCGGCTCCAAACAACTCATCCAGCCCCGCTAACTCCGAGCGCCATATGGACAAAGAAACCGCTTTGCAAGCTTATCACTGGCGTCTATTTGCCACTGCAGGCAAAGACGGCCAGCCAGCCCCCGCTATTGCTGGCGCAGGCGGTGAACAAGTCACCCTGAATTTCACCGACAAGATGATGTCGGTCGACAATCTGTGTAATGTTCTGGGCAGCGGCTACACCTTGAAGGGCTCCAGCATTAGCTTTACTTCGCCGGTCAGCACCATGAAAATGTGCGCGGACCCCGAACTGATGCGCAATGAGCAAGCCGTGGGCAAGCTGCTGCCTACGGCAACGACATGGAGCATGAGCAAGGCCGACTCTGCGCCGAACAACCCAGCCCCTGTCCTGACTCTGAGCTTCAAGGACGGCACCCAATGGCGCCTGAAAGGGGAGCCTACTGCCACGACCCGTTATGGCAGTGAGCCTACCCGGGTGTTTCTGGAAGTAGCGGCGCAGCGCGAAGCCTGCTCGCATCCTCTCATGCCCAACTACCAGTGCCTGAAAGTACGTGAAATCCAGTACAACGACTCTGGTGTCAAAACCCACCTGGGCGAATGGATGTACTACTACGGTGACATCGAGGGCTACACCCACACACCAGGTGTTCGTAACGTGCTGCGTATCAACCGCTACGAACTGAAAAACGTCCCTGCTGATGCCTCTTCCAAGGCCGACGTGCTGGACATGGTGGTGGAATCTGAACAAATCGGCAAATAAGTCAGGCAGCTACCCTATCTGAGTGCTGTCTTCACGAATGGCCGAATTCAATACCCCCAAGGCTGGTTTAAGCCATCTTGGGGGTCATTTATTTCAGGCTGTTTTTTTATTAGGCTTAGAAAAAAACCCTATTTCAAATTGCCACAACAGGATAAGAAATCGCAGCCAGGGAGCCACAAACAGTTACGCACTGCTATGCATTGAACCTAGTCAACAAGCTTACTCATCCGTAATATGGGAATACCGGATAACATTTTCCACCTCCCTATTTATCCGGCTTCAAGCCTTGCAATATGCGAGGCTTTTTTTTGTCGCCGGGCCGCCCCAAGACAAAAATCCCCCCCGGGGGGCAGCAAGCCAAAGGCGTAGCGAGGGGGCCTTTTTTGTACCGGCAATAAGGTATTCCTTATTTCAGTGGCCCATAAAATATAAAAAATGCCCCGGCACCAATCAGCGTGAAACCGACCAGGTGATTAAGCGTAAAACTCTCTTTTAGATATAGCACCGAGAACACCACAAACACCAGCAAGGTAATCACTTCCTGCATGGTCTTTAACTGGGCCGCACTGTAAACGGTATGCCCCAAACGATTAGCCGGCACTGCCAGGCAATATTCCACCAAGGCAATACCCCAACTGATCAGTACAACTTTCAGCAATGGGCTATTGGGATACTTCAGGTGCCCATACCAGGCAATGGTCATGAACACATTGGAGACGACCAACATCAAGATAGGGAGGATCTTAGCCATTCTGGACACGAAGAAAAAAAGCGACCTGCGCCGCGACCCGGCCAGTGTAGCGTCACATTGGATTAGCGCCTATGAGGATAATCAGGCAGCAAAAAAACGGGGTATCAAGCAACGGTTATCCGTCCACGGTTTTCAGAAAATCCGCCACGATCTGCCCGCGACCACCAGACAACAGAAACTTGTGGTGGGCCGTTTGAGGTAGCAGATGGCCTTGCTCCCGCACGTCCTGATCATCCACAGGATGTTTCAAAGCTTCCGCTTGCGTCGTCTGACTACTCTCCGACGGACCCGTGTACTGAGCATGGGAAGGAAACGACAGCACGCTTGAGAACAAAGTCAGTGCAACGGCCAAGCACATTTTGACCTAAGTGGGCCCAATAACTCGTATTGTTCATCGTTTGAAACCCAACCATAACAGCAGCTATCATCAGCGTCCTGATCACAATAGCGGTGTTGGGCTTGCCTGCTTACCAAGCGCGACACCGTGGCCAGCGTTTAATTTTCGCGTCTACCGCTACTACAAACCAACCTTCATCACACCAGCACTGCACCCTGCCCCTTTTTGAGAGCATTGGCACACGCATCTGTGCCTGTCCGAGCGCTCTTTTGCTCTGCAGATCAAGGGCGACTCCATGTTGCCGGACTTCAAGGAAGGCGACCGAATTATTGTTGATTGCGAGCTCACGCCCCGCCCCGGTGATTATGTCGTCGCCAAAAATAGTGAAGAAGAAGCCACTTTCAAGAAATACCGCCTCCTGTGCATTGATGAAGGCGGGCAAGAAATCTTTGAGCTGGTGCCGCTGAACGAAGACTACCCGTCCATTCGCAGCGACCAGCATGCCATTGAAATTATCGGCACCATGGTGGAACACCGGAAATACTATCGCCGGTCATAAGCCATTGACTGCGCGGCCTACCCGGCGTGGCGCGGCCTAACGCTTTTTCATTTCCTGATCGACCTTCTCCATCCAGGCTTGGTCGCAAGGTACGGGCTCTACAGAAGCTTTCCCGTACAAACGAAAATGGACCACGTTGCACCACTCCTGCGAGCCATAATCGGGACCATGGCCTTGGCCATCTGAAACAGCTAATTGGCGATCCACCTGTTCCAACCATGCTTGGCTGCCAACTGCCTCGGTGGGCGCCATCGTTTGACAAGCGGCTAATAATAAAGCGGGGAAAAGCATTACGATTCGCATGACATCATCCAAAATAAAATAGCTATTACAGCAGAGCACAAAAAGAAATGTATTTTCAACGCTCTTTCTATGGCAAAACCCTCGGGGGTTCAAGCTCGTCCCTGGCGCGTGAGACAAAAATGAAATGCTTGTTCCTGTGCCTGATCATGGCATTGCTACCTCTCGATACGCAGGCACGAAATACCCCCTGTTCAGGCAAAAAAGGGGGTATTTCCCATTGTGAGGGGGAGGTTTTTGTATGCCGTGATGGTTCTGCCAGCGGCAGCAAACGATCTTGCCCCGCGTACATCGGTACAACAGGACGAAGTTTGCCATCGGCTCCACAAACGCTGCAGTCAAACAGCGCTTGCACATGTGCCAGTGGCACCTATTGCACGGGCCCGCGTGGGGGCCGCTATTGCGAAACCAGCACAGGTAGCAAGCGCTATCAACGCAAATAAAAATGCCGGCTGAAGTGCTTGCTTAGCAATTGCCTTTTTTCGCCTGGCCGGGTGGACAGTGGCGCTGTCCATATCCGCCGTGCCCATCTGGATCCACAATGACAGAACCTCTGGGGGTATGAACAGCACAGGCAGAAAGAATGGATGTCAGGGTCAGGGCTAAAAACAGTGTTTTCATCATTATTCTCTGGATTTCAGACGCACCCATTGTCCTCCAAGGATAAACAACAAGGTGCTACCAATCGCGAGCAAATACGGTTGGCTTCCCAGACGCCCCCATCTCTTGCGTTGCGCGCAGCTTCGCTAGGCATAAACACGGACTTTATGTAATAATTGCGGACTTGTTGCCCCTCTAGCTCATGCTTGGTTAGAGCAGCGGACTCATAATCCGTTGGTGCCGTGTTCGACTCACGGGGGGGGCACCATCCCATTCCCCTTGCCAGCGTCGGCCTACACAAATAATGCTAATGCCGAACTTGCTTGTTCTCTGCCGTTTGGCGTCCAGCCAGCAGCAAGCTTAAAACCTGGGTTTGGTGCTATTTGAGCACGTCACCCAGGCTTGAAAAGCGCTTATTTATCAACAGGCGAAAGTGAGGAGTGGTGGCTGACGATGAGCCAGTCCTGGCCGTTCCACTGATACGTATAGGTATAACGCGCGCCTACGTCTTTACCGCTGCTGCCCATATGAAACGTGTACAGGCCCGAGTCCACGGCCATATTGCAGCCCAGGGTGATTTGTCTGTCCGTTACCTTGCCTTGCGGTTTGGCGGCCAGAAAATGTTCAAAGTAGTCTACTTTTTCTGCCGTGCTAACGCGGTTTACTCCAGACAGTGTGGGCAACAGAATCGAACGCTCTGCATAGTTCTTAGCAACAACGTCAGGCTTGCCAGTTTGTAGAGACTGGTTCCAACGTTCAAACAAAGCGGCAACGCCTGACTCATCTATCGGTGCACAGCTCTGTGTCATTTGGGCGCCCGGACCACGTTCGCCCTGGGTGTGAGCCGCACACCCAGCCAGTACCAGTGTTCCCAGCAACACCATGATTTTCTTACTCATTTCCTTGTCTCCCTCTCGTTTTGTGAAGTAAATAGTAACACTGGTACCTAATCATTACATTAGCGTTTACCTCCGAATGGGACTTATCTTCTGGGCGTCCCACGGCAAGCATTCCAGCATAAATATCATCTTGGATTAAAATGCTTTAACCTCGCTTATCGTGCTCGCCTACACCTCTTATCTGCGCGCAAGGGCGGCAGCAATAATTGTTAAATATTGTTTTATATACAGACCCTTCACTGTCGAATCATTAAAATCGCTTCTTTTTTTATAAGTAGAAGGGGAAATCCATGACTTTTCGTATGGGTGCGTTGGCTGCCATGTTGGCCGTCGCTGGCCTGACCGCAGGCTGTCAGACTATGGATGTGGGTGGCTTGGTGGGTGCTGGCAGCAAGGCTGTTCAGGCTTTCAGCTTGTCTGATCAGGAAGTGGTCGCTTTGTCTGATCAATCCTGCAAGCAGATGGACGCTGAAAACAAAGTGGCCAGCGCCAACAGCAAGTACAACAAACGCCTGCAACGTGTCGTGAAACCATTGACGAAACAGTTGAACGGCCAAACACCAAACTTCAAGGTTTACCAGACTCAGGAAGTCAACGCCTGGGCCATGGCTAACGGTTGTATCCGTGTTTACGCCGGTCTGATGGACAAGATGAACGACGACGAGTTGCGCGGCGTGATCGGTCACGAAATGGGTCATGTTGAACTGGGCCACAGCAAGAAAGCCATGCAAACCGCCTACGGTCTGTCCGCCGCTCGTGATGCGGCCGCCGCGACTGGTAACAGTGTGGTGACTCAGTTGAACTCCAGCCAATTGGGCGAGCTGTCCGAAGCATTTCTGAATGCTCAGTTCTCGCAATCGCAAGAGTCCGCTGCTGATGACTACTCCTTTGACCTGCTGACCGAGCGCAAGCTCAAGACGCAAGGCCTGGTCTCTGCCTTTGAAAAATTGGCAGCCTTGGACGGCGGCGAGAGCAGCGTGATGAGCTCGCACCCCGGCTCCAAAGAGCGCGCCCAGCGCATGCAACAGCGTATCGACGCGGCTAAATAAGCCAGTTCGACGTAGCCAAGAGCATGCCTGTGACCCGTCCGCTTTTGCGGGCGGGTTTTTTATGGTGCACACATGGGCGAGCAGCAAGACTTGGACAATCGCAACGTCGCCACCACAAAGGCAAGCAGGAACTTTTCGGCAGTCAGAAATACCAATTACACAGCTTCAGTACTCGTACTAGCTCGAACACCCCAGGCATGAGAAGCCGCCGCCTTGAAAAAGTTACTTTTCGTCGCGGGGGGCCATAAGCCAATACCGGCTTTCAGGTATGCTTGTGCCATTCTTTGGTCTTGGCAGTTACGCTCTTGAAAAAGTATTCCTCTTCAAAACCTTCCTGCCCCTGTGGCAATTCCAACCCCTACGAAGCCTGTTGCGGCCCGTGGCATCAAGGCCCCCAATACTTGCAAGCTCCCGATGCCGTCACGTTGATGCGTTCACGCTACTGCGCGTTTGTACGCGACGATCTGGACTACCTTCTGGCCACTTGGCATTGCTCCACCCGCCCCCATTCACTGGAACCCAATCCACAGGGTTTGCAATGGCTGGGCCTGGACGTGCGACGCCATGAGCGTGTTTCCGACACAGAGGCGATTGTAGAGTTTGTGGCACGCAACCGTTTGCATGGCCGGGCCAATCGTCTGCATGAAATCAGCCGTTTTGTCCTTGAGCAAGGCCAGTGGTTTTACGTGGACGGGGATTTTTCATGAGCCAGCCCAGTAAGCCGGAACAAGTGCAACAGATTCATGGTTCCAGCCTACCCATGGCTTTACTCCTGGAGGCTGACCCCAGCACAAGCCTGATTGAACGCTACAGGGACACGCCGCACGCCTGGTGCATCCGGGATCAGCAACACATTGTGGCCGCCGCGATTTTGCAGCGCAACAATGCCCAGGACTGGGAACTGATGAACATGGCTGTTTTGCCCTCGCATCAAGGTCAGGGACTGGGTCACACGCTGCTGTCAGCCGTGATTGATTATGTGCGCCAACAAGGTGGACAGACCTTGTTTGTCGGCACCGGCACAATAGGCTACCCGCTGTTTTTCTATCAACGCGCCGGTTTTCGGATTGTGGCGATTGAACCCGATTACTTCCTGCACCATTACGACGAAGCGCTGTTTGAGGACGGTTTGCAGCACAAAGACCGCCTGATTCTGAGTTTCCCCCTGAACTAAAGGACAAGCCATGACTGTCCCTTCCTTCTGGTTGATATGCTAAGTACTTTAAGCAATTTTGCCGAACAAGCCACGGCGCTGATCAGCGCGCACCCTCAATGGGTTGCGCCTGCCGTATTTGCGTTGTGCCTGGTTGAGTCTCTGCCCTTTTTGGCGCTCATCATTCCAGGTACCGCTATCCTTTTATCTGTCGGTGCGCTGGTTGGCGCTGGCGAAATGGATTTGCTGCCCGTCTGGCTGGCCGTCACGCTGGGCGCAGGCATCGGCAATGCCATCTCCTTTTATCTGGGCCAGCGCTACGGCGGTAATCTGTTCCATTTCGAATGGGCGCGCAAGCGTTTGCACCTGTATGCAAAAGCACAGGCGTTTTTTGCTCGCTGGGGGTGGTTCAGTATCGTAGCCTGTCGTTTTGTGGGCCCTTTGCGCTCGACGGTTCCATTAATTGCGGGCACCTGCGCCATGTCACCCGTCAGCTTTCATATCTCCTCCTGGGCTTCAGCCGCTTTATGGGCCAGCGTCCTGCTGCTGCCTGGCTGGTTCAGTTTTCAACCTTGATTTCCCATGACTCCTGTAAGCCTGGCCTACCTGCATTTATTCGTCGCGATTATCTTCGAGATCATTGCCACCAGCTTGTTGCAACGCTCTGAGCAGTTCACCCTTGTCGTACCCAGCGTATTGACTGTGCTGTTTTATGCAGGCGCGTTTTATTTTTTGTCGCTTAGCCTGCGCGTCATGCCTGTTGGCGTGGCGTATGCCATCTGGAGTGGTGTCGGCATTGTGCTGATTTCGCTGATCGGCTGGGTGCTTTTCAAGCAGAAACTGGATTTGGCCGCTATGATCGGTATCGCCTTTATTGTGGTGGGCGTACTGATTGTGAATCTGTTCTCCAAAGCTGTCGGCCACTGATCTTCGTGAACTATCTATGATTGCCTTGATTCAACGGGTACGTCAGGCCCAAGTCGATATTGAAAACCAAACCGTTGCAAAGATTGGGGCTGGCATGGCCGTGCTGGTCTGTGCTGAACACGGTGATACCAGCGAGCAAGCCAGACGTTTGCTGGACAAGCTATTAGCCCTGCGCATTTTTTCCGATCAACAGGGCAAGATGAATCTGAACCTGTTGCAAGCGGGTGGCCAGCTTTTGCTGGTCAGCCAATTTACCTTGGCTGCAGACACGCGCAAGGGTAATCGCCCCGGTTTCAGCCGTGCGGCGCCCCCTGCCCTTAGCCAACCCCTGTTTGATGAACTGGTGTCCATGGCCCGCACCCGCCTTCCTGATACACAGTGCGGCGTGTTTGGTGCCGATATGCAATTGAGTCTGACCAACGATGGCCCAGTCACTATTCCCCTGCATATCACTCCTGACACTGCCTCAAGCTGACGTTTGCCTTAAAGAAACTCCCTCCCTATAATTGCGCAGGGTGTTTTGCTGGCATGGTGCAGCAGGGCAGGTTAAACATATACGCAAGGTCGGGCCGCCTTGTGGAGATTTGCCGACCATGTCCCACCCCTCCTCCGGTACGCCCTTACCGCGTGCCCATGTCGTAACCCGCCAGCTTCAAGCGCAATTACAGCGGCTTTTGCATATCGAAGCCCTGGGCGGGGTTGTCTTATTGCTAGCCGCTACCGTGGCTTTGATCTGGGCCAACTCCTCATTTTCCGATAGCTATTCAGCCCTCTGGCACACACAAGTGACTTTGGAGCTGGGCCCATGGCGTTTCTCGCAAGATCTGCATTTTTGGGTCAACGACATTTTGATGACCCTGTTTTTCCTGGTTGTCGGGATGGAGATTCGTCGCGAGATCCATGACGGGGCCCTGTCTGATTGGCGCTCGGCCATGCTGCCTATCTGTGCCGCCCTGGCTGCCATTACCCTGCCCGCGCTGATCTATGCGGCCATGAACCCCGATCCAAAAGTGTTGATGGGCTGGGCCATTCCTACGGCTACCGATATTGCGTTTGCCGTTGGCGTATTAGCGTTGCTGGGCCGTTCCCTGCCCCCCAGCTTGCGGATATTTTTGCTGGCACTGGCCATTATTGATGACCTGATTGCCATCCTAATCATCGCCTTCTTTTACTCTGGCGGACTGGACTACAGCGCCTTTCTAATTGCCGGTGTTGGCATTGTGGCTGTTCTGGGTCTGCAAAAAATGGGCATCGGTTCGGCTTGGGCCTACGTCGTTCCCGGCGCCATTCTATGGTTTGGCATGCTCAAAACCGGTGCTCACCCGACCTTGGCCGGTGTGGTCCTGGGCATGATGAGCCCGGTACGTGCCCTGCCCCTGCCACGCAAGGCACGACACCTGAATCTGGAGCTGGCCACCAAGCTGGAAAGCCAGCACGATACCCATGAAATCATGTATACCCTGCAAAAAATGCAGTTAGCCCAGCGTGAAATCCTGCCTCCGGTCCAGCGCATTCCCGCGTTGCTGCACCCATGGGTGGCATTTATCATCATGCCTGTGTTTGCCCTGGCCAATGCCGGGGTCAGCCTCAATGGTCTGGACCTGAATGCCGCCGGCGCGCAAAGTGCCCTGTTTGGCGTGGCTATTGCCTTGATTGTGGGTAAACCCTTGGGGGTCTTGCTAGGCACCTGGCTACCCGTGCGCCTGGGCCTGTGCACCCTGCCGGCTGGCATGAATTGGTCCGGTGTCGCCTTGATCGGTTTGCTGGCTGGTATCGGCTTTACCATGTCCATCTTTGTCGCAAACCTGGCCTTTGCCGAGGCTGTTTTGCTGGATGCGGCCAAGTTGGGCGTACTCTGCGGCTCCCTGGCATCGGCCATCCTGGGGTTGGTATGGGGCTTGATCGTACGCCGTCGCTATCAACGCTCTGCGTCTGAAGCGGCGTATAGCCAAGCATAAAAAAACAGGCCCACGCAAGCGTGGGCCTGTTTTTTTAAGGGTGAATCAATTAATCAATGGTCAGCACACGCTCGTTCAAGATACGACGGCAATCCATTTCATACTCCAGATCCTTCACGGGAGGGCGAGCCAGATGCCAGCCCAGACCATGGCTAATCGCCCCGCGCCTGGCCAACTCACTGGCCATAAAGGGGTGCACATTATGCACGGTGTAAGCATGGGTGGCCGTGGTATCGGCCCACTCATGGCCCAGCACTTCCAGACGACGCTCCATTTCATCCAGGACCCATTGGGCTTTCTTAAGTAGGCCATCAGGCGATACATCCCGATAAGCCACAATGCTTTCAATATCGTCATCGGGGGTTTCGGGCACTTCGCAACTGCCCGCGATCACAAAGGTGGCTTCTTCAATATCGGTTTCCACCGTATAGCTGAAGGCGTAAAAGCTAGGCTCGGCAGGCGCACCGACCAAAGGCGACACATTGCTGCGCGCGACCGGATTGTGTTTGCCTTTGATCAGGCCCCACTCTTTCAGCGTTTCCAGGTACAGCTCATTGAATTTGTTGAAGTCGCTGTCGCTGACTGGCTCGGGGGAGCGCAACTCGCAAGCGCACAAGGCCGTCAAAGGACGCTCTTCCGCTTCCAGCACGGCTTGAATCAGGTCAAAGCCTTCTTTCAGTGGCACGGGAGCCGAAAACACGACCCGGCAGATCTCGTAACCGGGCTGAGCGGCCACCCCGCCCGAAAAGCGGGTCACGCCGGTCGGAATGAAGCGGTAGTTGCCTTGGTCAAAATTAATCGCATTGCTCATGGTTGTTCCTGATCGTGTAGTGGGCCTGGGCCCGCCTGGGTCGAGTCGCCGCCAACGCGGCAAAGCGGGCACTATAGCACCCTCTGAGCCATCTCAAGTTCGATGCATGGGCGCAAACGCCACCTTAACCGCACAAATCATTTATCCGCACCTCATCGCAATCATTTTGACTTCCCGCGCAGACCTCCCTACGATGGCGATATTCTTCACCACGCTGATTGTCTGCTTGGGATAGCACTGAGCGGTTCTATGGGTAAATCATGGATCGATTCACAGACATACTTCACCCCTTCCATCAGCCCTTCCCCAAAAAAAATACTCGCCTGACGTTTCCCACGCCAGACCATTTTCTGTACTTGCGCGTCCACTGGAGTACTGCATGTCCCTGCCCCCCTCAACTGATTTACTAGGCCCTCAGACCCCTGTTGCCGACATTGCTCTGGCCCTGAACGAGCTGGAACGGCGCCCGGCCCTGCAAGCTGCCCAAGAGCTGGATAACCAGCGCTTACAAGCCTTGCTGGAGATACCGGAGCTGCGTTGGGCCAGTGCCATTGTGTTGGAGCTAAGCAGCCCCGAGCGCATGCCGGTGCTGGAAACACTGGCCGAAGACCGTATGGCCGACTTGCTACAGGATCTGGACCACGAGGACCAAGAGCAGATTCTGAGCCGCCTGAGCCAAGCTACCCGCACCTCCATCATGCGACTGATGCACTATCCGGCCGATACCGCCGGCGGCATCATGACCACCGAGTTTCTACAAGTGCCCATGAGCTGGAACGTCGCCCAGACCCTGCAGCATATCCGCGAAGTAGAAAGCACTCGCGAGACGGTCTACGCCATCTATGTCGTTAACGACAAACAGCAACTGCAATTTGTCGTGCCCTTGCGCAAACTGGTGTGCGCCGACCCGCAAGCCGCCTTGACTGAACTGTGGAGTGGCGACAGTCCTATCGCCGTGCAGGCGCTGACCGATAAAGAAGCCGTTGCCCAACTGATACGCCGTCACGACTTTCTGGCCATCCCGGTCGTGGACGAGACCCAGGCCATCATCGGCATTGTGACGGTGGACGACGTCATTGACGCCCTCATGGACGAGGCCGCGGAGGACATGAACCGCTTCGGGGGGGCCGAACATATTGGCAAACCTTATTTGCAGGCCGGCTTTAGCACCATGATCCGCAAACGGGGCGGCTGGCTGGCCATTCTGTTTTTGGGTGAAATGCTGACTGCCAGTGCCATGCAGTATTACGAGATACAACTGGAAAAAGCTGTGGTCCTGGCCATGTTCATTCCCTTGATCATGAGCTCGGGCGGTAACTCCGGCTCGCAGGCCACGTCCCTGCTGATTCGCGGTCTGGCCCTGGGCGAAGTCCGGGTACAGGACTGGTGGCGTGTGTTACTACGCGAACTGCCGGTGGGCCTGGTACTGGGCACCATGCTGGGGGCGATTGGCTTTGTCCGTATTGAAGTCTGGCAGCACCTGGGGCTATACGACTACGGCGAACATTCCTTACTGATCGGTTTGACGATCTGGATGGCCTTGGTCGGGATTGTCACCTTCGGATCCTGCATCGGCTCTATGCTGCCCTTCATTTTGCAACGCGTCGGTTTTGACCCGGCCAGTGCCTCGGCACCGTTGGTGGCCACTTTGGTGGACGTGCTCGGTTTGGTCATTTATTTCTCCGTCGCTGCACTGCTATTGACCGGAACATTGCTCTAGTTATGAATGTTTTTGTTCAATCCATACAAAAAATTGCACAGTGAGAGACAAACTCGGTAACCTATCCGAGTTTCAGCGTTACATTCCCTCTCATTTGCAGAGGGAGCCAAACTTATTTTGCGTAATTTGGCCCCGTGGGCCACTTCGAACATGAGCACCTATGCGGATACTCGACCAGTTCTTCATCAGTGCAGACCAAATGGCTCCCTTTTTAGTTGGCAGCTATAACAGTGGACTGGTCATCCTGTCCCTGCTGGTTGCCATCTTCTCTTCGGGCATGGCCTTGCAAACGGCCCATATTGCCCGCATGGCGGATTTAAGGCTGCATCGTCAGATCGCCATTTGCACGGGTGCCATTGCCTTGGGCGGCGGCATCTGGACCATGCACTTTATTGGCATGCTGGCCTTTGAACTCTGTACCAGCGTGCATTACGACCCGGCCATCACCATGCTGTCGGTTCTGCCCAGCGTAGGGGCATCCTGGGTAGCGCTGCAAATCCTCTCGCAAGCCCGAGTCCAGCGTTCGCATCTGATCATGGGCGGCATCTTGGTGGGTCTGGGCATTGGCACCATGCACTACAGCGGCATGGCTGCCATGCGTATGGCGCCGGCGTTGCGCTATGAACCTGTTACCTTCTTCTTGTCGATTGTGCTGGCGGTAGTACTGGCCACCGTGGCCTTGTGGATACGCTTTCGCCTGCATCGCACCCGTCTGACCTTGCTGCAGCGTGTGGTGATCAGCGGCATTGTGCTGGGCTTGGCCATCTCCGGCATGCACTACACCGGCATGGCCGCTGCCCGTTTCATTGGCCAGACCACGCCCCCCGATGACATGATCATCTTCAACAGCACCTTTGCGTCCATGGTGCTCTCCACGTTCACCATTACCGTGACCGTGCTGGTAACCGCGGCCAATGGTCTGCTGCGCTATCGCCAACTGTTTTTGAAGATGGAGGAAAGTGAATCGCACAACCGGGCCATTGTGGATACGGCGATTGACGGCATTATTACCATCAACAGCAACGGGACCATTCTGGATTTCAACCATTCGGCAGAACGCCTGTTTGGATGGAAAGCCGGGGAGGTGCTCGGTCGCAATGTGAATATGCTGATGCCCGAGCCAGACCGCTCGCGCCATGACAGCTATCTGTCCAATTACTTGCGCAGTAATGACCCCAAAATCATTGGCGTCGGTCGGGATGTGACCGGACTGCGTAAAGATGGCAGCTTGATGCCGATGCGCTTGGCCGTCGGCAAGGTTCGCCAGCCCGGTGAGCCGCTGTTTGTCGGCTTTGTCACGGATATGAGCCGCTATAACGCGCTGACCGAATCCTTGCGTCAAAGCGCCGAAAAAGCCGAGCAGGCCGCTCAGGCCAAGAGTGCCTTTCTGGCCAATATGAGCCATGAAATCCGCACCCCATTGAACGCGATTATTGGTTTTAGTGACTTGATGCTGAACGGTCAGCTCAATGCACAACAGAACAAGCACCTGAGCATCATCAATCAGTCCGCCCGCTCTTTGCTGGCCTTGCTCAACGATATTTTGGACACGACCAAGCTGGAGCGTGGCTCGGTAGAGCTGGAGCAGGTCGACTTTCCCCTGCTTGACTTGTGCAAGCAGATTGAGGCCTCGCTGCGTTTGGCTGCGGATGCCAAGAGCCTGGAATTCCGTCTGAATTATGCGCCCGAGCTGCGTCTCTTTTATAAAGGAGACCCCTTGCGTATTCAGCAGGTGCTGAACAACCTGATCGGCAATGCCATCAAGTTCACGCAAAGCGGCGCAGTACACGTCGATGTGACCCCTGAGCCCGGGCGCAATGCCGTCTGCATCCGCGTCACCGATACGGGTATCGGCATGACCCCCGATCAGTTGCGTGATGTCTTTACCCCCTTTACGCAGGCCGATGTGTCCATCAGCCGCCGCTTTGGTGGTACGGGCCTGGGTGTGTCCATTGCCCGCCAGTTGGTCGACCTGATGGGCGGCACGCTGGAAGTCCAAAGTACCTTGGGCGTGGGCAGTGTATTCGAGGTCCGCATTCCACTGGAGCCCGGTCAAGAGCCCAGCATGAGCCCGGAGGATGATCACCTGCCCAAACTGCCTGCGCTGCGCATCCTCGTGGCCGATGACGTCAGCCTGAATCAGGAACTGTTGACTCTGGCCCTGGAGCAGCACGGACATTCTGTTGTGGCAGCCGATAATGGCCACAAGGTGTTGGAGCTGCTCTCCAAGGAAGACTTTGATGTGGCTTTGCTCGATGTGCATATGCCCGAGCTGGACGGCCTGGAAACCGCCCGCCGCTGGCGCGAACAGGAACGCCGCGAAGCACGCCTGCCCTTGCCTTTGATTGCGCTGACCGCCAGCGTCATGGAGTGCGATCGCCGCGCCACCGAAGAAGCCGGGATGGACGGTTTTGCCACCAAACCGCTGAACCTACCCGCTTTGTTGCAGGAAATTGCACGGGTCATGGGTTTAACCCCCGCCGTCCCCAAAGAGCATCACGCCGAACCACAACACAGCAGCCTGATCGATTGGGAAACGGGCGTGAGCCTGTGGGGCTCGCCCGTACGTCTGCGCCGCGCCCTGCTCAGTTTCCTATCAGACCTGCAGACCCGTTACCCGCTTGATGAAATCAAGCAAGCCTCACCGAACTGGGAAGTGGTGCTGAGCAGCTTGCACGGCATTCGCGGCACCTCGGGCAATCTGGGCCTGCCACAGGTTTGTGCACTCAGCGCCGAACTGGAAGAAAAAGTTCGTCATGGCCAGACGCGCCAAATGCGTGGCCGCATTGCGCAACTGCAGGAAATGTTCAGTCGCATCGCCCACGAATTAAGCCAGGATGGCGCCCCAGCATCCTCTTCTGAGCCACAGCACGTCGTGGTTCCCCCCACCGATCTCGTCTTGAACCATCTTCATACCCTGCATAACAGCGTCTTGCTCAATGAGCTTGATGAGCCTTCTTTACAGGTGATTTGCCAGTATCTGGAAAGCACAGGGCAAACCGATACCCTGAATAATCTCAATAAAACTATCGACGTATTCGACTTCGTTCAGGCCAGCATCATCTTGTCTGCGTTAATCAAAGACCTGGATGCCAGCTTGGCTGAAGATACGCCACGCCATGAATGAATTCACCGCGCCACGCCCTACCCTTTTGCTGGTCGATGACGAACCGGCCAACCTTCAGATTCTGCGCCATACCCTACAACAGGATTTCCGTCTGCTCTTTGCCAAAGATGGCTTCAAGGCGCTGGAGCTGGCCCAGCGGGACCTGCCCGACCTGATCCTGCTGGACATCATGATGCCGCAGCTCTCGGGCTATGAGGTCTGTCGAGCCTTAAAAGCGGACCTTAACACCCGCCACATCCCTATCATTTTTGTAACAGCACTCTCGCAACCGAACGACGAGCAAATGGGTCTGGGCATGGGGGCGGTAGACTACATCTCCAAACCCTTTAATCCGGCGATCCTGCAAGCGCGCATACGCAACCACCTGTCTTTGGTGCAAATACAGGAACTGCGCGACAGTCGCCTGCAGATTATCCGATGCCTGGGCACCGCTGCCGAATACAAAGACAACGAGGTTGGCCGTCACGTTATCCGCATGAGCCACTACACTCGCATTCTGGCTCACTGGCTGGGCTACTCCAGCGAAGCGGCCGACGAGTTGCTGCATGCAGCCCCCATGCACGATATTGGCAAAATCGGTATCCCGGACTACATCCTGCAAAAGCCAGGCAAGCTGTCCGCTGAAGAATGGGAAATCATGCGTACGCACACCTTGATTGGTGCACGCATTATTGGCCAACATTCCCACGGCCTGCTGAAACTGGCACGCACCATCGCGCTGTATCACCACGAGAAATGGGATGGCAGCGGCTACCCCTACGGCTTAAAGGGTGAAGATATCCCTCTGCCTGCCCGCATTGTGGCGGTGGCCGATGTATTTGATGCGCTCGCCAGTGAGCGGCCTTACAAAAAGGCCTGGAGTGTGGAGAGCTGTATTAACTATTTACGTGAGCAATCAGGCCTGCACTTTGATCCGCAACTGGTTGCCCTGCTGGACAAATGCTTGCCCGAAATGCTGCATATCAAAGAAAAATGGGCGGATGACGCACACCCGCTGACAAAGACCTAGCCCCACCAAACAGTCCCGCCCCCATCTTCTGCAACCCGACTGTCAGACTGGCCCGCCCCCCGCATCCCGGCAGCCTTGTCTTACAATAAGGGCTTTCCCACCTACTGCCCGATCCTACATGGCCGCTTTGCGTATTCGCCAAGTCCGACTTCATAAAAAGCTGTCTCTGCGCAAGCTGGCCGAGCTTGCCCAAGTCTCCCCCGGCCTGATCAGCCAGGTGGAACGCGGGCTGACTCAACCCAGCCTGGACACCTTGCGCCAAATCGCGCGAGCACTGGATACCCCCTTGTTTTCCTTGCTGGATGACAATGTGGAGCAAGTGGCGGTGGTGCGCCAGAATCAGCGCATGAGCATTCAATCGGCCTCGGGCGTGCAGTACCAACGGGTGTCGCCAGGCTTTGGCAGCATCGAAATGCTGGCGGGCTTTTTGCCGCCGGGAGGAAGCTCAGTCGGGCAGCGCTGGAGCCACCCTGCCGAAGAGTGTGTGCTGGTCACCGAAGGCCAGCTACTGGTCGATGTCGGGGATGATCAACACTGTTTGCAAACGGGCGATAGCTGTTATTTCAACTCCAGCCTGCCTCATGCCTACCGCAACCCTTACGACAAGGATGTGCGTTTTATTGTGGCGATCACCCCACCCAGCTACTAAGTGCCAGAATTAGACGGCGCTGTGCAACTGGGCCTGAATCAGATCCAGCTCCGTCTCATGACAGCGCTGCAAGCGTAGCCAACGGTTTTCATCCATATCTGCACTACGCGTGGCCAGCATGATCAAAATGCAAGAATCCTCATCCAGCGGTTGCACCATGGCACTGATACGCGGCATACGTTGCGTAGCGTTGCCTACCCAATAGCGAATCAGCCCTTGTTCGATCAAAATCTCGACGCTGACGTGGGTTTGGCCACCGTCAAACAGGGACGTCCCCACGACCAGCCCCGGCTCCACGGTTCGTGTGTCAAAGCAGCCTAGGGACCAACGCCCCAAGGCATTCAGATCTGCCATAAAGTCCATGACCTGCGAAGCCGGACGTTCAATGCGGCGACTGGCCTGATGAGCCCACCTTAAACTATCCATTCCCCTTCCCCCTTACCAAGCTGTCTGCAAGGTGTCGCACAAGCGCAGCACATCCTGCTCGGTACAGACATTGCCAGGCGACAGACGCAAGACACCGTCGCGCTGGTCACAATACAGCTCCTGCTCGCGCAACAGATCAACCAGGGCCTGGGCACGCTGGGCACTACTGGCACGCAACATAATGCTGCCGCCGCGCTCATTCTCAGCTAATGGCGTCAGCACCGGCCAATTAGCCTTGGCAGCACGATCCAGCAAGACAGCCGTCAATGCCCGGTTTTGCTCCAGCAGGTTTTCCACGCCGCTTGCCAGCACAAAGCGCATACCGGGCAAGGATGCAATGCTGCCCAAAACAGCCGGGGTGCCATGGTCAAAACGACGCGCACCCTGGGCATAACTGAACTGGTCCAGATTCCAGTTAAAGGGATTTTCCTGACTGAACCAGCCGCGAAACTCAGGCTCGCACTGCTCGATCAAATCCGCACGCACATGCAACAGACTGGCCCCCGACACACCGCAGGCCCACTTCAAGGAAGCAGACAAGGTAAAAGCCACACCTTCATGCACGGTAAACGGCACCAGACCGGCCGCTTGCGTCAAGTCCAGCGCCATCAGGCTGCCATGTTCCGTAGCACACTGCGCCATACGATCCACATCCACCCGATGCGAGGAGGTTGAGCTGACCCACGTCACCAAGGCCACCCCCACACTGTCATCCCAGGCCTTGATGAAATCATCGTCCGTCACATAGGACAGACCGGCGCTCAAAGGCACGGTACGCAAGGTAAACCCCAAACGCAGAGCCAGCTTTTGCAGCAGGAAATGCAGGCTGGGAAAGCAATCGGCCGCCACCAGCACAGTACGTCCTTTCAGCACGTGCGCGGGCAAGGAGCCCAGAATGCTGTACAGGCCACCAGTGACGTTTTCACTAAGCGCAACATCCTTGGAGTCAGCGCCAATCAATGTGGCCCAGGCATCCATGAAAGCCTGTTTTTGGCCCAAGGCGTAGCCCCACTGCGCATCATCCGGTGCCGACCAGACCTGACTGAACTGATCCAGCTCGGCACGCATGGCGGCTTCCTTGCCCTCGAACATGCCTATGGAGTGATAAAGAAAATATCCGGACATCATTCACTTCCTTGAAAATCAATCGGCCAGCTGACGGCCAGAGGTTTCCTGCACCGTGCTCAAGGCCACAATGCCGATCAGCGCCACCACCATCACGTAAAAGGCAGGTGCCATGCTGGAACCGGTCAGACCCGTCAACCAGGATGCGACAAAAGGTGCCGTCGCCCCGCCCAGAATAGTGGCGATGTTAAAGCCCAAGGACACGCCGCTGTAGCGCACTCGTGTAGGAAACAATTCGGCATACAGGGGGTAACCCACGGCCTGGACCACAATGAACGGAAGAATGGACACGGCCACCGCAATGACGGCCAGCGGGAAGCTGCCCCAGGAAGCAACCCACATGGTCAGCGGCACCAATATCAGATAGCCCAGCAAACCAATCGTCAGCAAGGGCTTGCGGCCGAAACGGTCAGACAGGCCGCCAGCAAAAGGCATGATGAAGGCCGAGCACAAGGTGACCAGCGAAATCAGCCAGAACACCGCCGTGCCGTCGTACTTCAGAGTGTGAATCAAGTGAGTGCTTAAATAGACCACGCCCACATAGCCTGCCGCATTCTGGGCAAAACCAATCGCAATAACCTGCAACAGAGGACGACGGTAATCACGCACAATCAAGGACAAAGGCGAGTGCTCGGGATGATGGCTCTTGAGCATTTCCTTAAAGCGTGGCGAATCCTCAATACGCGAACGAGCCCAGACGCACAGAATGATCAAGGGGATGGACAGCAGAAAAGGAATGCGCCAGCCCCAATCCAGCATGGCCTGCTTGCCGACCAGCGCCGTCACCAAACCGGCAACGCCCGTTGCCAATGACAAGCCCAAGGTGGCCGCTGCCGGGTTGAATGCCCCAAAAAAACCGCGTTTGCCGGGGGGCGAGCATTCCGCCACATAGGTGGCCGCGCCGGTAATTTCGCCACCTGCAAAAAAACCCTGCAACAAACGGCACAGCAGCAACAAGGCCGGTGCAGCCAGCCCCAAGGTCGCGTAGGTCGGCAACATGCCCATTAAGGCACTGGCCACCCCGATCCCCACAATGGTGAACATCAAGGCAGCGGTGCGGCCATGCTTGTCACCGAACCAGCCAAAGAAAATCCCGCCCAAAGGGCGGGCCAGAAAGGCGCCGCCAAATACGGCCAGTGTGGACAGCAAGGCCGCGCTGTCATTACCAGTGTGGAAAAACAGGACGCTTAACGTTACCGCCAAGACGCCATACAGCTGGAAATCGTAGTATTCGATCATTGTGCCCAAACCAGCAGCACTGGCAGCACGCCAGGGCGATACGGCTGCCTCGCCCTGAGAGGACTGTTTCTTGCTCATGTCTCATCCATCCTGTTGCGCATCACGCGCTTTTCTGTTTAGTGTGGCTAAACAAATTATACGGATGAATATTTCAGCTTTCAATCACTGGGAAAACCCTAAAGGTCTTCGTCCTCGGCTTTGTCCTTGTCCATGGCTTCCTGCACCCAGCGTTGCGCCGGATGCAAGCTGATACCCTGCTGCCGCAGACGGCGCAAGATATCCAGCATCAGGTTGCTGCGCACCCGGCGATGCACCCGCATGCTATTGATGAAACAACGCGTACTGAACGCGACGCCATCACCAAAAATCCCGTCACACGTCAAGATAGGGGCAGGCTCATCCAGAATTTCCGGCTCGGCCAGCACCGCATCGCGCAAAATCTGCATGACCAGATCGGCATCTACATCCAGCGGGAATAACAGGCGGGACTCAATCGCCCCCAAAGAGGTCGGCGTGTACGTCAGGTTGCGTACCTGCCGGCCCATCATCTGGGCGTTGGGGACCATCACCATGGTGCGATCAAACCGCTCCACATAGGTCGCTCGCAAACGGATCTGGCGCACATTGCCTTCACTGCCCTCTACCTCCACCCAATCTCCCACTTTGACGGGACGCTCCACCATCAGCATCAAACCGGAAGCAATGTTCTGCACAATACCCCGCAAGCCAAAACCCACCCCCACCGTCAAAGCCGTAAAAATCCAGGTAACGGACTCAATCGGCACACCCAGCATGGATAAGCAGATCACCAACAAAACGAAGTAAGCGACATAGCCCACCATGCCGACGATGGCATTTTGCAGGCCGGGTTCCAGAGTGGTGTTGGGCATGTAGCTCTGACGTAACCAGGTACGCAGAAAGTGGATCAGTACCGCCCCCACCAGCATCACGCCCAAGGCAATCAGCCACAAGTCCAAACGCCACTGCACGGCCCCCAAGCGCAAGGCCTCACGCGAGACATCCAGGCCCGACTCCAGCATCTGTTTGGGTTCAGTCAGCCAATCCCCGCTGACCATCCAGATGGCCAGACCCAAAACAGTCATACGGGCGATAGCAAAAAACACAATAATGAACTGACTTTGCACGCGAATCGGCGCTGCATCCGGATCGTGGCTGCGATGACGCAAATACGCCAGCAAAGAGTCCGCCATGTCCTGCAACCACACCATCCCCACGTAGGCCAGCAAGCCCAGGAGCAAGGGCATGGTCATGAAATGCGACATCAAGTCATCCGACAGGCCTTGCCAGCCTGCGATGAACAAGCCCAACACCAGGGTGTACACGAGGACACCGCCTTTAAAGGCCAAACGCGCCCAACTGCGACCTGTTCTGCCTGCCCCCTGCCCCGAAGCGTCCGTACGGCTGAACAGCTCGTCACGCAAAACCCACAAACCATAGCCGTACAGGATCAGATACAGCAGGCTGCTCACACCGTCAGCCAGCGACTGAAATGCATCCGAGACACCTATCGATCCTCGGAAAAAACCACTTATGACGTCCGCGTAGACGACCAGAAAGAAAGCGGGCGCAAAGTAACGCAGTCGACGTTGAGTCTGCGTGGACACAGGGATCAAACGCCAGGAAGCCCGAGGCTGCAGCACTATACCCTTGATACAGGCTAGCGCCACGGCCGCCACCCATGCACCCACTTTCAAGTAAGCCAGGAGCTCCAACTGGGTTTGAGCAAGATCTGGCCGCTGAAACACCCGTTCAATCAACTGATCCACCACCACCCAGATGGCGATAAACCATAAGAAAAAATTGGCGATGGTCAGGCTGGAGCGACGCAAACGCCCAGTTGGCAGATAACGGCTTACCCAAACTGGCATGCCGCGAAACAATACCAGCATCAACAACACAACAGCGGCCGCCATCCACAATGAAGCACTGCTTTGCCGCCAACTGCTGTTGCTCCACGTTTCACGCCATTGCTGAGCAAAGTCGGACAGTTTCTGGCGGTCTGCAGGCCAGGCCTGGCCCAACTCGGGCAGGCTTTCCAGCAACATCAGGGAGGAATCGCGTTGCCAGCGCTTGGCGTGCTCGTAACGCTCGGTCGCCTCTCGCAATAGTTGGCGGGTCTGCTGCGCTTCCAGCTGTACCAGGCGCGCTACGCGCAAATCAGCGCGCAAGGCCGCATCAGCCCGTCGTAACTGCATTCGCTCGTTATGAAGCGTAACTTGATCCGCCTCATCCCCCGCGTCCTCACCCAACTCTTGCAAACGGGCTCGCAACAGGCGGCTGCGGCGCTCCAAGGACTGCACCGTCCGGCCAGACAGCTCCAGCGCCTGCAACAGTTTCTGATCTTGCTCGTAAGCACGCTCCGGTTGTATCGAGATCTTGTTGTCGTCCAGACGGTACTGCATCAGGCGGATTTCGTCCTGAGTCCGCTGCAGATCGCGCATCATTTGACGCTCTTGCTCGACCTCGGACAAGGTTTGTGCCTGTGCGCTTGCCCAGGCCCCTATCAGGCTCAGGCACAAGAGCAAGACCTGTACACCTAGTCGTAGCGGCTTCATGGTTTCCGTCTCCCTGGACCCTGCCTGTTGTTGTTATCTGGATTTAATCATTCAACAAGGGATTATTGTTTTCTGTCTGGCTGGCCGCCGGCGTCGTTGGCAAGACCGTCATGGTTTGCGTATGGTGCAGCGCCAACCCTTCTTTTCGCAACTCATCCAGAATATCGAACATCAAGACGCTACGTACCCGGCTGCCAATACGAGGTGACGAGACATAGCAGGTGGCGGTGAACTGCAAACCATTGGCATCAAAGCCATCGAGTGTCACATCCGGTGCGGGGTCGGCCAATACATCGCTATAGTTCTGCATCACATCCAGCATGATAGAACGCACCCGTTTAGCGTCCGTGTCGATAGGCATATTGATCTTGACTTTCACCACCCCCAAAGGATTGCTCAAGGTCACATTGCGCACGGTTTTGGTGATGAATTCGGAGTTCGGCACAATCAGGGTGGAGCGGTCAAACATCTCGATTTCTGTGGCACGAGCATTGATCTTGCGAACATTGCCCTCCACCCCGTTCAGGCTGACCCAATCGCCAATTTTGATGGGGCGCTCGGCCAGCAGAATCAAACCCGACACGAAGTTCTGCACCACCGCCTGCAAACCAAAACCGATACCCACGGACAAGGCGGAAATCACCCAGGCCATGCGCTCCAGGCCGACTCCCAAAGACGAAATTGCCGTGGCCACCACAATGAAATAGCCCACGTAGCTAAACAGATTGGCGGTAGACACGCGCATACCGGGATCAATACGCGTTGCGGGCAAAAGCTGGTTGGCAACCCAGCGTTGCAAGGTTTTCACGAACACAATACCCAGCACCAGAATCAGCACCGCCAGCAACACAGAGCTAGGTTTGAGCTGCACCTGTCCTAGAGAAAAACCCGTGACCAAAAAACCAAGACGACGCTGCAACCACTGCGTGGGATCTTCCCCAAAGGGCAGCAAGACCAGCGTAATGGCCGTGATAATCAAGCACAGACGCAGAGCCCCGGACAATACAATCACAATCTGGCTGCTGCCGCGCAATTGTGAACTGGTCCATTCATTAGCAGCCCGCTTTTCCTTGAACTGCAGCAACAGGCTTTGGCCGATATCGGCAATCAGCGCGACCAGCACATAACAGGTGCAAATCACCAGACTTAGCCACAACATCTCCTGCACAATCAAGCTGCTCAGCGCGATATAACCGAGCAAAAAGGCGATCATGCCCAGCACAATCACCACCCCCAGGGTGATGGGAATAGCCCGCAACCAGGTCGTCCCGTGCTGTACGGGGGCCGTTTTTTGCGGGTCGTCACCCGCGTCAGGCGCCGGCGTCTTGTCCCGCCCCTGACTTAAATTCCAGGCGGCGATGGCGATAAAAATGCTCAGGGTCAACGTGTTAAAGCTGTTGACCAATAACGTCGTGCTTAGCGTGGCGTTGATCAGTCCCAGCAATTGCTGCGACATCCAGGTCAAGGCCACCATGATGCCCAGCGCCAGCGGCAGCCAGGCCAACTTCAAGGCGACCTTGCTGGGAATAGGAGGCAAACGCCAACTAGGACGTTGTGCTGACAAGAGCACACGCCCCATTCCCGTCACAAAACCACCCAGGTACAAGGCAAACACGGATTTGGACACAAAGCTGGCCAGATTCGCAGTCAGATTGCCGTTCCAATAAAACAGCCCTGCCGCCACCGAAGCCAGCAAACCGGGGGTCAGGCTATAGAGCACGATCAACGCGGTGGCATAAAAAGAGCGTCGTAAACGCGAAGGCTTGGTGTGGCTGATGGTAAAGCGCTCTAATCCCCGCACCGCCCAGACCGACAGGCCCAGCAGTACGACGGCTAATGCTGCCGCCAACCACGGCACATAAACAGGCAAGTCCGTCACCCGTTGGGCCAGATCTTTGCGCATGCGCTCTACCCGAGCCAGGTCACCGGGCAAATCACGCGAGACATTGCGCCAGAAGCGCGGCGTCAAAACCGATTGCGACTGTCGCCCCAGCTCCGCCTGAAAAATCACCCGGCGCTGCTTGGACACCTGATCCAGACCTTGCGTGGTTTCCACTCCAATCAAACGAGCCAGCTTGATCATGCCGTCCAGCTCGGTCACCGCTTGCTGCAACTGTGCACGCTGACGGGCAATGTCCTCGGACTCACCGGCCGGATCATCTACCGGCCCCAACTGACTCAAACGCGCCGTGACACTCACTAACTCGGGTTCCAGGCGCATGCTCATATCCTGCGCCTGCTCTTGCGCCAGCAACAACTGATTGCGCAGGGCCACCAGATCCGAATCACCTAAACCGTCATTTTTCTGCAAACGCTCCTGCACCGTTTGCAGCGTGTCCCGCAATTCATTCAAAGATTCACTGGCTTGGGCAGGCGTCCAGGCCACCGTCTCAGCCGCAGTGGAAACCGTCACGATGCTCAGCGCAAGCACCAGCAGCCACAAGGACAAAAAAGCACACAGGCGCGAACGGCGAAAGGCGTGCATCAAGAAAACTCCGGCTAAACAATCAGGCCCCTCATGACAATGTCAGGGCAGCAGAAACATGCACAGAATACCGAAAGAATCACTCTCTTGGCACAAAACAAAAGGGACAGGCGAAAAATCCCCCTACCCCAACCGGCTCAGAGCGCCTTGCGCTGCATGCCCTACCCAGTCAGCCACGGTCAATTTCGAGTCGCCCAGGCAGCAAGCCAGTCAACACACGAACCCAAGCTTAAAAAAAACCCTTACAAGCAGGCACAAAAAAGAGAAAAACCTAAAAGAATAATCAAAGGAAATTAAAAAACAATAAAAACCCCATAAAACAAAAAGCATTATTCATAATCATTTTTTTGATTAAAAATTAAGTTATTCTTGCAGCATGCTTTAACTATAAGACGGCTATAAAAAATAAAAAAACAAATAAAACAAACAATCAGGTGACGAATAATTAACAAAAAAAATAACAATGAAAATAATTAGCCGATAAATAATCAGGTGACTTGAAATCGTTTTTTTGAAACACAAAGAAAGGAATAATTGTGCCCTCTACCGAATACAGCAAAGAAACCAACATGACATTCATCGTGATTTTTCTCAGGCTGTCACTTGCCCTCACACTTTTATCTGCGGTGGCAGACCGCTTTGGGCTTTGGGGGGCACTGAATAATTTCGATATCACATGGGGTGGAATGAACCGATTCCATCAAGATGTAGCGGTCCTGACGCCGTGGCTTTTTTCAAGCGCCATTCCCGCACTGAGCTGGTTCGTCACTCTTTTGGAATTATTGCTAGGCATTGCCTTACTGCTTAACTACAAAAGCGCACTGGCCGCTCTGATCAGCGGTGTGCTGTTTTTGATTTTTGCTCTGAGCATGAGTTTTTTTCTAAGCACAAAGCTCATGATCAATTTCAACGTCTTGGTCTGCTCGGCCAGCGCCTTTCTGTTATGGCAACTCGAAAAATACCGAACCGGCCAAAACGATAGCAAAACCCAAGGCTAAAACCGGCGTACTCACAAGAACGCCCCCCTTTTTCCCACTGACAGGAGATCCCGTGTCTGAGACTCGACTTAACCCATCTAATTTGTCCCCCAACATCTACAAGACCATCGTCAAGTACGACGCCCAGATCTACAGCGAGACCACACTGAACAAAGAATTGATTGAGCTGGTCAAGGTCAGAATCTCGCAACTGAACGGCTGCGCATTTTGCATTGATGTCCATAGCAAACATGCGCTGAGCCTGGGCATTTCCGAACGAAAACTTCTGCTTTTAAATGCGTGGAAAGAAGCCCCCCTGTTCACCGAGCAAGAGCAGGCCGCGCTGCGCTGGGCTGAGCAAGTGACCTTTATCCAGAATCTGGAAGACAAGCAGACGCAACTGCATGAACTCAAGGCTCACTTCAATGACAAGGAAATCGTTGATCTGACGTATCTGATCGGTTTGGTCAACGTCTGGAACCGGTTGGCCATCAGCATGAACTACGAAATCAGCCGCTAACAAACAGACCATTTTCCATACAAGAGGGTGACGTATGATCGACGAGCTGCATCTGGATGAACTGCTCAATGACGAGCATCTTGGAGCAGGCAATTTCATCCACAAAATCCATGAGAAGTTCTATCAGGGTAGTGATAAAAAGATTCTGTCCCTGATCGACAATGAAGCGTGCAGAAAGCAGGATTTCTCTATTCAGGAAATCATTGAAACGGCCAGACGGATTGCTTCATCCTACGAACAAACAGGTGTCAAACCCAAGGAAGTGGTCAGCCTGTATTTTCAGGACAGCATCGACTACTTCTTGCATTTCTTGGCCTTGAACAGCATTGGGGCCATTCCGGCACTGATCAATGGCGAGCTGAACACTGATATTTTGCTCAAGTTCCTGCACAGCGTGCGCCCCAACCACCTTGTCATCACACCCGAAAAAGAAGCGGAGATCACAAAGGTGTTCGCACAAGCGAACTACAGCTTGCCCGTACACACGATTGACGCGCTAAAAACACGACAACAAACCCCGTCACGACCTTTCTATTCGCATGAACCACAAGACGTGATCATGATTGGACACACATCGGGGACCACCGGCATTCCCAAGGCGGTCATTTTCACGCATGAGTCCATGTTTCATGGCGTCAGGTCGCAGGTCAAGAAACAGAAAGGGGACCATATCCTGTCCATCTTGCCCCACTCTCACGGGGCCTCGATTTCACTGCTGATGCTCTCTTTCACCCGTGGAGCACACGTCACTATCCTCAGCAAGAAAGATCCCGCAACCATTATCCGGGCAGTGCGGGAAACCCGTCCCAATGTGGTGATTGCTTTTCCGAAAGTCTATGTGGACCTGTGCCGCCACACACTGGACAAATCCGACTTCCAATCCGTCAGCTACTGGATTGCAACCGGCGATGCCAGCCATGAAAAACACATCAGAAAACTGATCTCCCTGGGCCATCACGAGCGGGACGGGCAAACGGTTCCAGGCTCGTTTTTTGTCGACAATCTGGGTTCGTCGGAATTTGCCTTTGCCATTTTCAGAAACGTCCACTCTCCCCAGTCCGACAATTACAAGCGTTGCATTGGAAAACCGTTTCCCTGGGTTGACGTGGCTGTTTTCAATGAGCAAGGACAGTACCTGCAGGAAAACAGCGTAGGCCGGCTGGCGGTGAAATCCAAATCGGTCACGCAGGGATATTGGAACAATCACTCCCTGACTGAAATGAACAAGATTGACGGCTATTGGCTGACGGGTGATCTGGTCTATTTTGATGAAAAGCGGAATTTTTATCACGTAGATAGAACCAACGATTCACTCTCGTTTAATAACGTGGAAATTTATAGTTGCCAGATCGAAGAAGCGATTATGGCGGAAATCAATGAAGTCTTCGAGGCCACGGTCATCATGACCGATAACCATGAGTTGGTCGCCTATATCGAACTGCTTGATTCCTGCGCAGCGTCAAAGGATGAAATCACCGAACGAGTCAATCAACTCATGCGTCAAAAAAACTGGCCGGCCCTGTCCACGATTGAACTGCAGTCTGCCAACGAATTCATCGGCGTAACGGGCAAGAAACTGAAAAGACAGCTACGTGAATTGGCACACTAATAAGGAAACACCATGCAAAAAACATGCCTGATCACCGGAGCCAGCAGAGGGATTGGCTATGAAACCGCCAAGGGCCTGGGCCATCAAGGCCATAAGGTTTACATCACGGCCCGCAATAGTCAAAAGGGCCAGGAAGCGGCCCAGAAACTGAGTCAGGAAGGCATACAGGCCCGCTTCATTGAACTGGACATTACAGATCCGCAATCCATTGTCCGTGCACGCACGCAATTGGCCCAACACGAGGAAAAGCTGGACGTGCTGATCAATAACGCCGGCATTATGATCGACTCCATTTTCACCCCTGACAAGGTTTCGTTTGAAGACTTTTCCTCTACCTTGTCGACCAATACCACCGGCCCCTACTTTCTTATCCAGGAATTCATGCCGCTGCTGGCCAAATCGGCCGATGCACGCGTTATCAATATGTCCAGTGACCTGGGAGCCATGACCCAGGCCTCGGACCCACAATCCCGATTCGACGCTGTACTGGCCCCTGGCTACCGTATTTCCAAAGCGGCATTGAATATGGTCACGCTGATTTATGCCAAACACTTTCGGGACACTGACATCAGCATCTGCTCCTGCAGCCCTGGCTGGTGCCAGACCAGTCTGGATCCCCACATTGACTCCTCCAAGGCGCCCAACACGGCCGTCGATGGTGCCCAAACACCGATCTGGCTTGCCTCAGAGGCCAACAAAGCGGACATCAACGGTCAGTTTTTCTATAAAAAATCCACCATCAACTGGTAGCGTTTTTCATTACGATACCGAAGGAGAGCCCTATGGACACCCTAGCCTCACCAGAACACAGCCTTGCAGACAGCGCCCTGGTCACCGTCCAGAACGCCGTTCAGGCGCAACCCGCACTCGAACAAGCCAGCGACGAGCAAATTGATGCGTTGATTACCGACATTGCCCAGGCATTTGAACAAAAACTGGAGTACTGGGCCCAAACCGAACTGGACGCCACGCGCATCGGTAACCTGCCTGACAAGATACACAAGCTTGGCTTGGTCACCGACCGGGTGTACCGGGAACTCTACGGTGAAAAAACCTATGGCCGCCTGCATGGCAGCAAAACCTTTATTGAATACGCCAGTCCGGTAGGCGTCATTTTCGCCATTGTTCCGCTGACCAATCCGGTACCAAATTCGCTGTTCAAAACCCTGCTCAGCCTCAAGACCCGAAACGCCCTGATTCTGAGCTATCCCCGCAAATCGGATCAACTGGGAGCGCAGGTGGTGGCCACGGTTCAAGCGATTCTAAAAAAGCACCACCTGCCTGAAACGCTGATTCAAGCCGTGCAGACGCCTTCGCGTGAGACGACCCAGCTCATCATGCAGTCGGACCAGGTCTCCTTGATTCTGGCAACCGGTGGCGGCGACCTGGTGAAAACGGCCTATAGCTCCGGCACTCCAGCCATCGGAGTCGGTCCAGGCAATGTCCCAGTCTATGTCAGTGCCAGCGCAGACCTGTCACAGGCAGCCGACGATATTTTGCAAGGCAAAACCTATGACAACGGCATTGTGTGCGGCTCTGAAAGCAACATCATTATTGATGAGCGCGTGTACGAGGAATTTGTCGAGATTTTGAAACAGAAAGGGGCGCTGTTGATATCGGAAAAACAGCATATTGATGCCCTTTTTGACGACAGCACAGGTCGACTGCACCGCACACTGATTGGTGTTGACGCCATGACCTTAGCCAAGCAAATGGATGTAGACAGCCCCACACCGATCAAGCTGATTCTGATTGCCGCCGATCCCGAGCAGCACAGCTTCCTGAGCCGGGAAAAAATGGCTCCGATTGTGACGCTGTACAAATCTGAGGCCGGCCAGGGAATCAGTCTGGCGGCACAATTGCTGTGGCAGGAAGGAGCCGGACACTCGGCCGTCATCCACAGCAAAGATCAGGACGAGATTCATCAGTTTGCCAGCACCCTGCCCGCCGGACGCATTCTGGTCAATATGCCCGCTACCCAAGGCATGTTGGGCATCAGCTCGGATATCCCGCTCTCATTCATGCAAGGGTCGGGTTCCTGGGGAGGCAATATTTCTACCGAGCCCGTGCATTGGCGGCATCTGGTCAACATCAAGCGCCTGACGTTCAAAAAATAAGCCCCAGGGCTGCAGCAGGCCCGCTTCCTTGCTGATCCGGCGATAGCCTTTCGGGAAGGATACGAGGCCTGGACAGCCATGCCCGCCCCATGAAAACAGGCCAGACAGACCTCACTGCGGTCTATCTGGCCTGTCACGTTTCCCGAAACGCGCTTCCCTAACGAATCTGCTCCGCCACCATGAATCCGGACGCCCCTGCCAAGCCTGGGCCCGGGTGAGTAGACGCACCGATATGGTAGACGTTTTTGTACGGGGTTGCGTGGGAGCGTGCACCATTACTGGCCGCAAAGGGGCGCATCCAGAAGAACTGGTCGGGCGAGCAGATGCCCGAATACGGGTCGCCGCCCACCAGGTTGCAGTTGATGGATTCCAGATCAGCCGGCGAGAGCACTTTCTGGCCCACGATTTGTTGACGCAAACCGGGCATGACGCCTTCCAGTTGGTCGATGATGCGCTCGGCCACGGCCTTGCTGACGTCTTCGGTCCATTTGCCGTCGGCAGGCACATCGATTTTGCCGGCCGCATCGCCACGCAGCTTGGACGGCATATCCTGCATCTGCATCCACAGTATCCATTTGCCTTCCGGCGCACGGCTGGGGTCCAAAGAGCATGGTTGGCCAATCGCCACGGTGAACTTGGCGGGGATCAAGCCATTATTGGCCTGGGCCACGCTCATGCTGACGTCCTCCAGGCTGTCGGACAGGTGCAGCAAAGGCACTTTCAGCAGCTCTGGATCGCTCCAGTTCGGCATGCTGTCCAGCGCCAGATGAATTTGCATGTCGCCACGGCCAAAACGGTAGGCATTGGCTTGCTCACGTACTTGAGCGGGTGCGCCCGGTAACAGGCGACCATAAAGCTGTGGCGGAGTGACGTTGCACACCACATGGCTGGCTTCGTAGACCTGGCCACCGGCACGTACGCCACGGGCTTTTTGTCCTTCCAGCACAATTTCTTCCACTTCGGTATTCAATTGAATACGGCCACCGGCCTTTTCAATAATGGCGCATAGCGCACGCACCAGATTCTGACCACCGCCTTTCACCACCGGCATACCACCGGCCACCACGGCGGCAAAGGTCAGCTTGCCGATCAGGGCCGAGCAGGCGTCGTCAGGGCCCAGGCCCGAGTGCAAGACCCAGGGAGCCATCATGCCACGCACACGGTCATCTTTCAGTTCACGGTCGGCCCAGCGGCGGAAGGACTCCAGGGACTCACGTCCGTACTGAACCATGCCGTCCATGCGGCGCTTGCGCCATTGCGAGAACAGCAGACCCAACAAACCACGGCTGTAAGGCTCGGTACCCAGCAAGCCAAAGGTCAGGCCGGCATCGCGCTCGAACAACTGACTGCACATGGCGCCGAAGGCATCGCCATCGCCTGCTTGCAAAGCATTGATACGCTGAATCGAATCGCCCACATCATGGCGCAAGGCCATCCCCTTGCCATCGCTACCCACCACGCCAGTGGTATAGCCGTTTTCCAGAAACTCCACGCCCTGGGCGGCCAGATCATCCTTTAGGCGGGCATAGGCAGCACCGGAGGTGAACAAGGGGTACCACGACGACAGCAGTTCATGGGTAAAACCGGGAAACAACTCCTCGGTACGGATACACCCACCCGCACGGTCGTTACGTTCCAGTACCAGGACTTGCTTGCCCTTTTGCGCCAGCAACGCCGCGCATACCAGGGAATTGATGCCACTGCCCACCACAATGACGGAATACGATTTTTTATTTGTTGAGTCTGTCATCCCACACCTTTTTTAAATTGCCCTGAACGGGGTCAGGGCTTGTGAACACGCAGCAAGAAACAGGTGTCAACAAGCCCTGGACCTCTTTTACCGCACTTTTCTATTTATGAGCCAGACGACTGCGCCTGCCAGCGTTCAAACCAGTGACGGGGCGACTTGCCCTGCTCGGGCCCGAGCACGGAAAAGCCACCGTCAACGGGCAGATCAATCCCTGTCATCCAGGAGGCGGCGCCCGACACGGCAAACAAGACCACTTGGGCCACTTCTTCGCCGGAACCGACTCGGCCCAAAGGATGCACCTGCGCCCCCACCTGATTGGCCAGTTCACGCGAACCACCACTCATGCGTTCGACCGACGGCGACCAGGTCCAGGCGGGCGATACCGTCAGCACACGAATCCCCGATGGAGCCAATTCCACGGCCAAGCTTTTGGTGAACTGCAGGATGGCCGCTTTGGAAGCCGGATACAGCGCACGTCCGGCCACGCCGAATTTGCCACCCGTACTACCCATATTGATGATGACCCCACCCTGCCCCATATGTGGCGTGGCTTTCTGGGCCAGAATCGCGCTGGAGATCAGATTCACATCCAGCGTCTGATGCCACAGCTCCCGGCTGGAAGCCAGTCCCTCGTCCCCATAGGAACAGGCATTGTTCACCACAATGTCGATGCGTCCAGTTTGTGCCAATGCGGCCTGCACGCAGGCATCCAGCTGCGCATCATCACAAATATTGGCAGCCATGAACTGGGCCTTGCCCACGGCCTGCAAGCGCGCTTCGGTACGCTGACCCTCCTCCTGACTGCGCCCCACAATCAGCACCCACGCACCGGCGGCGCACAAGGCCAGGGCGATATCCGCCCCCAGCCCTTGCGTGGACCCGGTCACGATGGCGACCTTACCCTGTAAATTCACCTTCATGTCCTGCTGCATGTGCTTCTCCTACTGTGCTTGTGGCGCGCCAAAGACGGCTGCCCAATCCTCGTCCCGATCAATATGAGCAATCAGGCTCATACTGGCCAGCGAGGCTTCATGCGTAGCTGGTGGAGCGCCACAGGCGCTGGCCACCACCGCCACCTCATAGCCCATGTCTACGGCATGGCGCACCGTGCTTTCCACCACGGAATGGGTGGCCACACCGGCAATCACCAGACGCTCCACCCCTAGACGACGCACCACCGGCTCCAGCGCGGAACCAAAGAAAGCGTTGATGCGCGTGTGATGGACTTCAAACTCGTTGGGCAAGGGAGCCAGCCCGTCAAAGAACTGGGCTCCCCAACTGCCGGTCTGCATAGCACCGATGCGTTTCACATTGTGCAGAATCGGTGCATTGCACAGCAGATCGGCATAGTCAGGCCGATAGCCCACCCGCACATGCACAATAGGCACGCCCTGTGCGCGGGCCTGCGCCAGCAAACGGCCTGCGGCCTCGATCAGGGCCTGACGCTGGGGGCTGTTGGCCTCTACCCCCACACGAATCAGGCCATCAGCATGCAGGACGTCGTTTTGGTAATGCAGGGCCAGCAAGGCGGTGTGATGGGCTGCCGACATTAGATGTATACCTGAATGGCGCCGTGAACCGCGTCACGATCCACCAGGTTCACCTGCTTCATGCGCAGTTTCCAGCCACCGCCTTCCTGGGCTTGCAGCTTGTGAATCAGACTACCCACACGGTAGACCGGATCTTTACCGCGCCACTCCATGGAGTGAAAACTGGAGCGCACTACCAGGTAACCTTCCGGATCGGTGCCGTCGATCATCAGATTGCCCAGCACGCGGCAGGACTGGGTAATCGGCTGCTGGGACCAATTGCGGTGGTTCTCCAGACGACGAATACGCAGCTCGCGCAGCAGCTTGTTTTCCCAGCACAGGGAAATGTGCTCGTACGGGCTTTCCTGATCGTAGCTGTGAGGAATCCAGTACATGCCTTCCTCGGTCCACAGATCCAGCCATGCTTGCCAGCGACGTTCATCCAATAGACGAGCTTCGTGATAGATGAACTGCTCTACTTCGCGAATGGCTTCCAGACTCAGATTCACAGGCGTGACCTGATCCACGCTGACGTCAAAATCAATATCAAACAACATAAGAATTCTCCTTGGCTCGGACAGCAGCCCGCTTAAGCCTGTGTTGCGGGGGCAATAGGCTCACCAGAGGCCGAGCGCACCGTGGCTTTACCACTGTCTTGCGACTGCGCAGGCGCATCATAAATAGTGGTGGTCATGAAGTGTTTCCAGGCGCGGAACTGGTTGCGCATGGGCAATTCACTGGTGCCGTTGGTGGCCACCATGCCGCCTTCGATAGGCTTATCGGTGCCGTCGTAGCGGTGCATGCTGATCCATTCGCCGCCATGGGTCTTATTGCCTTCCTGGCAACGGCCATAGACTTCAATATCGTCCGGCATCACATTGGACGAGGGCGAGTTGATCAGATTGGCGTACATCAGGCCACGCTTGTAGATATCGTCCGGAGCGCCTTTCAGGCGGAACAACTGGATCTCCACGTGGGTGCGGTCCACCGCTACCGGACGAATCACACGGAACTGCTGGAACACAGTGTGTGGCGAGCCACTGCCGTAAATAATGCTGTTATGACGGTTCTCGCCCAGAATGTTCAGGGCTTTTTCTTCACCATAGGCTTCTTTCAGGGTTTCGTAGTGCGCCTTGGTGACCGGGTCGGTTTCGATGGCCCCTGGATTGAAAATGCCTTCCATGTAGCCGTGGCCATTATCAAACGCGTACAGATCCAGCTTTTCCCAGAAACCGTAAGGCTCACCATTTCCGTCCATGATATGCAGTTCCAACGGCATGGAACCGTAATCCTCGGCCTGTTCGCGGGCAGCCACGTAGGACGACTCATGCGTGACATTCGCGTGCATGGTGTCGTGCAGGTTTTCGTAAAACACTTTCCAGTTGGAAGGCTGCCAGACCTTGAAGCTGCCACCGGCCACTTCCACTTCACCCACAGGCGAGCGATCGCACAGATTGTCGATGGAGGTGATGATGGGGCCTAAAAACTCTTTCAAATCCGGGCCGTGGGCGCTTTGACAGGCGAACACAAAGCCACGATAGCTTTCCACACGAGCCACACGGCGCATGGAGAAGTCCGGGTGCTTGGGATCAAAGCAGGTGTTTTCCAGGCCGTTTTTCATGGGCGCGGCCAGATGCTGGCCGTCCAGCTTGAAGGTCCAGGCGTGGTAAGGGCAGCGGAAGAACTTGCCGGCATTGCCACAGCCATCGGCCACCACTTTCGCGCCCTTATGTGGACAACGGTTGTACAGCACGTACACCTTCTTGTCGCTGCCGCGCACCATGATGACGTCCTGACCACCCAACAAGGTAGTGTGGTAGTCGCCCGGCTTAGGCACCTGGCTGTCGTGGCCGATGTAGATCCAGGCACGGCCATAAATGCGTTCCATCTCCAGACGGAAGATTTCAGGGTCGGTATAGACCGATTTATGTACGCTGTCTCCCCGCACCAATGCGGACAACTGTTCGTTGCTATAGCTCATCATTACCTCCTTGCTGCCGGATGCTTGACGCACCCTCTTTATGACTTTTCCATCTTGCACTGCGGTGCAAAATGATCCTGGAACTGCTCGAATACGGTGGACACAATCTTGTTGCTCATCTGACCTTTGTCATTCGGGGCCACTTCGCGCATGTAGTAGGTCTGCACCGGATACTGGTTGTTGTTAAAGGCAAAAGCCCCGCGCACGGACTCGAACGGTGCGCTGCGCAAGGCTTTGCGCAAGGCCTCGCGGTCGGTGGCGGCCTTGGGATCAGACTTCAATGCGCCATCCAGCAACAAAGCAGCGTCATAGCCCTGGGAGGCATACATGGACGGCAGGCGACCGTAGGTCTTTTCAAACTCCGCCACAAAACGCTTGTTGGCGGGGTTATCCAAATCCGGCGACCATTGGGCGGCGTTGGCCATGCCCTTCATGGACTCGCCAATAGCACCAATCGTGTCCTGGTCAGCCGAGAAACCAGGGGTATATACGGCCATCTGCGTAGACAGACCCGAGTTGATCAACTGCTTGATAAAAGACACGCCCATACCGCCGGGCAGGAAGAAAAACACCGCATCCGCACCCGAAGCCCGCATCTGGGCCAATTCGGCGGCGTAATCCATCTGGCCAACCTTCACATAAACTTCGTCGGCAATCTCTCCCTTGAACAGGCGCTTGAAGCCTTCAATGGACTCACGTCCACCGGGATAATTGGGGGCGATCAAATAGACTTTCTTGTGCGCCTGATCGGTCACGTACTTGCCCATGGCGGCAGGGATATCCTCGTTCTGCCAGGACACGCTAAAGAAATTGGGGTTGCAATGCTCACCCGCATATTCAGCCGGGCCCGTGTTGGCGGAAATATAGACGGTGTCGCTGCCCATAATCGTGGGCATCACGGGCAGCAGCACGTTGGAAAAAGCAATGCCGGTAATGACATCGACCTTGTCGCGCTTGACCAGACGGTCCACTGCTTGGCGGCCTTCCATCGGTTTTTGCTGATCGTCCAGCACCGCCAAGGTCACATCCACACCACCGAACTTGCCGCCCGAGTGGTTCAGGCCCAGCTCGAAACCATCACGGATTTCCTGGCCAATAGCCGCACCAGGGCCGGACAAGGTGGTCAATAGCCCCACCTTGAATACTTCCTGACTGGACGCCGGGCTACAGGCCAGTGCCAAGGCCAGCGTGCTCATACAAAACGCTACTTGTTTTTTCATGTTTGTCTCCGTCCTCTGTCTGTCAAAAAACTGGACTTCAGGTCTGCCTGGGATCACCCCCACTACGACGGAAGCTGTGTATCACTGACGCCTGTGGTTTGTGCGGCGCTTGTCCTGCAGGCCGCAGAGAACGGCCCCAAGGGACTACGTGAATACAGCAATTCCCAGTCGTATCCCAATCTGCTAAGGTGCCGGGACAGGATTACTGTTTTAGGTTTGAAATACATTAGACCGGCTCGGAACAGGCGGCTATCCAGATTCGGCAAGCCTTATCCCTAACCGGCAAAAATTTGGAGACACACATCATGCAAGCGTGGTTTATGTCAGGGCTGGCCCCCTTGCAACACAGTGCGCCGCGCTTTGAATCGCGCTGCCCGGACCAGACACGCAGCGAGACCGCCGGTTTTCTAACCGAACACCGTCTGACCTGGAATGACGGCCCAGTCGACGCGTCCCTGCGCTACGCCAGCAGCCACAGTTTTTCCTTTGTCTTGCTGAAATATGGCGCGGCGGTGCAGGTATCGCCCGGCATTCTGGAAGACTTTTTGCTGTTTCAAGTCCCCATACAGGGACGATCCTGTATTCGGGTTGGTCGGGAGTACGTCCAGGCCAACCCTAACATTGCCAGCGTGATCTCCCCTTCCCTCCAGGTTGAACTGGATTGGGAACAGGGCTGTGAGCAGTTTTTAGTGAAGATCCCACGCCACAGGCTGGAAGAAGTGGCCAGGCAGACCTTGGGCTTGAGCCTGGATCGGCCCATTGAGTTTGCGGCGGGCATGTCTCTGGACTCGCCACACGGCTGTGCCTGGCAGCACCAGATTGGCAGCTTGCTGGCCTATGGCGGGCATTTGCCGCCGGAAATGGATCAGTGGTCGCGTCAGGCCGAGGACAATCTTCTGCTGCATCTGTTCCATACCCAGCCGGGTAACTACAGCCAGCAATTGCAGCAAAGCGTGCGCCCGGCCAGTTCGCGCCGGGTACAAAGAGCCGAAGATTTCATGCGGGCCAGCCTGGACGAGGCCCTGACGCTAGAGCAAATCGCCACCGCTGCCTGTGCCAGTGTACGCAGCCTGACCTTGGCGTTCCGTACGGAACGGGGGCTAAGCCCCATGCAGTTCTTAAAGCAGATTCGTTTGGAAGCGGCCCAACAGGCCATCCGCCACGCGGTGCCGGGCACCCAGGTCAGCGAGATTGCCTTGCGCTGTGGGTTTAACCATTTTGGCCGCTTCTGTGCCGACTACAAGTCCCGCTTCGGGCGTTCGCCCTCGCAGGACTTGCGTATCGTGGATTAGTCCTTCAGGGCCTTGCCGGGAACCCAGACACGGCCATCAAACAGACGGCGCGCCGTACGGTAGAAGGAACCAGCCTTGGCATACCACTGGCCGTCTTTCTTTTCCACTTCCGCACCAACTGTCAGTACGCCAGAGGGCATGCCCAGACGCAGCGGGCCTTGCGGGGCAACCGAGTCGGACAGGCATTGCGAGGGCAGACTACCCGTCAAACGAGCCGCCACAGCGGTACACAAGGAGATGGTCAGTGGCAAGGCGCGGTGCGGCTGGCCGTTGGAAATCACGCGGGCAACCAGATCAATCTCTTGGGCGGGAACCACGTCGCCGGACAAGGTGGGGTTGTCCTGGGCGGGCGACACGATGCAGACAAAGGGCACGATGCGAATCTGACGCGCAGCGTCCACATCCGGAGCAATACCCATGCGTACCGAAGCCTGTACACGAATCGCGTCCAAACGCTCCAGCACTTCAGGGTGCGATTCCAGCCAATCAGGCAGTTCAAGACCGGTCAGGCCCACATCCGCAGCACGTACAAACACCGCCGCATTGGCCGCGTCCACCAGCGACACCTCGATACGGCCTACGCCAGGGACATCCAGCCATTCGGTCAATTCACCACTAGGCAGCAAGGAACCGGTAGAAGCACCGCCTGGTTCTACAAAGTCCAGACGGATAGGCGAACCTGTGCCGCCTACGCCGGGAATGGACAGATCGCCGTCGTAACGGGGCTGACCCTCTTCCACCGTGAAATGGGCGTGGATGATCTTGTTGGTATTGGTATTGAGGATGCGCACACACGCTTCACCGTCCTGAACCTTGACCATCCCTTGCTCAACAGCGTAGGGGCCAACTGCCGAGCTCATATTGCCGCAGTTGCCACGGTAATCCACCTTCTCTTCCTTGATCGCCACTTGCGCAAAGGTGTAGTCCACATCGGCGTCCGGATGGCTGGACGGGCCGATAATACACACCTTGGACAGAGAGGAGACGCCGCCGCCCATACCGTCCAGTTGGCGACCGTAAGGGTCCGGCGTACCCATGGCGGCGGAAAACAGAGGCGTCCAGTCGTCGCGCTCGGCAGGCAGGTCTGCAATATTGAGCATCAAGGCTTTGCTGGTGCCACCACGCATGAACACGGCGGGAAGGGATTTTTGCTTCATCACGTTATTCCTGGTTCTTGGCTTGCGCCATTAAAGAAAATTGCGCCGTCTCCTGCATGGGTTCGGCGTGAGAGACAATCGGTTCACTAAAAGAGTCTGATCGGGTCGTGCGCTGCTGTTGTCGTTCCAGTTGCTGCACTTTTTCCTCGCTGGCATTGCCCAGATGGCGGGCCAGCAAGGCGGAGGCCTGAGCGCGTTCGCCCTTTTCCAGCAAATCCAGAATCGCCAGATGCTCCAGGCATTGACGACGAATACGTTCCCGATCCAGCGTTTCCTGATATTCCAGCAAGCGCCGCAACTGGTTTTGACGCGTCACCGTCTGGGCGATAAAGCGATTGCCGGACAAGGAGGCCAAAGCCTCATGGAAGGTGGCATTGGCCTGATACATCTCGGCATGCCCGGCGTGACGCCAGCCGCCGTCGGCCAAGGCTTGCTGTTGCAGCCGCACACGGCGCAAAACGGTGGAGTCAATGGCAAAACCGGGCAGCAACATGGCGGCGGGTTCCAGCATCTGACGCAAGGTATAGCTTTCTTCGCAGGCCTGGGGGCCGTCAATCATGGGCAGGAAAGACCAGCCTTTGCTGGCACGTTGCTCTATCCAGCCCTCATTAGCAGCACGAGCCAGAATACGGCGCACACGTTCGCGCGTCAGACCGTAACGGCGCATGGCGTCGTTTTCCGACAAGGTATCACCCCAGATGCCCGAGAGCTTGTCGCGGGCCAGTTGCAAATAGATCTGGTCGTCCTGGCTGGTGCCCAGCTCTTCTTCGATCACACCGAGCTGGTCCGCCCCTTTCAACAGGTACAAGCCACGCCGAGGTGGCTGTGCGCCCACAATCCCTTTTTCCGCCAGATAGGCCAGCGCCCCGCGTATGGGCGAGCGCGAAGCACCCAGCGCCTCGGCCAGAGATTGTTCCGTCAAATGATGCCCGGCCTGCAAATGCCCGGCCCGCACGTAATCCAGCAGGCGATGCGCCAAAGTGACATGCAAAGAATTGGATTGGCTTTTCATGCCGACATTCCTAAAAATCGAAGCGATCCTGGATCGTTTTATTGTATTATATACAAACAAAATACAATTTAATTGTTTTACAAAGGCTCCAGACGCATAATTTTGTTGGGATTATTCTTGTCGAAAGCCCGCTGACATCGCGCGAGTCCACACGGATTCACACAGCGATGACGTAGTCAGAGGGCCCTCAGGTCGGCCCCCTCCAACCTTCTCATTACGGATGAATCGTTTGCCATGTCTCAGTCTCTTGCCCTAGAAACGCTGTCCCTGAACGGACGTTCCGTACGTTACGTTCCTATCGCCGACATACCCGGTATTGAAAAACTGCCGTATTCGCTGCGCGTTCTACTAGAAAACCTCTGTCGTCAAAAGGCCGTGCGTCACGCCGACGTGGATCAGGAGATTGATTCCCTGCTCCAGCGCAAGGTGGGCGACGGCATCACCTTCTACCCTGCCCGCGTATTTGGTCAGGACATTCTGGGTTTGGTGATGTTGCTGGATATGGCAGCTTTACGCGAAGGCGTTGAGGCCGCCGGTGGCGACGCCAGCCGCGTTCGGCCACAGGTGCCTATCGACGTCATTATTGACCACTCTCTGCAAGTGGACAGTTGGGCCAACCCCAAGGCGGCCGACATCAACCTGGCACGCGAATACCAACGTAATGGCGAGCGCTTTGCCTTCCTGCGCTGGTGTTCCAGCAACTTTGATGGCGTCAAAGTCGTGCCGCCCGGCAAAGGCATCATGCACCAATTGCACATCGAGCATATTGGTCAGGTTGTCTGGACCGAGGAAGGCAAGGACGTGGATCTGGTCTACCCAGATAGCTGTGTGGGCACCGACAGCCACACGCCTATGGTGAACGGCCTGGGCATTCTGGGCTGGGGTGTTGGGGGTATTGAAGCCGAAGCCGTGATGGTGGGTCTGCCCGTTGCCATCGCCCTGCCTGCCGTAGTGGGTATCGAGCTGACCGGCAAGATGAATGACGGCGTGCTACCTACCGACCTGGTGTTGGTCATTACCCAGAAACTGCGCGAACTGGGCGTGGTGGGCAAGTTTGTGGAGTTCTTTGGCCCCAGCGTGGACGAGCTGTCCCTGGGCGACCGCGGCATGATCGCCAATATGGCCCCTGAATACGGCGCCACCGCCGTATTCTTCCCGATTGACGACGCTGCCCTGCACTACATGCACATGACGGGCCGTCCACAAGAACAGATTGATCTGGTTGAGCAATACAGCAAGGTTCAAAAGCTGTGGCGCGATCCAGCTGCTCCCGCTCCTGTTTACGACACCGTACTGAAACTGGATCTGAGCAGCATCAAACCCAGTCTGGCTGGCCCCAGCAATCCCGAAGATCACCTGGATCTGGATACTGCGGCCCAGTCCTTCCCCGCCCATCACCAGAAAATTGCTGGCCGTCCTTACGACCCGCAACGTGCGGTGCCCGTGGAAGGCGAGGACTTTGTTCTGAATGATGGCGATGTGGTCATTGCCGCTATTACCTCCTGTACCAATACGGCCAACCCCGCCAATATGATGGCCGCCGGTTTGCTGGCCCGTAACGCCGTGGCTCGTGGTCTGCGCAGCAAGCCTTGGGTCAAGACTTCGCTGGTGCCCGGTAGCCAGGTCACTGCCGACGTGCTGGAACGCGCCCAACTGCAAGATGACCTGGATGTGCTGGGCTTTAACATTGCTGGTTTTGGCTGCACCACGTGTAACGGTGGTTCGGGCCCACTGCCTGCCAATATCGTCAACGCAATTGAGTCGGAAAAGCTGATCGCCACCGCCGTGCTGTCGGGCAACCGCAACTTTGAAGGCCGTATTCACGCCAACGTGCGTGCTGCTTACCTGGCATCGCCCGCTCTGGTCGTAGCCTACGCCCTGGCTGGCAACCTGAATGTAGACCTGACCCGCGACCCGCTGGGCAAAGATCAGGACGGTAAAGACGTCTACCTAAGCGACATCTGGCCCAAATCGGCCGAAGTGCAAGAAGCTATCCACGGCGCTTACGACCGCGACCTGTTCATCGAACGCTATGCCGAGCTGTACGACGGCGGCGAACCTTGGGACGCCCTGGCCCGCGAAAGCAATGGCGGCCACTACCCATGGGAAGCCGACAGTACCTACATCCGCAAACCGCCTTACTTTGACGGCCTGCAACGCGAGCCCGCCCCCGTGGCCAACCTGCGCGGCATGCGTCCGCTGGCGATTTTGGGTGACTCCATCACCACCGACCACATCTCGCCATCAGGTTCGATCAGCCTGGGTACACCTGCCGCTGACTTCCTGCTGTCCAAGGGGGTGGAGCAAAAAGACTTCAACAACTACACCACGCGTCGTGCCAACCACGAAGTGGTCAAACGTGCGACCTTCGCCAACATCCGTCTGCGCAACAAGATTGTTCCCGGCGTGGAAGGCGGTGTCACCAAGGTGATGCCTGAAGGCGAAGTGATGCGTATTTTTGAAGCGGCCCAGGCCTATCAAGAGCGTCAGGTTCCCCTGCTGGTGATTGCCGGCAAGAACTACGGTTGCGGCTCCTCGCGCGACTCCGCCGCCAAGGGCCCCGCTTTGCTGGGTGTCAAGGCCGTGGTCGCAGAAGGCTTCGAGCGCATTCACCGCACCAACCTGGTCGGTATGGGTGTGCTGCCTCTGCAGTTCCAGGACGGCACCAATGCCGACACCCTGGGGCTGGATGGCACCGAAACCTTTGATGTGAAAGGCCTGGAAGAAAACCTGGGGGTACGTTCACAAGCCGAGCTGATCATCCACCGTCTGGATGGCAGCACGCAATCCGTGCCGGTGATTGTGCGCCTGGATACGGTCGAGGACATGGAGTACTGGCGCCACGGCGGTATCCTGCCACGCGTCTGGCGCAAGTACCTGGAGAACTAAGCCTGTGCAGGCTTAGCTCATCCAGCTAGTTCGCCACATCAAACGCCAGGGGTCACACCCTGGCGTTCTTGTTTGGCCAGTCGCAACCAATGCTCGATGCGCAGCAAGGCGTGATGCGCACTTTGCTGACGGATTTCATCCCGCGTCCCATCAAACACAATGGTTTCGGTATAGACGACCAAAGGATCATATTTATCCTGCGGCTTGAACAGCCAGGCAAAACATTGCGTCCCGGCCGGAATCTGCGGCTCTGCAATATCGTCCGCCACCCCCGTATTGGCAATGATCACATTGGCCGGAGTCAATTCCGCCGCTCCTTTGGCCATAGCCCGTGCCACTGCTTCACTGCACAGATTGTTTTCTGCCAGCACCCGCTGATCGACGCCCAGGCATCGATACTTGGCCTGCGGCGAATAAGTCACAAAAGCACAATCGAGTACGGTTGCCGCCCCCGCTTGGTCAGCCAGCGTGGACGCAATCAGACCTGCTGTGCAGGATTCTGCGGTTGCCAGCGTCAGCCGGGCCTCGGTCATGGTTTTAACCAAGCGAGCAAGATCTACATCGTTCATGGCATACCCTCCTTATTGCTGAAACAAGGACGGTTTATTCAACCATAAAGTAAAAAAGCAGGAAACCAGCTCCTGCTTTCTGCTCACCATCGGGAACATGCGCTTACGCTGCCCAGAAACTTGATCAGTCCCCAAACAGGCTGGACATATCCGTTGCTTCCAGCCCCAGGTTGCTAGCCAGTTGATCAAAGCAGCGCAAGGCCGCTTCTATATCCTCGTCCGGGATCCCTTCAAACAAGGGAGCACGAGATTGGCGCAGCAATTCCAGCAAACGTTTGTGAAAGTCGCGCCCTTTATCGGTCAGGCACAAAAGGCGTGCACGCTTGTCCTGCTCGTCGGGCAGGCGCGCCAGCAGGCCGCCAGACTCCAACTGATCGATCAGACGCACCAGCGTTGGTCCCTCCAGCCGCATCATGCGTGCCAGTTGCCCTTGCCGTATCGGTTCGCCCAACTGAGCCAGATAACGGATAGGCAAAATAGTGGCCTCGGACACACCGTAACGCACCAGGGTCTGATCCAATTCACGACGGTAAAGGCGCGCCAGCACAATCATGGACAAGCCGAACCGTTCATAAAGTTGGTGATTCATCAGGAGGTCTCCACAGCGCGCGGCATAGCATTAGGCGGGTAAGCATAAACCAAAACCGGTGTGGCCCCTTGCAGGGACTGGGCGAGGTCCAATATCGCCTGCGCTAAAACGGTATCGCTGCAAGATTGGCTGATGCGCTGCAATTGTTGGGCCAATTCCTGCGGCTGGTGCTCAAACCCTTCCAGCAGCTCACCTACCAGCGATATACACGCCTGCTGCTGCGCCCCGCGCTTGGCCAGGCGTTTGAGTTCAATCACGCCACGCCCCAAATTGATCAGTGACAACAGGCCCGGCGGAGTCTGTTCCCCCATCCAGTGCAATAACTGCACCCATTGCCGGGCCACTCGCCCACGCCATACACGAAACAAACGGGGGCGGGAACGACGTATCAAGGGATACAGCTCACGCACGACTCGCCGCACCAGCGCTTGGCCACGAGGATGCGTACGACGCGGCAAAAGGAAAAAAGCGCTGCACACCACCGCCGAACCCGCCAGCAAAGGCAGGGATTCTTTCAGGATGATGGGTCCAGTCACCGCTGCCATTCCCGCCTGGCTGGCCAACTGAAAACACATATTCGCATCCAGCGCCCAAGCCGATGTTGGACGATTTGCACGCAACAAGCCGCCGATCACCACAAAGGGCAGTACCGAGGCAATCACCTGCCAGTCCGTCACCAAATGCCCCTGAAGCAGATAACGATACAAGCTGGCCACCACCACACCCACAGTAATCCCGGTAAACATGGTGCGACTCATTAACTGCGGGCGCGGCATGGAGCCCAGAATGATGGAGAAGGTACACACCCCCATGGCCATCAATTCCAGCGCCGGGCTGGACAAGGCAAAGGCAATTGCCCCGGCACTAAAAGCCGCCAAGCCACTGATCAGTCCCGTGCGAGTTGCCAAGGGCCAATCTACAGAAATAGCGGGCGTGGTCAGAAAGCGGTGGCGACCACGTCGGGCGGGCGCCTGAGTGGCAAACAAACCTTCTTCTGCCCGTTGGATTTGCCCCATGGCACGGCGCAAACGGGCCAGGCTGATTTGCCCCTCCTGTCTGGCTGCCGTCTTTGCCAGCACCTTCAAAGGCTGACCGTCCTGCAGGCGTTGCGCCTGCTCCAGCAAGGACGATGCATAATCAGCGGCGGGGCACCGCCCTCTTTCTCTTTGACGCACGATCATTTCACTGGCAGCCAGCAACTCGATCACCGCATACAAAAACGCATCCACATAAGGCAAGCGGCGATACGCATCCCAGGAACCGGCCGCCAAAATACGGGCTTGGCCGTCCAGGTCCACCATCTCCTGGCGGATCCGGCTGAGCAAGGCCTGATCCGGCTGTGCATAAGACGGCCCCAAGGCGTGCGCCGCCAAACGCAAGGCATCGGCTGCCAAAACACGCACACGCTGGTAATACGTCTTGCGCTGACTGCGCGGTGTCGTCCGGGAACACAACAAGGTTGTCACCAGCACCCCGATCAAGGTGCACTCCACCCGCGACAAGGCCAAGTCCAGCGACGTATCCGGTGCCAGCACAGACGGCAAGACCACCACACCAATGGTGATGCCTGCCAACATGGGCAAGTAGGACAAGGCACCCCGCAACACGTGGGTCAAAGCCGACGCCACGCCCACCACCAGCGCCATACCCAACAATTGCAAATAGGCGTTGGGCAAATGCAAAAACGCCAAGCCCAGCCCTGCTCCTATCAAGGTTCCCAAGATTCGCCACAAGGCCCGCTCATACACCAGGCCCCGATAGGCTTGGGACAAGACCCACACCGGCATGGCAGCCCAAAAGGGGTTATCAACGGACAACAAAACAGCAATCGCAAAGGACAGCCAGGCAGCCATGGCCATATTCAGGCCATGCAAGAGCGCAGGCCGATCCAGCTGCATCCAGGGAGAAAAGGCAAACATAAGAAAAGGGAAACTGAACAGTCGCTAAAGCATGATTATATAGATAGCTTACCTACCTATTCAATTAACACCCGCCTTTAAGGGATAAACACCCCGCGCCTGACCCCTATTTATCAGCCACCTCATTGTTCATTGTCAGTTTTCATAAACTATCGCTCTCCAGACATGGTCAAACCGTACGGGACCGTTCTATGATGTTGGCATCCTGATAGGCGGGTACCCGAAATCCCGCCCTATCACCCCGTTTTCTTGGCAGGAGTCATTATGCAAAAGTGGCTGACACGCTACACCGCCTTCTACATCATCATTGGCCTGACCGCCTTGTTCTTGCTGCTTTCCTTGTTCAAAAGCGCAAGCTGGCTATGGCTGGCGATCCCAGGGCTGGCCCTGTGTATTCAGGGCTTGGTGGACATCACGCAAACTCGTCACGCCATTCGTCGCAACTATCCGGTTATTGGCAATCTGCGCTTCATTTTTGAAGCCATTCGCCCAGAAATTCGCCAGTACTTTCTGGAGGGCGATGAGCAGCAACTGCCCTTCTCACGTGCGGACCGCTCCCTGGTGTACCAGCGAGCCAAACAGCAAATTGACAAGCAGCCTTTTGGTACCCACCAGGAGGTCTATAACAATGGATATGAGTGGATGAACCACTCCATGACGCCCAAACACATCAAGGACGCGCAGTTCCGTATTGATGTCGGCGGACCGGACTGTACCCAGCCTTACTCGCTGTCGGTGCTGAATATTTCAGCCATGAGTTTTGGGGCGCTGTCGGCCAATGCCATTCTGGCCCTGAACAAAGGTGCCAAGATGGGCAATTTTGCGCATGACACGGGCGAAGGCGGCATCAGTACCTATCACCTGCGCCACGGTGGCGACCTGATCTGGAATATTGGTTCGGGCTATTTTGGGTGCCGGGATGAACAAGGCAACTTCTCGCCCGAACGCTTTGCCGAGCGCGCCAACCAGGATCACGTCAAGATGATTGAAATCAAGCTGTCGCAGGGAGCCAAACCCGGCCACGGCGGCATCTTGCCCGGCACCAAGGTCTCACCGGAGATTGCCCTGGCGCGCGGTGTACCCGAGGGCGTGGATTGTAATTCGCCAGCCAGCCATAGCGCTTTTCACTCCCCCGTCGAATTGCTGGAGTTCGTCGCCAAGCTGCGTACTTTGTCCGGCGGCAAGCCCGTGGGCTTCAAACTCTGTATCGGGCACCCCTGGGAATGGTTTGCCATTGCCAAAGCGATGCTGAAAACAGGCATTACACCGGACTTTATTGTGGTCGATGGTGCTGAAGGGGGTACCGGTGCCTCCCCCGTGGAGTTCATTGACCACGTTGGTACTCCTTTGCGCGAGGCTCTGCGTCTGGTCCACAACACCTTGGTCGGTATTGGCCTGCGCGAGCAAATCCGCCTGGGCGCCTCGGGCAAGATCATCAGTGCCTTTGATATGGCCCGCATCATGGCCTTGGGCGCAGATTGGTGCAATAGCGCACGCGGCTTCATGTTTGCCGTGGGCTGCATTCAGGCCCAGGCCTGTCATACCGACAAATGTCCAACCGGCGTGGCAACGCAAGACCCGCAACGTCAAAAGGCCCTGGTGGTGGATGACAAGTCCTTGCGCGTGGCCAGCTTTCACGGCAATACCCTCAAAGCGCTGGCTGAATTGCTGGGTGCGGCAGGCCTGGAACATCCGAACCAGCTACGCCCTCACCATATCGCCCGTCGTATCAGCAACGGCGAAGTGCGTGTGATGTCGGCTCTGTTCCCGGATCTGAAAAAAGGCGAACTGCTGCGCGGCCACTACCGTCAAACGATTTTCCGCGTAGGCTGGCCCATGGCCAATCCCGACTCCTTCGAACCGGCCTACAGCCTGAGCAAAGCCTTGTCCTACTTGAATGATGAGGCTGACCCCGAGGACACAATCAAAAAACAGGATGCCGCCGACAGCGCCGGCCAAACCCTGGTCTGAACGCGGTATGGCGGCTGTTTCCCTAGCGAGACTGCCGCTGCATCCCTACCCCTGCATCGACTTCCCCGTAGACTTGAACACCGGAAGGCCGACTCCAGCTGCTGTCGGCTGAACGGTCCGGTGTTGAACACGCTGCCAGTCCCAAGACCATGACCAAGGCGCTCAGCACCCCATAAATCTGTCGCATATCAAGCTCCTTGATGATAGGCGTCTACTGTGCCACAGAATTTGGGCAAACAAATTTCCATCTGTACTAGAATGCTCTGATCATGGTCAGGCACTGCGCACTCCCCTTCTCAGGTACTCGCCGCCAGTTTTTACTGGTATTGGCGATATGCGCCCTGCTCTTGCGTGGCCTGATTCCCAATGGCTATATGCCCAGTGCCGACCCCGCCAATGCAGCCGCCCTCAGTTTATGCGTGCAGGGCGACCCTTTCCTGGCGCAATGGAGCGGCCAATTCTCCGGACCGGAACACGACGAGCAGCACACGCTGCATGCCGCCTGTTTATTTGCTCAGGCCCAAGCACAAAAAGCCCTGAATGATACGCCCAGCCCCGCCTGGGATCTGGCACAAACACCACGACATACCTGGGACACTGCCCAACAGGCGGCGGCTCCCGTTCTTCCCCTAACGGGCCCGCCCCTGAGTGCGCGCGGACCTCCCGCTACGTCCGTTTCCTGACTAGCCCTGGCTGCCCGGCGCAGCCACTCCATGTTGTCAATTAGCGGGATATTTCTATGAACGCCTCCTTCTCACGCCGCCAGCTCTTGCTTGCCATGCTGGCCACTCCTTTGGTCCTGAGCGCTTGCGGCGACAAAGCCCCCAAGCAGCCTGCCTTTCGCAATCTGGAAGGTGTGGACATGAGCAGTGCCGACTTTGCCAAGGATTTCAGCTTGCTCGATACCGAAGGCCAACGTCGCACCATGGCCGACTATCGCGGCAAGATCGTACTGATCTTCTTTGGTTTTACCCAATGTCCCGACGTCTGCCCGACCGCACTGACCCGGGCCGTCGACATCAAGGAGCAGTTGGGCGAGGATGGCGACAAGCTGCAAGTCTTGTTTATCTCCATTGACCCGGAGCGCGACACGCCCGAATTGCTGCGTGCCTACATGCAGGCTTTTGACCCCAGTTTTGTGGCCTTGCGCCCCACCGAAGAGGAACTGGCCAAAACCGCCAGCGACTTCAAAGTTTTTTACCAAAAGGTTCCTACCGGCTCCAGCTACACCATGGACCACAGTGCCTTGACCTATGTGTATGACACACAAGGCAAGTTGCAGATCGCCCTGCGTCATACGCAAACGGCTGAAGAAGCCGTGGCTGATATCGGCCAGGTACTGGCTTTGAGCAAATGAACCCCAACAGGATTACCAACATGAAACGTACTATTGCTTCCTCGCTTTTCTCCCTGGCCGCCTTGATGAGCCTGCCTACCCTGGCCCAGGCCGAAGTCACCGTGACCGATCCCTGGGTTCGCGCCACGGTTCCCGGCCAGCAAGCCACTGGCGCCTTCATGGTGCTGCAATCGACTGACAACGCCCAGTTGGTGGGTGCCAGCAGCAGCTTGAGCAAACAAGTAGAAGTGCATGAAATGGCCATGGAAAACGACGTTATGCGTATGCGTCAGGTCGAGAAAATCGACCTGCCCACCGGCAAAGCTGTCGAACTCAAGCCTGGTGGTTACCACATCATGCTGCTGGGTCTGGACAAGCAGGTTCAAGAAGGCAGCTCGGTGGATCTCACCTTGCAAATCCAGAATACCGCTGGCCAGAAGGAGGAGCTGAAAATCAACGCCCCGGTCCGTGCCTTGAACACCAAAGCCAACCAGGGCCACAAGGGTGCACACGGCCACTAAGCCACCTGCCTGCAGTCCTGAACACGACCTACTTTAACGGTTTGAAGGGCTTTGTTTCAGACTTGCGGGTTTTCCATAATTGGCGGGTTTTGATTCGCTGACGTACAGTGAAATCACTGACATAGTGTCAGTAAGCTGTCTGAAACACAGCTTCCCAAAACTGCCATCATGGTAGTTCACCGCCGCCAGAGCGGCATATAGGCCCTACCGCAACGGTAGGGCCTTCGTGTTTCTGGAGCCGTCTCATTGCGTATCACTAGGCCCCTGCCCAGGTCTGGAGTACAGTTAAAACCGTAGCGTCGGTTTAACCTTGCAAGGAGTACCTAGATGGCTCTAAGTCCACATGACAACAATCGCTCTGAGTTGCTACGTCAACTGCCCTTGAAACCAGGATGGTTCATTGGTCTGGGCATTGCCCTGATCATTTTGGGTCTGATCGCCTTGATCTACGTGGTTGGTGCCACGGTTGCCAGCGTGGTGTATGTCGGCATCCTGATGAGCATAGGCGGCGTGCTGCATCTGGCTCATGCATGGAGTTCCAAAGGCTGGCGCGGCTTTCTGTTCTGGAGCCTGAGCGGTATTTTGTACTTGTTCGCCGGTCTGATTGCCATTAGCAACCCCTTGGTAGGTGCCACCGTCCTGACTCTGATTTTTGGCGCCTTCCTGATTGCCTCCGGCGCATTCCGACTCTGGATCTGGTTCCAGAATCGGGCCCAGGCAGGCGGCGGCTGGATGGCCTTTTCCGGCCTGATTACGCTGGCAGCCGGTTTGATCATTGCGGCAGGCTGGCCTGGCAATAGTGTCTGGATTCTGGGCTTGATCCTGGGTATTGATTTGCTGACCCAAGGTTGGGCTAGCCTCTTGGTTGGCATGGCGATCAAACGCAGCAAGGAATAATCCCGCAGCAGGGCTCAAGGGCAAGTCCACAGCCCCTGTTAATCATCCAGAAAAACAATGCCCGACCAGAATCCGCTTCTAGTCGGGCATTTTGCTTTTTTGATCCCTGGTCGTGGGCTGTAGACCCCCCTGAGTCTGCGACTCAAGCGGAACAGAGCAAACCATAAAATCAAGTACTAGGCTTGCAGTTCCGGCAAAGCTGCATCTCGTCCTCGCAGCCAAGGCTGACGCGTATGCGCCAGCATCTGCGCATCGCCAGGGCTATCGCCATACGCCATATCCAGTGCGACTGGTTTATCCCCCAGCCAGGCCTGAAGACGATTTACTTTTTCCTGCCCCCAACAATTAGCACTGGCCATTCCCACACAGCCTTTTTGCTCATCGAAGGCCAGCTCTGTTGCCAGCACCTGCACCATGCCCTGAGCCTTAGCCCAGGCTTGCAAATAAATAGACGGCGAGGCACTGACCAGTAGCACCGTATCGCCCCGTTCTCGGTGAGCACGGATTCGTTCCATCATTTCAGGACGGACAATCTGCGGCACATAGTCCCGCACATACGTGTCGGCCAAAGCCTGAACCTGCTCCCGGTTCAATCCACCCAAGGCACTACGCAAAAAACGATGCTTGATCGCCTGACGACGCTGCGGGCCGCGATCCCACACCAACACGCGGGGCACGCAGGCTAGATAAGCACGAATACAGACCGGCCAGCCCCGCATGCGGCGTATAAAGTCCTGTAAGCTGTCCCGATCTGTAATCGTGCCATCAAAATCAAATGCGACCAGCACAGATACCCCTTTGGTGTTTGGAAAACAGGCTAGTGTAAAGGGGAACCCCCGCCCTTCCCAAGTCCGGCCTTATAAAGCCCAGCCACCCAGGTAGAAAACGGCCAACGCCAGTGCAATCAAAACCGTGCCTACATTCAAGCGGCGCAGCTCGCCGGAGAACAGGCGGCCCAGCACCAAGGTACAAAAACCCAGCATGATGCCCGTGACAATATTGACGGTCAGCACGATAAACACGGCACACACCAAACCGGCCATGGTATCGACCGTATCATCGGTATTGAGATGACGCACGCCCCCCAGCATCAACAAGCCCACGTACATCAAGGCTGGCGCCGTTGCGTAGGAAGGAACCAGACCGGCCAAAGGCGACAGGAAGATCAGCATCAGAAAACCCAGGCCCACCACCACGGCCGTCAGACCGGTACGGCCACCTGCTGCCGTCCCCGCTGCGGACTCAATATAAGCGGCAGCAGGCGACGCCCCCAGGCTGGCCGACACCAAAGAACTTAGCGAGTCTGTCGTCAAGGCGCGGCTGCCGTTGATGATTTGGCCGTCCTTGTCCAACTGCCCGGCATTGCCTGCCACCGCCCGGATCGTGCCAGTGGCATCAAACACCGCCGTCATCACCAAGGCCAGAACGCTGGGCAGAACCACGGCATTTAACGCCCCGCCTATATCCATCGCACCGATCAAGGAGTGCTCGCCCAGCAGGCTAGGCATGGCAAACAAGCCGGTAAAGCGCACATTGGGATCGAAGATCAGACCCACCGCCGACAGCCCCAGAATCACCAGCAAAATGCCGCCTGTCACACGACGGCGCTCCAGGCCAAAGATCGCGGCCAGACCCAACACGCTCAGCCATACCGGCATGGACGTAACATCCCCCAAGGCAACCGGCAAACCTGCACCGGTATTACGCGTGACCAAGCCCACTTCATTGGACGCGATCATCAGCAGGAACAGGCCAATCCCGATACCCGTGCCATGCGCGATACCCAAGGGCAAATTGCGCAGGATCCAGGTGCGAATCCCGGTGGCGGAAATCAGGGTAAAGATCAGCCCCATCAGGAACACGGCCCCTAAGGCGACAGCCGGACTGAGTTGCTGGCCCAGCACCAGATCAAAGGCCAAAAATGCCGTCAAAGACAAGGCACAGCCCACGGCAATCGGCAGATTCGCCCACAGCCCCATCAGCAAAGAACCAAAGGCACTGGTCAGACACACGGCCACAAAAACCGACGAGGTATCAAAGCCCGCCTTGCCCAGCATGGACGGCACCACAAAGACGGAATACACCATTGCCAGAAACGTGGTCAGCCCTGCCAGAACTTCCTGGCGCAAGGAGCTGCCGCGCTCTGTATAAGCAAAATGTTTTTGCAACCAACCACCCGCAAGTGGCGGGACCAGGGCCTGCTGCCCGGGTCGCAATGCGGATTCTTGCTCAGCCATACTTCATGCTCCTTTATCAGTATTGTGATGTCTGAAACGGTGCGTTGCCGTCATCAGGAATCAGTAATGGACAGTCCCAGCCCCAAGAAGGGCGAGAGGCTTCACACAAACTGAATCAAAGGAAGTACCGAGCAAAGACGAGTCCTGCCCTGCCCGCAACAAAATGCAGACATGGACGAGGAAGAAAAAGGTATACGGGGGTGTCTCCGACCGAACCGAGGCCTTTGCGGCGCTTCTTTTAATCCCGAGAATGGGAAGTGAGGCCCATTCTACGAGCCGTCAAAGACAGGAAAATCACCTCTAGGTAATGAGGGTTATCAATCGCTTGGGTGGCTGGACACAGGCATATAGGCCTGAGTGATGAACTGCTGGCGCAGCGTCTGCCATTGGGATTGCATGTCCTGGGCCTGCTGCTCGTCAGGCCGCAAACGCGCCGGCTCCAACTGCATCAAGGCCAATCCATATTTTGCCGCCGACAGCTCCTGGGCCACACTGGCCGACTGCTGCACGGCCTGAGCCGGGCGCTCCTGCCACAACGCCGCCAAGCCCATCAAGCTATCAGAGGCCTTGGCCAAACGCTGACGCACCGAACCGGCAATACTGACAGGCCAGATTTGGGTAAACATCACGTACATGACCGCATTGCCCAGCAAAATACCGATCACACGATCACGAGCCGAATCCAGATCGAAGCTAGGGCCAAAGCCTTGTAAAGTCACCAGATAAAAGGCAAAGGCAATTTGAATGCCGGCATAGGAAATACGCTCTGGGCCATAAAACACCCAGGCTCCCAGCAAGGAAACCAGGAACACGACGACCATCAGGCCGCCAATATCGAGCAAATGCGGCATCACGAACAGGATGGTGATAAATCCCAGCGCCGCCCCCAGCAAACAGCCCACAATCCGCAAAGCCAGCTTGTGCACAGTTTCCCCGGTAGAACCCAAGGCCGCCACATAGCAGGTAATCATGGCGGTATGAATACCCTGCCAGTCTGCCGCGCTGTAGATCAGATAACACAGCACGGCGGCCGCTGTTGCCTTCAAGGCATGGTGCTGATACACGGGATTGGTGAAGGCATCAGGCACCATGAAAGAGCCATGCTCCGGGTCCGCTTTGCCAATGGACACCGCCCCCGACAAAGCCAGCAAAGCATCTCGTAAGTCTTGTATCGCCAAGGAGCTGGACGCCGGCAGTTCGGGCAGATCATCCATCTGCGGCAAGCGGCCTTGTTCAATATCCTGTGCACTGCGCTCGCAAATCTGGGCAAAAGCGGTGGCCTGCTCATTATCCAGATGCTGATCGCGCACAACGGCCACGGCCAGCAAGGCGCGATAACTGTTCAAAATGGCCTGATCCAGGTCCGCCTGCTCGTGTGTGGGCCGCAAATGAAACAGCCGTATCCAGCCCAGTCGTTTTTGTTGTGCGCTAACGCCCAAGGCCAGCTCGTCCCACAAATCCTGCGTGTCTGCCTGCCCCGTCAAACCCTGAGCCGCCAAACACAAACGCGCTGCCAGCTCACGGCGCAACACCTTGTGCGGATACAAACCAAAGCACAGATTGAAGATCAGCACCAAGCCCATGGGGGCGAAGGTCATCAGCCAGGCATACAGCACCGCACGGGTCGCAATTTCGCCAAAAGGCACATAGCCCAGCAAGGTCAGCACAAAGGCGATCACCAAAGCGATAATGCCGCCCAAAGGGCCCAGCTTGCTGGCTACCCCTAAAAACAGCAGCACAAAGGACGTCAGCACCATGGCCAGCAAACGCCAGGCCGGATACTGAATCGTGACCTGGATCAGTGGTATCAGCAGCAGCACCACCAGAGACACCAGCACCACCAGGGCCAACGCCAGTACCGAGCTTTCCCCAGCGTCGGACTTCATCACAAAGAAGATGACAAAACAACTGACCGCAGATTCGGGAATGCCGTAATTCATGGCCAGCAGCACCATCAAGGCGCACAGCACGGCCACTCGCCAGCTTTGTGCCAGACGGCCAGGGGTGGGCTGCAAGTCTTGCCAGACCAGCCGAGCCAGCACCGACAAACCGGTCTTAGCAGTTGCCATCGCGATGAATAATCGTGGTGGCCGAAGCCCCCATACGCATCAAGTCCTCGGGCGGGGCATCCAGACGGATACGCACCGGAAAACGTTGTGCTACCCGCACCCAGTTCATGGATTTTTGAATATACGGCAGACTGCGCGGTAGATTGATCTGTTCCTGGCTGCTGACGCCCCAACCAATTTCCTCCACCTTGCCCGAGAGCTTGCGCGAAGGATCAGACAGCACATACACGGTGGCGCACGTGCCCGGTTTGATCTCTTTCAGATCCGTTTCCCGGTACATGCCCGTCACATACCAGGAGTCCGTATCCAGCAAGGTAAAGACAGACGTGCCCGGCAGCAGATGCTCCCCCGACCCGATACGCAAACCCACGATACGACCATTGTGGGGTGCCTTCACCTGGGTATGCTCCAGATCCCGCTGGGCCATCGCCAGCCCTGCTTGACGCGCCTGCACCATCGCTTCTTCTGCTTGCGTGTTACCGACCAGCGCCTGAGCCGCACCCGATTGCTCGGTGGCCTGTTTCAAGGTGACTTGCGCATCGCGCAACAAGGTATTGGCCTCATCCAATTGCTGTTGGGACACATAGCCCTTGGCCGCCAGATTGGCCAAACGGCGCTGGCTTTGAGCAGCCATCGCCAAATTGGTTTTTGCACGCGTAATCTGATCATCCGCAATCACAGCGTTATGCCCTTCTGCACGCACGGCACGCTGTTTCATGTCCAGCGTCGCCTGAGCCAGCGCCAGTTCAGCCTGGGCTTGCTCCAGACGCAACTGATAAAACACCGGGTCCACGGTAAAGAGCAATTCATCGCGGTGAACGAACTGGCCGTCACGCACCACCATGCGCTCAATTCGCCCTGGCAAGGAGCTGGAGATATGCACGACATCGGCACCCACCACCGCATCTTCGGACAAGGGGTTGTTGGCAGATCGCTGCCAATACCACCAGGCCAAGACAAGGGCGGCGACAACAATCAGCACACTCAGCAGGCGGGCAGCGCCTTTACGGGAAGAAGATTTCTGTGCCTGGGTCATGGCTCAGTCACTCGAAAAAAAGAAGAAGTGCGGCAAAGGTCAGGGCTAGCGTCAGGCAGGCATAGACAGGCAAACGCATGGGCAGGGCATCATCCACACCTGCGCGAATCAGCACCCAACGAATCAGTAAAGTCAGTAGCAAGGCGCCCAACACGCACACCAGCCAGGCAGGAAAGTAAGAGCCCGCCAGAGAGACCGACGGTGCAAGAGAACATCCCCCCAGCAAGGGCAAGGCGGCCAGAGCGGCTATTAGCGCACGCATGCGTGGCATCTCCCGATTGTTTTTAATACGATCTGCATAGGCTGCCCTGATCGCTGCGAAGAATTGTACCTGAGCCCTTTCAAACCCATTCCATTTATTCCTGCCCAATTAGATCCCTGTGTACCTCGCATTTTTACGCGTATAGTGACCAACCATTTTCTGCTAGGGTCTCAATGACAGCCATCATGTATGCCGAGTTGCTATGGACGAGGTAAGGCCGTTTACACTTTAGCCCGTACACACCAAATATCCGATGAAAATGCTCGCGAACGGGTCCGCTTGTTAGACCTGGTCGAATTGCATATGTCTTAAGTCCGCCCTCCTTCTTTCATGCTTTTTTGATTTTTCAGGACGCCATGCAGACTCACTCTTACCTGGGACAGTCCCCTGCCCTGCGCCAGCAACGCCAGGCCTATCGCCACGGTGTACCAGCCTGCGTTTGCGCGCACCCTTCCATCCCCTTCATTCACACGCGTTTAAGCGCCTCGGCCAGTTTTGCACCAAACGCGGCTCCCGCAGACCTGGCCTTTCAATCCGATAATGCACTGGATCAAAAGCCCATCGCCCTGGCTCCCAAACTGATTCTGAGCAATCTGCGCCTGTTTGATGGTGAAACAACTGAGCTGAAAAAAGGACTGGCCGTCCAGATTGACCAGGGTCGCATTACCGCTGTCATGCCCATTGCCAAGATTCCGGCCGACGCCACGGTCATGGACTGCCAGAACAAAGTCCTGATGCCCGGCCTGATCGATGCCCACTGGCATAGTTTGTTGTGCGCTGTCGACCAGATGACGGCCATGATGGCTGATCCAGCCGACCTGCATTTGATTGCCAGCAAAGAAGCCGAGCGCACCTTGCTGCGCGGCTTTACCACGGTTCGTGATGCCGGTGGCCCCAGCTTCTCTTTGAAGCGCGGTATTGATATGGGTTTGCTGCATGGCCCGCGCATCTATCCCAGTGGTGCCATGATTGCGCAAACGGGCGGCCACGCGGACTTCCGGATGCGCTACGAAGTCCCACGCGCCGAGGGCGAGCTAAGCCACACGGAACGAGCCGGTGTCACCTGCATTGCCGATGGAGCCGATCAAGTTCTGCGCCGCGCTCGTGAGCAACTCATGCTCGGCGCCAGCCAGATCAAGCTGATGGCCGGGGGCGGTGTTACCTCCTTGTACGATCCGCTGGAAGGGCTGCAATTTAGCGATGCAGAACTGCGCGCCGCCGTGGGCGCCGCTAGCGACTGGGGGACTTACGTGATGGTGCACGTGTATTGCGCCCGTGGCATCCAACGTGCCATCAAGGCAGGCGTGAAATCCATCGAACACGGCCAGCTTGCGGACGAGGAAACCGCTCGCATGATGGCAGGCGAAGGCGTGTGGTGGAGCCTGCAACCCTTTTTGGCTGATGAGGATGCCAACGTTCAGCACGACCCGCGCAGCAAAGCCAAGCAGCAACAAGTGGCCGTGGGCACCGTGCGTGCCTACGAGCTGGCAGACAAGTACCAGATCCAGACCGCCTGGGGCACCGACATTCTGTTCACCCCCGCCCACCTGCCCCACCAGGGCCGCATGCTGTCCAAGCTGACCCGTTTTTACGATCCGCTCAAAGTGCTGAAAATGGCCACCGGCGACAATGGCCGACTGCTGCAACTGTCGGGCTTGCGACAAGCCTATGACGGCGAATTGGGCGTAATCCGCCCCGGTGCTTTGGCCGACTTGCTGCTGATCGATGGCGAACCCGAGCAAAGCCTGAGCTTTCTGGAGCAGCCCGAGCAGAACCTGCTGCTGATCATCAAGGACGGCAAGCTATACAAGAACGCTCTACCCGCCTGACCCCCATCCTCTAGGAATGTCCATGCCAAACGAATTGATGCAGTTGTTCAAATTGATCGGTCTGGGGCTGGCGTTTTTGCTGCCCATGGCCAATCCCTTGACCTCCATGGTGATGTACCTGTCTCTGGGCGAAACCCTGAGCGCGCAAGAAAAGAAGCAGCAACTGCGCCAAGCGACGTTGTATGTCATTCTTGCTTTGCTGATTACCTATTACGCAGGTTTGTGGATCACCTCGGCCCTGGGCATCTCCATGGTGGATATGCGTATCGCAGGCGGGCTGATTGTGGCCTATATCGGCTTTCGCATGCTGTTCCCCCCGTCCGTCAGCGAGGTCGTCTCCAAAGCAGCGGATCAAAATACGGCCGCCCACGACAATATCGCGTTTGTCCCACTGACCTTGCCCTCTACCGTGGGCCCCGGCACCATGGCTCTGGTCATTAGTGCTTCCTCCAAAATGGCAGGCATGCGCGAACACTATGCCCAATGGGTGCTGGTGGCAACGCCCCTTATTCTGGCCCTGCTGATCGGCTTGATCTTCTTCATTTGCCTGCGCTCCTCGCTGAGCATCGTGCGCGTGATCGGACATAATGGCGTCGATGCCATCTCACGCATCATGGGTTTTTTGCTGGTTTGCATGGCGGTACAGCTCGTTCTGGAAGGCGGACAGCAGTATGCTGCTACGCTGCTGACTCATTCTGCCGCGTCCTGAATTTATGTCTATGTCTTGTGCTCCTGCAGTGCGTCTTACCGTGGCAGTCATGGCTGCCCTTACGCTGGCCGCTTGCGCTGCGCCCGATCGTAAGTCCATGACCCAGTCCCTGCCCGAGCAGGATGCGCCGCAGCCACCCCGCCTGACATTGGCCGAGTACAGCGGCCCTGATCAAAGCCAGCCCGCTCCCCATGTGCGGGCCAATCATGAATACAGCCTGCCTGAACTGATCGACCTGGCCCAACGCCTGAACCCCAGCACCCGCATTGCCTGGGGTGAGGCTCAACAAGCAGCCCAAGCCGCCGGCATGGTAGAAAGCACCTACCTGCCCTTGATCTCTGCCAGTGTCGTGGGCGGCTATATGCGCAGCGACCGCGACAGCAGCGTACATATTCTAGGCAGAGAGGTCGATGTGGACTACGACACGCATTTAAGCGGAGCCGTCCCGTCCCTGACCTTGAAATGGTTGCTCTTTGACTTTGGCAAACGCGCTGCCTTGCAAGAGGCCGCCGACAAGCTGGCCATGGCCAGCCGCATTACTTTCAGTGGCGTGCATCAAGCCGTGATTGCCGAGGTGTCCATCAGTTACTTCAACTACAACTCGGCCCGCCAGCGGGCACAAATCTCGGCTCAGGGCCTGAAAAATGCCACCCTGATTGAAGACATCGCCCTGGAGCGACAACGCAATGGGCTGGGTACCCAGATTGAAGTGGCTCAGGCACGGCAACTAAAAGCCCAAGCCCGTCTGCACCATGTCAACGCCAGCACCCTGACACGTCAGTCTTACCAAACCTTGCTGGGTGCGATTGGCCTGTCCCCCGACACAGAGCTGAACGTGGCCGACAGTACCGCCCGTCCCCTGCCCGATGAACTGGACATCCCCGGTAATGACACGCTGAAAAAAGCCATCGCCCAGCGGCCCGATGTGCAGGCCCTGCAAGCGGCCCATCAGGCCAGTCTGGCCGGCATAGATTCCGCCGAAGCCAGTTTCATGCCCAAGCTGGCCTTGATGGGTTTTATCTCCAAACGCATGGGTTCCTTAAGCGTAGGCAGCCTGCCCGAAGTCAGCCCGCAATCCTCCTCCCGAGGCGCCGTGCTGGCACTCAGTATTCCGCTCTACGATGCCGGACTACGCAACAAACAGGTACGTGAAGCCCAACTACGCGCTGACACTGCTCGCGAGCGCGTCGCCAAAACCGAGCAGGACGCCTACAAGCAAATGATCATCGCCGCCGATGCGCTGCGAGCGGCACTGGAATCTCACCAAGCCGCCACCAGCCTGGTCGAAGCGGCCCAGATCACCTACCAAGGTGCGCTGGAGTCCTATAAGGAAGGTCTGACCGGCATGACCTTGCTGACCGAAGCACACACGGGCTTGTTGGGAGCCCAAGAAGCCCAAACTGCCGCCCACACAGCCGGTTTGCTTGGCTCTGTGAATCTGGCTTTTTCCATGGGGGAACTCAATCAGGCTCCCAAACAGCCCTGAGCACGACGGACTACGCAATCTCGCAATCACAGCTCCAGTTTTCTCTCGCCCTGTTTCGCTCTCCCCCGCTTACAAGCGCATCAGCTCGCCTTGTTCAACTTATGCGATCACACGCAGTGTAAAAGCCAGGCTGTAATCGCGTTGGCCAGGCCGGATTTCTTGTCCTAATTGACGCTCCGTCGATAGAGGGAAAAAGTGTCAACGGAATTCAGGACGAGTCATCCACCATAAAAAAGGGAGCCACTCAGGGCTCCCTTTTATTGATGCGATTGCCAGGGCAACTTACTGTTCTTCAATCGCGTCCAGCGCCTTGGCCAAACGCTCCACCGAGCGTTCCAGATTGTTCAGCTTGTCCAGGCCAAACAGACCAATTCGGAAGGTCTTGAAATCAGCAGGCTCATCACATTGCAAAGGCACGCCCGAGGCGGCTTGCAAGCCCGCCTTGGCAAACTTCGCAGCCGAATGAATCCCGTCGTCCGTGGTGTAACACACCACCACGCCCGGCGCTTCAAAACCCGGTGCGGCCACGCTGCGGAAACCATGTTCGCTCAGCAAGGCACGCACCTTGCGGCCCAGCTCCAATTGACGATTACGGATCCAGTCAAAACCCAAGGCTTCTGTCTCGGCCATCGCTTCTTGCAGCACCTTCAAGGAATCGGTTGGCAGGGTCGCGTGGTAAGCATGCGCCCCATTCTCATACGTTTCCATGATCTGCAGCCACTTGCGCAGATCGCAGGCAAAGCTGGTGCTGGTCGTGGTTTCAATGTGCTGGCGAGCACGCTCACTTAGCATCACCAAGCCGCAACATGCCGAACCGGTCCACCCTTTTTGTGGAGCACTGATCAGCACGTCCACGCCCACCTCCTTCATATCCACCCACACGGTGCCCGATGCAATACAGTCCAGCACAAACAGACCACCCACCGCATGCACGGCATCCGCCACCTGACGCATATAGTCATCGGGCAACATAATGCCGGAAGCGGTTTCCACATGCGGGGCAAAGACCAAGTCCGGTTTTTCAGCCTGAATCGCAGCGACCACTTCTTCGATAGGAGCAGGCGCATAAGCAGCCTGCTTGCCTTGCTCAATCGGGCGGGCCTTCAGAACCGTGGTGCTGGCAGGGATGGAACCCATGTCAAAAATCTGAGTCCAGCGGTAGCTGAACCAGCCATTGCGTATCACCATGCACTTGCGATCCGTTGCAAACTGACGGGCTACCGCTTCCATACCAAACGAGCCACTGCCCGGCACCACAATAGCCGAATGCGCCTGATAGACCTGCTTGAGCGTGCGAGAGATTTCGCGCATCACTTCCTGGAAGGTCTTGGACATATGGTTCAAGGCACGGTCGGTGTAGACCACCGAATATTCAAGCAGGCCGTCCGGATCAACGGGGGTGCTGGTTTGAGACATGAAAACCTCGGAATTCAAAGGGAGAAGATATCAAGATCGACCGATTTTAGACCAAGCCGCTCTGTACGGGCAGCTTGCCCCCAAGACCCTGCCAGTCAGAGGAAAGTACACAGACAGCTTGAATAAGAAAATCTGAATGAGAATTATTGTTATTATTCACTATTCTTTTTTCTGCCTGCTCTGCTAAGTCGCTCCATGTCTCACCCTTCACGTCCCAGAAAAGCCTGGCTCGCCTCGTATAGCGAGCTGTTTGGCCTATGGCGGCGCAAGGCCGAGAGCCGGGAAGATGCGGAAGATGCCATGCACGACACCGTAGTAGGCATGCTGGAAAACAACACCGCCTTGATCGACAACCCACGGGCCTATCTGGCACGAGGCACCAGCAACCGTCTGATCAGCCGCCATCGCCACCAAACCGTCCTGACTGTTTTGCCTTTGGACGAACTGAGCGATACCGAGCATCCCCGCCAGGCCGGAGCCGACAGCCACGCCCAATTTGAACAACTGGCCGACGCTCTGGTGAGCGCGCTGGCCGACTTGCCCCCTAAATGCCGAGAGGTCTACATCAAACACCGCCTGGAGGGCTGGACCCATACTGAAATTGCCCAGGACATGGCGCTTTCCCGCAGCATGGTGGAAAAATACATGACTCGTGCCTTGCGTCACATCCATGAACGACTGCACCATTACGTACCTGACTGACGCCATGTCGTACACAAAGCCCGCGCAATGACCCGCCCCTCTTTCTCCGACGAACTGGATCACCCCAGCGATGCCGCTCATTGGTTCGCCCGACTGCAATCGGGGCAAGCCAATGAACAGGATCACCAGGCATTTCACGCTTGGCTGGATGCCGATCCAGTCAACAAGCGTCGCTACCGCGAGGTGGAATACCTGTGGCGCGCCACCCAAGCCGTCCCGGATGAACGCCTGCGCAGCTTGCTACCCCATTCCCCTGGCCTTGTCCCGTCTCCCAAACGCCGCTACCTGACACTGGGTTTGGGCGCACTCGGCGTGCTGGCCCTGTCCGCTGGTGCCATCCATCAATCAGGCTGGTTCAGACCGGTAGAAGAAACGATGCAATGGCTTACCGCCAAAGGTGAGCGTCAACAAATCACCTTGCCTGATGGCTCTGTCATGGACTTGAATACCGACACCATTGCCCAGGCCCGTGTCTCTGCATCCAAGCGGGAAATCGAACTGCTCCAAGGCGAAGCTTTTTTTACCGTCCAGCACGACCAGACGCTGCCCTTTATCGTGCGTACCGACTTGGGCATCGTAACCGTCACCGGCACCCGCTTCAATGTGCGGCGGCTGGCAGACAGCCTGCAAGTCAGTGTTCAATCCGGTTCGGTCAAGGTGCAGTCCGGCCCTTGGTGGCGTCGTCAAGAACGCCTTTTGGGTGCGCAGCAACAAGTGCTGTTGCGCCAAGGTGCAGAGCCAGGCCACGTACTCACTACCGACGTGGAAAGCCTGACAGCCTGGCAGCGCGGCAAGATCATTTTCAAGAACACACCGTTGGAAGTGCTTGTACAAGAAATGGCTCGCTACCTACCCCAGCCTTTGACTTTGGACGCCCCTGCCCTGCGCCAGCACCGTGTTTCCGGCATTTTCGATATCGATCACCCCGAAACAGTGCTCAAAGCACTACCCGCTATTGCTCCAGTCCACATTCACCGCGACGCCTCAGGCGTGCAGCGCATCGTGGCACGCTAAAACAAGCCTCTCAGGGCCTGTTACAAAATAGTCATGATTCTCATTCCGGTACTTGGGTGCTTTGTGCGTCTAGGTAGGTGAAGGCGGCCATCCCCTGGAGGGCAGCCCCCTGAGTCCCTTTGGCCAAAGGCTGAGCGCGTCTATCGCGCGAGATATATTTTCATTGGAAAACGTAGGATCGTGAGCCCCTTTACCCCACGTCGTCGCCACTCGCCCCTTTTGCGGGCGAACTTGAGTGCCTTGACCATAAGCGTGAGTCTGGCCTTTAGCCTAGCCCCTTTTGCTGTGCAGGCCCAACACACTGTTTCTCTTCAAATCCCTGCCCAGCCTTTGGGCGATGCCCTACTGAAACTGGGCGAGCAGACCGCTTTGCAGATCTTTTTCTCTCAGGATGTGGTTGCTGGCCGTCAAGCCCCGGCCGTATCGGGCCGTCTGGCACCTGAGCAAGCTTTGCGCCAGTTGCTCGACGGCAGTGGCATCAACTACACCCGAGACGGCAACACGATCACCTTGTCAGCCGGTGTCACTCAGTTGACGCCGGTCACGATACGCCGTGCCCCCACAGACACTGCCGACAGCTACGTCGCACTGAGCAGCCGTGGTGGCAAGCTAGACGTGCCCTTGATCGAAACCCCACGTTCGGTCTCCATCGTCACGCAAAAGCAGTTAAAGATTCTGGCCCCACAAAGTATTGAGCGTGCCCTGGCTTACACCCCTGGCGTTCAGACTGACGTATCCGGCTCGGGGGACCTACGCATGAGTGGCGCAGTGATACGTGGCTTTAGTGACGGCAGTGCCTACTACAAGGATGGTTTGAAGCAGCTCTCGGCGGGCACCTATGGTTCCTGGAACGATGACATGGACAGCCTGGACAGCATCGAAGTGCTGAAAGGCCCGGCCTCGGTGCTGTATGGACAAGGACGCCCCGGCGGTGTGGTCAATGTGGTGTCCAAGCGCCCCACAGCCGAACACGTCAACAGTCTGGGCCTGGGCTATGGCAGCTACCAGCGCCGTCAATTGACGGCGGATATCGGTGGAACCTTGAATGACGACCAGTCCTTGCTGTATCGCCTGAACCTGTCCGGGCGCAAAAGCCATGGACGCACCATAGACTCACGCGACGATCGTGTCTCGGTGTCCCCCTCCCTGCTGTGGAAACTGTCCGACCGTACTAGCCTGACGCTTTTAGGCTCTTACTCGCGCGAACGCGGTACCCCCAAGTCCTGGTGGCCCAATCTGTTTTATTATCCCGAAGTGACCGACCTGCCGCTCAAACGCACCGCCGGGGATCCGGCGTTTGACTACTTCAACCGCGACACCAAATCCATAGGCTACGCTCTGGAGCATGACACCGAAAGCGGCTGGCGCTGGCGTCAGAACCTGCGCTATTCGGAAATCGACATTGATTACCGCCATATCTACGCCATGGCTGTTCTGGCAGACCAGCGCAGCATCTCCCGAGCCAGCCTGGCCCAGGAAACCAAAGGTCGTACCTTCACCGTAGACAGCCGGGTCGGCAAGGACTTTAACTGGGGGCCACTGGAGCACACATTGGAATTGGGCGTGGACTATCTGCGCTACAAAGAAAACGACGGTTTGGGCTTTGGCTGGAACGTGCCGGATCTGGATATGCTCGACCCGGTATACGGGCTATCCATTGCGCCGCCCGAACTGGATTACTCCGAGCGCGATCTGAAGCAGACCGGCATTTACATGCTGAACCAGTTGAAATGGGACAAGTGGGTCGCCAATGTCAGCTTGCGCCACGACACCGCTCGCACCGTACAAAGCAGTGCGACGCAGCCTCGCATGACGGACCGCGCCACCACCGGCAGTGCGGGTTTGCTGTATCTGTTCGACAATGGTGTAGCTCCGTACATTAGCTATTCCACCGCCTTTGATCCGACCACAGGGCGAGCCGCAAATGGCACGGCGTTCAAGCCCCGCGAGGGCAAGCAGTACGAAGCCGGTGTCAAATACCAGCCACCGGGTACCGATGCCCTGATTACCGCTGCGGTGTTTGATCTGCGCCAGACCAATGTCACCACACCCGATCCGAACTTCCCGCGCTTTAGCGTACAGACAGGCGAAGTACGATCCACGGGGATTGAACTGGAAGCCAAACTGCCCATTACGTCTGAGCTAAACCTGATGGCAGGCTATACCTATCTGGACCCACGGACCACGAAAAGCGAGCGTCCGGCGGAGATTGATCGGCAGACATTACAAACCGCACGTCAGACCGCCAGCCTGTGGTTGGACTATCGGCCCCAGCAGATTCAGGGTTTGATGGTAGGGGCGGGTGTACGGTATCGGGGCAAGTCGCCCAATGATGTACGGCCCGATGGCAGTCTGAACGACAACCCCTCTTTCACCTTGGCAGATATGGCGGTGGCCTATGAGACCTCCCGCTATCGGGTGGCCTTGAACGTCAACAATGTATTCAACAAGAAGTACTACACCGGCCAATTCCGGGGCATGGAGCGCGAGGTGATGTTGAACATGAATCTGTATTGGTAAGGCTGTTGCTGGACATGGGCCTGTCTTGCCTGGCAAGCACGACTTGCTCTGACTGAGTGCAGCGGCAGGCCGCGTCTTTCTTGACTCGGTCTGCCACTCTGAGTACCGTGATGAGCACGTTTCACCTAGTCTGGGTCTCATCATCATGCAGGTAGCACGCTTTAGTCAGAACACCCTGGGACGCGATATTGCGGTTGGCGATATTCACGGTTGCTTCACCAAGCTGCACGCCTCTTTAAAGCGGATTCGCTTTGATCCGTCCAAGGATCGGCTTTTTTCGGTGGGAGATCTGGTGGATCGCGGCCCGGAGTCGCACCATGTTCTAGGGTGGTTGGACCTGCCCTGGTTTCATGCAATTTGTGGCAATCACGAACAACTGACTTGGCGGCGCGCGGTTGGGCAAGCTATTCAAGAGGTTGATCACCGTGTGCATGGCGGGCTCTGGCTGGATGATTGCACTCCGGACGAACAATCCATTATTGCGCAGCGTCTGCAAGCCCTGCCTTTAGCAATGGAAATTGAAACGCCATTGGGTTTGGTGGGGATGGTCCATGCCGACTTTCCCTACGATGATTGGCAACACATCCATACCGAGAGTTTTGATGCCCATGACCGCCATGTCTGTATGTGGTCCAGGGACCGCTATGTGACTGGCTACGATGGCATGGTCAATGGCCTCCGGGCCTTAGTGCATGGACACCAGACAACGCACAAGATGCGGCAATTGGGGAATGTGTTTTTCATTGATACCGGCGGGTGGCTGGATCATGGGCATTTCACCTTGCTGGATTTGAAGCGTTTGGTGGCTTTGTAGGTGCTTTTGTTTTCGATTACGGATTGTGAGTGCAAGATTAGTCTCTGGGGAAACGCTGTTTCGGTCCTGCTGAGGTGTCGGGGCTGAGCACTGGCCGGCGCTACGCACCGGCAAGGAGCCAAGCCCAGAGGACGGCCCCCCGGCCCAGACAGGCGTTTTCACGAAGCACTATCTAAACAAGCAGCCTCTACGTTTTTTGTCTCCATACACAGCAAACCCCCAGCTCAACACACAAACAGCCTAGCCCCCAGCAACCAAGAAACCGAAGAAGAAGAAGAAGAAGAAGAAGAAGAAGAAGAAGAAGAAGAAGAAGAAGAAGAAGCCAAAACAAAACCGCCTCGGTTCCCAAAAGAAACTGAGGCGGTCTCACCGTCAGACAAACAGCCAACAGGCCAAAGGCTTACTTCTCCACACCTCCACCCAAAATCACGCCGTTCACTTCCTTGCCGTAGTAACTTTCCTCGCCATCGTGAAACTCTGCACGCGCTTGCTCAACCGTCCCCTTCTGACGGGCATCCTTGGGACGCTCATGACTATTGATATACGCCGCTACGTCCCACGCATCCTGATCGGACAAGGAGAACGGTTTACCCAAAGGCATATTGGCCTTGATAAAACCGGCAGCCGTATCAATCCGTGCCATCCCCGCTCCCCAGTTGTAGGAGTTGGCCCCCCACAAGGGCGGGAACACCACACCACTTTCGGCATCCTTCTGTCCCTGACCGTCCACCGCGTGACACAACACACAGTTGTTGGTGTAAACCTCTTTACCCCGCGCGACGTCATAGCCCAGCTCGGTCTTTTTAAGTTTGGGAAAACCAGCACCCGGCAGCTTCTGCCCCGTCGGCGCCCCATCGGACATCCAGTACATATAAGTCATCAGGTCACGATACACATCACTGCCAGCGGGCGGCGCAACACCCGAAGGCGAAGCTTGGGCGTTCATCGAATACGTGAAACAGCCCATGATGCGATCTTCCAGGGTACTGATGGCCTTGGTCTTGGAGCGATACGCCGGGTAACGAATATACGCGCCCCACATGGGTGCCGAGTGCTCACGGCGTCCCGCATCCAGGTGGCAGTTCACACAGGCCAGGGTGTTGCCCACGTGATCCGACACGGTCGTGGAGGTTTCCATAAAAATAGTGCGACCGCGACGAACCGCTTCACCATAAGGGGTATCCGGAATGCTGCTCTCTGCAGGGGGCAGGTAATACCCATCTGCCCCCACCGGCAGCCCGGCGGTCACCGCTAACTTATCCTTGCTTTGGGTCTTGCGATCCGCTTCCATCGCCGCACGACTATAGGTAGCCTCACCCAGTTGAGAGGTTCCCTCATCGGGCGATCCCAGCGAAAACGACAGCCAGCCCTTGGCATTCAAGCCATAGCCAATTGCAAAAAGCAGCACACCAATGCCGGCCCCCCAGGCCAGCCTGCGTCCACCCGACATAGCGGATTTGCTGCGACCATTGTGTTGAGTGTCTTTCATGAAAAGCTCTCTGTTCTGATCTTATTTCGCCTGCTTGCCATCGGCGGGCAGCGAGGCGGCATAGTAGGAAACCGCATACAAGTCCTCGTAGGACAAACGCGAGGCAATATCGTCCATCAGGTTTTGCGGCGAGTTGTGGCGATGCCCGCCCTTCCAGGCCGACAACTGGCTGAACAAGTACTCGGCTTGTTGCGCGGCCAAAGGAGGGAAAGAAGCGCCCACACCTTCACCCTGACTACCGTGACAACTAATGCAGGCTGGTACGTTCTGCTTCCAGTCCCCTTGATGAAACAGGACTTCGCCACGGGCTAGGTTCGCATCCGAACTAGGCACATTAATGAGAGGTGCAGGCAGTGTGGCGTAATAGCTAGCCAGCTCTTTCATATCGTCCGGCTTCAAGCCACGAGCCACATACTGCATGGACTCGTTCAGGCGTGTCCCGTTGGCAAAATCCTCCAGTTGCTTGAGCAGATACGCTTCTGGCATACCGGCCAAACGTGGCGTGATGCCCGCACCTTCACCCGCCTCGCCGTGACAGGAAGCACAACTCCACACACTGCCCTGCCCGGAATGCACCAGCACAGGGGCATCCTTCAAAGCGGCAATAGCGGGTACCACGGGAGCCCCGCCCGCGTTGGCAACAACAAGGGGGGCGGTCGGTTCATCGGGCGCAGCATGCGGCGCCAGATCGTGCAGGTACAGGCCCACACCTGCCAAAGCCAAGGCAAACAGCACAGCCAGCAGAAAAATCGGAATGGGGCGAGGCGGCTCCCAGGGCTCGAAAGTGGGGTCGATGTTCTCGACCTGAGGCGAACTAGAAACTTTTTTCATTGTCATGACTTGTCCTATTTAGCGCCCGAGTCCGTCGAGACTTCAGCGGGGCGACGATCGTAGCCTCGATCGCGTTTATCCAGTTCCTGAGCCGTGGTCGCATAGGTGCGATCCAGCGCCAACAGATACGCCACCAAATCCAGGGCCTCCTTACGGGCAACCACGTGTTTGCCCGCTGGCTGCAAGGATTCTGGCAAACGCACGACCACGTCACCTTCAGCCAGTTGATCTTTCAGCTCGAACATATAGGGGTAGGACGGCATCAAGCTCCAGTCAAAAATCGCACGAGGCTGATACAAATGGGTCAAATGCCAGTCACGGCTTTTCATGCGCGCCCCCACGTTGAACAGGTCCGGACCAGTACGCATGGTGCCCAGCAAGTGAGGCGAGTCGTAGAAGTAATCGCCCGGAGTGGACGCACGGCCCCAGCCATGTGAGGTGTCAAACAAAGTTTGACCCGTGGAGCGTGGCTGCTGGCTGTGGCAGTACAAACAGCCGTTGGCCACGTACGCCTCACGTCCCAACAACTGCTGAGCGGTATAAGGTTTCAGCGGCTCGGGCGGTTCCGAGGTACGCAGTTGCCAGGCTGGCAGAATCACCAGCATCAAGGTCGCCAACAGCAACACGCCAATGGCCCCGATCAGTAAAGGTAAGAGTCGATTCATGACGCATCTGCCTGAGCAAGAGTAGGAGTCGCATTAACAGCGGAGTCTTTGCGCAACAAGAGCAAGGCAAAGTGAGCCGCAAAAATGAAGTGGCCCAAGGTCATCATGGTGCCGCCAATGGAGCGGGCTTCCAGATACGGAACCATCTTGCGAGTGATCTCGCCAAAGCTTGAACCAGGGTCCATCAAGCCCATGCCCTGCACCACACCGGCAATGCTCAGGGCCAGTACGTAAATCGTGAAGCCTGCGGTCACCAGCCAGAAATGGGTTTTAATCAGGGCCGGAAAGGGCCAGCGACGTCCCAGAATGTGCGGCATCATGTAATACAGCGTGCCGAACATCACCATGGACACAAAGCCGTAGGCACCCAGGTGGGCGTGACCGACGGTGTAATGCGTAAAGTGCGTGACCGAATTCACCGAGCGAATCGCTTCCAGCGAACCCTGGAAGGAGGACAAGGTGTACATCAGCGCACCAATCCACACGAAACGCAGGGCCATGGATTGCTTGAAGGCCCACAGGTTCTGCGCAACGGTCACGTGCTGGTTAATCGCCACGGCAATCACCGGCACAAACATCATGATGCTGTGTACTACGGACAAGGTAACAGCCCAGGTTGGCACCGGTCCGCCCATCAAGTGGTGAATACCGACCTGGCTATAGAACAGCGCCAGACTCCAGAAACCCAGCAAGGACACGTTGTAGGAATACACGGGTTTGCCGATGATTTTGGGGATGATGTAGTAAGCCGCGCCCACACCCATAGGCGTCAACCACAGACCCAACACGTTGTGAGCAAACCACCAGTTCACCGTTGCCTGCTGGGCACCGATATGCAGACCAGGGATGTTGGACACCAGAAACAGAAAGGGAAACCAGACCATGCCGGCCAGGAAGTACCAGCCTGACACGTAGATGTGACGCGACTTGCGGTTCGCTGCGGTCTCAATCGCAGGCCAGGCCAGGAAAAAGCCTCCTACCGCCAGCAAAATGTCGATCTGCCAGGGAAATTCCAGCCACTCGATCCCGTCAGACCAACCATTGGCCACGGCAATCGTGCCACCCAATACGCCCAGGGTCCACAGCGCGGCGCCAAAATACACCATATTGGGGCGACGCAAAGGCGTATGAAAAATACGCGGCAACAGCCACAGGGCCACACCAATCCCAGTCACCGACAGCCAGCCATAGGCCACGATGTTCAGGTGCAAGGTCCGCGCACGGCCAAAGGTCACTTGGGCCACATCGGCCAACCAGTCGGGCCAATGCAGTTTCAACGACGCCATCACACCAAACACCGAACCGATCAGCAGCCAGGTAATCCCGACGGTAACCAGCAGCAGAACCGGCCCCCGACCACTGCGGTCAATACCCGCGCGTAAAACGTCAAAACGATGGGTCTGTGCTTCGTTCTCCCCCCCAAAGGAAGCACTATCATCCGGCTGCCCAAGCTCACCTTTCATGAAGATGGTCTCGGCTTCGTTCTTCCCAACGAAAATCAGCTTGTTTGCTACGGCCCAGACAAGAATGCCCAGTGCCACCAAAGAGGCGACAAAACTGGTCGCCAGTAATATTCCTAATATAGGAGTCATGTGAGTTAATACCCGATATCTGTCATGCGGCTAAGCCTAAAGAAACGTCATTGCCCAAGCCGGTTTTATTAAAAAAGTAAGTACCGAGATACAAATGCAATGCAATCTCCTTCACAGTAGAGGATCAGGATTAAGGCCAAATTAAGAGAATTTCTCCTCTCGCCCCTACCTTCAAGACTGCTAACATGAACGCCGAAATGTAATAAAAATCAGGCTTTACCTGCACAAGCCGCATTCGCTACAGGGGGAGAGAATGCACGTTTTACTTGTTGAAGATGATGCGCTTGTCGCCAGCGGAATTGTGGCGGGCCTGCGACTGCACGGACTGACCGTGGACCACGTGGACACAGCCAGCCTGGCCGACACCGCCTTGCTGTCTTCGCACTTTGATGTCTGTATTCTGGATCTGGGCTTGCCCGATCAGGACGGGCTGACGCTGCTGCGCCGCTGGCGCGACCAAGGCCGCAAATTGCCCATTCTGATTCTGACGGCCCGCGATGCCCTGCATCATCGGGTCGAAGGACTGCTGGGCGGGGGCGATGATTACGTCATCAAACCTTTTGACCTGGACGAATTGCTGGCCCGTCTGCATGTCTTGACACGACGAGTCGCTGGCCATGAAACCGATTGCATTGAATATGGACGGCTCAGTTTCTGTGCCTCCACCGGCCACGTCACACTGGATGGCAAGCCGGTCAGCCTGGCGCGCCGCGAACTGTCCTTGCTGCGCGCCTTGCTCAATAAGCCCCACACCATCCTGAGTGCCGAACAGCTATGCGACAGCATCTATGGCTATGACCAGGATCTGGAAAGCAATGCCATCAATGTGCATATCTACCATTTGCGCCGCAAGCTGGGCAGCCATATTGTCCAGACCGTGCGCGGCCTGGGCTACAAACTGGGGCCTGCCGGCTAGGTATTGAACGCCATGAGCTTACGCCTTCGATTGCTGCTGATTATCGGCATTTCCCTGACCGTACTCTGGAGCGCAGTCGCCACCTGGATGCTGATGGATGCGCGTCACTCTTTGCGAGAGGCGCTGGATAGCCGACTGGCCGCATCGGCCCGCATGGTGGCCGGACTGGTCGCCCAGTTCCCGAATTTGCAGGAGCTGGCCCAATCGGCACAGCAACCTTTGGACATCATTGCCCGTGACGGGGTCGCCTGCGAGATCAGCGTGGTGCGCAGCGAAGTGGAAATCCAGGCTGTCAGCCGTACTGCAGGCAGCCCCGACATGTCGCAAGTGGCTTTGGGTTTTGGTACACACGTGCATGGCGGCAAGCGCTGGCGCACTTTTGTGTTGCGTGAAGGCCATATCCAGATTGCCGCCGCCGACAGTATCGAGATACGCGAATCGCTAGTGCGGGAAATCATGCTCTCGGCCGGTCTGCCCTTTGTGGTGGCCTTGTTTGGCAGCCTGCTGCTGTTATGGATTGGTATCGGTCACGGCTTGGCCCCACTGGAGCGGATTCGGGATTTGCTGTCGCGCCGCCGTCCAGGTGACGACAGCCCGCTACCCAAAGTCAAAGCCCCGATTGAGCTGCAACCCTTGCTGCGAACCATTGAAGAACTGCTGGAGCGACAACAAGCCGCCATCATGCGCGAGCGCCGCTTTACCGACAGCGCCGCCCACGAGCTACGCACCCCGTTAACAGGCATCAAAACCCATATTCAAGTTGCTCATCTGGCCGCCCAACGCCCTGGAGAGCGCAACACGCTGGATACGGCCTTGAGTCAGGCCGATCAAGGCGTGCAGCAGCTACAGAACATTTTGCAGCGACTGCTGGAGCTGGCCCGACTGGACGGTCAGGGCGCCAGTCAGGAAAGCAGCCAGGCGGACGAGGCCGTGTATGCTGCCTTGCATGCGCTTAAAGCCATTTACGGCGACACCATAGACCAAATCACGCTGGATATACGCAGCAAACCAGGCCCGGTGAAAATTGAAAAATCCCTGCTGACAGTGGCCATACAGAACCTGATCGACAATGCCTTGCGCTACACCAAAGCGCAGCAGTCCATCAGTCTGCGGATTGAAGCGGGAGAACCGGGTTACTTGCGTATCAGCGTGCTGGATCATGGCCCCGGCTTGAGCGACAGCGAGCGGGATATGGCCATGAACCGTTTTTGGCGCGGTTCGCAGCAGCAGGCGGGGTATGGGCTGGGCTTATCCATCGTGAACGCCATCGCTACCCAGCATGGCGGCACGCTGGAACTGCTGAATCGTCAAGGCGGGGGGCTGGAAGCGCGTCTGACCGTGCCAATCGGTGCGCCAAGGCCGCTCTATAACTAACGTCGCTGTTGCTCCCCAGCATCTGGCCTATTACTTGTGAAGCACGAAACGCTGATTGCTGATTGCTGATTGCTGATTGCTGATTGCTGATTGCTGATTGCTGATTGCCGAGCAGTCTACGGGCACAACGCCCGTTCTAGCCTAGTCAGACATCCTCGAACACACCGGCTGAAACCGAGTCAAGCGACAAAAAAAGCCCCCACGCTGCGCCTTCGGCTTGCGCTCCACCTCGCGGCTTGTATGCCGCTCGGATTCGCTAGGCACACAGCAGTCCACAATGGACTGCTGTGTGTCCAGGCTCATCCCCGAGGGGGAGGTTTCGCCGGGGGCGCCGAGCCTTGGGGCGGCACGGCGACAAAAAAGCCCCCACGCTGCGCCTTCGACTTGCGCTCCACCTCGCGGCTTGTATGCCGCTCGGATTCGCTAGGCACACAGCAGTCCGCAATGGACTGCTGTGTGTCCAGGCTCATCCCCGAGGGAGAGGTTTCGCCGGGGGCGCCGAGCCTTGGGGCGGCCCGGCGACAAAAAAAGGCCGGAGCCCCTAAGGGTCCGGCCTTTTCAGTTTGACGCGGTGCTTGCCTGTTCAGGCAAGCCCATCATCAAAGAATTTGGATTTTAGTTGCGCATGGGCCTTTTTGGCCTGCACCTTCGATGAAGGAAACGCGTTGGTTCTCTTCCAGAGTTTTGAACCCGGTTCCCTGAATTTCACTGTGGTGTGCGAAGAGATCCTTGCCGCCGTTCTCCGGCACGATGAATCCGAAGCCTTTTTCGCTGTTGAACCACTTCACAATACCAATTTCTGTCTTCAAAATAAGTCCTAAATGTAATAACGAACAGAGAAAATAATTTTCCCTCCCAGAACTATCCTCTGATTTTGTTCACAAAGATAGCTCCGTTACTTTTAAATCCAAAAAATCCGGCTTTTCTGTTGTTTCCTGAGCGTTTTTAAGCGTTAACCCTTACCCACAAACCAGCGTAGCCGGCCCTTGGGCAGCCTGCCTTGATGACCCGCCCCTCCCCTAAATAAGCACCGCCGCTGCGCCGCTCCTGACCGGTGTTTGACTCCCGTTCCAGCGGCATCGCCCGGCAAAAAACCCCACGCATCCCCAGCACTCTTGGCTATACTGGCTCGCACAAAGCGGTCCACTTATCCTGATTGACGTGTGTCATGTCATGATCACGAGGAACATACAATGAATCGTAGAAACTTCCTGCTGGCCACCCCAGCCGCCGCACTTGGAACGCTGGTTCTGCCCTCCACCAGCCTCTCTGCCCCCGCCATCATCACCAACACCAGCCAAATCCTGCCACGCCACACCAAAGGCCCGCGCATTGTCATTTGTGGCGGCGGTTGGGGTGGCATGACAGCTGCCAAATACCTGTCCAAACTGGTGCCGCAGGCGCAAGTGGTACTGATCGAGCGCAACCCCACGTTCTGGTCCGGCCCCATGAGTAACAAGTGGCTGATTGACATCGTCAACACCGACTTTCTGAACCACGACATGCTGGCGCCGTCCATCAAGTACGGTTACAGCCTGGTGCACGCCGAAGTCACCGCCATCGAACGCGACAAGAAAACCGTGCGCACCACCCAGGGCGCGCTGGAATACGATTACCTGATCCTGTCGGGCGGCATACGCAATGCCTACGATGCCTGGTTCGGCAATGACACCTACGCGGCAGAATACACACGCCAACACTTCCCCAATGCCTACATCCCGAATGCCGAGATGTTTGCCTTAAAGAACAAGCTCAAAGCCTTCAAGGGTGGCACCATTGTGATGACGCTGCCCCCGCCGCCCCATCGCTGCCCGCCCTCACCCTACGAACGGGCCTGTTTGATGGCCTGGCATATCAAGACCAACAAGATTCCGGGCAAGATCATTATTCTGGACCCCAAACCCACCATCGCCCCCATTGGCGAAGGCTACCGCGCGGCCTTCCAGGAGTTGTATCCGGACATCATCACCCACGTGCCCAATGCCCGAGTGCGAGAGGTTGATCCCTTCAAGAAACACATCAAAACCACCGCCGGCGACTTTGATTTTGACGACGCCGTGCTGATGCCCCCGCACCAGGCCGCCGATATGGTCTGGAATGCAGGTTTGGTCGGCACGGGGCCTGACGGCAAACCCACAGGCTGGGCCAATATTGACCCACGCCTGTTCACCGCCCGTGACGACGACCATGTTTACGTGGTCGGGGACTCCATGGGCTTTATTTCCGACCAGTTCGGCCACTATCCCAAGAGCGCCCACGTGGCGCACGCGGTGGCCAAGATCGTTTCCCAGAATCTGGCCGAACGTATCGCGGGCAAGGAAGTGGTACCCGTCCTACCCGACAACCTGTGCTACATGATGGTCAACGGGGATCCGCAAGAGGAAATCTCGGTCAAGTTTGAATACGAACTGGACGCAAGCGGCAAGGTTCTGCAAACGCAGATTGATATGGATGTCCGTACCCCCGACCTTGTTCAAGAAGACTTCCAGTGGATCCAGAGCCGTTTCAATGACTTCCTCTAAACTTCCTTCCCGTTTTGTCCGCCGCCGCCAGCTTTTGCTGGGCAGTGCGGCCGGGCTGGGCGCCGCCTGGCTACCCATCAATTTGCATGCGCAAGTCGCCTTTGATCAATTGCTGAAACCAGCCACTGCGGCCCAGGTGCAAGCCATTGTGGACGAGTTCCTGAAAGGCGCCAGCCCAGAAGAAAAAGGCATGAAGCTGGAGATGCCCGCTCTGGGCGACAACCCCGCCGCTGTGCCGGTCAAAGTGGTGCTGGACTTGCCAGCAAGCGACGATGTGTACTGCCAGGAGCTGATTATTCTGGCCCAGGGCAACCCGCACCCGCTGGCCTGCCGTTTCAACTTCACGGCCCTGGCCGGAACAACGGAAGTTGCCGTTCGCCTGCGCCTGATTGAAACCCAAACCATCCGCGCCCTGGCTCGCTTGAACGATGGCCGTGTCCTAAGCGCCCAGCATCACATTACCGTGACGGCTGGCGGTTGCGGCATGTAAACAAGGGGTACTCATGAGTAAACCACGTATCTGGATCAGCAATGCCACGCCCAAGGCGGGCGAAATGGTGCGCGTGCGCGCCCTGGTCGAACACCGCATGGAAAGTGGCCTGCGCTTAAGTAAAGACGGCCAGGTTGTGCCACGCAACATCATCCACGAATTCAAGGCCACCTTGAACGGCGAGCCCTTGTTCAACTGGTTTCCAGAAACAGCGATCTCCCAAAACCCGTACATTGAATTCACCTTTGTCGCGCGGCACTCCGGGGCACTGGAAATGAGCTGGACGGACGATCAAGGCGCCGTCATTACGGGCCAGACTGCGCTGAGCATCAGCGGCTGACTGCGGGCCACTTGCTGCCAGACGCCCTGACCTGCCCCACTCAGCGCCCCTACCGGGCGCTGAGTTCATAACAGCGCTCTATATAGTCATACAGGGTGGGCTTAACGGTAATGCTACGCTGGCGTCCTTTCCTACAACGAAGCACATTGACAAGAAGCATGCCCATGTCCCTCTCTCTGGTAGGTCGTCTCCTTATTGCCCCCGCCTTGTTAGCGGCCAGCAGCGCCGCCGCGCCGGCCTGGGCCAGTTCCACACTGGACATCAAAACGGTGGCCAGCTCCTGTGCGAACTGTCACGGCCCAGATGGGCGTTCCACAACCCTCATTCCTTCGTTGGCAGGCCGTCCCGAAGCCACCTTGCTGGAACAGTTGCGCGCCTTTGCCTCGGACACGCCCCCAGCGGGCACCACCATCATGAGTCGTCTGGTCAAAGGCTACCAGGACGCAGACCTGGAGGCCCTGGCACGTCATTTCTCTGAAATTCCTTCTACCCCACGCAGCGTTGCGCAAGGACGTTAAGCATGAGCACCCCCTTGAACTCCTCTCGTCGCCAATGGCTGAGCCGTGTCGGTAAAACCAGTGTGGCTGGCCTGGCCCTGAGCACCTTGCCCGTGTACGCACGCAGCAGTTCGGCCCATGTGATTGTGGTCGGTGGCGGCTTTGGCGGTGCAACGGCTGCCCGCTACTTGAAGCGCGGTGATCCATCCCTGAAAGTGACCTTGATTGAACCGGCCACCACTTTCTACACCTGCCCTTTCACCAATCTGTATCTGGCCGGCTTGCGCCGTTTTGAACAGCAAGGCCACGGCTTTGACGATTTGCGCGCCGCCGGGATTGAGGTCATTCACGACCTGGCCACCGCCGTCGACTCCCAAGCCAAGACCGTGACCCTGGCCAAGGGCCAGAAGCTGTCTTACGACAAGCTGCTGCTCTCGCCCGGTATTGATTTTCGCTGGAACACGCTGGAAGGCTATGACCAGGCCGCTTCCTTGCTGGCCCCGCACGCCTGGAAAGCGGGCGATCAAACCCGTTTGCTGAAAAGCCAGCTCGATGCCATGCCCAATGGCGGCACCTTCATTATGGTGGCCCCCGAAAATCCCTTCCGCTGCCCGCCCGGCCCGTACGAGCGCGCCAGCATGGTGGCTCACTACTTCAAACAGCACAAACCCAAATCCAAGATTCTGATTCTGGATGCCAAAGACGGCTTTTCCAAACAAGGCCTGTTCCAGGACGGCTGGAAACAGGTCTACGGCGACATGATCGAATGGGTGCCCTTTTCCAAAGACGGCAAAGTCGCCCGCGTGGATGCCGTCAAACTAAGCGTAGAGACCGAGTTTGGCGAAATCCACAAGGCCGATGTGCTGAACGTCATCCCACCTCAAAAAGCCGGAGCCATTGCCGAGCAGGCCGGTGTCACCAACGCCAGTGGCTGGGTGCCCATTGACCCGCATACCTTCGAGTCCGAGCAGGTCAAGGACATCTATGTGGTGGGCGATGCCACCATTGCCTCGCCCATGCCCAAGTCGGGTTTCTCGGCCAATACACAGGCCAAGCTGGCAGCGGCTTCCATCATTAATGCCTTAAGCGGCAAGCCTGCGCCCCAGGCTACGCTAAGCAATACCTGCTACAGTCTGATCGCCCCCGACTATGGCATTTCCGTGGGGCACTTGTACGCCTTTGCCGATGACAAGTTGGCCGAAGCCTCCGGCGGGGTCAGCCCCAAAGAAGCCAGCCCGGCCTTCCGTAAGCAAGAAGCCCAGTATGGCGAGGCCTGGTATGCCGCGATCAGTCGTGACATCTGGGGCACCAAAGGCTAAGTGTTCATAACCCGGTCCTAACCAGCAGCGCACATGATGAATACAGAATTTGTACTGTGGGTCAGCTTGGCCATTGGCCTGCTCTTTGGCATTAGCGGCCAGCTCAGTGGTTTTTGCTTTTATCGTGGCTTGACCGAGCGCTGGTCCGGGCGCAGCGGCTACAAGCTTCAGGGCTTTGCCCTGGCGCTGGCCGTGGCCCTGGCCGGAACACAACTGGCCGCAGGCTATGGCCTGATCAGTCTGGACAAGGCCCTGTATCTGAATCCTACTTTTTCCTGGCTGCTGGTGCCACTTGGGGGTGTGCTATTTGGTGCAGGCATGACCCTGGCCAATGGCTGTGGCGCCCGTGCTCTGGTCCTGTTAGGACAAGGCAATCTGCGCTCTTTTGTCGTACTGCTTTGTTTAGGCATCACCGCCTACATCACCTTGACAGGCCTGCTGGCGCCGCTGCGCATCAGCGTGGCCCAAGCCACCAGCGTCACCCTGCCTGCGGTCACCCTGTCTGAAGGTCCCATCCGATCTATTGTGATTGCCCTTATCGTCGCCGCCCTGATCGCTTTTGCCTTGCGGCGCCGACAGGACGGCCAACGCCTGAATGATCTGCTGGCCGGAACATTGATAGGACTGCTGATTGTGGCCGGCTGGCTGACCACGGGCTGGCTGGGCGATGATCCCTTCGAGCCCTTGCCCGTCAGCTCGCTAAGCTTTGTCGCCCCGATTGGTGAAAGCATTCAATACGCCATGATCTCCACCGGCATGAGCCCACGCTTCACCATCCTGATCGTGGTGGGTGTGGTGGTCGGTTCCTTGCTAAGCGCCCTGCTGCGTCGCCGCTGGAAACTGGAAGGTTTTGAGTCGCCCCGCCACATGCTGCGCTCCATGGCAGGCGGAGCCTTAATGGGTGTAGGCGGCGTGCTGGCCCTGGGCTGCACCATCGGCCAGGGTTTAAGCGGCCTGTCCACCTTGTCGGCCACCTCCTTGCTGGCGGTGCTCGGCATTATCGTCGGCGCACGCCTGACCTGGACCCGCCCAACAGCCTGACTCCGTGTTTCAATAAGGGCTTGATTGACGGCCCTTCAGACTGCCCAGGCCACCTCCGTCTGGCATCGCTGATGCGCTCTTATTGAGACTCCCGCAATGCGACAGATCCTGCTTGTTGTCGATGTGCAAAGCTGCTTTTCGCCACCTCCGTGGCTAATTGAAGGCATTAACGCCCTGAGCACCCGCCTGCCTTGCGCAGCCTTGATTGAACTGCACGACGAGTCGCAAACGCCCTTTTCCAGCCAGTTGGGTTGGTGTCCGCCGCGCAGTGATCGTTGTCTGGTCGATGCCAAGCAAATCTTCATCAAACATGGCTACGCCCCTAGCCCGGCCGCGATGGAGTATTTACAGCAATGTCAGGCTGATCGCATTCTGGTCTGCGGCATTCAAACCGATACCTGCGTACTGGCCGCAGGCTTTGCCTTGTTTGATGCGGGGCTGCACCCTACTCTGATTACGGATCTAACGGTCGGCTCGTCCCTGGATCGCTCCGGCGAGCTGGGTATCAAGCTGTGGAAACATCACTTCGGGCGCACAATTCACAGCAGCGAACTGTTGGCTGAACTGGACCAGCCATAAACAGCTCGCTTTCACAGCCTGCGCCTCTTCACACCCATCTGATCCCCCTTCTGTCTACCCTAGCCACAACGCCCCTCACTCGATTCCCAACTCCTGCTGCCCCACTTCCTGAAAACCGCGCCTGCTCCGTGCAAGTACAAGAGCGTGCTAGATGAAAGCTCAACCATCGCGTCCCTGACTAATCATTACGTTTAGCGTAATCATTCAACCATGGGCTTTATTGATAGCCCCATACCGCCACTGATAGGGTCGTTTCCAGAAACCTGCAAAAGGTTCACTTACAAGGAGACGAGACATATGCATTGGCTATCCATTGCCGTATTAGGAGGCATGTTCGTACTGGCAACTGTCTTACCCATCAATATGGGGCTGATTGCTTTTGTAGGCGCTTTTCTGGTGGGTACGCTGGTGGCGAGCATGGGCGCCAAGGAAATCATGGGCGGCTTTCCGGCTGACCTGTTTCTGACCCTGGCCGGTATTACCTATTTGTTCGCGCTGGCTCAAAACAATGGCACGATCAACTGGCTGGTCAGCATGGCCGTGCGGGCTGTACGTGGCCGCATCGCCGCCATTCCCTGGATCATGTTTCTGATCACGGCCGCATTGACCGCTGTCGGTGCCGTCAGCCCAGCCGCCGTTGCCATCATTGCCCCGATTGCGCTGGGCTTTGCTCGCCAGTACGGCATCAACCCGCTCTTGATGGGTTTGCTGGTGATTCATGGCGCCCAAGGGGGCGGCTTCTCCCCGATCAGTATTTATGGCGGCATCACCAACCGTGTGGTCAGCGCCGCCGGTTTGCCCTTGAATGAAATGGCCACCATGATGGCCAGCCTGGGTATCAACCTGGCCGTGTCCATTTTGCTGTTCGTGTGGATGGGTGGTTTGAAGCTGATGCGTCAGAAAGTGGACTTAAGTTCAGCAGACGTAAACGTTGCCCGCGTGGCCCATGGCTCGGGTGGCCCGCAAGTGTTTGGCGACGCTGAAGCCGAGGCCTTGGGCGAAGAGCGCAAGACCGCCCGGAAAAGTCCCGATGCCCTGGTCGAAGCCGGCAATGGTGCCAGCGAGGCCCCGCACTGGTATCGCGTCTTGACCCTGGCAGGCCTGTTTATCCTGGCCGTTCTGACCTTGTTTTTCAAACAGGATATTGGCTTTACCTCGATCACCATCGGTCTGGTACTGACCTTGATGGCCCCCAATCTGCAAAAACGCGCGCTGGGCCAAGTGTCCTGGCCTGAAATCATGCTGATTGTGGGTGTCAGCACCTATGTGGGCGTGATGGAATCCATGGGCACGATTGATTTTGTTGGCCATAGCGTTGCCCAACTGACCTCTCCCTTGATGGCGGCCTTGCTGCTGCTTTTTGTGGGTGCGGTCGTGTCGGCTTTCGCCTCTTCCACCGCCGTGCTGGGTTCGCTGATTCCGCTGGCCGTGCCCTTTTTGCAAGGCGATGGCGGCGTGGGGCCGGTGGGCTTTATTGCAGCCATGGCCGTATCCTCCACCATTGTGGACGTCAGCCCCTTCTCTACCAACGGCGCACTGGTACTGGCCAATGCTCAGGGAGTGTCGCGTGATGCCTTCTTCCGTCAGCTTTTACTGTACGGTGCTGCCGTCACGGTTATTGCCCCAGTCGTCGTCTGGCTGCTGTTTGTGGTGCTCTAAAAACACCTGAGCAAACAGAAAAGTACGGCGGGCCCCGATACCTTGGTAGCCGGGGCCTGTTTAATGGAAATTCTTACCGCATCCATGGGCAGTTCAGGTATAAAGACTCGATCCATTTTCAAGCGAGCCGCACAACATGAGCCTGACAGCAGAATGTGACGACTACTTCAAACAAGTCGAACAAGGCTTGTATGCCGAGCGCTTCGATCAGGAAGTAAACTTGCTCCCCTTCGTTCAGGCCCAAGCCTTCAGCGAACAGTTCAGCGGCCACCCCACGCTGGACGCCCTGGGCGGTCTGATTCTGGACGATCCCGATACCAGCAGTCACCATGTCTGGGTCTGCGAATCCCCACTGGCCGGGCAGGTGTTTTACTTATCCCACGACGACGACAGCCGCATTGTATTCCCGTCTTTGTCAGCCTTTCTGACGGCAGCCCAACAGGCGCTGGAACGGTCTTGTTGCTTGAGTGAGCTGCATCCATCACACACACCCTTGTGTCCTGATCAAACGGGCTTGAGCAATTTCATCACCCATTTGTGCGGGAACGATGAACATGAAGAAATCGCTATCCCGCTCATTCCCAGCCTGGACTTGCAAGACTTTCCTTTGCTAAGAAGGCTGGCCAGCGCCGACAACTTCTTTTTAAGCGAAGTCTTGGCGCAGGAAATCAAAAAACGGCCTCGGGCCGATTTGCTGACCATTGCCGAACTATGCAGTGCCCATCCTCATCCGCAAGCTGCCAAAGCGGGGGTGGCCGCTTTACGTGCGATTAAAGCGCTATAAGCCATAAGATTGGGTAGTAGGGGGGTTATGCCTGCAAAGCCTATTCCCTTCTGCCCCTCCCCGGCGGTCAGTCCTCAGCCTAAGGTACGTCAGCCTGGAGCCGACAAGGTTTACTCCCTTCCAAGTCCCACCAGCCCCCCCCTCAACTGCGCCCTCCCCCCTATGGGAAACGCCAAAACAGCTATGGCGTCGCATTGATTTCTGAATAAAACCTTGAATCCTGGCGAATTCTTACACCGTAATGAGAATGATTGCTATTATTTTGCCGTTGTTTTAAGCCTGATGCCCTCTTTCCTTCTCTGTCACCCGCTTTTCGCGTCCTGAAAAACGCGGCTTGCATGACGAGTGCAGCGTCCAAGAAGAGCGGATTCCATCCGTCACCCGCAGCGGCCAGGCAAGCACGGCTTTTCTCAGTTTTCCAGTTATCAATCCAGCACCCGGAGACGGTGCTGAAGTAGGAGGCGCGTCAGCGTGAAAGAGTCATTTCGCCAATGTATGGCATGGCTGCATACCTGGGTCGGTCTGGTAGTGGGCTGGATCCTGTTTTTCGTCTTCGTCACGGGCACGGCAGGCTATGTAGACGATGAAATCACCCGCTGGATGGAGCCCGAGCGTCCCTTGCCCATGCAAGTTCTACCTGAGCAATCCAGCCAGATGCTGGATCAGGCCCTGACGCAGCTACAAACACATGCCCCGGCAGACTCCAAAGCCTGGACCATTACCCTGCCGCATCAAGCCCTGAACCCACGTGCCACGCACGGGCTGTCCATTGCCTGGGAAGAAATGTCCCAACCCGGTCAGCGTGGCCGTCGCGGGGTCGAGGAACTGGACCCGGTCACCGGCCAGATTCAACCAGAAACAGAACCCCGCGCCACCGCTGGTGGCACGGGTCTGTATCGCATGCACTATGCGCTGCACTACATGCCGTACCCCGTCGCTATCTGGCTGGTCGGTATCTGCACCATGCTGATGCTGTTGGCCGTCATGACGGGCGTGGTGACACACAAAAAGATCTTTACCGACTTTTTCACCTTCAGACCCGGCAAGGGACAACGCTCCTGGCTGGACGCACACAATATCGTCAGCGTGATGTCCCTGCCCTTTTTCCTGATGATTACCTACACGGGCCTGATCTTTTTCATGTCCTTCTATATGCCGACCGGACGAGAGATCATGTATGGCGCAACAGAGGAAGGACGACAAGCTTACTTCCAGGATATTCGCCAGCAAAAACATGACTTCCTGCCCGTCAGCATGCCGCAGGCTCCGTTAAGCGCGATGATGCACAGCGCTGAACAAACCTGGGGCAAGAACAGCATTGCCTCGGTACACATTACGCATCCGGCAGATAGCCAAGCTTATGTAGAACTGCGCCGCACCGGCGTGACGGGCGTGTACTGGACCCGTGCCGAAACCCTGCGCTTTAACGCCATCGATGGCAGCGCCATGAAGCCGGACAACACGAGCAATATCACGGGGGACACACACCGCGTGCTGCTGGCCTTGCACGAAGGCGCATTTGCCGAATGGTGGTTGCGCTGGCTATACCTTATCTCGGGCTTGCTGGGCTGCGCCGTTATTGGAACGGGCCTGGTGCTGTGGACCGTAAAACGCCGCACCCACCATCAAAAGCGCCTGTCCAAAGCCACCGCGCTGAGCGTATCCGAGCGCTTTGATGCGGCGGGCCTGCGTCTGGTGGAAATCCTGAATGCCGGAACCCTGGCCGGTTTGCCGCTAGGTCTGGCCGCCTACTTCTGGGCCAACCGCCTCTTGCCGGTCACTATGGCCGACCGCGCCGCCTGGGAATTTCATGCGCTGTTTCTGGTCTGGGGCTGGTCCTTCCTGTATGCCTGCTGGCGACCCTTGAAGCGCGCCTGGCTGGAACTGCTCTACCTGACAGCCGCCGCCTATGGCCTGATTCCCGTCCTGAACCTGCTGACGACCGACCGCCATCTGGGCGTTACCGTCACCCATGGCGACTGGGGGCTGGCAGGCTTTGACCTGAGCATGCTTGGCCTGGCCGCCATCTTTATCTATATCGCCGTAAAAATGAAACGCAAATGGCACATTGCCAGCCTGTCTAAAAAAACCGCAACCCCTGCCAACTTGCATACTGCGGGAGTGAACGGATGAGTGGACTGACTCCTCGTTACCGCCTGCAAGTGTTGTCGCGCATCGTGGCCGCCACGGTGGGTGGCTACGCCTTGGCAGACGCCGCCACCGTATTGCTGACCTTGCTCTGGCCTTTGCCCAGAGCCCAGGCTGTCCTGGCGGCCAATATGTTGAGCTTTGTCTGGTACACCATCGCCGTCATGTGGGTGTTCAGTACCAAAAGTGCCACTCGCGCCTGGTTGGGCATGGTGCTGCCTACCGCTTTGATCGCCTTGCTCTGCTTTCTGGTGATGCCGGAAGGAGGGCTGCCATGAGCAATACCAGCCTGTGGCTAAATCTGGCCGTATTTATCAGCAGTCTGGCGGGCTTTATCTGCCTGGCCTTGGCCAGCGATCGCCAGGGTGAATTTCTGCTGCATCGCGCGCCTCGCAAGCAGGAAAGGCGGATCTTTCGTTTAATCGGCTGGCCTTTTCTGGCCGTGGCTTGGCTCTTGTGCTGGCAAGGCTGGGGCTGGAGCATCGGCACGGTTGCCTGGCTGGGCTGGCTAACCATGGCCGGCGCCGGACTGACCTTTTACCTGCCCTGGTGGCCTTGGCAGGAAAAGAAACCTGTGCGGGCCAAACCTGCGCCAGTTGCGAAGGCAGCGCCTAAAGCGGCTGGAGTAGGTAACACTGAATCGGCATCACGCATGTCTACACGTAGCCTGGTCTTGGCCAGCAGCCTTCTGGCCATCCCTGCTGCCTTCGTGATTTATCTGACGCAGCAAGGCCCGCAACCTGTCTTTGGCAACAATGCCCTGCAAAGTCAGATTGGTCCGTGGTCGTTTGCACTGGCTGAAACGAATGACCAAGCCCCTATCAGCGGGCCCACCGGCGCACATCGCAAAGCCTTCCAGATTCGCTTTTGCCAAGCCTGCGACCCGCATATACGCCGCGCCTATCTGCAAGTCAGCAAGCCCGAGCCTATGCCTACACCCCGTCAGGCGTTTAACAGCACACGCTGGACACGATCGGTAGAAATTGCCATCCCGCCCAATAGTGAGGTTGAGCATCAACTATGGCTAACTGTAGAAGCCAAGAATGGAGAAATCTACCATCAGGCTTTTGATTTCCACCAGGTATCACCCGTGACAGCGGCTTTCATTGAGCAAATGCCGTAAGCGTGACCTAAACCGAAAGGGCCAAGCATCTTGGTCCTTTTTTTATTTCTACTCAATTCAGATTTTCCACTGATCCTCACTAGTCACTGCTTAAAAATCAAAACACATCAAGAAAACATAAAACCAATAAAGACGTCAGAATAAATACGTCCCAAAATCCGCCCCCTCAATTACTGAAAATCTAAACTCGTAAACAAAGCATCAAATAACTATTTATATAAACAACTTTCCCTGTTTCATCTTTATTTCGCACCCCTGATTTTTAAATTTCATTCAAAGCAGCTAAAAAATTAGCCCACAAATTACTTATAACGCCATCCCAAAAAGCAGCAATTCTTCGCAATTCCAACAAAACCCTGCATCTGACACAAACTGCCACCTTAAGCACATTTCTCACATTTACTATAAAAAAACACCACCCTCAACAAAGGAAAACTTTTGACAGTTGTTTTCCTTTCCTTCAGTGGGTGAACCGTGCTTATCGCTAGAATGCTGCCGTGTTACATCACTAACAGGGCCATATCATGTCTTTAATTAAACGATGCACCGCAGAAACGCTGGGCACTTTCTGGCTGGTCTTTGGGGGCTGCGGAAGTGCGATCTTTGCCGCTGCCTATCCTGAACTGGGAATTGGTTTTGCCGGAGTAGCCTTGGCCTTTGGCCTGACCTTGCTGACCATGTGCTATGCCATTGGCAATATCTCTGGTTGCCACATCAATCCGGCTGTCACGCTGGGGCTGGTCGCTGGCGGACGCTTCCCCGCTCGTGACGCTATTCCCTACATCCTTGCCCAAGTTATCGGCGGCCTGCTGGCCGGCGGCGTTCTGTACCTGATCGCCAGCGGCAAAGCCGGCTTTGATCCCGTGGCAGGCTTTGCCTCCAACGGCTTTGGCGAGCACTCGCCAGGCAATTACAGCCGCAACGCGGCCCTGATCGCAGAAATTGTGCTGACCGCCTTCTTCCTGTTCATCATCATGGGTGCGACTCACAAGCGTGGTCACGCTGGCCTGGCCGGTGTGGCGATTGGTCTGGCGCTGACCTTGATTCACCTGATCAGCATCCCCATCACCAACACCTCCGTGAACCCTGCCCGTTCCACCGGCGTGGCCTTTTTCCAAGGCACCTGGGCCATGGAACAGTTGTGGCTGTTCTGGGTGGCCCCCTTGATTGGTGGTGTGATCGGCGCCTTGGTGTATCGCTTTTTACATGCCAACGACGAGTAAGCAACACTGACATCGGCATGCAGAACAAAAGAGCCGCATCGTCTGGAACAAGGCAGCCTGCCCGATTCAAGACAATGCGGCTCTGTGCAAAGGGCGCATCCTTGGTGACGTCACGGCAAAATGTCCAGCACAAACCCCACTGACAAACAAGAACCATTCTCATCAATCACCTACAGGTTAACGATAGTAGTCATCGCTTTTTACCTGTCTATACAATAGCGACGTCAATAACGGTTCAGGTGAGAGTCTTCACCTTGATGAAGCGCCGACGGAGCAACGACCCCGGAATCTCTCAGGCAAAAGAATCTTGAACCCTTGACGTTCTGGAGAGAGGCACATCAGTGCCCACCGAAGGGGACCGTCGCCCGCCGATGGATAAGCTCTCAGGTAAACGGACAGAGGGGGTACAAAGGCCATATGGTCTTTGTCCACCTATTTGTCCGGAGCCTATTTATGAGCAGATAGTCAGGCGCCTTGTCTGACCGCCTGGCACACCACCCCTTTATTCCCATTTTTATTCGCACGCAGGTCTGTTTTGGCATTTCATGTCGTCAGAACAAGGAGGACTGCTGTGCGCTCCCTACTTTATGTAGATCGGCATCAAGAAAACCGTTCTTGAGGACGGGTTGTGCCCATTGTTTTCTCGCAGCACAGTCATAATTACGCATTTGAACGAAAAAAAACTAGGAGTACAGTGTGTCTCAGCAACATTCATCTGGACTGCAACGCTCGTTGAAAAACCGGCATCTGCAACTGATAGCCATTGGAGGCGCTATCGGTACCGGGCTATTTATGGGATCAGGCCGCACCATTAGTCTGGCCGGACCCTCGGTCTTGTTTACCTACATGATCATCGGCTTCTTTTTATTTTTTGTTATGCGGGCAATGGGAGAATTGCTCCTGCATAACCTGGAATACAAATCTTTTGTGGATTTTTCCGCCGATATTCTCGGGCCCACCATGGGCTACTTTCTAGGCTGGAGTTACTGGTTCTGCTGGGTAGTTATTGGCATTGCCGATATTGTCGCCATTACCGGCTATACCCAATTCTGGTGGCCGGACATTCCACTGTGGCTACCCGGTCTGGCTTGTATTGCCTTTTTGCTGATCTTTAACCTGCTGTCGGCCAAATTGTTTGGCGAGCTCGAGTTCTGGTTTGCCCTGGTCAAGATCATTGCCATCGTGGCACTGATTGGTGTGGGCGCGTACCTGCTGTTTACCGGCTTTGTGGGCCCAACCGGCGAAAAAGCCAGCCTGACCCATTTATGGGATCGCGGCGGGATGTTCCCCAATGGTTTGAATGGTTTCTTTGCCGCTTTCCAGATCGCCATCTTTGCTTTTGTGGGTATCGAACTGGTGGGTACCGCCTCGGCTGAAACGGCTGACCCTGCCAAGAACCTGCCCAAAGCCATCAACAAGATTCCGGTTCGCGTGATTGTGTTTTACGTGTTGGCCCTGACCGCCATCATGACCGTCACCCCTTGGGATATTGTCGCGCCCAACAAGAGTCCGTTTGTAAATATGTTCTTGCTGATTGGCGTAGGTGCAGCAGCGGCCATCATTAACTTTGTGGTGCTGACCTCGGCCCTGTCGTCCGCCAATAGCGGCATGTTCTCCACGGGCCGCATGTTGTACGGTCTGTCCAAGAACAAGCTGGCTCCCGAAGCCTTCAGCCAACTGTCGCGTAACGGTACTCCCCGCAATGGTCTGATCTATTCGTGCGCCCTTTTGCTGTCCAGCCTGTTCCTGCTATACGCAGAAGGCGATGTGATGCGTGTGTTCACAATTGTGACCACCGTGGCCAGCATCTGCTTTATCTTTGTCTGGGCCGTGATCCTGATCACCTACCTGAAGTACCGCCGGGTTCGTCCTGAGGCACACGCTGCATCAAGCTACAAAATGCCCTTTGCCATTCCCATGTGCTATCTGACTCTGGTGTTCTTTGCCTTTGCGCTGTACCTGTTCAGCCAGGAAGAAGAAACCCTGATCGGCCTGATTGCCACACCTTTCTGGTTCCTGGCTCTGCTTATTTGCCTGCCTTTCTACAAGAAACGCATGAAACAAGATCTGGCCCTGAGTCTGGCGACGCAAAGCGTACGCTAAACCAAGCAGGACACAGCACAGTGCGCCCCCGCACTGTGCTGCCGCCACCGGGACTGGCCGTACTGCTGGACCTGTGTGTTTACTCGGTCCGGGCTGCCCCTTCTGGCTCGCCCCCCTTCGCCACATACAAAGTCTGACTGGGGAAGGCAAAATCGGCACCGTGCTGCTGCACAATATCAATAATCTTCAAATACACATCCTGCTGAATGCCCAACCACTCGGCCCACTGAGTTGTTTTGGTAAAGCAATACACCATGATGTTCAGTGATGAGTCTGCAAAGGCATTGAAATAGACCAGCGTCGTCTGTGTCTGATCAATATCAGGGTGTTGAGCCAGCATCTGGCCAATATCATCCACAATACCGCGCAGCTTGCCGGCATCCTCATACCTCAACCCCACCTCGGTATTGATCCGCCGATTCGTCATGCGCCCCGGGTTTTCCACACTGATGGAAGAAAACAAGGAGTTGGGCACATAAAGCGGCCGTTTATCAAACGTCATGATCTTGGTCAGGCGCCAACCAATCTCAACCACCGTCCCTTCAATATTGCGATCAGGCGAACGTATCCAGTCGCCAATCTTGAACTGACGATCAAAGTACAACATGGCACCGGAGAAGACATTGCTCAAAATATCCTTGCCTGCCATACCGATCGCAATGCCGCCGATACCGCCAAAGGCCAACAGTCCGGACATACTTAATCCGAAGTGCTCGCCAAAAAACAGCAACATGAGAACAAATGCGCCGAACTTCAACACCCGTGCAATCAGGCGTGCCGAGGTCGGATCCCGCCCTTTGCTAAGCTGCGTTTTCTCCAGACGGTTGATCAACAGCGACAACGTATGCATCAACACCGCCGCTGCCGTCAGCACAGCCACAAAATCGACCATGCGCGGTGTCACCAACGTCACGTGGTAATCGGCAATAGCCATGTTTACGTACTGGCGGGCAACCGCAATGGCGCCGTACAACAAGCCCAACTGCACGATTTGCGCGATGACATTGTGCGACCACTTGCGCCGACGATGTCTCATAAAAGCCAGAATAAATGCCGCCAGCAAGCAGGCCAGAAAGATCCCCATACCTGTCAGGTATTTGATCAACAAGGTGTGATCCTGCACTTTTCCTCCGATTGCGCCGTCCTTGGCCAAGCGATTATAACGAGTTAGGTTTACGTAAGGGTAAACCCACGTTGTGACAGGGCTTGCCTTGCTCATAGACTAAACCGTCAGTCTGAAACAATAACAATTCGCGCCAAAGGAAAACGATGGTTTTAAAGGCTATTGACTCACTCAATGAATTCATCGGCAAAATCCTCTCATTTATCGCCATTATTTTTGCCACCATTATTATTTATGAAGTGTTCATGCGATATGTGCTCAATCAGCCTACCCGATGGACATTTGATGCCACCAAACAGCTCTACGGTTTTTACTTTTTGATGTTGGGCGCCTATGCCCTCAAGCATCAATCTCATGTCCGCGTTGACCTGCTGATCCAAAAGTTTTCCCCTACCGCTCGCAAATGGACTGAGCTTGCGGGCTACCTCATTTTCTTCTTCCCCTTCGCCTGGGTATTTCTGACTCGCAGCTATGAGTTTGCCATGCGTTCTTTGGCCCAAGGTGAAACGACCTACGGCGCCGTTCAACTGCCCGTTTACCCACTGAAGATTTCCATGGTGGTGGCTGCCGCCCTGTTGCTGATTCAAGGTATTGCCGAGGTAATCCGTCTGCTGACCCAAAAGGAGCCCGGCCATCATGACGCCTGAGTTGATTGCACTGCTGATGGGTGGCCTGCTGTTGCTGGGCCTATTCATGGGCCATCCCTTGGCTTTCGTTCTGGGTGGAACAGCCGTTATTGGTACGCTCATTGCCGGCAAACCCATGGTCTTGGGCATTGTCGTCAACCGCATCTATGGCGATGTTCTGGACAACTACACGCTGATCGCCATTCCCTTGTTCATCTTGATGGCCCGCTTTCTGTCCGACTCGGAAGTCACGGACAAGATGTTCGAGGCCTTGCGACTCTTGATGTCGCGGGTGCGCGGTGGCCTGGCACTTGCCGTTGTTTTTCTCTCCATTTTGCTGGCGGCGACCACCGGCATTATCGGCGCCTCTATCACCGTCACCGGCATGATGGCATTACGCCCCATGCTGAAATATGGCTATTGCCCCAAGCTGACCACCGGCGTGATCGCCGCCTCGGGGTGCCTGGGCATTTTGATCCCACCGTCCATCATGCTGATCCTGATGGCCAGCTACTCACCGCTGTCCATTGGCGAGCTGTTTGCAGGCGCCCTGATTCCAGGCGTGCTACTGGGTTTGCTCTATGCCGCCTGGGTCGTCTTTATTGCCTGGCGACACCCCGAACGAGCCCCGTCCGTCGAGCCGGAAGAACAGATCTCAAAACCGGCCTTGATCAAAATGTTGCTCCTGGAGGCCGTCCCGCCTATTTTCCTGATTCTGGGTATTTTGGGCTCGATGCTAGCGGGTATTGCAACGGCCACAGAGGCATCAGCCATCGGGGTCTTGCTGTCCTTGCTGATCGTCATTTTCCGCGGCAAATTCCAGTGGCGCACCTTCTTTAATGCCCTGTATGAAACGGGTCGCACCTCGGCCATGATCCTGTTCATTGTGGTCGGTGCCACGGCGTTTACCGGAGTGTTCAACATTACGGGCGGACTGGGTGCGGTCCAGGACATCATGCGCGGCCTGGATATGGAGCCCTGGCTGCTGATCGTGGTGATGCTGCTGATTGTCTTTATCCTGGGCTGTTTCCTGGACTGGACGGGTATTGTGCTGCTGTCCTTCCCCATTCTGTTGCCCATCGTTCAGGAAATGGGAGTCAGTCTGCTGTGGTTTGTTGTTTTGGTTGCTGTTGTGTTGCAAACCTCATTCCTGACCCCTCCTTTTGGATACGCCCTGTTTTATCTGCGTGCCATTACCCCTCCCTCAGTCAAAACTACGGAAATTATTACGGGGGTTATTCCGTTTATTTTCCTGGTCATTCTCATGTGTATATTGATAGCCATTTTCCCCAATCTGGTCACATGGCTACCACACGTGCTGTACGGCAGTTAATACAACTAGGAGACACCATGAAGCCAACAAAAAAGATACTCACCGCACTGACCACGGCCGCTCTACTCAGCATGACAGGCCTTAGCCAGGCAGCCCCTCAAAAATGGACAATGACCAGCACCTGGCCCGCCTCCATCGAATTAGTGGAGATGGACAAAAAGTGGGTCGAGCTTGCCAATAAGCTGGTCGGCGACGAGCTGAAAATTGAATTTTTTGAAGGCGGCTCTCTTGTCCCAACCGGTGAGGTCTTTAGCGCGGTAGAGTCCGGCACCATTCAGGCCGGTGCCGACTGGCCCGGCTATTGGGCAGGCCGTAACCCAGCCTTCTCCCCGCTGGCCACGCACTCGAGCTTGTTCAATGCCATTGACTATGCCAACTGGATCAAAGAATGGGGCGGTGCAGAGCTCTATAACGAGATTTACGGTAAATACGGCATGGTCTATCTGCCCTATGCCATTACCAATAATGAGTCGGGCTTTCGCACCAACACCCCCATTCGTAACCTGGAAGAGCTAAAAGGCAAGCGCCTGCGCTTATCCGGTCTGGAACAAGGTCAGGTGCTGGAGAAAATCGGCGGCACCCAGGTATCGATGGCCGGCCAGGAGCTGTATCAATCGCTGGAGCGCGGCGTGATTGACGGCGCCGAGTTCTCGACGCCCAACGTGGATGTCTCGGCGGGCCTGCATCAAGTCACCAAGCACTGGTCCACACCCGGCTGGCATCAATCTGCCTCTGTATTTGGCGTCATGATCAATAAAGCGGCCTGGGATGCCTTGAGCGACACCACCAAGGAAAAGCTGAAGATTGCCGCCGACGCAACCATGATGTGGTCCATTGCCTTTACCGAAAAACGAGCCACCGAAGGTTTGCGCACCTTCCAAAAAGCGGGTGTTCAAATCCACCGCATGGATGACGAAAGTCTGAAAACCATTCAGCAGGTAACCAACGAGGTCATGATTTCCGTGGCCTGCAGTAACCCCGATGCCGCCAAAGTGTATGCCAGCCAGATCGAATACCTGCAAGACTACAAAGACTGGCGCGAGACCTCCATGCCCTTTAATCTGGGACGCCCCATTGACGGCCCGGACCTGGAAAAAATCAAGGCCTGCATGAAGTAAGAGCCCGCTCGTTCATGAGTCAGAAAACGATAGTGGTTCGCCACTATCGTTTTTTAACTCGCCAGACCCCGCAACAATGAGACCGTCATGAGTTTGATCTCTTTACCCGGCAGCTTACTGATTGGTGGTGGTGTTCTAGAGCAACTACCCGATTTGCTGCGCTCGATGCACTGCCAGAAAGCGCTTCTCATTACCGACCCCACCATGGTCTCGTTAGGCCATCCACAGCGGGTCCAGACTTTGCTGGCCCAGCACAACATACACTGCGATATCTTTTCCGAGACTGTCCCCGAACCCACCGCCGCCTCGATTCAGGCCGGTGTCGTTCAAGCCAGCAGCGATACGTACGATGTCTTGATTGCCTTGGGCGGTGGCAGCCCGATTGATAGCGCCAAAGCCATTTCCGTTCTGAGCCGTCATGGCGGTACGATCCGAGACTACGCCGTTCCAGCCCACGTCACCCGCAAAGGGCTTGCTCTGATTGCCATCCCCACTACGGCCGGCACCGGCTCTGAGTTCACCCGTTTCACCATCATTACCGACGAACAAAACGACGAAAAGCTACTGTGCACTGGCCCGGCCTTTGTACCGGACGCGGCGCTGATCGACTATGAGTTGACTCTGACAGTCCCGCCGCGCACGACTGCCGACACCGGCATTGACGCCATGACACACGCTATCGAAGCGTATGTCAGTCGCAAGGCCAATGCCTACAGTGACAGCCAGGCCTTGGCGGCAATGAACCTGATCGGTCCCAACCTGGAGCGAGTCTACCAGGACGGTCAAAACCGTCCTGCCCGTGAAGCCATGATGCTTGGAGCGAGCCTGGCAGGTGTTGCCTTTTCTGCCGCTTCAGTGGCACTGGTGCATGGTATGAGCCGCCCCATCGGCGCCTTCTTTCATGTTCCGCATGGTCTGTCCAATGCCATCCTACTACCGACGGTCACGGCCTTCTCCATCCCGGCAGCCCCTGAACGCTATGCACAATGTGCCCGAGCCTTAGGGTTCGCTGCACCTGAGGATAACGACACCCTGGCCAATCAAAAACTGCTGAGCACATTACATCAACTTAACCAGAACTTGCAGGTTCCCAGCCTACGTGCCCTCGGTATTGAGCAATCACATTTTGACTCTCTACGCCCAACCATGGCCCAACAAGCCCTGGCTTCAGGATCACCCAACAATAACCCCCGGCTTGCGTCTCAAGAAGAGATTGAGGCCCTGTATGCTCAACTCTGGACCTAAGCGGCCTTCAAGAACAGTCGTGTCTTGGCCCACTCCTGCTCGTCGCAACGAAAATAAAAAATAAACCCCAAATCAAAAAACGTGGGGTTCATCAGCAATCTGGATCGTGGTAAACACGATCGTTTTTTTTGTGCCCGCCAGTCAGGTTTGGCCTGCTTTGATCACTACAAGACCTCCAGAAAAGCACGTAAAGCCTGGATTTCCTCGTCACTCAAGTTCAGCTCCCGGATCCGTTCAGACTTGCGCGGCACCAATGGACCGGTTTCTTTAGGGTCCGGGCCCATTGCCGCATCGTACATACGCAGCAGGCCGTCCAGACTGGGGAACAAACCATTGTGCATCCAGGGACCGGCCTTGGCGACATTACGCAAACTGGGAGTGCGGAACAAGCCCAGATCAGCGGGGTCTCGGCTCCACTCGAACCGCCCCAGATCCTGCAAACGACGTCCATAAAAAGACAGGCCAATATTGTGAAAACCGTTGTCCGTCAACATGGGGCCGTTATGACAGTTCATGCAACGCGCCTTGGTACGAAACAGATGCAGGCCGATCAGCTCCTGATCATTCAAAGCGGCCGTATCCCCGGCGATAAAGTCATCAAAGCGCGTTGCTGCCGGACGGAGGGTGACTACATAAGCGGCCAAGGCTCGGGCCAATCGCGCGGCGTCGATGGGATTGGATGAGGATGCGCCAAAGGCTTGTTGAAATGCCTGTCTATAGTCCTCTGACTCCTGCAAACGCGGCATCAAGTCACTCAAGGCATGGTTCATTTCCAGCGGATTTTCAATAGGGCCAACAACTTGCTCCTGCAAGGTGTTGGCACGGCCATCCCAGAACAAAGCTTTGGCAAACGGCGCAGCAAACAAGGGCGGAGTACGGCGCTTGCCCATCAAGCCGTCCTCCCCGACGGCGGAGGCTTTGCCATCGGTAAAGGACTTGTCCGGCTGATGACAGGACGCACAAGAAATCTGCTTTTTGCGGGACAGTTGCTTATCAAAAAATAACCGGGCACCCAAGGAGACAATCTGTGTGTTCCTGGCATCCTCTGCCGCCTGGGGCTGGGCGCTGGAGCCCGGCCCCGGCACGGGCCCCCACTCTTGCCAGGGCTGCCCCGGATCAATAGTGGGCGCAGGCCATTGAGCGGGGACATTTTTATAGAGGATGCGTAGACACTCGGCCTCCAGCCTGTCCTTAGCTCCACAGGATTGCTCTGTTGTCTCCGACGCGGAAGGCCCCGTAGTGAGCACAGGAGCAGAAGCTAAACCTGAGCCAAGCTTCTGGTCCGCTCCTGTCTCCACTCCCCCCGCCGCGCAAGCGGCTCCTGGCAGCACGGTTGCCAGTGCCACCATCAGCAAACTTGCGCCTGCTCGCCCCCCTTTTAATATCGATAGGAAGCGCGCAACCACAGCTCTCGTCCTGTGCGATAAAGGTTCGGGTTCAGCACCGAAGTCGGGGTCGAGACCACTACGGGCGCTTGCTTGTCCAGCACGTTCAGCACATCCAGCCCCAGGCCCAGACCTTTAAGCATGGCCGGCTCCCAGTCCAGGCGCATATCCCAGGTCCAATAGGAACCGACCCGACCGGATTCATACTTTTCCAGTCCGTCGTCCTGACTCAGACCCACATAATGCACATCCATGCGCGCACTGCTCCAGTTGATCCGGTTGTTCATCTGCAAACCATAACGCGCCCACCTACCAGTCACACCGGCACTGACTCGCCAAGGCAGGTTGTAATCCCCCACTGGACGATCACCCCGGCGTATCAGGTCACCGTTGTAATAGATGTTCTCCTCCTGTGCTTCGGCCTCGCCATCGTAGCCGTCAGCCAGCTTGTTATTGCGCTTGCTGTGCTGATAAGTCACATCCACACGCGCTGTCCACAGGCTCTCGCCCAAGGTCCAAGGGGCCGTGCTCATCAGGCTCAAGGTAAAAGCATCCGTTTTAGACTTACCGTTGTTCGTGTAGGTGTAGCCTGTCTTGGCCAGCCCTTCGAGAGAGACTTGTTGACGGCCATAACGGCGTACATAGGCCAGCTCGGCGGCCACCTTGCTTGATAACTGCTGCTGCAAGCGCAAGGCCCACTCGTCGTCATACGGTGTTCTCAGCCCATCTAGCTTGTAGGCCGTGTGCGACGGCCGGTCGACCGGCTTGCCCCCCGTCACCAACAAAGTGTGTAGTTGGCTCTTGCGCTCACGCATGGCGGTTCCAAGAATATCCATGCCGTAATAACGCGACCAGCCACCTGACAGGCGAGTTTCTCCTGCTCCCAGCACATCCCATTCCAGCAAGGTACGTGGCGCCAGATTGGTGTTGCCAAAGTAATTGTCTTTATCCATGCGCAAGCCCGTGGTCAAGGCCAGATTCTGCCAGGACAGGCGATCCGACACATAAACGGATGCATTGGTATAGCTGACTCCCACCTCTCCAGCACGGTAGTAGTTCAAGGTCTGGACCTTGCTAGCTTGCCCGCCGCTGTAATGACGTTTTTGCCCCCCATACGCATCCTGATGACGGACAAACTCTCCCTTGGTGTGGGCCAGCTCAAAACCCACATAAGGCGTATGTTCAATGGCCCCGGTCTGGAACGGCTTGAACTCCAGTCGAGACTTCAAGGTCAGGTTGCGCTGCTCGGTGGATTCCTGCCCAAACCCGCCGCTGATATAGGTGTAGTCTGGTCGGCCATTGGGCAAAAACACCATATTGACCATGTACTCCGTGCCGTCGGAATTACGGTAGCTGTTCATCTGGTCATAACCCAGTTGCACACGGCCTAGCCCCCACCCAAGGTCATGGTTCAGATCGAAACCCAGACCATAGGCTTTCTGTTGATGCTGCCACTGAACCCGATTGGCCAGGATGCCGGAATCCACCAGGTCCTCGCGCCGATCCGCGTACTTGAAGGTCAGGGCGGAGTCCGTGCTGGCACTCCAACGGGTATGAACTTTGGCGAACACATTATCGACACGGTCCTTGGAGTTCGTATTCACATCGGTAAACTCCTTCTCGTGCAAGACGCGCATGGTGCGATCAATGCTGGACTCACGCCGGGACACATTGATCAAGGCAGCGGTGCTATCCGTGATGCCCACATCCAGCATGGCGGACGAAAAGCGCTTGGTCCAGGCAGGAGTGAAACCCGGTTCACCGGCCCCAAACTTTTTCTTTTGCTCTTCGGGCACAGTCTGCGACGTTAGCCCCGAGGAGTTGTAGCTGAAGTCTGCACGAAAGCTGTTATCACCCTTGGGATCTCGCACCTTGGCATCGACCACGCCCCCGGTAAAGCGACCATACTCCACGGGAATGCTGCTATCGAGCACCGTTACGCTCTCCAGCATATGGGTATCCAGGTTGTAGGCCTGAGCATAGGCGGGCACGTTGCCCACCTGCAGGTTCAAATTACGGCTGGCCGGATCAATCTGATTGGTGGAGCTGATGCCATCAATCTGGAACTGATTCTGGAAGGGGCTGGCCCCATAAAAGCTGATATCTTCCAGCGCCAAAGAGCCACGATTTGCACTGGTTTTTGCGGCTTCGTTCTGACGAACAGCCGGGTTGTCGGCCAGAAGGCTGGACAGATCACGGTTACCCGCTGCGCGTTGATCCAGTTCTTCGCGGGAATAACGGCGCTCTCCGACGCGCTGCCCGTGGACACGGACGGGATCGAGCACGGACAAGCCTTTGGCAACAGGGGCCGTCACAATCGTATAACGCTGATCGCCCTGAGCTCTGGCCGCCAGTCCCCAAGGGGCCAGCAAGGTATCCAAAGCCTGCTCAACCGTCAGTTCACCTTGCAAGGCTACAGCGCGCTTTTCCCGAACCTGCCCCGGTGAAAACGCGATCTCCACCTGGGCTTGACGGCCAATCTGCAAGAGTGCATCGGCCAAAGGCTGAGACGCCATATCCAGCACGATCGGCCCGGCCGCGTGCGCCTGCATGGGCTGCATCAGCAGCAAGACACTGGCCATCAAGATAGCCACTTGCCCCTGCTTAAAGCGCGAGCCTTGGGAAGAAGAAAAAGAGTCGGTTGCCACGCCGGAACGAACATGCCTGCGCATGGCAAAAAGAGGCGGCGTGTCCTGCAAAGCGCACTTCATGATGGAGCATCCTATGTAAACAACTACCCTCAGGACGCTGTGCTACCCCTCTTTCCTCACCCCTGATGACCATCGTATTTTTTTATTGATAATAATTATCATTAGTAAATAACTATAAGCCCCGGCAACTCCCTGATTTGTAAGCCTTGCCCCACGGTCAGCAAGTTCAGGGCGGCGGCTGGCCGAGCCGCTTGCACCACACCGGACACCCGCGTTGCCTCCGCCTTCTCGCTACCCATCCAGATCACGCGATGCGTGTACTGTCCCAACTGACGGGCCGCTTCCCGCAGGCTGACATCATCAAAACTCAGTAAACCATTCGTCCAGGCCGGGGCCGCTTCCGCGTGTGTGGAAGCCGTAGACTGGGCCAATTGCGCCTGCAATTGCCCGTGCGCCACCGTGGCCCTGTCTCCCGGCTGCAAGATCACCGGCTGCGACGTATCGCAAGACTGGCACTGCACCTGCACGGTATGTTCATACACTGCCACAGTACTGACCTGATCGTTAAAGCTGACCTCGTAGCGCGTCCCCAAGGCCGTCGCCTGCGCCAGGCCGGTTTGCACAGTGAACGGACCGGTCTGAGCCGTGGCAGGCACCACCTGAAAGAAGGCACGTCCCGACTCCACGCTGACCTGCCGTTGGCCATGTTCAAAATTCAGACGCACACGGGTCTGCGCGTCCAGAATCGCCACCGAGCCATCAGGCAGACTTAATTGGGTGATCTCTACCCCACTGTTAATCAAACCTTGCTGCTCAAACATCTGCCAGGCGTAAAAAGACGCCCCCATCAAGACACAGGCACTGGCCAGCGTTTTGACACGGGATTTTCGCTTATTACGGGCAATGGGCAGCACCGACACCTGATCCAGTCGCCGCCAACTGGCCGCCAAGGCATCATAAGTTTGAGCATGTAAAGGATCAGCCCCATACCAGGCATCGAACTGAGCCAGGGTGTCCGGCTCTAGCTTGGCACCTTCTTTGCGCACCACCCAGCGAGCGGCATCTTCATCCACACGGCTCCAGGCCGAATCTGGCGGCGCGTTCATTCTGCGCAATTAAAGACTTGGTGCGCCACCAGCAAAATACGCATCATGTGTTTTTCAATGGTGCTCTCGGACACCGACAACTTCTGGGCGATCTGCGCGTAGCTCATCTCTTCACAGCGATGCATCATAAAAATACGTACGCTGCGCTGGGACTGAGCCATCAGGGCCTGCTCCAGACGTTGCAAGGTTTCCTTGGCCTGCACTTCTTCGTACGTATCCGGCGCATGGTGATGGGCGACACTCAAGGCGTAGCCATCGAACGCAGCCTGCTCGCGTGTTTGACGCCGATTCCAATCCGCCGCGATATTGGCAGCAACTTTGAACACATAGGCTCTGTGGTTGTCCGCCGTAACCTGCTTACCCTTCTCCAACAAACGCAACCACGTGTCATGCGCGCAGTCTTGCGCCAGTTCAGAACAATGCGTACGCCTGCGCAGATAGCGGATCAAATCCGGGTAATGGGTCAGGAACGCCGCCGTCAGCTTGGACATAGAAAGACAATCAGATAAACATATAATTAATAATCATTCTCATTATTATATACACGCCCAACGCCTTGTTTGCTACTACCTGCCATTAATACGCTGACTAATGGTTGCCGTCGCCTGGATGCCTTCCCCTGTCTGCAGGCATAAAAAAAGCGCAGCGTGTCTATACGCTGCGCCTGCCAAAAACCCAAGTTTGAGTGCTTAGGCTTTCTTCAAGTACATGGCCTTTAACAAATAGCTAATGCCATCAATCTTGCAATCGACTTCGTGGTCACCCTGAACCAGACGGATGCCTTTGGCCTTGGCCCCCTTTTTCAAGGTATTGGAACCTTTCACCTTCAGGTCTCGGATCAGAATCACATCGTCGCCAGCGGCCAGCACATTGCCGTTGCTGTCTTTAACGATCAGTTCATCACCATCGGTTTCAGACTCCAAGGCCGGGTCTGCGTCTTGCCATTCATAGCCACAATCGGCACATACCCATTGCTCGGTGTCATGGTAGGTATTTTCCAAGGTGCACTGAGGACAGGGAAGCGGTGTGCTCATATTTTTTTCCTGTAAAAAGCTGGGTGCTGCTGCACCAGAAGTGCGGCCAGTTTAGCCCTTTGCATCAGGAAGGCCAAAAACGCTGAGCCCCAATACAGCCAGACCGTACGTTTCACGGGCACCTGCCTGCGTATTGCGAAACGGTTGTCTGCACAAACTCGAACCTGTTGAGCATCACACTAACAAGGCAACAATCTGTTCAAGCACCAATCCCATACCGCCTGGGCCGACTGCCTGACCGGGGCCGAGCGCTTGCGCACCAGATAGAAATCCGGCCCCAAGGTCCCTGCCTCCGCCACCTGCACCAAACGCCCGGCGGCCAGATCCATTGCCACAAAGGCCTTGCACGCCAAGGCCACACCTTGCCCCGCCATCGCAGCGTCCAATGCCAGCGTGGTCTGGTTGAATACTGCGCCCGGCAACTTGCTGCTGGTTTTCAAGAAGGTAGCCCAATGCCCCTGAGCGTCATGCAATAAAGGCAAGGCACGCAGTTGTTCACTGGACAAAGGAAGCGTCACATTCCCCACCAAACGGGGGCTGGCTACGGCCACTAGATCCTGACGAAACAATAGCTGGGCCTCCAGGTCCGCCGCAAAAGGCGGGCGAGTCAGGCGCACGGCAATATCAACCTGATCGCGCTCAAAATCCGATAAGGCCTCCGTTGCCACGGTACGCAGCTCCACATCAGGCAAGGCCGCCTGCAAATCCCCCAGGCGGGGAATCAGTAATTTGGCAGCGACCGTAGGCGTAACGCTGATCGTGACCGTATCGGGGCGTACTAACAAGCGCCCTGTTGCATCAGCCAAGGTATCAAAAGCACGAGTCACCTCGGCCAGATAGGCCGCGCCCGCTACAGTCAGCTGCAAGCCACGCGGGTGACGCTGAAACAGCGCCAGCCCCAGATGTTCTTCCAAGGCCCGGACTTGCTGAGCGACAGCACCTTGCGTCACGCCCAGCTCATCTGCTGCGGCACGGAAACTCAAACGACGGCCAGATACCTCAAAAGCACGCAAGGCATTGAGCGGAGGCAAGGAACGGCGAGATTTCATCATCTTTTTGACAGTAGTTTTTCTACATCCTTGAAGGCTTATTTATCGCATGATTTTTCTGCTTCAGGCTGAAATAATAGTATCAATCTCAACACACGGAGACTCTCATGACTGTAGAAAAAGTAGCACTTATTAGCGCAGGCGGCTCGGGCATGGGCGCCGCAGCGGCCCGCAGACTGGCTCAAGATGGCTACCGCGTCGCCATCCTGTCCTCGTCCGGCAAGGGCGAAGCCTTGGCAACAGAGTTGGGCGGTATAGGTCTGACAGGATCGAATCAATCCAACGAAGACTTGCAGCGACTGGTGGACCTGACCATGCAACGCTGGGGGCGTATCGACGCCCTGGTCAGCTCCGCCGGACATGGCCCGCGTGGCCCGGTTCTGGAGATCAGCGACGAAGACTGGCACACAGGCATGGACGTCTACTTTCTGAATGCCGTGCGCCCAGCTCGCCTGGTGGCACCCATCATGGCCGCGCAAGGTGGAGGGGCTATTGTGAATATTTCTACCGCCTGGGCGTTTGAGCCTGCGGAGATGTTCCCTACTTCCGCCGTATTCCGCGCCGGGCTGGCCAGCTTCACCAAGATTTTTGCAGACAGCTATGCAGCCAAGAATGTACGCATGAACAACGTGCTGCCCGGCTGGATTGATAGCCTGCCCGCGACCGCAGAACGACGAGAAAGCGTACCCATGGGACGCTATGGCAAAGCCGAGGAAATCGCGGCAACGATTGCGTTCTTGTTGTCGGATGGAGCTGGCTATATTACGGGCCAGAACATCAAGGTGGATGGTGGGCTGACCCGGTCGGTGTGAACTAGCTAAATCTGCTTAGGCTGCGGTGCTCACGCTAAACAAGGGGGGGGGTTAACGCGCTTGCCCGTGCCACGGAACAAGCTTGGTCTGTAAACGACGCAAGCCGACTTCAAGCACAAACGCCACCAAAGCGATAAGCAGAATCCCCGCCATCACCACATCAGTTGCCAGAAACTGCCCCGCTGACTGAACCATGAATCCCAGCCCACGCGTGGCAGCAACCAGCTCCGAAGCCACAAGGGTTGACCACCCCACTCCCAGCCCAATGCGCAGGCCCGTCAAAATATCAGGCAAGGCACTGGGGAAGATGATGTAACGCAGCAGCTGAGCACGCGTCGCCCCCAAAGATTGAGCCGCACGCAATTTCACCGGATCCACATTACGCACCCCGCCCGCCGTCGCAATCGTGATCGGCGCAAAAATCGCCAGATAAATCAGCAGCACTTTGGACAGCTCGCCAATCCCAAACCAGATCACGATCAAAGGCAAATACGCCAGCGGAGGAATCGGGCGATAGAACTCAATCAAAGGATCCAGGATGCCCTGGGCAATACGATTACGGCCAATCGCGATACCCGTAGGAATCGCCAACAGAACAGCCGCAATCAATGCCAAGCTGATCCGCCACAAACTGGCCGCCAAATGCTGCTGGACCGTGGCATCCATATAGCCCACCGAGAACAGACGAAAAACACGACTCAGCACAGCCTGGGGTGAAGGCAGAAACAGCGGATCCACATAGCCCCACTCGGTGACAGCCCACCACAAGAACAACACCCCACTTAACGTGAGCAAACTGATCACAGCAATAGAGACTTGCCGAGTCTTAGTGGACGCTGACTGATGAGGCTTGGACTCGCCACCCACGCTTAAAGACGAAGCGCCCGACAAACCAGCCATATCGCCTGCTTGCAGAACCTCGCCAGCGGTAGAGGATTTCATGAACAATCTCCTAAATTCAGGACGAAGCCACAACCGGATGCGCCGAGAACACATGCTCCAGCACGCTCTCTCGCGCCGCGATGAACTCCGGCGAGGACTTCACCTGACGCACCGGCTGCCCATCGGTGTAACGTCGCCCAAAATCCAGCGTTAAACGCTCCACCACATGCCCAGGCGTACCGCCCAAAATGATCAGGTCGGTAGCCAGAAACACGGCTTCTTCAATATCGTGAGTAATCAAAAAAACAGGCTTGGCGCTGCGCTGCCAGACACTTAACAAAAGCGTCTGAGCCTGCTCTCGGGTAAAGGCATCCAGCGCCCCAAAAGGCTCATCCAGCAAGAGCACACGCGGGTCCGCCGCCAGAGCACGAGCAATCCCCACCCGCTGCTTCTGACCACCAGACAATTGCCAGATACGGCGCTGCTCCAAACCCTCCAGCCCCACCAGAGCCAATTGATGACGCGCCACCGCCTGACGCTGCTCCCCGGACTCACCACGTAACGTCAAACCGAAAGCCACGTTCTCCAGGACCGTCTGCCAAGGCAACAAGGCATCGTCCTGAAACACCACGCCGCGATCAGCCCCAGGGCCGCGCACAGGTTCGCCATCCAAGGTAATCGTTCCAGCGCTAGGCAAGGTGAAGCCTGCAATCAAATTCAACAAGGTAGTCTTGCCGCTGCCCGAGGGGCCCAGCACCACCACCAAATGCCCCGGCCCCAATTGCAGCGATACGTCTCGCAGCGCCAGATGATCGGCGCCGGGATAACGTGCGCTGACGTGATTCAGTGTTAACTGCGCCATCAGAATTACTTGGCCTGCGAGGCAGCCGCCTCGACATATTTGCTGGTGGTGTAACCCGCGTAATCAGGCAAGACCTCGTCGATACGGCCCTGCTCCTTCAAGAAGGCGGAGGTATCGGCCAAGGCTTTGGCAGTGGGCTGACCCAGAGTCTTGATCTGATCAGCCGCAGATAAAAAGCCGCTGCCTGCCAGCACATTGGGGATTTCTTGAGGTGTCGCGCCAGTCAGACGGGACAGCTTGCTGATGTTATCGGCATTGGCGACCCAGGCAGCAGGATCACGTGTGTAGCTCTGGTAAGAAGCCAAAGTGACACGAGCAAAAGCGGACACAACATCCGGGTGTTTTTCCGCAAAATCCTTGCGCACCAACCAGACATCAAACGTTGGTGCGCCCAACTTGGCCAGCTCCCCAGAACTGATCAGCACCTTGCCGCTTTCCTTGGCCTTACTCAAGGCCGGGTCCCATGTATAAGCGCCATCAATATCGCCACGAGCCCAGGCCGCTACGATATTGGCTGGCGTCAGATTAATGATGTTGACCTGCTTGGGGTCGATCTTCCAATGCTTGAGCGCAGCCAGCAGACTGTAATGACTGGTCGATACAAAAGGTGTGGCAATCGTCTTGCCAACAAGATCTTGCGGAGCCTGAATACCCGAACCGTTACGCACAACCAGCTCTTCACTGGTGCCCAGTTCGGCCGCGATCAGGAAGGTCTCGATGGGTAATTTACGGCTGGCCGCGGCGGCCAAGGGACTGGACCCTAAGTAGGCAATCTGCACATCGCCCGAAGCGACGGCATTGATGACTTCAGCGCCACCATCAAACTTGCGCCAATCGATTTTGGCGCCGGTTTCTTTTTCATAAACACCGTCTGCCTGAGGCACGTTCGACGGAGTGGGAATGGTCTGATAGGCGACCGTCAGGCTGGTGGCCTGGGCTGTCAAAGATACAACGCTGGCGGCCAAGGCCAGGCCCAGATGCTGCAGAGTTCTCGTCAACGACATGGAGCATTCCTCGTTTATTTTTGCGGCTGAATAAGCCGTTAGATCGAGGAATCAGGATAGACAAAAGAACTTGAGGGGCAAAAGAACGATTTCGCTTATTGTTAGTGCGCGAATTTATGAGGTGTGAAGATGGCTCAACTACACACCTTACGTTGTATGAAAGTATCAGAATAAATACGATCAACCACACCGCGCCCCCCCCCCCCAGCATCTAGCCATCAGGCTTAAAAGACCTCAGAGCCAAAGCAAAATTCGTGGTTCATATTAAACAATGTCAACCTAGGTAATTTAGGAGGAGTAAGTCCGCTTAGTGATGGCACCTGAAAAATCCGAATCCACTTCGAGCTTGGCTATCACCGAATACCTCTAGACTGTTTTGGAATAGGACGATCCTGCCCTTTCCCTCCCTGCTCTTGAGGATGTAACCTAAACTAGAAGCATATCCAAAAAGACTAAAGACGCTAATGTGGTCCAGACAAGACTGTAAAAACCCTTGCCCCTAGCGCCAATCCACACTACGAACACTGTACTGAAATAAGCAAAGGTTAGAGTGAAATTAGCGGTAGAGTCGTTTCATGCTTGAAAGATACCTACCAGTTCAACCAAAGAATAGATTTACAATAACTCCGCCGTGACAGAAAAAATAACCTACATTTTGTAGGTTATTTTTTTATATTAGTGGCTTATCCTCTTGAAAAAATTCCAACAGGATAGTTTTAACCATATCCTGATGGAGGCCTGAATCCCCACAACAATAAACTCAAAAAAATTAAGAATGTACTGTGAAGATCCGATAAACCCTGTGAAAAATGCTCTACAAGGCTTCCGTCCTACTCTGACTCTCAAATGTAATGAGAACCAACTTTCTTGACACTAGGCATATTCTTTGCAGACAAACGTGGGCACATCAATTAGCTATCATCACTAGATACCCAATTGCTGAACGTACTTTCACCTTATTGTTTCGATTACCGCCTGAACATATTCCAACGTCTGGACGCCATAATTCTTCATCTTAGCGTCCTGAAACGAAAGCCCAACAATGTTCCCAAGAGCCTTGGGGTCGAGTAAGTACATATGATCAGCAACGATCAAAACCTTATCCTTAAGTAGCTTTTCCCGAAGCGCCTCACCCACGCCACCCTTGCTCATTCGTGCATGATCAATTTTGTCTTTGAACCTCGCTAGCTGCCCTTTGCTATGAGAGCGGAATGCAATTACTAATCGACGCAACGCCCGTAATGCATCCGCAGTTTCGGGGGCAACTATTGGCGGTTGTTGCATTGAATAGCCATTCCACGGATAAACTTGTGCACCTGGCCAGGCTACCTTAAGCTCAGCCTGCGCACGAACCGTTACTAACGGTAAAGATGGTTCTGCGACACAATCCTGAAACTCAAAAAGCACAAGCGGCGTTTCAACAGCTGTCTCAAGAGCACCATCGACTGCACTAGAATGCTGTGGATCAGATTTTACGATTAGCTCAGAACAACGCAACACAAGTGTTCGAGCCTGAATCGTAATTGGTGCAAGTAGCTCCAATTGCCCATTGTCTCCCATCTCAACGTCAAGACAATTTGAATCAATAAACACCCCCGACACTTTACGCCCAAGACGTAGTGTCTCACCAGGGAATGTTTTCATGTCAATCGTATTAACACGGCCTGTTTCGGTCACCGAAATACTAATCTCGACGTCCACCATGTTAGATGGGTCTCCAGGGATGTCTCCGTCGACATCACCCTCAACCGATAGCCGAACTACCTCTCCTGGACTAGCCTTCGCTTGCACCGACTCAAATAGTGCCCCAATATGCCCAGCAGGAATACCACCATCCTGAAGAGAATCAGTACTATAAAAATCAAAGAGAAATGGATTCGGTGCATGCCTGCCACTACTTGCATAGCTTTCAGCTGCACGACTAAGCCTTATATCACCCGTTTTTAATGCATGCGCCATTATCGCAGCCGAAAACACTGCCCCAGAAGGCGCATGGCCAGTGCCATCAAGGAACGGGTGCTGCTCAATAAAGCTCGTAACTGCCTTTTCGTAGGGTGCAATACAATGCGGGGGAAGATCCAGTTGAGCACCAGAGTACTCAATCCGGAGGACGCGAGCAGCCAACCGAGCTAACTGCTCTACAGGTTCATATGCGCCTTTCTCGGGAAAATCCGGCACCGTTTGACGCATTTGAGTCACTAACTTTCCAGTTTCACGCACCAGAATTTCGCTAGTTAACCGATCTAGAATATGGCCTTCTATGTCCGTGAGCTGTTCAGATCGAATTTGTGCGAGATTTGTTCGACCAGCTATGACCTTAGCTACTGCTTCAAGGACGGGCGCGTACCCGGCAAAATGATTTCCATCAGCTAACGACGTTTCGCTCAAACGGTCTACTATTTCCATAGCAGCCCGACGATACTCACTTCTACGCGTACTCAGGAGCGTTATCAATTGAGGGTGTGATGTGCTCGCCAGCCGATGAAGAGCTGCCAATACAAAATCGATAGCGCTATCTCGGCTAAAAAACTGAATATCAAAGATAGGACAGCTAATATCATCATTAACATTTAACTGCACCCAGCATTCATCAATAATACCCACCCTTCCGAGCAATACTAAAGGCAGAGAACCCAACCTTGCCACATTTACAACATCACGAAGGAAATCTTCGAATGCTGACTGAGTGACTCGCAGCCGCGCCTCATCCAGAGCGTCAATAACCAACGTAACCCGCCCAGCTTTCCAGTCTTCAAAAAGCCCATTGTGTACCATCCCCCCGATGACATAGCTACCTCCTACTGCCTCTGCAACAGCCAAGTCAACATAGACAGCCCCTGTAGCAGCACACAACTCTCGTGCAAAAGTTGACTTGCCAACCGCACCAGGAGCCGCTACAAGCCAAACAGGAGTTGTAAGATCATCAAATCCATTACGAAGCCTGAGTCCCGCCTCAACAAACGACTCTTCAGAAATACAGGTCGTATCCCATCCTACTTTCGTTATCGGAGCGTGTGTAGGGCTATCTGCTAAAAGCTGCTGTTTCCAAAAACTTTCAATGCTATAGTCCATTACTTTCCCTTTTTGATTATTTCTTTATGTATCATAATTCAAAAAGACGGGTTTCGAGTTTAATCCACATATTTCTTAATAATCCTAACAATACAAATATGCAGCGTTACCACCCCTCCTAATGCAATCAGAGCATGTAGAAAATAGACGAGATATGTACAACGGCATCTTTTCAATCTTGGCTAAACCGAGCTCAAATCTCGACATCCTTTTTAATAGAGCACAGTACCCTGATCAACTTTCCTCGAACACCCTCAAAATAGTGAACACACATACACACGAGTCATGTTCAATGAGCGGCTCTAGTCCGACGTATGAAAATGGGATAGACAGCTGAAAGAGCTACAGCAGTTCAACGTACAGGAAAACAAGCCACTCTATCTAACCCAGAATCAGGTTATAGAGTTACCAGTCGAGCTGAAGAAATCGGCCAATCCACATACTGATCTGATGTCACGAATTTGCCTTGCTACGGGTGCTCGTTGGCGCAAAGCAGAACAACTACAGCACATTCGGCAACGACTGATCCACTTTATCCGAACGAAGACAGGAAAAGTGCGAACTATACCGATCAGCAAAGAAACACAGGACGAGATTTTGACTCACCATGCCGAGCATCAGAATATGGGTGCCATCTTTGCAGGCTGTACAGGTGCTTTCAGGGAGGCAAACTGATAGTCAGTTGCCGCTGAGCCAACTGACTCATACGCTGCGGCACTCCTTCGCCAGTCACTTCATGATCACTGGTGGCAATATTTTGACTTTGCAGCGTATGCAGGGGCATCGAGACTTTAAGACAACAATGTGGTATGCGCACCACCTTACGCCAGATCACTTGGACTCTGCTCGAAAGCCCGACCCACTAGTGTTCTAAGCCCACAAAAAAACTAGCTGTCCGTTTTCAAAACCATTCATCTCGTCTCCCTATTATGAATTTAAGCCACAAAACCTGCCATTCCGCTATTTCAGGCGAAGTCGGCGAAATACTCCCTTTCCATTCGCCTGACAAGCCATTAGAAACTCTCACAACCTGCTAGCAGTGCCTAGTAGAGCAGCAAGGGGATCGACGGCCTTGCTGTCACCGATTAGTAACGGCGTAAGTAGTCGATCGGGAAACACTTCAGAAATAGGAAAGTGTGATCCACCTCCGCACACTGAGAGTCAAAGAGGAATCCCGCGTCGTGCCTCGTCCTTGATCCAGGCGGCAACCTTGTCAAGATATCCCCAGACATCGTCGTCGTCGGGACAAATATAGTTGGGAGCTGTCGGATCGCTGCCCAGCGCCTCAAAAATGTTGCGCAGCCACCTTTTGCTTCTGGGAACATTTAATCCCGGCAGCCAGTGCTCGACTTCGCCATGCCTCAGGATGAACAGACCATATTGATCAAGACGGTCAAAAAGGTTCTCGGCCTTTTCCTTCGCAGCGTCATTGAGCAGAGCAATTCCGCCATCCGACTTGGGTTTCTTGTCATTTGAGATAAGGTCTAGCCACACACCTGCGCGCTCCAGTTTTATAGAGTCGTGGGGCTTCGGGTAATTTGTGGCTTCCAAGAGGACTGGGAAGTTGGTTTCGGGGTTGAGTGCGTCGATGTCGAGAATGACCGCAACGGGTATCCCGAGTGCCCTAAGCGGCCCAACGATCTTGTTCACCGAGTCTTTTCCGTTGGCGTTGAGGAAAAGGGTGTTCGGCGCGCCTCGCCCAGATGCCTCGGCAAGAAGCCGGTCGTTGATCTCTTGATAGAAGGCTCGGTCCGCGTCTGCTTCAGTAACCACGACGCCTTCGTAAAAGACGCCCGACAGAGCATTTGCTGACCGCAAAAGGGGCTCCTGCATCATGACGCGGATGTCGTCGTTTGAAAGCATGCGAGCAGTGGCACCACCTTGCTGATAGGTCAGGCGAACGACATTGACCTTTGCTCCCGACTGGATCGCGCCCATCAAGAATTGGCTGCTATGGGTCGATACAAAAACCTGCTTGTCGCCTTGGCCTGCAGTGCGGGCGATTTCGCGGCCAAGTTTGTAGGCTAGCGTGGGGTGCAAAAAAGCTTCGGGTTCGTCAATGATCATGATCTTCGGGTCGCCTGCGCGCAGTTCCAGCAGCATGCCCGTAAAGGCCTTCATTCCATCGCTCCACTGATCGACCGAGCGAGCCTTCTTCATCCATTCCAGCGTGGCGTCCTCTATGGAGCGCTCATTTGGTGGCGGTGTATTCCCATATCGCAAGTGGATCGATGCACCCTCGGAAATGTCCATGCCCAAATAAAGGCCGAAGGCATCGAAAAGAACAGCTCGTAGCGACTGTCGACGAAGATCGTCCGTTATAAGTTTAGCAAAAGTTTTTTGCGGGTCCTTCAGATCACCTCTATCCTGTTGCACGGTCAGGCCAATTCTGCTTGCTCCGTCGAGAGTGAGCACATGTCGGGCCGCGTAGTTTGTAGCAAACTCATTTATGTCTTTCTCGGGATTCTGCAAAATCTGGCGGAAACTTGGTTCGTGGAGTCGCGTCCGCCACTTTCCAAACTTGAGATACACATAATCAGTGTAATCCACTTCCCCCGGGTTGCGCGTGTGGTCCGTCCAAGCTTCAAGGATCGCATCAACCTCCTCAGCAGAGTGTTTACGGAATTTGAGATTATCGAGAATTACACGATGCGTATTTCCGTTTCTGCTGAATTCGGCGATTTCGCGCAAAACCGTACTCTTCCCTGAGTTATTTGGCCCGACGAAGATGGTAACGGCAGGCTCGTCCAACACCAAAGGATCTGACCCTTGGGCTGCGCCGAAGTACAGCCTTGCTTCCTCAATGAGCACCAAAATCTCCTTCGAAATCATGATTAATAGACAGCAGAAACAGACAATCCGTGCCTACACCGCTCCATCTCACAGGTTTGTTCATAAGGTGCTGCATATCTGCCTCAGCGATTCGTCCAAATAGGGGAGAGCGTCAGATTCCAAACTCCTTCACGGACATCACAGTTACATAAAAAGACGGTCAGCTTTCGAGAGTTTCGCAGCCACACTTAAAAACCAACATAAAGGCGCATAACTGGCGTCAGCGCTTCAGGCCGGAGTCCACTTCTGGCCGAGAGCCACTATTGTAAGAATACTTTTCGAGACATGCCACTTATGCCGCAAATGAAGCTTGCTCCAAACCCCACACACATGCTGTGGCAAGGATTCGCTTCGCCGAGTATTCACCCGGTCCCGGCGAGCCGGGCTGCGGCTTCCGTGCCCGCCCTTGACATGGCAGGCACCATCTCAAAATGCAAATGGTGACAAGCAGCACTTGGCCAGGTCAATGATGTGTCGCCAAGACAATTTCAGCGTACCCACACATGAAGTCGAAACACGCATGCAAGCGGCGAAGACAAGAAGTGGTCAGCATCAGCAACCGTCGTTATCCAATCCTGCGTTGACACTTGGTTGACACCCGAACAGCAGAAAACAAAAAAGCCACCCGATTGGGTGGCTTTAATGTCCTGATTTAACAGGGATATTCTGGTGGCGCATCCCTGATTCGAACAGGGGACCTGCGGATTATGATTCCGTCGCTCTAACCTGCTGAGCTAATGCGCCGAAGAAGAAATTATAGCAAGGTTTCTTCTTTTGGCAAGCACTTATCTCGAACTTTTTTCATCTTTTTGATGATTTTCTCCTATGGAAACGCTAAGCCCTTGTATTTATTAGGCTTAGCCGTTTCCGGATGCTCTTACCCAGACCAGGCACATGCTACAAAAAGTAAGCACTCAAGCCATCCCCCCTTCTCTCTCCCTTGCGCGCTATCAATCCTGTTTGTCATTCTCTGTTGCTACACTGCCTGCTCGGCGCTAGATCCGTCTTCATTTAATGACTCGTCCGTGATCCGGACTTTCCACAGGAATTTTGTTTATGGCCAGTACGCTTGCTATTGTTGTCTCGCTTTTGCTGCTGATGTTTTTTGCTTATCGGGGGGTGACGGTTCTGTTGCTGGCTCCCTTGATGGCCGCCTTAGCTGTGCTGCTCTCGGGGGACTCCGGGTTTTTGTTGCCCATCTACACCTCCACCTTCATGAGCGCGCTTAGCGGCTATGTACTTCAGTTCTTGCCCATCTTCCTGTTAGGTGCCTTGTTTGGTCAGTTGATGGCAGACTCCGGAGCGGCTCAGGCAATTGCTCAATGGATTACACACAAACTGGGGCATCGCCATGCGATTGCCACCATTGTGTTGGTATGCGGCGTACTGACTTATGGGGGGGTGTCCTTGTTTGTGGTGGCCTTTGCCATCTACCCGATTGCCAAGGATCTGTTTCGTGCGGCAGGTATTCCCAAGCGTTTGATCCCGGCTTCGATTGCCTTGGGTTCCTTCACCTTCACCATGACTGCTCTGCCTGGCACGCCTGCCATTCAGAACGCGATTCCTATTCCCTACTACGGCACCAACGTGTTTGCGGCCCCTGGCCTGGGGATTATTGGTGCTTTGATCATGGCTTTGGGTGGTTTGTGGTGGCTACAGTCGCGAGCACGCAAAGCCATTGCCCGAGGTGAAGACTATGGCGATCACGGACAGGATCATTTTGATGCTAGCGCCGAAGACAGCACGCATACTCAGAAGCCCATGCCCATTTTCCTGGCTATCCTGCCTTTGATTCTGGTGATTGGCATCAACGCCTTGTTTACCTATCGCATTTTTCCCGGCACGAACTTTACATTCATGGCCGAGCGTTTCCCTCAAGTTGACCCTGCCAAGATTACGGGTCTGTGGGCGCTGATTATCGCCTTGATTACGGCAAGTCTGGTGCTGATCATCAGTCGTCTGGGTCACTGGAAAAGCCTGCGCGAGAGCATCAACAAAGGCGTGTTTGGTTTTATGCTGCCCTTGTTCAATACAGCCTCTGAAGTTGGTTACGGTGCCGTCATTGCCAGCCTGGCAGGTTTTGCGATTATTAGAGACTTTGTGTTGAACGTAGCCCCCGGCAATCCGCTGATTTCGGAAGCGGTCGCCATGACGACGCTGGCCGGGATTACGGGTTCGTCCTCGGGTGGTTTGAGCATTGCCTTGCAGACGCTGGGTTCAGATTATCTGGCGATGGCTCAACAAGCCGGCATCAGCCCGGAGCTACTGCACCGTGTGGCGGTGATGGCTGCCGGTGGTCTGGATACGCTCCCCCATTGCGGCGCGATTATTACCTTGCTGTCCATCTGCAAGCTCAATCACCGCCAGTCCTATGGCAATATCGCCATGGTGACCATGGTGACGCCTTTGATTGCGCTGATTGCAGTCATCACACTGGGGACGATTTTTGGCAGCTTCTAAGCAGGTTTAAAAAACAGACTCTCTATAAAGCAGCGATGTGCGGATTTCCGCCTAGCTGCTTTTTTTATGGGCCCTATCTTTTTTTCGCGAAAATCCGTAACGCTTTGCCATCCGGCAACCACCCTCAGCGTGCTAGGATTCAGGAATCTGGTCCCGAGTTATCAAGATCAATAATCAGGAGCACACCATGAACTACACCTACACCCTTAATGAGTTAGGCACTGAAGCCATTCGTCAGTTTGTTCTGGATCGTGGCCAGCCTGATCTGAACCTGCAGGCTTATATGGCCGCCGCCGAGGTCGAAGCTGACAATTTCAATGCAGGCGGCAGCCAGCGCGGCCAGATAGAGATCGACTCCAACTGCAGCAAGGACGGTTTGACCCACACGTTGCTACTGGAAAAACACTGGTTTGCGACCCAGCCTGTTCCTGAAACTCCCAGCGAGGACAGCTTCTTCTAATAGAAGCAGGTTTGTCTGTAAGTGCATAACCGTTAGTTAGACAGACACAAGCCCAGCTATCTCCCCCTCTCTATAGACATTGGCCCAGACACGCCCAAACGGCTGTCTGGGCCTGAAACTATCTGAAAGGCCGACACGACTCTATAGAGAAGCTGACTATTGCCTGAGGCGCTGATGTATTCGAGTGCTGGAGCAGGACAACAACAACTAGGGCTCACGGTCCTCGATCAGGCTTTGCACTGAAACAAGCCCTTCCCCGTTCTAATCCACCTGCAAACCAATCCTATACGCTAAGTCCCCAAAACGGTCGATATCATTCCAGATCATGGCCTTGAAGCCATTGGCTTGCGCTGATTGATTGCCTTCTTGCGGCGTATAGCCCAGTCCCAGCAGTTGCGATTGCATAGCTGGGTCCGCCACAATGTGTTGCACGACACGATTCAACGTTTTGATGATGTGTTCAGGCGTATGGGACGGCGCCAACAAACCGTGCCATTGGTCCAGCTCGAAATCAGTTTCACTGATTTCAGCCACGGTAGGCACATGGGGTAAAACCGGACTGCGCTGGGCTGAAGTGACGGCCAAGGCACGCAAGTGTCCAGACTCGATCAAGGTGGCCGCACTGGACAAGGTCACGATCCCGATAGGCACTTGCCCGGCAACCACGTCATTTAATGCCGGCCCGCAGCCACGATACGGGATGTGCAGCAAGGTCGTGCTCCACAAGTCGTAAAGCATTTCCCCGGCCAGATGCTGGGGAGTGCCATTACCGCAGGAGGCATACGCCAACGACGGTTCGGACTTCTGCTCCAGCACCTGTTCCAGAGTCTGAATATCGGAGTCATGCCCGGTGACAATCACGGAAGGTACAAAACCGATATTGGCGATCGGCGCAAAGTCTTCTTTGGGCTTGAAGCCCAGATTACGAAAAACACCGGGATTGATGGCAAAAGAACTATTGGCCATCAACAAGGTATAGCCATCGGCACGGGCGTAGGCTACTGCGCGTGCGCCAATATTGCCGCTGGCACCGGGGCGGTTGTCAATGATGACGGGTTGACCCAGTTTTTTTTCCAGCTCGGGCCCCAACTTGCGGGCCAGCAAATCCGTCCCGCCGCCAGGCGGAAAGGTGACAATCACGGTAATAGGCCTGACGGGATACGTTACCACCTGCCCGGCAGTCGTCTCCTTGGCCTGCGCCGCCTGATGACTCATGCCCAACGCCACGATTGCCAGCAAGGCGGCAACAGCCACCCGCTTACCCACCTGAAAACCCGCCATGACAGCCAACACGTTTCTCTACTCAAGCATCCAGACCAATATCCAGTACACGGGCACTGTGCGTAATCCAGCCCACTGCAATTCGGTCTACACCACAACGGGCAATTTCTACGGCTGTTTCTGGGGTGATACGGCCAGAGGCTTCGGTTTTGGCACGGCCTGCCACACGGGCCACGGCCTCGGTCAAGGTTGCGGTGTCCATATTGTCCAGCAGAATGCTGTCCACCCCCAGTTCCAACACCTCGTCCAGTTGCTCCAGGGTGTCAACTTCCACCTCGATGCAAACCAGATGACCAATGTACGCACGGGCCGCTTGCACGGCGGCTTTGACGCCTCCGGCCACAGCGATGTGGTTATCTTTAATTAGTACCGCGTCATCCAGACCAAAGCGATGGTTGCTACCACCACCGACCCGCACCGCGTATTTCTGCACGGCACGCAGGCCCGGCATGGTTTTGCGGGTGCAGGTGACTTTGGTGCCATAAGGCGCAATCGCGCGGGCGATGGAGGCCGTTGCCGATGCCACGCCACTTAGATGCCCCAGAAAGTTCAAGGCGCAACGTTCTGCCGTCAACATGGAACGGGCCGAGCCGCTGATGACCGCAATCTGTGCACCTGGCGTCAAGGCATCCCCATCTTGCAATTGAGCTTCAAAGCGCAGCGTAGGGTCCAACAAGGTAAACGCCAAACGCGCCAAATCCAGACCCGCCAATACGCCTTCCTCTCGGGCAAGCAAACGCATTTGAGTGCGTGTTGCTGCTGGGACAATGGAGTCCGTGGTCAAGTCACCGGCGCGGCCCAAATCTTCTTGCAAAGTGGCGCGCACCAAAGGCTCAAGAATGACGTCGGGCAAGGCAGGAATACGGTGAGCTCGTGTCTGTGCAGCTTGCGCTGCCGGCTCGGGGGCATTTGTTATGCTCATTATGAGTATTTAAATTACTAAAAATAAGGCCTACTGGCACGGTGCATTTATGCTATTCCTGAGCATAAGCACTGTCAAGCCATCGGCCCAATTTTTAGCGCGCTTGTTTGGCCAGCGGCAATTTACTGCCCGAGATGGCGCGTTCAAACAAAACGTCCCCACGGAAGCGAAACAGCTTGGCGGGTCGGCCTGACCCTCCCAGGCTCATGGCGCCAGTTTCTTCCACCAAAGCTTGCTGCTCGATCAAACGGCGGAAATTTTGCTTATGCAGTCCCCGCCCAGCCAAAGCTTCCACAGCCTGCTGCAATTGCAACAAGGTGAACTCCGGTGGCATCAGCTCAAACACCACGGGACGGTATTTGATTTTCGCGCGCAGACGCGCCAAGCCAGTGGCCAGAATACGGCGGTGATCGTGGCGCATGCCCAGACCCAGCTCATCATGCTTGCCCAGCTCTTGCTGTTCACGCTGGCGACGGCGACAGGACTCGGGCAACAAGCCCGCCTCATACAGCAGCTCGTAGCGCTGCAAGACAAAGTCCTCGTTCCAGATTGCCCCTTCCAGACCAAAACTGTAATTGACTCGCTGACGACGCAAGGCGCGCAAGGATTCATCCTGTTCGCACCAGTTCAGCAGCGCAGGCACGATGGTGCTCTGAATAATGCTGGGCGCGCCGTCGCGCCAGTCTTCCCACGGGAAATAGCGGTAACAATCCTGCCAGATCACCTGGGCCACATCCGGTTGACCCACTTCACGTGTCAGCCCGACATAGCTGACCGACACAATACGCATGCCCTGCGCATCAAAGCGATCCCTATCTGCAAAGGTATATAGCTGCTCCACATACCCTACCGGGTGATGAGTCTGGGTTTCCACCCAATCGCGCAGCCCCGTTTGCAAAGAACGGTGCGTGTGCTGAAACGGTCCGGCGGGCAAGGCCTGTCCGGCATCCGTGGTCAAAACACGAGGCTCACCGTCACTGACAGCCACCAAAACAGCCACCAGTTCCGCACTGACTACAGGTTCCTGCATATCGCTCACATATTCTCCTTCTGAATCGCGCCAGTGCGCGTCTGGCGGATTATAAGCGAGGCCCGCCCTGCTCCGATTGACGACAGCCACACTAGCGGTAAATACAGTCAGTACATTATTTTCAGATGATCAAATTATCATTCATGAACATCTAAACCTAAAGAAATGAATCTGACTGCCGTTAAGCGTTTGAACTGTATGTGTTTGCCATAAATGACAAGCAAGCGCTCAGTCAGAGGCCGGATCAGACAACAGTTTTACGCTTTGTTCTGCTCCGCCATTCGCAAAAATATAAGGCTTTTGACAATTTAGCTTGTTGACAGACAAACAGAAGCCTATGCCTTTTGCATGGCCCATGCGGGCTTGACGGCCCCCCGCGCCCCCTTTGTTCCCCTCCAGGATGATGAATGCGTAAGAATTTCCCCATTACCCAGGACGAGGTTCGCGTCCGGGCCGATCAATACCTTATTTCAAAGACCGATCTGAAAGGTCGGATTACCTACGCGAACGCGGCCTTTATTGCCATCAGCGGCTTTACCCGTGAAGAGCTGGTTGGCAAGGCTCATAATATGGTCCGCCACCCCGACATGCCGCCCGAGGCCTTCCAGGATTTCTGGGACACCTTGCAAAGCAAACGCCCCTGGATGGGCGTGGTCAAAAACCGCCGCAAAGACGGTGGTTTTTACTGGGTGTACGCCATGGCGGTGCCCATTTATGAAAATGGCACGGTGGCCGGTTATGCATCCGTGCGCGTCAAACCCAGCCAGGAACAAATCGACGAAGCAGAAAGCCTGTATGCTGCCATCAATGAAGGACGCGCCAAGGGCGTGCGCTTGCATGAAGGCCGTGCCGTTCCCACAGGCTGGCGCAAAGCCCTGAGCCAACTACGTCGCCCTTTCAGCAATTCCCTGCGTGCCAGCCTGTTCCGCATGGGCACCTTGGCGCTGGCGACCACCGGCACGGCCCTCTACTTCGCCCTGACCGGGGGAGTCCCCCAAGGTTCGGGCTTATGGCTGACAGGCGGCTTGTGTCTGGCCAGTGCCGTGATGATGGGCTACGGCTGGCTGATTGCCCAACGCGTGATCCGCCCCCTGGACCAAGCCTCCCTGATTGCTCAACAAATTGCGACCGGCAACCTGCAACTGGACATTGATCTGAACTCCAGCGAAAGCAATTCGGAAATTGGTCAGCTTTACTTCTGTCTGGACTTGATGCGCAAGAGCCTGGTGGGAATTGCCAGCGATGCCCGCGCCGGCATTGACGCCTCTATCCATGCTGCACGCATTTTGGAGGTCAACAATACCAATCTGGCCTCGCGCACTGAGGACCAGGCCGCATCCTTGCAAGAAACCGCCGCCAGCATGGAAGAGCTGACGGTGACCGTACGCCAGAACGCCGACAACGCCAATCAGGCCAGCCAACTGGCCGATGCCAGTATGCAGATTGCCCAACGGGGTGGCGAAGTGGTCAATGAAGTGGTGCAGACCATGCAAGGTATTCACGACAGCTCGCGCCGTATTGGCGATATCGTCACCGTGATTGAAGGTATTGCCTTCCAGACCAATATCCTGGCGCTGAATGCGGCAGTGGAATCAGCCCGCGCTGGTGAAGCAGGCCGTGGTTTTGCCGTGGTGGCCGGTGAAGTGCGTAGCTTGGCCCAGAAAAGCTCGCAAGCCGCAGGCGAGATCAAAAACCTGATTGATGCTTCGGTGAGCCGCATGGCCGTGGGTGCCGAGCAAGCCGCCCGCGCGGGCGACACCATGGGTGAGGTCGTCGATTCGGTTAAGCGCGTCACCGATATTATTGGCGAGATTTCAACCGCCTCGATCGAGCAAGCCAGCGGTCTGGATCAGATCAACGAAGCCATGGCCAAGATGGATGGAGTCACCCAGCAAAATGCGGCCTTGGTGCAGGATCTGGGCAACACCATGAGCGATCTGGCCACGGAAGCGTCCGAACTGGCTGACGCGATCAAGGCCTTGAATACCGGCTCAGCCGAAACTGCCCAAAATGCCCCCGCGTTGACCCAACTGAGCAAGGCGCCCACCATGCAGGTGCTGTCTTACCAGAACACGCCGCCCTTTCAGGCTCAAAGTGCCAAAACAGCGAACGCCCGCCTGGAAGCGATTCGCCGCTAAACCATAAAATCAGGCTCGGCGGTTCCCTCACCGAGCCTGACACAACTGACAGCTAGACAAAACAATAAATCTGGGATCAAGTTTTAAACCCGACATCCCTGAAAAAAATAATCAATAATAAAATCAACTAACTAAGACACAAAACCCTACCCCTGGAACCCTGGGTTTTGCATGTCATCACAATGAAACATTTAGACTCTAATACAAATACTAGGTAACAAAATTGAGTCGATATGCAACATAATGATCTGTCCTTTTCCGCCTACGTCTTTAACAGGGCCAGATCATGCGTGAAAATCAAGCCATTACGTCTCATGAAACACAGGTACCCGAAAGAACCTATTTAATCTCCAAAACAGACCTGAAGGGGCGCATCATTTACGCCAACCCCGTCTTTATCCAGGTTAGCGGCTACAGCCATGATGAGTTGATCGGGGCTCCCCACAATATCGTGCGCCACCCCCATATGCCCGCCGTGATTTTTCAGGATTTATGGCAGACCCTCAAGCAACAACGATCCTGGTCGGGGCTGATCAAGAACCGCCGCAAAGACGGCGGCTTTTACTGGGTGAAGGCCCGCGTCATTCCTTTAATCGAAAACGGCCGCGTCAATGGCTATGCCTCGGTCCGAGTACGTGCCCAGCCCAAAGAAATCAAAGAAGCAGAATATCTGTACCATTCCATCCAGCAGCAAGGGCTGCGCGGCTTTCGTCTGCATGAAGGCCAGTTGCAAGCCAGAGGCTGGCGCTCTGCCCTGAGCACCCTGCTGCAGCCCCTGAACCGCAGCCTGCGCGCCAGCTTGCTGCGCTTCGGGGTTCTAACAGGCGCCTTGGTCAGCCTAAGCGTTGGCCTGCTCCTGGGCAGTGGTGCATCGGGCACCTATCTGACAACCGGGCTAGCCTGCCTGGGGGTAGTCAGTCTGGCCACGCTGACCTATGGCTGGATTGTGGCCCAGCGCATGATGCAGCCCCTGCACAGTGCCACCCATATCGCCCAGCAAATTGCGACTGGCAATTTACTGATCGACCTGAACCCACAACACACCCGCAGCCAGGAAATTGCGCAACTGTACTTTTACATGGATATGATGCGCAAAAGCCTGCTGAGCCTGGCCACCGACGTGCATCAAGGCATTCAGGCCTCGTTGGATGTCTCCACGCAAATTGAAGACGGCAACCGCCAATTATCCAACCGTACCGCCGCCCAATCCGGCTCCTTGCAACGCACAGCTGCAAATATGGAGCAACTGACCATGAATGTGCAGCAAACAGCCGACAATGCCCGACTGGCCAATCAGTTGGCCGACCAAAGCCTGTCCAACGCGCGCCGTGGAGGTGAAGTGGTCCAGGATATGGTCAGCACCATGCAGGACATCCACAATAGCTCCGAACGTATTGGCGATATTGTGTCGATTATTGAAGGGTTGGCGTTTCAGACCAATATTCTGGCGCTGAATGCCGCCGTGGAATCGGCTCGGGCCGGTGAGGCCGGCAAGGGTTTTGCGGTGGTGGCTGGTGAAGTACGCAGCCTGGCGCAAAAAAGTGCACAGGCCGCTGGGGAAATTAAAACCCTGGTGGAAGATTCCCTGACCCGCATGGCAACGGGTGCTCATCATGCAAAACGTGCCGGCACCACCATGGATGAGATCATGCAATCGGTCTCGGATGTCACGCATCTGATCAGCGAAATCTCCACGGCTTCTAATGAGCAAGCCAGCGGCTTGGCACAGATTAACGATGCTGTCTCCACCATGGACAATGACACCAACGACAATGCCGATCTGGCCCGCAGCCTGGGAGAGACCGTCCACGAGCTAAGTCGCCAGGCACAAGAGCTGAAACTGTCCATTCAACTGCTGAATACGGGTGTGGCTAGCCGCTCCACGTATGTCCCTGATCCGAATGCCACCCAGGAGCCTGTGCCCTTGCTGAAAGTGGCCTGATAAAAAAGCATTGGGGGCAAAGCGCCGAACGTCTCTCTGCCCCCCCTTATATTCCACATTCGACACGGCCGTGGATTAAGCTCATCCTGATCAGCAATGCCCTGTTATGTTTCCCAAGCACGGCCAAGACGTTCGCATAAGGCTGATCTGGCAGGCTCTTTTTAGACCAGACCCAATAACAGGATCGCGTGCAGGCCTACGCCAACCAAGCCGCCCACCACCGTGCCGTTAAAGCGTATGTATTGCAGATCCGTACCTACAGTCAGTTCCAGCTCGCGCACCAGTTGCCTGTCATCCCATTGACGCACGGTGCGCGCGATATGGTCTTTGGCCCCCTCGCGCAATTGCTCGGCCAGGCCCGCTGCCGCGGACAGCAAGTGTTCATTCAAGGTTTCACGCAGCGTCGCATCCATATTCAAGCGTGACCCCAAATCCTGAGCGACCTGGCGCAGATGGGCCGCCACAGAAGAGTCCTCTTTGGCCAGGTCATTGCGCACAACTCGCATGACATCCGTCCAGACGCCATCAATGTACTCACCCACATCCTTATGGTGCAAAAAGCGCTGCTTGATGGCCTCCACCTGCTCCATCAACTCCGGGTCCTGACCCAGACGCTGAATATAGTCGTGTACCCATTTCTCATAATCCTTGCGCAAAGGGTGCTCGGGCTCGCTCAAAATGGTTTGCACTTCGTCTACCAGTGCACGCGCCAGACGGTCCGCCATCTTGCCCGATAGCTCGTCGACCGACGTGACCACCCCAACCATGGCCAAGAGCTTGGGCCATTCACGTTGGGCGTAGCGCACCAACACATCGGCCACGCGCTGCTTGACCGCCTCGTTGGACAGATAGCCGCCCAGTTGCTGCAAGACTTCGTCCAGCAGGCGCTGGTGACGGTCATTGCGCGTCAGCAAGCCCAGAATCTGAGAGCTGGAACCCGCCATATCCAGCCGCATCAAATAGCTGCGTACGCCATCGGTCAGTGCTTGTTTGACGCTGCGCTCGTCCAACAAACGCAGGGCCTCGCCCATGGCGGTTTGTAAGGCGCGGCTGACACGTTCACTTTGCTCGGGCTGCGACAGCCACTGCCCCAAGCGCGCCGCCGGGTCCAGACTACGCAGCTTTTCCAGCAGCATGGCGGAGTCCAGAAAGTGGTCGCGCACAAAGACGCCCAGGCTTTCACCCAGGCTGTTTTTCTTGTTGGGAATAATCGCAGTATGTGGAAACGGCAAACCCAGCGGGTGGCGGAACAAGGCGACGACAGCAAACCAGTCTGCCAACGCACCGACTGTGGCGGCTTCGCTAAAAGCACGCAGCCAGGGCCAGAATGCGGCGATAGGTGCCGCCTCGCCTTGCCGCATCATGGCGTGACTGAGCAGGAACAGACAGATAGTCAGCGCCAGCAAGGCCAAAGCGCTGCGCTTCATGCGACGCAGGCGGCGTTCGGGGGAATCAGGACGAGAGGGGGAGGTAGACATTGTCACAGTCTATGCCTAGTTCAATTGCATCATGCTATGGCCCCTTATTGTGACCCAATCCTGCTTGTCCTGTGCAGAAATACCTCCTGCAGGAAAAGTGTCATCGTCCTTTCACCTTGAGCCACTAGCATGAGCGCTACCCCCCACAACTCAGCCTTGGCGCTATTGATCACTATGAGCAAACATATCTCAGACAAGACAGTACGTAACGTCAGTCAGAACACCCCTTTCAGTGAAATTCTGGAAAAAAGCCTGTCACGCCGTGCCGTGATGCGCGGTGGTTTGGCGGCTGCCCTGGCCACCATGACCAGCTTTGGCCTGGCAGGCTGTGACAGCAACAGCACAGGTGGCAATTCCACTGATAACGGCGGCGGCGAGAAGCCGAACCCCGGTCCTGGCCCTGATCCGGAACCACCAACAAGCGTCAAACTGGGTTTTGAATCCCTGCCTACCTCCATGACCGACGGCTGTGTGGTCCCCCCCGGCTACATCGCCCACGTATTGGCTCCCTGGGGCACGCCCATCAATGACAACGCCCTACCCTGGGACAAGAACGGCAATAACAGCTCCAACGACTTGCTCAACTCCATGGGCATGCACCATGACGGCATGCACTTTTTTCCGCTGGAGGGCAGCTCTACCGAGGGTTTGCTGGCCGTCAACCACGAATACATTGACTCAACAGCCCTGCACCCCAATGGTCCGACATTGGTCAATGGCAAGCGCCCGGCCGAGGAAGTGCGCAAGGAAATCAACGCCCACGGTGTGGCCATCATCCATATTCGCCGTAGCAATGGCCGTTGGGACATCGTTCAGAACTCGCGATACAACCGTCGCTTTACCTCTGCCACTGCCATGAAACTGGCGGGCCCCGTGGGCGGTACGGACTGGGTCAAGACCCCCTTCTCGCCCAACGGCACGCAGGTGCGCGGCACCAACAATAACTGCGGTAACGGCACCACACCGTGGGGCACGTACATCACCGCCGAAGAGAACTGGGCGGCCTGCTTTGTCAACACCGGCAATCGCCCCGCACACCAGCTGCGCGTCGGCGTATCAGCAGGCCCCACTGGCCGCTACAAATGGGAAACGGCTGCCCAGGACCCTTCGGAAGTGCTGGGTGAATTCGCCCGCTTTAACGTCACCGAAACCGGCGCCAGCGCCACTGATGACTGGCGCAATGAGGTCAACGGCTTTGGTTACCTGGTCGAGATCGACCCGTACGACCCCAGCAGCATTGCCACCAAGCGCACCTCCATGGGGCGTTTCGCGCACGAGGGCTGCGCCTACAGCAAACCCGAGGCCGGCAAACCCCTGGCGTTCTATAGCGGCGACGACTCGCGCTTTGAGTACGTCTACCGCTTCGTATCTGACGCCAACTGGGACCCGAAAGATGCCCAGCGCACCGACCGTCTGGCCGTGGGCGCGAAATATCTGGACAAAGGCACCCTGTATGTGGCCCGTTTTAACGAAGACGGCTCGGGCGAATGGCTGGCACTGACAGGCACCACCCCAGGCAAAGATGGCGGCACCTTGTCTGACAAGTTCAAAACCCTGGAAGAAATACTGATCAATACCCGTGGCGCAGCCGACTTTGTGGGGGCCACCCCAATGGATCGCCCTGAATGGACGGCCACCCACCCCAGCAATGGCGATATCTACCTGACGCTGACCAACAACACCAGCCGCAACGCGTCGACCGGCACAAACGCCGCCAACCCGCGACTGAACAACGTCAACGGTCACGTTATTCGCTGGCACGACGAACCCGGTTCAAACAAGTTCAAGTGGGACATCTTCGTATTCGGCTCGGACTCGGGTGCGGACGCAGAGACCAACCGCTCTGGCTTGACCGATCTGAACCAGTTGGCCAGCCCCGACGGTCTGGGTTTCGACAGCCGTGGCATCTTGTGGATTCAGACGGACAACGGTATTGACGGCGGTCGCAAGAACAATGTCGCCCGCGCCACCAACGACCAGATGCTGGCCGTGATCCCCGGCGCGCTGGCAGACAGCTCGGGCACTGGCCCGGCCATCAATGCCAGCAATCAGTCCGATCTGCGTCGCTTCTTCGTGGGGCCAAACGAAGCCGAAATCACGGGCTTTTCCATGACGCCAGACCATACCAGCCTGTTCCTGAACATTCAGCACCCGGTGAACTGGCCTGCCTACGATACGCATGACGCGACCGTTGTCAGCATGAATATGGTACGTCCACGTTCTTCCACGGTGGTGATCCAGCGTGCGGATGGCAAGCCCATTGCCGTTTAAAAGCAAGGGCGGATTCGCGGTTTGAATCCGCCTGACTCAGCTTTTGAAGATCGGGACCGTCAATAGACGGTCCCCTTTGCTTTTGATGATGCACCGCTGCCGCTCAATATAGCTACAAGACCAAGACTCTTTCCCCTGCCTCATGGGTATCTCTATTCAGGTATTGCGCACCAGACCGGTAAAACTGAACACCTTGATCAAAAAAACAGGGCAACGGGCGAAATCATTGCGCCGCGCTACTCAACATTGGGAGTTACCATTATTATTAACATCAGTAGGCATTAACCCAACAACCCATTGATTTACAAAAATAAAAAACCAAGAGACAGGCAATGATATACACTCCAATATACACAAACATTGTGGATTTTCATGGCTGTCCTTAGCCATAGACCAAGTCGAAAAAAAACGGCCAGATTGATTGTTATAGGCTTGCTGCAACAGTCGCCGTAACCTGACAGGTGCTGAGCTATCCAGGTTTGGCTGCCGGACAACGTGAGGAACCGAGCGGGATAAGCATCTATCCCTCGCCCTAAAAACCAGATACAATGCTCATAACAAGACCCGCCAAGGCTATGCGCGAAAGCGTATCCTCAAACCGGCGGGTTACTCGTTTCTGGGCCAGTGAATAGTCAGTCAACAGGCCACTCCACTGCATAAGCGTGCTATGACGACGCCGAAACATCCATTCACCAAGCCCTCGACGACTTACGACCAACAAACTGTCATCCTCCGACAACGTGGTATGCGTGTCGATGATGAAGAGGTTGCCAGGTTCTACCTCCAACATCTGAACTACTATCGTCTTAGCGCCTATTGGTTGCCCTTTGAGACCAATCACAATCCTCACCAGTTTCATTCAGGCACCCGATTCGAGGATGCGCTGAACCTGTATGTTTTTGATCGCAGCTTGCGATTGCTGGTTTTAGATGCCATCGAACGTATAGAGGTTTCTGTTCGCAGCCAATGGGCCTACCATCTCGCTCATCAGCATGGTCCACATGCACATCTGGATATTTCGCTGGCAGCAAATCCCGCACGATGGCATTCGGACTCCCTTAAATTGACTAAGGAAGTTCAGCGTTCAGATGAGGTTTTCATTCGGCACTTGAAGGCGACGTATTCAGAGAGCCTTCCACCTGTTTGGGCCGTGTGCGAGGTAATGTCTTTGGGGCTGCTATCGCGTTGGTATGGAAATTTGAAACCTATGCCAACTCGCCGGGCAATTGCGTCAATTTACGGACTGGATGAAAAGGTATTGGCGTCGTGGCTTCATCACCTGTCATTGGTAAGAAATATATCCGCCCATCACGGGCGCTTGTGGAACCGGGAGTTTACGATCACTCCACTATTGCCACGGGCCAAGCCTGCATTCTTGAAGTCGCAGTTTCAGCCAGCTTCTCGAAAGCTCTATAACGCCTTGGTGATTATCCTGCACTGCATGGATATTGTTTCCCCCAACCACAGTTGGCGCGACAGGCTGTTAAACCTGCTTGATGAGCACAAAATACCTGTGGTTGATATGGGTTTTCCTGCGCACTGGGAAAAATTACCGATCTGGCGGTAAGTGATCTGAAAATTTCACGCATGCGTTTCAGATGCAGTCCAGTATGGGAGCAGCACGCGGGACGCTCTCAGTCACCTCACACCCGCAACCTTTCAGGCTTGTTTTCTGGCATGCAGTTCGTAGGGCAACAACGCAAGCTTGGGTGTGCAACACGCCTTCCGATACGCCGATGCGCGGGACTTGGTAGTGCCACTGGCGAAGGCCTGCACACAGGTCGGGCGGTAGCAGATCCTGATAAACATGGCTGCGACCATCAGTAGGGCCACCAGCACCACCATGTCATAGCCGTAGTTCTGAATCGTCTGGATAATGCCGCTGCCCGTACCACGCGAAGGGTTCTTCATGGCAGGCGAACCTCGCGAAAAGTCTAAGCTGAGTAGCGCAAGCAGACTGGCAGCCAGTACAGGCTGAGCAGAAGGAACCGAGCGAAGTGGACGAATAGAAAGCGAAAAGCGCAAAAGCTGAGGCGCTTGATCAGATCCCGTATTCCATACATACCAATTGGCGCATCTGGTTTGGGTTCCTTGATCAGCGTATGAATGTGAAGTGAGCCGTCCTCATGTCGCTCAATGGCTGAGTAATGGATAATTCTATTTCTTGATCTCTTGCCATATATCTCACTGCTTAATAGGTCAAAGAATTTCTTTCCCAGCGAAACCACTTCGTCGTGGTCGGTTTTCTTGTACCTGAAGGTTAATGTGATGAACCAGTCGAACTCGTGCTGGGTGATGTCATAGATGTGTTGTTCCCTTCGTCTTTGCCGGAATTGCTCTCGATCTGTGAGGGATGTATTGCAATGGAATTCGTTCATCAGGGCAGATCTGATGTCATTAAGCGTGATGGCTTTGTTGCCGTTATGGCCGTTTCCCTGTAGGGATTGGGTGTTGTGATGCGTGGTCATGTATGTCCTTTATTTGTTTTGTTGTTCCCATTACGGGCGGACTGATGTGAGATGTGTGGATTAGGTTAGTCGTGTGGTCAACATTCCTTCAATGAAGTGGTTAGAGGGAAATGTTGATTAAAGGGATATTTTGTCTTTTCTTTGGTGTTTTGCCTGTGTGGTGATTCCGTGTATGTGGTTCACTTCACTGTCTTCTTTACAGATATTTTGGGCATAGTTTCACCAAGGGCATTTACAAATGTCCGACGAATCTCCTGAACGACTGATCCCACGTTCTTGATCACAAAGTCGCCTGTAGCGTTAAATTGCGTCCTCATGGGCTATGCCCATGAGTTCAGATTGTTGAGATGAGGCCACTCGGCATCACGGGTAAAAGCCGTAGGAAACCAAGTGGCCGGGTATTTATCGAAAGCAGTCTGGAAATCGGCGTTTTCTGAGTGCGTTTGGCTCATATGTGTTATCGTTTGTCTATGAGCAAACAGGTATCAGCCGAAGAGCGATTTCGACTGGTTCAAGCCGTCTACAGCGCCGTGAATCATTCCGACAAGAAGAAGCGAAAAACAGTCACGCAAGCGTGTAAGGATTTGGGGCTGGCTCTCAGTACCTACAATCGCTGGAAGAAATCGCTGGACGAGAATCCGGAGTGGATTAAGGATGGCGTGGTGCCGACCCAAAGCAGAGCACCAAAGAAGAACGGTATGGCGTTACCTGCTGGCGTGAGGCAACGTATTGAAGATATGGCTCGGTCTGGCAAATATGCCAATCCAAGTCAGATCGGGAAGGCACTGAGGGCAGAGGGTATCAGCGTCAGCGACAATACCGTCCGGAATAATTTGGAAGCGGCTGGCATCTACGGATACCGGACCGTCGTGAGAAGCGATGGAACGTCGATCAAGAAGAAAGTGATCTTGCAATAAGGGCTGACCCCTCATCTACTGTTGCATTCCAAATAGAAGAAACCGCCAATCCCGAAGGAAGGCGGTTTCGTGTTTTGCATGAGGACGGTTGCCCATCCCCATGCTTGCCGAGAATTAACGCAGCAGGGACAGAACGCCTTGCGGCACTTGGTTGGCTTGTGCCAGAACCGACGTACCAGCCTGTTGCAGGATCTGAGCGCGAGTCATGTTGGAGACTTCGACCGCGTAGTCGGCGTCTTCAATACGCGAACGAGCTGCGGACAGGTTGGTGACGGTGTTGCTGAGGTTTGCAATCGTGGATTGGAAGCGGTTCTGAACCGCACCGAGTTCCGAGCGCAGCGTGTCCACTTGTTGCAGAGCGTCGTCGATAGCCTTCAGCGGATCGGTGGTGGCGGCTGCAATCGACGCGACGCTGTCTTTGCTAAGGTCGCGGTTATCAAGTGCGCTGGCCAAATATGTCTTGCCACCGCTGCTAACTACTTCTGTTTTTCCATCAACACCTCCGATACGGACAGCCGCGTCCGTAACAGCAGTGCCATTGGCGTCCGTAAAGTTGATGGTTTTTACGGAGATCGTGCCATCAGCAGCGATATCGGAGGCGTAAAGGTTACCGGCCTTATCTTGGATAGCAAGGATGCCGGAATCGGTTCCATCTGCGTTGTTAATCGAAACAAGCTTCGGGGTGTCTAGCGTACTCGTAGGCGCGGTGGCTGCAAATGAAGTGGCAGCAACTTGATGATTTGTGATTTCCTTCAAGTCAGCAGGATCGGGCTGTGAAGTCGCAGGAGTGACAGAGCCAGCCGTTCCAGTAATCGTCACCGCACCGCCAGCCGCTGTAGTAACAGCGTAGTACCCGTCCAAATCTTTGTTGGTAGAGCCGGAAACAAGAATGAAAGCTTCCCCGTTCTTGTCGTTAAAATACACCTTGCCGTCTGTTGTAGACGTTGCATCACCATTTGCGGTGCGCGCATCGGCATTAGTGGGAGCGGTCAAAGCTGTCGCCGAGCCATTCACATAACCGCGAGCGGTCGTCTGGAGGCTGGGTGCGGTTTGAATATTAAATTCGCTCAACTTCAACGTTTTTGAGCTGATTTCGCGGAGACCTATGGAAATGGTCTCGCCATCGTTAGCACCGACCTGCACCTTCAATTCAGAGGCGGTGGATCCGAGAACCTTCACACCGTTAAACTGCGTTTGTGCAGAAACACGATCAATTTCTTCCAAGCGTTGGTCGATTTCGGCCTGAATCGATTCCAAATCAGTGGGTGAGTTCGAGCCATTAGCGGCCTGCACGCTCAGTTCACGAACACGCTGCAGGTTGTTGTTAATTTCGTTCAACGCGCCTTCAGTCGTCTGAGCGATGGAGATACCGTCGTTGGCGTTACGGGTAGCCTGAGTCAGACCCTTGATGTTGGCGGTGAAGCGGTTAGCAATCGCTTGACCAGCAGCGTCGTCCTTGGCGCTGTTGATGCGCAGGCCGGATGACAGACGCTCAATGGCAGAGCCCAGGGCGTTCTGCGACTTGCTCAGGTTATTCTGCGAAACCAGAGCCAGGTAGTTGGTGTTGATTACGGACATTTTTGATGCTCCTGTAAGGGAAAGGCAGCGGCAGCTAGGCTACCGGTTAACCAGGAAAACCCGTTTCGGGTGGAATCCTGGCCCTTCACCGGGGTGTTGGGCAGGCCCTGTATTTCCTGTACATGCTGGTTTACGGCAAGGGCTCTGAGAGGTTTAGGGCTTGCTGCAAAAAACCTTCTGCTTGTTACAAATCAGGCTTGCTACCTGCTTCTCTTGCTTCATCTGGGTTAACGGCGGCTACAGGGAATTCTTAAAGCGGCTAACTGCCAAACTCAGGGCGAGACCTTGCGGAACGGTGGCAGGCGTGAGGCAAAAACGCTGGCTGTAGGGGCAGCGACCAGCATGGCGTTGCTAAGCCAGCGGCTGGCTTGGTCCAGGCGCTGCTTAAAGGGTTGCTATGTATATGAGTGTGCCGCTGGGGTGTGTATACGAGCCAGGGCTAGAGCTTCAGCGCCTGATAAGCCCATCAGGCCTGAGCGCACTCGCTATAACAAAACCTGAAACTCCGCGCTATCAGAAATGGCATCCCACTGGTCTTTCGCCAAGCTGGCACGGATGCGGGCCACGGCCTGACTGCGCAGTTGGGATACACGCCCTTCGGTTACTCCCAGCACCAAGGCGATTTCTTTCTGGTTCAGGTCCTGTTCGAACTGCAGGGCAAACAACAGTTTTTCGCGTTCGGGCAATTGATCGATTGCCGTAATCAGTGCCTGGCGCAAGCCCTGGGAAGTCAGCAGGTTCAAGGGGTTATCGAAATAAGCCTGTTCGCGCGTACTGTCTTCCAGAAACTCCAAGGCATCGGCTGAAGGGTCGGTATGACGTTTCAGGTCTTCGTAGTGAATCACCTGCACCCCGACCGCTTCGTCCAGCAGCTCGTAGTAATCGTCCATGCTCATGGACAGAAATTCCGCAATTTCGGGCTCGGTAGGCTCGCGCAGCAGTTCCTGACGCAGATTGCTGACCGCCACTTCAATTTGACGCGCTTTGGTGCGCACGCTGCGCGGCAGCCAGTCCTGGCTACGCAACTCATCCAGCATGGCACCGCGGATCCGGGTGACGGCATAGGTCTCGAACTGGGCTTCAGCCACCACCTGATAACGACGCACAGCGTCCAGCAACCCCATCATGCCAGCCTGCATCAGATCATCCAGTTCAACACTGGGAGGCAGGCGCAACACAAGCTGGAGCGCTTGGCGGCGCACCAATGGGGCGTACTGCTCAACCAGGACGTCTTCTGAACGAGGCATGGACAGGCACGGATCCGGACAATAAAGATTGGGCTATTTTGCCTGCCAGGTCCGCCCTACAGTCGCCAAATCAAACAGTCTTTCGCCATCTTATTCAGGCTTTAAAAAGCTTTGGAGCGGACCATAAGGAAAATTTTCCCTAAAGATACGCGCGGGGGTGCCGTAATTGGAGCGATACAGGTGCCAAGCCCCCACGAACCCGGCCTGTCACCAAGCCCCTTTTGGAGTGATGTCATGATCAACTCAGTTTCATCTCAAACGACGGCCTTGGTGCCCCTGGCTTCCCCCGTGGAGCAAAACCCTGGCACCCCTATCCCGTCGGCAGCCACTACGGTGGCCCCCATCAAGGAAAGCAGTACCGATACCCAGTTGCAGCAACGCTGGCCCGACAAACGCGAACCGGTCCCCGGTATGGTCAACTCGCTGGACGACACCCTAGACCAGATCAACAACTCGCTGCAGGCCTGGTCCACCGGCATTCGCTTCAATATGGATGACGAGGCGCAACGTCTGGTGGTCTCAATCGTGGATAACACGACCGGCGAGGTCCTGCGTACCGTACCGTCCGACGCGGTTATCCAGATCGCCAAAATGATTGTGCAATTGCAGGGCAACGCCGTCAGTGTGAAGGTTTAACAACCAAACTGGCATCGAAACTTCCCATTGACATGGGCTTTGCGCGCGGCACATTTGCGACAAAATAGGACACTACAGGAGTATTTGATATGGCTATTTCTTCAATTGGCGTGGGCTCAGGTCTGAAGCTGGACGAGCTGCTGGAAGACCTGCGCAAGGCAGAGAGTGTGCCCTTAAGCACGATTCAAAATCGTCAGACTGAAAATGCCAATCGAATCTCCGCCTATGGGAAACTCAAGGGATTGGTCTCGGCTGTGCAAACAGCCGCTAAAGCACTGAACGATGAGACCCTGTATGGTGCCGTCAAAATCAGTACAGTTGGCGATGCCATCAGCGCTACCGGCAACAATAAAGCCACTCCCGGACAATACAATATTGTCGTCACGCAACTTGCAACCCAACATACTTTAGCGAGCCGTGGGGTTGCAGAACGAGACTCCGCGTTAGGCGTGGGTGGCAAAGTTACGTTTACGCTTGCCAATGGAGACGAGCACACTCTGGACATGAGCGGCAAGGACACTTCCTTGCAAGGCATCATGAAGGAAATTAATGCGGACCCTACGCTAGGCCTTACTGCCACCATTATCAACACCGGGGATGCAACTGCGCCACACAAATTGGTTTTGACCGCCAAAGACTCGGGGGAGCAGGCCTCCATCCAATCTATTTCTGTAACGGATAACAATGAGCTCAGCGGGCTACTGGCTTACGCTGGCACGGCAGCCGAAGACCCTTCAGGTCAAAGCATCACACAAATTACCCAAGCCAAGAACGCGGAAGTTACGGTTAACGGCATTCCCGTTATTAGCCAAAGCAATACGCTTAAAGATACCGTAGAAGGGCTGGAAATTACGCTCACCAAGGAAAGCAGTGATCCAGTCCGCTTGGATGTGACTCGTGATGACAGCATCCCCACCAAAGCGATTAAAGGCTTTGTGGACGCGTATAACGCCCTTAACAGCAATATACGTTCACTGACGGCTTACGATATTGAAAACCAAAAAGGATCGCCCTTAACCGGCGACTCCATGCCTCGTCGTATTCAGTCCAGCATGCGCTCTGCCCTGGGCGTCGTTTCGGACGAAGGCAATTTGCGTACCCTGTCATCTATCGGCATTACGGTAGACCCCAAAACAGGCGATCTACTTACGGATGATAAAAAACTGGCCGCTGCTTTAAAAGACAATATGGCTGATGTTCAACGCCTATTTGTTGGCGAAGACGCTATTGGAAACCGCATTCACACAGCAGCTGAAGATTACATTAAGAAAGGCGGCTTTATTGACAATGCCACTGAAGGTGCTGACAAAATTGGCAAGGACCTTGAAAAACAAGCCCTAGCCACTGCAGAGCGCATTGACAACAAGATTGAAGCCTACCGTAAACAGTTCGTGCAGTTGGACGTGATGATCAACCGCATGCAAGGCACCAGCAACTATCTAAGCCAGCAACTGTCCATGCTGGGCAATATGAACGACAGTAAATAAACCCCTATGAGCTATCCTGCCCCTTCCCGTCGCTTTGGCCAACAATCGGTCCGCGCTTACGCCCAAGTAGGTCTGGAAACCGAGGTCCTGAGCGCAAGCCCGGAACATCTGATTACCCTGCTCTTTAACGGTGCGCGCACCGCCATGCTGCAAGCACGCCTGCATATGGAACAGGGCAATATTGCCGGGCGGGGGCAGTCCCTATCGAAGGCCATTGATATTGTCGATAGCGGGCTGAAAATGGCAGTCGATACCGAAAAGGGCGGAGAGCTGGCGCGCAACCTGGTCGCCACCTACGACCTGATCTTGCATAACCTGATGCTGGCCAATCTTCGCAATGACGCGGAAAAGCTGGCGCTGGCCGAGCGTTTGCTGACCGATATTGCTGATGCCTGGCGCAGCAATGTGGATATCCAACGCGCCAAACAGCCTGCTTGACTCCGAGGCTCGCGGGACAGGTTCTGTTCCTGACCTGCACCTCCAACCTCCTTTGCGCCTTTAGCGCCTGGTACGAACATGAGCGATACCTCTAACCCGATCGTCGATCAATATCAAATTATCGCCAGCATCACCCGTCACATGCTGGAGCTTGCCAAACTGGCACGCTGGGAGGATGTGTTTGAACAGTCCGAACACTATCAGCTCGCCGTGGAAAAGCTCAAGAACATGGAAGACCTGTCTGTCACTGAAAAACAGGCACGCCGTCAGTTGCTGACCCAAATTCTTGAAGACGATGCCCAGATCCGCCATCTGGCCACCCCCGAGCTGGGGCGCCTGGGTGCGTTGCTGGGCAATATGAAGCGCCAGCAGACCGTTTTGCAAGCGTATTACAGCCCTAGTCTTCATCCATGAGCGTAAGCGGCCCCTCCCCCTTGGGGACGCTGCTTATTCAACGGCTCGATGCCGTTCTGGGTATCAGCACCGGACAGCAAAGCAATATTGCCACGGGCGCCCGCCCGGATGCGATCAGCCAAACACCGGGCAGCCAACGCCCCGAGCGCGCTGAAAATCAAACAGCTCGCGATCAACGCCAAAGCGTAGACCAGGCCCGCGCCCATACTCAGGGCCGCGACAGCCGGAACATCCGCACACAAAGCGGTCAAACTTCGACAGACCCGGCCCTGCATGCACGTGGGCCCAATACAGCCACTACCAGCTCGGCACCCACCACGCTGGGGCGCACTGCCCAACTGATTCTGTCCTTGCTGGAGCGCTTCCCGGATCGTGCTCCTGCCATCCAGGGACGACAGGCTCTGCTGCCTGGCCGCCCCACCCTGCAAACGGACGGCAATGAATCCACGCGCCCTGGTGGCGACAGTCAGGCGGGTGCACGCTCAGGCTCAGCACAGAATACCGCCAGCACAATTGCGACTCTGGCCCAACAGCGACTGCCCTTGCCCGGCAGCACCGCAACGGGTGGAGCAAATACCGGCTCTGCCAGTGCCGCGACCGCAGGCAGCGGCGCCGCTGGAACAGGAGCACCTGCAGGAATGCCTGGCACAGGCACTGCGGCTACTGGCGCAACCACCCATGGCGCACTGCCCACCGGCAGTACCGCCGCCCTTGCCCAGCATTTCACCCAAGCCTTGCCCCAGGCCCTGCAACAAAGCGGGCTGTTTTATGAGTCGCACCTTAGCGATCTGCACTTTGGGCAACGCAGTGTGGGCGAATTGCAGCAAGAACCGCAAAATCTGAATCGCCCCCTGGCTGAAACCAGCACCGGCACCAGCCACAGCACGCAAGCCCAGGCGAGCGCCCAAGACCCAGCCACTAGCATGCTGGTACGTCAGCAACTGGACACGCTGGCCCACCAAAACCTGCAATGGCAAGGACAGGCCTGGCCGGATGCCGACATGAACTGGACGGTGCAACGACACGAGGCTCAGTCGGACGATGAAACCGAACACTGGTCCAGCACCCTGCAACTGGATCTGCCCACACTGGGCCCAATCACCTTGCGGCTCAACCTTTTGAATCAGCAACTGCTGGTCCATATACAGGCCGACCAATCCGCCGACTATCTGGATGAGAACAGCCTGCCCTTGCGTGAGCGCCTGCAAGACCAGGGCCTGTTCCTGAGTCAACTGCACATTGAAGCCGACCCGAACCTGCCGCAGGATGTGCCCGATGAGCCATGATTCTCCCACCCCTCGCCCCCAGGCTCTGGCTTTACGCTACGACCCCAAGGACGGTGCACCACGGGTGGTCGCCAAAGGCTATGGCACGCTGGCCGAGAAAATCATCGAAACCGCACGCGAGCACAATCTGTATGTACACGAGTCCCCCGAGCTGGTCGGCCTGCTGATGCAGGTGGATCTGGACCGCCACATTCCCCCTCAGCTCTATCAAGCCGTGGCCGAATTGCTGGCCTGGCTCTACGCCCTGGAACAGGGCCATCCCCAGGCTACACAAGCCTTGCAGGCCTTGCACGACGCACCCAAACCTTGATGCCCTTGTTTATAAGGGCTGAAAAGCCCCTGTTTTTGGGCTTAGATACCCTGCTTAGCCTGGCCTTCTACCCGTTACATTAAGCACGGCAAGCTGCCCACACCTGTGCGCGTGGCCTATCCTGACTTTCTGGCAAGCGAATATGTCGATTTCCAATCTTTCCAGCATTGAAAACCTTTTGGCCCAGATGCGAGCCGTCGCGCAAGCGGCCGGGGCTTCCAGTTCTGTGTCCTCCTCGGCCAGCAGCGCCGCCCCCGGGGGCTTTGCCGCCGAGCTGGCACGCTCTTTGAACCGGGTGTCCCAGGCGCAAAATGAAGCCAGCGCACAGGCCCAGGCCTTTGAAATGGGTGAGCCCGGCGTTTCTTTGAATGACGTGATGATTGACCTGCAAAAAGCCAGCGTCGGTTTTCAGGCCACCGTTCAGTTACGCAACCGCTTAGTGGCCGCCTACCAAGAAATTGCCAGTATGCCGGTATAAGCGCCTGATTCTTTCATACCCGCCGCCCTTTCCTTAATGCTGCCTGAGCACGCCCTGATTTGAACTCCCCTGATTCCATGCAGAACCCTGCCTCTGCCTCACCAAGGTCATCCATGAGTCAGACCGCACAGTTGCTGAACAAACTTCCTGGCTACGACACGCTACGCGCCCTACCCAAAGTGGTGCTGATCGGGCTGGGTGCCGCACTGATTGCTCTGATTGTCGCCCTCTTGCTGTGGAGCCGTGGGCCTGCTTACCAGGTTCTGTTCTCCAATCTGGACGACCGCGATGGCGGTGCGATTGTCTCGGCCCTGGGCCAGATGAACGTGCCGTACCAATTCAACAGCAACGGCACCGCCATTTTGGTGCCGCAGGATCGTGTGCACGATGTGCGTATGCAAATGGCCTCACAAGGTCTGCCACGCAGCGGCAATGCCGGTTTCGAGCTGCTCGATCAAAGCCGTTTTGGCGCCAGCCAGTTCACCGAACAAGTGACGTATCAACGTGCCCTGGAAGGCGAACTGGCCAACTCCATCAAGGCCGTGCATGCCGTCAAGGAAGCGCGTGTTCACCTGGCCATGCCACGTGAAACCTTATTTGTGCGCGATCGTCAGTCTCCCACTGCCTCTGTCGTGCTGTCACTGTACCCAGGCCGTGACCTGAGCGAAGGTCAGGTTTCCGCCATCAGTTGGCTGATCTCTTCCAGCGTACCCAATCTGCAGGCCGACAAGGTTTCCATCATTGACCAGAATGGCCGCTTGCTGACAGCGCCCACCGGTGAGATGGGCGCTGATAATCAGCAACGCAATTTTGTAAACGATATTGAGTACCGCGCCGTCCAACGTATTCTGACCTTGCTGAACCCCCTGGTCGGTGCCGGCAACGTCCGTGCGCAAGTTACCGCCGAAGTGGACTTCTCGCGCCGCGAACACACCTCCGAGGTCTACAAGCCCAACCAACTGCCCGGCCAGGCCGCAGTGCGTAGCCAGCAGACCAGTTCGTCCCTGCAGCGCAATCCGCAACAGCCTCAGGGCGTACCCGGCGCTTTGAGCAATCAGGCCCCCAATAATGCCGTCGCCAATCTGGTGAACCCGCCTGCCGTGCCCAATCAGCCCCAGGCTCCTGCGGCCGACCCGGCCAATGCGGCAACACAAACGGCCAATGCCGCGAACGCGACGGCTGCCGGTACAGACCCGTCGCTGGTATCCCTGGCCGAGCAAGCCCGCTTGCTGCAAAACACCGGCAATGCGCGTAACGACTCCACCGTGAACTACGAAGTGGATCGCACCATCAGCCACGTCAAAGGTCCCTTGGGCCAATTAAACCGCCTGTCGGTGGCCGTGGTGGTGAACTACCGTGATACGGACAAGGACAAGCAGCCGCTGGATCAGGCAGAACTGGACAAGATCAGCGATCTGGTCAAGCAAGCCGTTGGTTATTCGGCCGAACGAGGCGATAGCCTGAGCGTGGTGAACGGACAGTTCAACGAGCAAGGCGATATTGATACCCCCTTCTGGAAAAATCCGGAGTACCGCGAGCTCGCCATGGAACTGGTCAAATATCTAGTCTTTGCATTCATTTTGTTCATGGCGTGGCGCATCGTCATCAACCCCATCATCCAGGGCCTGATCCAGGCCAAGGCGGTCGCTGACGCGCGCGTCGAACGCCAGAAAGAGGAATCCGCTCGCGAGCAGGCCGCCGAACAACGTGCCGCTGAGATGAGCCGCTACGAAGAGAATCTGAACACCGCCCGCACGATGGCTCACGATGATCCACGCGCTGTGGCTATGGTGTTGCGCTCCTGGTTAAACAAAGATGAAAAAAATGAAAACGGCTAAACCGGACGATTCCATCGAACGCAGTGCGATTTTGATGATGTCCTTGGGGGAAGATGCCGCCGCCGAGGTGTTTCGACACCTCTCGCCTCGTGAGGTACAGCAGCTCAGTACCGCCATGGCGTCCTTAAAGCAACTGACCCGTGCCGATATGGACGATGCTCTGGAGAGCTTTCGCCAGGAAGCCGACCAGTTCATGGCGGTGGCGCTGGACTCCAATGCCTACATACGCTCCGTACTGAACAAGGCTCTGGGCTCGGACCGAGCCGCTGGTCTGATCGAAGACTTGCTGGAGAACGGCGAAGGCAGCAGTAGTGGTATTGATGCCCTGAACTGGCTGGATGCTTCCAGCGTGGCCGAGCTGATTGCCGACGAACACCCTCAAATTATTGCCACGATTCTGGTCCATCTGGAGCGTGATCGCGCTGCCGACATTCTGGGGTACATTCCGGATCGTTTGCGCGATGATGTGGTCCTGCGTATTGCCACGTTTGGTGGCGTACAGCCCACTGCCCTGAACGAGCTGACCGAAGTGCTGAACGGCATGCTGTCGGGTCAGGGCGCCAAACGCAGCAAGATGGGTGGCCCGCGCACAGCAGCGGAGATGCTGAACTACATGAACGCCAACCTGGAAGAGTCCGTGCTGACCAGCTTGCGCAGCATGGACGCGGACCTGACCCAGCGCATCGTCGACGAGATGTTCGTATTCGAGAACCTGGCCGATGTGGAAGACATTGCCATCCAGTTGTTGCTCAAGGAAATCGAAACCTCTGCATTGACCATTGCCCTGAAAGGTGCGCCCGAGGAGTTGCGCGACAAGTTCTTCCGCAATATGTCCAACCGCGCCGCCGAAATGCTGCGCGAAGACATCGACGCCCAAGGCCCGATCCGCATGTCCAAGGTGGAGCAAGAACAAAAAGCCATTGTGCAGGTGGCCCGTCGTCTGGCCGAAGCCGGTCAGATTACGCTGGGTGGCCTAAGTGGGGACGAGTATGTCTAAGTCGGCCCCGTTTGGGCAGTGCTTAGCCGCCCAAACCCTTACGATGCTGTGCCCAGGCACACACCGCCTGCGCGGGAGCCTGTAAATGTCCAGCCACCGTAAAGCCTCGGCCTATTCGGACCTTCAGGAAAGCTGGAGCCGCTGGCAAATGCAGGGGCTGGATGATCCTGTTGTCGCCCCGGAACCGGAAGAATCGGCATTCGTCCCGCCTACGCAGGAAGAACTGCAACGCGATCTGGAAAACCAGCGCAGCCAGGCCCAGGAAGAAGGTCATGCCCAAGGCTATCAGGCTGGCTTCAACCAGGGGCATGCCGCTGGTCTGGCAGCAGGCCAGGAAAGCGGTCACGCACAGGGCTATGAAGCTGGACTTGCGGCTGGCATGGCCAAGGCCCAGGAACAGATCGACCAGTACATCAAGGAATTTGTTGCTCTGAATAAGAACTGCGCCCAGTCCATCGAACTGATGGATCAGGAAATGGGCCAGTCCCTGATTGAGCTGGCCACGCGCATTGCCGAGCATGTGTTGCAAAGCACCATCAAGACCGAACCCAGCCGCATTCGCGATCTGGTGGCTGAGGTGCTGCGCAGCGATCCGGGCGATACCAGCGCCCTGGAGCTGACCTTGCACCCGGACGACATCAGCCTGGTGCGTGAATTTCTGATCGAGCAAGGCGAGCCCCGCGCCTGGCGTTTGCAAGAAGATGCCCAGCTGCAACGCGGCGAATGCCGTGTGCGCTCCAGCTATGGCGATATTGACGCCACCTTTGCCACCCGCTGGAAACGAGCCCTGGCCAGCCTGGGCTTGCCCGTGGCCTCGGAGCCTTGAATGGCAACGCCCCTATTGGCCTCCTCCCCCGAACGCTGGCGCGCCCAGTTGCTGTCCGCACAGCAGCGGGTTCAGGCCATTGAGCCGAACCTGCGCAGTGGCCGCGTGGTCCGCGCCACGGGTCTGGTATTGGAAGCCACCGGTTTGAAGCTGGCAGTAGGGGCTGCCTGCAAAGTGGAGCTGTCGGCTGCGCAAAACATCTGGGCCGAAGCCGAAGTCGTGGGCTTTGAGGGCAGATCCCTCTATTTGATGCCCTTAAGTGAAATCTCCGGCCTGCCTCCCGGCGCCCGCGTAGTACCGGTTGAGGCGCAATTGCAGCCACCCGTGCCACTACCCGACTCCGATCAGCCCGACAGCCTGCCTGCTCAGGCGCGCTCCCGCCATGTCCCGGTTGGGCCCGGCTTGTTAGGCCGAGTCGTCGATGGCAGTGGCAATCCGCTGGACGGTCTGGGTCCGATCGACGCACAAGCCTGCGTCTCGCTCAGCCACACCACCCCCAATCCGCTCAAGCGCAGCCCCATCGACACCGTGCTGGACGTGGGCGTGCGTGCCATCAATGGTTTGCTGACGGTGGGCCGTGGTCAGCGCATGGGCCTGTTTGCCGGCTCCGGCGTCGGCAAGAGTGTGCTCCTGGGCATGATGGCCCGCTACACCCAGGCCGACATCATTGTCGTGGGCCTGATCGGCGAGCGGGGCCGCGAAGTTAAAGAGTTTATTGAACACAACCTGTGTGAAGAGGGTCTGCGGCGCTCGGTCGTGGTCGCAGCACCTGCTGACGTCTCACCCTTGCTGCGTTTGCAAGGGGCGGTATACGCCACCCGTCTGGCCGAGTTTTTCCGTGATGAAGGCAAAAACGTCTTGCTGATCATGGATTCGCTAACACGTTATGCCATGGCCCAGCGTGAAATCGCGCTGGCCATTGGCGAGCCTCCTGCCACCAAGGGCTACCCTCCCTCTGTGTTTGCCAAGCTGCCTGCCCTGGTGGAGCGCGCCGGCAATGGCGAGCCCAATGCACAAGGTCGTTGCGGCTCGATCACCGCGTTCTACACCGTGCTGACCGAGGGTGATGACCAGCAAGACCCCATTGCCGATTCGGCCCGCGCGATTCTGGACGGCCACATTGTGCTGTCGCGCAGTCTGGCGGAAACCGGCCATTACCCAGCCATTGATATCGAAGCCTCCATCTCGCGGGTCATGCCCATCATTGTGGATCCGGAGCAGATCAAGATGGTGCATCGCTTCAAGAGCCTGCTCTCCAGCTATCAGCGTAACCGCGACCTGATTGCCGTTGGCGCCTATACCCGTGGCAATGATCCCGCCATTGATCAGGCCATTGACCGTTTCCCCTGGCTGCAAGCCTATCTGTGCCAGGGTATGCAACAACGTGTGGACGTGCCACGCGCCTTTGATGAATTGAACGCCGTTTTAAATAGCGAGCAATAGCCATGAAAGCCAATGCCTCTTTACAAACGCTGGTCGATCTCAGTCAGAACAAGGTGGACGATGCGGCCCGCCATTTGCAAGAGCTGCGCACGGAGCGCGATGCCGCCCATTCGCAGCTGGACATGTTGCAAACCTATCGCCAGGACTACGCCCAGCGCTTGCTGAATGTGGGTCAAACCGGGGTAACCATGGCGAATTACCACAATTTCCGCCGCTTTATCGTGACATTGGACCAAGCCATTTCCCAGCAAAATAGTGTTATCCAAGCGCTGGAAGAGAAAATGGAGCAGGGACGCCAGCTCTGGTATGGCCACCTGCAACGCTTGAAGGCCTATGAAACCTTGATCGACCGCCGACTCCAGACTCAACAAGTCCAGCAACAAAGAATGGAACAACGAAACAGCGATGAAATCGCTGCTCGTCTCTTTACCCGTAGCCAGACCGCCTATTAAACAAGCGCCGCCATGACTTCGCCCTCTCTTTCGGTTTTACCTGCGGCCCCTGCCGCACCCTCGGCCCCCGCCACTCACACGGCCGGGCCTGCGGCTGCGCATGCGCCCAAAGACGAAGGTTTTGCCCGGCACTTGCACACGCAACAGCAACAGGTGCAAAACAAAGGAGCTGGCAAAACACCGGCACCTGCCAAACAGGACAGCGCCAAAACCCAGGTTCCTACAGACAATCCCAAACTGGCAGACGCGGTAGCCGAACAAGCCGACACCAGCGAGCTGGACACCCTGATCAAGGACCCTGCCCTGCTGCTTGCCGATCAAAGCGATTTGAACCTGGACACCGAGGCTCAGGCCAATAGTGGCCTACCCGCCATGGCCTTGTCGATTCTGTCTCAAGTGCAGGCCATCAAAAATGGCAAGGCCGATCTCAACGCGGCACAAACCGATAGCAAGCTGCCTCTGAAAGGGGCTGATACACGCCAGATTCTGGCGACCGACTTGAATGACAACATCCGCCGACAGCCTCAGACGCTCCCCCTGAGCGCGGCTGAGGTGCGAACCGACGTTGACCTGAAGGCTGAACTGACTACGCCCAAAACCGTGGAAATCAGCAATCCAGTCGCTGCCATGGCTGCCCGCAAACCTGCCATCCATGCCACGCAAGTGCTCAATCACAAGCCGCTTAGCGCCGACATCTCCACCACGGCGGTCTGGTCCCAGACTCAGTTGATGGATGAAGCATCGGCCAGCCTGGCGGCCTTTGGTCGACAAATTGCTGAAGATGCGCGTGCTGGCGTGAATCTGAACCTGCCGGCGCTAGATGCGTCCTTGCTGGCCCAACTGACCGCCACACCGGGCGCTACCCAGACCCACAGCCCAGCGACTTTGCCCAGTCCCATGACGCTGGCCGTTGCCACGCCGGTTCACTCCCCCGAATGGGGGGCCGCCATGGGCCGTCAAATGATCTCTTTGGCCCAACAGGCTCAGGGGGGCGTTCAAAGTGCTGATATTCGCCTGGATCCACCCGAACTGGGCCCCTTGCGCATTACCTTGCAGATGCAAGATGGCGTGGCCCACGCCATGATTACCTCGCCCCACGCCCAAGTCCGCCACACCCTGGAACAGTCCTTGCAACAACTGCAACAGCAGTTTGCAGACAGTGGCCTGAGCCTGGGACAGGCTGATGTAGGTGACCAGCACGCCTCGCACCAAGCTTTTCACGAGCAATTGGCGGCCAAGGGCAATCAGGGCGATCAACCCCGCTTCAGCCTGGACGGGATGGCTTTGCCTGACGAGACCGGCTCCTTGGTGAACAGCAGCACTACCCGCTCGCTCAATCCTGACGCGCTGGTTGATACCTTCGCCTGACTCACAGCCTCACAGACAGCCCGGCAAAAAGCATGATTAAGCTCGAAAAGCAGCGTCTATTCGCCGGGCCTGTCCTGTCTGACCTCCGGCACAATAGCTCAGGCATGCAGTCAGGCTCAGGCCAGACATGCGTTTGTCTGTTTGTCATACGCTAGAAAATTCAACGCTCACATCACATGGCCCGAAAAGCACCCACCAAACTTGCACGCCTGATGAAAACCGGTCTGCTGGTTCTGTTTATTATCGCCGCTAGCGTGGGCGCAACGCTGTACTACTCCCTGCAACAAAGCAGCACGCCTGCCTGGTTGGCCTGGGCAGAAAAAGGCCAGTCGGTTGAAGCCGCAACTGCGCCTGATGCCCCCCCGGAGGTCAAAGTCAACGTCAAGCCCATCTTTGCGCCCCTGGATCCCTTTACCGTCACCCTGAACGAGAATGGTCGCTCGCGCATCCTGTACGTAGGCATTACCTTGCGTGTCCAGGACGATGGCTCGCGTGCCATGCTGGTGGAGTACATGCCGATGGTGCGTGACCGCGTACTCAAGATTCTGGCTGAACAGCGCCCCACCTACATCCAGACTTCCGAAGGGCGTCAAGCCTTGGTTGCACAGCTTAGCGCCGGCCTGAAAGAGCCCTACGCGCTCAATACCGCTGTACCGACCATCAATGATGTCCTGTTCACCGCCTTTGTCATCCAATAAATGTCGTATCAGAGCTTCCTATCCCAAGACGAAGTCGATGCACTGCTGGCCGGTGTTACCGGCGAAGGCGCTGACACCAAGCCCTTAAATGAAAACCTGACTGGCGTACGGGCCTATGACCTGACTTCGCCAGACCGGGTAGTGCGTCACCGCATGCAGACCCTGGAGCTGATCAACGAGCGTTTTGCCCGTCGCTTGCGCTCGACCATGCTCAGCTTCATGCGCCGCAACGCGGACATTACCGTCGGCTCCATTCGTATTCAGAAGTACTCGGACTTCGAGCGCAACCTGCCCGTGCCCAGCAATCTGAACATGGTGTCCTTAAAGCCCTTGCGCGGCGTGTCGCTGTTTACCTTCGACCCGAACCTGGTCTTTTTGATTATCGACAGCCTGTTTGGTGGCCATGGCCGCTACAACACCCGTGTCGAGGGCCGCGACTTCACCACCACCGAGCAGCGCATCATCCAGCGTTTACTGACCCTGACCCTGGAGAGCTACTGTGGTGCCTGGGAGTCCATCTACCCGCTGGAAGCGGAGTACATGCGCTCAGAGATGCACACCAAGTTTGCCAGCATCAGCAGCAGCAACGACATCGTGGTGGTGACCTCGTTCAATATTGAATTTGGTGCCCAAGGCGGCAATCTGAACATCTGCCTGCCCTACTCCATGATCGAGCCGGTGCGCGACCTTCTGACGCGCCCCTTGCAAGACAAAGGCACCAACGACATTGACCAGCGCTGGACTCACCAGCTCTCGCGCCAGGTGCGCAGCGCCGAGGTCGAACTGATTGCCAACTTCGTCAACATAGACATGACCATTGCCGAACTGACTCAGCTCAAGGTCAATGATGTGTTGCCGATTGAAATCCCCACCCTTATTGAAGCCCACGTGGATGGTGTACCGATTCTGGAATGCCAGTATGGCACCTCCGGCGGCCGCTACTCCTTGCGGGTAGAAAACATCTTGGCCACCCACGACAGCGATTTGACTAAAGGTAAGTCCCTATGAGCGACCCTCACAACCCTAACGACCGGTCTGCGCCCGAGGACGACTGGGCAGCCGCGATGGCTGAGCAACAGGCTGGCAGCCAAAGCAGCACCCAAGCCCAAGGATTGGAACAGCCCCTGCAGGATGACTGGGCCTCGGCCCTGGCCGAGCAAAGCGCTGCCGCTCCTGTGCACGACGAGCCCAGCCCAGCCAGCAATCTGTTCCCGCCCATAGAGCACGCCCAGACCAATGCCACCACCGATATCGACATGATCATGGACATTCCAGTCCAGTTGTCGGTGGAACTGGGCCGCACACGTCTGACCATCAAGAACATTCTGCAACTGGGCCAGGGCTCGGTGGTGGAACTGGACGGCCTGGCCGGTGAGCCGCTGGATATTTACGTGAACGGCTACCTGATTGCTCAAGGCGAAGTGGTCGTGGTGGACGATAAATACGGTATTCGCGTCACCGACATCGTGACCCCATCGGACCGTATCCAGCGCCTGAACGGCCGCCGCTAGAGCATGGAACAAGCCCAGCTCGTCAGAATCATGCTTAGCCTGCTGCTGGTTGTAGGCCTGATTCTGGCAGCCGCCTGGGTTGCCCGTCGTGGCGGGCTGCTGAAAAACAAGAACCAGCAACGTATCAAGATTCTGGACAATCAACGCCTGGGGCCACGCAGCAGTGTGGCCTTGGTGCAGATCGATGGCCAGGAAATTCTGATTGGCATCACCCCTCAACAGATCAGCCTGCTGCACACCGCGAACCCTGCTGGCTCCGAACCGAACTTCCAGGCCCATCTGGACCAGCACCGTGCGCCCCGCTGACCGCCTCATGACCGCACACCTTTCTCCCGCCCAGCGCACTGGCCTGATCGTGCTTCTGGCCTTGATTGGCCTGTTCCTGCCGTCCCAGACCTGGGCCCAGGCTATTCCGGCCATTACCAGCACAGCCGGCCCGAACGGTTCGCAGACCTGGTCACTCAGCATCCAGACACTGGCCATGCTGACCATGATGTCCTTTCTGCCAGCCGCCTTGCTGATGATGACCGGTTTTACCCGCGTCATCATTGTGCTGGGGCTGCTGCGAAATGCGATGGGTACGGGTACAGCACCACCTAACACTGTGCTGGTGGGCCTGGCCCTGTTTCTGACCTTCTTTGTCATGTCGCCGGTGTTTGATCAGGTCTATCAAGACGCCTACAAACCTTTGTCGGAAAACAAGATCAGCTTTGAGACCGCGCTGGAGCAAGGCGCACAGCCCCTGAAAACATTCATGCTGCATCAGACCCGCGAGGCGGACTTGAAGCTGTTTGGCGATATGGCGGGCGTGGCTGAGCTGCAGACGCCGGAAGACGTGCCCTTGCGCGTGCTGGTGCCCGCTTTTGTGACCAGCGAGCTGAAAACAGCCTTCCAGATCGGCTTTACGATTTTCATTCCCTTTCTGATCATTGACCTGGTCATTGCCAGCGTCCTGATGTCCCTGGGGATGATGATGGTCCCGCCGGTGACCATCTCGCTGCCCTTTAAGCTCATGCTGTTTGTGCTGGCCGATGGCTGGCATCTGCTGCTTGGCTCCCTGGCCCGCAGCTTCTACCAATAAAGGACTGCCATGACTCCCGAGACCGTCATGTCCATGACCTATACCGCCCTGAAACTGGCCCTGTCCATGGCCGGCCCCATGTTGATTGTGGTGCTGGTGGTCGGTTTGGGCATCAGTATTTTTCAAGCGGCTACCCAGATCAACGAGATGACACTGTCCTTCATCCCCAAGCTGCTGGCGATGGGTATTACCGTTGTGCTGCTGGGCCCTTGGCTGATCAACAATATGGTCGACTACATGCAGGGCCTCTTGCGAGGCATCCCTGGACTGGTCAACTAAGACCGGCCACCGCGACAAGGAGCCCTTTGTGAGTACACCACCGTGTGACTGGCCAAGCGCAGGGCCTTGTTCACTCAACAGGCCCTAGGTTTGCTGCCGTGCTCGACCTGAATTCTGCCCAGCTCTATGCCTGGCTTAATGCCTTTTTGTGGCCCTTCATCCGTATTCTGGCCACCCTGGCCACCGTTCCCTTTTTCAGCGAATCTGCGATCCCCAAGCGGGCCAAAGTGGGTCTGGGTTTTGTCCTGACCCTGATTATCGCGCCCTCCCTGCCGCCCCTGCCCGACCTGCCCACCGCCTCTTACGAGGCTTTGCTGATTGCAGCTCAACAAGTCTTCATCGGGATTGCGCTAGGGTTGACCATGCGTATCGTGTTTGCGGCGGTGCAAACGGCAGGCGAGTTTATCGGTCTGCAAATGGGTTTGTCTTTTGCCTCATTTTTTGACCCGGCTACCGGCGCCAATACCGCCGTGCTGTCACGTTTGCTGAACGTGATTGCCGTGCTGACCTTTCTGGCCCTGAACGGTCACCTGCTCTTGCTCGGTGTTCTGGTTCGCACCTTCCATGTGCTGCCTATCGGAGCCGACCTGCACATCAATGGCTGGGGTGCCTTGCTGGATTGGAGCAGTGAGCTCTGGGTCTCAGGCATGTTGCTGGCCCTGCCGCTGATTATTGTGCTGCTGACGATTAACCTGGCCTTCGGAATCTTGAACCGTACCGCCCAGCAACTGACCATTTTTGCCGTTGGTTTCCCAATTACACTGACGGTCGGTCTGACGTTGCTCGTGGTCGTGATCCCGCAAACCACCCCATTCCTGGCCCAACTGTTCAATTCCGGCTACGAAGCCATGATGCGAGTTGCCTTCGGGCTGGCCGGCCCTTAAAACGCGTGGGCCTGCCGTTGCTTGTGTGACTGCATCAGGCGCCGGGCCTGCCCGATGGTCACCACGCCTTTTTGCCGGGCACGCCCAATCAAGAGCTGCATCAACTGCGCACTGACCAAGGCATCACCCAAGGCATCATGGCGGTCACTGACGGGCAGGCCACAATATCTCAGACAATCGTCCAGACCCAGGCGGCGGCCACGCCACTCAGGCAGTACACAAGCAGCCAGCTCGGCCAGGTCCAGAATCAAAGGCCGGGCTTGCTCCAGACCTGCCTGCGGCCAGGCACGATCCAGAAATGCCAGATCAAAGTCGGCGTCCCAGGCCACCCACACCGTGTTTTCTGAGTAACGCGCAAAGTCACGCATGAGCTGTGGCAGCGGCTCGCCTTGCTCCTGTCGCTGTGGGCTGATCTCATGAATCAGCAGGCTTTCCGGGCTGCGCTCACCATGAGTCCGAACCAGACCGGACCAGACATTACCCAAGGCAATGGAACCGCTTTCCAGCCGTACCGCACCGATCTGCACAATATGGTGACGCTTGGGCTCCAGACCGCTGGTCTCCAGATCCAGCACGGTAAAAGCGGCGTTATCCAAGGCCTGCTCGTCTATTGCGCTCCAGGACAAGGAGAGGCGGCGTGCAGCAAACAAAGGTTTACGCCAAGGTAGCCAAGAGAGCCGTTTCATAAGCGATATCGGAAAGCCAGAATACGTTGGGCACGACGCACTTGGGACAAGGCCTCACGCAAGACACGCGCATCCAATGCGCCCAAAGCACTCAAGCGCACCAGATTGTCAGGTTCCCGCCCCTCCTGCAACTGGGTCTGATGATGCTGCAAGCGCAACAATTGCAGGTAACGGTAGGCCTCACGCAGGCCTTCTGACTCCTCGGCCGTAAAAACACCACGCTGGGTCAGCACGGCCAGCCTGTCCATGGAGGAGGGCAATTCGCAACCATGTGCCAGGGCCAGCACACGCAGCACATCCACCATCGGTGCCAAGGCCTGTTTCTTGATATCCAACTTGTCATCGCCCTGCCCCATCAAGGCCTCCAGGCGACTGCGTTTTTTACCGCTGGGAATACGGGTCTGACAGGTACTTTGGGCCAGCATGCGCTGGAACACAGGATTATCATTCACCATACCCAGAACCCGACGCTGCATGCGCTGCAACACGCTGCTTTGGCCCCAGATGGCACGGCAATCAAAATAAATCGTGGACTCCAGCAACTGCTCGGGGGCAGGCCGTTCGATCATGATCTGAAAGCGATGCAACCACTCGGCCTCAGACAGGCACAGCTCAGGATTGCTGGCCATGATATTGCCAGTACACCAGACCATCCCGCAGCGATCCAGGGCTTCATTGACCCGACGCGCAAAAGGCAAGAGCAAGGCTCGATAGGCCTTAGCCTGTTCGGGGGAGTTGGCGACAAACACAATCCCGTTGTCCTGATCCGTGTGACGGGTTTGCTCACCACGGGCCTGGCTACCAAAAGCCAGCCAGCAAAACTCGATCTCATCCAAGCCGGAGCCGGGCAAGGTCAATTCAATCGTGCGCTGAACCGTGTGGTCATTCAGGCGCGTAATGACAGCCGTCAATTGCTCGGATCGTGCACCGTGAGCCAGCATGGCATCGACCAGCCGCCCAATATCCGACTGCAAGCGCACCAGCACCGACACGTCCTGTGCACAGCGCAAGGCACGCGACAAATGCACCAGATCCACGCGTTGCAAAGAAAACACATCACGCTCGGACACCATGCCCACGACCTTGTGGTCTTGAACCAGGCAAATATGGCCGATTTGGTGCTCCACCATCAGCAAGGCCGCATCAAAGGCCGAAGACTGTGGCACCAGCCAGACCGGATCCGGTGTCATGACTTGCGACATGGCCTGAGTCGGGTCGTACTGGCCGCCCGCCACCAAGCGACGCAAATCTCGCAAGGTAAAGATGCCCAGCAAATGCTGGTCGGGATTAACGACCACTATGCTGCTGACCTGACGCTCATGCATGTCTTTGACGGCCTGCTCTACCGGACAGTCTGGCAAGCAACTGAGCAAACCGCGTTCTGTCATCGCCTGCAGACTCATGTCCAAGGTATAGCTGGCACCCAAATCCGCACTGGCACTTTGCTGGGCACTGCGCCAGACCGAAGCCAGCAAGCTGCTGGTACCTCGCAGGCAGTAATCCCGAAATGGTTCGCTCGTACTGAGCAGATGGGCAACGGCTTCACCGGACACGCACAAGGTAAAGCAGTCTTCCTGCACCTGGTAAGCACTACCCAGGGCCTGTCCCGAGACCAGCTCACGCACGGGCAGAAGATCTCCTTCCACATAGTCGTGCGTCTCGCCATGCTCCTGGCAGCTAATTTGCCCTTGGCGAACAATGTAAAGCTGATCAACCCGCGCGCCTTCTTCCAGCAGCACCTGTCCGGCTGAAAAGAACCGTAGCTCGCTATGTTCGATCAGGTAATCGCCATGCTGGGCCTGCATCTGATCAAAAGGCGGGTAAGCAATCAACCAGGCCAAGATGCCGGGCGCCTTTTGGCGCACCGCCGTCTTGGCCACGGATTCACCGGGAATCGCGAAGGACATGGGGCGTCTCTGCTGGCTATAGACAAAGAATTATTGTGCCATGCAGCATGGCCTTCACAAGCCCTGTTTTTCTAGGGGATTTCAACTATAGGCATAGGCCTGTTTTTTCCCCGCAAAACGCTTAACGCAAACGATCGTAGTCGCGCTCGCTCATGTTGATCACGTCGCCTTCCTGCACCTTGAACTGGGATACGGCCTCGGCCAAGGTCTCGGATTGCGACTGCAAGGAGCCTGCCGCGGCCGCCGCCTCTTCCACCAGTGATGCATTTTGCTGCACCACAGCATCCATCTGAGCCACTGCCGTGTTGATCTGTTCGATACCGGCAGTTTGCTCTTGGGAAGCGGAAGAAATCTCGCTCATCAAGGTGGTCACGCTGTTCACCGCACGCACCACTTCTTGAATAATGTCGCCCGCACTGGCCACTTGCTGTGTACCCGTCTGAACTTCGTTTTGCGAGGCTTCAATCAAACCCTTGATTTCCTTGGCCGCTTGCGCACTACGCTGGGCCAGACTGCGTACTTCACCGGCCACCACCGCAAAACCCTTGCCTTGCTCACCAGCGCGAGCTGCTTCCACGGCCGCGTTCAGAGCCAGAATATTCGTTTGGAAGGCAATGCCATCGATCACATTCACGATGTCAGCCACCTGTCCAGAACGGGCAGAAATCTGATTCATGGTGTTGACCACCGCGCCAACCGACTCCCCTCCCTGGCGAGCCACCTTGGCAGCGTTATGAGCCAGTTGGTCTGCCTGACCTGCATTGTCCGCATTCTGACGCACTGTGCTGGCCAACTCTTCCAGACTGGCTGCGGTTTCCTGCAAGGCGGCAGCCTGTTGCTCGGTACGGGAGCTCAGGTCCGTATTGCCTGCAAAAATCTGCGAAGAACCCGACGCAATTTCGTCCACACCTTGGCGCACGGTCAGCACAATGCTTTGCAAACTTTGTTGCATGCGACGCATGGAGTCATACAAAACCCCCACCTCATTGGCCGAGCGGTAGGTAATTTTTTTGGTCAGATCACCATTGGCAATATAGTCAAAGTGCATGCCGGCTTCACGCAAGGGCTTCAAAGCGGCACGACCCAGTATCAGACGCATTGCCACAATAATGGCGAGTCCCAGCAACAAGGCCACCGCAATGACGATGTTGGCCACACGGGTTTGCAGCTCGGTCTGCTCCAGCAGCACATCCGTCTGCTCGTTGTAGAACTTGCTCAGCTCCTCAATGCGAAACTGGAAGGTGGCAGCACGCAAAACACCAAAACCCTCACTGACAAAGTAGAACGTACTGTAGTCACGGGTTTCCAGAGCCTGGACCATGGGTTCAATCCCGTCGTCCAGATAGGCCTGGTAGGACGCAACCAGCCCCATAGCCAAGCGGCGCAACTCAGGCTCGGTAGGCATATTGGCGCGAATATCGGCAAAGGCCTTACGCACTTCATCCAGCTTCTGATTGGCCATGATCACCAGATTGTCTGCGCTTTGCAGCATATTGGCGTCATTATCAATGCCCGCTTCCTGATAAAAGCGCGCCGCACTCATCAGGCTGACGCGGGCTTCCATCATATTGTTGTTCAGTTGCAGAATCTGCATGGCACGCTGATCCTGGCGATTGATCGTGCGCAAGGCATCACCGCTTTGCTGCAGAAAATAGGCGGCCAGCCCCCCTACCGCGACAATCAGAACCAGGAAAAAAGCCATGCAAATCATCAGCATGGTGCTGATTTTCAGCCCCGAAGCCGACTTCAGGCTGGGGCGAAACGATTTGGAGGAACGACGTTTAGAAGCGCGGGACGCGGACGGAAGACTGCTTTCAATACCCAGCATTTGCTAAATCCAAAGAAAACTCTAGTGGCTGACCGGCAAGATGGTGATCATGTCCGTGCCAGGGTGTTCAATCGTGACCGAGCCGGTGGCGGCGCTGCGCGCCTGCTCGCGGTACACGGAAGGAATGTGACTGCGCTTGACCACTTGCTGGAAACGCCCCTGGGCATCAAACTGAAGCCACAGTTCCTGTCGAAAATAGACCGCATCCGTTGCCAGGGTTGTGCCCTGGAACCAAACGGCCATTTCACTGCCATCGAGCTGTCGGTAAACCTGATGAGGGCGGCCTTGCAAGGACAGCTCGGCATCGGCACGCGTACTCTGGCCCAGAATCAGATCATTCAAGCCCGAAGCCTTGAAAGAGGAACCCTGGGTAGCGCACGCTGCCAGGGTGAACAAACACAAACCTATCAGCGCCTTACGTCCCCGCCCGACCCAGAGGCTTAGTCGGGAGAAAGACATTAAAACTCCTCCCAATCATCATCGGAAGATGCGCTGTTTTGTTTGCCGCTCAAATCGGGGCGCAGCAGGCGCTGGCTATCGTCCTGAGCGGTTGCCGAAGCTTTGGCGGGCGCTGCCGCCTTGACCGGCGCGGACAAGCCTTTAGTTGCCGTACCGGCCGGTTTGCCGGCTGGCGTACTGCCTTTCAAGGAGGGGCTGCGGCGCTGTTCGGAGTCAGAGCTGGAGACACTGGCACTGCGGCGATTGGCAACACGACGAGCGCTGACATCAATGACCTCCGTACCCGGAGAGCGAAAGAAACCGATGGCCTGGTTAACCTTGGTCACCTGCTCGCTCAGGCCAGACGATGCCAGGGCTGCCTGCTCCACCAGACGGGCGTTGTACTGTGTCGTTTCGTCCATTTGCGACACGGCACGGTTCACCTGATCAATCCCGGAAGATTGCTCAATCGTGGCGGCGGTGATCTCGCCCATAATGTCGGTCACACGACGCACGGAATCCACAATTTCCTGCATGGTGGCGCCAGCACGTTCCACTTGCGAGGAACCTTCCGTTACTTTACGCACCGAGTCTTCGATCAAAGCGGTAATTTCACGCGCGGCCTGGGCACTGCGCTGCGCCAAGGCTCGCACCTCTGCCGCCACCACCGCAAAACCCTTGCCCTGCTCACCTGCTCGCGCGGCTTCCACCGCAGCGTTCAAAGCCAGAATATTGGTCTGGAAGGCAATACTGTCGATCACGCCCACAATGTCGGAAATCTTGTTGGAGCTGGCCGAAATGCCTTGCATGGTTGCAACCACTTCATTGACAGCACTGCCACCACGATGGGCGACATCCGAGGCCGTCGCAGCCAGTTGGTTGGCTTGTTGAGCGTTATCCGCATTCTGACGGACGGTACCAGCCAACTGTTCCATGCTGGCTGCGGTCTGCTGCAAGGAGGCGGCCTGCTCTTCAGTACGGCTGCTGATATTGGTATTGCCCTGGGCAATTTCCTGAGCACCGGCGTGGATCTCTTCCAGGCCCAGACGCACTGTGGTGGTCGTCTTGACCAAGGACTCCTGCATGCGGCCCAGCGACTCGAACAAATCACCAATTTCATTGGCGGTCAGCACACGGATACGCTGGGTCAGATCACCTTTGGCAATCGCATCAAAGTAGCTGGCAAAATCGCCCAAAGGACGCACCACACGGCGAAAGAAGTAACTGATAGCAGCCAGGCCCAACAGCACGGCCAGCACCAGCACAATGGTCAGAACGATATTGAACGTGCTTTGCTGCTCTTGCAAGGTACGCAATACCTTGTCGCCCGAGCCCAAGGCCAACAGACCATGAAAGTAATACAGGGCCCAGCCTGCCATGGCTACTGTCAATGCCATCAAAGCAGCAATACAAAAGGTCATGCCGACCTTTAGACTCAAATTCTTAAAAAGCATAGAAGATTCCCGCATGTGGTGCTTGACTGCCGGTTAAGGAAAAACCACCCAAAAAAGAACGCAGACTTAGCGATTCATATTGAACAAACTCATGCTCTGAATCGTCTGAAACGCCATGGCTGACATTTCCAACGCCGCCTTGCGCAACTCCAGATCCGTGGAAGCCTGAAAAACATTCAGATCTTCCAGGCGTGAAAGCTCATTGGTGTAGTTCAAGGCGCGGGCCGCGCCGTTGGCGCTCAAAGCATCAATTTCGTTCATACGCGTACCGACCGAGGAGATCACGGTTTGTACGTTATCGAAGTTCTCACCCAGGCGCTGCATGGCTGAGTTCATCGTATTGCGGAACTCGGCCTGAGCAACCGGATCACCGCTGACAGGTTTACGCAAAGCCTCAACCACCGACTGCAAGGTGTTGAACATGTTCATGTCAGCTGAGCTGGTGCTATCTACCGAGCTGACCTCAAAGCTGTCGCCCACAGCAGGCTTGCCTTCAATCTGAACACTGACGCCACCGGGCAGGTTGATGCGCTGACGCTCGTTCTCATCCAGTACACCCTGGCTGACCACCGCACCATTTACTTCAATGTCGTACTCGGTCTCCGACGTAAAGCGGATGGTGTAGTTGGCCTCTGCCCCCGTTAAGGAAGAGTTGCCATTGGGCGCACTGACCACAGCCGAACCAGTATTGGCATTGGCCTGCGTGAAGTAGGCCGTGGAACCTGGATTGGCGCGCTCGAAAATGGTACGACCGTGGTCGGCCGAGTCCATCTGACGGGTTTGCTCAACCTGAATATCGCGACCATTGGTATCGCCGGTATAGGTAAAGGTGCTACCCGAGCGCTCGAACGCTTGCGTCGTGCCTTTCGAGCCGGAGAACAAGTACTGTCCTGAACCATCCTTGGTGTTGGCAAAGCCAAACAAGGTATCCAGAGCACTTTCCATCACCGTGGCCAAGGTGCTGCGATCAGCATCGGACATGGTGCCGGTAGACGCTTCCACCAGACGGGTCTGAATACCTTGCAACTGCAGGTTGACGGCGTTGAGCAGGTTTTCCTCTTCCCCCAACGAACGCATGGCCACCTCGCGGTTTTCACCGTAACGCTTGTCCATGGCCTGGGATTGCGCCAGATTGATCGTCTGCGCCGAAGCCAGTGGATCATCCGACGGGGTGATCATCCGCTTTTGCGAGCCCATCTGCTGAAAAACCCGCATCAGATCGGACTGCTGCTTGTTGATCGAGGTCAGGCCCGTCTGAAAGAAAAGAGAAGAACTAATACGCATAGCAAGTTTCCAATTTCAAGACCAAAGAGCCGTACTCAACTACGCAGGCCTAAAAGGGTGTCAAACATCTTCGAACTGGTATCAATCAGGCGGGCAGCCGCCTGATATTGCTCCTGAAAACGTTGGAGCATGATGTATTCCTCGTCCTTGTTCACGCCGGACAAGGATTGCTGAGCGGCGTAGTTTTGCTCGATCAACTTTAATTGCGCCTTGGCCGCCGTGCCGTTTTGCTGTGTTTGCACCGCAATACGGTTCACGATCTGACCAAAAGAATCGTTCAGGCTCAACGAACCGTCAGCCAGCACCTTGGTATTGCGCAGATCGGCCAGTTGTTGAGCGATCGCGCCGTTGGCCGAACCGGTGTCTTTATCAGCGGCCGCAATATCTTGCGGACGCTTGATCTCTACCTGCAGGCTGCTGCCTGCATTGACGGTGGGCTGCACCAACCAGGAATCCCCATCCTGAGACTGGTTCTTTAAGCTGGACACATCAATTTCCAGACCATCTACCCGTGTAATCCCGCCGTTCGTATCCGGACCATTCAGGGCGGTCACATCGTTGCTGCTCAAGTTGCGCAACTGAAAACCACCCTCCACGCGCTCGATGCGGTAGTTATCACCCGTTAGCTTGTCGACGGGCTGGGTGTAACCCTTGCTGGGATCAGCCGGATCAACCAGGTCTTTGTAAAAAGACACACCAGGCACACCGCTGCTGACCGGGTTATTCCCATTGGCAATGACTTTGGGGCCACTGACGCTGAACACATCTTTGCCCGCCTCCCCTTTCAAATCCACGCCTTGGCGGTGAATGTCATTTACGGTGTGGGCCAGCCCCACGGCCAAACGCCCCAGGGCATTGATGGCAGGTTCCAGGCTTTCCTGACGGAACTGCAGCAAGCCACCCAAGGTGCCACCTTTAATGGCACCTTCGCGGAACTCGGACACCACCATCTTGCCGTCCACGTTCAAGGCAGACGTAAAGCCGACCACCATACGCTCGGGATTTTCAGCCGAACGCACGGCGTGCAAGGGGTAAACACGATCACCGCCCAGCAGCATCTGACCGCCTGCCGTGGTCACGCTCAACCGTCCGTCCTGCTCAACCGTACTCACGTCCACCAGTTGGCCCAGCTCGGCCACCAGTTGTTCACGCTGATCAAGCAAGTCATTGGGTTCGTGACCGGGCGTGGTGCCTTTGGCCGCCACGATCTGTTTATTGACGTTATCAATACGTTCCAGATAGCTGTTGATCTGGGTAACCGTGGTGCCCACCTGCGTATTGATGTTCTCGTTAACGCGATTCATGTAGGCCGTCGCGTCACGAACCTGCGTGGCCAGGCTTTCGGCACGGCCCAGCAACTCCTGACGAGCAGAAGAATCTGCTGGCTGCGAGGCGACGGCTTCCAGGCCATTGAAGAAGTTTTGCAAAGCCGGGCTGATACCAACCGTGCGGTCCGAGAACAGATTGTCCAGTTGGGAGATTTCGGTTCCATAGCTGACCAGGGCCGCGCCAGCCGTTTGCGAGCGCATCAACTGCTGATACAGGAAATTGTCATGGGAGCGCTGCACGGTGACCACCTGCACGCCACGGCCATAGTAGCCACTGCCGCTTCCCACCGACCCCGCCGTCTCGACCAGAACCGATTGGCGGTTATAACCAGGGGTATCGATATTATTAATATTGTGGCCCGTCACCTGCATGCGCTTTTGAGCGGCAAACAAGCCGGAAATACCAAGGTTGGCGAGATTCATATCAAATCCTTTCTGTCCTGCCCGGCCCGTAGTGTCCAAGGCGAAAAATGAACATGCTGCTTTTTAACGACCACCTTGGTGCAATATTTAGACCTGTATCAATAATTAAGACTTGCCACCATCAAAGTAGGCCATGATGGAGATCAGTTTTTTGGCGTAGGAAGGGTCGGTGGCGTAGCCCGCATCCTGAATACGCTGAGCGGCTTCTTGAGGCGAAGCGGCTTGTTTTACACTTTCATAACGTTTGTTATTACCAATCAGGCGGGCATAATCCGCAAAAGACTCGGCATAGGAGTCATAGGCACGGAAAGTCTGCGTCATTTTGCGCGCCACGCCGTTCTGATATTCCGTGGTCATGACCTCGACCGTTTTGCCCTTCCAGGAAGGGGTCGCCTTGATACCAAACAGATTGTGGCTGGTGGTGCCATCGGGGTGCATGATTTCACGCTTGCCCCACCCCGACTCCAGGGCGGCCTGGCTCAGGATCAACTTGGCCGGAACACCGCTGTCTTCGGCGGCCACTTTGGCGGCCGTATTCATGCGGTCTACAAACTGGCGAATATGGTTGGGTGCGCCCTGAATCGAGGAATACACGCGCTGCACTGTGCTGTTATTGCTGAGCTTGTCGATCAGTTCGGCAATGGAAGCTGCGTCAATGGAGCGGTCATTGGGCATGCGCGAGCGAAGATCCGCACGACGTGACTGAGCGGCTTCTGGATCATAGGACGCAGCACCAAAGGGCTCACTGAACTGCCCGCTCATCTGCGCTTGCAAGGCTTTGGCCAAGCCAATGCCTGGGTCAGCCAATTGCATGGCCAGTTGCTCGTCCCCCAGGCTTTGCGCCATACGCACGGACTGCGTGTCAAACATGCCGCCCGGGAGGTTGGCGGCCCGCGCCTGCTTCAAAATATTCTGAATAAACAGGGACTCGAACTGGCGGGCCACTTGCAGTTGGGTCGCCTGATTCTGGCCGTCTTGTCCGGCCCGCTGACGCAACTGGGCCAGTTGTTGCGGGTCAAAAATCGAAACCTGCGTTCCTGTACCAGGACGCGGGAAATACTGCACCGTCATTAGATGATCTCCAGATCGGCCCGCAAAGCGCCAGCGCTTTTCAGGTTCTGCAAAATGGACAACAAGTCTTGAGGGGTTGCACCCAAAGCATTCAAGGCGCGGACGACATCGGCCAAATTGGCGCTGGTCTTGACGCGTTGCAAAGAGCCGCTGTCACTGCGCATTTCAATCTGGGTGCTATCGGCCACAACGGTCTGACCGCCGCCAAATGGTGTATCCGGCTGGCTAACTTGCGGTTGTCGGCTAATGACCACAGACAGATTGCCGTAGGCAATGGCGGCTTCATCAATCGTGACGGTACGGTTCATGACCACTGAGCCGGTACGAGCATTGATCACCACGCGAGCCCGTGCCGGTGGCAGGTTCACTTGCAGGTTTTCCACATGCGAAATAAAGGCAGTTTGAGCTTGCGGATCCAAAGGACCACGCACCTGAATCAGACGGCCATCCAGGGCGGTCGCCGTGGACGGGCCAAACTGCTTGTTCAAGGCCGCCACCACGTTCTGGGCTGTACCAAAATCCGACGAATTCATTTCCAGATTGATCACGCCATCTCGTGCGTAGGTCGTGGGCACGCTTTGCTCGACCGTTGCGCCACCGGGAATCGTGCCGCCATTGAGCTGATTGACCTGCACGCTGGAACCACCGGCTTCAGCCCCCGCTCCGCCGACCAGCAAATTGCCTTGGGCAATGGCGTAGACCTGTCCGTTCGCGCCTTTGAGAGGCGTCATCAACAAGGTGCCACCGCGCAAACTCTTGGCGTTACCCATGGAAGACACCACCACATCCACAGACTGCCCAGGGCGGGCAAAAGCAGGTAAACGGGCCGTCACCATGACGGCTGCGACGTTCTTGAGCTGCATATTGCTGCCCTGGGGAATCGTTACTCCCAACTGGGACAGCATATTGGTCAAGCTTTGCTGGGTGAAGGGGGCCTGGCGCACCTGGTCGCCACTGCCATCCAGACCCACGACCAGGCCATAACCGATCAGCGGATTATCACGCACGCCCTGAATAGAGGCCAGATCCTTGATACGCTCGGCCTGGCTGGCCGGAGCCAACAACAGGCCCGCCGCCAGCATGGCTGCTTGCAGCACATGGCGATAAGAAAAAAAACGAGTACGACTCATGGAAAACGCCATATCAAGCAAAAGGCTCAGAACGGGGAAATATTCAGGAAAAAACGCTGTAGCCAGCCCATGGTCTGGACTTCATCCATGACCCCTTTGCTACGAAACTCGATACGGGCATCGGCCACCTGAGTGGAGGGCACGGTACTGCTGCCGGAAATGGAGCGCGGGTCCACCACGCCGGAAAAACGGATGTATTCGCTGCCACGGTTAATGGCGATCTGCTTTTCACCCGCAACCTGCAGGTTGCCATTGGGCAAAACGCCCACTACCGTGGTCGTCAAGGTGCCAGTAAAGGTATTATCGGCACGACTGGAACCCTTGCCCTGCGCCTTGTTCGAGCCGCTGACCTCAAAGTTCTGTTTGCTGCCTATTTCATTGGGCAGGAAAGCCGGGACACCCGTAAAGTCAAGACCACCGCTCCCCGTCCGATCCGTGTTGGTCGAGACATTCTTGGCAGCGTTGGTACGCTCCTGAATCATGATGGTGACAATGTCGCCCACATTGCGTGGCCGTCTGTCTTCAAACAGCGGGTAGTTGCCATACGCCGAGGGTTGGTAGATAGAGCCATTGGCCACCACGGCCGCCGGAACGGCCGGTGGCGGGGCCGCGGTCAAGGGGCCAGTGACCACATCTTCAGGGGGCACCAGCGCGCAACCGGACAGGACAACAAGCGCACCCAGTGCAAGACGGCTCAACAGAGCTTGGAACATTGTCACGATCTCTTCAGGTTTACAGCTGCGTCAGTCGAGCCAACATCTGGTCAGCGGTGGACACGGCCTTGCTATTGATTTCGTAGGCGCGCTGGGCACTGATCATATTGACCAGTTCCTCGGCCACGTTGACGTTGGAGGTTTCGTTGTACTTGTGCATGACCAGACCTGCGCCATCCATACCGGGCTGCAGGAAGTTGGCAGCACCCGAGGCATCGGTTTCGATGTACAGGTTCTCGCCCATGCTTTGCAAGCCAGCCGGATTCACGAAGGTGCTCAGTTGCAACTGGCCCACTTCCACACTGGCACCTGCGGCACCAGGCTGAGTGACCGATACCGTGCCATCACGGGCAATCGTCAGTTCCAGTGCGTTATCGGGAATATTGATAGGAGGCTGAATAGGATAGCCGCCGGCGGTAACCAGTTGACCATTCTGGTCGCGCTGCAAACTACCATCGCGCGTGTAGGCGAAGGTGCCGTCCGGCATTTCCACTTGCAGAAAACCGCTGCCCTGAATGGCAATATCCATATTGTGACCCGTATGCTTCATGTCACCTTGGCTATGGATACGCTCGGTCGCCACCGTGCGCACACCGGTACCGATCTGCAAGCCCGTAGGCAACTGATTGGCCGCGCCAACTTGAGCGCCGGGTTGACGAAGGGTTTGATACATCAAGTCTTCAAACACCGCACGGGTCCGTTTGAAACCGGTGGTATTTACGTTGGCCAAGTTATTGGAGATAACGTCCATATTGGTCTGCTGGGCTTCCAGACCGGTCTTGGCAATCCACAGAGAGCGAATCATGTGTGTGTAATCCTTAAAGCCAATGCCTGCGCTATCGGCGCGGCTTAGCCATTAAATGAAAGTAGAGAATTGGCCCGATCTTCGCGGGCGCTGGCGTCCTGGATGACCTTCATCTGGGTCTCAAAACGACGCGCATTGGCAATCATCGCGACCATCGCCTCCGCCGGGTTCACATTGCTTTTTTCGATGAAGCCCGACACCATGCGCACCGACGGATCAGCCGGGGCCGGCGCGCCATTGTTCATGCGAAACAAGCCATCCTGGCCACGCAGCAAATCGGCTGACGGGGGATTGACCATCTTTAACTGGCCCATCACCTGGATATCGCGCGGGTTGTCACCGGCACCCAAGGCAGTCAATTGACCGTCGCTGGAGAAGGTGATCGAACCGCGATCCGGAATTTCAATGGCCTGCCCATCGGCGCTTAGCACGGGCAAACCACCTTGTGTCACCAACTGGTTCTGGGCGTTGACCACCAGATCGCCCGCCCGCGTGTAGGCTTCCTGGCCATCCAGCGCACGAACGGCAAACCAGCCCTCGCCCGCAATGGCCACATCCAGCGCATTGCCGGTCTCGGCCATGGCACCAGGCTGAAAGCGGCTGCCCGGCGTCACCGTGGCCGTGCCGACGCGGGTTTGCGAACCCACGTCGCTGGTAACGGGAACAGAACGGTAGTACGCCAGTTGCTGGCGGAAACCGGACGTGTTCACGTTGGCCAGATTATTGGTAATGACGTCTTGTTGTTCCAGCGTGCGCTGGGCGCCATTCATGGCGGTATAAATCAGGCGATCCATGACAAGGCTTAACGCAGGTTGACCAGGGTTTGCAGAACCTGATCCTGTGTCTTGATGGTCTGGGCATTGGCCTGGTAAGTACGCTGGGCAATAATCATATTGACCAGTTCCTGTCCCATATCCACGTTGGAATCTTCCACCGCCTGACCTTTGATCGACGCCAGACCGTTCTCGCCAGGACGACCCAAGATAGGCTGACCCGATGCGCCGGTCTCGGCCCAGGCATTACCGCCCACTGGGCTCAGACCTTGCAGGTTGCTGAAGTCAGCCAACACCAGCGAGCCCAGACGCTGCGTCACACCGTTGGTATAGGACGCGACCATGGTGCCGTCCTTGTCGATGTTCATGCCAGCGTACTCACCCGTGGCGTAGCCATCCTGGTAAGGTTTGCCCTTGGCAAACTCGCCACCGAACTGGGTGGTGCCGGTGTAACGCATATCAAACACCAGATCATCCGCAGGCGAGGCATTGCCACCGGGATTGGCCAGGGTGACGTTGACGGTAGCCGGATTGGGGCTGGTCATCACGCCTGAACCGTTAAAGGTCAGGGTCGCGCTGGCAGGCGACAACGGTGTGCTGCCTTTCATGTAGTACACGTCCCACACACTCTCACCGGCCGCATTGGCGGGGCGCTTGACAAAGTATTGGGAAATTTCGTGGCTGTTACCCAGCGAGTCGTAGACGGAATAGCTAAACGAGTTGCTGTAAGTCGTGTCGTCTTTGGGATCGAATGCGTTAATGGGATTACCACTGGCATCTTCTGTAGGAATCGCTGCAGCATCCGCAGGCAAGTTGGGCTTGAAATCCAGAGCCGTCGTGGCCTTGGGAGGCACGTTGGCCGACGGCACTTGCAGACGTTGCAACTGAGTGCTGCCTGCACCATAACCGGTCAGGTAATGACCTTGGGCATTGACCAGATAGCCGGCCTTGTCTGGAAAGAACTGGCCATTACGCGAGAACAGCACGGCGCCGTTGCTTTGCTCCAGACGGAACAAGCCATTTGCCCCGTCAATGGCCATATCGAACATATTGCCCGAGTTACTGATGTTGCCGACCGAAAAACGTTGGCTGACACGCGATACCTGCACACCCAGACCGATACGGGAGTTGGCATACACATCCGCAAACTGAACCGTCGAGGCCTTGTAGCCCACGGTGCCCGAGTTGGCAATGTTATTACCGATAGAATCCAGGTTTTGGGAGGCGGCGTTCAAGCCACTCAATCCTTGTCCGAAGCTCATGAACTTTCCTTTTAATGTCGTGTTGGCCCAGCCCACTGACGGGCTGGCGGCACTTACATGATTTTGCGTATATCCAGCAGGGAGAACGAACCGGCCAGGCCAAGATCCAGCATCAAACCGCTGGAGGTGTAAGCCACGCTATCGACCTTGCCATGCGTCAATGGGCTGGCGGTGACGGCCGTGCCGTCATTGCTGGCCAAGACACTGACGGTGTACGAACCGTCGGCCAGCGGTGAACCCTCGTTATCCAGGCCATCCCACTCCATTGAGTACACACCCGCCTCTTTGGCGCCCAGATCATATTCACGTACCACTTTGCCGCTGCTGTCCTGGATCTGCACCACGGTCGACGTCGTCCCGCTGACCAGATCAATTCCGTAGGGCATAGCCACTTTTTCGCCTTCCTGGCTGGTCCCCAGAGACACTTTCGCGCCCGGCACCAGCACTTGCTTGCCGATCAGATTAGCGGCCTGCATGGACTGGCTGACGTCCATTTGCCCGGCCACCGCCAGCAAGGTGTTGTTCAGTTGCTGAATCCCCGCCACCGTGGACATCTGCGCCATCTGAGTCGTGACCTGGGCGTTATCCATAGGGTTGAGTGGGTCCTGATTACGCAACTGCGTAATCAGCATGGTCAGAAAACGGTCTTCCGTCTCGGCCATGGCGCTTTTGTTACGGGCATCCACCCCGGCCATCGCTCCTGCGGTGGGGTCCAGGGAAGTACGATCGTTATTGACTGTGCTCATGCTCTCTTTTTCCGTAAACCGGCTTACTGACCAATGGTCAAGGTACGCAACATCAGATTCTTGGACGTGTTCACCACTTCCACATTGGCCTGATAGGAGCGCGAGGCGGCCAGCATATTGACGGTCTCGGCCACCACATCCACGTTGGGCAGAGTCACGTAACCTTGCTCGTCCGCGTACGGGTTGCCAGGGTCATATTGCAGACGGCCAGGTGCGGTGCTCTCTTGCACGCCCACCACCTGCACACCACCCACGGGACTATTGCCCTGGGGTGTCATTTGAAACACCACCTGGCGAGCTTTGTAAGGCTGGCCATCGGGCCCAACCACACTATCGGCGTTCGCCAGATTACTGGCCGACACGTTCATGCGTTGGGACTGAGCCGTCAGCGCAGAGCCGGCTATCTGGAAAATACTGAAACTGGACATGAAGACTCGCTATTACTGTTGCAAGGCCGCCATCAAGCCTTTCAATCGCTGGGACGCCAGGTTGATCGTGCTTTGATAGTGCAAGGTGTTATCGGCAAATTGCATGCGCTCCACGTCCATCTCGACCGTATTGCCGTCTAAAGAAGGTTGTACAGGAACGCGATAGAGCAACTCGTCCGTACTGGGCGGACGGCTTGCCTGGGCGGGAATATGGCGGGCGGACGTCAGGGCCAAGCTGGTATTGGGCAAGGCCATCTGCCCTTGCCCCCCTAAAGCCGCCTTCATGGCGGCCGTAAAGTCCATATCTCTGGCCTTGTAGTTGGGCGTGTCGGCATTGGCAATATTGGAGGCCAACACCTCCTGGCGCTCCTGGCGCAAAGCCAGTGCCGTTTGGTAAAACTTCAGGTGCTCACCGATGCGATCAATCATGGAGTCAAGCCAATATTCTGTGTTCAAGTTTGAGATCCAGTGAACGCGCGCACGCCTTTTCACCGTCATAACAGCATGGTAGCCAGAGGTACTGCTTCACAAACCCGGGAACAAAACGCAATTTATCGGCCAATTCAGCTCTTGACCTGGCTGCCGAGTCCGTAAAATTCAGTCATGACCTTATATAGACTCCTGACCTGCCTGTGTCTGTTTACCTTGGGTGCGACAGCAAGCGTGCGCGCTCAAGAGGACGTTCAGGCTCTCAGTGTGCAAGCTATGCAGGATCAGGCGCAGGACTACCTGCTCCAGCAAGCGCAGATGTATCCTGGCATCGCCACCATCACGCTGGATGCATCGCGCCTGCACGCCATGCCCGCCTGCACTCAAAACCAGTTTTTTCTGCCCAGCGGCCAGCGTCTGCGATCGCGTATGAGCATCGGTGTGCGCTGCCTGAGCCCACAAAGCTGGAGCACCTCCATAGGTGCCACCCTTTCTATTCAAGGACACTATTACGTCCCCAACCGCCGCATCAATCCGGGCGAGACGATCCATCAGGACGACCTGCTTGAACGCGAGGGAGATTTGCTGGCCCTGGCCAACGGCGTGGTCATCAACCCCGAACAGATCATCGGTTATGTCGCCAGCCAGCGTATTCCTTTAGGCAGTGCGATACGCGCCTCGGCGCTGCGCGATCCGCAGTCGATTATGCGCGGCCAGACAGTGCGAACCGTTGCACGTGGCGCGGGCTTTGTCGCCACCGGCGAGGGCCAGGCCTTGCAAAGTGGCGCACCGGGCACCCAGATTCAGATCAAGGCCAGTTCAGGGCAAGTGATTTCAGCCACGGTACTGGATGCGTCCACGGTTCAGGTCGTTCTCTAAACTAAATCCGATGAGCATGCTAAAGTTTGCCTCCAGAGCGCCGTTACAAGATCAACGCAAAGAACAGGCCGCACGGAGAAACACGTGAAGATCAGCCCCTCCTCCCTCAAGACACCGCTTGCTGAAACCACTACCGCAGAACGCAGTACGGGTTCGAATCGTGCGCACCAAGCGTACAACAGCGGCAGCACCAACGAAGTGGACTTCAGCGCCGCCGCCCGCCAGCTCAATTCGCTGCAAGACAGCAGCGCCGATGTAGACATGCAAAAAGTCCAGGCCTTGCGCGAGGCCATTGCAGCAGGCGAGCTCAAGATTGATACCAGTCGGATTGCCGACTCCCTGATTGCCTCCGTGCGCGATCTTCTCAAGTAACCCTCCCGAAACGGCCATGTCTTTGCAAACCTGTCTTGCCGATCAACACCAGAGCCTGTTGGATTTTGAGCAGCTATTGGTAGAAGAACACACCCTGCTGCTGCGCAGCTTCGTGCCCGAAGAGCTGGCCCAGATTACCCTGCGCAAGTACCAGTTATTTGAACGCATCGAACAACTGGACCAGAGCCGTGCTCAACTCCTGCAAGAGCGCGAACTGGAGAACAACCTTCAAGGTCTGCGCTACGCCGCGGAAGAAGACGAACTGGAAGACGAGCTGGAACAACTGATCGAGCTCAGCGAGAAAGTGCGCAACGCCAGCGACAATAACCGCATTCTGGTTGACACCTTTTTGGTCGATACCCAACAGAACCTGGACGCGCTGGAAGCCTTTACAGGCCGCAACACGTTTTACGACGCATCCGGGAAAACACAGAACACGCAGTCTTCCTTGAGCTTGAAGGCTTAAGCCCCAACAGACTCAAGCAGGGTCATGCCAGAGACTGAAAGCGCCAACTAAATAGTTGGCGCTTTTTTTGTCCTGCCTGAATACGGAGAACGCTGCAAGCCACGCTAAGGTACAAGGGCTGAACGCCTGAATGTCCGCATGCCTGAACTCCATTACATTAAATATGATGTATTCTTTGAATACACCAAAAACGATGTATGTTTAAAATACATCAAATTTATTGTATTTAGAATTCAAAGGAGCTAGGCGATGCCAACAAGACTAGACGCCATTGCACTGCACAGCCCGGAGCAAATGCCCAAGCTCATCCGCTCGCTGCGCAAGCGTAAAGGCTGGAGTCAGATAGAGCTGGCAGACAAGCTGAACACGACGCAGCAAGCCATTTCGCGCATGGAAAATGACGCGTCGGGCTTATCGCTTAAAAACCTGTTTTCGGTTCTGGCCGTCCTGGAAGCCAAGATCTCCATTATTGACGCTCACGAACCTGACAAACCTGAATCTATGGAGTGGTGATGCCTGTTCTGGACCTGTGGATGAACGGTCTCTTCGTTGGAAAGTGGCATAAGCCTACCCGCGGCCCATCACAACTTCGCTACGCACCAGACTGGATCGCCCATCCTCAAGGCCGGCCGCTGTCTCTATCCCTACCCTTTACATTCAACAATGAAGCACTTCGTGGCAAGGTCGTAGACAATTACTTTGACAATCTACTGCCCGACAATCCCGGGATTCGCCAACGCATCGCCTCCCGCTTCAAGACCCGTTCGCTGGAAACGTTTGCCTTGCTCGAAGCAATAGGTCGGGATGCTGCTGGTGCCGTGCAACTTCTGCCTGAGAACTCTCCAGCGCCAGATATTCACACCCTCACGGCCCGCCCTCTCACTGAAAACGACGTTGCCGAGCATTTACGCGGCACAATTACCGCCCGCCAGGATCTGGCCCCCGAAGACTTTCGTTTTTCACTGGCAGGTGCCCAGGAAAAAACGGCGCTGTTATGGCATCACGGGCAATGGCACATTCCGCAGGGATCGACACCCAGCTCACACATCTTCAAACTACCCTTAGGATTGGCGGGCAATGTCCGCTTTGATCTGAGCCACTCGGTGGAAAACGAATGGCTCTGCATGGAGCTGCTCAAAGAACTGGGCTTGAATGTCGCCCAAACCCAAATTGGCCAGTTTGAAGATCAAAAGGTTCTCATCGTGGAGCGCTTTGACCGTGCCTGGAGCCGTCATGGTCACTTGATACGCCTGCCCCATGAAGACCTGTTACAGGCAAGTGGTTTGCCTTCCCATGCCAAATACGAGTCCGACGGTGGCCCTGGCATCCATGCCATCATGCAGGTCTTATCCGGCTCGTCCAATGCTCTGGCTGACCGACAGGCTTTCTTCAAAACCTTGTTGGTGTTCTACTTGCTGGCCGCCCCAGATGGCCATGCCAAGAACTTCAGCCTGGCCATAGAACCTGGCGGCTACTTCCGTCTGGCACCACTTTACGATGTGCTCTCGGCCTGGCCTTGGGTAGGCACAAAACAAAATCAATGCCCTATTCAGCGCGTCAAAATGGCGATGGCACTACGCACCAGCAACACTCGCTACAAGATGCAGGAAATGCTTCTCCGGCATTGGCTTGCCGTAGGAAAAACCTATATAGGACAGCAAGCCACTGAATCCTTGATCGAAGACCTTCACCAGCTTGTGGAGCCAGCCATTCAAAATGTCGCGGCACGATTGCCAGCGCATTTCCCTGAACATATCAAAGACGCCCTCTTCCAGGGACTAAGCAGCAATTTGCAGCGCTTGAAATAAAAAAACCTGCCGTGTGACAGGCTTTTTCAATCTCGCTGGATTTAGCTCATCGCTTCTTTCAGCACCAGCATCTTTACCAGCGCATCGACTGACTGCCCGGACTTCAGGTTCGGCTTGCCCAGCAAACGCGCACTGAGTTGCCGCACTCCCCGATTATCCGGCGCCTGCAACAAATCCCAGGAAGCCAGCGTTAATTGAGCAGCAGCCAGCAAATGGAGCTCTTCTTCAAACTCGGAATTGCTGGCAGGCAACAAGCCACGCACCGCATTAAACAAACGTGCCATTTCCTGTACCTCGCTACGCAGCATCATGTAGCAGGCCAGACTAGCCGGGGCAATGACCTCGGAGCCGACGCAATGATGCATCAAAGCAAAGCGGGTTTTCAACACTTTGCCATCGTGACGAGCAACGGTACGCAAAACGATCAAATCCAGATGAACAGGCTCGGCATTGCGGTGCCGCAATTGCACCGGCTCCACGGCATACCACAAGGCAATTTCACCCAGCTTGGCACGTCCCAGCGTTTCCAGATGCAGGCGCGCTGCCAAATCAGGAATGGCGTGAAAAGCCAACTGTTTGCTCAAGGCATTAGGCGTGGTCTTGCCGTCTTTGTGCCACAAGGAAGTCGCGCCTGGAATCAGAGCCAGCCAATCGGCTTGCATATCGGCCCATTGACGCCACATCGTGGGCGAACCACCTTCGAAAATATGCAGCAAATTCACAGGCTGGGCCTGAGCGTTCAGAACCTGCATGGCCTGATTCAGTGCCTGAGTGGGGCTGGGCCGCTCCATGCTGCGCACACCACGCACATCCGACCACTGCGACGGAGTTTGTCGCTGATAGTACGGAATACTGAGGGCCTGCCCTTTGGGGCTGAACAGAAAGCTAAAAGAGCATTGTTCCTGAGCACCCGCCGGTTGATGATCTGCGTGGATCACAAGCAGACGGGACATATTGCCTTCGCTGACTTCCTGACACGCGGCACGCATCAAGCCTTGCGCCCGTTGCGCCGCCGCCCCATCCTGAACGGAGGCATTGGGCGCATGCAAATCACGCCAAAAATCATAGGCTTCGGCGCAGGCCAAGCGTTCGTCCAGATCCGCCGCAGCGCGACGGGCCTGCTCCAGGGAAATAGGGCCACCGGCAGAGGCTGCCGATAACAGGCGCGGCAAAACCCGCGCCCGGCGCTCTTGTTCGGCTTGCAGTTCCTGTGCGGAGTGTCCGCCGCTTTCCAGCAAGGCCGCCAGATCGCCAGAACTGGGCGCGTACAGGGGGCGCTGACCCTCGCGTACCTGCAAGGCCGAGTCGACCAGTTCGGCAGCGCTCATAAAGCGTAGATCCTCGGGCACTTTCTGGCCATTGGATACGTAATGAATGGGCAATTTGAAGCGGATGGCGGTATCCAGAGGGCCGCCCAGCTTGATGGCCTCGTCCACCTTGGAGATGATGCAGCCACTGAGTGCAGTGCCACCATCGTGCGTATAGCTACGTGCCACCTCATCCAGGGTATCGCCTTGGCTGGCCGCATTGAGCACCAGCAAACGCTGCACCCGGCGTCCGGCACCGGCCAGCAAAGCGGCCTGCTCACGCACATAGCGGTCACGCTGGCTGATGCCCATATTGTCGATCAGGATCACCTGATCGGGGCGCACGCCCAGCATCACACTGCGCAGTTGCGCCACATCCTGGACAATATGCACGGCGACCCGCATCAAATCGCCATAAATTTTCAATTGCTCGTGCGCACCGATCCGATACGTATCGGTAGTTAGCAAAACCACTTTATCGGGACCGAAACGACGCACGGCTCGAGCCGCCAATTTGGCCAGCGTGGTGGTCTTGCCCACTCCCGTGGGCCCCACCAAGGCCAAGGCCAAGCCAGGCTGCCACAAGGAGTCCTCAGAACGCAGCACCGGCAAATGGGTTTCCAGCTCTGTACGTACCCATTGCAAGGCCGCACGCGCGCCCAGCTCCTCAGGCAAACGCTTGAGCATGGCACGCAACAAGGCGGTACTGAAACCTTGCGACAACAGACTCTGAAACAGATTCACCGCCACAGGCGTGCGACGCATCTGGTGGCTCCAGACCAAATCATCCATGCGTCCTTCCAATGCGCCACGCAATGCCCCAATCGCGCCCATGACATTGTCAGCCGCTGGGGGCGGAGCCACTTCCTGCTGACGAATGCCGGCAGCCTGATGAGGCACGCTGCCTGGCATGGGCGCACGTTCAGTGGCGGCGCCGGGCACGGAGCTGGAATCCGTCGCCAGAATCTCCACCCCGCCATTGACACGACGGTTGGACACAATCAGGGCATCGGGGCCCAAGGCAATGCGTACCTGACGCATGGCTTCACGACTGGTACTACCAAAAAAGCGACTTATATTCATTCAGACTGACCAATAATGGTGGTGACCCGAAGGATGCGTTCTTCAGGAATTTCAGCGTTAGACAAGACACCCAGCTGGGGAATGTGGTGTCGCAGGAAACGGGACAAGGTGGCCCGCAAAATGGGGGGCACAACCAGCACAGGCGGATCACCATGCTCTTCCTGGAACTGTGTCGCCCGCATGGCATCGGTCAATACCGACTCGGCCAGTCCGGGTTCGAGCGCACCGCTGCTGGTCAGCGCCTGCGTCATGACCCGCTCCAGACGAGCATCCAGACCGATCACACGCAACTCGCCTTCGCCAGGGAACCACTGCTGCACAATGGCGCGGCCCAGCGCCACGCGCAAGACAGCCAGCAGCTCACCGGCCTCCTGACCAGGCTGAACCGCGCCAGGAGCCAGAATACGCGGCGCATGCTCGGCCAAGGTTTCCACAATGCTGCGCATATCACGAATAGGAACGTCCTCAGCCAGCAGGCCCCGCAAGACCTTGAGCAACAGGCTAAGAGACAGGGTTTGCGGCACAAAATCCTCGACCAGCTTGGGCGCTTCGCGGCCCACATGATCGAGCAGTTGCTGCACTTCCTGACGACCCAGCAAATCGGCCCCGTGGCGATGCAGCAAGTGGTTGATGTGCGTGGCAATGACCGTGCTGGCATCGACCACGGTATAGCCCGCGATCTGTGCCTGCTCGCGCATACTGACATCCACCCATACTGCCGGCAAACCGAAAGCCGGATCCGTAGTCGGTGTACCGGGCAGCTTCATGGTGACGCCACCGGGATCAATGGCCAGCCACTGGCCTGGCGTTGCGGTACCACGGCCAATTTCCACCCCAGCCAGCAAAATACGATAGTCGTTAGGCTTGAGTTCCAGATTGTCCCGAATGTGAACCACAGGCGGCAAAAAGCCCACTTCCTGCGCAAACTTTTTACGCAAGCTGCGGATACGATGCAGCAGCTCGCCATTTTGCGCATGGTCTACCAAAGAGATCAGGCGATAGCCCACTTCCAGGCCCAAGGGGTCCACCATGGACACATCATTCCAGCTAGCTTCGCTGGCAGCAGAGTCAGCCGCTGCCAAGACTTCGTCGTTGGGTTCAGTGGCTTGCTGCACCTGTTCGTTCTGATGCTTTTGCATCAGCCAGGCGCCCGCTCCCAAAATCGCAGCCAGCAGCAAGAACACCAGATTGGGCATGCCGGGAATCAAACCCATCAAGCCTAAAATTGCGGCCGTGATATATAGCACCACAGGGTTGCGGAAAAGCTGGTTGACCATCTGCTGGCCCACGTCTTCGTCCGTCGCCACGCGCGAGACCACCACACCGGCAGCCGTCGAGATGATCAAAGCAGGAATCTGGGCAACCAGACCATCACCAATGGTCAGCAAGGTGTAGACGCGGCCGGCCTCCGAAAAGCTCAAACCATGCTGCACGACACCAATAACCAGACCACCAATCACGTTGATGACCATAATCAGCAGGCCCGCTACGGCGTCACCGCGCACGAACTTACTGGCACCATCCATGGAACCGTAGAACTCGGCCTCTTGCGACACCTCAGCGCGGCGGCGCCGTGCATCGTCCTCGCCGATCAAACCGGCATTCAGGTCCGCATCAATGGCCATCTGCTTGCCTGGCAAGGCATCCAGGGTAAAGCGTGCGCCCACCTCCGCAATACGCCCGGCGCCCTTGGTAATCACCACAAAGTTGATGATGACCAAAATCACGAACACGATCAGGCCAACAGCAAAACTGCCACCGACCAGAAAGTGGCCAAAGGCCTCAATGACCTGGCCAGCCGCATCCGGGCCCTTGTGACCGTTCATCAGCACCACACGCGTGGAGGCCACATTCAGGGCCAGGCGCAGCAAGGTGGCAAACAACAGCACGGCCGGGAAAGCGGCAAAGTCCAATGGCTTTTTGGTGAACATGGCCACCAGCAAGATCATGACGGCCAGAGCGATGTTAAAGGTAAACAACAGGTCCAGAAAAAACGGGGGCAAGGGCAAAATCATCATGGCCATCACCATGAGGATCAGCACCGGACCCGCTAAAAGCCGGGCGTGTTGGCCACCATTTTGTTTGAGTAAGGCAAAAAAATTGTTCATTGCTTTTCATGTTTGCGCGAACGCAGTGGGCCTTCATCCATGCCTGTCGGCACGTTCAATCGGGTGGGCATGATCGGGCGCTCGCCCTGCCCCTTGTTCCAGTTACGAAGCTGATAAACCCAGGCCAGCACTTCGGCCACCGCCGAGTACAAATCCACGGGAATCTCGCGCTCCAGTTCAACGTTAAAGTACAGGGCCCGCGCCAGCGCAGGCGCCTGCAACGTGGCCACGTTATGCTCCGCCGCCAGTCCTCGGATCTTGGCGGCAATCAAGCCCGTGCCTTTGGCCACCACACGGGGAGCACCGCCCTTGCCGTCCTGATACTTCAAGGCCACCGCGTAATGCGTGGGGTTGGTCACCACCACATCAGCGCCCGGTACCTGAGACATCATGCGCGAACGGGCCATGGACCGTTGCTGCTGCCGAATGCGACCTTTGACGTGCGGGTCACCTTCGCTTTCCTTATGCTCTTCTTTCACATCCTGATGCGACATGCGCAGCTTCTTGTAAAAGCTCCACAACTGCCAGGGCGCATCAATCAATACAATCACCAGCAAACTGGCAGCGATCAGGGCACAACACTTGATGATCAGCTCCATCCCCGTGGCAATAGCCGCCGTGGGATGCACATACATCAAGGCCGTCATCTGTTCGCGCTCGGTCCAGATGACATACATTGCCACCGAGCCCACCAGACCAGCTTTGGCCAGGGTTTTGATCAGCTCCACGACCGTCTGCATGGAAAACATGCGCTGGATGCCCTTGGCCGGATTCATGCGCTCGAACTTGGGCTGCAGGGCCTTGCCGCTAAAGCTCATACCGCCCAGCGCCATCGAGGCCATCACCGCGACCACCACCAGCAGCAAAAACAAGGGCGCCAACCCCTTTAGTGCCTCACCAGCCAGACTGGCCGCCTGCATCACCATGGCACTGGGATCGTGCGCGACACGTGGATCAAACCAGACGCTGCGCCGCACAATACCGCCAAAGGTCTCGTACAGATAGCCGGCCCCAATCCAGATTCCGCCTATCCCGGCCAGCAGCATCAGGAAGGTAGTCAGCTCTCTGGAACGCGCTACCTGCCCTTCCTCCCGCGCCTTTTCCAGGCGCCGGGGTGAGGCCGGTTCTGTTTTTTCGAGATCGCTGTCTTCTGCCATGGACTGCCAAGACGCAGGAGTTGAAAGAATGAATCACGCGCGCAGCACACATTTTGCGCTCGCACGGCATGCTGCGGGGTCATTCTAAAAGAGGGCTGTGGCTCTGATAGCGCGGAGAAAGCCTGATAAAAGCAGGCTGTTCCTCACAAGCAAAAAGGCGCTGCAATGCGCAGCGCCTTAAGAAAGCAAACCCAATGATCAGGTAGGACCAGAAATCAAAAGCCCAGATTGGCCAGCAAATCGTCCACTTGATCCTGGCTGGTGACCACTTCCGAGGCTACGGGCGAGACCACCGGACCATTGATAAGGCTATGAGTTTCTTCACGTTTTTCTGTAGGAACGTTATCGACCAGCACCTGAACCAGTTCGGTTTCAATCGTACCGACCACACCGAGCATGCGCGTGATCACCTGACCGGTCAGATCCTGAAAATCCTGAGCCATGATGATTTCCAGCAGATTGTCCTGCGTCTGCTGGGCCTTGACAGGCACATCGCGCAAAAAACCACGGGTGCGCTTGACCAGTTCGCGAGCCTGATCCTGGTCCAGGGGCTGTTCAAACCATTGGTCCCATTCGGCATCCAGCGCCTGGGCGTCTGCCTGCAGGGACTCTTGCAAAGGACGCACTTGCTCGGCTGCATTGAGCACCCGGTTGGCGGCCTGCTCAGTCATGCGAGCCACATAGTGCAGACGATCGCGGGCATCCGGAATCGCGTGCGCGGCATCTTTAATGGCCTGATCCAGACCCAATTCGCGCATGCTTTCCCGCAACAGACGGGTCAGATTGGCGATGCGGTAAACCAGATCAACCGGTACGCTCTGGGGGTCGGGATGATTCGATGTTTGCTGTGGATCCATGACGTACTCCGTATTAACCGGCCATTTTCTCGAAGATCTTGTTCAGCTTCTCTTCCAGCGTTGCGGCGGTAAAGGGCTTGACGACGTAGCCATTGGCGCCCGCCTGAGCGGCGGCAATAATGTTCTCTTTTTTGGCCTCGGCCGTCACCATCAGCACCGGCAAAGAAGACAGGCTGGCATCGGCGCGAATCTGCTTGAGCATCTCCAGCCCGTCCAGATTCGGCATGTTCCAGTCAGAGACTACAAACTCAAAATTGCCATTACGCAATTTTTCCAAGCCCATCTGACCATCTTCTGCTTCGTCTACATTCTCGTATCCCAGATCCTTGAGCAGGTTCTTGATAATCCGGCGCATGGTGGGAAAGTCATCGACGACGAGAATTTTTATATTTTTTTGTACCATTTACATTCTCCAAATGAGTAGCATGCCAGTGCGTTCAGGACCGTTTATACACGGTGCCCAAAAGCCCCCACACTGGCCAGAATTCGTTCGCTAATCTGCCCCAAGGGCAACGCTATGTCGGTTGCGCCAATTTGCAAGGCTTCACGCGGCATGCCAAAGACCACGCTGGTGGCCTCGTCCTGGGCAAACGTCATGGCACCGGCCTGTTTCATGGCCAGCAAACCTTGCGCGCCATCCTTGCCCATACCAGTCAGAATGACCCCCACGGCATTGCGTCCGGCCAGTTCGGCGGCAGAGTGAAACAGCACATCGACCGAGGGCCGGTGGCGATTGACAGGTTCACTGTCCACCAGTTTGACCACATAGTTGGCACCCGAGCGGGCCAGCTTCATGTGCGCCACGCCACCAGGAGCCAGATACACGTGACCGGGCAACACGCGTTGGCCATCTTCCGCCTCGTGCACCTGCATGGAGCACAGACCATCCAGCCGGTTTACGAACGAGCGCGTGAAACCGGCTGGCATGTGTTGAGTGATCATGATGGCCGGGCAGTTGGCGGGCAAGGGCTCCAGCACCTGACGAATCGCCTCGGTGCCACCGGTGGAGGCGCCAATCATGATGAGTTTTTCAGTCGTTGAAAAATTATGCGTCAAGCGACGCACCGGGGCCGAGCCTGGCACTGCCGGGACAGCACGGCGCGGACGGGCAATGGAGGCGGCACGGATCTTGTCGGCAATCAGGTCCGAATAATCCAGCAGACCATCGCGCAGACCCAGCTTGGGCTTGGTCACAAAGTCCACTGCACCCAGCTCCAACGCGCGCAAGGTCACGTCCGAATTGCGCTCGGTCAGCGAGGACACCATCACCACGGGCATGGGACGCAAGCGCATCAGACGCTCCAGAAAGTCCAGACCGTCCATGCGGGGCATCTCGACATCCAGCGTCAAGACATCCGGATTGTGCTCTTTGATCAGCTCTCGCGCCACCAGCGGATCGGGGGCAACGGCCACCACTTCCATATCCGCATGGCTATTGATAATTTCCACCATCAGGCTGCGCACCAAGGCGGAGTCATCTACACACAAAACTCGAATTTTCTTCATGCTACTCATAATCCCGATTTCAAGCGCCAACAGAGCTCAGGGCGTGCAAGCCCCCCTTGGACCCTAGTTCCGGACATACACCGTCTGACCCAGCAGGCGAAAGGCTTTGGTCAGGTAGGAGAAGTTCTCGGAATGCCCCACAAACAACAGGCCACCCGGTTTGGTCACAGCGGCGAATCGCTCCAGAATGCGCGTCTGATCGTCCCGGTCAAAATAAATCATGGTGTTTCGACAGAAAATCACATCAAAACGACTGGACGAAGGCCAGGCCGACCCCACCAGATTGAACTCCTCGAACTCCACCATATTGCGCAGCACCGGTTTGACACGCGCCAGGCCTTTGCGAGCCCCCACACCGCGCTGAAAGTAACGCGGCAGCCACAAATCGGGTACGGGCTGGATACGCTCCAGGGTGTACACGCCCTGACGGGCCTTATCCAAGGCGGCCGAATCAATGTCGCTGGCCAGGATAGACACATTCACATCCGGCGAAGGGCAATGTTCGCGCACCGTCATGGCAATGGAATAGGCTTCCTCGCCGGTGGACGCTGCGCTGCACCAGATATCCAGAGGTTTGCCGCGTGTACTGACAAACTTGCCCAGAATATCGAAGTGATGTTGTTCACGGAAAAATGCCGTGTGATTGATGGTGAACGCGTTAACGAAGTCCTGCCACTCCTGGCTATGGGTGTCCTGCTCCAGAATATCCAGGTACTGTCGCACCTCCCGCATACCCGCGTTCTGGCTGCGCATACCCAGTGTGCGGGCCACCATATCTTCTTTGTGGGTACCTAAGATGATGCCCGCATACGACTTGAGCAAGCGCGCGGCTCGCTCACAGTCGGCCCTCGAGGCCTGCGGGATCGAGGGCAATGTATAAACAAAAGGTTCCACAGATGTGCTCATATAACTACAGGCTGGCCAAGGTCCCGCTAAAAGGCCCCGTCGACAGACGCTCGCCGGAACGCAATCGCTCCGGCTCGGGCGCCTCATACGGATCATCGATAATGTCTTGTGCGCTCACTTTGAACGCCGACACCGCGTCGGACAGACGGGTTGCCTGATCCTGCAAGGAGCCCGCTGCTGCGGTTGCCTGCTCGACCAAGGCCGCATTTTGCTGCACAACCACATCCATTTGTGCAACTGCCCGGTTAACCTGCTCAATTCCTTCTGACTGTTCGTTCGAGGCTGACGAAATTTCCGCCATGATAGTGGTCACACTCTGTACCGAACTGACCACCTCCATAACCACTTTGCCCGCCTCATCGACCTGACGGGTTCCTTCTTTAACTTTGGCCAACGACTGCTCGATCAAACCCTTGATCTCACGGGCCGCTTGCGCGCTGCGCTGGGCCAGGCTGCGAACTTCGCCGGCCACCACGGCAAAGCCCTTGCCCTGCTCCCCTGCCCGGGCCGCCTCTACCGCCGCGTTCAAGGCCAGAATATTGGTCTGGAAGGCAATACCATCAATGACATTTACAATCTGGGCAATTTGTCCCGAACTGGCCGACAAGTCTTCCATGGTCTGCACCACAGTCGAGACCGCCTGTCCGCCACGCAGCGCCACATCCGACGCACTCTTGGCGACCTGATCCGCTTGCTGGGCATTGTCCGAGTTCTGACGTACGGTGCTGGCCAACTGCTCCATGCTGGCCGCAGTTTGCTGCAAGGAGGCCGCCTGTTCTTCCGTGCGGCTGCTCAAATCCGTATTGCCCACATAGATTTCACGCGAGCCAAACGTAATTTCTTCCACCCCCTGACGCACGGTATGCACCATGGACTGCAAACTGTTTTGCATGCGTCGTACGGCGTCATACAGCACACCGATTTCATTGGTGGACTTCACTTCCACACGCTGGGTCAAATCGCCGCTGGCAATGCGATCAAAATGTGCACCCGCCTGACGCAAGGGACGCAGCACCATGCGGTTCAGGAACACATACACCGCCAAGGAGATAAACAGGCAAAACACCATCGCCAGCCCCACCAGACGGACCACCATGTTGTACTGCTCGTTTTCTTTCTGGTACTGCTCATCGATAGAGCGCTGCTGAGCTTGCTGCAAGGAATTCAAGGCGCTATAGAGATCTTCTTCCAAAAACTTGGTCGTGGTGGCCACATAGCCACGAAAACCAGCGATATCGCCCTGCTCCAGATAGGCAATCAAAGGCAGCACCCCACCTTGCATCAAGGACATGAAGGCGGCATCCACGCGCTGATAATAGTCGTTGGTGCCTTCCAGTTGCGTGGCAATGCCCTGATACTCAAAAAATGCTTCCTGCGCCAGCTCGAACTGCTTGCGTGTTGCCTCCAGGGCATCCTGGGTCGCTGTGCTGATTGCCGAGGTTTTGGGAGCAACGTCGCTCCACTCGGCCATCAGGTCCTGATTTTGCAGATCGTTGCTGACCACATAGCTGATAGCCGCTCGTCCAATCAGGGTTTGGGTCTCTTTGTAGCTCTCGATGGCCTGATACATGGCCGAGCCTACTCGCTGATTGACCACGATGCTTTGCAGCGCACCGTTATTGGCGCGCAGGGACAAAATCCCCAACGCAGCACCTGCCACCAGCATGACTAAAAAAAACACCAGTACCAGAATCAGACTGGTCCGCACCTTCAGATTGGCCAAACGTAATCCATCCAGCATTGCAAGCACCTTGTCTAGAGTAGATCCGAACATCAGAGGCGCTTGTGACGCCTCCCCCGACCCGAACATTCCTTAAAGGACCCGGTAAACAGGTCCCCGCTTTGCCAGTCTTTGCAGACTCGGGCGATCAGGCCACTGCGCTATCGACCAGCGCCATCTCTTCGCTGGTCATCAATTTTTCAATATCCACCAAAATCAGCATACGTTCACCCAGCGTACCGATCCCGGTCAGGTATTCGGTCGAGAACGCCGTGCCAAAGCTGGGGGCGGCGCTGATCTGGGACGACTGCAAAACCAGCACGTCCGACACACCATCGACCACCACACCGACCACACGGTCGCGCAGATTCAGAATCACCACCACGGTCTGGTGGTCGTACTCCACCCGCTCCATGTTAAAGCGCACCCGCAAGTCCGCGATCGGCACAATCACGCCGCGCAGATTGGTGACACCCTTGATGAAGTTCGGTACGTTGGCAATGCGGGTTACGGTCTGGGAGTCGTAGCCCCGGATCTCCTGAACTTTCAGAATATCGATGCCGTATTCCTGGTCGCCCAGAGTAAATACCAGATACTCCTTGCCGCCAGCCTCGGCAGCTTCGGAGTGGGAAGTAAAGTCGTTGGACATAAAGATCTCCGAATAATCAGGCCCACGTCGAGGCGGGGTCACGCGCCAGACGTTGCAAGGCAAAAACATCAACAATCAGGGCTACGCTGCCATCGCCCAAAATGGTGGCAGCAGAAATACCCGGAATTTTTCGGTAGTTGGCTTCCAGGTTCTTGACCACGACTTGATGCTGACCAATCAGGTGATCGACCAGCAAGGCAAAGCGCATGTCTTCGGCCTGCAAGATAACGGCAATTGCGCGGGTCACATCTTTCTCGGCCTCTTCAACCGAGAAAATATCCCGCAGGGAAATCAGGGGCAGATACTCGCCGCGCACAAACATCACGTGATCGGTATCGGATACACGGCGCAACTGCTCTTCGGTGGGCTGCATGGATTCGGTCACGTGGGCCAACGGCAAGATAAAGACCTCATTGCCTACCTGCACCGACATGCCATCCAAAATGGCCAGCGTCAGGGGCAGGACAATACGGGTGGTAGTGCCCTGACCCGCACGTGAGTACAGTTGCACGTGACCACCCATGCTTTGAATATTGCGTCGCACCACGTCCATACCCACGCCACGCCCGGAAATTTCCGTCACTTTCTCGGCCGTAGAAAAGCCCGGTGCAAAAATCAGTTGCCAGACCTCATCGTCCGGCATGGTATCGGTCACTGGCAAGCCCGAGGACATGGCTTTTTTCAGAATGCGTTCGCGGTTCAGACCAGCGCCATCGTCCACCACCTCGATAATGATGTGGCCACCTTGATGCTGGGCCGACAAGGTCAGCACGCCCTCTTCTTCCTTGCCCACAGCCAGACGATCCTCAGGCATTTCAATGCCGTGGTCGATACTGTTGCGCACCAGGTGAGTGAGCGGGTCAATAATGCGTTCGATCAGGCTCTTGTCCAGCTCGGTGGCCTGCCCTTTGGTGACCAGACGAATTTTCTTGTTCATGCGCGCGGCGCTTTCACGCACCACACGCGGGAAGCGGCTGAACACATAGTCCATGGGCATCATGCGGATGGACATCACGGACTCTTGCAAATCACGTGCATTGCGTTCCAGTTGCTCAATACCGTTGAGCAAACGATCATGGACGACTGGATCCAGCGTCGAGGCCGTTTGCACCAACATGGCTTGGGTAATGACCAGCTCGCCCACCAGGTTGATGATTTGATCCACTTTCTCCACACCGACACGGATAGTGCCGGACTCTTTGGGAGCGGCAGCCTTGGCCGGTTTTTCTGCTGCTTTGGCCGTGGCAGCAGGCACAACCGCTTGGGTTTTCTCAGGTTCGGCAGCCGCAGCAACTGGCGGAACTGGCGCAGCAGTCGCTTGTGCTGTCACGGGAGGCTCGGCAGCCTCGGTACTCACAGAAGCCACGGTCGCCTCTGAAGCCTGAGCAGGTGCAGCGGCTTGTCCCGGCACAGCGGCCGGTTTTACCGACACCTGATCGGCATTCAAAATAAAGCAGCACACAGCCAGAATATCGTCAGCCGAACCCGTGGTTTCCACCCAGATATCCAGGCGGTCACCCTCGCGTGTCTGATGGACGATGGTGCCCATCAGCTCCATTTCCTGTTGCAAAGCCTGGGCATCTTTATCCGACACCGGTCCCATGGACACCCGCAGCGGCAGGCCGGTTGTATCGGCAGCCGGTTCGGGTTCCGGTTCAGGCTCGGCCTGCAAAATCGCTTCGGTGCCTTTCGTATCGGTTGCCAAAATGCCCTTTTGTTCCAGGGCCAATTGCCTCAGTTGCGCGCAGATGCGGGTGTAGGCTTCCTCGTCAGGCTCCTGTTCCTCGCGGTAGGCATTGACTTGTCCGGTTAGCACGTCCTTGGTTTCCAGAAAGAGGTCAATCATGTCCTTGCGCAATTGCATTTCGCCATTACGGACCAGATCGAGCAGATTTTCGAGTAAGTGGGTGGTTTCAGCCAGCTGACCGAAGCAACCAAACGTGCCGGCACCACCCTTGATTGAGTGCGCGGCCCGGAAGATGGCATTGAGCTGATCGCGATCAGGCTCGTCCAGATCCAGCTCCAGCAGCAAGCGCTCCATGTCCGCCAGCAACTCATCGGCTTCATCGAAAAAGGTTTCGTAAAACTGACTCAGATCTACGCCGGAGCTCATGAACACTTCCTTCCTGGTTATGGCTTAGAACAACAAAACAAAAAGCACAGCCCAATCGCGTAGGCCATCGGGCCTATTAACAGGCCTTAAGGCACCATTGGCAAGGCAGAAGGCATTTCAGGCAGACCGGGAATATGAATACTGATGGGTCCCTCGGTCTCCTGCATGGCTTCGCGCAAATCAAACTCTTCCGAACCGCTTGCGGCCTGCTCATCCATGCGTCGTTCCGCCCGGCTATTGAGCACGAGCAGGCTGATACGTCGATTTACGGCTGCAGCCGGGTTATCTTTAACCAGACTTACACTATCGGCCAAACCCACCACCTGCTTGACTTTGGCCTCGGCCAGGCCGCCAGCCACCAGCTCCTGTCGAGCGGCATTGGCACGGTCGGCGGACAACTCCCAGTTACTGTACAAACGCTCGCCACTGGCGTACTGCAGCGAATCGGTGTGACCGGAAATCAGAATCCGGTTAGGCATCTCGTTCAAGGGGGAACTTAGCGAGCGCAAAATGGCCCGCATGTAAAGTTGCACCTGGGCACTGCCCGTAGAGAACATGGGGCGGCTTTGACGGTCAATAATCTGAATACGCAAACCGTCCTGGGTCATGTCCAGCAACAACTGCGGACGGAACTCTTTCAGGACGGGATCAATACGAATTAACTCCTCCAGCGCTGATTTCAAATCCTCCAGACGCTCGACGTCCTGACGGTCGTCGGCGGCCTGGTTGTTGCTGACACCAGGATGAGGATTGGGAACCAGACTGGGCTGACCACCCGGGATGACACTGCGTGAATAGTCAGACTGATGGCCACCAGAGACGGCATCCATCAAGGGCATGCGAAAGTAATCGGCGATTTCCTTCAAGTCCTGCTTGGGAACCAGAGAAAGAATCCACATCACCAGAAAAAAAGCCATCATTGCCGTCATGAAATCGGCATAGGCAATTTTCCAGCTACCACCATGGTGCTCGGCATGGGCCATCTTCTTGCGACGGATGACCACGCGATCCTTATGATTGCTCATGAACGCATCCGCTTACGCTTTGCGACCAGCACCCGAGCGGGCCTGACGCACATGCTCCTCCAGTTCCTGGAACGAGGGGCGATCGGAGGAAAACAGCACTTTACGGCCAAACTCCACCGCCAGTTGGGGAGGGTAGCCATTCAGGTTGGCCAGTAAGGTCACCTTGATGCATTCCAGAACCTTGACCGAGTCCGACGTACGGCGCTCGATCGTTGCGGCCAGTGGCGCGACAAAACCGTAGGCCATCAAAATACCCAGAAAGGTCCCCACCATGGCCTTGGAAATCAGATCAGCCAGCACGGCGGGCGGCTGGTCAACCGAAGCCAGGGCTTTCACCACCCCCAGCACCGCCGCCACAATGCCGAAAGCGGGCAAGGCATCAGCCACTTCACGCAAGGCGCGCGCTGGCACATTCAGCTCATGCTCGTGGGTTTCAATGTCCTGATCCATCAGCGTTTCAATTTCAAACGAGCTCATATTGCCGCTGATCATCAAACGCAGGTAGTCGGACACAAAGTTCATCAGAACCGGATCCTTCACCACATTGGGGTAATCGGAAAAGATAGGACTTTGCTGAGGATTTTCGATATCGGCCTCGATAGACATCATGCCATCGCGCCGTGCCTTGTTCAGCAGCACCGACAGCATGCCCATCAGTTGCATATATAACTGCTTGTTGTAGGGGCTACTGCGAAAGGCGGTCGGCAAGGCTCTGGCCAGCAGCTTGATGGACTTACCGCTGTTGGACGCAAAGTAGGCCCCAAGGGCCGCGCCACCAATCAGCAATAACTCAAAAGGCTGGTAGAGCGCACCCAGATGCCCACCCAGCCCCACAAAGCTCCCGAAAACGGAAACGAAAACAATGATATATCCAAGGATGATAAGCACGGATACGCCTTCTTCAAATACACGCTGCTAATGATGGCGGCAAGCAACCGGGCTAAAACGACGCGTTAATGGCCTTTTTCCAGCCTAGATCGACGCTTCCAGTTGCCTTGACACGTTCAGATTCTTATCAGATCCACATCAAAAACCAGCATCCATCCGGCTTTGCTGCACACTGACGATACAAAAGCTCTTGTTAAACGGGCACGTCTACCTGGACGTTGACATGCCCCGGGGCTCTGGATTGCGACTGCCTGACAGGCTCCGATTTTCGGCTTTTGCTAGCAGGAGACGTAGAGGCGCTGCGCGCCTTGCTGGCACGCGTCTTGCCTGCCCGTGGGGGCGGACGGCAAATGGCACAAATAAAGCCCGCGTCAGGGTCGTGCGCATGGGCCACAAAGCCCCCTTTGCAGCGTTCGCATTGGGACAGTTGCAGCAAGCCACTATCAAAAAAGCGCAACAGCATCCACGCACGGGTAAAACTGAGCACAGGCTCTTCATCTGGCTCGAGCTCCGAGCGCCCGGCCGAGGATTGCTCCAGGTACAAACGATAGGCCTCAACCAGCGCACGACTTTTGTCGCAAGGCGTATGCACAGCCATGAACTGGTAAATACTAAAGAAAAGACTGGAGTGGATATTGGGCAGCCAGGTCATGAACCAGTCGACAGAAAAAGGGAGCATGCCTTTAGGCGGCGAGCAGCCTTTGACTTCGCGGTATAAACGGGCCAGCCGGTCATAGCTCAATGATGTTTCTGCTTGCAAAACCTGCAAGCGCGCCCCCAGCTCAATCATGTCGGAAGCCAGCCCAATTTCCTGGGCTTCTTTGGCGACGCTTTTTATAGCCATAGTTCTTGATGTAATAAGTTCGCAGCGGGTTTAACCGGCTTGCTCTGCCGTCGCGCGTTGGGACAGAAGAATGGTGGAGTGGGCCTGCTGCAATACCCCTCCGAGCACATCCTGCGTCAAGGTGGTAAGCAGGTCGTAATCGTTGAAACGGAAACCGCAAATCAACGAACTGGAGCTGGCCAGTTTGACCAATTGAGCAGGTGACAGACGCAGCAAAGTCTCTGCCACATCGGAGTCAAAGCCCAAACGGAACATACCTGCCGAAAAATTCTCCCGCAGCAAACGTTGTGCGAGTAACAAGTACGACAAATTGACTTCCTGAATATCATTCAGCAGCGAATTTTCCGATACGGGCATGTCAGCCATCCTTGTAAAACTGTTAATCAGCTAGTTCTGTAACGAAACATATTTAAAACATATAAAGTTACATAAATATGTTTCATGCCTTGCAATATATTGCATGAATACATTTTTTACATTATCAACGCTCTCGACACAAACTGTCCATGAATACTCTAAAAACATGGAAAACGTCGGATATATGCAATAAACGTATCAAGACACAGCAGAATATTATCAGATGCTCACTTAATGTTGTATATATAAACTAGATGTAACATGACAAAAATCAAAACGCTTGTATCAAAAATGTGTTTTGTTGCATGTATTAATCATTAATTCATGACTATTTCGTCGATCCCGCTTAGGCTCTGCCTGAAAATCGACGAAATATCGGATATTCTTCCGATAAGCGTTTGTGTCGCCAACCCCACATCCGTTTTGTAACAGCCCATGATTCCTGCTGCTTTTACGCAACGTCTGCTTACCCTGTGCCTGACTCTGCTTCTGGCGGCTTGCGCACATACCCCTTCTTCACGCCCTCCAACTACCCATACCTTTGAGCTTGATGAGCAACGGCGTTCCGCCGTGGTCCTGTCCGCCTTGAGCCTGCTGGATACCCCGTATCGCTACGGCGGGCACAAACCATCTACCGGCTTTGATTGCAGTGGGCTGGTGCATTATGTATTCAGTCAGGAATCCAGCTCCCCTGTTCCGCGTCGTACCAGCGATCAGGCCGGCGCGGCGCGGCGCGTCAGCCGCTCGCAGCTACGCCCTGGCGATCTGGTGTTTTTTAATACACTGGGCACGCCCAACTCGCATGTCGGTATCTATATAGGCAAGCAACAGTTCATCAATGCGCCCTCCAGTGGTGGGCGCGTACGAATTGATTCTTTGGATAATCCCTATTTCGCCAAACGCTTTGAAACGGCTCGCACATTCTTTGATTGATTCATCGACAAGCCTGCAGTATCGGGATTGAATGGAACATGAGCCTGTATGACAAGGCCCTGTTCCATTGAGCACAAATAACAAAAGGGCCCATGATGAGTGGGCCCCTTTTTTATTGCGATGCGGCTAGCACGTCGGCACGGTGGCGTATTGCTCGGCCAACGCCAGAAAAGCATCCAGCTCGGGCGAACGCCCCGTTTCCTCTTGCATAATCGCTGCCACTGCCGGGGCAAGTGATTGCGCCAGGCGCGCATCCAGGAACAAAAGCCGAGAACGACGGGCCAGCATGTCTTCCACGGTACGGGCATATTCAAAGCGGCAGGCAAAGCGCACCATGGCGACGCTCAGGCCTGGAGCCAGCTCTTGATCGGCTCCGGGCAAGGTCTGCACCCAATCAGCCTCACTGCCATAAGCATCCAGGCCAGCGGTACGCCCCAAAGAGCGCCGATCGCCTACATAAGAAGCCCCCACCAAGCGTTGTTCCTGAGTCCGGCAGGCAGGCAAAGGCCCCAGCAAACCGGACTGCTGGCAACGTTCCAGCACATCCTCAGCCATCGCTCGGTACGTTGTCCACTTGCCACCCGTTACCGTCAATAAACCATTGGTGCTCACCGTAATGCTGTGTTCCCGGCTGATCGATTGCGTTTTCCCCGCAGCCGACTCGGCAGCCGGACGCACCAAGGGCCGCAAGCCTACCCAGATACTGCGCACGTCCCGCGCAGTCGGGGCTTTTTGCAGATAATTCGCAGATTCTTTCAGAATGAAATCCACTTCCTGGGCCATAGGACGCGGCTCCAAAGGAACATCATCCCGGGGGGTATCCGTGGTTCCCAGAATCAGCTTGCCCAGCCAAGGCACGGCAAACAGCACTCGGCCATCCTTGGTACGCGGCACCAGCAAAGCGTGTTCACCGGGCAGAAATGTCTGATCGACCACCAAGTGCACCCCCTGGCTGGGCGAGACCATAGGCCGCAATTGACGCCCGGCTTCCCGCGCATCCAGTTCTCGAACCTGATCCACCCACACCCCCGTGGCATTGACCACGCAGTGACTCTGGATCGTATAGGTTTGACCACTTTCTCCGTCCTGGCAGCGCACCCCGGACACCTTGCCGTCGCGGTGCATCACTTCTACAACCGGGCAGTAATTGACCAGCAAGGCACCATTCAAGGCTGCCGTACGGGCCAGGGCCAAAGCCAGACGCGCATCGTCAAACTGACCATCCCAATATTTGACACCGCCTTTCAAGCCACTTTGACGGGCGCCCGGCAACAGTTGCCGAATTTTAGAAGCGCTCAGAAACTGGGTATGGCCCAACCCTTCCCGCCCTGCCAAACCGTCGTACGCCATCAAACCAACCCCATAGAACGGGGTTTCCCAGCATTTGTAGCTGGGCATGACAAAAGGCAGGCGCTGCGCCAGATGCGGCGCATTACTGAGCAAATGCATGCGTTCGCGCAAGGCCTCGCGTACCAAGCTGACGTTGCCCTGAGCCAGATAACGCACCCCACCGTGTACCAGCTTGGTGGCCCGCGAGGATGTGCCCTTGGCAAAATCCTGGGCTTCCAACACCACCACACTCAAGCCGCGCAGGGCCGCGTCCAGGGCCACACCCAGGCCGGTTGCCCCGCCCCCCACCACGACCATATCCGCCTGAGTGGTGCGCGCCAAGGCGCCCATCATCTGGGCTCTATCGGTTAATAAGGGGGAACTTAATGTAGTCATAAGATGAGCTTTGGACCTGAAATTAGCAGACACCCGAAAAATCACTGGCTGGCTCGGGATTTACCCTGATTTTAGCCCCTGAACTCTTACCGTCCAGTGAAACTTGTTTGCTCGCGTATCAAGGTGCCTTCAGCTACCGGACACAGGCTACACAGAGCCAGTACACTGTGGTCTGCTCCGCTTTTACTGCCTCATTCGCATGACATTCATACTTGCTCTTGATCAGGGAACTTCCAGCTCGCGCAGCCTTGTTGTCGCGGCAGACGGCCGCATTCTGGCCAAGGCGCAGCAGGAAACCCAGCAATACTATCCACGCACAGACTGGGTGGAACACGATCCCCAGGAAATTCTGGACACACAGTTTCGGACCGCCCGACAAGCGATTGAGCAGGCCGGTCTGCGCCCCCAGGACATTCACGCCATAGGCATTACCAATCAGCGTGAAACCACCGTGCTGTGGGACCGGAAAACCGGACAGGCCCTGCACAAGGCCATCGTCTGGCAAGACAGGCGCGCCGAGGACTTCTGCGCCCAGTTACGCGAGCAGGGGCACGAAGCCACCATTACCAGCAAAACCGGCCTGCCCATCGATGCCTATTTTTCAGCCTCCAAGCTGCGCTGGCTGCTGGACTCCATTCCCGGCGCCCGTGAGCAGGCACAGCGCGGTGAACTGGCTTTCGGCACAATTGATAGCTGGCTGATCTGGCATTTAAGCGGCGGCAAGATCCACGCCACTGATGTCACCAATGCCTCGCGCACCCTGCTCTACAACATTCATAGCCAGCAATGGGACGAGGAGCTGCTGACCCTATTCAACATCCCGGCCAGCGTATTGCCCCAGGTACAAAGCTCCGCCTCTGAGTTTGGCTGTTGCAGCCCCGAGATTCTGGGCAGCCCCATCCCTATTTGCGGTGTGGCGGGCGACCAACAAAGCGCCCTGTTCGGGCAGGCCTGTACCAAGCCCGGCATGGCCAAAAATACGTACGGCACGGGCTGCTTCCTGTTAATGCACTGTGGCTCGCACATTCCCCAATCCCATAACGGGCTGATCGCGACCAGTGCAGCCCATCACAGCGACACTCCTGCCTACGCACTGGAAGGCAGTGTTTTCATTGGCGGTGCAGTCGTCCAATGGCTACGCGACGGGCTGGGCGCTCTGGAACACAGCGCCCAAGTTGAAGAGCTGGCCCGCAGCGTGCCCGATGCCCAGGGCGTACGGCTGGTTCCGGCCTTCACTGGCCTGGGCGCCCCCTATTGGGATGCCCAAGCCCGAGGCACCATTACCGGTCTGACACGTGCCTCTACCATGGCCCACATTGCCCGCGCGGCCCTGGACAGCATTGCCTACCAAAGCGCCGCCGTGCTGCAAGCCATGAATCGAGATGTACAAGCCAACGGCGGCCCGACCTTGCACGAGCTGCGTGTGGATGGCGGAGCCTGCGCCAATAATCTTCTGATGCAATTTCAGGCAGACTTGTTGGGCCTGCCTGTCGTGCGTCCCGTTACTATTGAGACGACCGCCCTGGGCGCAGCCTATCTGGCGGGCCTGGGCAGCGGTCTGTATTCAGGTCTGCCGGAAATCGCGGCGCTGTGGCAATGCGATCGGGTGTTCGAGCCTGCCATGTCGCGCGACGAAGCTCAAACCCTGATGCTCAGTTGGGAACAAGCCGTGCGTCAGGCGCGTACTTATTGAATTTGCTGTTTTTTTGACGGAAACACCATGCTGCAAAAAATCATTCTAGGCATCGCCATTTTCCTGATCGTCATGTTGGGCTTGACCTTTGGCGAGGCCATCATCCGCTACCTCTCCTCCTACCTGGGGTTTCTGTTTGATGACTTCGTCCACTTGATGCGTGAAGTCCAGCAGTACCTGACGGTCCACTGGGGTAAAGCCTTGATTGCCTTGCTCATTACCATCCCGCTGGTCATCTGGATTTCCAAGAACAAAAAAGATGAGATGTCCAAACCCAACAGCCACCGCAAGATTGCGATTGTGTTGGCGATTTTCCTGGGCTGGCTAGGCGTACACCGCTTTTACCTGGGCCAGATCGGCATGGGACTGCTGTTCCTGGTACTGTTTGCCATCTGGGCCCCGCTGGCTTACTTCCTGGCCCTGATCGACGCCTTGCGCTACGCCTTCATGGGCGACGACGAGTTCAAGCTGGTTCGTTAATTTTCATCATTCCCCCCCTTACTCGGTAACGACACCCCAAAAGTTGGAGACAGATCCAACCTTTGGGGATTCACCTGGCACACAGCAGTCCATTGCGGACTGCTGTGTGCCAGGTGAATCCGAGCGGCATGCAGGCTGCAAGGTGGAGCGCAAGCCAAAGGCGTAGCGTGGGGGTGCTCTTTACCCCCGGGCCGCCTCAAAACTTGGCGCCCCCGGCAAACAACGCCTCCTTGGGGATGAGCCGGGACACACAGTAGTCCATTGCAGACTGCTGTGCACCAGACGAATCCGGGCGGCATGCAGGCCGCGAGGTGGAGCGCAAGCCAAAGGCGTAGCGTGGGGGTATTTTTCTGGCTGACCGCTTGGTGCGTTCCCCAAACTTGATAGCGGCAAATGAACACACTCCATTCAGAAGGTTTTGTGGCTCTATCAGGGAAAACCACAGCGCGCGCGTCACACAAACCTAGCTCCTTGATTTTCAATACTTATATTAGCCACCATACTTTTTAGGTATTCAAGTAAACCTTTTTAGTCTTGGAAATCTCCAAGCTGCTTCGTGTTCAATCAAATCCGGGAGGACACTCCCTATGGCACTCGCATCCACGGCTTCATAAGCGGGCACATCTGCAACTTGCATCGGAGGTCCGCCAGATGACGAGGGTCACGACAAACATAACTAGATTGAGACACAAGACAATGCGATGCACTAAAACTACCTATTTGCTGCGCAGCGTGCTGGGCCTGGCCTTGGCCGCCTGCACGCTAAGCAGCCACGCCGCCACAAAGACACAACGCCCCAATATTTTGCTGATCGTGGCCGATGATCTGGGCTATTCAGACATAGGTGCGTTTGGCGGGGAAATCTCCACCCCCAACCTGGACGCCCTGGTCAAAGACGGCGTAGCCCTGACCGACTTTTACGCCTCCCCCTTCTGTTCCCCGACCCGCGCCATGCTGATGTCCGGCGCGGACAACCACCAGGTCGGCTTTGGTGGCATGGCCGAACTGATGACACCTCAGCAGCGCGCCCTACCGGGCTACGAAGGCTTTCTGAGCGACCGGGCCCTGCCCTTTCCACTGGTCCTGCAAGACAATGGCTACCGCACCTATATGGCGGGCAAATGGCATTTAGGCGTGACCGAAGAGGTCGCCCCACCCAATCGCGGCTTTGACCAGTCCTATGCCTTGATGCACGGTGGCGCCAGCCACTTTGACCAAAGCGGCATCATCACGTTCGACGCCAACAAAGCGCCGGTTGCCCTGTACCGTGAGAACGGCAAGCAAGTGCAGTTGCCCAAGGACTTTTACTCCAGCGAGTTTTTTGCCTCGCGCCTGCTGTCCTACATGGACGCAGACACGCGCCAGGACCAGCCTTTCTTCGCTTACCTGGCCTTTACCGCGCCGCATTGGCCTTTGCATGCGCCCGAAGAATACATACGTAAATATGAAGGCCGCTACGATGCAGGCTATGACGTGCTGCGTGAAGAACGCCTGGAACGCATGAAGAAACTGGGGCTAGTCCCCCAGGACATGCAAGGCTATGTGGGCAATCCAGCCTGGCCACGCTGGAAAGCGCTGAGTCCTGAGCAGCAGCGCGTAGAAAGCAAACGAATGGCCGTCTACGCCGCCATGGTGGAATCCATGGACGCGCAAATTGGCCGCGTCATCGACCACCTGAAACAAACCGGCCAATACGACAACACCGTCGTGATCTTCCTGTCTGACAACGGTGCCGACGGCAATACCGTGCTGGATGAAGGTGAAACCCGCGCTTGGGCGCACAAGCATCGCGACAACAGCTACGAGAACACAGGCCGTCCCGGCTCCTTTGTCGAATATGGCCCAGGCTGGGCACAAGTTGGCTCCACGCCATTCAACCTTTACAAAGCCTTTATGTATGAAGGCGGTATCTCGGTGCCCAGCATCATGCGCGTACCCGGTGCTACACGTCAGGGCGAGTTTGTGCGCGCCCCAGCTCACGTCACCGACATCGCCCCCACGATTCTGGCCTTGGCCCAGATCGAGCAACCCAAGGGCGAATACCGTGGCCGCCAAGTTATCCCCATGCAGGGTAACTCCATGGTGGATGTGCTGACAGGTCGCAGCGATCAAGTGCATGAAACCTTCCGCCAAGGCTGGGAGCTGAATGGCCGCCGCGCCATGCGCCTGGGTGACTGGAAAATCGTCTACGCCAATGCACCGTGGGGCAAAGACCGCTGGGAGCTGTTCAATCTGGCCGAAGACCGCGCCGAGCTGAACGATCTGTCCGAAACACATCCTGAAAAGCTGAAAGAGCTGATTGCCGAGTACGAGCACTATGCCAAGCGTAACGGTGTGGAGGATTTTGAAGGTCTGGCGTCCCGCCCTGGCTACAGCAACAGCCTGAACTACTACAAGGATCTGGATGAAGTCCTTTAAGCTCCCCCGAGCCAAGGCACTGCTGACGGTATGCGGACTGCTGGCAACAGCTCCGCTGCCCGCAGCGGCACAAGGCTCCGTCCTGCCCCCTCCCCCGATGCCAGCGCACGATTGCCAGGCGTATAGCGGCATACCGGCAGGCTTCGGCCCAGCCAAGCAAGGCGTCGCCAATCAGGCCGGTTTGGTCGCCATTGCTGGCGGGCGCTTTCTGATGGGTTCCGACGAGGGCTACCCTGAAGAAAAGCCGGTACACCCCGTGCAAGTCCAGGCCTTTCAGATAGATCAGCACGAAGTCACCAATGCCCAGTTCGCGCAATTTGTGGCGGCGACAGGCTATGTCACCCAGGCGGAACGGGTGCCGGAATTCCCATCGAATGCTCAGGTTCCCGAGCAGTATCGTCAGCCCGGATCCGCCGTCTTTACGCCACCGTCAGCGACACATGACCACGATCACCACGGCGGGCACAATCAGCATGCCCCTACCGGCAATTACAACTGGTGGGTATGGGTACCAGGTGCCAACTGGCGTCATCCCGGCGGGCCAAAGACCAATCTGGATGGCCGGGACAATCATCCGGTCGTCCATATTGCTTACGAGGATGCGCTGGCCTACGCCCGCTGGTTAGGACGCGATTTGCCTACGGAGGAGCAATGGGAATTTGCGGCGCGCGGCGGACTGGAAAGTGCACGCTACCCTTGGGGCAATACGCCTGAAGTGCGTGGCCGCTTGATGGCCAACACCTGGCAAGGTAACTTCCCCGCCAAAAACCTGCTGCGTGATGGCTACGAAGGCACTGCCCCTGTGGGCTGTTTTCCGGCCAACAACTATGGCCTGTGGGATTCAGTCGGTAATGTCTGGGAATGGACACGCAGTGCATGGCAGCCCCAACATCGGCCCCTGACACCCAAACCCCTTGTCGCAGCGGCAAAGGATGCCAAGGCAAACCCGGCAACGGGCGTCATCAAGGGCGGCTCGTTTCTGTGTGCGGCCAATTTCTGCGTACGCTATCGTCCAGCCTCACGACAGCCACAGGAAACCACCCTGTCTACCCAGCATGTGGGCTTTCGTACCGTGCTGAATAGGGTACAAAAGTAAAAACTGGAAAAACAGGATTGGTTCTTGCCAAGCCTGGCTCCAAACAATCATCCCCTCGTTGTTGACGAGGGGATGATTCCACACAAGGTCTTGTCACGAGCAGGCTAACAAAAACGCTTCGCTTAAGTCATCACGCCTGTTTCGGACAGGGCCACGTCTTTCTCCTTGCCGGCCCGGTGGTCCAGAGTCTCGCTGACACTTTCCCAAGCGTTCTGCAAACTATCAAACACACGACTGGCGTGAATCTGCTTGAACAGTCCCATGCGTACCAGCTTACGAGTCACTTTCTCGTTGGCTTCGCAAAGAGCCACCATGACATTGCGCTGCTCCAGCTCCGCCAGGGCGGTTTCCAGAGCCTGCATGGCCGTCGCATCCACAAACGGCACGTAATTCAGACGCAGGACCACGGCCCGAACCGGCTCGGGCACCGTCAGCAAGGAACGATTCACCGCCTCCACGCTGGCAAAAAAGTAGGGCCCTTCCAAGGTGAGCACCGAAATATCCTGGCGCAGCTCCTGGTTAAGGGGCAAATCCAATGCCCGCTGCAAACGACGGCCTTCCAACGCCCGCACCTGCACCCCATCTGAGGTGCGTTTGAGCACATACAACATGGCCAGAACCACCCCGATGTTGACGGCCACGACCAGATCCGCAAATACCGTCAGCGCAAACGTCACCCATAAAATGAATAAGTCAGCCGGGGGCATGCGACGCTGCAAACGAAGCACCAGCTTGGCCTGACTCATGTTCCAGGCCACCATGAACAAAATGGCGGCCAGCACCGTCAGCGGAATATAGGCGGCCAGCGGCGCTAACAGTAACAAAACCAGCACCAGGAAAACCGCATGCACGATACCGGCGATGGGGCTGTCGCCACCATTACGAATATTGGTAGCGGTACGGGCAATCGCCCCGGTCGCCGCGATCCCGCCGAACAAGGGCGAGAGCACGTTGGCAATCCCCTGCCCGACCAGCTCCTGATTGGAGTCGTGGCGGGTCCCAGTCATGGAATCGGCCACGACCGCGGACAGCAAAGACTCGATCGCGCCCAGCATGGCAATGGCAAAGGCAGGCCCGATCAACTCCACCACACGGGTCAAGGTAATGTCTGGCCATTGGAACGACGGCAAGCCACTGGGCAAGGCCCCGAAGCTGGAACCGATCGTGGCCACCGACTCAAAACGGAATATCGCCTGGATAAGCGTGATGAGCACCAAGGCCACCAAAGGGCCGGGTAAACGCACCAGACTGGGAACCTTGGGGACCAGAATCAAAATAGCCAAGGACAAGGCACCTAAAAGCGTGGTTGCCCCATCCAGTGAAGGCAGGTTCTGTAGCAAGAACCAGAGCTTCTCGTGAAAGTGCTGCCCCTCGACAACGGGAAGGCCAAAAAAGTCCCGCCACTGGCCCACCCAGATAATCACCCCAATACCCGCGGTAAAACCCACAATGACCGGATCGGGAATAAAGCGGATGACCGCCCCCAGGCGCAACAGGCCCAGCAGCAGCAAAATCACCCCAGCCATCAGCGTGGCAATTTGCAGCCCAGCCACGCCATGCTGGGCCACCACCCCGGACAAGATGACAATGAAAGCGCCCGTCGGCCCGGCAATCTGGACCCGACTGCCACCAAATAAAGAAACCGCCAAACCGGCAATAATGGCGGTATACAAACCCTGCTCGGGCTTGACTCCAGATGCAATAGCAAAAGCCATGGCCAGCGGCAAGGCCACCACCCCCACCACCAAACCAGCCAGCAGGTTATTTAGCCAATGTTTTCGCCCCAGGAGCCCGGCTCGACCCGCTTCCAGCAGTGCAATCATCGCGCGTCCTTGTCATGCCCAGCCTGCTTGACACAGATGAGAAACAAGCGGGGCCCAAACTCAAATGAAGCGTTAATGATACTACTGTGTGTCAAATCAACTTCACGTTAGTGATGGGCTTATTTGACGCAACATAAGAATGAAGCATAAAAAAACCCCACCTAAAAGAGGTGGGGCTCAATTGCACGAAACACGGAACTCAAGGATGGCGGGCGCGAAGCAGACGCAAGCTGTTCAGCACCACCAGCAAGCTGGCACCCACGTCGGCAAACACCGCCATCCACATGGTGGCCTGTCCGGTCAGGGCCATCACCAAAAATACCGCCTTGATGCCCAAGGCCAGGCTGATGTTCTGCCACAGCACCGCATGCAAGGCCCGCGACTGACGCATCAGCAAGGCAATCTTGCCCAGATCATCGTCCATCAAGGCCACGTCAGCAGTTTCAATTGCAATGTCTGAACCCAGCGCCCCCATGGCGATACCTACATCCGCACGGGCCAGGGCAGGCGCATCATTGATGCCATCGCCCACCATCGCCACCAGGCCCTTGCCCAGCTTTTCCTCGATACGGTCCAGCTTATCCTGTGGCAGCAACCCGCCTCGGAAATCCTTGATTCCGGCTTGCCGAGCTACATGGCGCACAGCTTGTTCGTGGTCGCCCGAGAGCACCTCCACTTGCACGCCCTGCGCCTGCAGATCACGGATCGCTGGGGTGGTGGTGGGACGCAGGGTATCCATCATGGCGAACCAGGCCAGCAACCCTTGCTCATCACCCAGATACACCATGGTGGCACCGCTCTCTACGGCTTGCTGTTCGCCCTGACTGGACTGGGCCTGGTTCTGGCCCAGCACCCAGCTACGCTTGCCCAGACGCAATTGGCCTGTCGCCCCTTGTGCCTGCACACCATTGCCGGCCAAGGCCTCGAACTGGTCCAGGCTTAGCAGGCCCGATGCCACGCGACCACGTGCAATCGCTTGCGAAGCGGGGTGATCCGAACGCTCGGCCAAGGCAAGCGCCATATCCAGCACTTCGCTATCCGACAGGCTTGGACGCAAACTGCCGTATTCGCTCAAGGAAGGTTCACCCAAAGTCAGGGTGCCAGTCTTGTCCACCGCCAGGTAGCGCAATTGACGAGCCCGTTCCAGATACACGCCGCCTTTAATCAAGATACCGGCACGTGCGGCACTGGCCAAAGCACTGACCACCGCCACCGGGGTCGAAATCACCAGTGCGCAAGGGCAGGCAATCACCAACAGAACCAGAGCGCGGTACACGGACTCAGACCAGCTCACGTCCCAGATCAGGGGCAAGGCCACGGCCATCAAGGCTGCCGCCACCACCACCAAGGGGGTGTAGATGCGAGAGAACTGGTCCACAAAGCGCTGAATCGGGGCCTTGTTGGCTTGGGCTTCCTGTACCGAGCGCGTAATGCGGGCCAGCAAGGTGTCATCATGCGCAGCCTGGACTTGATAGACCAGCTCGCCCATACCATTGATGGTGCCTGCAAAGACTTCATCACCAGGGGCTTTATCTACGGGGGCGCTTTCTCCCGTAATAGGTGCTTGATTTACCGTACTTTGACCTTGTAGAACTTCACCATCCAGACCAAACCGTTCACCAGGGGCCACTCGCACCTGCCAGCCAGCCCGTACCTGATTGGCCGGTACGCGTTGCCAGTCCTTGCCATCGGCACTGACCAGCACCTCATCGGGCACCAGCTTGAGCAGACTGTCCACCGCGTTACGGGCGCGGTCCAGGGAACGGGCCTCAATCCATTCAGCCAGGCTGAACAAGGACATGACCATGGCGGCTTCAGGCCATTGGGCCAACAGCACCGCGCCGGTAACGGCAATACTCATCAAGGCATTGATATTGAGCTGACCATTACGCAGCGCAATCCAGCCTTTTTTGTAGACCTGAACGCCGCCGGACAAGATCGCCGCCAGGGCCAGAATAATGACCAGCCACTCGGGTGCCGCCAGCCAATGACTGATCTCGGCGGCCAAAGCCAGCACCACAGCCCCGGCAATGCGGATCAGACCTTGTTTAGGCGAGACCTGCTTTACAGGCTTCTCGTCAGCCATGCGGGGCTCAAAACCCAGGCCACGCAGGGCACTGAGCACCTTGTCGCGAGCGCCCTCCACGTGATCCACGGTCAAAACCCGCTGCATCAAATCAAAACCCAGACTCTGGACCTGATCCAGCTTTTTCAGGCCGGAGCGAATCATGTTCTCTTCCGCCGGGCAGTCCATGTCAGCAATATGCACCACCAGACGGGTAGAAGTACTGGCCGCCAACGCGACCGATGGCCCCAAAACGGGCGCCGAGCAGCACGCCCCTTCGTGAGCGTGTGACGCCTGCGCAGCATGGTCGTGACGGTGATCATGCTCATGGTTGTGATCGCTCATCGCATGGCCATGATCATGGCTATGCTCATGCCCGGTCTGGCAGGCCGATGATGTGCGCTGCCCCACCTCGGGCTTGGACGTATTGTTCGCTGATGTCATAGCAGTTCCTCGCTTCTTGCATGAGACCAGTAGAAAGCCTAAAGTAACTACAAGGTCAAGCCTATTGGAGGCAAAGCAATGAAAATTGGCGAGCTGGCTGAAAAAAGTCACTGCAACACGGAAACCATCCGCTATTACGAGAAGGTCGGGCTGCTGCCCGAACCTGAGCGCAGCGAGGGCAACTACCGCCTATATCGCACTATCCATCTGGAACGGCTGCGTTTTATCCGCAACTGCCGCAGCCTGGACATGACGCACGAAGAAATTCGCGGTCTGTTGGCGTTCATGGACGGTCCGGCGCAAGACTGCGCCCCGGTAAACGAATTGCTCGATGAGCACATCGAGCACGTTGCCGTACGAATTGCGGAACTGGAACACCTGCAAAAGCAATTGATTGAGCTTCGCCACCGCTGCGGACAAGCTGGTGGCCTGGAGCATTGCGGCATTTTGCAGGGTTTGGTGAATATGGAGCCGGATCAGGTTCCGGCTCCCAGCACTCATTTGGGTTAAGGCTGTGTGACGTGGCATTTAGCCACGCACCCGCCCTGCCACCCACATTCCGATCAGCATTGCGACTAAAAACAACACCGCCAAGGGCGCGCCCGACGCCGCCAGCACAACGGCCGGTCCCGGACAAAAGCCCGCTATCCCCCAACCAGCACCAAAAATCAGGGAACCCAATACCAAAGGACGGTCTATTTGACGTTGCTTGGGCAGGTTCATGGGCTGACCCGTCACAAACGCACAAGGACGACGACGCGCCAGAGTGAAGGGCACAATCGCCACCGCAATCGCCGCAGCCATCACCAAGGCCAAAGACGGGTCCCAGGCCCCGGCCAGATCCAGAAACGCCAGCACCTTGCCAGGATTGGCCAAGCCGGAAATCAATAAGCCCAAACCAAAAATCAGGCCGGAAATTAAAGCGATGAAATATTGCATGGCAAGCTCCTTACACCAGATGACGCAGCACAAACACAGTCAAAAAACCGCTGGCCATGAAAGCAAGCGTTGCGACCAAAGAGCGAGGCGACAGGCGCGACAGTCCGCACACACCGTGCCCGCTGGTGCAACCTGAACCCAGACGAGTTCCAAAACCCACCAGCAAACCGGCCACGACCACCCACATCCAGGGCTGCGGCTGTACGGCAGGCACACTTTCCCCGAGCAAGCGATACAGCCAGGGTGCCGCCGCCAAACCTAACAGAGCCATCCAACGCCAGCCCTTGTCCCCCGCCTCCCCGCTCCAGGTGCCGGACAGCAAGCCGGATATGCCAAACACCCGACCATTGAACAGCACCAGAATAGAGGCTGCCAAACCCACCAAAGCGCCCCCAAACAAGGCGCTCCACGGTGTAAACGAAGCCCAATCAATTGTGATCATCAGTGCCTCCCGGGGCGCAAAAGATTCCATATAAAGTCTGCATTACCGCCAGCACCGCTGGATTCTCCAAACGGTAATAGACGTATTTACCCTCTTTGCGGCTGGCAATTAACTCTTCGCGCCGCAAAACTGTTAATTGCTGCGATAAAGTAGGCTGAGCAATGCCACTGCGCTGTGCCAACTCTCCCACATTGCATTCTCCCTGCACCAAGGTGCAAAGAATCATCAGGCGGTCGGGATTGGCCAGGCTGGCCAGCAGGCTGCTGGCTTGGCCTGCTACCTGCCGCAAGGCGTCCAATTTTGTTTGATCCATATCGTTCTACAAAAACACAATATATATTATTATATAATATCTTTTAATATTTTATAAGCAACAAGAGGTCTGACATGCTACAAGCCCAGGTCGCCAGCTTCTTTCACACAGACACCTCCACGTTCACCTACGTGGTCTATGCCGCAGGCCAACGCGAATGCGCCATCATCGACTCGGTGCTGGACTATGACGCCGCCTCTGGCCGCAGCAGCACTGTCTCGGCTCAAAAGGTCGTGGATTTTGTGCGCCAGCAGCAGTTGGACGTGCAATGGATCCTGGAAACTCACGCCCATGCCGACCATCTGTCTGCTGCGGTCTGGTTGCAAGAACAAGTGGGCGGCAAAATCGCCATTGGTGAACACATCAAACAAGTGCAGTCCACGTTCAGCCGCATCTTTAATATAGAGGCCGAAATTCAGGCCAATGGCACGCCCTTTGATACGCTGTTCAAGGATCAGGAACAGTTCCAGATTGGTGCGATTCAGGTGCAAGCCCTGCACGTACCCGGCCACACGCCAGCCGATATGGCCTATCACGTTCAGGGGCTGGGCGTCTTTGTAGGCGACACCTTGTTTTTGCCCGATGTCGGCACCGCCCGTTGCGACTTTCCGGGGGGCAGCGCCAGCCAGTTGTATGAATCCATCCAGCGCCTGCTGGCCTTGCCCGCAGAGACGGTCTTGTTCATGTGTCACGACTATCCGCCTGAAGGGCGGGAACCTCAATGTCAATGCACGGTTCAAGAACAAAAAGAGGGCAACATCCATGTACACGATGGCATCAGCGTGGAGCAATTTTGCGAGCGCCGCACAGCACGCGATAAAACCCTGGGCATGCCGCGCCTGATCCTGCCATCCATCCAAGTCAATATCCGGGCAGGCCACTTCCCCAAGCCAGAAAGTAATGGCCAGGTCTATCTGAAGCTGCCCGTCAATCAACTCTGAATACGGCTGTACTTTGCGCCCAGGCAGACACAGGCCCGGGCGCAAAAAAACTTTTAAGTCCCAGCCTGCGTATACTGCCTTTTTCTGCAACCTGAACTTCAGAAGGAAATACCAGGCATGACTTACATGGCCCTCAAACACTTGCACATGACAGCCGCCGGGCTGAGCATCTTGTTTTTTATTATTCGGGCCTTCTGGTCAGTGTCCGGCTCATCCTGTTTGCAGAATCGCTTTGTGCGCATTGCCCCACATGTGATCGATACCGTCTTGCTGGTCTGTGGTCTAGCACTGGCCGGCATGTTGGGCGCCGCGGCCAACCAACCCTGGCTGATAACCAAAATTGTGCTGTTGGTGGTTTATATCGTGGTAGGCAGCTATGCCATCAAACGCGGTAAAACCCCCTTTAGCCGAGGCGTGGCCGCACTGATCGCGATTGCCATCTTTGCCTATATCGTGGGCGTGGCGCTGAACCGCAGCCCGGCTTCCTGGTTCGTTTAAGCACACAAGCAGCACATAAAAAAACCCCTGGCAGTGGAGGATTATCCCCACTGCCAGGGGCTTTTTACTGCCCCGCCTTACCAGACACCTATCCAGCGCTGAACCAACAAGCTGCTGACGGCAACTGCAATCCAGACTCCCAGGCCCAGCAAGGCAGGTCGCGCGCCGGCTCGTGCCATCACCTTTAAATCCGAGCACAAGCCAATGGCAGCCAGGGCCAGCACCATCAGGAATTCAGCCAGGAAACGCAGCGGTTCCAACCACTCCACCGGCACCCAACCGAGCGAGCGCATTGCCGAGGCCACCATGAACCAGACAATGAACCAAGGAAACACCCGCATCAGGTCAAAATCCCGACCCGCCTGACGCGAACGCCACATTTCCAGGCCAGCCAGAATCAGGCAGATAGGAATAATCAAGGTGGCACGCGTCAATTTCACGATCGTGGCGTGGTCACCAGCCTGACGGCTGTAGCTATACCCTGCCGCCACCACCGAGGACGTATCGTTGATGGCCGTGCCCGCCCATACCCCAAAACCGGCGTCGGACATATTCATCATGTGACCGGCCAAGGGGAAAATCAGCACCGCCACAATATTGAAGATAAAAATGGTCGAGATCGCCAGAGCCGTTTCATGCTCTTCGGGTTTAAGAATCGGTGTCACCGCCGCAATCGCCGAACCGCCACAAATCGCCGTCCCCACCCCGATCAAGGTACGCAGCTTGGACGGAATTCCCAAGGCACGGCCCAGCAGTAATGCTGTCACAAACGCCACCGTCAGCGTCACCAAGGTGACGGCCAGTGAATCCATGCCGGTACGCATCACTTGCGGCAGGCTCAGGCCAAAACCCAGGCCAATAATCGACCACTGCAACAGCACTTTGGACGAAAAACGCAAACCAGGTTGAAACACCGGAGCCACGCCCATGCTGTTACGCACTACCATTCCCAGCACAATGGCAAAGACAGGACCGCCAATCAAAGGCCACAATTTTCCCAGGCCCATGGCGGTAACCCCCACAGCCACCGCCAGTAAAAAACCCCACCAACGCGACGGCTTCAGAGAGAAACCCGATTTGCCCTGCGCTTTCAGGGCTGTGCTTCCTGCGGGTAAATCGGTCACACTGCTCATCTCGTCATTCCAAGTATGTAATAAGTAAAAGTAATTTTAGGTTGACCCCGAGTATTAAAAAATTCATTATTACTTATCGTAAGTATCAATTTTATTTATCATGAATGCGATCAGCATCAGACAACTAGAAGTGTTTGTCGGCATTGCCACTTTGGGTACGGTGCGCGCTTGCGCGGCCAACATTCACTTGTCCCAACCCGCCGCCAGCATGGCCTTGGCCGAACTGGAAAAGCAGCTGGATTGCCCCTTGTTTGAACGCACACCAGGGCGCATGCAGCTGACCAGTCGTGGCAAGCAATTGCTGCCGCACGCGCGCGAAATCCTGGAGCGTCTGCGGGAGATGCAAAGCCAGCAGAACGAGCGCGAGCTGCGTGGCGAAATTCGCATCGGGGCCAGCAATACGGTCGGTAACTACCTGATCGGGGATCTGGTGGGGCCATTTGTACGCCAGCATCCGCGCGTGTCCCTGCATGTGTCGGTAGACAACACGGCCAACATCATCAACCAGTTGCTCGAGCACAGCTGCGACATCGCTTGCGTGGAGGGTCCGGTCAACCATCCGCAACTGGAAGCCTGGATCTGGCGCGACGATGCGCTGGTGGTCTGCGCCGCCCCCGACCACCCACTGGCCACCACAACCACTTTGAAAAAACAGGACTTTGCGGGCATGAGCTGGATCATGCGCGAACGTGGCTCGGCCTCCCGTGCGCTGACCGAACAAGCCCTGAATGTGCTGCCTGGCGGGCATGTGCTGATGGAGCTGGGCCAGGTGGAAGCCATTAAACAGGCCGTCATCGCCGGGCTGGGTCTGGCCTGCCTGCCACAAGCGGCCACTCAGGATGCTGTTGCCAATCAGCGACTACGTATTCTGGATACGCCCTTTCTGGACTTAAAGCGCCGTCTCTCTCTGGTGCTGCACAAGGAACGCTACCGCAGCCAGGTTTTAAGCGCCTTTGCGCAACATCTGCACAGCCCGGAACCGGGCTCGTCAGGCACGGAAAATTGACGCAAGTTTGCATTCTTGAAAGGGTGAAGACCGGCGGCAATGGTATCCTTGCTGCAGTGCAGCATAAACAGAAGGGATCATAAGTCCCGCTCTCCTGCCCACCTCTTGAACCGAGTGATGCCATGAATACTGTTCCTACGCCACAAGCGCAAGACGTCCCCGCTTTTGCCCGTCCCTCTTACTTGCCACCCTACGAAACCGTCGCCCTGGTGTTGCAAGGTGGTGGCGCCTTGGGGGCCTACCAAGCCGGTGTGTATGAAGGTTTGCTGGAAGCAGGAATCGAGCCCGACTGTTTGTCCGGCATCTCTATTGGGGCCCTGAACACCGCGATTATTGCGGGCAATCCCCCCGAGCGGCAGGTAGAGCGCTTGCGAGAGTTCTGGAACACCATTTGTGAGCCCTACTATGGCTGGTCTAGCCCGGCCTGCTTGGAGCGCGCCCTGTTTGGCATTAACGATGTGATGCGCGAGGCCATCAGCGCCTTCAATGCCAGCAATGCCCTGGTTTTGGGACAGCGCGGCTTTTTCCGCCCCCGTTTTCCCCCACCGATGCAAGCCACACCGGGCGTGCCCGAAGGGGCCAGTTATTACGACACCAGCGCACTGAAAGACACGCTGGAGCGCTTGTGTGACTTTGATCGCATCAACGACAAACGTCAGCGCATTTCGGTCGGCGCGGTCAATGTGGGCACGGGTAACTTTGTGTACTTTGATAACCATCGCACCACGCTGCGGGCCGAGCACTTCATGGCCTCGGGCGCTCTGCCCCCAGCTTTCGCCCCTGTGGAAATTGATGGGCAGTATTACTGGGACGGTGGCCTGGTCTCCAATACGCCGCTGTCTTACGTGCTGGATCAGTCCCCCCGCCGCGACACCCTGGTTTTTCAAGTGGATTTGTGGAGTGCGCGTGGCCCGGTGCCCAACAATATGGGCGAAGTCAGCGACCGCCTGAACGAAATCCGCTACTCCAGCCGTACGCGTATGGTGACCGAGGACATGCGTCATTCGCAGTACATGCGTCATATCCTGTCAGAGCTGTTGCCGTTGATCCCCGAAGAGCAACGCAAAGAACTGCTGCCTTGCCGTCTGGCCGAAGAGCTGGCCAGCAACAAACGCTACAACGTGGTGCACCTGATTTATCGCAACCAGCCCTACGAACAGCACTACAAGGACTACCAGTTTGGCCGCATGACCATGCGCGAACACTGGCGCAGTGGCCTGGATGATATTCGCCAGACGCTGATCCACCGTGACAAACTGAATATGCCTGCAAATCTGGCCGGCTTTACCACCTACGACGTACATCGCGACGAAATCGAAAAACGGCTGGCAAACAACGGCAAGTAAGCCAGCCTGTGCAGGGACTTAGCGGCGGCTCAAGACCATCGCGCCGCTAAGCACAAAGGCCGTACCCAGCAATTGCATGAGCGTAATGGGCTCATTCAGGAACCAGTTCGCCAGAAACAAGACCGAGACCGGGCCAATCAAACCCATTTGAGCACTCATGGGCGCGCCAATACGTTCCACCGCCCACATCGTCATAAAAGTTGGCAAGACCGTATTAAAGACGGCGTGGATCATGGACAGACCATAAACGGGAGCGGGCTGCACCAAACCCTGCCAGCCAAGCACGGCAAAAAAGTGGATCAGGGTATAGACCGCCGAGAAAGACATGGCATAAGCCACCAGCCGTGTAGAGCCAATCGCTTTGAGCAATTCGCCTGAGCCAATCAAGTAAATGGCATAGGAAATGGCCGAGCCCAGCACACAGAGCGCGCCCAGCAACACATCATCGCCTGTCAGGCTCAAATCCTGTATAAAGACCAGCCCTACCCCCAGATAAGCCAGCGCCAGAGCCAGCCACTGCTTAGGCAAAATCCGTCGTTTCAGAAAAACGGCGGAGAACAGCAACACAAAGGTAGGCGACAAAAACAGAATCAGCCGCTCCAATCCTGCCGAAATATATTCAAGGCCAATGAAATCCAGCAAACTGGCCAGGTAATAACCCAGAAAGCCCAGCACCACCAGCTCCAGTTTCTGGCGGCCAGTCAGTGCGGCCAGCTTGCCCTGACGTACCTTTTTTACCTGCCATAGAGCGATGGCCAGAAAGAAAGGCAAGGACAACAACATGCGAAAGCCAATCACGGTCAGGGCGTTGACATCGTATTGGTAGGTCAGCTTGGCAACCACCGCCTTGGCGGAGAAAAGAATAGAACCGCCCCCCGACAGCGCCAGCCCAATTAAAAAGGAGCTGCGTTGCGCACTGGGGCTTTGACTAACTTGCATGGGGATTCATCACTTTGCAGGGCGACATGGTTAGCGCAAGAGCTATTGGCCCCGGCGAAAAAAGAGTCAGTAAGGACAATAAGATGTCGATTCTACCCTTTGCCTTGCACTGCGGCCATGTTGTCCCTATTCGCATTCTCCACAATGACGAAGCAGCCCCTACAGCCCACCAAAAACAGAAGGGTGTGCCTGAAGCGATATCGAACAACGGGGTTCAATCAAGGCCAAGACCTCGCCTAGCCAACCTGAAAACAGCATCAATGTGCAAACAATTTTATCGCTCCCGCCCACGAAGGCTTGCACATTTCTAAAAATACATGCTATATTCTTCTTCTCTGGTCCCCGATAGCTCAGTCGGTAGAGCGACGGACTGTTAATCCGCAGGTCCCAGGTTCGAGCCCTGGTCGGGGAGCCAAGAAAACCATCGAAATCAGCCCATCGCATTTGCTTTGGGCTGATTTTTTTTGTCCCTGAAAAACGCGTCCATCCCATCACGAAGAAGCGGCGTTATTAACATTTGGACAAACAAAATCCACCCACTTATAAAGGACAGCGGGACTGCATGTTGATGCAGCCCCGCTGTGGCTCTTTTCCCCTGACCTAGCCCCTGCCCGGGACGATGCCGCCGCTGCTAACGCACTACGTCGACCCAGGACTGGCAGAATCAGTCAGAAAGATCAGAAACGGTGCGTAATACCGACCGTAGCAACCGTGCTCTTCAGATCGTTGTAGTAACCGATATTGCGAGCATAGGAACCAATGGCGTACAGATTGGTGCGCTTGGACAGATTGTGCAGGTAGCCAGCACTGAACACGTGTTGAGTCTTGGCATCATCCGTGCTGCGTGGCGTCGAACGAGGGTCAGCCATGGTCCAGGAAGCCAGAACCGAACCGGCCTTCCCAGTAGGAACGGTCACACCCAAGGCATAGGAATTGACCTTCAGGTCTTTGCGCAGACCAGGGCCAAACTGTTCTGTTTGTAGCGAGCCACCGATGTAGCCGTTGCGGCTTTGACCAAAGGCAGCATGCACCGTAGCAAAACTGAATTGGTAGCTGGCGGCCAGACTCCAGGCGCTGACATTGCCGCTTTCAGCCGCAACCAGGTTGCCACCTTGCTCACGCGCCGAACCATAACGGGCCTGGTCGAAACTCAAGGCGGCTTTCAACGGACCATCGCTATAGCGCATGGCGACGCTAAAGGCTTTGACATTCGCGTCATCGCTGTTGATGGCATTGCCCGTCAAACCGCTGCGATCCCACTTTTGGGTGCCATTGGTGTTGAAGGAGTAGCCCGCACCAAACTGAAAGCCGGAAAATTCGGGGCTTTGGTAGGCGACCATATTGTCATAACGAACCGTATTGGCGGCGTTGAATGCAGCGCCAACACCGTACTGGTAGCCGTTACCACCAAAGGGGCTGGCCACACCGGCAACGTACAAGGAAGTAACCGTGGTTTGACGGCCCAGGTCCACACGCCCCCAGGAATCCCCACTCAAACCGATCGTCGCTTGACGGCCAAACAAACGGCCTTGGCGCATATTGCCAGTGCTCAAATCAAAGCCGCTTTCCAGCACAAAGTTGGCTTTCAGACCGCCGCCCAGATCTTCACTGCCCTTCAGGCCCCAACGATTACCCATCCAACCCTGGTCATACAGACCAAAACGGCTTTGTTTGACGGCGCCACCGTTCAAGTCACTTCCTTTCCACTGCTCGTAGCCCAGGCCGGTGTCCACCACGCCGTACAAGGTCACGTTCGATGCTGCGTAGGCGGGAGCCGCCAATACGGGCATCAACAAGGCTGCCAAGATAGTTTTTTTCATGTTCTCTGTTCTCTGTAAACGTCTGAATGCCGGATTTCTTGTCTTGTCCGACTCTTGATCCAGTGCTGAGACCTACCGCCTAAACGCTGATTTACCAGCGTCAAATTCCCGCACCCCTCCTGTTTCTTGAAGCAAAATGGCTCAACAGATCAACCCTGAAACGGGAATGAAAGGGGCTTGATAGTTGAAGCTCATATACTGCAAGCATTTATATTTCAGACATAAACAATATTGATGTCAACAAATTGAATGCAGCGTGTTTTCTAGGTTTCATACGCATTTCCCCTAGTTTTTCACCTACAGAGAATTCAGCAAAAAACAGGCAAAGCAGGCGCAAAGCCAGTAAACAACCGGCTTGCAACCATTTGCTACAAAACAGAGCGATGGACCTTATTGACCAGACGGTATGTTTTCAAGGGAAAAATCAGGAATTACGCCTATTGCCAAATCTGCATCCAGTTTTGCGTATATGAAAATACATTTCTTATAAAATAACTCTTTACAAGCTCGATAGCTTTACCCTATAATTATTTTCTTTGCTGGTCCCCGATAGCTCAGTCGGTAGAGCGACGGACTGTTAATCCGCAGGTCCCAGGTTCGAGCCCTGGTCGGGGAGCCAAAAATACCAAAGCCCAGCGACGCAAGTCGCTGGGCTTTTCTACGTCTGCTGCCATGAAAAAACCTCTTGATTACGCAAGAGGCTTTGCCGGCCAGATCACGATCCTGGATCGCCTACGTTGCTCCTGCGGGCGTGATGCCGATCTCTATGGAACAAAGTTCTGCACATCCAGCCGGTCCTTGGCCAGCAAATCAACACGCTCGCCATTCATCACCGCCGTCGCCCTCGCCACCTCCACTCGCAAATTCTGATCGCAAGCGATTTCGTTATGCCAATGCGCAGTGGCATAACGATCGACACTGGAACTGCCAACATCGTCCACCTCGATCACATCTTCAGCCACCAGCTTATTGTTTTTCTTGCTCGGCGCCTGAACAGGCTCCATTAGGGAATCAAACGTAGCGTTCGCAGCGCCCATCCCCTGATTCGCAAATACCGTATCGGAATGCCACATTTAAACCGCCTGCGCCTGACTAACCTTCAAACCCTCAGCAGCATGGCCCCTGCGGCCAGCTTCACGCTTTTACAAGAATCCACATTGCCCTCTCTTTTACAATAGGGATCCCAGCGCTTTTCTACACAAAAAGAGGATGATCGCTGCATTTGCACCATACGCTTGCACCAACATCCTGTGTGCAACACTCAAGAATTTCACTCCACAGACAGCGTAACTGGCGATAATGCACCATCCAACATTCTGTTCCGGCTTTTCTCGCCAGAACCTGCTGATTATTTCGCTGTTCGCACTTTTATATGCTTGATACTCTTTTCCCCTTTTTAGGGGGGCTTGGTCTGTTCCTGATTGGCATGATGCTGCTGTCCGAAGGGCTGGTGGCTTTTGCAGGCGGCTCTCTCAAGCAGATTCTGCTGGCGTTTACCGGCAGACCTATCAAGGCCTTTGCCTCAGGCGCGCTGATTACCGCCCTGGCACAATCCTCTACCGCCACCACCGTCACCCTGATCGGCTTTGTTAGTGCAGGACTGATCTCGTTTACACAAGCCATTGGCGTGGTCATCGGTGCCAGTCTGGGTAATACCGCGACCGGCTGGATCGTCTCCGGCCTGGGACTAAAAGTGGATCTGGGCTTTTACACCCTGCCACTCCTTGGTTTGGGTGCCCTGCTCAAACTGCTGGCCCCCGGTCGCTACAAAGAACTTGGCCGTGCGCTGGCGGGTTTTGGCATCCTGTTTCTGGGACTGAGCATGTTGCAAGACGGCATGCAAGGGCTGGCCGCCAGTTTCAGCCTGGCTCATCTGCCTACGCAGGGCTATGGTGCTCATTTTCTGATCATGTTGACCGGCCTGGCCCTGACTGCCGTGCTGCAATCGTCGACAGCCGCTATTGCCATGACCTTGACCGCTCTGGATGCCGGGGCCGTCAGCTTTGACCAGGCCGCCGCCGTTGTCGTAGGCGCCTCCATCGGCACCACCCTGACCGGAATATTGGTCGCCATCGGTGGCACTATCTACGCCAAGCGCACGGCCATCGCCTACATCCTGTTCAACGTCATTGCCGGTCTATTGGGGCTGCTGATCCTTCCTGTTTTTCTCAAGGCCATGCACGCCACCGGTTCCTATATCAACATCCCGCCCGGCGCAGTCGGATTGGCCGCATTTCACAGCTTGTTCATCAGCATCGGCGCCGCCTTGTGCCTGCCCTTTACGCAACAATTTGCCCGTTGGGTGCAAAGACTGGTGCCAGATCGCTCGGCCCGTCCCCAGCACCACCTGGACGACAGCTTGCTACAAGTACCGGCTCTTGCTCTGGAAACCACCCAGCGCACTTTGGAGGAGCTGGCGCAGCGTCTACTGAACCTGTATCAGCACACCCTGAACATGAGCCGCCCCAACACCGCTACCGCCGACTTACAACAAATCGAAACCGTGCTGGATCAAGCCTACGAATTTGTACTGCGTATCCCCAGCGCAGCGGATGATCCTGCCGTGGCCACCCGCATCAGTGCCCTCTTGCACACCATTGACCACATGCATCGCCTGCGCAGCCGCTTGCAAAACCCTCCCAACGGCGATCTGCACGATAGTCGCTATCAGCAAGCCCAAACCCTGGCCACCGAACTCAATACCCTGGCCCAGGCAAGCCTGCACGGGCAAGCCCCTGCCGATTGGCTCGAGCAGATACAAGTCAAGGCCCATGCCCTGACTGAACGCTTGAGCACCATTCGCGGCCAGCTTCTGGCCGCTCCGCAAGGCCATGACGACGCCTCCCGTACCCTGCGTATCACCGATACCCACCGCTGGTTCGAACGCAGCAGCCAGCATGTCTGGCGCAGCAGCTATTACTTGAATCTGGCCCGCCAAACGGAACTGTGAGCCAGACAGCTCCGGTTCCACCAAGGTGACGCCGCTACCCGCAGGCAGACATGCTCCCACCTGACGATTCATACCTAAAGCAGCTGTTGCAGCCCTCCTGCGTGGCAAGACTCATATAACAAGAATATGAAAGAGCCTTTGTTCCAAGACTGACCAGAACCCTGCAAACAGATACCAAGATTCACTCCCGTCGTCAGGATTCCCCTTACAATCGGCTCAAATTCACGCTAATGGAAAAACTCCATGTCCACCCGGCCAAATTTACAATTCCGTACTTTTTTGCTTTTACTGGCCGCGGTCTCCGCTGCCTTTGTATGGATACTTCTTCCCTTTTACGGCGCCATATTCTGGGGTGCCGTTCTGGCTATTTTATTTATTCCTTTGCAACGCAAGCTGCTGGCTAAAACCAAAGGCCGGCGTTCGCTGTCTGCCCTGATCAGTTTGCTGGTTATTGTGTTGATCGTCATTATTCCGGTCATCCTGATCTCCATGTCATTGGTTCAACAAATCGCCTCTCTGTACGAGTTGATGAATAGCGGCCAATTGAACCCTGGTGCCTATTTGCAAAAGATCCTCAATGCCCTGCCTCCAAGTGTGCATGAATTTGCCGCCCGTTTCGGCCTGCACGACACCGCATCCCTGCAAGAGAAGTTTTCCCAATTTGCCGTACAAGGTGGCCAGTTCCTGACCAAACAAGCCCTGAACGTAGGCCAGAACACCTTCCAGTTCCTGGTCAGCCTGGGCATCATGCTGTACATGCTGTTTTTCCTGCTGCGCGATGGCGTGGAGCTGGGTCGTCACTACCGCCAACTGATTCCCTTGAGCGAGAACCAGAAAACCCATCTGTTTCGCAAATTCACCACTGTGGTGCGTGCCACCGTCAAAGGCAATATTGCTGTAGCTGCCACTCAAGGGGCGCTGGGCGGGATCATGTTCTGGTTCCTGGACATTCAGGGCGCCTTGTTCTGGGGTGTCCTGATGGCCGTCCTGTCCTTGTTGCCCGCTGTAGGTGCCTCGCTGATCTGGGCTCCCGTTGCCATCTATTTCTTTGTCGCAGGTCACTACGTCCCCGGCATTATCCTGACGGCCTTCGGTATTTTGGTCATTGGCCTGGTCGATAACCTGCTACGCCCCTTGCTGGTGGGTAAAGACACCAAAATCCCGGACTACGTGATTCTGATCTCCACGCTGGGCGGTTTGTCGATTTTCGGCCTGAACGGCTTTGTGATCGGCCCGCTGATCGCCGCCATGTTCATTGCCTGCTGGGATCTGTTTCCCTCGGCGGTCAGCGCCCGCGTTGAAGCTGAAGAACAGGAAAATCACAGTAACTAAGCCCCAAGCACCCAGCCCAAGACATCCGCTGCTCTGGCCGGTTTATCAGATGAGATAACGTGTTGTCTGGATGTATAAAAAAGGGGCTGGTTCTACCTTCTCAGGCGGAACCAGCCCCTTTACCTTTGCAGCAGATTTACACCACGACCACTGGCAAAAACAAAATCCAGATATTGACCGCCACGGCCAGGAACCACACCAGCGAACGCAAGCTGGCCTTGTCCATGATGTACATCAACAGATACAACACACGCAGCGCGATCCAGACCATCATCAGGTTTTGCACGCGCAAGGCATCTGCCCCCGACCACAAGGCCAACAACACCGCCGCATAAAAGAACGGCAGTGCCTCAAACGCATTGGCCTGCGCCGCATTGGCCCGAGAGCGCCAGCCCGACAAACTGGCCAGCCACGGACGAGGTTCGTGATTCGTAAAACCCGCCGCACCGGCTTTAGCACAAATCGCTGCCAACCAAGGCAAGAAAGCCGCTACCACCAAACTGATCTTGATCCCCAGCATCACCGTCCCCTTAACAGGCTGAAAACGCCCAACATAGCACGCTACGCCGCAAATGCGCGCGCAGAATTTACAAACTCAAAAAAAACAGGATATACTTACTGTCTTAGGTTAGCCGATGTAGCTCAGTCGGTAGAGCAGCTCATTCGTAATGAGAAGGTCGAGGGTTCGATTCCTTTCATCGGCACCAGCTAATCTAAAACCATTGAAATAAAATAATCAATAGTCATCAAATCAATGGTTTAGCTTTCTCAGCGCAGAAGCATTTGATCGCCTGGCTTCAACTATTTCACATAGACGCCCCCCCAAAAGCCCCACGGCAGGCCCCACGAAAATAGGCGCATGACAAAACAGGCGGGCGACCATCGCGGTCCAGCCCAGAAGCCGTCGGCATCTTTCAACTTGCCAACACACCATCGCCAGACTGAGCACCAAAAAAATAAACCCCAGACTCCAAAACCGGGGCTTATCCATCTCCAAAGGCCGCATCAATGGCTTTTTTACAGCCTCACGGCCCAACAACTTGGCTGAGATACTCCGGAATAACCCAAGCGCCCCCCGCTCGAATCAGTGCGCAGCGCCCCGTGTCGCCGCGTTCACTTGCAACAAACTCGGCTCCATCCCAGACCGATGCTTCATAACTCCAGCAATCGCCCAACCCACGGCCCTTCATGCTGGACGAAATGGTTCCATTATCGTAGTCAGTGGCACTGGTACTGACTAATACCGGAGCAGACTGCATAGTGTTATCGATCACAAAATAGGCTGCCCCAGCGTTGTAAGCCGCTAGCCAGCAAGGCGCGCCAACCAGGGAGAACTGCTGATTCAGTCGTGCAATTTCCCATGGCTCGGACAGTATGTCTGCGCTGCAGGATGGCTCTTGGTCAGCGGCTAGCACCTTCAAAAGCACAGGCCTGATCAAGGCGTCCTCTTGCGCTGTCATCGGGCGCAGGCTTTTATCCACTACCGGGGCACGGTTGATAACTGGCGCAGCAATAGGCGCCTTTACCGAAGACTCACTGCCTTTTCCTTTACGCAAAATAGCGCCTGGGGTATTTACCCGCCCTTGAACATCGTCCATTTTCAACAAGACCGCACTTGAACCGGCTCCCGAGAACGCATAGGTGCTGCCATTCTCACGAAAGGAGATTGCCTGATCTTTTTGCAAGGCTGTCAAAAACAGGGCTAACTGTGCCTCGTTCATTTGCCATGCTTCGTCACTCGCAAAACTCAGTGGACCTGCTTTACGGCCCGCAATAACAAGTTCTGGTGCTGAGCCTTTTTGCCACTTGGCATCACTATAGTGGGCAAGCATGACTCTATTGGCCACCGGCTCTCCACTGCCCGCTTTACGAGTCAATAAAACCGTTGAACCGGACTCTTCACCATCAGCAGCGTAACCGGCAGCACGGCAAGTTAGCGTGTTATCGCAGCTCAGGTCCCAGTCCTTATGGGAAAACGAGACTGACGCAGCATGAGCCGCTGCACCTCCCATACAGAGTACGAGCGATATAGCGACTGTTCGTACTGAAAAAAATGCACTGCGATCTTGTTTTTGCCTGCTCATTTCCTCTCCTCCCTAAGGCCTTGTCTGGATACACAGCACATGTTACGTCGCCACGGTGCTAAATGCGTTTTCCCAAGCCTATTTCCGAAAACCACATTAAACGTCCGACCGCGTGTGTGCGTGACATTATTCTGTTCTATCGCCCCCTTGGCAAAGCTTGGCGCTATCTGGCTGAGCTGCGGACGCCTGGTTCACCCTGTTGCCGTTTGTGCTCTGGCAAACCCTTTGCATCGAATGCCAACAAAAAAACATGAAATGTCTATCAAGCGATAGATAATCAAACCTCATTCACGTCGAGTACATTCTGATGCGCAAATACCTGAATCCCATTGCAATTGGCTTGCTCAGTCTCCTTGCCGTTGCCAGCCACGCGGCTTCTACCGACTTTTCCGTCACCACTGAAGATCTTAAAAAACTGCGCTCGACTTCCGCCATGCCAGGCCAAGCGAGTCCTTCGCCAAGCACGCCCAGAGCTCCAGCCCAGGACTCGGAGTTCAGCAGAAACTTCCAAAAGGCACTGAACAATGAGGAAAAAGCACGCCAGGCGGCTCGCGAGCAGCAACTGGAGCGCAACCGCCTGCCTCAGCTTGAACAGAACAGGAACCCGGCCAATCGCTTCGGCCCGCCCGACAACAAGAAAGAAGACATGGGGATTTATTTTGATGCTGAGGGCACCGCTGCGACCTCTTGCCGAAAGGACGAGCTAGGAAAGACTCGTTGCAAAGTGCGTGAACTGCGTTAGAAACCTAGCCTCAGGCGTACCGTCCGCGCACTATTTTCAGGAACGAAACGTCATGGCTTATCGGCACGCATCAAGCCAGCCAGCGATATAAGGCCGGGCCCTGCGGCTCTCACCACGGCTGCGCCGCACCATGCCAAAGCATCGAACATACCGTGTGCTGGCCCAGGCAGACAGGGCCTTAAGCTCATCCGCTCACCGTGCAAAAGGAAAAGACACACGTCCAACTCGAAGACAGAACACCTAAAATTGATTCGGCTACTCAAACAGTACTGTTCGCATAAAAACGCATAGCTGCTAGTACATATTCGATGTATTTGCCTGCTGATTTTTTCACGACAATACGCCAAACAGCGAGTAACACAGCAACATCTTGGTGGAGAAAAAAATGCGAACTCAAGTAGCTATTATCGGAGCGGGCCCGTCCGGTTTGCTGCTGGGACAGATTCTGTCCCGAAACGGTATCGACAACATCATTCTTGAACGTCAAACGGGAGACTACGTTCTGGGCCGCATTCGGGCCGGCGTGCTGGAAAGCGTCACCGTCGATGCCCTGGAGCAGGCCGGTGTCACCGATAATCTGAAAAAGAACGGTCTAGTACACAATGGCTGTGAACTGGTGTTTGGCGACACCTCGTTTCGAGTCGATTTTGAAAAACTGGTCAATCGCCATGTCGTGGTCTATGGCCAGACCGAAGTCACCCGCGACTTGATGCAGGCACGTGAAAAGATCGGCGCAACAACCGTCTATGAAGCCCAAGAGGTGGCCTTGCATGAAGTAGAAAGCAGCCACCCTTATGTCACCTATAAGCACGAAGGGCAGACACACCGTCTGGACTGTGACTTCATCGTCGGTTGTGACGGCTTTCATGGTGTATCGCGTCCCGCCATTCCGGCCGATATCCTGAAAACCTACGAGTGTGTGTATCCCTTTGGCTGGTTGGGCCTGATGGCAGACACCCCACCGGTCTCGGACGAACTGATCTATGTAAAGCATGAGCGCGGCTTTGTACTGTGCAGCCAACGCTCCAAAACACGCAGCCGCTACTATCTTCAGGTGCCCTTGAGCGACAAGGTAGAAGACTGGTCCGATGAGCGTTTCTGGGACGAACTACGCACTCGTCTGGGGCCTGAACGTTCTGCCAACCTGGTCACCGGCCCCAGCATTGAAAAAAGCATTGCCCCTTTACGCAGCTTCGTGACCGAACCCATGCGCCATCACAACCTGTTCCTGGCAGGTGATGCGGCCCATATTGTTCCTCCCACCGGCGCCAAAGGCCTGAATCTGGCCGCCAGTGATGTCTTGTACCTCTCGGAGGCGCTGCTGGACTTCTACCAGAACCAGTGTCGCGACAAAATAGAGAGCTACTCGGATCGTTGTCTGAAACGCATCTGGGGCGCGGAGCGGTTCTCCTGGTACATGACCCGGATGATGCACACCTTCCCGGACATGAATCACTGGGATCACAAACTTCAGGCAGCAGAATTTAACCAACTGATGAACTCCGAGCACGGCGCCCGCCTGCTTGCCGAGAACTACGTTGGTCTTCCCTACTAACAAAAAACATCAAAATCAATCGTAACCAGGAGACGGATATGGCTTACCACAGGCCAGCAATACAAGGCTTCACTTGCCACGCTCTCAGAACGGCTCGCTTGCTGACATTGGCGGGCCTGGGAAGCTTGTGTTTTTCGACAGGCGCTGCCGCCGAACAAGCAAAGACACTGGGGCAGAAAACCTACGAAAAAACCTGTATTTACTGTCACGAAGCAGGAATCGGCCCGGAACTGAAAGGCCGGCAGCTTCCGCCCGAGTTCTTTGCCATTATTGTGCGCAGCGGCCTAAGAGCCATGCCTGCCTTTCCGCAGACCCATATCAGCGATGCCACCCTCAAGGAGCTAGGTCAGTATCTGTCCACCTCCCCGGCCCGGGTGCCCGCCAGCGCGACCAGCAAATAAGGAGCCTGGCATGAACAGTCAACGTCGTCAGGTTCTCAAAGGCATGGTACTGACAGGATCGGCCCTGGGCAGCCTGGGTTCGTCCGCCACTGCCTGGGCAAACCGTGTACAGCAAGCGCCCCCCCTGCATGTCATTCTTACGCCGGGCCAATGCGCGTCGGCATTTCTCAGCGGCGTACAGGCGTACCAGCCCGCGTCAGCCCCCCAGGTGCTGTACACCAGCACCGACTTGTCCTTTCTGCGCCAATGGCAAACCCTGCTAGAGCAGACAGGGCCTAAAAAAATCCTGGGGCTGGTCGATGATGCCAGCGCCACCATTGTGATCGATCTGCTGCGCAGCGCTCAGGGCCGTCTGCATTGGCAGGCCCACCACGCACAGCTCAGCACCCGGGACAGCCAAGGTCTGGGCGCTGCCTTGGCCGGGGCCGCACCCATACAATCTGCCATTCAAAACACACACTACGTAAACGGCCATCACGTGTCGTTCATGCTCGAAATTTAAGGAGGGGGTCGTGCAAAACAACAAACAAATGGTGCTACCCAAAGGGGTAGATCAGTCCCAGTTTCAACAGGCGCTGACCCAGTTCCAGACCTTGTTGGGCAAGGAAAATGTCCTGCTGGAGTCGGCACAGATTCAGCCCTACACCAAAATCATGATGTCGGTCTCCGAAGAGGCGCATACGCCCTCGGCGGTGCTGTCGGCCACCACCGTGGAGCAGGTACAGCAGATCGTCAAGATCTGCAACGAATACAAGATCCCTATCTGGACCATTTCCACTGGGCGCAACTTCGGTTATGGCTCGGCCGCGCCCGGACAACGGGGCCAGGTGGTGCTGGATCTGAAAAAAATGAACAAGATCCTCCATGTGGACCCTGATCTGTGCACCGCTTTGGTCGAACCCGGGGTGACGTATCAGCAGCTCTACGACTATCTGGAGGACAACAATATTCCTCTCATGCTGTCCTTTTCTGCGCCCTCGGCCATTGCCGGCCCGTTGGGCAATACGATGGATCGTGGCGTGGGCTATACCCCGTACGGCGAACACTTCATGATGCAATGCGGCATGGAGCTGGTGCTGGCCGACGGTCAGGTATTGCGTACCGGCATGGGCAGTGTTCCGGGCGACAAGGCCTGGCAGGTTTTCAAATGGGGATACGGTCCCACTCTGGACGGGATGTTTACCCAGGCCAATTACGGCATCTGCACCAAAATGGGGTTTTGGCTCATGCCCAAACCTCCCGTCTATAAACCCTTTGAAATCAAGTTCGAGCAAGAGGCCGATATTGCCGATATCGTGGAGATGATTCGCCCCTTGCGCATTGCCCAGGTCATCCCCAACTCGGTGGTTATTGCCAATATTCTGTGGGAAGCCGCTACCTGCAATACGCGGCGCAGCGACTACCTGAGTGAACCGGGCGCCACCCCGGACAGCGTTCTGAAGCAAATCCAGAAAGACAAGAACCTGGGAGCCTGGAACGTCTACGCCGCCCTGTACGGTACACAAGAGCAAGTGGATGTGAACTGGAAAATTGTCCAGGAAGCAGTCAAGAAAATGGGTAAAGGCACGTTGGTGACCCAGGAAGAGGCGGGCGATACACAACCCTTCAAATACCGCGCCGAACTGATGTCGGGCGTGCCCAATTTGCAGGAATTTGGCTTGTATAACTGGCGCGGAGGCGGTGGCTCCATGTGGTTCGCCCCCGTCAGCCAGGCCCGTGGCAGCGAATGCGACAAGCAAAAAACACTGGCCAAGACCATTTTGAACAAGCACGGGCTCGATTACGTCGGTGAGTTCATTGTGGGCTGGCGAGACATGCACCATGTCATCGATGTGCTTTACGATCGCAGCAATCCACAAGAGACGGCACGGGCCGATGCCTGCTTTAATGAACTGCTCGATGAGTTCGAGAAAGAAGGGTATGCCGTGTATCGGGTCAATACACGCTTTCAGGAGCGGGTCGCCCAATCATACGGAACGGTGAAACGCCAGGTCGAACACGCGATCAAGCGCGCCCTGGACCCGAACAATATCCTGGCACCGGGCAAATCCGGCATTGACCTGAACAACCCGTTTTAACTTTGCCTATCTATCCGCAGCATTGCAGGAGACATAATGAACACCAGTCAACTACTGATCAATGGCCAGCTTCGTGAGGCCAGTGGTCAACAGACATTTACGCGTCAGAATCCCGTTACCGGCCAAACCGCGACCGTCGCGGCGGCCGCCCAGCCCGATGATGTACAAGCCGCGCTGCAGGCCGCCGAGCAAGCCTTTGTGCACTGGTCAGCCCTGGGCCCCACCGAGCGCCGCCTGCGCCTGCTCAAAGCGGCGGACCTCATGGACGAGCGCGCAGCCGAGTTCATCGCCACGGTCCGTCAGGAAACAGGTTCGACCGACTCCTGGTATGGTTTCAACGTACATTTGTCGGCCAACATCTTGCGTGAAGCCGCTGCCATGACCACGCAGATTGACGGCTCCATCATCCCCTCGGATCTGCCCGGCAGCCTGTCCATGGCCTATCGCGTTCCCTGCGGCGTGGTCGTGAGCATCGCTCCCTGGAATGCACCCGTGATTCTGGCCACCCGTGCCATGGCCATGCCCCTGGCCTGCGGCAACACCGTCATCCTGAAAGCCTCCGAACAGTGTCCGGCCACCCATGTTCTGCTGGGACAAGTGCTCAATGACGCGGGCGTCGGAGCCGGCGTGATCAACGTCATTACCCACGCTCCCGAAGATGCGCCTGCCGTCGTCGAGCAGCTCATTGCCCACCCGGCCGTCAAACGCATCAACTTCACCGGCTCCACCAAGGTCGGCAAGATCATCGCCGCCACCGCCGCCAAATACCTCAAACCCGTCCTGCTGGAACTGGGTGGCAAGGCACCGGTTATTGTGTGCGAAGACGCCGACCTGGAGCAGGCCGTTGCCGGCGTAGCCTTTGGCGCCTACTTCAACCAGGGCCAGATCTGCATGTCAACCGAGCGTTTGATTGTGCATGAGTCGATTGCCTCGTCCTTTCTGGAAAAACTGGTCGCCAAGATCAAGACCATTCCGGTTGGCTCACCCGATCAGGCAGACACGCGCTTTGCCTATCTGGAAAGTGCCCAGTCTGCCCAGCGCATCAAAGCCCTGGTAGAGGACGCCGTTGCCAAAGGTGCCACCTTACCGCTCCCCCTGAACATCGAGGGCGCCCTGATGCATCCGCTGATCGTCAATGACGTCACCCCCGACATGCAGCTCTATGCCACGGAATCCTTTGGCCCGGTCGTCACCATGACCCGCTATCACGAAGACAGCGAGGCAATCCGCTTGGCCAACGATAGCGAATATGGCTTGGCGGCAGCGGTATTCACCCAGAATGTGAACCGTGGCCTGAGTATTGCCAAACAGATCCAAAGCGGTATTTGCCACATCAATGGCCCCACCGTCCATGATGAGGCCCAAGCCCCGTTTGGCGGCATGAAAGCCAGCGGTTATGGCCGCTTTGGCAGCAAATCCGCCATCAATGAGTTCACCGAACTGCGCTGGATTACCGTCCAGACGACCCCCCGCCAGTATCCTTTATAAATCTGGCCTGCAGGCCCGGGCGCAGGATCGGTCCCGGGCCGACCCTGCGCCCTGTTGTCATGCCTCACCCTGCCCCCGCACCGCTTGCTCCTTTTCAAAAAACCATGTTGCCCGCGCTGTTGGCGTTGGCAATCTTCATGCAAATGCTGGACGTCACCGTACTCAACACGGCGCTGCCCAGCATGGCCCGCGACCTGAACACCTCAGCCCTGCACATGCAGTCGGTCATCGTCAGCTACGTCCTAACTGTGGCAGTATGCATCCCCATCAGCGCACACCTGAGCGACCGTTTTGGCACCCGACGAATCTTCATGGCCGCCATGTTTCTGTTTGGCCTGGGATCGCTGTTGTGTGCCCTGTCCTCGCAATTGTCCATGCTGCTGGTCTCCCGTGTGATTCAGGGCATGGGCGGAGCCTTGCTGACCCCAGTGGCGCGACTGGTATTGATGAAATCATTTCGCAATGCCGAGTTATTGCGTGTACTGAACTATGCCGTCATGCCCGCTCTGCTGGGGCCCATACTGGGGCCGCTGGTAGGCGGCTATCTGGTGCAATATGCCAGTTGGCACTGGATTTTCCTGATCAATCTGCCCTTTGCCCTGCTGTCCCTGTATTTTGCCGGCAAGTGGATGCCTAACTACACCGAAAAGCCGGGAAAACTGGATCTGCACGGCTTGCTGCTGTTCATTGGCAGCGCCTGCCTGCTGACGCTGGGCTTTGAATTGGCGGGCCACATCGCCAGCCCCGCTTTGTCAGGGATGTTAATACTGGCCGGTTTTTTTCTTTTGCTAGGCTACAAGCGCCATAGCACGCACAAACAAAACGCCTTGTATCCAGGCCATCTGCTGTCTGTACGTACCTATCGGATTGGTTTGAGCAGCAATCTGCTTAGCCGGATCGGCATGGCAGCATTGCCCTTTTTGCTGCCCATGCTGTTTCAGATCAGCTTTGCCTACAGCCCCGTGCAATCCGCTTTCTTGCTGTTGCCCATGGCCATTTCCGCCATGGCAGCCAAACCCTTTTTGCACCCATTGCTGAACCGATTTGGCTATCGGTCCATTTTGCTCAGCAATACCATCCTGATCGGCCTGCTGATTACGGCGCTGGCTTTTATTGACGCGCAGACCAGTACCGTGTGGATCAGTCTGCACTTACTGCTTTTGGGAGCCGCCAACTCGATTCAGTTCAGCGCCGTCAACACCCTGACCATGGCCAGATTGCGTCCCTATCAAAAAAGCAGCGGCAATAGCCTGATGGCGGTAAACCAGCAACTGGCCATGGGTTTGGGAACCGCCATCGGTGCCATGCTCCTGCGCTACGGACAAGCCCTGTTTGGCGCCTCATCCGTACAGACGGCCACCACAGCCTTCCAGTTCACATTTGTCATTGTCGGGCTCATTACCCTGAGCTCGGCATTCATTTTTCGACGCCTGCATGCCATGGATGGGCATAACATGACCCAAAAGCAAGGCGCTTAATCATCCCGACCAGGGAAATGTCGCTGGCAAATATCAATCAGGATCTGCCGCACTTTAACCTGGAGTTTGGTGGGCAAACGTTTGGAGGAATAGGCCAGGTACAAACGATTGACCAAGGCCGGCTGCTCGATTGGAATAGCCGTCAGTAAGCCACTTTGCGGGATGAACTCCAACACCGAGCGGGACAAAATGGCAGCCCCCATGCCTTTGGCCAACAATTGAATGATCACCCCCACACTGTTGATCTCAAACTCAATCTGCGGCTTCAGATTGAGCTTTTGCATCTCTTTTTCCACCAACATCCGAAAACTGTTGGACAGGCTGGGCATGATCAGCGGAATATCGGCCAGATCTTTAAGCGCGATGCGGCTGCGTCCCTGCGCATAAGGGCTGTCCACACCGCAGATCAGGTGCAACTGTTCCTCAGCCAGAAGCTGCGTCTCCAGTGTTGGCGAGGAAGAAGGGTTATACAGCAATCCCATATTGACCCGATCCAGATGAATTTGCTCCTCCAGATTCACCGTCAGGGACTCGATAATCGTCAGGTGTGCATCGGGTAATTGTTCCTTGAACGCCTGCACGACATCCAAAGAAATGGTGCGCGCCACCGTAGGCGGCAAACCTAAATACATGTGCCCCGTCAGCTTGCCCTCAGACAGACTCAGATCCTCCTGCGCCTGCTCCAACTGGCGCAAAATCAAGCGGCTGTGCTTGAGCAAGATCTTGCCGGCGTCGGTCAACATGACACCGCGCCCGTGACGAATCAGCAAATTCTGCCGCAAATCAATTTCCAACTTGCGAATCTGCCGGCTCAAGACTGGCTGAGCCACATTGGTAAATTCTGCAGCTCGGGTATAGCTGCCCAGTTCGGCCACATGCGTGAAGTAGCTCAATTGCTTGAGATCGATCACGTATTCCATAGGGCGCTTGTCTTCGCTATGTTTTTTTGACATATCTACTAGTCGGGTTTCGTTCTTTTATCTTTTATCGGGCTTACTAAAATAGGTACGCATAGCAAGAGCGAATGGGAACACAGTCAATGTGCCTCGCAGTTTGCCTGTTTTTTCAGTGACCTATGGAGCACCACCTATGGCCAGCCAATATAGCATTCCTTGTATCCTGATGCGGGGGGGTACATCCAAAGGTCCATTCTTCTACGCCAAAGATCTGCCCGACGATATCCAGGAACGAGATCGACTCTTGCTCAGGCTGATGGGCTCACCCGACCGTCGTCAGATCGATGGCATCGGTGGCGCCCACGCCTTGACCAGCAAAGTGGGGATCGTGGACATCTGCAGCACCGGCCAAGCTGATTTGAGCTTTTTGTTTGCCCAACTGCAGCCCGACTCCGATCTGGTGGACACCAAGCCCAATTGCGGCAATATGCTGGCGGCGGTCGTCCCCTTTGCCTTGGAAAAAGGCCTGATCCAGGCGCAAGGCCCCACCACCACGGTCAAAGTCCTGACGCTCAATACCGGCATGGTCAGCGAAATTCAGGTGCAAACCCCCGAAGGCGTCATCAGCTACGACGGCGATGCCGCGATTAACGGTGTACCGGGCACCAGCGCCCCGATTGCCATCAATTTTCTGGATACGGCAGGCTCGGTTTGCTCGGGCCTGCTGCCCACGGGCAACCCAAAAGACACCATCACCGTTCATGCGGACGGCTTGCCCCCGTTCACCCTGGATGTCACCTGCATTGACAACGGTATGCCGCTAGTGATTTTCAAGGCGACCGATGTGGGCGTAAGCGGTCTGGAAAGCGTGGCTGAGCTCAACGCCAATACGCAACTGAAGCAACGCGTAGAAGCGTTGCGCCTGCAGATATCCGAACGCATGGGACTGGGCGATGTCTCGACCAAGAATTACCCGAAGATGACACTGATCGCCCCGCCTGAACACGGCGGCGCTGTGACCACCCGTAGTTTCATCCCCCATGTATGTCATGAGGCCATTGGCGTGCTGGCTGCCGTGACAGTGGGTACGGCCATCAAACTGCCCGGCACGGTTTGCGAGGGGATCGCCCGCTTCGAGCAAGCTCAAGGTCCAGTCACGCTATCGGTCGAACATCCCACTGGCGAATTCAGCGTCACGCTCGATAGCGACCCCGAAAACCCCGAGATTGTGACCAAGGCAGCATTGCTGCGTACCGCAAGAGCACTGATGCGCGGCGACGTTCTGGTCCCGCACTCGAACTAAACGCATTTCAAACAAAAAAAAAACACCGCAGGGCTTGCGCCACTGGGGTGGCAGGGGGTGGGCTGCGCCTGCGCATACGGTGCCCACCGAAAAACAATGATATTGGACGAGACAAACCATGACATCCCTAGCCAACAACACAGACCAACCCAGCCTTGATGTACAAACCTTGCTCAACGAGTCCCCCTTTTCTGGCTTTCAATGGCTCATCTTCAGTTTGTGCTTTCTGATTGTGCTGCTCGATGGTTTTGATACGGCTGCCATCGGCTATATCGCCCCCTCTTTAATCGCCGAATGGGGTGTCAGCAAGCCTGCTCTGGCCCCCGTACTCAGCGCTGCTCTGTTCGGACTGGCAACGGGAGCCTTGCTGTCCGGGCCACTGGCTGATCGACTGGGCAGAAAGACGGTGCTGGTCAGCTCGGTAGCGGTTTTTGCCCTCGCCTGCCTGGCCTCCGGTTTCTCCCCAGACATCTGGACATTGGCCGCTCTACGCTTTGTGACCGGTTTGGGCCTGGGAGCGGCCATGCCCAACGCCGTCACCTTGATGAGCGAATACTGCCCCGATGCCCGCCGTGCCACCCTGACCAATGCCATGTTCTGCGGCTTTCCTCTGGGTGCCGCCCTGGGCGGCTTTCTGGCCTCCTGGATGATCCCCCAGTTTGGCTGGCGCAGTGTATTGATACTGGGTGGCATTGCCCCCCTGCTGCTACTGATCGTGCTGATCCCGAAGCTGCCCGAGTCCGTGCGCCACATGGTCGCCCGAAATGACTCCGCCGACCGCATCCGCCGAGCACTGGCCCCCATTGCCGGCAAGGCCGTGGACGGCGTCCAACGCTTTACCCTGAGCGAGACCAGCCCCCAGCCTGCCGCCAACAGTGGCATCGCTATCGTGTTATCGCGTCAGTACCGCTTGGGATCACTCATGCTCTGGCTGGCCTACTTCATGGGGCTGGTCATTTTCTACGCCTTGATGAACTGGATGCCCGTGCTGTTCAAAGAAGCCGGGCTTAGCTCCCAGACCAGCACCCTGGTCGCCGCCCTATTCCCCTTGGGTGGTGTAGGTGCGGTGCTCTCTGGCTGGTTGATGGATCGCTTCAACGCCAACCGCATCATCGCTCTGGGCTACGCATTGACCGCTGTATCCATCTGGTGGATAGGCCAGATGGCCGGACATCTGGGCGGCCTGGTCGTGGTCGTCTTTCTGGCCGGCACGCTCATGAATACCGCACAGTCCTCCATGCCTGCGCTGGCAGCCGCCTACTACCCCACTCGGGGACGCGCCACGGGCGTGGCCTGGATGCTGGGCATCGGCCGTTTTGGCGGCATTGCCGGTTCTTTCCTGGTGGCCGAGCTGACGGCGCGCGACCTGGATTTCAGCCAGATCTTTACCGTTGTGGCCATCCCAGGCGTCATCGCCATGGCCGCCCTCCTCATCAAGCAATACAGCCGTGCGCAGCCGCAAGGCGGCACGGTTACCCCCTCTCATTAACCCCTTAAGCATCAAGACGCAGGAGACCCTTCCATGATCATCGACGTACACGGGCACTACACCACGGCCCCCGCCGCACTGGGGGCCTGGCGCGACTTGCAGATCGCCGGCCTGAAAGACCCCAGTCAAACGCCCCGCGCCAGTGATCTGAAGATCAGCGATGACGAGATCCGCGAGACCATCGAGAACAACCAGCTCAAGCTGATGAAACAACGCGGCTCGGACCTGACCATCTTCAGTCCCCGCGCCAGTTTCATGGCCCACCATATCGGCAACTTCGAGACCTCCAGCACCTGGGCCGCCATTTGCAACGAACTGTGCTATCGCGTCAGCGAACTGTTTCCAGACCATTTCATCCCGGCTGCCATGCTCCCGCAATCGCCGGGCGTGGACCCCAAAACCTGCATTCCCGAACTGGTCAAGTGTGTAGAAGAGTATGGCAACGTCGGCATCAACCTGAACCCTGACCCGTCCGGTGGTCACTGGACGGCCCCGCCGCTGTCCGACCGCTCCTGGTACCCCATTTACGAAAAAATGGTGGAGTACGACATCCCTGCCATGATCCACGTCTCGACCAGTTGCAATGCCTGCTTTCACACCACCGGCGCCCATTATCTGAACGCAGACACCACGGCCTTCATGCAATGCCTGACCAGCGATCTGTTCAAGGACTTTCCCACGCTCAAGTTCCTTATCCCTCATGGTGGCGGCGCTGTGCCCTATCACTGGGGCCGTTTCCGTGGTCTGGCACAGGAGCTGAAAAAGCCCCTGCTGGACGAGCACCTGCTCAACAACATCTTCTTTGACACCTGCGTGTACCACCAGCCGGGCATCGACCTGCTGACCGAGGTTATCCCTGTCAAGAACATCCTGTTCGCCAGCGAAATGATTGGCGCGGTGCGCGGCATTGACCCCACGACCGGCCACTACTACGACGACACCAAACGCTATATCGAAGCCACGCTCAAGCTGAACGAACAAGAACGCCACCAGATCTACGAAGGCAACGCCCGCCGCGTGTTCCCGCGCCTGGACGCTGCCCTGAAGAAAAAAGGCTTGTAAGCCACCTGCAACCATTCACCAAGGAAACAACCATGTACGAACTGGGTGTCGTGTACCGCAACATTCAACGTGCCGACCGCCAGGCCGCCGATGCACTGGCAGCCCTGGGCTCGGCCACTGTCCACGAAGCTATGGGCCGTGTCGGTCTGCTCAAACCTTATATGCGCCCGATTTACCCCGGCCAGCAAGTCTCGGGGACCGCCGTCACGGTGCTGCTGCAACCGGGCGACAACTGGATGATGCACGTCGTCGCCGAGCAGATACAGCCCGGCGATATCGTGGTCGCTGCGGTGACCTCGGAGTGTAGCGACGGCTATTTTGGCGACCTGCTAGCCACCAGTTTCCAGGCCCGTGGAGCGCGCGCCTTGATCATTGACGCCGGAGTGCGCGATATCAACACCTTGCAGGCAATGAACTTTCCCGTCTGGAGCAAAGCCATCTCCTCCAAGGGCACCATCAAGGCCACCTTGGGTTCGGTCAATATTCCAGTCGTGTGTGCCGGCATGTGGGTCACGCCCGGCGATGTCATCGTGGCTGATGATGATGGCGTGGTGTGCGTACCCGCCGCCCAGGCCGCCGTCACGCTGGCCGCTGCCCAAAAACGAGAAAGCTTCGAGGGGGAAAAACGCGCCAAGCTGGCCAGCGGTGTCCTGGGCCTGGATATGTACAAAATGCGCGAGCCCCTGGAGAAGGCCGGGCTCCGCTATATCGACTGAAGGAAGGATAATGAGCCATTTCGAGAAGACTCCCGGCTGGCTAGACTGGTACGCCGCCCCCTCCAAACCCCGGCTCCAGTTGCCGGCTGGCGCGGTTGATGCCCACTGCCATGTGTTTGGTCCCGCTGAGCAATTCCCCTTCGCCCCCGAGCGCAAATACACTCCCTGCGATGCCAGCAAACAGCAGTTGTTTGCCTTGCGCGACCACCTGGGCTTTGCCCGCAACGTCATTGTGCAAGCCACCTGTCACGGCAAGGACAACCGCGCCCTGCTCGATGCCTTGCAGGCCTCACACGGCAAGGCCCGTGGCGTTGTCACCCTGGGCTCGGATGTCACGCAACAGCAGTTGGACGCCATGCACCAGGCTGGCGTGCGCGGTGTGCGTTTCAATTTTGTCAAACGTCTGGTCGATTTCACGCCGAAAGAAGAACTGCTGAGCGTTGCCCATAAAATAGCGCCTTTGGGCTGGCATGTGGTGGTGTACTTCGAGGCACAGGATTTGCCAGAACTATGGGATTTTTTCACCGGTCTACCGACCACAGTGGTCGTTGACCACATGGGCCGTCCGGATGTCAGCAAAGGGGCTGAGAGTGCCGAGTTCGACCTGTTCGTACGCTTGATGGCCGAACACCCGAACATTTGGTCCAAGCTCTCGTGTCCCGAACGTCTGAGCAAAAGCGGGCCTGCCGCCCTACATGGCGAGCAGCATGCGTATCAGGATGTCGTGCCATTTGCCCGCCGATTGATGCAGCAGTTCCCCGACCGCGTTTTGTTCGGCACTGACTGGCCCCACCCCAACCTGAAAGACCATATGCCCGATGACGGTTTGCTGGTTGACTACGTGGCGCAAATTGCGCCCAGTCCCGCAGAGCAACAATTACTACTAGTGGACAACCCGATGCGCCTGTATTGGCCAGAAGAGTTGACATGAATTTGAGGAGATAACGATGGCACTGGACAAACCGTACCAGGATATACCGGGCACGATTATTTTTGACTCGGAACAATCGCGTAAGGGCTACCACCTGAACCAGTTTTGCATGTCACTGATGAAAGCAGAAAACCGGGCCCGCTTTAAAGCGGACGAGTCCGCCTATCTGGATGAATGGCCCATGAGTGCAGAGCAAAAACAGGCTGTACTTAGCCGTGACCTGAATCGCTGCATGCAACTGGGCGGCAACATCTACTTTCTGGCCAAGATCGGCGCTACCGATGGCCTGTCCTTCCAACAAATGGCGGGCAGCATGACCGGGATGAGCGAACAGGACTATCGGGAAATGATGCTCAAGGGTGGCCGCTCCCCCGAAGGCAACCGCTACTTACACGAACAAGAAAAATAACCGGAACCTATCATGGCAAAGATCAAACACTCTGTTTATACCTCGCACGTTCCCGCTATCGGTGCCGCGCTGGACCTGGGCAAGCACACCGAGCCCTACTGGAAAAAAGTGTTCGACGGCTACGAATTCTCCAAGCAATGGGAGCAGGAAAACAAGCCGGATGTCATCATCCTGGTCTACAACGACCACGCCAACAACTTCAGCCTGGACCTGATCCCCACGTTTGCCCTGGGCACCGGCGCCTCTTTTGAACCCAGTGACGAGGGCTGGGGCAAACGCCCGGTTCCCACGGTACAAGGGCATCCCGAACTGGCGGCCCACATTGCCCACTCGGTCATTCAGGACGATTTCGACCTGACGCTGTGCAACAAAATGGAAGTGGACCATGGCCTGACCGTTCCGCTGTCGCTGATGTTCGGTCAGGTCGAACAATGGCCCTGCCCCGTGATCCCCTTGCACGTCAATGTGGTTCAGTATCCGGCCCCCTCCGGCCAGCGTTGTCTGGATTTGGGCCGGGCAATCGGTCGCGCAGTCGCCTCGTATGACGAAGATCTGAATGTCCAGATCTGGGGCACAGGCGGCATGAGCCACCAGTTGCAAGGCCCGCGCGCCGGACTGATCAACGCGCAATGGGACAACGAATTTCTGGATCGCCTGATTGCCGACCCCGATGCCCTGGCTCGCGTGCCCCATATCGACTATGTGCGTGAGGCAGGCTCGGAAGGCATTGAGCTGGTGATGTGGCTGGTCGCGCGTGGCGCCATGAATCCACACGTCGATGTGCGCCACCGCTTCTACCATGTGCCCGCCTCCAATACCGCGGTCGGACACCTGATCCTGGAAAACAAAGAGACAGCGTGAGCGGGCCTGGCCCCACACTCTGAACGAAAGGAAATAGAAATGAAGAAAGTCAATATTGCACTGGTAGGCGCAGGCGCCTTCGGCATCAAGCATCTGGACGGCCTGGCCCGTATCCCCGAAGCCCAGGTCACCTATATCGTGTCCAGCACCCAGGCCAAGGCCCAGGAAGTGGCGCAAAAGTACGGCGTCCCCCACGCCTCGGGCGATCTGAACGAGGCGCTGGCCAGCAAGGAAGTCGATGCCGTCATCTTGTGTACCCCGACTCAAATGCACGCCGAACAAACACTGGCCTGCCTGAAAGCGGGCAAACACGTACAGGTTGAAATTCCCTTGGCGGACACCCTGGCCGGCGCCCAGGAAGTGCTGCAAGTACAACAGGAAAAAGGCCTAGTGGCCATGGTTGGCCACACGCGCCGCTTCAACCCCAGCCATCAGTGGATTCATCAAAAGATACAGGCGGGTGAATTGAACATTCAGCAAATGGATGTACAGACCTATTTTTTCCGCCGCAGCAACACCAATGCTTTGGGCAAGCCGCGTTCCTGGACAGACCATCTGCTCTGGCATCATGCCGCGCACACCGTCGATCTTTTTCAATACCAGACTGGCTCCAAAGTCATCAAGGCCAATGCCATCCAAGGCCCTATTCATCCTGAGCTTGGCATTGCCATGGACATGTCCATCCAGTTGCTGACAGAAAGCGGGGCACTGTGCACGCTATCCCTATCGTTCAACAATGATGGGCCTTTTGGCACCTTCTTTCGCTACATCTGCGACAAGGGAACCTATCTGGCCCGCTACGACGATCTGACCACCGGCAAGGACGAGGTGATCGACGTCTCGCAGGTGGATGTCTCCATGGATGGTATTGAACTGCAAGACCGGGAGTTTATCGCGGCCATTCTGGAAAATCGCGAGCCCAACTCCAGCGTGGCCTCAGTGCTGGCCTGCTATGAAACACTGGACCAGCTCGAAAAACAACTGACCGCTTAAGCCCGCACCGCCCCTTCCCGCAACACAGACTGCCGGCCCAACAGCGGCAAGCACATCATCAAGGGGCTTTATTGAACGGCAGGCAGGATGGCAAAACCCCCTACTTTGCCCCTGCCTGCCCCGACATTCACACGCAGACGGTGCGACTGCTTTGAACCGGGCCTTTCTGAGCCCATCAACGCGCAGCAGAAAGATACCCGACAGCTCAAGCAATCCACAGTCCTGCGCCTACCTCAGGTATTGATCCACCAGCTCAATCCAATGCTTGACCGGCGTGCGACCCGCTCCATTCAAATGATTCCCGCAAGCCATATTGGCCGTGACAATCAGATCAGGTTTGCTGCTCTCCAGCGCATCCATCTTGCGGTCCCGCAGCCGCCCGGCAATTTCAGGTTGAGTCAGTGAATACGTACCGGCTGAGCCGCAGCATAAATGGCTATCAGGCACCGCACCCAGATCAAAACCCAGACGAGTCAGCACCGCCTCAACCCTCCCTCCCAGTTTTTGCGCATGCTGCAAAGTACAAGGGCAATGAAAAGCCAGACGTGGGCGGGTTTGTGTATTCAGGCATTCCTCCAAAGGCTGCTCCTCCAGCACTTCGACCAGATCTTTGGCCAGCTCACTGACGCGGCGCGCGCGCTCGGCGTAGGCAGGATCATTCCTGAACAGATCCACATACTCTTTCACAAAGGCCCCGCAGCCACTGGCGGTCTGCACGATCGCCACCGCCCCCTGTTCGATCTGCGGCCACCAGGCATCGATATTTCGACGGGCCTGCTCCAAGCCCTGCTCTTGCGCGCCCAAGTGAAAGGACGATGCGCCACAGCAAGCTGCCTGAGCGATAGGCGTGACGCTGATGCCCAAGCGGTCCAGCACTCTGGCCGTCGCGGCGTTGATAGACGGTGCCATGGCAGGTTGCACACAGCCTTCCAGCATCAGGACGCGTTTGCTATGTCGCTGTGCAGGGCGCGTCAAATCCGCATTCTGCTTGGGCGGGATTTTTTCCTGTAAAGAAGATGGCAGCAAGGGACGCATGGTTCGCGCGACCCCCAACAAGGCACCGACGCGACCGGGTTCTGGCAGAATCTGCGTCAAGGCGACTCGCATGGCGCGATCCTTCAAAGGACGCTTGACTTTGGGCTCCAACGCAGCCCGGCCAATATCGAGCAAGTTGTGATACTTCACCCCCGAAGGACAGGTGGTTTCACAGTTACGGCAACTCAGGCAGCGATCCAGGTGGTGCTGAGTCAGCTCCGAGGTCGCCTTGCCTTCCAGGAACATCTTGATCAGGTAAATACGGCCACGGGGACCGTCCAACTCATTGCCTTGATCCAGATAAGTCGGGCAGGTGGCATTACAGAACCCGCAATGCACACAGGAGCGCAAAATGGCCTGGGCTTGCTCGGCTTGCGGCAGTTGTTGAGCCCATGATGTCAATTGTGTTTGCATGTGGACTCCAGCGAAGGAAAGAGACGACCAGGGTTAAAAATCCCAACAGGGTCCAGTTGTTGTTTCAAGCGCTGATGCCATATCAACAAGGACTCGGGCAAGATATCCTGCCCGGCGCCTGATCCAGACCAGCAACGGGCATGCCCTTTCATGGTTTGAGCCTGCTCATGAATCTGCTCGGCAGGGGCATCGGATTTTAGCCACAGTTGTGTCCCACCCCAGTCCACCAGAATCTGGCCGGGCCATGTTTGTACGGGTGCATCCACTGGCAAAGCAATTCGCCACAAGGTGCCGGGCTGCCTGAAAAACTCCAGGCGCTGTTCGCACAAATCATCCCAATAGGACAAGTCCAAGGCCTCCCCGCCGATTTGCTCCTGGGCCAACTGCACCGAACTGTCTCCCCCTTCCAGACGCAAATGCAAACGTCCGTCCTGCCATGCTGCACCCGTAATGGGGCGACTTTGATCACGCCAGCCACGCAATAAACCCGCCATGTCTTGCTGAGCGACATCCAGCACCAGACTGGCGCGACTACGTGGACGCGGCAGGACCTTGAAGGACACTTCCGTAATCACACCCAGGGAACCCTGCGCACCGACCATCAGTCGCGACACGTCATACCCGGCAACGTTCTTCATGACCTGACCACCAAAACGCATATGTGTGCCCATGCCACTGATCAAACGACAGCCCAGCACATAGTCCCGTAGTGAACCCACCCAGGGACGGCGCGGTCCCGACAAACCACAGGCGGTGGCTCCGCCAACCGTGGCTCGGCCATCAAACAGAGGCGGCTCAAAAGGTAGGCATTGGCCTTGCTCGTTCAGGACTTTTTCCAATGCTTGCAAGGACGTCCCGGCGCGCACCGTGACCACCAGCTCCGCCGGGTCGTAATCGACCACACCTTCATGGCCTGCCAGACTCAACGCTTGCCCCTGCACAGCTTTGCCCAAAAAGGCTTTAGTGTTGCCGCCTTGCAGACGCAACGGGGTTTTCGTGGCCAGGGCTTGCTGAACCTTCTCCAGCAATTCAGCGCTGCGATCCTGATTCTTGTGTTCTACGGTACTCATCAGAATCGCTCCAACTCTGGGAAAGGCAGTTGCCCGTGATGAATATGCATGCCACCCATTTCGGCACAGCGATGCAGGGTAGGAATGTTCTTGCCGGGATTCAGCATGGTTTTGGGATCAAAAGCAGCTTTGATCGCATGGAAAAACTGCAGCTCGTCTTCGTTGAACTGCACACACATCTGATTGATTTTTTCTCGACCTACGCCGTGCTCGCCAGTAATTGTGCCGCCGACTTCCACACACAATTCCAGAATCTTGCCACCCAAGGCTTCCGCGCGTTCCAGTTCGCCGGGCTCATTGGCATCGAACAAAATCAGGGGGTGCATATTGCCATCACCAGCATGAAATACGTTGGCGACACGCAGGCCGTACTCTTCGGAAAGCTCGGCGGTTTTCTTCAGGACATAGGCCAACTGACGACGCGGAATGGTGCCATCCATACAGTAATAGTCGGGTGAGATCCGGCCTACGGCGGGGAAAGCATTTTTACGACCAGCCCAGAAACGCTGCCGCTCCTGTTCGTCCCGAGCCACTCGCACCTCTTGCGCACCCGCCTTGAACAACACCTGCTCGACACGGGCCACATCGTCCTGCACATCTTCCAAAGCGCCATCAATCTCGCAAAGCAAAATCGCTTGTGCATCAACGGGATAGCCTGCGTGAATAAAGTCCTCGGCTGCACGGATGGACATTTGATCCATCATCTCCAGCCCTGCCGGCACAATCCCCTGGGCAATAATCTGCGCCACGGCATCGGCCGCCTTTTCCACTTCGTCAAAACTGGCCAGCAGCACCACCGTACAGGGCGGACGCGCCAGCAACTTGACCGTAATTTCCGTGACGACGCCCAACATGCCTTCGGAACCGGTGAACAAGGCCATCAGATCAAAACCGGGCGAATCCAGGGCTTCGGAGCCTAGAATCAAGCGTTCGCCTGTGACGGTAATGACTTCCAGGCGCAAAATATTATGTACGGTCAGGCCATATTTCAGGCAATGCACACCACCCGCATTTTCCGCTACGTTGCCACCAATCGAACAGGCAATCTGCGAAGACGGATCCGGCGCGTAATACAAACCAAAGGGTTGGGCCGCCTGAGAGATCGCAATATTACGCACGCCTGGCTGAACACGGGCAATCCCGGCTACGGGATCCAAATCCAGAATCTGGTTCAAGCGTGCCATCACCAGCAAAATGCCCTGCTCCAAAGGCATGGCACCGCCCGACAAACCGGTACCCGCACCACGGGCCACCACCGGCACGCCGACTTCATGGGCCAAACGCATTACGGCCTGTACCTGCTCCACATTACGAGGCAACACCACCAGCAAGGGTTTGGCGCGATACACACTGAGCCCATCACACTCATAAGGGTGCAACTGCTCATCCGTGTGCAGCACATCCAGGTCGGGAATATCATCACGCAAACGGCTAAGCAGCTGCATTTTGTCCACGCGGGGCAGCACTCCGTCCAGTTTTTCGTCGTAGCGCAAGCTCATGACGCCTCCTGTCTTTTAAAGTCTCCTGAAACGGATGGTCTTTGATGCTGGCAGGCTTGTCCAGCCGCCAGACTACTGGTCCGACCAGTTTTTACCCTTAGAGAGTATTAGGGTTTATCTTTATACTTAAAAATCAGACAGATAGATAATCAGCTTGTTATCATTTTCACACGCATACAACTGGTCTGACCACGAATGAACATGCAGGAACCCAAGCGTTTAGAAGTCACCGCCGAGCTGGTCGCCCAACGCATCGAAACATTTATTATGGATGGCGTCCTGAAACCGGGACAAGTTTTGCCGTCCGAGCGGCAACTGACGCAACGGCTAGCAGTGTCCCGCTCTGCCCTGCGGGAAGGACTACAAATCCTGCGCGTGCGCGGCTTGATTGAAACCCGACATGGCAAAGGGTCCTTCGTTGCCAACCTGATTGACTCCACTGTCAGCAAACCGCTGGAGCATCTGCTGCAAGCGCAAGGGCGCACACTGTATGACTTGCTGGAAGTGCGTGAGTTATTGGAAAGCGAGGCCGCCCAGTTAGCTGCCTCCAGAGGGACAGAAGCGGATCACATCATGATAAGACGGCGCTTTCAGGAACTGGAAGATCTGCAAATGCAGGATGCGGCTCCTGAACAGGTTGCTCGTGCCGACCACGCTTTTCATGCCGCTATCTGTGAGGCCTCGCATAATCCGGTGCTGGTACACATGATCAGCCTGTTCAACGACTTGATGTTGTCCACGGTACGCGTGTCCGTGCAGCACCTGTACCCCGATCATGATTCCAAACGCAGGCTGGACAGACAGCATGCCCGTTTATGTAATGCCGTCACGCAAGGTCAAGCGGACTTGGCCCGACGCGCAGCCAAAGAACATATTGATGGGATTCGGCGACAGCTTCAGGAGATGGAGGCCAAACAGTTACGCCTGGAGCATGCTCGGCAGCGTCTGAATGGCCTTTAGGTTCTGTGGGCTTACTTCGCCAGCAGATCGGCCAGCATATAGCCTGATCCAGCCCCTGTCCCTGCACCCGGCCAGGTCGAGGCACCGCATAAGTACAGATCCTTGATCGGCGTCTTGTATTTGGAGTAGCCGGCCACTGGGCGAAAGAAAAAGTTCTGATCTAGGTGGTGGCTGCCCGAGAGGTTATCACCACCAATCAAGTTCGCATTGAACTGCTCCAGATCCTGGGGCGACATGATGTGGCGGCCCAGAATCTTGCTACGCAAACCGGGCGCATAGCTTTCGAGCAAATCCAGAACCCGCTCTGCATACGCCTCTTTCAGCTGTGACCAGTCGCCGGCCGCAATCTGAGCAGCAGCATCGCCTTTGACCTGAGCAGGTAGCACACGCACTTGAATCCACAAGGTATGTTTCCCCGCTGGGGCGCGGGAAGGATCCAGGGCCGTACCCTGCCCAACCACCAGCACAGGCTCGGCAGGCAACAAGCCTGCGGCGGCTTCGGCGTAGACACGGCTCATCATGGCCATATCGGGTGCCAGATGCACGTAGGAGAAACGCTGCAGCTCGGCACCGGCTTTCCAGTCAGGCAAGCCATCCAGCGCCAAATGAATCATCATGGTGCCCAAACCGGGGCGGAAGGCATCGACTTTCTTCTGATAATCTTTGGGAACCGCAGCGGACTGCACCAGACGACCAAAGACGAGTTGAGGATTCAGATTCGCAATCACGGCCTTGCGCGCTTTCAGGTGGCGGCCATCGGCCAGAACGACACCACTGGCTCGACCGTTTTCCTGCTCAATCGTTTGCACGGGGGCATTCAATAGCAGCTCCCCGCCCAACTCGTGCAACAAACCCGTCATGGCACGAATAATCGTATCGGCACCGCCCTGCCCGATCACCATACCGAAAGCTTGATTAGCCATGGATTCAAGGTAAGGGAACAAGGCACCACCGGCAGTGTCTGGTGTGAAATCCACATGCAGCCCCCAGGCCGCCATCATGGCTTTCAATGAGTCGCTCTCGAAATGGCGGTCCAGAAAGTCACGAGGCGTCGCCAGCAGCAATTGCATCAGCTCGGCCACGCCATCCTTGCCCAGCTCACGCCAGCTCTTCCACGCGCTTTTGAACAGGCCCATGGAAGGCATAGGGCTACCCAGCACCGCAAACAAATGAGGAGCTTTACGCTGAAAGTCCTCCAGCATGGCTTGCCAGGCCTGAGCGTCTTTTTCAGAAACCGCACGAATGCGCGCCAAGGTCGTTTCCAGATTCGTGCTGACACCCAAATAGCTTTGATCCCGGAACACACTGGCAAAGCAATGCTCTGCGGGGACGAAAGCCAGACCATGGCGGCCCAAAGCATCCTTATGACGCTGGAAAAACGCAGAGCCGGCAAAAGAGGACAGGTTCATGGCACATACGTCATGCTTGAAGCCCGGCAAGGTCAGCTCTTGAGTGCTGACCGCACCGCCAGCCGAACGTTTGGCTTCCACAACTTGAACCTTCCAACCACGGCTGGCTAACTCCACAGCCGCCGCCAGACCATTGTGCCCTGCCCCAACCACAATCGCATCTACTGTTGTCTCTGCACTCACGGGCAACTCCTTTAGCTCTAAAGTATTTATCCGTATTCTACGGCGCAAAGAGGAAACTGAGTAGGATTTCACTCAGAACTTTGGCATCAAAGCCCCCAGAATTACATACTTTTATTGCAGGGTAAGAAACCACTGCTTTTCTATGGAACTCTCGTTGAAATTAGCTATTACCATCTTTAGAAGAGCAAGCTTCCTCACTTCTATTTGAACCGTATGATCAAGAATCAACCTAAAAAACACTCACCTAAATCAGCTCCTTTGACACATGGGCGCGATCCGGATCCGAATACAAAACCTGAGGCCAAGAAATGGAGAGCCAACCATAGAGAGTCCACAAAAAACCTAGATCGCATCCTTGAGTTTCTCTACTCTCGCTACGTAGGTGGATATCACGGTTATATAAATCGAGCCAGAACCGTAGAGTACCGCTTTGCCTCTACCTCCGACGACCCACTCATCTATCAGCTCAAAATCTATGGACGACAACAGCATATAAGACTGCAATTCGAGCTTCGAGCACCTTACCGTGTTCCCAAACGGTTTGAAGTCGAAATGCTAAAAGATGCAGAGGGTCAGCCCTCAATACAGGTAGTTCATTTCAACATCACACCTTTAGACCCATTAGAGGAATTGTCTCAATTTCTGGAACTGACACACACCTTTCCGAGTGAAAAACAGAGAAAAGCTAGCAGCAAAACACTTCATAGTGATGAAAACAATAATTCGTACAACCCCAGTTCAGAGCAAGAAGGAAGAGAGCTGATAGAGCGCCAGGTCACAAAGCGCCAAGGCCAACCACAATTCAGGCAAAAACTGATTAAACATTATCAACAGATGTGTCCAATCTCCGGTTGCGTAATAGTTGATGTTTTGCAAGCTGCGCATATTACGCCTTACAACGGGAAATCCACGAATCAAATTGGCAATGGAATCCTGCTAAGGGCTGACCTGCATACACTATGGGATAGAGGCCTCCTCGCCATCGATCCTGAAACATTCAAAGTGTGGATAGAACCCAAGTCTAGATCAGGCGACTATAAAAAGCTGCAAAATAAACAGCTCAGTAAGAACCTTTTCTCACAAGCCAAAGCTGCCCTAAAAAAACATTGGGAAGAGACAAAAAGGGCGATTAAAGAAGATAGCTGATCGAGATAAGCTGAAGAGACAGTCACAACCGCACCCCAGCAACAAACGCCAGGCGTAAAGTGACCACCATGTTCGTCTAAACAGGGTGCAGCAGCCGTACAAAGGAAAGAACGGTAAGGGTGCCTAGAACGGGCCAGGAGGAAGGAAGGGACGTCCGACCGATGATCGCAGGGATCCGGTCTTTACTGCCGCCAGAACACGGCTGAGCAGCAGGGTGTACGTGTGGCGCGCATAAAAAACAAAACCCCCGCAAGGGATACTTGCGGGGGTTTTGAGCAATAAGAGCTTGACGATGACCTACTTTCACAGACGTCCGTCCACTATCATCGGCGCAAAGGCGTTTCACAATCCTGTTCGGGATGGGAAGGTGTGGGACCACCTTGCTATGGTCGTCAAGCGTAACTGGTTGCCAGGCCGTCTTTACAGGGACGTCCCAGCCAATTGGAAGAAGCACACTGCCAGCGATCAGTACGGATCAGCTAGCAGCGGTTACGAAGGTGTCGAGCGCGGGTTGCGCTGCACTTCAATATTACGTTCTGTGGTCAACAACTTAACTCACTACAACCTCAAGGGTTATAGGATCAAGCCACACGGGCAATTAGTACTGGTTAGCTACATGCATTACTGCACTTCCACACCCAGCCTATCAACGTCCTGGTCTCGGACGACCCTACAGGGAGGTCAAGCCTCCGGGATATCTAATCTTCAGACGAGTTTCCCGCTTAGATGCCTTCAGCGGTTATCTCTTCCGTACGTAGCTACTCGGCAATGCCATTGGCATGACAACCGATACACCAGTGGTACGTCCACTCCGGTCCTCTCGTACTAGGAGCAGGCTCCGTCAAATATCCAACGCCCACGGCAGATAGGGACCAAACTGTCTCACGACGTTTTAAACCCAGCTCACGTACCTCTTTAAATGGCGAACAGCCATACCCTTGGGACCGGCTACAGCCCCAGGATGAGATGAGCCGACATCGAGGTGCCAAACACCGCCGTCGATATGAACTCTTGGGCGGTATCAGCCTGTTATCCCCAGAGTACCTTTTATCCGTTGAGCGATGGCCCTTCCATACAGAACCACCGGATCACTATGTCCTACTTTCGTACCTGTTCGACTTGTCAGTCTCACAGTCAAGCACGCTTATGCCATTGCACTATCAAGACGATTTCCGACCGTCTCTAGCGTACCTTCGAACTCCTCCGTTACACTTTAGGAGGAGACCGCCCCAGTCAAACTGCCCACCATGCACGGTCCCCGATCCCGATAAGGGACCTAGGTTAGAACCGCAAACAGACCAGGGTGGTATTTCAAGGATGACTCCACGCGATCTGGCGACCACGCTTCAACGTCTCCCACCTATCCTACACAGGCCGGTTCACAATCCAATGCAAAGCTACAGTAAAGGTTCATGGGGTCTTTCCGTCTAGCCGCGGGGAGATTGCATCATCACAACCATGTCAACTTCGCTGAGTCTCAGGAGGAGACAGTGTGGCCATCGTTACGCCATTCGTGCAGGTCGGAACTTACCCGACAAGGAATTTCGCTACCTTAGGACCGTTATAGTTACGGCCGCCGTTTACCGGGGCTTCGATCAAGAGCTTGCACCCCATCACTTAACCTTCCGGCACCGGGCAGGCGTCACACCCTATACGTCCACTTTCGTGTTTGCAGAGTGCTGTGTTTTTAGTAAACAGTCGCAGCCACCGATTCACTGCGGCCTCTTCATGCTTTGTGCGCAGGCACATCACACTAATGAGGCATACCTTCTCCCGAAGTTACGGTATTAATTTGCCGAGTTCCTTCTCCTGAGTTCTCTCAAGCGCCTTGGAATATTCATCCCGTCCACCTGTGTCGGTTTGCGGTACGGTCTCGTAGAGCTGAAGCTTAGAGGCTTTTCTTGGAACTGCTTCCAGTTAGTTTAGAGCCGAAGCTCTATTCAGTCACACCCTTGAATTACGCACCCGGATTTGCCTAAGTGCCTTCTATGATGCGCCAACGGGGACATCCAACACCCCGATAACATTCTGCAATCCGTCCCCCCATCGCACTCTACGACGGTGCGGGAATATTAACCCGCTTCCCATCAGCTACGCATCTCTGCCTCGCCTTAGGGGCCGACTCACCCTGCGCCGATGAACGTTGCGCAGGAAACCTTGGACTTACGGCGAGGGGGCTTTTCACCCCCTTTATCGCTACTCATGTCAGCATTCTCACTTCCGATACCTCCAGCATTCCTCACGGAACACCTTCACAGGCTTACGGAACGCTCTCCTACCATGTGTACTAAAAGTACACATCCGCAGCTTCGGTCTATGGCTTAGCCCCGTTACATCTTCCGCGCAGGACGACTCGATCAGTGAGCTATTACGCTTTCTTTAAAGGATGGCTGCTTCTAAGCCAACCTCCTGACTGTCTATGCCTTCCCACTTCGTTTCCCACTTAGCCATAGTTAGGGACCTTAGCTGGCGGTCTGGGTTGTTTCCCTCTTGAGTCCGGACGTTAGCACCCGGTGCTCTGTCTCCCGTACTGTACTTGCCGGTATTCGGAGTTTGCCATGGTTTGGTAAGTCGCTGTGACCCCCTAGCCATAACAGTGCTCTACCCCCGGCAGTAATATACGAGGCACTACCTAAATAGTTTTCGGAGAGAACCAGCTATCTCCAGGCTTGTTTAGCCTTTCACTCCGATCCACAGCTCATCCCCTAATTTTTCAACATTAGTGGGTTCGGTCCTCCAGCACGTGTTACCGTGCCTTCAACCTGGCCATGGATAGATCGCCTGGTTTCGGGTCTACACCCAGCGACTGAATCGCCCTATTCGGACTCGCTTTCGCTACGCCTCCCCTATTCGGTTAAGCTTGCCACTGAATGTAAGTCGCTGACCCATTATACAAAAGGTACGCAGTCACACCACGAGGGTGCTCCTACTGTTTGTATGCATACGATTTCAGGATCTATTTCACTCCCCTTCCGGGGTTCTTTTCGCCTTTCCCTCACGGTACTGGTTCACTATCGGTCGATCACGAGTATTTAGCCTTGGAGGATGGTCCCCCCATATTCAGACAGGATTTCACGTGTCCCGCCCTACTTGTTCGATGCTTAGTTCCACGTACTGAATTTCGCCTACAGGGCTATCACCTGCTACGGCTGGACTTTCCATTCCATTCGACTATTCACTACGCTAAAACATCCAGGCTGGTCCGGTTTCGCTCGCCACTACTTCCGGAATCTCGGTTGATTTCTTTTCCTCGAGTTACTGAGATGGTTCAGTTCACTCGGTTCGCCTCCACATGCCTATGTATTCAGCATGGGATACCGTATTACTACGGTGGGTTTCCCCATTCGGACATCTACGGATCAAAGCTTGTTTGCCAGCTCCCCGTAGCTTTTCGCAGGCTACCGCGTCCTTCATCGCCTGTGATCGCCAAGGCATCCATCATATGCACTTATTCGCTTGATCCTATAACGCTTGGTGCTGTTATAGGAATATGAGTATACGTTGTTGCCGTTCATCAATCCTTAGCTGTTATCCAATCCGAAGACTGAACAACGTCTATATTTTTGAGAACTTTCGTTGAACATAATTTGTTCTGTTGCAATCACAACCCGTGTATTGTCATCACAAGGCGACTAATCGCTTTGCGTTTATTAGACAACACACCTTCGTTGTGCTTCTTCCTAATTGTTAAAGAGCAATTCGTGGGTTGTATAACCCAACGAGCAGTATTCTTGTAAAAGAACACTCTTCGTTGAATCTAACGCCAGGCCAACCGTTGTTGTCCTGTGCCCTATACTCTGTCATGAACCTTGCTGTATCTACCAACCACAAAAGCGGTGGTGGAGGATGACGGGATCGAACCGACGACCCCCTGCTTGCAAAGCAGGTGCTCTCCCAGCTGAGCTAATCCCCCGAGGTAATCGTTGGTGGGTCAAGTTGGAATCGAACCAACGACCCCCGCCTTATCAAGACGGTGCTCTAACCGACTGAGCTACTGACCCATCTATCACCAGTGGGCGATACCTTCAATGGTCATGACATTAACTAACAGCCAATAAGTGTGGACGCTTTCGCTTTGCGAGCCATTCGCTCTAAAAGGAGGTGATCCAGCCGCACCTTCCGATACGGCTACCTTGTTACGACTTCACCCCAGTCATGAATCCCACCGTGGTAAGCGCCCTCCTTACGGTTAGGCTACCTACTTCTGGTGAAACCCACTCCCATGGTGTGACGGGCGGTGTGTACAAGACCCGGGAACGTATTCACCGCGACATTCTGATCCGCGATTACTAGCGATTCCGACTTCACGCAGTCGAGTTGCAGACTGCGATCCGGACTACGATCGGGTTTCTGAGATTGGCTCCCCCTCGCGGGTTGGCGACCCTCTGTCCCGACCATTGTATGACGTGTGAAGCCCTACCCATAAGGGCCATGAGGACTTGACGTCATCCCCACCTTCCTCCGGTTTGTCACCGGCAGTCTCATTAGAGTGCTCTTGCGTAGCAACTAATGACAAGGGTTGCGCTCGTTGCGGGACTTAACCCAACATCTCACGACACGAGCTGACGACAGCCATGCAGCACCTGTGTTCCGGTTCTCTTGCGAGCACTGCCAAATCTCTTCGGCATTCCAGACATGTCAAGGGTAGGTAAGGTTTTTCGCGTTGCATCGAATTAATCCACATCATCCACCGCTTGTGCGGGTCCCCGTCAATTCCTTTGAGTTTTAATCTTGCGACCGTACTCCCCAGGCGGTCAACTTCACGCGTTAGCTGCGCTACTAAGGCCTAACGGCCCCAACAGCTAGTTGACATCGTTTAGGGCGTGGACTACCAGGGTATCTAATCCTGTTTGCTCCCCACGCTTTCGTGTCTGAGCGTCAGTATTATCCCAGGGGGCTGCCTTCGCCATCGGTATTCCTCCACATATCTACGCATTTCACTGCTACACGTGGAATTCTACCCCCCTCTGACATACTCTAGCTCGGCAGTTAAAAATGCAGTTCCAAGGTTGAGCCCTGGGATTTCACATCTTTCTTTCCGAACCGCCTACACACGCTTTACGCCCAGTAATTCCGATTAACGCTTGCACCCTACGTATTACCGCGGCTGCTGGCACGTAGTTAGCCGGTGCTTATTCTGCAGATACCGTCAGCAGTATCTCGTATTAGGAGATACCTTTTCTTCTCTGCCAAAAGTACTTTACAACCCGAAGGCCTTCATCATACACGCGGGATGGCTGGATCAGGGTTTCCCCCATTGTCCAAAATTCCCCACTGCTGCCTCCCGTAGGAGTCTGGGCCGTGTCTCAGTCCCAGTGTGGCTGGTCGTCCTCTCAAACCAGCTACGGATCGTTGCCTTGGTGAGCCTTTACCCCACCAACTAGCTAATCCGATATCGGCCGCTCCAATAGTGAGAGGTTCCGAAGAATCCCCCCCTTTCCCCCGTAGGGCGTATGCGGTATTAGCCACTCTTTCGAGTAGTTATCCCCCGCTACTGGGCACGTTCCGATATATTACTCACCCGTCCGCCACTCGCCACCAAGAGAGCAAGCTCTCTCGTGCTGCCGTTCGACTTGCATGTGTAAAGCATCCCGCTAGCGTTCAATCTGAGCCAGGATCAAACTCTTCAGTTTAATCTCTGTGGTTGTCCCGTCTTGCGACGAGACCGATTGTGTCTCAAAGAAAAATTCAGAGTTACACAAGGTAATTCTTCATCTTTCGTTTGTGAGCACTTGATACAAACTTGTGGCGATCCCCGAAGGGTTCGACTCGCTCATTCCAAGCGCCCACACTTATCGGCTGTTAATTGTTAAAGAGCAGTGACAGTTGCCTGTCGTTCTACTG